>CAZELA010000010.1:0-3805 GCA_964512835.1 uncultured Candidatus Saccharibacteria bacterium | reverse complement strand
CATTACGCACGCCCACCTGTGCGGTTCCTGTCTTTGCCGCAACGTGCACAAAGTCAAACTTTACCGCCGCAGCAATACCCTCGGTCACACTCATACGCATACCCTCGCGGACAATCTGCATGACCGACTCAGGGATATGCAGGTCTTGTGCCTCTACTGTTGAACTCGCCACCAGCACAGGAGTAACAAGCTTGCCGCCATTTGCTACTGCCGCAGCTGCGCGTGCTGCCTGCAGCGGCGTTACCTGCATGCCATACTGCCCTATCGCCGTGTGGTACGTGTCGCCCACGCGCCAAGTTGGATCTTCAGGAAAATATTTTGCCTTCCATGCTGCCGTTGGAATGTTGCCGTCTTGTGTCGGAAATCCCACAAGCCCCGGGTCCTCAGCAAATCCAAAAAGCCGGAAGTATTTGTCGAGCCTATCGATCCCAAGCCCAGGCTGACCTTGGAACCCCCCGCCCACTTCATAAAAATATACGTCCGAGGATACCGCTATTGCGTGGCGTACATCAACCCACCCATGGGCGCGCCAGTCTTTGAACACTGAAGGGTGCTCAGGGTCATACTGGTTGGGCAAACTGATAGAGCCGGTAGACAAAATTTGCTTGTTGGGGCTAATGATGCCCTCGGTGAGTGCTCCCACAGCAACCACAGGCTTCACGATAGAGCCTGGTGCATACAGGCCGCTCGTAGCGCGGTTAAGGAATGGCCGACGAGAGTCGGTGTTAATAGAGCGAAACGCTGCCGAGTCGCCCGCGGCAAGTGCATTTTGTGAAAACTCAGGATAGCTCGTCATGGCAAGTATCTCTCCGGTATGTATATCCATAACGACCGCAGCGCCACCTTGGAACTTTGAGTCTTCTGCGCGCTGGGCAAGTGCGTCATACAGCCCTTGGGTTAGCTTTGCGTCAATCGAAAGAGCGATTTGCTGCCCCGGCTCTTGCGGCTGCGTCACGCTCTGAGCGATCACCTTGCCGTGTGCGTCGGTTTGGGTTAGCTCCATGCCGTTGATACCACTAAGCTGAGCATCAAACGCTTTCTCGGCACCGTCTATACCGATAAACTCGTTGCGATAGTAGGAGCCACTCTTGTCCTTTGCGGGTGACTTTGCGTAGCCCACCACATGAGCGAGCCCGCGCATAGTGGCATACACTCGTGTTGCAAACTCTTGCGTAGTAGTACCCACCGCGCCGCGCTCGTTGTAGGCAAGCGGCAACCCAGTACGGTCGGTAATGAGCCCTCGGTCAGCAAACAAGATGGTTTGCGAGAGCTGATTGCGCTGTGCAAGATCTTCATAGTCGGCACCATGAACGATCTGCATAAACCCCGCGCGCACGGTAAGGAGGGTGAAGATAAGTGCGAGCACCCCACCGGTAAACAAAAAGGTGCGCCGCCGCAAAGGGCGCTCAAGGCGCCCCTCGAAGCGGTCTTTATCAAAATCATTCGTCGACGCATCGAGCAAAATTTCATCGGGCGCGATTTCTCGCAACGTCTTTCGCTTTTTGCGGCGCATAGCAGCACTAGTATAGCGCTTTACATGATGCTCGGCACGCGCGAGCGCAAATGAGGCATCAGCACGGCACGCAACACCGTAATACCAATCACCAACATGAGGCATATGCCCAGATAGTGAAAAAATCCTGCAGGATACCCCCACAGTGCATCAACAGCAAACGCCAAGAGTGCGGCACCATACCCATAGCCATAGGCTGCAAGAAGTAGCACGGCAATGACGGCAAGCGGCCAAACACTAAGCCAAAAACTACTTACAAAGAGAAAAGTTGCCAGCGCGTAGAGTACAAGACGTTGCATACTATTTAGCAATTTCAACAAAACGTAACTCTTGCACATTTACTGGCATGCGTAGATACAGCGTGGTGAACGACTCACCCTTTTTTGTATCAAGCCCTACCACCTTTGCCATATAGCCGCCCGCCACACCAGGTAATAGTACTGAGTCGCCCACGGCCACGTCACCACCAACCGGTACCTGTGTGCTCAGCGTACCGCCGCCCTGACCCTCCACAGTAACAGGGATAGCAGGGTGCGTGCTCGACTCCATGAGCATGCCTTGGTATACCTGCCCCGGCGAAGAGAAGAGCACGACGCGCGACGTGCTGTCATATACCGCATCTACCTCACCGATAACGGTGGTGCCACCCGCATATACGAGCGCTTTGTCGCTCACCCCTTGCAAGTGCCCCGCGTCAATAATGAGCGTGTCATACGGTACTGCTGGAGGGCGCACCATAACACCCGCAAGGAGCGTGCGCACTGAGCCATCACGCCCCATACGCGCCTTGAGCCCAAGGTTTTCTTGATACAGAGCATCGCGATCAGCGAGCACTGTGGTCGTTGAGGCGAGCGCTGCGCGCAGCTGTTCATTTTCATGCGCAAGAGATGCGTTCGCTTTCAGTGTGCCCACCACACCCGCAAAAGGATTGTGCGCTACAACTGGCACCATCGCGCGCCACAGGAGAGCACCAACCTGCTCGCGCCACACACTCCCCACAGCAAGCAGTGCCACGCAACACAGGAGCATCGCCACATATGACGCGCGGCTACGCGATATCCTCCTCATGTTCTAAGAGTACATCCTTATAAAATTCAAGATTTTCAAGCACCACCCCGGTGCCGCGCGCGACCGCTGTTAGTGGGTCGTCGGCAACAATCACCGGGACCTTGAGCCACTGTGACAAAAGTGCGTCGAGCCCTTTGATGAGCGCTCCACCACCCGTGAGCATAATGCCTGAGCGCATAACGTCGGAAAGAATTTCGGGAGGTGTTGTCTCGAGCACCTCGCGCACGCTTTCAATGAGCGTATCGATAGACTGCGATATCGCTTCGCGCACATCTGAGTCGGTGAGGAGTATCTCGCGCGGCAGGCCCGTGATAAGGTCGCGCCCTCGTACAATAGCCTCGAGCCGTCCACTGTCTTCAGTCACCGAGCCGATAGCGATCTTGACCCCCTCAGCGGTCTTCTCACCAATAAGAATTTTAAATTCAGAGCGTACATAGCTGATGATGTCTTGGTTGAGTTTGTCACCCGCGATGCGCAAATTTTTTGCACGCACAATACCGCCGAGCGAAATGACCGCAATATCGGTCGTACCGCCGCCAATATCAACGATCATGCTCCCGCTCGCCTCACGGATAGGCAGCCGGATACCGAGCGCCGCAGCCATCGGCTCTTCAATAATATGTACCTCCCGGGCTCCTGCGTTTTGGGCTGCATCGCGCACCGCGCGCATCTCAACATTTGTGATGCCTGACGGCACCCCAATGACCGCGCGCGGGCCCAAAATTTTGCGTGACACACCTTGTGCGCGCTTCATGAGGTAGGCGAGCATCTCTTCGGTCGCTTCAAAGTCGGAGACAACACCATCAACCAGCGGCCGCACCGCGCTTAGGTGCCCCGGTGTGCGGCCGAGCATCTCTTTGGCAGAGGTCCCCACCGCAACCACCTGGCCCGTCTTGGTGTTGACCGCAACAACCGATGGCTCGTTGACCACTATCCCCTTACCACGCAAATAGACAAGCGTGTTAGCAGTACCAAGATCGATACCTACGTCATTTGATATGAGGGGAAACAGTCTCTCGAGCGGGTTTTTCATGCAGTAAAGTGTCCAATGAGTTCAGATATACTTTTATGTGCTGTGTGGCCCGATGCGCGCTCAACACACTCAAACTTGCCAGCGGTTAAAGTCTTTTCAGAGACAACGATGCGCAGTGGGATGCCCATGAGGTCACTGTCGGCAAATTTTTCACCAGCGCGCACATCGCGGTCATCCCAGAGCACCTCTAC
>CAZELA010000009.1:0-4667 GCA_964512835.1 uncultured Candidatus Saccharibacteria bacterium | reverse complement strand
GAAGGACGATGGCGGGAATCCCCATTGCCCCAGCGAGGTTCGCGGTGCCGGTGCAAGTCGTAACGACTAGATCGAGTGAGTTCAACAGAGACGCCGTGTCTTCCCAGGTCCGCAATTCGGGAAGCTCGATGGGGAAGTCATGCGCGAAGTAGTCGACGGGAGTCGGATTCTTCGAGTACATTCGCGGCGCGGTTTCCTTCGTCAAATTGAAGAGGCGAACACCGGGGATCGCAGCCAACGGCGCGGCGAATTTCAGAGGCATCGACCGTTCCATGTCGCCATGAAACGAAGGATTGCCTCCCCAATACACACCAACGTTCAGCCCCTCCGAAGGCAAATCGACTCTTCCGGCATGCTTGAGGTACGGGCCGTTCGGAACGTAGTCGAGCTTCATGATGCCGGGAAGCGACAGCATGGAGCAGTGGGCCTCATACTTCGGCATTTGCGTAACATGAACGGCGTCGAACAGTCCGGATTCCTCCAGGATGGCCGCGAACTCGGGCCGAGACTGGACATGCAGTTCGCCGACTCGCTTGCGGGCTTCGGTTGCGAATCGCGCGAAAAGGATGTTGTCGCCGAGCCCTTGCTCCATGGTGACGAGAAGTTTCCCGTAGATCTTCTCGCCGTTCCACGCTAATTCGGGAAATTTACGCATCTCCGTTCCGATCGCGCCGGGCCACACCTTGAATCGGTGCTTCTCCCATAGCTCGAACGCCTCTTTCCACTTCCATTGACGGAAGCAGTTTATGGCCAATTCGATTCCAAGATGCTCGCTGTCGGGGAAGAATGACAGTCCGGTGCGAGTCGCCATCTCCGATTGCCACGGCGATCCAAGTCCGTCGTAGGCCCATGAGCGCATGAGGAAGCCGTTGATGCCCTCGATGGGGGCAGCAACGGCTTTCTCGTACTCGCCGGATTCGATGTAGGCTGTAGCCAAGAGTTCGTGGCTCTTGGCGTCCATTTCCCCCGGCAGGTTCTTCGCTGCTTCGATCGCTTCTTCCGGCTTCCCAAGTTGAAGAAGCGATGCGAGTAGGTTGTTTTTGTAATGAGCCAGCATGCGGGTCGTCCAGTGCGGTTACGGGTTATAGAGCTTGTACGTCCACGCGGTAATCTTAATGAGATTCCCGGTATCCGACAAGGTATACGGCCCGCCGCTGAATCGCTCCGCGGACAGGATTTTTCCCGTACTAGAAGCCATGTAGGCTCCATAGACGATGACGCTGGCGGTGCCGAGACTGGATGCAGGGCCGATCGTCGCGTAGCTTGCGCTTTGCGTCATCATGGCCTTGGCGTTTCCGGTCGAGTCGGCAGCGGGTGCCGCAAACCCTGCGGAAAAATTGAACGTCGTGTTCGTTCCGGCAGCGCCGGAACCGTAAGTCCCTAGGTCGCCGAGCGTATGGTTATACGCGGGCGTCAAGTTGCTGGTGAACAGGCCGATCGTGATGACGCCGATGTTCGCACGGAGCGTCGTCGCCAAAAAGATTTCGCCTTCATCGGGTACGACAAATGCCATTGCAGTGTCCTTTCGGTTTGGTTTCAGTGATCCTACATGATTCGCCGCTACAGCGAAAGCCTGCCGATCGTGTTGTTGGTTTGATAATAAAGGTACGGACTGATCGGCAAAACGTAACGAACGGTCGACGACAGCCCTGACGCGAAGGTCGAATAAGTCGAACCCGACAGCTTTCCGATCGCAAGATCGGCTCGACGACCCCAATAGAAGTTGCCGTCCCCAGCGAGAACCGGAAGCTGCACGTCCGTTCCTGTGACGGTCGCTCCAGTGATCGTTCCAGTCGAGGAGCAGAACCGAACCGGATTGCCTGCGCCGTAGTAAGAGAAAACAATGCCATTCCCGTCTGCGGAGCAAAGCCACGGATTGCCGCCAGCACCCACGGTGTAATAGGTAAAGCTGCCGCCCGTCGTCATCTTGACGATAACGTCGCCATTCGCGCCCGCATACGCACAACTCCAAATATTTCCGCCAGCTGCGCAAATTCCAGTCAGGTATCGAGTTCCGCTGGTCGTGTACTGCGTAGACGATCCGCCCGTCCCCACCTTCGTGATGGAGCCTGCGGAGTAGGAGCAGTAATACAGATCGGTTCCATCCGAGCAGATTTGCTCGCCAGCGACGGGAACCGTGTATTCGGTGAAAGTTCCGGAAGTCGTAAGTTTGCCAACCTTGGTGGTATTGTGAACCGTATACCAAATGTTCCCGTCAGGGCCAGCGCAGATACCGCCGATCGCTTCGCTGCCGCCGGTCCGCGTGTAGTCCGTAATGACGCCTGTCGACGTGTCGAGCGCCGAGATTCGATTCTCCCCGTTGCGGTAAAACCAGATTCTTCCGTCGGACCCCTCGACAAGCTCGATTGGAATTGCTGTCGTTGTGCCGGTGTTGGTTGAAACAGGCCAACTTGCAGGGACATACAGGGAGCCGGACAGCGAGCCTTCGACAGCCAACTCCCCAGCAAAGGCAAAGGAGTTCGACGAACCGCCTCCGCCACTGGTCAGCGAGCCCGTCAATGAGCCATCGACTGCAAGCTCTCCAGCAAGCGAGAACGAATTGGACGTTCCGCCAGAAGCGAGAGAGCCAGTCAGCGAACCTTCAATGGCCAGTTCGCCATTCATGGCTGCTTCAGTGGACGTTCCCGCATTCTCACGGACGCCAGTCAGCGAACCTTCAATAGCCAACTCTCCGCTCATGGCCGATTCAACAGAAGTTCCCGCATTCTCGCGGACGCCAAGCAGCGAACCCTCGATGGCGATTTCGCCGGACATCGTGGCCTGACTCGATGTCGAATTCGACTGAACGCCAGTGATGGAGCCGATGATCTCGACAAGTCCAGCGAAGCCTTCGGAATTGGAGGATTCGTTCGCTTGCGATCCGGCAAGCGATCCGTCAACTGCGATCTCGCCAGCAAAGGCGACGTAGCTGAACGCTTCGTTCGCCTGGGCTGCGGCGAGCGACCCTTCGACGGCGATCTCGCCAAGCATCGCGGCGTAGCTGGACGATTCGGTCGTTTGGGTTCCGGAAAGCGATCCGTCGATTTCGATGAGCCCGGAAAAGCTCGCCGAAGCGGAAGTCTCGTTCGACTGAACAGCCGTCGCCGAGCCTTCGACCGCGACGCTCCCAGAGAAGCCTTCGGAGGAAGAGGTTTCCGGCAATGCGGAAACGGCTCCATCGACGGCGATCAAGCCTGACTGGCTGACGCTTTCGGTCGTGTCGATCTTTGCGGCGAATTCGCCGACGACGGCGATTTCTCCGGAGATGGATTCGATTTCGTCGGACGCGGTTTCGACGGCCACAGACCCATCGACGGCGACCAAGCCAGACAGTGCCGCATAGTCGACTGACTCGCTCGCCGCGAGCAGAAGCCCATCGACGGCAACATCGCCGCTCATGGCGATGGCGTGCGACACTTCTTCCGTCGACGACAAGGAGCCGTCGACTGCCGCGTTGCCGCTGATGTCGATTCCAACGACGTTCAGCAGCCCTTCGGAGAACGACGCGGAGACGGCGATTTCGCCGCCGAATCCTTCGCGTTTGACGACATCATCGCGGAAGCCGCTGATCGTTCCGACGATGGCAACCTTGCCATCCATGGAGACAGGAGCTTCAAAGCCGACATCAATGGCGATGCCGCCATCGACGACGATTCCGCCGGTGAAGTAGTTGCTGCCGGGTCCGTACAGGACGATTTCTTCCGCAAACCCAAACGTGAAGCCGAGCGTGTCTTCAATGAAGAATCCGTCGATGTTGTAGCCGTCCAGGCGACCGTTGACGGCGATCTCGCCGCCGAGAGAAACGGAATGCGTCGGATCGTTCGGGTTGCAGGAGCAACAGCAAATGACATGGCTAAACGTCCATTCCGTTCGGGTCGTCACGAATGTCTCGGTCGCCACGTCGAACGTCGTTCGCGCTTCGCGGACGTACTGCTTGATCCAACCGCCTTCGTTGACGACATTTGTTTCGTAAATGACCTGTTCGTTACTTGCGACCGTGCTGCCGGTCGTCATCGACGCCGAGATGGAGCCCGAAACTTCGACGGAGCCGCTTTCGGCGAACTGCGGAATGAATCCGCTGACCGCAATGCGGAATGAAGACGAAACGGCGATCGCGACGGCCTCCGGTGGAGGAGGTTCGGTCGGAGCCGGAACGTAGATCGGGGCAAACGCGATCCAGTGCTGATGGCGAATCACCGTCGACGAATTGACGACGATTGCGGGGTGCTGGGCGTAGTCGTCGAACTCGATCTCGAACCCGTCGTCCAGGTCGACGACGGATCGGATCGGAATGCCAGCGCTGCGAAGGTATTCGAGAACGGAGGCGGCATTCGAGTCGATCGGGATGGAATCCGTTTCGCTGTCCAAGTAGCGAACCGTGTAGCTGCCGCGAGTATTGGCGGTGAAGCCGTCGAAGATGATCGCGTGCTTCTCGCCTGAGACGCCATCGACCGCCAATGCCGACATGTTGGAGAAGATGCCGGGCGGCGGATCGCCTGGAATGGGGCGGATGAGAACGACATCGCCGACGTCCGCTTGCTCGCTGTATGCCTGCCATGCCGGATTACTGGGGAGCGACCCGCTCCGCTCAAGGTCGACTGAAGTCAAAGACCCATCGACGATGCGATACGAAATCTCCTTCCACCCGAAGGCCGATCGTCCGGCGA
>CAZELA010000008.1:0-5447 GCA_964512835.1 uncultured Candidatus Saccharibacteria bacterium | reverse complement strand
GGTCGTTCGTGAGCGCGATCGACGACATGTACCAGCCGATCGGCACGTTCGAGACAGGATCGTTCGCGTTCGGCCAGATCGCGACCGAGCACGACTTGATCGCGCCCTCCCGCACCAGCGTCTTTGCCTCGGACAGCAGGCGAGCCTTCGCCCAGAGCTGCAACCGTCCATCCGGTCCGGTGCGCGTCTCCAGGTCTTGCGCCCAGCCGATCGCGGCCTGCACCTGCATCGCCGCGGGGCCCCCGTTGGCCGGCGGCTGCTCCGAAGCGTGACGCCAGTCGAACGGGATCACGTCCTTGTCGCCGTAGCCGTCCTCGCCGCGATGGAACCAGCCGTGAGCGCGGAAGTTCTTGATCAGCTCGGCGAAGCACCTCGCATCGAGCGTGAACTCCCCGCGGGCGTGGCCGCGGAACGTCCCCTCGCGGGCGACCTGCACCCAGGACGTCGTTTTCGTGTCGTCGCCGGCCTCGCCAGCGTCGAGCTGGATCGGCTCCGCGAAAGCGGCCGTCGCGGCAGTCGCGAAGACCAGCCGCCGAACCGCTTCCGGGAGAGGGGGGACCTTGCTCATGGATCAGACGAGCGGGGTGAGGATCACGAACCGGATGGCCCCGGCCGCGTCCGCGTCCTTGGCGCCGTCCGAGGCGACGGCCTCCAGCACGATCGTGCCGACGCCTGGCCCGCCGTTGACGCGGGAGGACTTCAGCTCGCGGAGGCTCGCGAAGTTGGCGCTGCCGGTGATCGCGCCGATCTCGATGGGGATGACCTCGCTGTTGGCCGCGACGGTGATCCCCGTGTTGACGGTGATCGTGCCGCTGGAGAGGGTCGCGGCGCCCGCCTGGAAACCGGGCGCCTGATCGAGCAAGACCTTCGCCTCGGCGAGCGCGGCTTCGACGTTGGTCGCGGTGTACTTGCTCGCGGCGTCCTCGATGCCGATCGTGCTCGCGCCCTTGCCGTTGGCCGTCGAGGCGAGGGCGGCGGCGGTGACGCCCTTCGTCCAGGTCTGCGAGGTCGTGTTGAGGGTGATCGGCGCCGCGGTGGTGAGCGTGTACGTCTCCCCGGCGGAGACCGTGCCCTCCGAGACGAAGACGCGCGAGCCGCTGGTCAGCTCGGCGGAGGTGTCGGCGTCGGCGGCGCGCGTGAAGGTCGCGTGGAGGCCGACACCGCCGAGCGAGGTCACCGTGTAGATGCCCTTGTCCGCGCCGGTCGTCTGGTCCTTCAGGAGACAGCGATCGCCCAGGGCCGGCGTCACGCCGTCGATGGCGCCGAGCGCGCCCGTCGCGGTGACCGTGAGCACCGATCCGCTCCGGGTCCCGACGATGTTGGCGGTCGACGCGAACCGGACCGCGGTCTTGTTCGTGTTGGCCCAGTTCGTCTGGCCCTCGATGGCGACCAGGCGAGCCTCCGCTTCGTCGCGGAGCAGCCGGACCGCTGCCAGCATGCCAAACCCGAGCGATGAGAACTTGGGGACGGTGAGCGACATGCCCCGGAAGCTATCACCAAGTGTGCCGGGTTGTCCGCTACCTATTTTTCGGGGTGGCCCAAGGTGAGCCAGTGGCCGGCTCAGCTGGGAGGGTCGAAATCCTTGCCATCTCGGGCCGGTTCGGCCCCTTGGCCATCGATCTGGACCCCCCGGCACAGCTCGCAGGTCTCGTCTTCCGGATGGCCACTGGCACAAGGTGAGCGGGTCTCACGGGTCGGGTGAACCAGCCGGACCACGTTACTTCCGGGCTCGGTCACCGTGACGCGGGCCTTGAGGGCATCGAGCGGGTCCGGATCATCGACGCCGCGAATCTTCCACGGCTGCGCAGGCACCAAGATCGGCACGCCCAGCTCGGCCCGCTTCTGGTTGATGTAGGCCAGCGTGTCCGGGTCGCTCGTCGGGTCTGCACCAGGGTGAGCCGCGACGAAGGCTTCGAGCGGGTTCGGCGGCGGGCGACCGTGGTTCGGTGCGTGCCAGCCGGTGAGGTCCGCCGGTTCTCCCAGCTTCCCGAGCTGCTCGTAGGTCGGCGGCGCGACGGGGATCTCGATCTCGTCGATCGGCCCCTCGAACCGGACGTGGCGCAGCGGCCTCGTGGCCAGCTCGGTCAGCCGAGGATCCGGCGCGAGCACCAGCGGCTTCATCCCGTGTGGGAGGAGCAGCCACGTTGCCGGCACGCCCTGCCGTTGCAAGCAAAGCGAGGCTTCGTCGAGCGCGGCCTGCGCCAAATCCCAATCAGCGCCGCTGACCGGCGCCGTGATCTCCGCCGTCAGCACCACACCGCGCCTGTCGAGCGGCACCGGCAGATCCTTTCGCTCGAACGCGGCCGGGAACAATCTGTCTGCCGCGGCTTGCGTCCGGACCTCGCGAACCACGCCATCGGGATCCTCCGGCATCGGCGGGAGCGGACGAATTGGCTCGCTCGGATCGACCGGAACGAACGAGCAAATCTTCCGCGGCGGCGCATCGAAGCGCTCGACCGTGACGTCGATCGGCGACGTCAGGCCCATCGGAAGGCGAATCTTCGGCGGCTCTGCGCCTGGATTCACCTCTGCCGCGATCTGGTTGACCAGATCCTGATAGGTCGCACCAGTGCGCGGCTTCGGCGCTTCGTCCTCGACCTTCCAGCAGCCCTCATCGTGGACGAGCCCGTTGTTCGCCAGCGTCGCCAGCTCGGCCGGCAAGAGGCCGAACCATGCCCCCTCGACCTTGCGCTGGACCTGACGAACCACGCGATCGCCTCGCAGAAAGCCCCACGTCAGATTGATATCGGATTCCTGCTCGATGCGCAGGAGCATCCGGATACGATCCCGGAACCAGCCCACGAGGTCTTCGCCAATCGGTCGCCTGGTCTTCGTCTCGCTCATCCGGGCACGGTAAGCACGGGCGAGCGGGTGCGCCAGCTGGACGCCCCCTTGCGCATCGCGCTCCTCGGCCATAGGTTCCGGTTGCAGAGCCAACGGCGCATGGCCAGCGACGTGAATGCCAGGATGACGGGCCCGCAGTGACACCGATTGGCGTGGAGCTGACCGGTGGAGCCTGGAAGGCGATGGTCCTGGAGATCAGGAAACGATCTGGAGAACCAGAGATTAGCCCTTGGTCACGGCCAGTGATCTGAGTCCGTGACCGGGGCGTCTCGCAACGAGGGGAAGCACAGTCCGGTCGTGCGCGAGCTTTGGGTGCTCGTGGCCGCGGGTTCGAATCCCGCTCCCTCGACTTGGAAAGCCACAGCCTCGGGATAGGCTCCGGGGACGCCTCGGATCTCACGGTCCGGGGCGTTGTTTTGTGGAAGACGTCCGATGGCCGACATTGGAACGCCGACAGAAGAGCAGATCGCCGAATGGAACGCCTGGGTGGCGGAGCGTCCCGATGCCGTGCGCAAGGTCGCCGAGCGCTTCAAGCCGTGGAGACTCTACCGGCTGGCCAGATCGGAAACCGCAGGCCACCGCGTGACGCTTGTCTCGTTCAGTGAGGGCGACGGTGGCGCCGTGACGGTGACCGTCAACGTGACCGGCGAGTTCAACCGCGTCGCCTTCGAGCGCCAGGTCTTCGGCGTCAACCCGGACGATCTCGTCGAGTGCGAGCTGCCCGCAGAGAACGAACAGCTCGGCTCGTTGGATCTCGATCCGGAAATGTTCCGCGCGAACATCGTCCACGGGGAGCCGCTCGCGTTGGGACCCAACGGCGGGATCATCACCGGTTGCATGAAGGAGTAACGATGGCACAGGTCTGGAAGTTTCCGATCGAACCCGATGACAGGATCACCATCCTCATGCCGGCAGGCGCGAAGCCGCTGAGCGTCCAGGTGCAGCACGGCACCGTCTGCCTGTGGGCGCTTGTCGAACCTGCGATGCAGAAGACCTACCGGGCCTTCAAGATCTTCGGCACCGGCCACGACATCCCGGAGCCGCACCGGCTGACGTTTGTCGGGACGTTCCAGCTCGAAGGCGGCACGCTCGTCTTCCACCTGTTCGAGCAGGACAGGCCGGCGGTGGCAGCGTGACGATGCGAACCCGCTTCGTGACCTTCGACGACGACGGCCCTGACGACCTCGGCCGGAGACGCTTCACCGTCGACTGGATCGCCGTACCGTTCGCCTCAGAGCCGGATCGGTGCGTCGCGCGCGGGCAGTGCTTCCGCGCCAACCCGGAGGACTTCCTGAAGCAGAGCGCTGTCGACGGGCGCGCCGTGGTCCTCGGGCCGATGCCGCCGAGCTTGCTGGACGCCTGCACCTGTCCAAAGCACGCACGGGGCGCCGCGTGAGCTACCAAGCCGAGGTCGGTCGCGCCGAGGAGATCCAGCGGGATCGCGCCCACGTTCTGAACCCGTGGCTCGATCCGTGGTTCCAGAGCTTGCGTCCGGTGATGGCGCTCGGCATCGAAAAGAGCCGCGACAAGCCCAAGCAGGTGCGCTGGTTCACGAACGCCAAGCTCCCGCGGGAGACGTCGATCCTCTTCGATGGGCCAGCACCAGCGTGGGAACCGTTCCGGCTCGCGAGAGGCTCGATGCGCTGGGACGACCATGGTCCGTGCAACCCGATCGACGACATCATGCGGGCGAGCGGCATGCTGGAGCCGATCCTCGGGGCGCACCGGCTCGAAGGGTGGCCATCGATCGCGATCGTCCTGATCTGCCACAACGACGCCGCGTACCTGTCGCGGTTCAGCGCGATGGCCAGCGACTTCGTTCGAGCCAGCGGCGAGACGTGGCGCGTGATCGACTGGAAGGTCGTCCGGCCGTCGCGCGGCCCGGACTTGGACGCGCTGCTTCTCGTCTCGAAGAACCCGAGCGCCGAGCTTCCGGCGGTGGGCTCCGACTTGCGACGCCTGCCGACGTAGCCCTTGCGCCTCGCCGCGGGCGTGCTCACCTTCGTCGCGTTGGTGAACCGGTCAGGTGCCGGGCCGGCTTCGGCCGTGTCGTCCCGTCAGGGATGTGGATCGCTACCACCCCAACGCGCCACGGGTTGAAGTCCCGTCCCTGGCTCGTCCCCGGGTACGATGGTGGGCGCGGCAGAGGCCTCGGCTCGAAAGGGTCGGGGCCCTCGTTTTTCGTGGGAAGCTCGGCGCCGTGAACGAACCGAAGCGGGCGCGCGTACTGAAGGCTCTTCGTCAGGCGGGGAAGCCCTCGAACCTGGCCGATCATCCACTGGCTGCCCTGGAGATCTCCCGCTACCACCGGGCGAAGGATTTGCGGCTCTCCGGCTGGCAAGAGACGCCGGAGAGCTTGGCCGAGAGCGCGGTCATCTTCGCGGTGTTGGGGACGGGCTGAGACAGCTACGGCTCGCGCTTCGAGCTGGACGGCCCCGCGTCGGGCTCCTCGGCGACCTGCGGCTCGGCCTTCGCGACAGCGTCATCGTCCGGATCGCCCTTGCGCTTCGGCGGGAGCGCGACCTCTGTCGGATGGTGGACGTCGGACGTGGTCATCGCGGACGCCACGCCGCCGGGAGAGCCGGTGCCGGTCCCGCTCGTGC
>CAZELA010000007.1:0-8938 GCA_964512835.1 uncultured Candidatus Saccharibacteria bacterium | reverse complement strand
CAAGGTATCCGCGACCAGGATTTCAACTGCCAGTTGAAATAGCAACAGGGCGGCTTGCGCCGCCCTGCCGCCTCTAGGGAGTGTTGTGCTAGTTGAGCCGGGCGCACCGCTTGCCGTCTTCGGTGAACAGATAGCCGTTGATCGTGATATTCTCGTCCACGTATTCGGGACTGTGCCGGTATTCGATGTCCTCGTACCCCAAACGCTCAAGGAATCGGGAAACGTCCTTCGCCCACTCGGCGATCGCGGACTCGACCGCGTTCACGTCGGCGTCGATCGCCTTGCGTCGCGTATCGTCCGCGTCGTTCTCCGCGTCCCCGTAGCCGTCCACGGACAACTCGACGGACATGCTATTCCAGTGCGAATAGCGGCCCTCGTGCGTAACCTTGCCCGAGAAGTCGATGCCCTCGTCGATCAGGCGTGCGATCAGTCGCCGCGTGTTTGCGCTGAGCAGGACTTTCACCGCCTTGTCCGCGTAGTCGTTGCCCGAGGCCCGCAAGCCGACAATCTGCGCCTCTAGGGCCGCTTGCGTCTGGAGCAGGTGCGCGAAGTCAATCGGACCCGAGAACGCAACGCCGTCGCCTTGACAATGGCCGAGCGAGAAGTAGACGGACAGGCCGGTGCCCCGCTTGCCGTTGTTGCGGCGTCCGTCATACTTGCACAGGCCGATCCAGTCGGAAAGATCGTTCAGAAACATCTCTTCCAGATTGTCGGATTGATCGTCGTCGACGCTCCGATACCAGTCGCGGGCGGTTTCCTTCGCCTTGTCGCTGAGTTCGGAGAACTTGTACGCCTTGATCGTGATATCGTGCGGCATTTCTGAGGCTCCCTAGTGGCGTAATTGCCAAGAACAATATACCAGACCTGTCGGACGATTGCAAGCGTCATCGTGCCACAACCGGCGGATACCTGATGGCGCCAGCGGATACCCTACCGCCTCGTGCCACTGGGTATCCGCGACCAGGATTTCAACTGCCAGTTGAAATAGCGGCGGGCCAGCTTTCGCCGGCCGCGCACCGCTTGCGGGAGTGTTGTGTGAATCAGTCGGACGCGCCGCGGGCAAACTCGAATCGTTCCTGTTTCGCGTCCGCGGCAGCTTCGACGCGGGCCGCTTCTTCTGCGACGCGCTTGCGTTCGTTCGCGGCTTCGCGCTGAACCATTTTCTCCAGTTCCTTCTCCGCGTAGTCGCGTTCGTACACGTCGCCCATGGAATCCACGATGTCCGATTCGTCGATGTCGCCGTTCTCGTCCACGCGGTAGACGCGCAAGTCGTACACATCTCCTTCCAAGAACATGGCAAACGTGCGAACGGTGCCGCGCAGGTTCTCCAGAATCTTCTCACGCGTCTTGGTCGTCAGACGCTTCTTGCCCAGCTGACTCAGGGCATCGGCCTTGCTAATCCACACGTACCCCGACTGCCCTGAATCCCATTGGCATGAGAACGCGCCCGTGCTGATGGTCGATCCGCCGTGGACGTAGGCGTAAACTGGCAGCACGATGTTGTTGGGATCCTCCGCGATTTCCCGCATCTCATCGGAATCGACGGCTCGCCCTCCCAGCACGTATCGGGAATGCGCGGCGTAGAGAATCTCCCCGAACGGGTCCCATTCCTTTTGGGGATTGGACGCGTCCTCTTCGTAGTACGCGACACCAATCAGTCCGTCCACAACGTCCGTCCGGAATACTTCGTTCATGTTCATTGCTCCCTGTCGCGTGATCGCGACGGACGCAATATACCAGAAACAACAAGCCGTGTCAAGCCTCAGCGAGTCGGCACCAGCGGATACCTGATGGGTTGGGCGTAGAGGTATCCGCAATGAAAAAGGCGGCAACAAGCCGCCTCTCAGGGAGTGATTCACTCGTTGCACCAATACGTCTCAGAACCCCAATCGTACTCAGAATAGTCGCTTTGCAGCTCGCTCGCCGCGCGCTCCCAGTCGATGCAGTCGAGCGGCCAGCCCGCCTTTGGGTCAATCGCGCCGATGTCCTCGGCGGTCTGTTGTGCGTACTTCTGAAAATACGAGTCGTGAATCAGCGTGCCGTCGAGCGGCATGTGCTCGGTGAACTCTTCCAGCTCCTTCAGCGCGTCGCCGTTCTCCTCGTCCCAGCTCTTCAGCGCGTCGCGGGCGTCCGCGGCCGCTTCCTCCGCTTTTTCACGCTCTTCCGGCGTCGCGTCGTCGTCCAGTTCTTCCAGTTCGGTCTCGGCGTCCGTGACGCAGTCCGCGAGTGCGGCGCGCTCGTCCTGCATCTCTTCGAGAAGATCGTGCACGTCACGGCATGAGAGGATGTCGGATCCCTTGGCGTCGATATCGATTCCGCGCGGCATGGTTGAGGCTCCCTAGTGGCGTAATTGCCAAGAACAATATACCAGACCTGTCGGACGATTGCAAGCGTCATCGTGCCACAACCGGCGGATACCCGGTAGGTTAAGCAGCGAGGTATCCGGCAAAGAACGCGGCGGCCCAGGCAGGCCGCCGCTCGTCGTTACTTGGTCGGGTGAATCTCTTCTCCGGTCTCGACGCTGAAGACCGGATACGGTGCTCGTCCATCCTCGAACCAGTCATGTCCGAAGCAGTACGCACGTTCGCCGTCCTCGCATGGCGACATCAGGTAGCATGCGCCCGGAGCGCATGGCGAGCAGAACGCCGCTCGCGTGAAGTACGGGGACTTCGTGACAAAGATGTCCCCGTCGTTTCCACAATGCGCGACGTATCCATCGTCGTTGTACTCGAAGTAAGACGGCTCCGCAAACTCCATATCTTCTTCGACCGTACCCTCTCCGCCGCAGTCCTCGCACTTTTCCTCTTCGACCAACCCTTCACCGCCGCACGCTTCGCACGTGACGGTCTCGGGATCAGGATACACTGCCTCGGAGCTGTCGCACCACGATTGCAGAACCTCGTTCTGCGAAATGACGCCGTAACGGATGCCCGTCTTCGGGTCGCGGTTTGTGGTGCCCATCCCGTAGTCGATTCCTTGTGCCATGTCTGAGACTCCCTGTCGGTTACTGGCCGACGATGCAATATACCAGACTTGGCGGGTTGTGTCAAGTGGTTACGTTTGGTAACTAGCGGATACCCGACTCATCGAGCGGCGAGGTATCCTCGAACAAACAGCCGCACGCGGCGTCTGGTCGCGACTCATTGCACGATATCCGGCACGATTCTGCGCAGGGCCGTATCTATATGCGAGTCGTCGAGTCCGCTCCCGTATAACTTGGAGGAGAGTCCACTTGCCCAAAACAAGTCCCAACGGAACCGGACATTTCGGTCCTTGCACCGATCGGCTCGCGGAAAGTCTCCCACGACGTACTTCGCAGCGATGCCCGGGTTCTTGTCCAGAACGGTCTGGATTGCCTCGCGCAACTTGTTGAACAGCTCGGGCTGCATCTTCATCGGTTGGACTCCCTGCCGCACTATCGCGGTGGTGCAATATACCAGAACTGGCAGGCGGTATCAAGCGGTCGCGTGCCTGAGCCAGCGGATACCCGACACCGCTCGCGGATACCTCATGCTTGCGGACGGGGCACCAGGCGGTGCCCGCTCGTCCGCGGGAGTGTCTAGAAATATCCCGGGTCTTCGGCGGTCGCGCCGTCGTTCTCGTCGAGGAAGTCGCGGGCCGCGCGTATGAACCTGCCCGCGTCTACGCCGCACTCTCGGCACTGCACGGTTCCGTCGGTGCTGTCGTGGTCGCAGCGGCGGACCAGTGCCGATGCCGCTTCAAACGCTTCTTCGGTGTCGAAATCGTTGGGGTCCAGCGTCTTCTGGACTTCGCGCATATCCCATCCAAACGTCCGAGCGACGCCCGGGAAGTCCCAATCAGTTTGGACGAACCGCTCCCGTTCCTCTGTCGGCGTGCCCTTCGGTGCGTCGAGGTTCCGGACGATGAACCCACAGTAAGCGCGTTCAAGCTCGATCATGGTGAACACTCCTTGGAACTCGGGGCGGTCCTTTTCAGGACCGCCCCGAGTCGGCACGCATCGGTTTCCCTTCCGGAGATCGTGACTTCTCCAGATTGACCCCGTGGGCCGCTTCACGGTGCGGCGGTCGGGGTCTGATGCGTGCCGGGAGTAATATACCAGAACCTACAGGCGGTGTCAAGCGTCAGCGAGTTGTGGCCAGCGGATACCCGATACGGCGAGCGGCGAGGTATCCTCGAATGAAAACCGCCCAGGCGGGCGGTCTCGTATCCGATCCTGTTCAGACTCCTGCGGGAACTTCCCGCACCTCGTACCGCTTCTCCGGATTGATCGACCCGACCGCTCCCGCTCCCTGCTCGACCCGTGCCCGATCGGGGTGTGCCGCGCTTACGGCTTTCGGCTTCGCCGGGTCGGTAGTGTCGAAAATCTGGAAATGCGTTGCGGGCTTTTCCTTCACCAGCGACGATACCATCACGAGCCCGAGGAACTCGCCGACGGGTCGTCCCTGCCGATCCTTCTTCGCGCGCTTCTCGGTCTCGATGTGGCACATGCCCATCGTGCCGGCTTTGGGGCATCCGGGCAGGTTCACAACCCGCACGCGATCACCGGGTTTCAGCATCCCCGTCTGCACCCCGTAGGGCGGAGAGACGCGATCCATCGGAACCGGGTCGTAGAAGTACACCGAACCCGCGCGAACCTTGCTAGCCATGAAAACCTCCTTATAAACCTGAAGCAGTCCCGTTAGAGACTGCTCGGGGTTGCACGCAGTGGGCTGTGCCCGTTCGCGTCGTGAGCCGCTTATCGTCCTAGTCCCGCACCGATTCACGGGTCGGCTGGTTTCGGTCTGCTGCGTGCGGATGCAATATACCAGATCGTGCTGGTTGTGTCAAGCCTCAGCGTCTACAACCCGGCGGATACCCGGCCCAGCGAGCGGAGAGGTATCCTCAAAGAAACAGCCGCGCAACGGGCGGCGGCGGCTGTCTCGGGAGTGATCAGGAGTTGAAATATCCAGGGTCGTCGGCCTCTGCGCCGTCGTTGGAGTCGAGGAAGTCCATAGCGGCCTGTATGAACACGCCCGCGGACAGGCCGCACTCTTTGCACGCGACCGACCCGTCGGTGCTGCGGTGGTCGCACTTCTTCGCGGCGGGGTCCTCGCCGTCCTCGTCCGGGTCAGTGACCGCCGACAGATCGAACCCGAACGTACCAGCGACCGCCGGAAACTCGTAGTCAGTTTGAACGAGTACCGAACGCTCCTCCTCGCTCGCACCCTTCGGCGCGTCGAGGTCGTGGATTGCGTATCCGCCCTGCTCAACACTCAGCATAATCCGAGGCATGATTGATACTCCCTGTCGCGTCATTGCGACAGCACCAATATACCAGAATGCGCAAGCAACGTCAAGCGGTTGTAGTGCGTCGCCAGCGGATACCCGATATTTCAACCGGCAGTTGAAATCGAGGTATCAGTGAAAAGACGGCCTGAGCCACGCTGGCACAGGCCGCCGGGAGTGTTATGAGATTTCTTGCCATTCGCGGAGCATCTCCGCATCGCCCCCGCACAGGCGGAGCACTTTTTCGTACTCTTCCTGTACCGACTCGTACACCGTCAGGGCGCGGCGGCTGTCGGTGTCGTACCCGAAGTCCCCGCAGAACTGCTTGAACGTGCCCGGCTCGTGTTTCTGGAGGCAGGCGAGCACGTTGTACAGGGATGGTTCGTGGCCGCGCTGCACGCCGTTGCTGCGGTAACTTCTCAGCGTTGTGTTGTGGCGGCGGACTTTCTCCGACCAGTACGGGCCGCGGCTGTTGTCGCGGTAACTCGACTCCATGAGCGACTGACCGAACGTAATAGACTCGCGCACGGTGCGCCCGCCGATGGTCCGCTCTAGCGTCACTTCGTAATGGTCGCGGGTGTTTGCCTTCTTGGTGGGGTCCTTGGCCGCTTCCCACTGGTCGCCCTCGCTGACGTAATGACCGAGGAACACGACGGACATCCGCACGCCGTACTTGGTAGCCCAAGTCTCGGCCTGCACGTCATACTCGGACTTCTGCGCTTGCTTCTGCATCATGGCTTGATACTCCCTTGGTGCCCCACTCTACCAGATACAGCAGGTCGTGTCAAGCGGTCGCGTTCGGCAGCCGGCCAGGGAGCGGCGGCAGCCGGCGGATACCCGATATTTCAACTGCCGGTTGAAATCGAGGTATCAGCGAAGAAACAGCCGGCCTAGGCCGGCTGTCGGTCGCTCAGTTCAGCGTGCCCGCGAAGTACGCATCGACTTGCTTATACGCGTATTCCTCTCCGGTGCCCTCTTCCGGACCCGAGGACATGCCGGGAGAGAAGATTCTGCCCAGCGCGCACATCGCCGCATACTCAGGCGAGTTCTGGCCCGCGTGCCACTCGGTCAGAGCCCAGTAGGCGCCGACGACCAGATCGGACGCGGTACACTCAAGAAACTCGCCTAGATAGACCCATCCGCCCTCGGACTCGGGTTCGTCGTCGATTGCGTCGGCGAGTTCGATCAACGCGGCGCACAGGTCGATGTCCGCACCGTCGGTGCGGAACAGGCTTGATCCCATAATCACATCGAACGCGTCGGTGGTGCGCTTGGTGACATCCTTCGGCATGGCTTGGACTCCCTGTCGGTTACTGGCCGACAATGGAATATACCAGAAACGGCTGAGCGTGTCAATAGACGCGAGCGGCAGCCTGGCGGATACCCGCCTATTGAGCGACTGCGATCAGTCGCACGCTGTTCACGCTGTCCGCGTCTCTACGTCGATAACGGTGCGCGTCACTCTCCGCCCGTGCCGCGTGACGTGCGGCTCGCGGCGCACGCCGATGACTTTGGCGTAGTATCTCTGGTTTTCGTGATGAACGTACACCATGTCGAACATCGAAACCCAGCGACGGAACCCAAGGCGAATCCCTGGAATGAGGGAACCAAGCGGCAGTCGCGGTCCCGGAGGATTGGCACCCGATACGAAATGCGTCGACATGTGAGGCACTCCCTGTCGGTTACTGGCCGACGGTGGAATATACCAGACTCAGCGGGTTGTGTCAAGCGGTCGCGTGCGGCAGCCGGCGGATACCCGACTCATCGAAGCGGAGAGGTATCCTCGAACGGAAAGCCCCGCTGAGCGGGGCGTGTCTCACAGGATGTGATTTCCGTTGTGCCAGTCGATCGCCGCTTCAATCGCCTCTTTATACTCGATGTCCTTGCCCACGGCCCGCTCGTGGATCGACTTCGGCACCCGATCGACGTAGAAGACCCGATCCGCATCCCATGTGTACGCTTCGGTCTCGGCGTCTTCGATCATTTCTTCCGTCGCCTCTGGCGCAAACTCCAGGGCGTAGCGGACGTGGAAGCATTCGGTGCTCGGGGTGAGTGAGCAGCAGTGCACCGCTCGCTCGGGATCGAACACGAAGAGATCGTACACGCGCAGCACGCTGTGCTGGCGCATCCACTCGGCATCGATCGCATGGGTCAGGTCAAACTTCCCGGCGCAGATTTTCATGGTTCACACTCCTGTCAGCTTCAGGCCGACGGTGCAATATACCAGACTCAGCGGGTTGTGTCAAGCGGTCGCGTGCGGCAGCCGGCGGATACCCTACCCACTCGTGACGCGGGCGGCCGGAGGTATCGTGCGAAAGAGGACCAGGCGGACTGGTCCTTCGTGCCTCACTCGACCACTTCGACGGTTTCGATTCCGCAGAGTGTTCGACAGTGCGCGATCGCCTCGTCTTCCGTCTTGAACTCACGAACCCATTCGTAGGGATCGACCCACACCGCAGTGCCTCCATCGTTGATGCGGATGTCTCCGCAGTTCATAGCGTTCTCAAACTTGGCTTCTGAGGTGTCGCCCTCGTAATCGGCGAGCGCACGATCCTCGGACTGAAACCGCTCGCCGAACCGTTCGTCCCATTCGTCGAATGCCTCGCCCATGTCCGAATCGACAGCCAACAGGCAGGGACCGAACGCATGGCCGAGGACAAACACGCCGCGGCCGGTGCCGACATACTTCTGGATCTTGATTGACATGGTTGAAGCACTCCCGTCGGATGATTCCGACCGCAGCACTATACCAGATGTCGCAAGCGGTGTCAAGCGGTCGCGTGCCTGGGTCAGCGGATACCTCTCGCTCCCCGCCTCACCCAACAAGGTATCCGCCGACCACAACTCGCCGACGCTTGCAATCGTTCGCAAACTCTGGTATATTGCCTTATCGCAATTCCGCGATGGAGTGTGAATCATGGCAAAGACTCTCGACCTCAACGTGCTCTCTCCCGACCTCTCTGCCGCGCTCGACGCGCTCTCGGACGGTTTCATGGTTCCCGACATCCAGCAAGGTCTCGGCCTTTGCGTCGAATGTGAGGACGGATCGACCGATTTTCTCCCCGAGGACGTTATCGGCGTCTTCGGCCACGCTATCGGCGAAGACCTCACCGATGAGGAAGTCTCCCAGATCGTCGACTATGTCGAAGGGACCCCCGAATCGGCTACCGTGATCTGCGGATGGTTCGGACGGATGAGCGCACCCGGATACATGGACTGTACTAGCTGGGAGTTTGCCGACAACTACACCGGGATCGCCGAATCTCTGGTCTCAGCGTACGGCAACGAATAACCAACGCACTCCCGAGCCACCCGGGTGCCTGTCGCATCCGGGTGTTTCGCTGCGCCCAGCCCAGGCTGGCGGATACCCGATGACGTCAGCGGATACCCTCGATTTCAACCGGCAGTTGAAATCCGCTCCTGGACAGCCGGGAGGTATCGGCTCTGCCGGCACAAACGCGCTTGACACGCCCCGACGTTTCTGATATATTGATCTCGGGCAATTCCGCCCAGGAGTGTGCATCATGGCCAAGGCTACCAAACTTCCCAAGATCGACTTCATCCCCGCCGTTTTCGTCAAGATCACGGACCGCGAAAGCGTGAGCCGAAATCGGGCTTTGGAGATCGAGGTTTCTCTGTGCCGCCGCAACCCGTCGGATGACGCGCCGTACGGTGTTTCCGCACACGATTA
>CAZELA010000006.1:0-12667 GCA_964512835.1 uncultured Candidatus Saccharibacteria bacterium | reverse complement strand
AACTGGATTCTCCCGCAGTGAGCAAAAAATCACAGTGAAATTGACGGAGAACCAATGTTCTTTCGCGTGAATGTAAGAGCCCAACGAACAATTTATGGGTTTGTTTACTCATGGTAGCTTGGCAGACAGTGCATCTGAAAGACTGCTCCCACTGCTCTGCCGACCGCCACCTCCAAAAACTGATCGTCGCCCGGGAATGACTGCTTAGGGGTTTTGGCGATGGACAAATGCCGAAATTGGACCGGATCCGGCTATGACCGCAATGGAGAAAACGAGTCAATTTCGATGGTCTCGTTGAACGACAGCTAGCGCCCCATTGGAGCCGCTGGCCAAGCCTATGAATACTCTGTGCTTACATAAACACTGTTGTCTCTGGCGTGCAGCGCCCCAGTGGTTGCTCGCCGTGCTGCAACATTTGAGCTTAACGTGAAGCACGGAATCACAGTGAATTTATGAAGAACCCCAACCTTGAGCAGAGAGTTACCCAGAAAATGCAAGAGCATTACCCCCGGAGTCAGTCACCTTGACATTCTTGGTGGGCTTGAAAAACATGCTCCCGTCTTCAAAAATAACGTAGGCTCGCAAACCGCTTTGTCGAACGGTCACATTCGTTGCACTTTTTTCAATGCGCGTGAGATTGCCTCCTTTCTTTTCCCAATCGCAGTACTCTACGTTGACACCAATCCAGCCAGGTAGCGCGTTGAGTTTATCCATTGTTTTGGCCTTGGCTGTCATTTGCGCGGCGGCCGCAATCTTGACTTCAGCTTCGCGCCTTGACCGCCCTTCATCCATAAAGATAGCCCGCTCCCGCTGCCTTTGCTGCTCGTGCAAGGCCTGGGCATCCATCTGAGCCTTCACACGTAAGCAATGAGCCAACAGGTCTGTGGGGAGCTGCGTTTCGATGAATGCCCGAAAGCTATCGGAGCCTAGCCAGACAATTTCATTTTCTAACTCGTAACGCCACGTCACATTCCTATGAGTTGACCTTTTCCCCAGTTCATCCATCTTATGTTTCACGAGCCACAGAGGCAGGTGAGCCAAGTTTCCCTCGAAGTGAACCAGTGTGGTCGGGGCGTACACCCATTTCCCACTGGCCTTCGGGGCATTCACCATTGGTGAGCCCGGGTACTCTTCGCTAAGGACCGGGCGGACCTTGAGATAGCATTGGCGACTTGCAGCAGTCTTGCCAGGCTTCACCTTTACAACTGCGTGCCCCTGGTACAGTTTGTGTGTCGCGACCACCTTGTCAATAAAGACAGTGATTGACGCACGCAAGCTATCTGGATCGTCTGGAACGCGGTTTGAGAGCCTGCGTCTCAATTCCTCCCTTGCTTCTCGCCAAGCAAATTCAAGCTTTAGGTGAATAAAGGAAGGCAGTTGAGGACTAGGCTCATGGAGCTGACCAACATCCAAACTCAGAAAGCTGTCGATCCACAGGGGTTTTGATGAAGCAGACCACGGCTTCGTTTTCAAGGCAACCTGAGTCGAAATGTCGTTGTTCATTGTTTTCCTAAATGAATAAATATGTTTTGACTGTTTTGGAGGAAGCCTGGGGCCATGCCCACGGCAATTGCGTGAGATATAAAGAAGCAAGCAGAAGCTTGCTGCCCTGTCGGAGTTCGAAATCCTCATAGGCAACTCATGCTGCTGATGACTGAGGCTGGAGGGAAACTCGAATAGATGTCATTCAAAGTTTCAGTTCCCTGTTTGGAAGTGCCCCGACCCGAAGCGACCTTGAGTCGAAAGAACCAGAGGTCAATATCTGGGTTGGCCAAAAGAAAATCCTTGGTCTTTGATGTTGAGGTCATGCGGGCACGCGGGTGTAAGTGGTAATGGACTAAGTCTACGGAGCAGACCGAGAATTCCGGCCGAGCAAGTGCCTCGAAACGAGGCTTTGCTCGGAACAGCAGTCAGATTTTTGAGGTGTTGTCCAAAAGTGGCGCAAGAAAACAGCGTGTGGCCAAAGACGGGCCATCAGGGATGCTCAATTGCTGTGAAGAACCAGCATGCGCGAGCAAAGGCCCGTGCGTCCATTCGCACCCGCGGCCCAAGCAGCCTATATCCGCGCGGTCAGCCGGCTCTTGGTATTTCTGGGCAAGCCCTCACACTCTGACAGCGTTGAAGGCCAGCACCGCTTCTAACCGGACATCGTCGAGATGGGCGCCTCGCCCAACACACCCTTGCTCTGAATTGCTGGCAGTCTGTGCGCAATTTGCACCGACCACATCTCGGTCGTGGCGTTCTTGCGATCAAGCGTCACGCCAAGGAGAAACTGCACCAGGTGATCTATGCGTATAGGTGCCAGCATGGTTCAGCGAAACGAAGGGTTTTGGACCAATCAGATTGCTCTTCAATGCGCCAGTGTCATCGAGAGTTGCCCAGCTAAACCGGCGGCAAGTTCGAGAATTCGATTGAGTCCGTTTATACCAAGTTGGTGTTTGCACAGAGGCACCCGAATAGAGCGCTTTTGGTCATCGTCCAGCTGAATCCACAATTCAACCAGGTCTGTCCCAAACGTTTCGACCGACCAGCTTCGAAATGGATACGTCTTGTTCATCACACTCATCCAATCCGCAATTCCAGACGCTATCCCTGTGTCCATAAACTCTGGCACGCCGACACACAAGTCGAGCCCAAAAGAGTCACGTGACTCACACAGCTGCACCCTGAGTGCGCCTTCCACGATACGTGCCAATGAATACGTTCTGTGATGATCGGCGTGCCGCAAGACCGGCCAGTCACCCATCCGACTGAGGGTCCCCAGCAGGAAGTACAGCCTGGGGGCGTCTTCTGGTAACTCTACCTTCAGGTCATCCATTGCATGAGAACCGGATTCATCCTGAATTACGTTCCGGGTTGCCATCTGGTCCAGCATGTTGCGCAGCTTCAAGGGGCCACTGCGGACAATGAACTGGTAACTGAAAAGGTTCTCCAGCAGACACAGGGTAGACGTGTAGTCGGTCCAACTCTGCATTTGATGCGCAATCCAAGCTGCGAGTTTCTCGGGAATCGTAGGTGCGCCTTGCTTGCCCCCTTTGAGAATTTGCGGGTCCAGAATAATCGGCCAAAGAATGAGGCTGCTGTAGAGGTCAGTGACTGCACGGCCGCCAGCTTCGGAAGTTGTTACCGTGTTGAATGCATATGCGCGAATCGCTTCGCTGTGTTTAGCCGAGGCCATTTCACCGGATGAAAGAGCGTGGACCTTTGCATGGTCGCGTGCCTTGAAGGCGCTTTCCAGTTCGGGTGATAGTCGTTGTGTTGTGGAGACGGGGGTGTAGAGGGTATTGTCCATTTGATCCTTGTTTCAGTAGGTCAATTCAAGTTAGCAGGTAAGGCTAATTCGTCAAGACCCCAAGTTGGGCGCCCACTACCAGAGACCGATACTTCGGCAGATAGGACGACGCTTGAAACCTGACTTTTGGAGAGCCCATTCGGATTCCAATCGCCATCGGAATCAGTGATTGGGAATTGCTCGAGTACGGCGCTCGCCAATTCGTTTCGGGCTTGGTCGAATCGAGCTGGGCGCGCACGCCAGTTCGATGCGCCTGCGGATGTGCGTCGCCTGTTTTGTTGTTTCATTTTTCGGATCGCACGAGCACCACTCGCATCGCCTGGTCAAGGTCGCGGCGATCAATGACAGGCTTGAATCCAAGAAGCGTGCGCCCAATCGATTGATTGAGAGCGTACTGAAGAACCCCCTCCACGTCCGCGATGGTCTCGTCGTTAAGTTTGGCGCAGATTTCCTCACAGTTGAGTTGCGCATCGAGCTGCACCGAACGTTTCTCCAACCATGCCTCCACATGCTGCGGTAGCTTGTCCACCGGCGGCTTTGAGAACATGACTTTCTCGGTAAAACGGCCCGAACGTAATAGCGCCGGATCAATCTGGTCCGTGTGGTTGGTTGCGGCAATCCAGACTATGTCGTTGATTCTGTCGTCTGCCCCGTCCATGAGCGTGAGCAACTTGTTGGTCAACTCCGGTGCCCCTGAGTACTGCCGGTTGCGCGAAACGTCGTCCGCTTCATCGATGAAAATGAGGGTTGGTCGGATGTCTAGGGCCTCCGTGAACAACTTGTCCAAGCGCGTGCGGTCCGCCAAGAGGTCGGGGCCCGCGACACTCAGGAACGCCCACCCCACCTCCTTTGCCAATGCC
Organism: uncultured Candidatus Saccharibacteria bacterium; assembly: GCA_964512835.1. Taxonomy (GTDB): domain Bacteria; phylum Patescibacteriota; class Minisyncoccia; order Phycocordibacterales; family UBA2100; genus UBA10103. The sequence goes on along the minus strand of CAZELA010000006.1, from coordinate 8,515 downwards.
CGCGCTGTTGCAGTCTTGCCTGTTCCTGAAGGCCCATGAAACAGCACCCCGCTCGGAAGCGTTCCACCCAGCGACTCGATGCGCGCTGTGTCCCGCATCCGGCTGGCAATAAGCGAGATGGCTGCGCGCGTTTCATCATCCAGAATCAGATCTTCCAAAGAGAGGGCGTCGGCCGGCACCCGCCCTCTCCTGCCCTGAACTTCGCGCAAGGCGAGCATCCACTGCTTCAGACCGATGCGCCTCGTGTCCTCTGCCTTGGCTACCGTTGCCAGCGCCTTGCAGACCGCAAGCAGGCGCGCCACCGAAAACCCGTTCCATCGCTTTGCGGCCGACAGCGCCTCGGCCGCATCCACTTCCAGTCCCTGGGCGTAGCGCTCAATGCCAGCCTGGATCAGGCCGACACGGGCCGCCTCGTCGGGTGGTGTGATTTCGATTTTGTAGTCAAACCGTCCCTCACGAATGGCTGCCGCGTCCAAATGCGACAGGTAGTTGGTGGCCGCAACCAGCACCACTGCGTGGCTGCGCAGGTTGCTAATCTCCGTCAACAAGGTATTAGTGATCTTGATATCCTCTGAAATGAAGGCAGGGGCGGCTCTGGACGGGATGAATGAATCCAGCTCGTCAATGAACAGCACACAGGGGGCGCTGCGCCTGGCGTAGTCGAATGTTTTGGCAAGGACCTTTGGCATGTTTCCCAGCCATTGGCTGGACATGGCGCCATAGGTGACCTCGATGATGGGCACCTCCAGTTCGCCCGCCAGCGCGTGAGCAAACACTGTTTTGCCATTTCCCGGTTCGCCATACAGCAAGAGTCCGTTTCGCGGAGCCTCCTGGCCACTCGAGCGGGGAGCCAGTACCAACTGCGCCGGTGCAAGCATCTTTTCTTTGACAGCCACCATGCCGTGCACGTGATCAAAGGTCAGCGCAGACGGCTTTGCCTCAAACGGAACAGCGTAGGTGTCATCCTCGGAGTCCTGCTTTGGCTGAACCGCTGCCGTGGCCGCCTCGACGGGAGGCTTTGCGGACGAGGAGGCGGCGGCAATTTCAGTGGCTCGGACCAGGCGTTGTGCTTCGAGCTGACGCTGGTCGGCGTGCGTCCATGGAACAAATACAAAGGCGGGCTGAAAGACCGCGAAATAGAGAAGCACCCCTCCCTCGCAGAGCATGAAAAACACCTGGAGATCGGGTTTGCCTGTCTTGATCCAGGCCACTACCCCTAGTCCCAACAACAGCAGGGCTGCACTGCGAACGGTCGCGGTGTTGGGCGGTGCAACCAGCGGATAATACCTGTCGGCCCACGGTACATGAAACATGACCGAGGTCACGTAGCACAATGCCGCCAACAGAAACATCAGATGGACCACCCCCATGAACACCTGGGTCATGCTGATCGTCTTGGGCACGATGCCGAGATCGATAGGCGCCACGAAGTACATCGCAACCAGCCACAGGTAGTACAGGGGCGCAAACAAGAGCAGCGGTGATTCGACGCGACCCAGCAAGGTGAGAGAGCGCTCTACCCCCAAACTGTTGAGCCAGGCGCTTTGACCGACCGCCCACGGCATCGTGGCGCGTTTGGCGACGCGTTCTTCATCGCTCAACATGCGAACCTTCCACCGGATTTCGGTTCATATGTGCGCAAGTGACTTCCAAGGCATCGCGCGCTCATACGCCCTCCCCTTCCTGCGTCGGTCTCAAATCTTCTGAGACTGCTGCCCTTTGGGCTGGCTTCGCCGGCAAGACTGCTGGTACAGACGCGGTGGGCGAACTCTTTGCGGCACGAAAGCGCAATCGTCGGTCGACCTCCGTCCTGAAATGAAACTGGCCATAGGCGAGTAGGAAACGAACAAAGAAGCGCATGGATGCCCACACGCCTTTTGGTTGATCGACTTCCCATAGTCCATAGGTCTGGAGAAACGTACGGACGATGCTTCGGTCCGACAGCCTGGTGCTGACCGGCTGGGTCACGTCGATGGCTTGCCAATGGTTGACGATGTCCTGTATCGCATATTGGTAAAGCGGGTGCTTCAAGAGCCAATGGTTTTCAGGGACAAGCTCGCACGCGGTGGTGTTGGCCGACGAATCGAAAAAATCGACGGTGTCCATCTGGTGGCTATCCTCTGCGAGGCTTTGGGGTACACATACGTAATTGAACGTTGCGTTGAATTCGGGAGTTGTGTTGTGGATTGACATGTTTGGTTTTCTTTCTTCTTCACCCGTGAGGTGTATTCAGAATCTCATAACATCGCCCGCTGTCAAGACGGTATCTGGTCAGGTTTTGCTGTTTTTTGAGCGTCCACCGCGGGTCGCGATCAATGTTGGATTTGTCATCGGAGTGTGGGCAGCGGTCGCCGACATTGAGAAGACCAGGCGTTAGTAACTTGGATTTGCGCAATGCGAAAGCAATTCAGAACACTAGGCGCATTTGCGCTGGTACTCGGGCTCGTATTCAGTTAGTGCGGGATTGGTACTTGTAGCAAGAGGCGCGTCGCATGGACCGGCAGCGCGACCATAGAATTTTGCTGTTCATACGATGTCGAATGTGCTAAAACACAATACCGTTTGAACGGCGCCAAGCCATGCTCACCTTCATAGATCTATTCAACATCGCCATGTCTTGTGGCATCGTTTTTCTGGTATTTGCAAGTCGCCAGGTAGCGAAAGAAAACAAGCTGCTGCATGAGAAGAATGAAAGGCGCCGGGCCCGTCTCGATAAGCTGTACGGCCTGGGGCCTGCATCGTCGGATTGACTTGGATCTGCGTGCAGGCAGATGCCGGCATGCATGACTTCGTTTTCGGATGTGGCTTCAAGCCGCTCTGAGGTTTGCAGCGCCCAACCGCCAATCCCACTCAATTGACGTTTTGCTCGACAGGGCTTTTGGGCTGGCCCCCTGCCATGACAGAGTCGCAAACACATTGCGTTGGGGCATTGGTTCTCAGTCCAAAAGTCAGCCTGCATATTTCAGCCCATGCGAAGACTGGCCGGTGAAGTCGAGAACGCCGAGTCAAGAGCGTCTCTCGTGAATGTCCATCCTGACTCAGCTTCTGGATAAATGGATCAGATGGCCAGGCACAAGCCGGCCAAGATCCGCTTGGCGCACGCGACCCCAGATAAGTCCTTCAACCGATTGCGTAAATGGGATGTGCCAATGTCTGGCCGCAACGGACATGGACCCGTTCACCGTCACTGGATCCGGAAAGCATGGCTGCAACGGTGGCAGATGAAAGTGTGTTTCCAATCTTCGAACAGCCCAGGCCAAGTGGTGCTATTGAACTGGTAAGCACGGTAGGCATAAATCCCAGATCCTACGATCCAGAAGAATTGTCCGAGCAATGCCAGCGGCTGCCAGATCATTCCTCCAATCACCATGATGATGAGACCCACCACCAGGATTCCCATCAAGGGTTTGAAGTAAGCCTTCTTTTGGGGGGGTGATGCGCGTTGGGAGGTGAGCGTTTGTGCCACTCCGGCTGTGTTTGCGCCGCCTACGCCGACTGCGACGCCACTGGCTCCAAGGCCAATGCCGACGCCTTTGGTAGAGCTACTGGTGTGAGACATACCGGCCTCATAAGCGGTAGCCAGGCTCTGTGTGTTTTCGCTATTGCATTTAGGGCAATTCAAGTCCATGTTCATTTCCAGTGTTAAGAATCGGCGGCTGGCCGCAATGCGTCTGCGCTGTGGCACTGACAAAACGCGTGGCTGGATGCGCCGTTGTTGGTTCGGGTGATAGTGAGCGGGCACTCGCAGATGGCGCACTGTTCAACGTGGGGAGTTGAAGTCCCTCGTTTGACTTCGATCCTCCCTTTTGAGGTCATTGGCCGCGAACCCGTAATGTCAGGTCACTGAAAACCGACGAACTGCTTCTGCCACCTCGGCAGCTTCCAAGCTGGGCCAAGGGCAACAGTGCCAGTTTCAAAGTGACGTTCATTTCTATCCAAGTTAATTACGTGTCTATAGACACGTGTCTAAAGTATACATACTTGAAATAGTAGGGTCCATGCGGCCCAGCAAAAATCAGCCACTAATTAGTGCATTAGCAACGGAAATCAAACTTCGCCGGCGGGAGCTGGGTTTTTCTCAAGAGGATCTGGCAGGGGTATGCCAGCTTGACCGGCCCTACATCACACTCATCGAGGTAGGTCGTAAACAACCTACGCTTAGCGTCCTGTTGAGGTTGGCTGACGGTTTGCAGTATTCCCTCGGGGACTTTATGGGCCGGGTTCAAAAGAGATACCAACAGGAGCAGGCGGTCGCCTTTGCCGTCAATGGGCATTCCACGGATCAGCTTTGACCCAAGGGTGGCCGAGAGTGCAGTGCGACCCAGGTTTCTTGGGAATTGATGGCTTCAGGGCCAGCGTGATTGCCCCTGAAGACCAGGCTTTGCGCAGTGCCAGGTTGCAGAAAGAGGTAGAGGTGTCGACTGCACGTTTGATGGCCAGCCACTTGCCCAGACATTGACCATGGACCTCATTGATGCGGCTAGCCGATCCAGTAAACACCGCTACATGTGGCCATCGCGATCCGCTGAGGGACGGTCTATCGCGAATCAGTGCAAATTAACCGCCGCTCCGCAGCACTTCTTAAACTTCTTTTCGCTGCCGCATGGGCAGGGTTCATTGCGACCCACCTTCTGTTGCAAGGTCTTGGCAACCTCGCGCTCATAGAGGGCTTGGCGGTACGGCAACCAGTACTCGTATATCGCAATCACCGCCTGCGGGATCTGCAGGGCTAGCTCGCCACGCAGGTCAGGTGTCCTGGTCAGGGCATCCTGCTGCGGCTCAAAGTCATCTTCCCCCAACAGGGCAATCGGCCGGTACCAGTTTTGCCCTTGCGGCGTTTCCAGCAAGGGCTGCCACTCGCGTCGGCACAGGTTCACGCCTGCGCAGAACCCATACGTCCAGCTTTCTGCATCGTCGTATTCCTTGCCCAGGTACTCCTGGGTGTTCCAAACCGGGAAGATTTCCCGGGGTTCATCCTCCAGCGCGGCGATGATGCTGTTAAAGAGGCGCATGATCAGTCCCATGATGTGGTTGAGCTTTTCCAAGCTCTCCACAGGCGGCATCATCGCACTGCCCTCTCCCCAAATCCCTGGCATCCACTGGCTGGGATGCAGCGTGATGGGTCCGATGGCAATCGCATGCAAGTATCCATCGAGTGCGTCCAATGTCATGGACTCGTCGTTATCCACTTCATAGAGCATGAAGTGGTCGAGCTCCTGCAGTTCTTCCTCAGACAGGGGGCTGAACGGATCAGTCATCGTGGAGGCGTTGTTCAGTTGGGGCAAACCATCTCGCCAGTCGACTGGCGCTTGAAACAGAGTCCCTTCTTGGGATCACTGCGGCCGTCCGGTTGGGTTTCTTGCAAGGTTTTGTCGCGATCCTGCTCCCGCTCTTTCTTAGAGGCCGCGAAAATTTCGTCGAGCCGTTTCTGGCAAGCGACCCGCTCGTCAGATGGGGGGTACTTGTTGCAGGACTGTTCGTGGTTTGTTAACCATCCGTTCGAACCGCATCCACTCAGAAGCGAGCCCAATGAAATAACGGCGAGTGCGAGGACAGGTTTCAGGGGGAGTTTCATCATTTGATTGTTGTGGCAATGCGTACAAGGCTGCAATCGTAACGGTCTCAAAATGCAGCAGACTGTTGGAAGGTGGTCCTCTGCCGCATTTGCATGGCGTGTGCTGGCCCACACTAGTGATCAGTCGCCGCGACCGATGTAGGACCGAATCGCCTCAATCTGACCTTGACAGTCAAAAGCCAATACATCCACAACAAACAACTCGGTCGAGCCATCCACCAGGATTCGCAACTCAGCTGATACGGTGTTACCGCCCTCCTGGACGCTGAGAACGTCAATTTCAATCGTTGCCGAGTTCGAAAAATTCAGGCTTGTTTCCCTTACCGCTGCTTCCTTACCCCGCACGGAGATCTTCCAGTCACGCAAGGTGACAGTATCTGCCAGCATGGCAGACACAGCAGGAAGATCTCTGTTTGCGTAATGACGCAGGTATTGTCGAAGTCGGTCGCTCAGGTGCCGGTTAGAGGTGGTGGCGATGGAATCCATGCCGACAATTATCGACGTCCGATCACTTCAAGGATTGGCACTTGCGCAGGCAAGGCCAGCGGTGGCGCCATAAACTCAAGCTGCGAAATCCAGGAAATATCGGTGCCCCACCCTAAAACACAGGCCGCGCGTCATCCAGGCGCGTCCGGATCCTGAAGGATGCCCGAGAGGATTTGGGGAGGCTTGCAGCCAGGCTGCTACCGACTACCGTGGGTTGTGACTGCCGGTGTCCGGTGTCTTTTGTTAATCCATACTGCTGGTGTCAAGAACGGTTACCAACGTCACCCACCCATATGACTGCTGAAAACGCGGCTGCCAGATTCCCCGACTGCAAAAGTGTCGTACAACAGTCGCCTGAAACTTGGGAACTGGCCAGGCTTTAGCCTTCAAAGGCGATGAAGACCCAAGTATGAAACTCCCTGCCCTGTTGTTGTTCCTGGAATTTGAAGGTGTGCTCGTTTTGGGTGGTTCTGCGAAACGGGACATGGTGGCCGATACGGTCAGCGACATTGCGCGTGGCAACTCGACCTGGCGTGATCACCAGGTGCTGTGGACGACTCTTTTTGAAGCCGAGCCACTGCGGCAATTGAAGGCTCTGCATAACCAATTCCAACTCCAGTATTGCCTCACAACGGACTGGACAGGTTTTTTGGACAAGGCCGCCATGCTCAATGTCTTGCACCTATCGGGTTTGGGTTTCGTGGCAGGCAATCTGCACGTGCGATGGGAAGTCGATCAAGGCCATCGAGCTGCGCGCACCGATCAGATCAAAACCTGGCTTCATCTCAATTCTGATTGGCAGGATCGTTGGCTTGCGCTGGACTCCGATGTCCGAGGCCCTGGCGTTCAGGATTGGCCAAAGGAAATGACAGATTTTGCGGTGTTTTGCTGCAGTGATGCCGGGCTGACGCAGTTCGAGGCAGATGCGATCCGTGCCCGATATCTGGGAAGGATCGTGTCATCGTGAGGGAACACACTGCCGTCTGCCGCAGTGTTTTACAGAGAATGGTCCATCGGCGCCTGGCCGGTCTGCCTGTGAGCTATTTCACAGATCGGCGCCGATAGGGCTCGTCCCTCAAATGGTTAGCCCAAGGCTGTCCTTGGTGACTTTAAGCAGCTCACTTTTTGGGTGACCGGGAAGTCGACAGCTTGTGGGCACCCGACGCGTTGGCGACGAGGTGGCCTGTCTCCAGCAACTTGGCAATAGCTGCTCCAACGGAACCTCGGGGGATCCCGGCTTCCACGATGACCGCATGACGGTCGATCTTCAGGAACGCATTCGGTTTCATGACTTCAACCAGGTGTGCAAACAACTTGGCGGTGTTCCCGGTCAATGGTCTTGGTGCAGCGCCACCGGGTGATTTCATCGCTTGAGAAGCCCGCGGTCCCTTGACCACCGCGTCGCTTGCCTGAATGTCCTTGACAAGTTTCAGATCCGCAGTGCCTGCAGACGGGGGAGCCACTAAAGTGGGCATTGTGGGGTTTGGCAATGCAGCAGCGCCGCTTAACCCTGAAGCCATTTCATAGATTTTTTTGAATTCGACCTCGATTTGCGCCACAGCCTGCGACATCCGGGCGACGGCCTTCCATTCTTCAAACAGGCCGTCATTTCGCATTTCAAACGGGTTGGCGGTCATTGCCGTCCTTACCTGGTTTGCGTAGGCCTGAACTGCTTCCTTGAGTTCAAGGTCGGCCTGGTAGATAGTGGCGCCAGCCAATTGAAGGGCGGCGAGAGTTTGGGAGGGAAGTGGCATTGAAAGCAATCCTAATATTTACAGCTGTCCCCAGATCGAGGATCAGATCCAACGGCAATCGGTGAGGCAAGCGCGATCCGCTACATCCCGATTCCCGCGGCCAACGAGGCAAAGATTTTACCAATATGACGGAAACCGTCGCTTGCAGATGCGTGTACAGGAATAGAGTGCGAACCACTGCCCTGCCCTTTTGCGCAAATGGCTGGGGGTTGCCGGTTTGTGATGGGCTGGTGGTTACTATGTTTTGTTTGCCGCCAATCGACACAGCGTGACGTACAACACAAAGTATCTTTGAGGCTCGGCCAGCAGCTCCCATGGGGCGTTAGGCAAAGACACCAGTTATGAGGAGTTTTGGCGCTACATTGCCCAAGCGGTCTCGAAAATGCTGGTGATCCGTGATTTTCAGAGGACGGCCGCGTCAAGAGCTTTGACCGTGCGCCGAGATGCCGCATGTGGACTTGGCAGCAGAAAAAGCTGCGCGCAGGGTATCGCGGGTTCTAGAGTTTGGGTTTGGGCGCTATTGCAAAGCGACCAGCAATTGCCTGATACTGCGCACTCCCTGGTGGGTCCGGCCAGTGCGCGGCTGGGCACCTCTCGCTTCATTGACGGCCGGAAATCATTTGAAATCTTCGGCGACTACCTGGAAATCTTCATGACGATTATTGAGACTTCCGTAATTCATGACATCACCACAAAGTGG
>CAZELA010000005.1:0-14772 GCA_964512835.1 uncultured Candidatus Saccharibacteria bacterium | reverse complement strand
GAATGTGGCCGTTCACGGCGCCAATAACTTCGACTCGCTGCTCGCCGCAGGTATTGCGATTTACTTTTTATCGCAATTTATCGTGCATGTGGGCATGAATATGGCACTCTTGCCGATCACCGGAACGACGCTCCCGTTCATGAGCTACGGCGGCTCGCACCTGCTGACGGAGTATCTGACGTTGGGGCTCTTGATGGGGCTACGCCGCTACGCCCGCCCGTCGATCCAGGCCCGTGACGAAACAGAATTGGTCGGGGCGATGTAATTTACGATCCGTACTGCTCCAGTGTGCTTGTGATCATGTCCGGGAGGGGGAAACGGTTCTCGCTGGTGATCGAGGAGCGCGAACGGTCCGAAAAGGACTCGATCGCATCTGCAAGGGCCAGTGCGTTCCCGGGCGGTACGAGCTTTGTGCGCGACAGTTGTTCCGCAAAGTCAGTATCCACAACGGTCGTCGCCACGATCGGCATGCCGGCGAGCGACGCCTCAATAAGCACATACGGCATACCTTCTTTCAGAGACGGTAAGAGATACATATCAAATCCCGACAGATAGCGCGCGGCGTCGTGAATGAACCCGGGGAAGAACACGCGGTCGGCCACGCCAAGTTCCCGGGCATACGAGATTAATGACTCGCGGTCTTCGCCGTCGCTTACGACCGTATAGATACAGTCACGACCGCGAGCAGCCAATATAGACACTGCTTCGATCGCATATCGGATCCCTTTGTTTTTTGTGAGCTCCGCGATGGATACAAGACGCATCGTATCGTGTTTGATCTGGGGCACCGGGAGCGACCCGAACATTTCCTTAAATGCTTCGTTGGGTGCGGCGAGGTTGAGGTTGTCGCGACCGAGCGGGATACGAACGGTCTTCTTTCGGACCCACGGCATTTTGAGGGCGATCGATTCGTCGGTCGTTGAGAGGACAATCACTTTGGTTGCGAGTACCGCCGTCAGCCAACTGAATACGAGCATGACCGACTGGCTAAAAATGTCCCGGCTTTCTTTGAATGGCCACCCGTGCACGGTAAATACAATCGTGCGGATACCGAGCGCACGCCCGGCAAGCACGCCCAACAGTGCCGCCTTTGAACTGTTCACATGAAGCACGTCCGGACCTGCGCTGCGTATGGCGTCTTTGATTTCAGAAAAACTCTTGAAGTCAGAGACAATATTGATATTGCGTTTGAGCGAGGGGATTTCGAGTGTCGGAATGCCGTGCGTCTCCAACATATCGGTAAGTCGACCGCGAACGCCGAATGCGACACCTCCTTCGTACTCGTGCTGCGGGAGATTCGTGACAAGATCGTATACGTACCGCTGGGCACCCCCAAACGTAGCTTTGGTTATCAAGAAGAGCACCTTTTTTCGAGCTTTTGGAGGTTCTTGATTCATCATATCTACAATGCCATGATACGCGGACCTAGGCTATGACACTTATACCGAAAAGGGAGTATATCCTGCTCTTGGTGGGCGACATCGTGGTGTTCACCGTATCGCTCTGGATCACGCTCGCGCTCCGATATTTGGCGACGCCTTCACGGGAGCTGTTTACGCTCCATTTGGTCCCGTTCCTGTTCCTCTTTGCCGCGTGGATTGTCGTTTTCTTTGTTGCCGGTCTCTACGGTCGTCATACGCGCCTCTTCCGCAGCCGACTGCCGGCGACCATTTTGTACACCCAAACCATTAACGTGGTGTTGGCATCGCTGTTCTTTTCGATGATTCCATTTTTCGGGCTCGCCCCGAAAACGATCCTCGTCCTCTACCTCGTCGTATCGTTCGTGCTGATCTTTATGTGGCGCGTACTCATGTTCGCCCGTATGCCTCGATCCAAAAAACTCCGCGGTGTGCTGATCGCATCCGGGCACGACGCCCATGCGCTTGCCGAAGAGGTGAAGAATGATCCGCACGCGGCGTTCACGTTCGACTACATGGTCGATACATCCGTCGCACCCTCGCACGAGGTGATCCAGCGTACCGTTCGAGTGGCGGGGGAAGAGGACGTAACATTTCTGGTCGTGGACCTTTCCGACGCTGCGGTCTCAGCGGCGCTGCCGATTATTTACGATGCCGCGTTCCACAAACGTCGCTTCGCACTTATCGACGCCGCAGAGCTCTACGAAGAAATGTTCGATCGTGTTCCGCTTACGCTCGTGAAGTATGAGTGGGTGCTTCGCTCCGCTGCAACGTCCCGCTTGTATGACGCACTGAAGCGCGTCATCGACATTGTCGGTGCATCGATTATCGGTGTTCTGTCGCTCATCTTTTACCCTGTGGTTGCGCTCATGATAAAACTCGACGACGGCGGTGATATTTTCATCACACAGGAACGTGTCGGACGGTTCCAGCGTCCGGTCAAGATTGTGAAATTCCGCTCGATGAGCGGCAATGATTCCGGTGTATACGGCGAGGGCGGGAAGACCAGACTTGTCATAACCCGCGTCGGTAAGTGGCTGCGCGTGCTCCGTATCGATGAGTTGCCGCAGATTTGGAATGTGCTCAAGGGAGACCTGTCGCTCGTCGGTCCGCGACCGGAGCTTCCCGCGCTCGCAGCGCAGTACAGCGCACGCATCCCGTACTACAACGCACGGTATCTGGTTACCCCCGGCCTCATGGGGTGGGCGCAGCTCCGGCACGATCGGCACCCGCATCATGGCGCCGATATCGCGGCTACGAAAGAAAAGCTTTCGTACGATCTGTTTTACCTGAAGCACCGATCACCGCTGCTCGACCTGTTCATTATCCTGCAAACGATCCGCATTGTGCTTACTGCCCGCGGTTCGTGATATATATAGAATATGAACAAAAAAGCTGTCGTGACCGGTGGGGGAGGATTTATCGGATCAAACCTTGCCAAGCAATTGGTTGAAGCAGGGTGGGATACCCACCTGGTGGATACCGACTACGGGTATCGCGGTACAATGCTGCCGTCCGAAGCAAAGCAGCATACAGTTGATATCAGAAAGACTGAGGAGCTTCAGAGTGTGTTCGAGGGAGCCGATGTCGTTTTTCATACTGCCGCCGTCCCACGAGTGCCGTATTCCATCGAATTTCCGGTTGAAACGACAGACCAGAATATCGTGGGAACTGTGTCGGTTTTGACCGCTGCCGTGAACGCTAAAGTACGACGCGTGGTGTACTCGTCGTCGGGATCTTCGTACGGCGATCAGGAGACACTTCCGTTTGTAGAAACAATGGTGTGCGCCCCCGTGCACCCGTACGGTATGCAAAAGTACGTCGGTGAACTGTTCGCACGTTTGTGGAGTGATGTCTATAAAATCGAAACGGTCAGCCTGCGCTACTTCAATGTGTATGGTCCCGGGCTTGATCCCAACGGCCCGTACGCACTCGCTATCGGAAAGTTTTTAATGGCGCGCAAAGAGGGAACGCCGATCACGATATTCGGAGACGGTACGGTCACGCGTGATTTCACGCATGTGAGCGACGTGGCGCGGGCAAATATCCTCGCGGCAACGAGTACGAAGGTGGGAAAGGGTGAGGCAATGAACATCGGCTCCGGTCACAACATCACGATCCAAAAACTTGCGGAAATGTTCGGCGGCGAGATTCAGTATGCGGCACCGCGCATCGAAGCGCACGATGCGCTCGCGAATGTTGCGAAAGCAAAAGAACTGCTCGGCTGGGAGCCGACGATCTTCGTCGAAGAAGGTGTGGCGCAGCTTAAAAAAGAGTGGGGAGTCCAATAGCCGCGCATGATCATCGACGGTCGCGCGATCTCACGCGAGCTCATTTCGGGATTGAAGGCGGAGCGGGCACGCCTGAGCGGCCCGCTTCGACTGGGGATTATCGTCTCAATGGATAATCATGTCATCGAGTCATTTGTCGCGATTAAATCGAAAGTTGCCGCAGAGCTCGATGTAGAAATGGTGCGTATCGATGTGCCGAACGCCACGACTGCAAGTGTCATGGAGACGGTGATACGTCTCAAGCGTGACCCTTCGATTGACGGAATTATCGTGCAGCTTCCCATGCCGGACGGTATCGATATCAATGCCGCTCTTTCCGAGGTGCCCGTCGAAAAGGACGTGGACGGCATCAACCCGTTCACACCCGAGCATGCTCGTATCGCACGGGCGCCGGTTGCGCTCGCCGTGAAGGAGATTTTGGACAGAACTCAGACTCCCATCAAGGGTGCACATGCGGTTGTCGTAGGTGCCGGCAGGTTGGTTGGCGGGCCGACAGCGGCGCTTTTGCGGGAACTCGGTGCAACGGTGAATGTGTTCACGCTGAACGAGGGACGCATCGAAGATTTGAAAGATGCCGACATCGTTGTCTCCGGGGCAGGGCAGCCGCATTTCATAAAACCGGAACACGTGCGCGAGGGCGCTGTGCTCATCGATGCGGGCGCATCCGAAAGCGACGACAATATTTTCGGCGACATGGATCCTGCGTGTGCCGAAACGGCTCGAGTGTTCACGCCGGTACCGGGCGGAGTCGGTCCGATCTCGGTTGCGATGATTTTCCGGAATCTGCTCACGCTGAAGTCTCGCTAGACACAGTCACGTGCATATGCGGCCGTCATATGACGGTTTGCTCGCTATACTTACCGGATGATAGAGAGCACCATAAGCGTCCAGGCGCTCGGTGTCGGTATTGCCGCATTCATTGCAACGCTTTCTGCCGCGTTCCTCTTTGTGAATGCGTGGCATGAACGTATCGCGCGCGCGTTCGGGTTTGCAATGGCAGGGGCAGCCGCGTGGGCGTGGCTCGGGTTCGCTTCGAGTATTGCATTCGACCACGGACATCTCGAGCTCGCCCGCGTGCTACGCGTTGCATCGCTCATCGGTAATGTGTTGCTTGCGATTCTGTTTGTGCGGTTTGCACGTGTCTATAAAGCGGACCGCCTTCCGATATCAAAAGGCGAACGGATCACGTACGACATTTTTGTACTCGCAGCGGCCGCGTTTGTCGTGTTTCTGTCCATGGATGCTTTTTTGGGCAGCGCACTTATGGTGGGCCCGTATCTGCCTCAGAGCGTGACGCCGCTCCCGGGTCCGATGATGCTGATCTTTCAGATCTACTACGTACTCTGCATCGCTGCCATATTCGTGTTCATGCATGCGCGGGTCCTAGTTGAAGACGGCCCGTCGCGTCGAGGACACATTATTCTTCTCTACGCGATGACAATCGGCGCCTCCTGCGGTGTCGGGGGATTCTTTGCCTGGTACGGGATATATATTCCGGGACTAAGTGTGGTCCGCGCACTCGCGGTTCCGCTGCTCGCGGTCGGTTCGTTCTACGCGATGTCGTCGCACAATATATTCAATATACGCGTTGCTGCGGCGAACGTGTTCGTCTTCGCTATTTGGAGCTTCCTGTTCTTCCGAATCTTGCTGAACGAGTCGTTTGCGGAATCAATGCCGGATATCATGCTGTTGGGAGCCCTCATCCTCTTGGGTGTGCTTTTGATCCGCAGCTTCAATGCAGAGATGGAGAATCGCATCTTTATCGAGCGAGCGGAGCGTGATCGAGCAATCGAGCAGTCAAAAGCGGAATTCATCTCGATTGCCGCACATCAGCTGCGCACGCCGCTCGCCGGTATCCGGTGGACGTTCAGCATTCTCGAAGGCGCCAAGAGCGGACTCACGCCCGAACAGAAGGAACTGGTCAAAAAGGGAAGTGAGCGCACAAAAGACGTCGTCGAGCGCGTGAACGAGATGCTGCGTGCGGCACGGCTTACGGGCGAGCGGTTTACGATGTCGCTTGCCCCGCAGGATGTGCGGCCGATCCTGCGCGACAGTGTCGCTCTGTTCGACGGCGCGGCGGACTCGCGCAAGCTACAGCTCGTCTCTTCGATACCGCGCAAGACGATGATTGCCCGCATTGATAGTGATAAATTCGGCATTGCCGTGCAGAACCTTATCGACAATGCTCTGAAATATACGAAATCAGGCTCGGTCACACTTGTTGCCGAGCAGATCGGAGATCGCATCGAGATTCGCATTACCGATACCGGCATCGGTATTGCGCCGAAGGATCGCGAGCACTTGTTTGAAAAGTTTTATCGCAACGAGGATGCAACAAAGATGTTCACCGACGGTTCAGGGCTCGGACTATTTATAGTTAAAAAGGTAATCGACGCACACGGCGGTACCATCACACTCGCTTCCGAAAAAGGGAAGGGCAGTACGTTCTCGATCAGCATTCCGGCGCTCAAATAAAACAAAACCGCCTCGGAAAATCCGAGGCGATCTGCACGTAATGTGCGAAAGATCAGCGATCTTCGTCCATCCTGTCCAGGGCGAACTTCAGGCCACCGTACGAATGTACGAGTGTGAGTGCCATGGTCGCAGCCCACAGGGCGAAGCCGATCGTTCCGAGCCATGCCTTGAGAAGGGTGGGCCCTTTCGGAAGCTGATCGATGAAGTACGCGGTCGGCAGCAGGATCGCAAACATGGCGATGACTGCAACCACCATCACAAGCGCGATCGATCGGTAAGAGGAAAGGATGAATTCGTTTTCCTGGCGGCGCAGCATCAGCGTAACCTCGTGGTGAGAGTGAAAAAACTGGTGTTATAATATCATGAATAAATGAAAAGTCAATACACGCAAAGACTTTTCGCTGTCCTTGTAAAACAAAACCGCCTCGGAAGATCCGAGGCGATCTGCACGTAGTGTGCGAAAGATCACTCCGCACCCCACGCTTTCCAGCGATCACTCAGGCTGCCGCACGTGTACGTGATGCCGTACAGGACCATGTAGCACCAGCACACGATTGCGGCGAGTCCGGCGAGGACGCGCGGGAAGATTTCGTCGGGAAGCATCGGCACGATGTACCCGGCCGAAAGCTTGATGACCAGGGCGGCAGCGAGCATGACGATCAGCATGATCGCAAGATTGGTGTAGCTGGCGATCTTGGACTTCTGTGCAGTCGAGAGCGTCATGTGCGCATCCTTTGCTTGGCACGAGGGGAGGGTGAACTGTTATAATAATACAATTAGTTATGTATATTGTCAAATTCCAGCCTCAGCTCAAAATAGGGCTTAAAAGGGGCCTTTTTGGCCCTTCCTTTTTGGGCCTCTGTGCGTATACTGTAGCCCCATGGCCGGCAGACGCGTTTCAGCAGTCATCATCCTTATCCTCGGAGCCCTTTTGGGATGGTACATATATCACATCCAGGTAACGGGACAGAAGACGTTTAAGCTCGGTCTCGACCTCTCCGGTGGCACGCAGCTCGTCTACCGAGCGGATCTTGCGGCACTGCCTGATGCGGATCAGGGCGATTCAATGGATGCGCTGCGCGACACCATCGAGCGCCGCGTGAACGCATTTGGCGTATCTGAGCCGATCGTCCAGACCCAAACCTCAAGCGCACTCGCTGCGCAAAAGGAAGAGCGACTGATCGTGGAGCTCCCTGGTGTTACTGATACGGAGCGCGCGATCCAACTCATCGGTCAGACACCGGTACTCGAGTTCCGCATGCTGAAGCAGGGGGCAGAGCCTACAAATTTGAATGCAACAAACACGGATCAATATTTTGAACCGGCAGCGATAACCGGTAAGGATCTTGCTTCGGCTCAGCTTCAGTTTCAGGGCGGTACCGGGCAGGCGTCTCAGCCGGTCGTCGTGCTCAAGTTTAACTCCGAGGGATCTGATACATTCGCCCGTATTACTCGTGAGAACGTGGGACGTTCGTTCGGTATATTTCTCGATGGTGTCGCAATTTCAGTACCGGTCATCCGCGAGGAAATTCCGGGCGGCACGGCAGTTATTTCCGGTAACTTCACACCTGACAGTGCCAAGGAGCTCGCGCGCAATCTGAACTACGGCGCGCTTCCTGTTCCGATTGAGCTTATCTCCACACAGACGGTTTCCGGCACGCTCGGTGATCTCGCGGTTGCGCAGGGATTGAAGGCCAGCATCTGGGGCTTTCTCGCTGTCGCACTCTTTATGGTGTTGTGGTACCGACTGCCGGGTGTGATCGCGGTTATCGCGCTTTCGCTCTACGTCATCGCGAACCTCGCGCTGTTCATGTTTATTCCGGTCACGATTACCGCGGCAGGCATCGCCGGTCTTATTCTCTCGATCGGTATGGCGGTTGATGCGAACATTCTCATCTTTGAACGCATGAAAGAGGAGATGCGAGCAGGAAAGACCACCGAAGACGCAATCCGCGAAGGTTTCCATCGCGCGTGGCTCTCGATCCGTGACTCAAACATTTCGTCGATCATCACTGCAGTTATTCTGTTCTGGCTCGGTACCTCGCTCATTAAGGGCTTCGCGCTCGTGTTCGGTCTTGGCGTAATCGTATCGATGCTCACCGCTATCACGGTCTCACGAACGCTTTTGATGGCGCTCGGTATTAACGCCAAGAAGGGCATCGGCCGCTTCTTATTCGGTAGCGGTCTCACACACTAGTATGTTCGTCGTCAAAAACAGAAACCTGTTCTTTGCATTCACCGGGCTCTTAATCCTTGCCTCGATTGTGTCCGTTGCGGTGTTCGGACTGAAACTGGGTACCGATTTTACCGGCGGCACGCTCGCAGAAGTCACGTACCCGAACGAGCGCCCTGCAGCAGAAAACATTCACGCTGCGCTCGACGGAGCGGGACTCACCGGCTATTCGCTCCGCGAGACAGGTCAGAACGGGTACGCGCTTCGCGCAGGTAATCTCTCCGATATTCAGCGTGCGTCGCTTCCGGAGCTGCTCTCCGGCGGAGATGCATACCGTGGACAGATCACACAGCAGAGTGAGGTAGGACCGACAATCGGTACGGAGCTCCGCAACAAATCACTGCTCGCAATCGCGGTCGTGCTCTTGTGCATCATGTTGTTCATCGCATTCGCGTTCCGTCACGTGTCGGAGCCGATTTCGTCGTGGACCTACGGATTGATTGCCATCATCACCCTCGTGCACGACGTAATCATTCCGCTCGGTGCGTTTGCTATCCTCGGACACTTTATGGGCGCGCAGGTGGATACGCTGTTTGTCACCGCACTACTCACCATCCTCGGCTTCTCGATCCATGACACGATTGTTGTGTTCGACCGAACACGCGAGAACCTGCACATTAACCATGAAAAGGGTCGCAAGGAGCCGTTTGCCGAAACCGCGGGTCGCTCGCTCAGCCAAACGATCGTTCGCTCCATCAACACGTCGCTCACCGTCGTTATCTCGCTCCTGACGCTGTACGTGTTCGGTCCGGAGTCGACGCGCATCTTTGCGCTCACGCTCCTGATCGGCATCATTGCAGGTACGTATTCATCGATCTTCTTTGCGACACCGCTCTTGGTTGCATGGGATCAGTGGAGGGGAACATCCAAACGAAAATAGTAAAACGCCGGTCTCAAGACCGGCGTTTTTGATGTGTACAAGTGCTATTCCTCTTCAATCCACGGGGTACCGCCGAACGAACGTTTCCGCTTGGATTCAAACGCGAACCAGAAGCCGTCGTGGAGCGGATACGCAAACGGCACGAGTGCGCAGCTTTTCATAGCTGTGCCATTCCAAACACAGCAGGTGCGCAAGACTCCGTCGTAGATTTTTGCGTCAGTCGCAAGAATACCCATAAGGTCGGAACCCACCTTTATGTGCATGCGGGGAATCTGCGCACACAGGGCCATGACCGATGCCGGTGAAGCCGGTTCGAGTTGATGGTTCCGACCCCAATCCAGAACAGAAGGACCGTGTACGGTAACGCCTTTCCCAAAGTTGACCAGGTACATCCGGCTCAGATACTCACGTTTGACCGGAGCATAGAGGGATTCTACGTGCCACACGAGCGAATGCTCATGCGTCATCGGTCCCGCCTCCGTGATTGCATCCCGAAACGGCTTGGCCCGCACCATGCAGGCGCTGCGCCATACTGAGATCGTTCGTGTCGGTTCGATAATATGCTCCTGCGCGGAGCACCATGCGCCGAACAGCGTACCCATTTCAATATCTGCGAAGTTTGTTTGAGTGTTATACCAGCCTCCCATGGAGACCTCCTGTGAGTTTGAGGGGTTTGTATGCGCGTCGGAATACGACGCGGTGCTGTAAAAGAACACTGATCAGAGCAGTGTTCTTCGCCACGAAAATTGATGTTTGTAAGTTTTCATACACAGGTCGTTGCGACCTGAAACACGGGCTCATGAAAGCACATGTTCCAGGGAACAAAAGAATTCGATGGTGGAGGCGACGCGGTCGTCGCCTCCACCATCTGCTACCTCTCCGATCGAAGACGTAGCATTATGTTGATGAGTGCCGCACGCACGCGTGCGGCCTCGGGGTCCAAAGCGGCAAGGCGTTCCAGATCCTCGATCTGAATGCTCACGTTTCGTTCCGTACCGTCGATTTGCAAACGCTCGACGAGTGCGAGTGCTGCATTCCGGTACCGGCGATACATCCGACGTGCGCTTTCGCGCACCTCGGGATGTGTTCCGGCGTCGCCCATGATGCTGAGTTTGTGCATCAGCTGCCGCTGAAATCAGCAATGACGTTCGCCGGGTGACGCCCCTTGCGGACATCATGTACCGCGGATTCGAAACGGGGGTCGCTTTCGAATCCCGCGCCCCACAAGCTGATGAGGGTGGAACGGTGTTCAAGCAGCCGGGATCGCGCTTTGTCTTCAGGCTGCGCAGCCTGCATTTGAGCCTGCTGAGTCATCGGTGTTTTCTCCTGTTGCAGTTGAGCGGATTCACGCGGTGTAAGCCCCGGAACGCGAACGAACGAAGCGCCTTTTTCACGCATTGGTTCCCTATAGTTTTAAAGAGCGCGCGGCACTATGCCGGCCGGATCACGTGATCCGGGATCTAGGCCGAAGTTTTCGAACCAGATCCCGAGTCATGTAACGAAGAAGCCCCCTCGGGAGAGGGGGCTTCTGGGTACGTTTGCGGTTTTATTTATTTCTGAACCGTTGCATACGCCAAAGCCCCCTGTTTCCAGTAGCTAAAGAAATATGCAAACGCTGCGATGACTGTTCGGTTCATTACGTTTGAGGATACGCCCGCACAAAAATCTGTCAAGAAAACGTTGACACGGTATCTGCACAGGAATACGATTTACCTGCTCATTCAAGAAAAGGGAATCGGTAATGAGAGACGCGACATTGCCGGCGTATGCCGGAATAGGGAGCAATGACATGGATGCACTTGCTCGTGCGGAGCGAGTCGAGAAGGAGGGGCGTGCTGCGCGCAGAGCGCAACCGCCGCAGCCCTCGGGGGCCATAAAGTCGCCCGCACTGGGCAAAGGAGACGGGTGGCGCAAAGGCGTCGGACCCAAATTCCCGCAAGGGGCATGACTACCGGGGCTGTTGCATCATGTGCAGCAGCCCCCATTCTATACACGGCTTTCTTGACACAAATTCTCCCCGCGCTATTCTCAATTTGATGACACACAAGCAGCTCAAGCGCGTCCTTGGACTCCTCCTTACAAGGGTGGAGGCTTCGCTTGTGTCCAGAATCTAAAAAAAGAGAACCGGATACAACCAAGGCCTTCACCCGGAAACGAGTGAGGGCCTTGTTCTTTGTAAGGTGTATAGGGAAATTGAAACAGAAGGAGAGTAAGCATGGATATGGCACGCAGTGCGGCGGCGCGTACGAGTTCCGAAACAGGTGCATCAGATGCGCCGCTTCCGAAACTCAAACCGGAACGGCTCGAGCTCTTGTCGATCACGGCAATTGCGAGTCCGAATCACAACAACGTGACCCTCAGGGTCTCGGTCGACGGCGAATCGCGTACGCTCGAATCCCACGAGGGAGTGGGGCCGATCGATGCGATCTGCGGTGCGCTCAGGCCGTTTATGACCGATGTGTCGTTTCAGCGACTTTCGATGGTATCGGAAGCGCCGGGAACTGACGCGATCGCGAAGGCGAGTGTTGAACTGACCTGGAAAAACGCGACGTTCATGGGTGAAAGTTCGCACCGAAATACGCTCTTTGCCATGGCAGAGGCGATCACTCGTGCGCTCGACAATATCGCGGCGTTCCGCGAGCGCATCGGTATCAATCAGGTGCCGACGATCAGATCTGACCTGTGGGCCGGATTTATCGTCGACATCGGCGGCGGAACCCGCAACGGCAACAGCAAGAACTACGCGTTGTTCAGCGTGTCGGTCGCTCCATGCGGTTCAATGCGCGTCACGCATGTCCACAATTCGAAAGGGAAAGAGCGGCGTGGACTCGCGAAGGGATTCCACTTTGAGGGTAAGTTCATGACGCTCGACACGAAGTCGGTCACGGGCGACCCGTGCTATCTGTTCATTGAAACGGGGGATCAGCAGTCCTGCCAACTCCAGTAGCGAACCATGCGGTTCGCATATCATCAAACGCCGGCGAGCTGTCGCCGGCGTTTTGTTATGTATACGAAAATAGATCACTCCGCAGATGTCCTTTGAGATTTTTGAGAATGGGGTGTAGCGTGAGCGAAGCACAGAAGGAGAAAATCATGGCGAAGCCACAGAGTGTCGTCCTTTCGATTGCCGAGCGGATGATAGCCGGACCGGTATTCGGAACGCTGTTCCGTGAGGGTATGAAGCTCGTCGAAGACGCGGCGAACTACCTCGACAAGCAGGGTCGGCAAGACGTGACAGCCCTTCCCGGGCCGGTCAGACTCGCGTATGCGACTGCATCGATGCAGCTCACGACTCAATTGATGCGACAGGCAAGCTGGCTACTATTGCATCGGTCGGTAAAGGACGGTGACCGCACTCTCGAAGAGTGTGCGGCACGCGGTATTCGCGTTGAAGTGCCGGTACCGACCCGGGTTGCTCGGTTCGATGAGCTGCCGGAGGGTCTCAAGCAGATCATCACGCGTTCCGCGGCGCTCAGTAAAGACATACTGCGGCTTGACGGCATTTTTCATCCGCCGCAGTAACGCGTTTTTGCAATTTAGAAAAATTCGTTTACACTCCGACGGTCGAGCACTTTCCGCTCGTCGTACACACGGAGACTAGCAGTGTCGAACCAGAACCAGAAGCCGAGCCCGAAGCAGCCGAACCAGGATGACAAGAGCCAGGGTCAGCAGCAGCAGGACGGCGGCCATCGCCAGGGCAAGAACCCGCGCGACCGCGAGCAGGGCAAGCCCCAGCAGCACGGTCAGCGCGATCGCCAGGGCGGCGGTCACTAGTCTCCATACGAGCCAACGAGCTCGGAGATCTTTCACTTACACCGGCGCTTGCGCCGGTGTTTTTTCTTTTTGGCGAGTACTGCTCGCCAAAAGATAAAACACGGTCGGAGCTTGGGGCCCATCCGCGTCGTCTGCCGACCCCGGGTTTGGGATAGCGTAGCGGGTGAGACTGGGTTGGGACCCAGTCGCAAGAACGGAGCCCGACGGGGCGAGGTATGGCGAAAAGACTTTTCAGCAGAAAAGTACTTTTGGCCTGCATGCGCATCGCAGCAGCGATGCGACATGTGGGGGTTTTTACTTAATACGTGAATTGAGCTAGTATTTCGCCAGCCCGAAACGATACAGCGTCGTCTCGGAAACCAGGAGGGCACGATGATCACACGGTCTCCCGACAATGACTTGGATAACGCCCAGGAGCAGCCGCCTCGTAAGCCCGCTTCGAAGCAGGGCGTCGTTGCGCCGCAACCGTTTCCAGATCAGGAAGCGCGTCGCCGCATGAGCGAGCAGGCAACGGCACATCCGTCGAAACGTATGCGGAACCGGGACTGGAAACGTGTCCCGCGCGGTTCGCTCGCAACCGACCCGTAACAGTTGTTCATTCAATCTCAAGGGCTCCGGCACAGTAGTGTCGGAGCCCTTCGTCTTGTGTGGGTAAGCCATTGACCGTTACCCGCAAAGGTCCACAATTGTGATGGTGCAGATGCGAGGTTCTCGTCCACCGCCAAGCGGGTCTATGGCAGTCGTTGCCGGCCCCCGTACGGCCCCAAACGGGCTCGAAAAACGTCTGTATCGAGGGAGGAAAATCAACAGATTTTCCCGGTTTTCATACGCAGAGGGCGTCCTGTCACGGCGGGGCGCCCTTTTACTTGACGCACCTAATAGGACGGGTATACTGGCCCGACCTTCGCTCCTGAAGGCATTTCCGATGACGTGGTTGTCAAAGGAAGCCCGCTCAAGTCCTTCTGGATACTGAGCCTTAGACCGAGACAATCGGAGGAGCATTGGTGTGACCTTTGACATTTGAATAGACAAAGCATTCTTGTTGATTCTGTAGCGGAATCAGCAAGACAAAAACAATTCGTGTTAATCACAAATTGGTAAGACTCGAATATCCGGTCAAACGGATGTTCGGGAAGCAATGCAACACACAAGCAAGCAACAAAAATAAAATTCCTTGCAGGACTCTAGGAGGGTCCTGAAAGGTACAGTAAAGAAACAAGAGAATATCCATTCTTTTGTTTCGTCCATCCTAAAAAGAGTAAGAACAAATTCACGAAGCCTCTCGAGTTCAGCAACCGCTGACCGACGCTTCAAGTAAAATCTAACTTTTACTTAGAGTTTGATCCTAGCTCAGGGTGAATGCTGGCGGTATGGATAAGGCATGCAAGTCAAGGGGGCCGCAAGGCAACCGGCAGACGAGGTAGTAACACGTAGGAACGTACCCCGAAGTCTCGTATAGCTCGCCGAAAGGCGGGGTAATCCGAGATAGTCTCGTAAGAGTAAAGATCCGTCGCTTCGGGAGCGGCCTGCGTAATATCACGCTAGTTGGTGAGGTAATGGCTCACCAAGGCTATGACGTTTAGGGGACCTGAGAGGGTGACCCCCACCGATGAAACTGAGAACGGTTCATACCCCTACGGGGGGCCGCAGCCGAGAATATTCGACAATGGGCGAAAGCCTGATCGAGCGATACCGCGTGGT
>CAZELA010000004.1:0-15064 GCA_964512835.1 uncultured Candidatus Saccharibacteria bacterium | reverse complement strand
CTTTGGCACGCCTACAGACTATATATTCTCGGACCTACTGTCCTAAGTCTTTGGCGTGCCGAGACTTGCGTTTCCGGTCGCGCCGTTCACAATTTCGGCAGCGATGCCCCAGATCGAGGGGCAGGAACGCGGGTTTTGTGAAAATGTCCTGAGACGTCGGCTCGCGGATGAGGGCGCCGGTGCGAAGATCGCGCGACCACGGCCGGCCGCCTTCGATGCCGGTGGGCGCGGTGTAGAGGTCGATGAGCGGTACGAAGCGATCGCGCGGACCACCGCCGGGCATGCCCTCAATCACGCGGAGTTTGCCGGACTCGATCATGCGCTCGACGTTCTGCCGGCGACAGCCGAGCACCTTGGCCGCGGTGGTGATCGAGACCCAGCCGCCGGGGTACTGGACGGCGATGTTGTGCCACCACGCCAGGGCGCGGAGCCGATTCCGCAAGCGATGTCCAACTCCGGGATCCGACACGCCGCCAGTATCGAGCAGACCCCCCCATCGGGTCAATAGGTCGGCGGTGGTTTGGTGAAGGCGTCGGATTTGCGCCTGGACGGCCGGCGGGGCGACGACGGCCGGGCGGCGGGTGCGTCACGGCCGCCGGCGGATCGCATCGACGTCGGGCAGCTGGAGCTCGGGGTTCGAGCGGCCGAGGCGCTCGGCCCACAGCCGCATGTCGGCCGTGCCCCACGCCTCGCCCATCGTCACGCGGATGTACTTGAGGTCGGCCGAGACGCCGGCCATCCACACGGCATGACCGATCAGAGCGCCGCACACGATGACGGCGGCGCCGATGGTGGTCCTGGTCGAAGAGGTGATCGGTTCGCGGCTCATGGTGCACTGATCGACAGATCATCGAAGCGGGTGGAGGTGTTCGTCGAACCGACGGCCATGCCGGCGTACCCCGATGCGTACGTGGCGTCGGTGCCGGAGAGCACTTCGACGCCGTTGACCTTGACGCTCCAGGCGGCGCCGATCATCTCGATCGAGCACACGTCGTTGGCCGCGATCGCGGTGACGATGGTGCCGAGGTTCGTGGCGACTCCGCCGGTGATTTTGCTGAACGTCGTGTTCGTCGTCCGGAACTTCGCGGCGTAGCAGTTGGTCGGCGCCGACGAGGAGTTGGCGCGGATGACCAGCGACCAGCCGGAGTTGATCCCGTTGGCCAGCTTGGCGGAGATCTCCACGTCGTCGTACTGGGCGCCCTTGTACAGGGCGCTCGAGTTGAGATTGCCGGCCGAGCCGCCGCCGGCGACGGTGGGTCCGATCTCGCCGGCGACGACGCTCTCGGACCACGTGCCGACGTAGTCGTAGTGGGTGTTGTCGATGACGCCGTCGGTGAAGGCGTCCGTCCAGGCCGCCGGCGCACGGCCGATCGGAGTCGGCGCCGCCACGCCAGAGAGCGGCATGCCGCACGCGGCCGCGAGCGCCACCGCCTGGAGCACGATGCCCGGGTCGATCAGGTTGTCTGACGTCGGCCGCGGCTCGGGGTCTGGATCGGTCACGTAGTCGACGAGCAAGACCGGCGTGACGAGGATGCCGCCGCCGTCGTCGCCTCCTCCACCGCCTCCGCCTTCGCCGTCCGGTCCTGGATCTCCGCCGCCCCCGCCCTCGCCGCCGGTGAACGGACCGTCCACCGTCGTGAAACCACCGGGATCGGCGCCCGAGCCCGTCGGCGGCTCTGGAGCCCCTCCACCGCCCCCGCCTCCCTCCGAGCCTCCAGACGCCCGCGCGACGCTCTCGATCTGCTCCAGGGCGTCCTGACGCAAACGACGACGCTTCCGCCGCCTCTGCCGGGCGAGCCAGGCGGACACGTCGGCGTAGACCTGCTCAGGGGTCACTGGTCGAGCGCTCTCGGGTTGACGGTGGCGCCGGCGAACACTTCGACGTGCGCGAAGCCGCACAGGTTGCCGGTCTTGGCGTTCATCTGGGAGCCGCGGACCACCAGCCCGATTTCGAGCGTTGTGCCGCGGACGAGGCGACGGGCAAAGGGAACGACGGCGTGCGTGACGACCAGCCGCGTCGCCGCGGCCGAGCTTGTACCCCCCCACTTGCCCGGCGGGAACTTCAGACTCCAGAGGTATGGACTTCGCGGCGAGCTCACCAGTGACGAGGCTTCGACGCCGGGAACGGCGCACGGCCGCGTCGTCCAGGCGTTCTGGGTGAGGCCGAGACGTTCGCCGACGACGATCGCGGCGCCCATGCCGGCGTCGGTGCCCCACGCCAGAGCGCTCGAGGCGCCCGTGCCGGCTCCGTGGGCGTCGGGGTCGCAGCTGTGCAGTTCGCACTTGATGTTGGCGAACTGGATCTCCTGTGCGACGTCGTCGGGGATGTTGACCACCGCCAGGCCGTACCACGCCGAGAGCCCGGAGGCGACGGCGAACGAAGTGACCGGGATGACGGTGAAGCCGCCGTGGAGCGGGATGAACGAGGGCAGCCGCTCACCGATGTCCGAGCGGCCGGCGTCCATCGCGGCCGAACGCGGCCGGCCGGGCATGGAGTCGCCGTCCGTGGCGACTCGGCCCCGGCGAGCGAGTTCTTTGGTTGAAACGCCGTAGGTGCTCATGCGGTCGGGTAGAGCTTGTATCCGATCAAGCTGACGCGGACCAGCAGCGCGATCGCGGTTTCGTTCTCAACCTCGAGGCTGATGGTTTCGCCGGCGCCGACACGCGGCCGCGTCGGCAGAAACGACGGGTTGTGTCCCGTCCCGGTGATGTGCGTGAGCGGGATGCGCTGAGCGTTCCAGACGATGTTGTTGAGGCTGAAGGTCGCGTAGACCTCCGCCAGGCTGGGCAGGAGCGCGGTGTCGTCGGCCGAGGCGTAGGCCTCGCGCGGGATCGGCGTCGTGCCGGCCGTGAACGATCCAACCGTCGCGTTAATGAGCGCGTCGGCCGCGAACTGATCGACGACGAATCCGCCGTGGGCGTCGGGCTGGATCTGGATGCTCTTCGAGGTCCGAGCGCCGGCCGCGATCGACGCGAACTCGAACGTATAGGTCTGGAAGACGCGACGGTACTTGCGTTCGTCGGCTCCGAGCCCGTCCATGCTGTACTCGTCAAACCGCATTGGAGTCTCCAAGGTTCAAAGACACGGGCGCCGCCTTTCGACGGCGCCCGGCGTGCCGGGGCGGGGGGATCAGCGGTTGGCCGGGAAGACCTGGACGCCTTCCAGTTCGACCTTCATGACGTAGGTGTCCTTCAGCGTCGGCACGATGTTGTACGCGATGACGCACTCGATGTTGGATCCGGGCGCCAACGGGATGGGCGCGGGCAGGCCCGCGTTGTTGCGGTGATCGGGGAAGCCGTTGTTCGGGATCGCCAGCGAGTAGGTCACGGTCGAAGCCGTCGTCGCGTGCGCGACCGACGCGGACACCCCGCCGCCGGCGGGGAAGTGGTACAGGCCGTGCCGGTTGACGTACTCGCGGCCGTTGATCGATAAGATCAGCTGGCCGTAGGAGAGCAGGAGGTCGATGTCCGACGCGACGACGAGCGGGTCGATGTCCGCCTGGTACGCCAGGCCGTCCGCTTCGGCGGTGCCGTCCACCTGGTAGCCGCGGGCGACGTGCACGCGGATGTTGGTGATCCAGGCGGCCGTTTCGTTGGGCAGACTGCCGGCCTGCGGCATGTTGGTCACGTGCGGCGACGCGACGACGTTGAACCACGAGGTGCGCGCGCTGACGGAAGTGCCGAAGTTCTGGCGGTGCCAGAGGTGCAGGTCGCGGACCGTGAACATCTGGTCACTGGGCATCTGCCCCTTGGCCAGATTCTGCCATGCGGTTTCGAGTTGCGGAGAGAGTCCAGGACGGGAAGCCATGATCGAGTTCTCCGATCGGGGGTTTGAGGGTCAGCGCCGGTGCGTCTTCCCGCCTCGCCTCGCCCCTGTCGGAGCCGATCAGATTGCCACGCTGTACGAGCCGTCGACGTAGCCGGCGACGGGGTCGTCGTAGCCGTCGAAGCCCGCGGTCAGCTGCGGGGCCGCGTCGCCGTAGTAGACCCCGCCGCCGGGGATGTACTCACCGAGGCCCGCGGTGCCCTTGGCCGTGAACTTGTTGTACAGGTCCACGCCGACGGCCGCCAGAGCGCCGGTGGCGAACGCGGCGCCGTTGCGGGCGCCGGCGAATTTGCCGATCAGCGTGCCGCCGACGACGCCGATCAATGCCTTGCCGACGAGTCGGCCGTTGCCGGTCTTCAGCTGGGCGATCGGGAGTCGATCGGCGAGCAACGACGTGCTGACCATGCCGGCTGCCGCGACGCCGGCGGTCTGCAAGAGCTCAGTGGTGACGATGCCGGCGAGCTTGCGCCCGCCGCCGCTGCGACGACGCCCGGAGCTGCGGCGCCGCCTGGTGGACTTCTTCCGTGCCACAGGGGTACTCCGTGCCGAGCGTGCCCGGCGGGTTGTGCGGCTCTGCCGGCGAGTACGCTTCGCCGACTTGCGCCGCCTGGTTGACTTCCGCTTCCGCGGTGGGTTGCTGAGCAAGAGTTCCATCATCGAGCCTTTCGCTTCGTGGCCTTCTTGGCCGCCTTCTTCTTGGCCTTCTTGGCCGGCTTGCGATCCGCGATCCACTTGGCGCCCTGGAGCGACACGGGCGCGATCACCAGAGCTCGTCCGCGCGTGAAGTAGCCGAGCTCGGTGCCGGCCGGGAAGTCGTGCACGTAGCGACGGCCGCCGCGGCGGTACTCCAGGCGGACGGCTGTGCCGAGCTTGGTGAGCTTCACCGCGGTCATGCGCGCTTGCCTCCCTTGGCGAACAGGAAGAGCAGGCCGCCGGCGACGAGCAGCGTCGTCAGGCCGATGCCCGCGGTGGCGATGGTGTCGGCGGTGCCGCCGCCTCCGGAGTTGGGGAAAGTCGGAGTCGGCGGCATGGGCACGTTGCTTCCCTGCGCTCTGGCCGCGGCCGCCTTGTCCCAGCTTTCGTAGAAGCGCAGGAGGACGCGTTCGACGGAGAGGTACTTGTCCTTCGTCGCCTCCGCCGCTCTGGCCAGCTGCACCGACGCGAGGTACCCAAGCGCGGCGACGACGACAAGGGCGATCGCGATGGTGAAGACCACCAACGCGCCGAGTCCATTGGGCAGGTCCTCGCGCTTGACGCGACCCTCTGCGATTGCCTTGGCGACGGCCTTGCGGATCGTGTCCTCGAAGAGGGCGTACTGGTACTCGAGCTCGTTGAGTTGGTACCGGATGTTCACGGCTTGCTGGCGCATTTCGGGCGTTGCGCCGGCGAGGTTGTTCGTCTTCTCCCAGAATTCAACAAAGTCGCGGTGCCGCTTCTGCACGCGAGCCTGGTAGTACGGGATTTGCGAGATAATCTCGGCGCGAACGCGCTCCGAGAAGATTTCGAGCAATCCCAGTCCAGGCACGTCGGCGTACATGCGTCAGCCCCTCTTGTTGACCACGCTGAGGGCGAGCAGCAGGCCGCCGCCGATCAGCACGTACTTCATGATGTCGGAAGACCCGCCGGCCGTGGCGGCCGACGTCGAGGCGCCGGTCTCGAGCGCGGCAATCTCCGGAAGCACCGCGACGGCTTCGGAGTAGGGCGGCGCCACCGCGGGCACCGCGACGTTGGGGTTATTCGGATCGCCGCCGGCCGCGGCGACGGCCGTGCTCATGAGCGCGCCGACGACCGGAGACACGGCGCCGACCACCGGGGCGACGTACTTGCCCACGCGCTGCACGGCCTTGCCCACGCCCGAAGCGACCTTCGAGAAGAACTTACCGATGGAGCTGAAGAACCCGTCCAGGTCGCCGAGCCCCTGGAGGTTGGCGCGCTGAGCGGCTGTGCGGAGGTTGTTGGACGCCTGGAGCACCGCGTAGTACACGTCGGGGGACCGTGCCGCGAGCTCCTTAAGGTAGGCGTTCTGCGTCGCCGCGTCGAGCGTCGAGAGCGCCGCGACGCGACGGTAGAACTCGCGCCACGCTCCGAGGCTGCCCAGACTGGCGACGTCGGCGTAGTCGGTCAGCATGGCTTTACCCCTTCACGCGGGCGAGATTGTCCTTGTACCGCTCGTTGTCGCTCTTGCGGAGCGCGACCTGCCGGTCGTATGCCTCGCGCAGCTTCGCGTACTTGGTCTCCCAGTTCGCGATCTGCTTTTCGAGTTGCTGAATGGTGCGATTGCCGGCGGTGATTTCCTGCTGCGCCGACTTGGTTGCTTCGGTGACCGCCTTCTCATCGCTGACCGCCCGCGGACGTGGAGTCAGCATGCGCTCCTGCACGCTGATGCTCATCCACCGGAAGGGGAATGCAATAACTGCCATCACACGGCCTCCGTGCCTGCACGAGCGCGCTTCAGCGCTTCGTTGTACGAGTCGATCTTGCTTTGCCAGGTCGTCTCCGCGGCCTTGGCTCCCATCGAGCGACCGAAGAACCACGTCGCCAGCGACGGCACGAGCACCGCCGCACCGCTGAGCAACGGCACGCCGGCGACACTCGGGCCGACTTCGCTCAGCGCGCCGAGCGTGAGTTGCCCCAGCATCGACGACACTTCGCGTCCGCGCTCGATCGAGTTCTTCCAATCGACCCCGACGCGCTGCACGTCCTCGAACCACGCGCGGTAGGCCGCGTCCGATTCGTTGAGGCTCATGCGAGCGGGGTAGCCCGTCGTCGTCTGGATCTCCGCCGGAGTCCGGACCTGGACGACGTTGCCGAAGTCAATGCCGGCGCACGCCGCGAGAGCGAGCGCCAGCGTCACGAGAGCCAGGAAAAACGCACCGGCTTTCATGGCAAAAGGTTATCGGACGTGAGCCCCCCGAGTCAAGTGGTTTGCTTCAAGGGCTGGAAACCCCACTTTGTCGGGTGTCCAAACACCGCGCGGCGGGCGATACCCGTCGGCCATTGGCCGATCGGGATGCGCTCCTGCGGGTCCATCGTCACCACCGTCGGGCGCCGATTGATCGACGCGAGCCGGCCGAAAAAGACGTGCTCGTACGGCGCCTGGGGACGCCGGCCGACGACGATGAGCACCGGATCGACGCCGCGCGCCGCCAGCAGCGAGGCGCCCAGCGTCGCGACGTCGTCACAGTCGGCGCCGTCCAGGCGGCCGCCGGCTGCGTCGGCGATCAGCTGCTCGGGATGTCGCACGTACTCCAGCATCCACGGGTCACGCTTGAAGGGCACGCGCTGCACGAGCCAGGCGTACACGGCGCGGCAGTACTCGTCCTCGGTGTCGGTGCCGCGCTCGAGCTCGCGTGCGAGTCGATCGACGATCGGTGACTTCGCCGCGTCGTCGATCGTCGCCCACATGACCGCCAGCGTTTGCAGCGTGCCCTTGTCGCCGTCGGCGAGCTCGAACTTGAGCGTCTGCCCGTAGAGGTCTCCGAACATGCTCAGTCTCCGTCGATGGTGCGCGCCGCCGTGTCTATCAGCGTCGTCAGCGTCTTCACGTCATCGTTGCATTTGACCGCCAGAGCGCCGCCGCCGTCCATGATGATGACGCGCACGCCGATGTCGGCCACGGACACGCCGAGCACGCGCGTCGGATCGAACGCGACGATCGCGCCGCCGGCGAACGTGAACACGGCGTACGAGCCGACGATTTCAAACGAGGTCTTCGGCTGGAGCGGGATCTGAAGCGGGCTGTTCGGGCTGTTCGCCACCATGCGGAGTCTCCATCTGACGCCTCATTGCGTCTTCGACGCGGCGCAAACGGGCCGCGTCCAGGTGCGGGTTTGTCTTGTGCAGCAACATCGCCAGCGTGCCGGGCTCGGTTGCGTCGAGGATGTCTTCGGCCGGATAGCCGACGTCGCCGAGCATGTCGGTCAACGTCGTCGCGATCTCGTCATCGAGCGCGTCGTCGTTGCTGAACGCCAGGTCGAGGTACCCGCCGGCGATCGGCAGGGCACGCTTGGCTCGATCGAGCATGAGATCCTTGTCGTTGTCGAGGTCGCCGACGTCGCCGGCCGGCTCTTCGACGTTGCCCGCGGGCACCTCCACCCGGTGAGCCGCGGGCAGGGGCTTCGGTGGTTCCGCCTGGACGCGCACGATCGGCCGCGGCGCCGGCGGCCGGTCCACGATCTTGTTGAGCACGCCGGCCAGCGCGGCGATCGCGGTGTCGCCGATGAGCGGCTGCGTGCGCTCGGTGGGCTCGACGTCGCCGAGGTCGAGCATCTTGTGAAGCTTGAGCAGTTCGTCGAGCGGGGTGCGCTCGACGGTCTTCTCTTTCAAGAGGCTCATCATGGTCTGCATCATCGCGGCGCTTTGCTGGGACTGTGCCTGGATCTGCGCCATTTGCAGCTGCGTCGCGTTGCTCTGACTCGCGATGATGAGTTCGACCAGGCCGGCCGGGGCCGCTGCGAGCGGCGGCTGCCCAGCTGGAGGCGTCACCATCGGCGGAGGCGGAGGCGCCGGCGGGGCAAAGTCGAACGCCGCCGGCTGCTCGGGCGCGGGCTTGCGGACGTTCCAGGGGATGCGCGTGACCACGCGTTTGTCCGCGCGCACGAGCAGCGCGTAATCGCCGGGCGGGCTTTGCTGCCAGAGCTCCGCCTCGTTGAAGTACGAGTACTCGGTCTCGTGGATCTTCGGGCCGATCCGCCCTTTGTCGGATGAGTGCAGCGCGACGGTGACGCGCTGCGCTCCGGCCGCGATCGAGGTCGCAGCGACTTCGGCGATGATGTCTTCGGCGGGCGCGTCGGTACGGTCGATGGTGGTCATGTGGCCCAGACTCCTACGTCACGCGAGCGGATCGGCGCGCGGCTCTCGTACCGCTGGCGCTTGCCCGCGATGGACTCAGCGTAAATGTGCGGCGTCTTGCCTTGTCGCTCGCGCTTGTCCTGGTCGTACAGGAGCTCGCGAGCAAACTGGCAGACGTCGAGAAGGCTGCGGGGCGCCTTCGGCCGCGACAGGAGCGCGGCCGCCGACTCGATGCACCCGCGGAACTGACGGATCAGGGCTTCGACGTCGCCCACCTTCGGGCGAAATCGTCGCGTCGCTGGCTCGGCCGAGGTCGTCCACGCCTGAACGGCGTCGCAGACGCGGCGCCAGAAATCAGCGAACGCGGCGCGGCTGGTGTTCGTGCGATCGACGGCCGCGCGGGTGAAGCGCATCCAGCGCTGTGTGAGGTAGAGTGCGATGCGGCCGATGTTGAAGAGCAGATCGTCGAGCGTGTCGATGCCCTGGGAGCCGTCGGCCTTTTCGAACTCCGACAACTTCTCGCGCTTCATCTCAAACTCAAAGCGCGTGACGACGCGCGGGGCCTCGTCGTTCCACTGGATCGCGTTCCAAAGTGCTCGTTTTTGCGGCTGATCCTTGAGCTCTTCGATCTTGTCGTACGCGCGGAACATGAGAGCGCGGCCGATCTGGATGCCCTGCCACTTCTTGCGGCCGTTGCGGTGCAGGCCGAACGCCGACGACTTCTTCGCGCGGCAGACGACGCGATCTTCGACCCACGCGCGGGCGACGTCGCCGATCTGGACGCCCTCCAGGTCTACGAAGACGTCGCAGCGACCGACCTTCTCGAACTCGATGGTGCCTCCCAGGTCGTTGATGATGCCGCGGAGGTCCATGATGATCACTTCGAGCGAGCCGCGCGAGAGGCAGGCGCTCGAGCCGACAGTCACGTACACGTTGGGGGTCGAAGGTCCGAGCGGCCGATCCCGCCGCATCATGCCGACGACGACGCCTTCGTGGGCGATCGCGAAGGCGATGTAGGGGCCGCGGCCGTTGTCGCCGAGGCGCCAGCCGGAGGGCTGCACGGTCCAGGTCCGCCGGCCGAGGACAAAAGACGCTTCGTTCGGATCGTCGCTCTCCTGGGCCGCGACCTTGGCCGCCTCCAGGCGAGCGCAGAGAGCGTCGAAGGGCTCGCGGGAAAACGTCACGCCGAATCCGACGGCGAGGGTGTCAATGCCCACAAACCGCCGCTGTCCCCTGACTTGCGCTTCAAGGTCGGCGAGGTCTGGCCCCGGTCGCATACTAGTTGCGACCGGGGTGATACCAAGGTTCACCCCGGTGCGTGAAGCGGGCTCAGGTTGCATACCCATATTTGGGGATGGTGGCATGATTACAGTCCCTTGTTTCGGTGCCACGCGGCGAGTTGAGCGAGGAAGTCCATCGCCTCGCGAACCTGTCTTCGCTCGGCTGGCTTGAGGCGCACGTGCAGATTGGCGGTGCGGGTGCGTCCGGTGTAGCGGATGCTCACGACGTCCTGGATGTCGTCCAGGAGCAGTTCGAGCCCGCGACGCCGGCGGGCGGTCAGGCGGGGCTTGCGGCGGACGGCGTTCATCCCTCCGCCTCCAGGAGCGAGCGAAGGTGCTCAGCCTGGTCGGGCGAGGCGGGGCCGGCGACGCGAAGCGTGACGCCGTCGATGAGCGCAGGCTTGGTGAGCGTGCCGGCCAGCCGGCGGATCTGGCCCTCCCAGCGACAGAAGGGGCAGTCGCGCGGGCCGATGCGAACGACCACGGCCGGGAAGGTGATCCCCGACACCCGGCGCTCGAGAAGAACGAACTTGTGGGCGGCCGCTACCGGCCGAGCAGGTCTTTGAGCATCTGGGTTTGCAGCATGCTCGACTGCACCGCCTGCTCGTACTGGCTTGCGGCGATGGCGGCGAGGTCGTTTATCTGCCTTTGCGCGTTCAGCATGATCGCGCCCAGCACGATCATCCCGAGCAGAGTCATCGCGAACCACAGCCGCAGTTCGTTGAGTTCCTTCTTGGTCATCGCGCAAACCTCCTGGGCGGAGTGTAACGTCCGCGCGGCTCCCCTGCTTCTTACAAGTCGTCGTCTTCATCGAAATCCTCCTCGTCTTCGTCGTCCCAGTCGTCATCGAAGTCGTCGTCCAAGTCGCCTTCGTCATCCTCCGGCTCTTCGTCATCGTCGAGCTCGAAGGCGGTTTCCTCGTTGATGTCGAAGTCGTCCAGGTCCAGGTCGTCGTCGCCGCGATCGCCCAGGCCGAAGTCGTCGTCTCTCACTTCTCACCTCCGAAGCGCAGATCTGCGAGCGGCGCGGTGAAGTACACCGGCGTCAGCTTCGCCGGCTTGGTCACCATGCCGCCGATCTTCAACGCCGACGCGGTGCGGAGTCCGATGCGATCGCCGTGCGCCGGCCCCTGCACGATCGCCTCGATGAGCACGCGGTCCCCGGGCTTGAGCGCCGCCACCATGTGCGCGCGGTCGGTCATCGGTTACGCTCCTTCCGTCGATGTGATGCCCTCCGCCGGAGCTTCACGCGCCCGACGCCGGCTTTGCGCTCGGTTCGATAGCCGGAACGCCGCGACGTCGATGGACGCCGCCGCGGCGCCGGGTCGGTGGTGAACGCGAACCCCATGCCCGCCATGATCGCCGCGTGCAACAGCTTCGGGTTCATCGGTCGCTCCTTCTCGGGTCTTCGCCCGTGCCGTCAAGCCAAGCGTCGAAGCGGGCGAGGTACTTCTGCTCGCGCCAGTGCACGATGGCGAGGAAGACAGCCAGGCAGATCGCGACGATGATGACGACCCAGACGCTCATCGGTCGCTCCCTCCCCAGAGGTCCGCGTCGTCGCCGCACTCACGGCGCCATCGGCGGAGGGCATCGTTGTCGTACCAGCTATCGCAACGCGCTTCTCGTCGCAGTATCACGACGACGCCGATGAGCGCGAGCGCGGCGACGACGAGAGACCATGCGATCATGACGCAAGTCTCCTGCGGACGGGCGGCTTCTGTCCAGGCTCGCGGCGCGGGTCGTCGCCGAAAAGGCGACACAGCCTCGTGCGACGAGTCGCGACCTGACTGGCACAGCGCAACCAGATCTGGCGCGTGCGTTCGATCTTCGCCTGCCGGGCATGCTGCAAATACCGCTGACCGAGCCAGTACAAGGCGTCGATGCACGCCAGTTCGTCTCGCTCGTGCGCCGTGCCATCGTCGCCGAACGAGACGGTTTGACAGTCCGACGCGCCAATCAACCAGCACAGGATCTGGCGACGGCGATGGTTCGTCGTTGCAGAGATGGGCTGGATGACGACGTAGCGGCGGCCGCCGCCGGCATCGATCACGTCTCCGATTCTGCGACGTGCACGCTTCATGCCAGTACTCCCGCGATGGTCGGGCCGACGTCGCCGATCGCGGCGATGTGGCCGGCGACGGTGTGTTCCTCCTCCGTCGGCGTGTCCTTGTCGGCGCCCCGGACCCACCAAATCACGCGACGACAACCGCTCTTGCGGAGCTCGTCGAAGTAGATGCCCGCGTCGGTCGGGTGCAGCCGGCGAGTGTTGCCGGCCTCGAAGGCGTCGAGCATCGGACAGACGTGCTCGTAGCCCATGCCGGGCAGCATGAGCGAGCGGCACCGACGCAGGATGTCGCGCAGCCGGCGACGCTGATTGTCCTCGGTGCGCTCTCCGTAGTACACGCTGTGCGTGACGCGCGCGACGATGTTGATCCAGTCCGGGCGAGAGACCTTGAAGAGCGATCGCACGTTGGCCAGGTGCGTCGCCTGGAGCGCGACCGGCCAGCCGGCGCCGCACTGCACCGGCTCGTACCACGCCCATTTGAACTGCGTTTTCCGCCTCAACTGCGCCCACAGCTGGCCGGCCGCGAGCAGTTCGGCTTCACGGTAGGAACGTGACGCCAGGCCGAAAGTGTTGTCGGCCGGCTCGAAGTCGATGTACGCGAGCGAGCCGGGCCGGATGTCCGGCCGGCCGGCGAGGCGGCTGTCGATGATGTTGCAGACGCCGTTGCCGTCTGTGAAGAAGCCGGCGTTTTGAGCGTCGATGTCGTTCGTGTTGCCGAACGCGACCTGGAGCACGTCGGGCCCGAGAAACGGGCCGAGCCCCGCGGCTCGGAAGGCCGCGCGGACTTCGGCGTGCGCGTCGAGATCTTCGTGCGTGATCGCCGGGCAGATCTGGATGCTCACGACGTGTACCCCAGCGTCGTCGCGACGGCGTCGGCGGTGTCGGAGATCTCCATTGCAGAGCCGCCCTTGAGGTGCACGACGCAATGCCCGCCGTCTTTGGCCTCGATCCCATCGACCGCGGCCGGGTCGATGTACTCGCCGTCTTCGCTCAACGTCCCTGTCACCTTGACCAGCGCTGATGCGCTCATGGTTGCGACTCCACGGCCGTCATTGGCCGAAGCCCTCCCCCCCGGCTTTCACCGGGGGAAGAGCGAAATGGGCCGGCGAGTGGAGGAGCACCCGCCGGCCCTGCCCCTACGCAGTGTGTTGTGCGGCGGGCTTTGCCTTCGCGTCGTCGAAGACGTTGATGAAGTGATCCAGTTCCACCCGGAGCCCAGTTGCCATGTCCTGGACCAGCTGCGAGCACGCGGCCGGGTCTTTCTCGATCGCCTTCACCAGCGAGAGCGCACAGCCGATGACGCTGAGCACGTCGGGATCGTCCGCGCGCGGGCGGCGTGCCTCAGATTCGGCTTCTGCAAGCGAGAGGACGCGCCATGCGTTCTCCGGGAAACGCAGAGAAGCGACCGAGGCCAGCGAGTGCGCTTCCGTTCGCGTCCTGAAAAGGCGCGGTGGTCCCGAATGATCCGCGGCGCCGCTGTCGGTGAGGAAGTTGCCGAGTTCGTTCCGCACGACGAATCGCGGCGCGTCGTATCCGGCCGCGGCGGCGTCTTTGACGTCCTGCGTGTTCCGGGCCACGGAGTGGCGCACGGTGCGTCTGACTTCCGCGACGCCGGCGGGCACGGGCACGAGGAGAGCGGGGACGGCTTGCCAGCTGTCATCCGGGAACGCCGCCTTGGCTTGAGCGAGCGCCCGATCCACGCAACAGCCGCACACGTGCGCGGCGGCGTTCGCATCCTTCGACTTGCCGTCTCCCGTCCAGAAGCGGGCGTCGGACGACAGAATCATGAAGGCGTCGGTCTCGCCGTCGCACACGTCGCGAGACTGGACCTGGTCCATGAGGTTCTTGGCGATGTTGGCCAGGTCTTCGGCACGCTTTGTGACCTCGGCGTTCAGCTGCTCGCGGGCGCGTTCCTTCGCCTGGGCGAGCTCGGCGGCGAGCTGATCGTGGCCTTCGTCGATGATCAGCGAGCCGGTGCTCGGCATGCCTTGGAGGAAGACGTAGGTTCCGCCGTCCGGATTGTCGATGAAGCCGATGACGCGATTGGTGTCGATCGTCGCCTTCGCGCCCTTGCTTCGAAGCGTCACAAACTCTGCCGGTACTCTTGACTGCATCGTCGAAACTCCTTGCTCTCGTGACTTCGGACTCGAAACACAAGTCGCAGCGCCCCGTGTCCAGGACGCCGCGATGAGATCAGGCGCCCGCGACCGCGGGCTTCGGCGTGCGCGCCGCTTCGATCCTGCTCCAGACGTCCGACGCCTCGCCGGACACCAGCGACGTTCCGCCGCCGGCGAAGGTCAGCACGCACGCGGGCTTGTCCTTGTAGGGATTGCCCGTCGCCACGCTGACGACGTCGCCCGGCTCGAAGTGGCAAGTCCCGCCCTGAGGAGTGTTGAGAGTCACGCGATGTTCCTTTCGTCGATGCGCGGCGCAGCAGCTTGCCCGCCGCGGTGCCTGAAGCGCTCGGACCACCTACGTCGGCAGGCCTCGCGCCCCTTCTCAGCCATGAAGAAACCGATGATCTGATCCGCGTCGATGTACCCGTCGTTGCGCGTCAGACACTCGCACACCTGTCCGAGCAGCTGACGTTGCAGCGGGTACTTGGCGCGCACGAAGAAGAGCCGAGTCTCACCGTCGCGGTCTCGGAACCGGACGTAGTGACCGGGCTGTACCTCGTCGAAGATGTCGGCGGTGCGGGTTTCGCGCGCCGCATGCCGAGCGATGATGCGCTGGGCCGCGGCATGCACGTCGAACTCGTTGGTCTGAGTCATCGTTCGAACCTCCTTGGTTCAAACCGCGCCGAAAGCGGCAGCCCGCGACGCGGTTGCGTCGCCGGCGATGACTCCGACGAGCCCAAGGAGGACCGACAAGAGAGCCGTGCACGACCCGCGAAAGCCCGTTTACGGGGCCTTCGCCTATGCTCTCTTGTCGCCGGGGCGGACTGGAATCTTTGCCGGCGACCACCTCGGGGGCGGTCTGCCGGCCGCGCCCCGAGATTCCCTTATTCCTACCCCGGCGTCGCCTACCGCGTCAACTCGGACGTTTCGGCTTTGGCACGCCTACAGACTATATATTCTCGGACCTACTGTCCTAAGTCTTTGGC
>CAZELA010000003.1:0-230116 GCA_964512835.1 uncultured Candidatus Saccharibacteria bacterium | reverse complement strand
TGATCTTTCACTGAACACAGGGGCAATAGGTGCAGAGCATTCTGAGCCATTTCCACGACAAGACATTCGTCGGGCCGAAGCCGCGCGAAGAAATTACACCGAGGGACCTGAAGCGAATTCTCTCGCTTCAGAATCAGGGACGCCTCGACATCCAGCGCAAGCGTGACGGATACGGGACCTATGTGCCGATCGTCGGCGATACCGTCGGTATGTATTCACGACTGAACACGTCGTGGCACGGCAAGTTCCAAAATCTCGAACGAGAGATCCGCGGTATGCGCCTCCCCGACGAGACACTGCTGTGCGGCGAGATGCTCGTGACCAACAAGAAGGGTCATGACGATCCGCATCTGTTCGGTCGCTTTGCGCGCACGAACCGGGAGGGGTCGATACTGCTGCAGCGGGGCTACGACCCGGTGCAACTCGCGCTCTTCGATGTACTGATGTACGGCGGACGCGATGTCTCCGGTCTTCCCTATACGGATCGGCTCGGCATCGTGCACGAGATTGCGAACAAGGCGAGCGACCACATAACGGTCGCAGAAAAGGTCATCGGTTCGTTCGACGACGCGCAGGAGCTCGTGCGACGAATGGAATGGGAGGGCCTTATCCTTCGCGACCTGGACGCAGGCACATCGTTCCGCCTCGACGGAAACGTCGCCGAGCCTCCTCGTCCTGACGGCTGCTGGAAAAAGAAGCCGTTTCAGGAAGCGGACTTCATCGCGGTGCGATGGATTCCGTCGACCTCGAAGACATTCAAGGGACTGGTTCGCGATTTCATCCTCGCACAGTACGATTCCCGCACCGGCGAGCTCGTCGAATGGGGGCCGGTGGGCAACGGGCTCACCGCGGAGCAGAAGCGCTACTACGCCGATGACTCGCACTTCCCGCTCGTTGCACAGGTGCAGTTCGAGCTGCGCACGAAGAACAATCGTCTCCAGAAAGCGAGCATCATGCGCATCCGCGACGACAAGCGTCCGGAAGAGTGCCGCTATCCCCCGCTGCCGCTTGCTGCCTGAGTTCAATAGAACCGAAGACTCCGGGAACGTTTCCCGGAGTCTTTTTGTTTATCGGCGTTTGAATTCTGCTATCAGATTCTTTGCATTCCGCGGCGCGGGCAGAAGCGACATACTCGCCTCGTAGTTCCGCTCGTGCAGCATGCGCATCATCGAGTAATCAGCGACCGCGAAGCCGACGGAATCGAACACGATGATGCCGTCTCCGCGTCGTCTCCCCTTCTTTGTTCCCTGTACAATCTCCCACATCTCGTCGCACGCAGTTTTGCCGCGCAGATTTTGTATCTCGCCCTCAATTTTTGTCTGTTCGTAGTACTCGACGACGATGCGACTGTTCTTCAGGATTTGAGGATCGAGCTCGGTCTTTCCCGGACAATCGCCGCCGATGGCGTTAATGAACAGGCGCTTGTTCGCTCGCACCGACGCGGCGCCGAACAAACGTACTTTTTTCTTTTCGCAGATACAGGTTGTGACGATGTCGCAGCCCTGCACGACCTCGTCGCCGCTTGTGCATGCAACCAGCGTGAGTCCGCTCCCGCGCATAGTGCGCGCGAATTTTCGCATCGCGGCTTTGTCGCGATCGTAATAGCGGACCGTCGTTATATCGCGGACGTGACGCATCGCGTGCACCTGAAACTCCGACTGCGCTCCGGTACCGATGAGACCGAGAACGCGAGCATCTTTGACTGCAAGATGTTTCGCAGCAATCGCTGACATTGCAGCGGTTCGGATCGCCGTGAGGAGCGTCATATCGCACACGAGCTGCGGGTATCCGGTCTCGATATCTGCAAGCATGCCGAGCGCGACGATGGAGAGCTTTCCCTTTTCAGGGTTGCCGGGATGCGCATTTACATACTTGTAGGTGTAATACCTGTCGCTCGCCACCGGCATGAGCTCAAAGACCCCATGCGAAAAATGTGTCGCATGCCGGGCGCTTTTCCTGAATGATTGCCATTGTTTGAGATCGAGCTCGAGGTAGCGGAGCGCATCGTTGAACAGCACTTCGAACGATAGGTTGCTGATAGTTTTTGCTGTGATGATTTTCATGGGGATACGTGATTAAAAACGGCCCGCTGTGTGCGGGCCGTTTTGGTTGTTATAGGGAGATGAGTTAAGCGCCGCACGGCTCGTACATCGAATTAGCCGCCGGCGACGGGATGATGGATTCGACGATGAACGAGACACGCGAGCTCATATGCAACAAACGTATCACGCGCTCCGCAAAGCGAAAGGCCCGGGGTCGTGACGACCCCGGGCCTGTGTGGCGCGCCGCATGAAGCGGCTACGCAGGCACCCGGTGAACGGCCCGATACTGATCGGCGAGCTCGCGACCGAGCACGAACGGCAACTTGCCGTGTGCGAACTCATTGCCGTCGCGACCGGGGTAGTCACGCGCGGCCTCGCGGGCACGCGCCTCGATCGAGGCGACCACACGGGCCGGGAGTTCCTTACTCTTCGCAAAGGCAATCACTTCGTCCGTTTTGAACGACATCGGTTCCTCCACTGGTTTGATACCTGTAGTCCCGAAAAAACGATACAACGATTACAAACAATCGTCAAACGCAAACCGCCGGTGTTACGGCGGTCTGTTGTAATGCTCCGGAATCCATAAACCGGTAGGCTGTTGAGAGAACATGTCGGCCAATCGGACACCGTGCGCTCGGTGCACCTCGTTTGCTTCGCGTCGGATACGCATTTTCGACGTGAACGGAAGCGTAGCGACATCGACGTCACGCGTAGCAACGATTTCGCACTTCTGGCTGTACCGACCGAATGCACGCGGGTAGAGCGGCGCTTTTACGATTGAGAAATGTGCGTCGTTCACCGACGGATCAAGGAGCGAGTCCTGGTCGTGATAGATAGCAAACGCGCCGCGCTCCATCTTGAAGAGCCAGAACTTCTCGCCGTTTTTCCGCAGAGAACCGAATATGAACATCGGATCCGGGTCTCCGTTTACGATCTGATCGAGAAACAATGCTTCGATCATATCGGCGAGCTCATTGAGACTTGTCGGCATCCCGTACTCACCCGTATAGAGCGCAACTTCGAGCGCTCTCGCAGCATACCGGTAGTGCCGACGGCTCGGGCGAAAATGTGCCTTGAAGCGCTGCCACACCGAGTGGTACGGCAAGTGCGGATACAGCAGACAGTCGATGTCTGCCGCCAGGAACTCCGCCTGAAAGGGCAGGATCCGTTCGCGCAACACCTCCAATGAATCGCATCCTACGAGTATCGATTCCGGAAGGACGAAGCGTACCGAATGAATCGTGCGGTCATGCTTCAGGCGTACAAGCGCGGCACGCATACTCGCTAACCGCAGTGCACGATCCTCATTGAGCGCCACATCGAGTATCGCGCCCGTCTCTATCCCCTGCACCTCGAACGGGCAGCGGAACTTTCGTTCTTCCGGCATAGTGCCTCCCGTGTTCAAACTGTGCGCACACTGCCAATGTGTGCGCCCCCTGTCAACAAAAAATATTCGCTCCGGCACTGTGTGCGCCGGAGCGAATGTGTTGAAGAACGTTGCTGCGATCAGTCGCCGCCACCGCCGCCGTCACCACCACCACCGCCGCCGGACGGACCGTCGGTAGTGGTGGTATCGGCACTGCGACCGGTTTCGCCACCGGCATTGTTGCCGCCGAGCGACTGCATGAAATTGAGCAGACCGCTCCCGCCGTCGTCGGAACCCGTCGAACTGTCGTCCTGACGCCGACGGAACTGCGTGCCGCGCGGCACTTTGCCCTTACCGCCGCAGGTCTCGCAGCGTCGGTTGCGACCATTGCAGTCTTCGCAGGTGATCGTATTGCCGAACAAACTCATTGGTAGCCCTCCTGTTGAAACGGACACTATTATACCACGTATATGTGTATTGTCCAATAGAACACTCGTTCCTCCCGAGACGGGTTTACATGCTCAATGTATAGAGCACGTAGCAGATGATCGCAAGGTTCAGGTACGCGGTGCCGGACATACCGGGCGCACGCAGAAGCGGGTGCATTCGGTACCCTATCCAAAAGGCGACGCGAGCGATCACAAACCAGATTGCGCAGGCCCATATAAGGTGCAGTTCGGTAAACGGAAGCACGGTCGACGCGGCGAGCGATGCGACAAGGAATATAAAATTTTGCTGCAACGTATTGTCGGTAACTCGCCCGTCGATCTCCATCGACGCATCCTCTGCATGACGCGTCGGATCGATGGCCTTACTGAGGAATCGTTTGTTACCGACCGTAACCATCATCACAAAAAACGGCAGGATCGCGAGTATGTTTGCAGCAAGCGCATACGCAAGCCGATTTGCCATGTTGTC
Organism: uncultured Candidatus Saccharibacteria bacterium; assembly: GCA_964512835.1. Taxonomy (GTDB): domain Bacteria; phylum Patescibacteriota; class Minisyncoccia; order Phycocordibacterales; family UBA2100; genus UBA10103. The sequence continues at coordinate 225,790 of CAZELA010000003.1, read as the reverse complement.
CATAATAGATGACGCGGGAACTACGTGGGAAAGACCCCACACACCAAGCACCATGAGCACGATCCCCGTAACTGCGCCGACTGCCACAACCTTTTGCTCCGCTTTCATGCGTGCAGTATACCCAGAAACAGTTCGAGCCGGACATAGTCCGGCTCTGTTTAGCGCTTCAGCGCATTCAGCGCTTCTTTGGGCAACACCACGATTGCGAGCAGTCGCTCGCTATTGTCGAGCGCTGACCACGAGCCGATCCGTATCAAGCGATACGGTAGTTCGGCGAGCCGCAGAACATGATTGATCTGCTCGTGTCCCTGCATGATCAGTGACCCGTCGAAGATCTTCTTTGCCATCGTGGGCGCGTTACCGCCCATGCGGATCTTGCGCAGGTACGGCAAGAACATCGAATCGGGAGCGAACGCTTCTTCGATCATGAACCAGTCCTTGTCGGTCAGTTGCGCAGGCGGCAGGTTTTCGAGCATGGTATTCCCCTTTCCGTTTCGCACAGTGCCATGCAGCTATGCAAAGTCAAAGGGTGTGCTATGGTGCCCGAAGATTTTTTGGGGAGGCTATCATGCTCGCAGTCGACGACTATTTCTCTCTCGCTGTAGGCAGGGCACGAGCAGGGCAGCTCTACCTTGCACACACACCCGGACTTGCGGAGTGGCCGACTCGGATCGTACGGCCGCTCAAGATGGGCAGTACCAAAGACTGCATGCTCGCGCAGCTCTTCGGGAGCTTCCGCGAAGGAGTGGAGGCGCTGGGTCTCGACGAGATCGAAACGGTTGCGCTCGGATTCCGCGGCACGACCGCAGAGCTGCGGACGATGAATGACTTTACTCGGTACTATGCGACCCTCACCGCCACCTGGGAACTGGAACGAAAGATCCTGATCGGATCGTTCTGATTCGCCTCAATGCAAAGGCTCCGCAATCGCGGAGCCTTTTTGTTTGATTGAGCGTACGAACTACTGCGCGCTCGGATGCGAGACAGCCATGATATCGATGAACCCCGTCGGGATCATAAAATGCGGACTGTCCTTGAACATCTCTGCCGCTGCTTCCGCATTCTCGGCCTCGACGACGGTGTACATCATCAGGTCGTTCGATTCTTGTTTTGCACCATCCTTCGTAATGCGGGTGTTCTTTCCGAGCGGCAAGCCGTTGTCGACGATGTGCGCCTTATTCTTTTCCGTCCATGCATTCATCTTTTCCCCCATCTCCGCCCCCTGCTTCTGCATCTCCTCGGGCGAGGTGTTTTTCATCCAGTCCTGCATGGTCTCGGACGGGACACGATAGATGGCTACGAATTTCATATGAGCAATTATTTACGAATAGTTCCCGCAGTATACGCGAGCCACGACTATAAAGTCTGTGAAGCCGAGCGCATGAAGATCGTTCCGCCGAGCCATACCGACGGGATCGCGAGCACCGCAAGCGCGATCGGATACCAGTGCGCCGAAAGTTCCCAGCCGGCATAGACGCCCGCGAGACCGCCGAGCTGACCGAGTATCGCAAGTGCCCACACGTGCTTCATCGGATTCTGAGGAGCAAACCACGCAGTCACATACCCGCCGAAGACCGTATAGACGGTGCGGTATATGAGCGCAAGCACGAGCATCCACGTAATGTAGATCCCCATCTCCGACGGGGGCGGAAAGATACCCACTTTTTCCAGGAGCGCGTCGGTGCCCGTTGAAAGGACAACGACGGTGATAAACCCCGCGAGCACCGAACCGATACTTTTGAGAGTGTTCATATATAAAAAGTATACGCCTCTCTGCTTTACGCGCCATCTCCTCTGTGGCAGCATCCCCGAGGAGTATACGAGGAGTCTCATATGTATTTCTTCAGGGTTCAGGCCCTTCTGTTGTCGGCGTATCAGGGTCTCATGCTTGCCGGAATAACGGCACCGCTGAGTCAGGTCAAAGATCTACGGCTCGTGGCTGCGCTTGCCGCGCTGCAGACGGCGCTCGCACTGTTCAGTGTCGCAACGATCGCGCACGCGCTTTCGATCACAAATCTACGCACATTCGGACGGTGGGTCGTTGCGCTCGCCTGCGGCTCGTTCGGTGCCGTGATCGCGTTCGGCCTCTCGCAGCTCGCCTGCGCGGGACTCGGTGTACGCGGCACGGTAATCGCGTCGGTCATCTCTATCGGAGCGACGGCCCTCGCGTTTGTGATCGCTGCCTTCAATACATGCATGACGTTCCAGCACCACCGGCTCTCCGATACGACAAAGAATCCGTTGGAATCGGGACGCCGCGTCGGCACGCAATCACTTGCAATCATATTCATGTTTGCAGCGCCGCTCTGTATGAACGTCGGCGGACTCGGTATCAAATCGCTTGGCGACAGGATGTTCCACCCCATTTCGATGCTGATCGCAATCATCGTGATCTGGGGCTTCGCGACTGAGCTCGACGAACAGTACAACCACATGGCGACATAGTTCTGTACAGACAAAACGAAAGGCCCCGACGTGATCGGGGCCTTTGATTGTACTGAGGGTGACAGAACTACTGCGGTTTCGGCATGAGCCGTTGCACCGTGATGCGCACGACGAACCCGAGGATACATCCGACGAAATAGCAGATCGACGTAATGATCACCGCACTACTCGGCTCGAACAGCGCGTAAAATCCCGCATAGTACAGCCACGCAACCGTACACACGCAGCCGATCAGCGTGATCGCCAACATTTCAATCACCATCGAGTTACGCAGGCCGATCAGACCGCCGGTGAGAATTGCTGGCCATCCCACGAAGACGTACGAGAACAGTGCGAGCATCATCATGTCGGCAGATGTTCCAAGTGAGAGCATGTGTTCCTCCCTTATGCCGCAGACAGAATGTACGACACAGCGCCGCGCGTCAATCGTTTTGACGCTCGACCACGACTGAGATACCGTTCCCCGAGGAAACAAGGGAGAAGGCCATGCTGCCATCTGAAGTGGTGGAACTCATCCGATCGGATGATCCGAATGAGCGTATCCGGGGTATTCGCGCCTCCGGCCGATTGATTGAAGCGCCGGCAGACCATCGGTACGAAGCATGCGAACGATTGCACTGTGCGACGCTGCCTCGCCGTTTGTATGAACTCATTTTCTCGCACGATCCTGCGATCGCGCGCGAGGCTGGGTTTACGCTCGTATCGCGCTCGAACAGCTTTAAGCATGAGTTCGAGGGCGTCGACTCCTACGGTGACGCGAAGACGATCCATCGCAGACTGTACGCGCAGCGCCTCGTGGAGATGCTGTACAAGCACAACGCCCGCTGCTTCATGCGAGGAGAAGCGCGCCGAAAAGACGGGCTCGTACACATAACCGTGGATCTTTCGCGGAAACTGCCGTTCGACATCGACGGCATACAGCCGTTTTTGCCGATTGACCCGTATCCGCCGAACTCGTTCTTCTACATCGGTTCACCGAGCGCAAAGCACGGCGCGGTGAACAATGTGACCATGAAGCAGTTGAGCGATCTCGAGATGCTCGACGGATTCCTCGTCCGCGCCACCGCTGACCTGGAGTACGAAGACCGGGAACAAAACGGCATGGTCGAGATCGTGATCTACTACCGCACTACGACCGGAAGGATACGTACCCCGCTCGTGAACTGACGCACCGCGTCAACGGCCTCTGCACTCGCAGAGGCCTTCTTCATTGACACCCGAGTACGCGGGAACCATAGTTCATGGAGTGCATGTCGCACTCAGAGGAGGTTACGATGCTGAATCGCAGAGACATGATGATCAGCTCCGGAGCAGCTGCGATGGTTGCAGCCACGCCGGTTGCGGCACTCGCAGGGGCCACGCCGATGAAGGTGGACAACGTGACGGCCGCCGAAGTCGAGGTTCTGCACGAGATCGACCGCGCGCTCGACAACATGATCTTGTTCATGTTCAACGAACAGGAGATCGCGAGTACGCTCGGCATGGTCTGTCCTGCCGGGACGACGATGATGCAAATCCGGTTTGCTCTGCATGATCTGGTGCTCGACTGGCACGACCCCGGCGTCATCGGCAACATCGGTTACGTGAACGCTATCGCCGACGGCCTGGACCGGCGCAGTCCGCGCCTCGCCTCCAAGATCGTGTGGTTGCATGGTCACCCTGAGGCCGCCGGCCTGACGCACGCCAAGCTGATGCACTCCGGCGACACGGCTTCGCTGCGTGCTGTGGCGCGAGCACTCGACGCCGCCTGATCTCTAAACACGGTACAAAGAAAGCCCCGGGACAAACCCGGGGCTTTTGCTTTTGCTTTTGCTGTTGAACGACGTTACATGCTGAGTACCTGCAGGATGGCAGCCATCCGTTGATGGAACTCCATGTTGAGCGCCGTGTAGTACGACGGTTTCTTCCGCCAGTCCCCGTGCAGCCCGGCCACGAGCTCGCCGCACACATCTTCGAGATTGATGCGCTCCATGAGCTCGCGCCACTCCCCGATCAGATGCATATCCGGCTCGTACCGCAGCGTGTGATAGAAGAAGTGACACATATCGTCGGTACGTTCCGCGACCGTCACGAGCGCGAACGAGTTACCCGCGATGTACGCCTGCTCACATTGCATCCGGTCACCCGGAAACCGTTTCTCAAATTCCGCCCTGTCGGGCGATGCTTCGGTGCCGCGCATATAGACGCGCGACTCCTCGATCGTTTTATCCAGATCAAATCTGGCTGCCGGTTTCCCTTTCCGTCCGAATGCCGGTTGAACGACGTCGCTCATGGAGGCCTCCCCTTGTTGCCTGCACGTACACTGCCAGTCCGCACGCAGACGGTCAAACTTGCGGGGTTTTGCATATCACGTAGTCTGGTCGTGGAATACAACCCAACCACCAACCAACGGGAGTCCCCGATGATCCGGTCCGCGCATATCCGCCTGTTTTCCATACTTGGCGGCATTGCCATGTGCTTCGCCACGTCGGTCGCCTGGAGCGCCGAAGAGAAACTTCTCGAACCGAAGCCGCTGCTCACGACCGAGCAGCAGGCCAACAAGATGCACATGACCGCGTACAAGAACCGCTACTGTCCGCAGTTGCGGGTCCGCAATTCGCTCATGGACATGTTCCCCGCCTACCTGATCGACAAGGACGGCAAGCAGGGACAGGCTGAATACAAATTCGTAGCTGTCCCCGGCGACAAGACCATGGTCCTGCGGATCACGCAGCTTCTGCCGGATGATCACCCCAGCGGCTGCAAGGTGATGGGCTTCGTGGTCGACATCGACTCCGGCAAGCTCGACGTCGGCGCCTACGAGTGGTGCGGCAAAGACCACACGGAACAGCTCCGCTTCTCCGACGCGTACTACTGGGATCAGGAGACGAAATCGCGCAAAGGCGTGCAGCACAAGCTCCGGTGGGACATCCAGCTGCGGCGCCTGATGTGGAAGACCGAGGCAATCGCCGAGGTCTGCCGCAATCCGGCGAAGCTCACGCAACGTTGATATGTTCTCTCACGTATAAAAAGGCCCCGAGCATTCGGGGCCTTTTGTTTTAAAGCCAACGACGGACTTTGCCGCGGTAAGCGGCATATTCATCGCCGAAGATGCGATGCAGTTTTGCCTCTTCAAACGGCATGAACACAAAATTGAAGATGCAGAAAAACGCGACCGTGCACACATAGAGCGGAAGCGTGCCAATCCACACGGCGACGCCGAACAGCATCGAAAGCATCCCGACGTACATCGGATTGCGGGACCATTTGTACGGACCGTACGTGATGAGCTTGGAGTTTGTTGACGATGTGGGAAGTATCTCGGTCTTTTCACGACTGAATAGCGCGCTGCTGTAGTTTGAGATCACGAGGCCGAACACAATGAGGCCGATACCGATGATCGTATCGCCGAATTCAAATACCCTCGTTGCCGGAACATAACGGTGGAGCAAAAGCCCGACGCCAAGGAGTACGGCAAACCAGATCGGCGGCAGAATTTTGAGCAACGGATTCATAGAAACAGTGTAGCAAACGATACATTGCGCACCGTTCGGGGCAGGCATATATTTTGGAAAGGCAACGGAGGGAGACCCACATGAAGGCTCTGCAGCATCTGATCGTGCTTTGCGCCGTGATCACGACGTCACTCATACGACAGACAAACGCGGCACCGGATTGGTTTGTGCAATTGTTCCAGTGTTCGCACGGGACGGTGTGCACGATCAACTTCAGCCCGGGCGGCGTGCCGTACTATTTCGAGCTGGCGGCGATAAGCGCACGGACACACAACACGCAGGTGCGCATCAACGGAAAATGCGCATCGGCATGTGTGATCTTTGCGATCCGCGCAAAACAGAACGTGTGTCTGACGGAGAACGCGCAGATGGGTCTGCACTACGGTCGCAGGACCGCGGTGTACGAACCGTTCGGTAAAGAGGTCGACGTGACGACGTCGACCGGGGCGGCACTGTATCGGAATCCCCCGCCCGGATACCGCGTCGAGCGCACGTACTTTCTGCCGGACTACGGCGAGATCACACAGTGGGCACTCGACGAGAACAAAGTCCCCTACGTCGGGATGTACTGGCTGACGCGCGACGAAGCGCTCAGGTTCTGGAAACCCTGTCGCTAAGACGACAAACGACAACCTCGGCCCCTCGGCCGAGGTTTTGTTGTAGGTGACCGCCGCGTGTACCAAAAAAGAAAGACCGCAGCGAACCGCGGTCTCTAGGTTTGAAACTCAGCCTCATGTCGAGGAGCACGCTTCGCGATGGTGTGCAGCTTATTCCGGACCACCGCAAAACTCGATCTATGCCTTCGGGGGCATGCTCCGAGTTTCGGACTTCTACCCGCATCCTGTGCAGGGAGAGCGTGAGGTTTGGCGGTGTGACCCCGCTCCTCAGTTCTGCGGCAAGTATGCCAGTTCAAACCGGCGATACAAGTTACTCCTATTGCTTTGAGCAAACATATGCGCCGTGCCTCCGGGTTTATGAAGGTCGCAGGGTCGTGTATAAAGACTGCAGAAAACGGGAGTGGGACCGATGTCTCTCAACGAAACAACACTGCTCATCTTCTGCCTCGTGTACCTCTGTGTGACCACCGGCTACCGGTACATGCTGCGCAGATACGCACAAAATCTTCTGTGGGAAATGCCCTGGAACAAATGGCAAACCTTTGAAGAAATCCGAGTTACGACCAAGATTCCTCGCATGTTCCTGCGAAAGCTCCTGTTCTTTTTTATGAACGCGAACTACGTGGAATTCGAGCTCGATGACACGCGCGGTATTTCTCGGGAAGAAATGCAGCAAAAAGTCATGGAGGCGATCGACCCGCGCAAAGGCCTCGAATTTCTGGAGTATTTTAAGTACCGACGCATCGTGCAGCCCAAGCGGAAACGGCAGCGGGTCAAACTACCTGAAATCGACTTCGGCTGGGCACCCGCGAAGGCGTAGCCACACCTAAGAAACCCGGAGCATGCTCCGGGTTTTCCATTGTCACGACACAGCGCTGCGCTGATTCCTGTATGTTACGCGGCTTTGCGCTCGTCGCCGCCCTCCTTGGAGAGCGGAATCGTGTTCGGCAGCGTGAAGTACTTTTTCAGAAGACGGTCTTTTGCTTCGGGATTGAGCTGGCGGAACAATTCCACCGTGTTGAAATTTTGTCGCCCACGCGACGCCGCCGACATGCCCTCGATCACCTGTCGTGCAATCTCGAGTTCACGAAAACCCTCATTGAATGCCTCGCGAATCTCCTGCTGTATTTTTGATCGCCCCTGCTCATCGCGTTCGCCCGAGATGCCGCGCATTTGTGCACGCATCATGCCGTGCTTTACCACATCGGGCGGGACACCGAATTTGTCCGCAAACGCCTCGATCGTACAGTCGAGGAAAAACTTTTGTGTAGCGTAGGGAGAGAGCAGTCCCCTGCCCTCGATACCCAGGTAGTTAGACAGATCAACGAGTCCGCGCGCATCATCGGACGACACGCCGGGTATCCCGTACGAACGGGCATAGTCTAGAAATGTTTCGTCGGCCTCCATATCGGTGACGGCCTCGTCGAACATCTCGCTGACCGTATGCTCATCGCGAAACTCTGCTTGAGGCCCCGCGTTGTCTACGCGCATGGCAGAGGTGGAGTGGTATGCCTCGTGGATCACGCCGCGCGTTACATATGCGGTAAGGAGCGGCTTCTCGGGATAGTCGACCGCGTACTCACCCGTTTCATACTCATGTGCTTCCGGCGTAACGCTGCGCAGACCCCATGGCGTATCCAGAAGCGGATTGTTGAGCTTGATCGTATTGAGTTGGGGCTTGCGGACGTTTACGCCGATCGAGTTACTCGTGCCGTCGTAGAACATCGATGAGCCCGGGTTCGGCGACGGCAGCCCTTTCTCGCTCGGCTTGTACACACGGATATTGAATGCTTTTACGAAGTTCATGTCGGTAAGCGACGCACCCGCACGCAAGTAGTGCTCGGTCATGAGGTCTTTGAGCGCCTTTTGGTCCACGGATTTCGCCGCGGCTTCGTACAGGTTTTCGTACTCGTTCTCTGCCATGTCTTTGATGGGTGTCGGGTCCGACAGGATCGCTTCGCGCTCGGCCCTCTGCTTTTCGACGTACGCATCCCACTCACCGCGCTCTTTCATCTTTCGCTCCAGCGCGTCGAACCCCTGGTCGAACAAATGCTCCACACCGCGAACGAACGCTGAGCTGATGCGAGCCTTCAGACCTGTAAACTCCTCTCGTCGGCCACCGGGCACCTCGCCTTCGACGGTGTTCGGTTGAAAGCGATCGAATTTCTCGGGCAGAGGAAGTGTGCGCGCTTCGCTCTGTGCTGCTTTTTTCTTTGCGAGGGCTTCTCGCAAGAGACTCAGCGAACGCGGCTTTTCTTTCATTGTGCAATTGTAGCAGTCGTACTATTTGATTGATGAGATACATATACAAAACCCGGCGAGGTCGCCGGGTTTTGTATGCGTCTCGGAACTCCGAGATGTGCGGAAATGTAGTCCGTGCACTTACATCGACATGATCTCCGCGAGATCGATTGTCGCACCCGCCATCGCGAAGTGCGGATTGCCGGCGAGCGCAGCAGTTGCTGCTTCGATGGATTCGGCCTGGATGACCGAATAGCCCCCGACATCGTTGCTCTTTGCTTCAGCGCCTGTCGCACTGACGCTCATGTTCTTGCCGGTCGGTCCGCCCATGTCCGCAAAATGTGCGGCATTTGCTGCCATCCATGCATCCCATTCCTGCTTACCCTTCTGGCGATCCTCCGGTGTAGAGGTCTCCATCATTTTTTTCATCGCCTCCATGTCCATGCGATATATAACGAGAAACTTTTTCATATGAACTAAATAGATTACGTGCTAGTGACCGCAGTATACACACGAACGCCTAAATACCCCATGAATGCCGGTGACCGCACGGTCCCCGGCGCACGCTTTGACAAGAGCCGAGGGCAATGTAGATTGCGCGCGGGAAAATACAACGGAGACTCAGATGACTATATTTCGGTTTCAGGCTGTACTGTCGGCGCTCCTCTACGTGGTCCTCATCATTCTCTTTGCGATGGGCAAACTCCCGGTTGCGCGACACGACGCGCTCGCCGCGGTGTTCGCGTCGATGTTCCTCGACGGGCTATTCCTCGCGATCTTCGCGATCGTTGTCGGTCTGGTGTGTACCAGGTCGATGCGCGAATTCGGCGCAATTGGACTCGGACTGCTCGTGATCATGTTCGGCATCGTATTCGCCAGCCTATTCCAGGAGGCGTTCCGGTCGCTGTTCATGCCGCTGTGGCTCGCCAAGATCTGCGGCTCCGCGCTCGGTTTCGCGGCCGTGATCGGCGGCATCTACCTGATGATGTACCGCTACCTCAAGGGCAAACTGCAGGAAATCATGGATACGGACGCGGCCGCTCGCGCACTCGATCCCCTGCGCGGGACACTCCTGAACTACTACGTGGCTCAGATCGCACTAGTGGGTGTAGCCTTTTTCGTCCATCATCTGATCGCACCGATGTTGCCGATCCTCGCGGTGGCCGGTGCAGGCATCGCCGCGTGGACCATCGCCGCAAAGCTCGACGAGGGATTCGCGGGCGCATCCGCCCAGACGTAGCTCCCCTGTTCTCACGAACGAACCCCGGCATCGCTGCCGGGGTTTTTGCTATCTGCAGAAGCAGTAATGCTATTTCTCCTGCATTACCGACAAGATATTGCCTGCGGGATCTTTGAACCACGCGATGTCCGGCCCCATGTTGGCGGCGATCCCTCGCGCGATACCTTTGTCATCCTGATGCATGCCGTCGTACCGCTCAAAGGTAACGCCCCTCCCCACGAGCTCGTCGACTGCCGCGTCGATGTTGTCGACGACAAGATTAAGCGTCGTGTACGTAGCGGGCACATGATCTGCCTTCGGATACACAAAAAAGTTGCCGCCGCCCGGGAGCACGAGATTCATACCCATGCCCGGTTCCTCGCGCACCGAAATACCAAGCACCTCCTCGTAAAACGCCTTTGCAGCCGCGAGGTCACTGACCGAAAACCCGCTGAATGCATGATTGATGTGAGTCATTTCCCCAGTATAGCGCCGCCATGCAGGCACAGTGAACGATCCTACACCCACGCCACTGGCAGGTCGCTAACCGCGATGCGGAGCGCTCGCCCCGACGTCTGTATACTTGTGCATATGACACCACTCTATATATCGATCGCCGCGTATCTTGTTCCGACCTTTATCCTCGGGTTTGTATGGCACTTGAAGCTCTTTGATGCCCGCTACAAGGCACTCGCTATATATCGCGATGACGTCATCATTCCGTTCGGCCTCCTCTCAATGGCAACGCAGGCAGTCATATTTTCCTACGTGTACATACACCTCATCCAGACAATGTTTGCGGATGCGACAACGCGCGGGCTTGTGTACTTTGTGGCCGGAGCGGTGCTGTCGTGGAGCTACACAACCGTAGCCGTGGGCGCAAAACACAGAATGACGTCGGTGCCGAATTTCTTTGTGATCGAAACAGCCTTTACGGTCGCACAGTGGGCGCTCGTTGCAGTGGCTACCGTCGCGCTTGTCGGCTAAACGACCGACTTTCCGGAGCGCCGATTGTTTGACAAATCCCAGATATAACGCATAGTGTTCGCGGATCAGTTTTGAACCCCGGAGGATTTCGAATGCGCACGCTGCCCCTGACTGAGATCGACATCATCAAGTCCGAGACCGGTGCCCGCGTTGTTTCGTGGACAGACGGTAGCCGGAGCGGATTCAACCCGCTCGGTGCCGACACCCGCACCGACGAAGAAATCATCGCCTCGCTCTCCCACGACGAGATCGGTGCGCGTGTGGATTTCATTCACATCGAGCGCTTCGTGCTCACGACCTACCTGGACGGCACCACGGAGCGCACGACTCATTCCGAGCCCGTGTACTGCTCGCAGAAGTACCACGTGGTGCGCATCCCCGGCGAGACGCAACTCCGCGAACTTCGGCGCCGGTACGACCGCGAGATCGCGGTGCACCCGTCGCTCTCACCCGTGATCCACGTGTTCGCAAACGGAACGATCGCCGCCTAGGCGACGCGCACCTTCCGCAAACGTTATGCCCCGCCGTCCTCGGCGGGGTTTTGCTTGCACCACACGTTGTGCGTTTCCGGAGGATTTAGCTTGAGCCCCCTCGCTTGAGCTGCAAGTGAGCAAGCCACGCATTGATCGCCTGATCTTTGGTGAGTGTGATTTTTGGATAGCTTCTTCGTATTGCTCGCAAGAACCCCGCCGTATCCGCCTCGCTCAGCATTTCGGTGAAAATCTCGCCAAGACTCTCGTTGAGCAGATCACTTGTTTCTTTCTCTGCGAGCGAATCCCCACGGAAATACTGTCGCTTCAAAGCCGACCACACTACATCTTCGGGAATACCGACCTCTCGCGCGATGGCATCCACAAATGCAGTCACAAACTGACGAGCTGTCGCATAACCCACTCCCTCGGTGGAGTGAGTGCCCACCAAATTATCGAATGTGCTGTTAGCAATCTCGCCTGAGAGTCCGGCAAGCGGACGACGCTTCAGATACTCGGACAGCACCTCATCGGCGACAAGCTCGGTCACACCCTCGTTGAACATGAGGAACTCATTGTTTTCCTCGAGGGAGAACGTATCGTCGCCTTGCAGTACCGCATTGACGTGACGATGATTGAGCCCCGAATCGGACAATTGCACAAAGCCGCTCGCCTGGTCCTTCATCACCGTTATATTGGCTGAGGCGGCATGAGCACCCTCGTGTATGAGGTGCTGCATAAAAATAAGGCGCGGATCGACATTCGATGTGTTCTGACGGGCGACGTAGTCTTCAAATTCGTTCGCATGAATCTGTATGGCATTGATGGAGCCGGTATACGACATGGTCGCAGTATCGGTGCCGCCGTCCATGTAAATATTTTCTCGAAACAGCGGGTTGAGACGACTGGTGTCGATACCCGAGCGCCTCAGCTGCTCTGCAAAAATCTCATTGAGTTCGTCAAAATCAATTTCTCCGAGCCATCCCTCCAACTTTTGTGCGAGCTCTGAATGCTCGAGTCGGAACAGATCTTGCTTGAGTTTGAACTTTGCGAGTGCTGCATCGCGCAGGCCCGCTTGTTCGTCCTCGTCTGCAATGCGACCACCCACACCGCGCTCAGTGCGCAATCGCTCGCGCATTTTGTGCAGCCCACCCCACTTCTCGTTCATGCCACCAGTGTAGCAAGGCAAAGTCCCGGCCGTTCCGGCGGAGTTTTTATGTAAAACAATGCGGCCACGCAGTGCTCTGCGTGGCCGTCTTGGAAACGATCTAGTTCAGGGGTCCTCGACCGCCGATTTGAATGACATGCATTCCCGCGGGCAGAGCCGAGTGATCACCGCTGAGTATGGCGTGCATCAGTCGCTCCGTCCGGCGCTCTGCATACCCGGTGGGGTCGAGTTCTTGCTCGAGCATCTCGGAGAGCGAGCGCTCGGCGGCGGCCATGCCCCCGCCCTTCTTGGTGCGCACGTAGTCGGGATGCTGCATCGTGTTCTCGATGCGCAGCGCCACTTCGGCCTGCACCTCATTGATATCGGCGCCGATGATCTCGCGGAGCGCTTCTATGCCGCCTGCGGACGTGCCGGACCGCACTTCTGCGACCACGGCCTCGACCCGCGTCATGTGTTCGGCGGTGATCACGAGCGCCATCCGCGCGCGACACGCGCACACGTGCCCGCAGCCTATGAGGGCATTGTCGAGCGATTCGATGCGGCGGAGCGCCTCGTCTCGATCCCTGACCGGATTGATCGTAAGCATTTCGAGTCCTCCCTGTTGCAACCGAGCGTCACCCTAACGGGAACTGAAGATTTGTGCAACCCTCGAACAATCGACGGGGGGGGGTTCTGAATGCGCCATGCCTGCGCATGCAGGAGGCAGGCAACACGTTTTCCGTCTCTGGATTTTGGTGTAGGGTGCTGGCGGGAACAACGCCTTGGAGGACAGAATGTTGCGACTGGCTCAGGAAACAGTGTTACCGGATGGCGGTGAAATCTGCTCCGCGGTGAAGCGCACGGGGTGGGGTCTTTACGATATGACAGGCTTCCCAAACGCAACGGCGCCGTGGGACGAAATCAACAAGCTGTCGGCCACGACCGAACTGCTGTGCGGTCACGTGTATTTTTTCATCCCGACCCCAGAGCGCGGCGAATCACTTCGTGATGCGTACGCGAAACTCATGGGTGTCGGCCCCGCGATGCAGATTGTGAATCCGGACAATCCACGATGGGAATCGCTCGCTGTATCAAATTCCTACCGGATCGCCGTGTTCTCGCGACTCGTCGTCGACGAGGAGTACCTGATTCTCATGAATCCAGCGAACAGTGGCGCACCGGATGACTTCGTGGCGATTCGCCTGCAGGATGCGGTGAAAACCTTCATCGAGCTATACGGAATCATCCAGAGCATTGCGCGATGGCGGAGAGGCGTGTACAAACGCGTCTCAGACTTCCCCCTGCTCCTCGCATAACATCCTGCGCAAAAGCAGGACCCCGGCCAATCGACCGGGGTTTTTGTTTTCACCACACGTTTTCCGTCTCTGGAGGAGTTTTCCGCTTGTAGCGCGCACTGCTCGATACAAGACAAAACTCGGTCGGAGCTTGGGGCCCAAATGCGACGGCGTTTGGGATAGCGAGACGGGCCCTGCGTGCGAGTCGCAGTAGTGACGAGCCATGTGGGGACTGACCCCATCCCCCAGTGCTACTATCTGACCATGCTGAGCTTTGAGCACTGGCTGGTGATACTGAGCGCGCTCATAAGCTGTATCGGTGGATACGCGTACGTACGGGACACCATTCGCGGCACGACTCAACCCAATCGGATTTCTTGGGGACTGTGGGCACTCGCACCGCTCATTGGTACAGGTGCAGCACTCACTGCAGGAGCTGATGTGTGGGTAACAATTCGTACCTTCCTCGCAGGATTCCTGCCACTCCTCGTATTTATTGCATCATTCTGGAATCGAAAGAGTTTCTGGAAAGCGACATCCTTTGATATCACCTGCGGCGGATTCTCGATACTCGCGCTCATTCTCTGGCTTGTGGTCGGCATCCCGACATACGCCATACTTCTTGCGGCGCTCGGAGACTTCTTTGCAGCACTCCCCACCATCGTAAAGGCGTGGAAGTTCCCAGAGACCGAGACAGGGTTTACTTATGTAACCTCGCTCGTAAGCGTGCTTCTAGTGCTCCCCTCTATGCATGTGTGGAGTATTGAGAATTCAAGCTTCCAAATATATCTACTCGTCGTCAACGTAATGCTTATTGCGGCAGTCTATCGAAAGCGGATATTTTAAAGCCCCGGCCATCGCGCCGGGGTTTTTGTTTTCATCTGCCTGCGCATGCAGGAGGCAAGCCACACGCTTCTCGTTTCTGGAGGAGTGAATTCCTCAAACTAGTCCGAACATTTCCACCCATCCGTAGGTTTCCGCCATCACCAAAATGAGAGCGATGGGTCCCACAAAACTTAAACCAACGGCCCACACCAAGTCGGTACGCCAGGCAGTACCTGTTTTGCGATGAAACATTCGCCCCGAAGCATACGACAGCAGTGCAACCACTGGTAAATTCAGCCATGGCTGGTCGAAGCCTATGAACAAAGTTGAAAGGTTTGCACCCGTGGCAACCACAAACATCGTTGTTCGCTGGATCCAGAACCATCCATTACGCATGTCGCTATTCGCCATAGATACTTACTAACCACAGAGTGATGGGTACATATATAGCAAAGCCTAAAATCCATATCGCTAACGAATACTTAAAGTCGGCTGCAATTGTGCCGATGTTCTGGCGGTCCAATAGTCTAGCAAAGCTAAACGTCATACCCATAGCAAGCATTAACACTAGCGGCACCAGTATTGCACCCCCTAAAATTTGACCGACCCTTTCCAAGGCCGAAGTCGTGCCTACAAAGACGTATAGGATGCATCCACTCAGGACAAAACCCGCTAGTACGCGCAAGAACGTAGGACACCTCATTGCAAAAATCCTAGCACGCCCGGGGTTTTTGTTTTCACCTGCCTGCGCAGGCAGGCCACACGCTTCTCGTTTCGGGAGGGATTGATTCGGTCTAAGCAGAAAACTCCGGCCTAACGACCGGAGTTTTACTTTGTGAGCGCACTGAGGCGCTCTTCGATTGCAGTGACTATCTGTAACCGAGCATGGTTGTACATCAACTGGAACTCGTGCCACTCGATACCAAACCACTGCTTGATAAGCTTGGCGTCGTAGCCTCCGTCGACAACGTTGTCGCGCCGGTTCGCAGGTTCGTGCGCAACATCGTGGGCAGAGTACGGCTCATGGAGTACGAGCTGCATTTTCCCCCACCCGTCGACGAGGACACTCCGGAGCATCTGATCGTGTCGTTCGATCGGGATATCGGTTTGGATCGAAAACGTTATCGCAACGCCGAGCTTATTTCGAACCGTGATCGTGTCGCTATCGAGAAAAACATGTGAGAACGTGGGCTTTTCGTACCGAGCTCTTGTCATGCTGGTATCCTCCCACGCACACAGTGCCAATTTGCATTTGGTCCGTCAAACCCCAGCAGCGATGCCGGGGTTTTTGTTTTCACCACACGTTTCTCGTTTCTGGAGGAGTTTTCCGCTTGTAGCGAACACTGCTCGATACAAGACAAAACTCGATCGGAGCTTGGGGCCCGTGCGCGACGGCGCATGGGATAGCGAGACGGGCCCTGCTTGCGAGTCGTAGCAACGACGAGATATGTGGGGACTGACCCCAATTCCCTATATAATGCACTCTATGGCCGTCATGTATCCTGCAAAGTACATAGTCGAAACTAACGGGCACCGGGTTGCCTTGTGTCTCAAGCACATGCAGCAGTCGGGCGGCAACATTGTCGGGAACATCGACGATAACGACACGAAATGTGCTGAGTGCTCGATTGCGCGTATCAACGATTGATTGACCCGTTGTCAGGTAGGCGTAGAATACCTCTGGCGTTAATACGCTAATACCGCGAGCCCCCATGGCATAGGCTATGGGGAACTAAGTTACTTGATGTCAATTCACAGGAACTGGCACCTAGCATCATTAGGAGCAGGCCACATGCATTCACCGCAATCGCGATGATGTACTCAGTCATGTTCATAATGTTAATGATAACTTGATGGTAATTAAGTCCTGGCCGTCACTGACGGTACCGACCCCAAAAAGTCGCTCGCGGATTTGCGCCCACACCCCTGCCAACGGGATAAAACCCGAGGTACCAGGAACCCAGGGGGTGTTGGGTCTACTTTGAATATGGAAAATGACCGGTGGAGCAGTTGGTTTGTAAATGAATCAAAAAAACTAAACGGGGACGGGCAAGACCGTCCACCGAAGCGGACATATTTGCATTTTGATAGTCGGATATCTCGACTGAAGGAAGACATTACGAAATCTATGTTGTCACCGGATTCGGTATCCCGTCACTCCTTCTACCCGTTTATTCGTATCGATACACGAGACCGTCGCTACAGACGTCCAAAAAATAGGAAGTCCGGTGCGCGCAAACGTGAGATTTTTGTAAAAAAGAGACCCATTGATTTTTCGTCGCACAAGGATGCGCTTGTGTTTTCATGGTACGCGGCGCAACTTTCAGAACGCTACGAAAAGATACTTTCCGAAATGAACCTGAGTGATGCTGTCATTGCTTACAGAAGCATCAAGAGCCCTGTGACGGGTAGAGGAAAAAGTAACGCTGATTTCGCAGGAGAAGTTTTCGCGTTCATTGATGCTCACGCACCGTGTAGTGTTCTGGCGATAGATGTCTCAAAATTCTTCGAGGAGATTGATCACAGTAAACTTAAATCAAAATGGAGTCAGATAATGGGGTATGAACGACTACCTGAAGACCACTACAAGGTTTTTAGAGCGGTCACAAATTTTACATTTGTCCGAAAAGGACGAATTCGTAAGTTCGCCGATGAGGCCATGAAAAAACGTCGGTCACGAATATTTACAGCCCCCGAATACAAACGCGAAGTGATTTCAAAGCATTTACAGGAGATTCACAAGGAAAGCAAAGGAATTCCTCAGGGGTCGCCTATTAGTTGTGTATTGGCCAACATGTACATGCTCGACTTTGATGCCGCCGTAGCAACCGCCGTGAGAAAGATAAATGGACTCTATCGGCGATACTCGGACGACATCCTGATTGTGTGTTCGCCGCAGAACGCTGCACAAATTGTGAACTTCGTATACGAGGCGATAAAGGAGCAGGCTTTGGTTATAAAAAAGGAAAAAACAGAAAGACGCGACTGCATCGGAACTGAAGAGCGCTTGGCTATTCTAAATCCCGAAACAATGAAGAAGGCAACGGTTCAATACCTTGGCATCCAGACCGACGGGCAGAAGGTTTATCTACGTCACGCCGCAATTGCGAAGTTTCAGAGAAGGATGAATAAGGCGGTGAAGAAATCAGTGAAGAATGCTGCAAGGAAAAAGCGCAGTGGTGCGCCGAAAAAGTACTTACATACAAAGTACGGTGTCGCTAAGAAAAATTTCCTAGCCTACTCACGAGTGGTTGCGTCAAAATTGAGTGCCCCAGAGGTTAAAGAGCAGATAAAAACGGTAAAAAATGCCCGAAAACTCAGAGAGAAGATTCGCGGTAAATCGCGCAAAGTAGCATTTAAGAACAACTAGAAAACCCCGGCTTTGGGCCGGGGTTTTCTTTGGTTTCTGGAGAGAAACCGAGTTGGCTTGGATTAAGCAACGATCTTCGTTACAACTCCGGCGCCTACCGTCTTGCCGCCTTCGCGGATCGCGAAGCGCTTCTGGTCTTCGAGTGCGATCGGACCGACAAGCTTTACCTTGAAGGTGACCGTGTCGCCCGGCATAACCATTTCTACGCCTTCTGCGAGTGTTACTTCGCCGGTCACATCGGTTGTGCCGATGTAGAACTGCGGCTTGTAGCCCGAGAAGAACGGAGTGTGGCGTCCGCCTTCCTCCTTAGAGAGGATGTACACTTCCGACTCAAAGTCCGTGTGCGGCTTGATCGATCCCGGCTTCGCCAAGACCTGACCTCGGTGCACATCGTCCTTCTTCGTACCGCGCAAGAGCACGCCGGCGTTGTCGCCTGCCTGACCCTGCTGGAGTGACTTGTTGAACATTTCAACGCCGGTGACGGTCGTCTTGGTGGTGTCCTTGATGCCGATGATTTCGACTTCTTCACCTACCTTGATGATGCCGCGCTCGATACGACCGGTGACAACGGTGCCACGGCCTTCGATCGAGAACACGTCTTCGATCGGCATGATGAACGGCTTGTCGAGGTCGCGGACCGGATCCGGGATGTACTCGTCGAGTGCCTTCACCAGTTCCATTACCTTGCCACCCCACTCACCTGCTGCATCCGGATTCTCGAGAGCCTTGAGGCCCGAGCCGCGGATGACCGGTGCGTTCTTGCCGTCGAAGCCCTGCTTGTCGAGCAATTCGCGGACTTCCTCTTCGACGAGGTCGATGAGGTCTGCGTCTGCAACCATGTCCACCTTGTTCAAGAAGACGATGAGCTTCTTCACACCCACCTGGGATGCGAGGAGCACGTGCTCGCGAGTCTGGGGCATAACGCCGTCAGTCGCTGCAACCACGAGGATTGCGCCATCCATCTGGGCGGCACCCGTGATCATGTTCTTAATGTAGTCGGCGTGACCCGGTGCGTCGACGTGCGCGTAGTGACGAGTCGGTGTCTCGTACTCAGAGTGCGAGAGCGAGATCGTAATACCGCGTGCCTTCTCTTCCGGTGCCTTGTCGATGTCATCGATGCCCTTCACCGATGCTCCGTAACCGTTGCCGGCCTTCGAGAGCACGTTGAGGATCGCTGCGGTAAGAGTGGTCTTACCGTGGTCGACGTGTCCGATCGTGCCGACGTTGACGTGCGGCTTCGTTCGTGAAAATTCTCCTGCCATATTATTTTTATACAGCTAAATAATAATCGGCTCGTTTTTTAGGCGAACCATGTGCCAACGCTTTTGAGTGCTCCGGTGTTTCCCTACCTTCCCCTACTGCGCGTCACGCGGGTCGCTAATCCGCACGCAAATAGTGGGGCAAAGAAATACGCACAGAGCGTGCGTGCAGTGATAATAACAGAACGAGGTGTCTGGTCAAATACGCAAAAAGCGCCTGTTTGAGGCGCTTTTTGTGGATAGTCTGGGGATTATTTCTCTTCGTATTCCGGCGACGGCAGCACCGTTACCGTGTGATTGAACGACGACGGCGTCACGCCCGAGAGCGCATTGCAGCGGAGCGAGTAAATCACGCTCGAGTTGATCGCCGCAGTCGTGCGACCTGCGCTACCCGAGGTGCAGACCGAGCCGGTGCAGCCCGAAGCCAGCGTTTCGCCGTTGTTACCCGTTACGGTGCAGCTCGCCACATTCGATACGTTCCAGTACAGCTTTGCCGATGTTCCCTTTCGCACGAGCTGCGGATTCGCTTCCAAGTCACCGGTGGTCGGCGTGCCGCCTGCAGTGGTGCCGGCAGTGAATGACGGCGGCGGGTTTATACAGACCGCCTGACCTGCCTGGCAGTACGACGGTGCTGCGCAGGCAACGCCGCCATTGAGGTTCGTTGTATTGCAGTTACTGTCGGTATACGTGATCTGCTGGCCGGAGCACTGATAGATCGGTGCACACGTTACGTTCACCGTGGTCTGGCAGCTGCCTGCACCACCTGCACCCGTCACCGATCCTGTGTACGTGGTCGTAACGGTCGGGGCAACAGATACCTGTCCGCTTGCAAGCGGCGACATGTTCGTGCCTCCCGGCGCAATCGAGCCTGATGTGCTGTTTGCCGAGGTCCAGGCGAGTGCAGCACTACCACCGCGAACGATGGTTGCCGGGGTCGGTGTGAGCGTGCACGACGGGAGCGGTCGAACGGTGACCGACGCGGTCGGTGCGGTTGCAATGTAGCCCGCAGAATTCGTGACGCGATAACTATAGTTGTACGTGCGTCCTGCGGTGCAGGCCTGCCACGTCGCAGTGTAGTTGCCGCTCGCGCTCGTACCGTACGGCCATGTGATGGGTCCAACGCCGTTACCGCACGCATCGGCCTGATCAAGCGTCACGATTGTTGTGTAGGTATTGCCGAATGTTGACGACCACGTCCAGGTCGACTGCTGACCCACGTTCACCGTTTGTGATGAGACACCGCCCGCAAGTGTGAGTGCGGCAGTCGGAGTTTGTACCGTAAGTGTTGCGGGGCATGTAGCCGTATTGTTTTGCGGAGTGTAGATGATCGGCTGGTACGTGATTACCACAACACCCTGTCGGCCGTAGCCTCCGTAGCCGTCGACTGCATAGCCCTGCGCGCCACCGCCTCCACCACCGCCGTAGTAGCCGCCGTGACCGCCTGCGCCGCCGTAGTAACCGCCACCACCTCCGCCGCCTCCGCCGCCGGATCCGGCAGACGACCATTCAGCACCGTTATACGCGGTTCCGCCGGTGCCACCGTATGTGTAAGCCCAGTAGTAGGTAAATCCTCCGCCGCCACCGCCACCGCCACCGTAACCGGCACCACCGTATCCGCCATTACCGCCGACGCTCGCCGCGACACCGGATGCACCGCTGTAGCCGTTACCGTTCGGTCCTCCTGCACCACCGCCGCCACCGCCGTTGAATGTGCGGATACCGTCCCAGACGTTTGATGCGCCGCCGCCGTTTCCGCCGACATAATTCACATTGCCATATCCGGACGACTGTCCGCCTGTGCCACCCGTCAACGAGAGATCGCCGCCCACGTAACCACCCTGCGCGTAGCAGTAATATGCACCAAAGTACGTTGCGCCGCCGTTCGTCGGACCTCCGTAACCCCATCCGACACCCGCTGTGCCGATGTTGTACGCAACAGTGCGGCCCATCGGAAGCACAGCATTGGTGGCTCGCGAGTACGCGCCGCCTCCGCCTGCTGCACCACGGCTGCCGCCTGCACCGCCGCCGATGCACTCGATCACGTTGTTCGAGTTGTTCCAGTCCGCAGGAACTGACCATGATGATCCTGAGCCAAGCACGACACGAACATTAGCCCCGTATGAAATGTTTTGAGTGGTGTTGGACACCGTGCCGCCGTAACTGGTAGTAACCGTCGGAGACACGCTCGAAGAGCCGGCCGTCGCCACCGGCCCGATGGTTGCAAGCGTCATGCTCGATGCGTTCTGCGAAGACCACGTGACTGTTGCGCTGCCGCCGCGTGCAAGCGGATTCGGCGAGATGTTCACGGTGCACGACGGCATTGCCGAGCAGGTGAGTGTTCCCTGTGCCGGAGTCGTGTTGTATCCGGCAGCATTGTTCGAGTGCACCCACACCGTGTAGCTGTGCCCGGCCTGTGTGGTAAATGTTTTTGGATTTGTTGCGGCAGCCGGCCAGCAGTAGTCGCCCGCACCCGTGTCGTTCACGGTACCGTCGCAGCGCGACGGCGTCCACGGCGAAGCTCCGTCGTCGGCGCGCACCAAGTAGCTGGTTGCTCCCGGTGCGCTCGTCCACGCGATCGTGCCCGTGGTACCAGCGGCATCGCAGGTGAGCGTAAGGCCTGTCGGTGTGGGCGGCACATACGAGCCCGTGTAGGTGCCCGTGTACGTAGCCGTGTAGCTGCCCGTATATGAGCTCTGACTCGCGCCGGAGGCGGGTACAACCAACATGCCCGACGGTGTGGCATCGGCAAATTCCGGATTTGGCGCGCTCGTGAACAGATCGAGCTTGCCGTCGAACACGTAGAGCATCGTTACAAAGATCGACGTGGCAATGATGGCCCGCGCGATCCATGCCGTGTATCGCTCCCGTTTTGAGTGATGATGCATAGTTATTTCACGCGGATGACACCGACGTGTTCTTTTTCGACATTGTTGCGATACACCCACGTACCCGCCGCAGTAAACGTGAACTCCCAGATCTCGTTCGGCGGGAGCGCGATGCATGTATCAAAATCGCTCTGACCGCAGTTGTTTCCTGTTGCCGGGTACACGCCGCCGTCGCCTCCGCTCGCCATGATCCATAGATCGTGCGCAGAGTTGTTGGTGAACCGCACGGTCTCGCCCTTGCTCACCGTAACGTCGGCAGGTTCAAAGCCGTTATCGGTATACGAAACGAACTGCGAAAATCCCCTGCTCTCGCTCAATACCTTTTCCATATGTTCGGTTCGGGGCGGTGGGGGCGGTACTTGTTGCGCAGTATCTGCATCAGAAAATCCGCGCGGATGAATACCGTTGGTGAGGGATGAAAAAATTCCTACAGCGATCAAAAGGAGGACAAGAACAATGAGTACGACCACCTGACGGCCGATAGAGTGATTCACCTCTCTATTGTAAAGCCTTCATATGAATATCTAAGCGGTGGCTGTTGACATCTCAATGCAAAAGCCGCCCATGAGGCGGCCTTTGATGCGTGTTCGCTCCTGTTATTGAACAAGCAGTGTGAGTGAACCCGACGACGAACCCTTGAGGCCGTTCGTAATATTGACCGCACCCACGTAATACAAACCGGCAGGAATCAGATCCGATACAAGCGAGTATGCGGTCTGTCGCTGAGTATGTGTGGACCACGTCAGTTCGATGTCACCCGCAGCGTTTCGCTTTGCACTCGTGATCTCGCCCTGATAAATCAAATCCGGTCCGTTGCGCGTCGTTACCTTTGCAAGATACACACGATACATGCCGGCCGGTACAGCGCCGGAGGTGTTCGATGTGTCTTTGAGCACGAATGTATAGGTGCCGCCCAACTCCACTTTTTCGTTCGAACCGGCAACCGGTTTAGAAAGCGTGATCGTAGGGTCCCCGGGCTGACCAAACGTCGGGATCGCGGTGATCGGCTCGTAGTTCCATGTGCACACGGCCTCCGCGCGACACAGCGCCTCGGCAATACGTTTTGTTACGTTCGGCACATCGGGTAATGCGACTCCTTTGAACGAGGCGCGCAGTGTCCCCTTTGCCGGCACGTTCGTGTTGGTGCTCGACGAGCCGACCACTTGTGCGCCCGCGCCCGACGACGTTGTCGTGGGTGTCGGAGCCTGCTGCACCGGGAGGGACGGCGCCGTCATCGGCCGATTCTCTTTCGGAACATCTGGTACCGGAGCGGTGGTCGTAGACGTGACCGCCACATCACCCGAAGCTGCCGGTCGGAAGTATGCGAGTATCCATTTCACGATTCCTTCGAGCGATTCAAGCGCACCTGCCACCTGAGCTCGCTGATCGGCAGTGAACGTCTCCTGATCAAGCGAGACCGATACGCCCGCAACGGTGCCCGTATTCTGCTGTTCACCTTCGTATGCGATGTTCGAAACATTTGATGCGCTGTCCGACATCGAGACCGTGGACCCATTGTAGGCACAGGTGTAATACGAATACGCCATTACACCCTGCGACAAGCACCACGCGCTGCATGCAGCCTGACCGCCTTCGATTTGGATCGAAACCGGCGCTTTTGCAACCGTGGCCTTATCTCCGAACCTCGAGCTGCCTTGTGAGTAGGTACATGTACCCTTTGCGATCGGGCTTATTGTGCAGTGCCAGTGAGGAACTTCGCAGTTGTTTGCATCTCGCGTGGTGAGTTCGTGCACCATCGACTGTCCTTCGGGGCAGAGCGGGATCGTATAGACGGGACATACGCTCACCGCCTGCGGCACGATTACATTAAACGTGCGCGTGGCAGTTCCACAGGGATTCGTTGCCGTGATCACGATGGGATAGGTCCCGGCAACCGGAAGTGAGTTGAATGTAAGCACTGAGCCTGCGAGCGTTGCCCACGGGAGCGACGTTACCGAAAGCTGCGGGTTGCCTGTTGCAGCGATCTGCTGTCCCTGACCGGCCATGCTGATTGCGAGTGAGTATCCGGCAGCAGGCATGGTGATTGTCGGTGCTACGCAGCCCTCCGTCGTGCCCGACAACGTGAACGGTACCGTCTGTGCTACATACACGCCGGTTCCGTAACTCTGCGCGCGCACAACATACGCCCCGGCGGTCGCATTGTCGGGCAGAGTCATCGCACCTTCGCCGCTTCCCGATGCGATTGCAGAAACGGAGTAGATACGGTCTCCGTTGGTTTGATTTACAAATATGAGCTGTGTATTGGCCGGCAGACTTGCGAATGAGTACGAGACAGTGCGACCGGATATTGACCCGAACGTAACGCGCGACGATCCGCTCGTGGGCGTCGAGCCGCCGGTCACTACTACGCGCGCGCTCGCGCGCACCCAACAATCCGTCCCGACACAATTGCCGTCAGTCGGACCGGGCACTTGCGAAACTTTGACAACATACGTTCCCGGAAACTGATACACATACGAGCCACTCCATGAACTTCCGCAGTTTGAAACGCCGCCGGACTCCTGGTTACAGATCACACCGCCCGCACCATCACCGAAGTCGATAGAATATTTGTTCGAGCTTCCCAAATTACTGACGGTTGCAAGAACACTGAGCGGTGCGGTTCCTAAGGCGGGTGAAACACTGAGCGCGACCGTAGCGGCAGTGTCTGAATTCGGCACGCAGCGCGGCGCACCTTGACAGCCGTTCTGCAGGTAGGTACCGCCCACAAGATGCTCGTTCGAGGCGCAGAGTGCCGGCATGTAGACCGGGCAGCTGATCCGATCCGTCATGACCGGCGGTATCGGAGTCTGCGCGTTACGGGCAATGAGCTCCGTGACGAGAGACGTGAGTCGGATTACATACGCCTGCAGATCCTGTACGGTCGGATTCTGCGGCAATTGCGGCAGCATGAACTGATCCGGCATCGAGAGCGCGGCTGCGCTCATCGGGACGACCATCATGAAAAGTGCAACCGCACCCGAAACAATTTTTTTAGACATCTCTCTAATGTGCTTACCCTATAAAAGGAAAACCGCACCACTAGAGAGAAAGTGGTATGCGTAGTATTGCACGAACAATCGCTATGCAACGTGCCCGCGACCGATTGATGTGGATAACTCTACTGCACGAATATCGTGTAGCCGTTGAACGTGCACTGTGTGTTACGTGCGGGGTACGAAGACTTTTCGGACTTGCATCGAGCTGTCGCGCTGCTTTTGGTTACGTTTGTGGTTGAGTAGATCAAAACCTGTCCGTCGTAGAGCGTAAACACGCCGACCTCGTCCTGAGCGGTCGGCTTTGGTACGGTAAATGATGTCGATGTGGCCCAGCTCTGCTTAGTTGAACTGGCTTGTATGACAAACGCATAGGTATTTCCCGCAAATTCACCGAGCATCGGGTACGTAACGTAGCCGCTGCCTCCGATATCCAGCGGACTGTAGCCTCCCATTTCGACTCGCTTTCCGGTCACCGGGTCAATCATGAACATAATGCTCAGCGGCGGAATCCCGTAGAAATTGACCATAACCTTATCGACGGCGACGGTCCCGAGTTCGATCGTGGGTGCTTTCGCCGTTTTGGCCGTTACGATCGGGCCGGTCTGCACCGGCATCGTCCCTGTCGGAATAACGATATTTACACTCGACGGACGGCTTGTTTGCTGACTATTTCCCCCGTTTTGCGACGGACCCGCTGCGCAGACTGCCGCGATACGGGCGCGAGTCTTGCCCCCGACCCCACCAAAGCCGGTCGTCGCCGGAGTTCCCACGCTCACGATGCCCTGTTGTACCTGAAATGCCTGGACGGCTCGCTCGGTCTTGAGTCCGAATATGCCGATCACAAAGGCGCGCTCAAGCACTCCCCAGTCTGCCAGGAACTGCTGGAGTTCGCGCACATCGCTCCCTTCGGCATTACGCGACAGCGATCGATAGAGCGCGGGACATGTCGATGCGGCAGCCGAGAGCGGGGCCGCGAGCGCGATAATCGCACAAACAAGGGCGGCAATACGCGTTTTTGGGTTCATGGGAATATTGTCGCACACCCATACACGACAAAACCCCGCATGCGCGGGGTTTTGTGTAAAGAATCCCTTGAAATTACTTTCGGGATGCGATGATCTCGTCCTGCACATTTCGCGGCACGACGGAGTAGTGCGAGAACTCGAGGTTCGGCACACCGCGGCCTTCCGTAAGGGAGCGAAGCTGCGTCGTGAATCCGAAGAGTTCCGAGAGAGGCACTTTCGAGGTGATGACCTTCGCCTGACCGCGCTCGCCCATCGCTTCGATGGAACCGCGCTTCGAGTTGATCATACCGGTTACGTCGCCCATGAACTTTTCCGGGACAACGACTTCGAGCTTCATGATCGGCTCGAGGATGACCGGCTTTGCCTTCTGGCACGCCTCCTGGAATGCGTTGAGCGCTGCGAGCTTGAACGCGATTTCGGATGAGTCGACATCGTGGTAGCTGCCGTCGTAGAGGTCGACTGACACATCGACAACCGGGAAGCCCGCGAGCACGCCGCGATCCAGGCCTTCTTTGAGACCCTTCTTCACAGCCGGAATGTATTCCTGCGGAATAACACCTCCCTTGATGTTGTTGATGAATTCGAAGTGGTCTTCGCGATCGACATTGTTCTTGATCTTTGCACCCTCTTCGAGCGGAGCAAGCGGCGCCATTTTGATCTTTACGTGACCGTACTGACCGCGGCCGCCCGTCTGCTTGATGTGCTTGTATTCCACGTCCGATGTTCCCTGGATCGTTTCGCGGTACGCGACCTGCGGCTTGCCGGTCTTTGCGTTTACTGCAAATTCGCGCTTCATACGATCGACGATGATGTCGAGGTGCAATTCGCCCATGCCCGAGATGATTGTTTCCATCGTCTCCGGGTCCGACTTCACGCGGAAGGTCGGGTCTTCGTCGGAGAGCTTCGAGAGCGCGATACCCATCTTTTCCTGGTCTGCCTTAGTGTCCGGTTCGATTCGCATCGATACGACCGGTTCCGGGAACACGATCGATTCGAGAATGATCGGGTTGTCCGAGGTGCAGAGCGTGTTACCGATCTTAATCTCCTTGAGACCGACGGCCGCGGCGATTTCGCCGGCGAAGACGGTTTTTACTTCTTCGCGCTTGTCTGCCTGGAGGCGCACGATGCGGCCCAAGCGCTCTTTCTTGTTGTTTGCGGAATTGTAGACAGTGTCACCGGCAGAGATCGAACCCGAGTAAACACGGAAGAACGCGAGGTTACCCACGAACGGGTCGGTCTGAAGCTTGAAGACAAGCGCAGCAAACGGTGCGCTGTCGTCAGCAGGACGGGTTTCTTCGGCGCCGGTGTCAGGATTGGTTCCCTGAGCCTGCGGAAGATCGAGCGGAGACGGGAGGTAGTCGACGACCGCATCGAGCACGCGCTGCACACCCTTGTTCTTGAGTGACGAGCCGGTGAGCACCGGGAAGATCTTGTTGGCGATCACCGCCTTGCGAAGCGTTGCCTTCAAAACAGAGAGCTCCGGCACCTTGCCCTCGAGGAAGTCGTTCATGAGCACGTCGTCGGTCTCGACGATGCGCTCAACGATCTCGTCGTGGTACTTCTTGGCATCTGCCATGTACGCCTCCGGGATCTCGTGAGCGGAAACATTCTTACCCATTTCGCCTTCGAACTTGAACATTTTCATTTCGAGCACATCGATGACGGCTTCGAAGTCGGCTTCTGCTCCGACCGGAATCTGGAGACGGACTGCTTTGGTGGAGAGACGATCGAGGATGGACGCGTATGACTTTTCAAACGACGCACCGGTTCGGTCGAGCTTGTTGATGTAGCAGATACGGGGCACCTCGGCCTCTTCTGCGTAACGCCAGTTGGTTTCCGACTGCGGCTCAACGCCTGCAACGCCGTCGAAAACGACGACGGCACCGTCGAGTACGCGCATGGATCGCTTTACTTCAGAGGTGAAGTCGATGTGTCCCGGCGTGTCGATGACGTTGAACCGAACTTTCTGCGAGAGATCGGTTCCCATGTACGACGGGTTCCAGAAGCAGGTGATCGCCGCCGCGGTGATCGTGATGCCGCGTTCTCGCTCCTGTTCCATCCAGTCGGTAACCGTGTTGCCGTCGTGCACTTCGCCGATCTTGTGGCTCTCCCCGGTGTAGTAGAGGATGCGCTCGGATGTGGTCGTTTTGCCCGCATCGACGTGTGCGACGATTCCGAAGTTTCGAACTTTTTCCAATGGGTAATCTCGTGACATATAACAAGTAATTTTTCTAAAAAAGAATCCGCCGGTGGCGGAGCCAAGTTCCCGTAATATAGGCGAATTCACCCCAAAAAGCAAAGGATGCCGCTTTCAATATATAGAAAAGGACCGCGCTCTGACCGCGGTCCCCTTTCTGACTACTTTGTCAGCCACTTGTACGCGAACGTGCCGCCGACAACGATCACGAATATCGCCCACCCGTGCCAATTCAGCAGCACGAATGGCTTCTGGTGAGTACTCATCGGATCCCTCCTCGGGAACGCCGGCTCAGACGGTGATGACGCGCTCGATAGCCGGGACATGGGTCTTCTTGACCGCCGGCTTGTTGCGCGACACCAGCATCCAGACGCCGACGACGACCACAATGGCGATGACGGCCGCGAACAGCTTGTTCTCGCTGATCCAGTTGAGCATTTCAAACTCCCTCGTTATGTATGTGTCGGCAGAGACACCTCTACCGTTAAAAACGATACACTGCGCACCGAATTGCGCCAGCACAAGCAAAAGACTGCAGCGAGCTGCAGTCTTTCGTGCGTGGACGCGCGACACTAGCGCGCGGCCGAGGCGAGTGCCGTCGGAACGATGTTCATATTGTGCGCGCCTGCATAGAGCAGTGCGTGACCCATGACGGCCACAACCGCGAGCGCAAACAAACTCAATATGACATTCGTTGCGAAGCCCGACTCGTCTTTGATCCTCACCATGAGAACCTCCCCTGTGGAGTGAGCGAATGCTCATTCCCTCTATAACGGTACGCCTGGCCCGAAAAAATGCCACCGAACGGGTGCGTAAACCGAGTTTGACTCTTCACTTAATTATTGTACAATATACCCGGTCAACAAGAAGGAGTTCCCCCATGACCTTCAAAAAGAAGCTGTTTGTTGCCTTGGCAGCAGGCATCGCCGTGATCGCTACGGCATTCTTCGTCGGCGTGTTCTCGCTCGGGAAACCGGCCGATGCACTTGCATACTCGCGCGCACTCGACGCAATCAGGGCGTACGAGGGTCGCAATATGGCCGTCACCCACTACTTCGAGAACGTCCGCAAGGACGCGACGACCGCGAAGAACATCCGCGACCTGGCCGCCGAAGCACGCAAGATCGGCGACTCGCTCAGGAGTGACTTTGCGCTTGCCGAACCGTTCGCCTCGTCGCGAAAACAGTTCGACCGCTTCGTCGAGATCCAGTGTGCGATCTCGAAAACGGTCGACGACCGCACGATCCGTGCCTCGCCGGCATGGACACAGGTCTCGCAGCAGACGGGTCGATACAACGAGGCAGTGAAGAACAACTTCACCCTCTACGAAAAGACATTCGGAACTTCCAAACTACTCTTCCGCGATTGCCCCTAACGGGATCGGTCGCGTGGGAACTCGGGCCGCGCAAAATGCGCGGCCTTTTTCTTTGAGCTACCAGTCAATCGGCGTCCCACCTCGCGCAATAAGATATGCGTTCGCTTTTGAAAACGGTTTCGAACCGAAGAATCCGTTGTGCGCGGAAAGCGGCGACGGGTGCGCACTCTCGATCACGCAGTGTTTCGCACGATCAATGTGCGCGCCTTTTTTCTTTGCATAATTTCCCCACAAAATGAATACGATGCCCTCGCGCTCATCGTTGAGTTTTTTGATCGCTGCATCCGTGAATTCCTCCCAGCCTTTGCCTTGGTGCGATGCGGCACTCGCTGCTCGTACGGTGAGCACCGCGTTCAACAAGAGCACTCCCTGCCGCGCCCAGCGCCCGAGGTCGGCATCACGATTCACCGCGTGACCGAGATCGCTCTCTAATTCTTTAAAAATGTTCTGCAGCGACGGCGGTGTTTGCACACCCTGATTCACCGCAAAACACAGTCCATTGGCCTGTCCGGGACCGTGATACGGATCTTGTCCGAGTACCACCACCTTCACCATATCGAACGGTGTTTCATCGAATGCGCGGAAGATGTGCTTCGGATTGGGAAATACTGTTCCCTTTGCATACTCATCGCGCACAAACGAAGAGAGGTTCTTGAAGTAGTCGAGCGTGAATTCGTGAGACAGCTTTTCCTTCCATCCGCCGCCGATCCGCACGTCGTTCATGCGGCAATCCTACTAGAGGATGTGCAGCAAGTACAAAATGACGATGAGACTGAGCGGTACACCAAGAATCCACAGAACGATTCCTTTCATATCAAAAATAGCTATCGATAAGCAGCGAAGCCTACCGCTCCATAAGTGAAGCCAGAATTAAAAAAATCGGCTCATAAGCCGATCCGCTTTATTTAGTCGCCCCCGCCGCAGCCGCCTCCGCCTCCGTCACCGGAAGAACATGAGTCGCCTGAGCTGGAACTACTATCTCCGCCAGAGAACCAGTATGGTCCCCCATCAGAGCCGCCCGATGATCCCTCCTTCGACCGTTCGTACCGCTTCCGCTTACGCTCTTCGCTGTTGTCCGATGACAACACAAGAGCCAGGAAGCCGCAGAACAGTGCGATGGGCACCATCAGAATGAGAAATTCCATTGTTATCACCTCCTTTCTTTGGAAATCTCCTGCCAATATAATGACACACATTTACCTTTGACGCAACAGAGCGACGTGGTCGAATCAGCGCTCAAAACCTGACAAAAACCGCCTGCATAGACAGGCGGTAGTGACCACGCGGTCACGGAACGATGAGGCCCATTTTCCATGCAAGCGGTCGCAAAATCTCGACCGTTTGCACATGCAGATTCATACGACCCCATTTCCGGTCGAGCCAGATCTGGAGCGGCTCGGTGTCGTAGGTGCGATTCGCTGCGTGCCAGTCGGCAAGCATTTCTCGCACATAGACTTCGGGCATCGGAGTGGCTACACCGTCGCGAACCCAGTACTCCCAGTGATGCGGATTGATGCTCCAATGATGTTTCCATGCTGCCTGGTATGCAGGCGTGTCCTTACCGGTCACGCTGCGCATCCGGTACGGACCGAACTCGTTTGGGCCGAACTTCGACAGGTCGTGAATCAGCAATTGCCACAGTGGAATCCCACCGACCCGGAGGCCGAACTTGAACACCAAATACTTGTGGTACAGCACGAACAGTACATATCGCCATGCGGTCATGACGCGGCTCCTTTCTCTCTCTTTGTTTCCATCTGCAACATATCAACCTATGACGGATATGCCAGCAAAAGCGAGCGACACTACATCTCATCGAGGCTTTTGAGCGCGACGGCGCGAAAATGGAGAAATCCCCCAGTAGGGGGATTTCGTACTCGAGGAGATGTGGTGTCTGAGCAAACTACCACGCGAAGTGCGCGAATGCCTTGTTGGCTTCTGCCATGCGGTGAGTCGTTTCCTTCTTGGTGACTGCCGAGCCCTCACCCTTGTGAGCTGCACGAACTTCGTTCAAGAGCGAAACGTTCATCGGCTTACCCTTGGTTCCTTCTGCTGCTTCTACGATCCAGCGGAGGCCGAGCGAGAGGCGTCGTTCCGGTCGGACTTCGCGCGGAACCTGGTAGTTTGCACCGCCGACTCGTCGGGAGCGCACTTCTACCGTCGGAGCTGCGTTTTCGAGCGCTTCTTCGAGGATGACCAACGGATCACCGTCCTTCTTGAGCTCGTCCATCATCTTGTAGACGATCTTGCGGGCAGTGTCCTTCTTTCCGCGCTCCATCACGTAGTTGATGAGCTTGGCTACCTTGAGAGATCCGTAGACTTCATCCGGAGCCGGCTGTTTTCGATTTTTTACAGGTCGTCGCATAGGATTTATTTAGCTGCCTTCGGGCGCTTAGCACCGTATCGTGATCGACCGCGGCGGCGCTTGTCTACGCCGGTCGCATCGAGCTTACCGCGAACGATGGTGTATCGGATACCGATGTCCTTCACACGACCGCCTCGTACGAGGACGACTGAGTGTTCCTGGAGGTTGTGTCCCTCTCCCGGGATGTACGCAGTGATTTCCATGCCGTTTGAAAGGCGGACACGGGCGATCTTTCGGATAGCGGAGTTCGGCTTACGAGGGGTCTTCGTCGTGACGCGAGTGCAGACGCCGCGCTTGAAGGGTGCAGGGTAGATCGAAGGGCGGTTTTTCAGCGTGTTAAAACCGCGTGCAAGCGCACCGGTCTTAGTCTTGTAGACGCGAGGGCTTCGGCCTTTGCGCGTGAGCTGATTGATTGTAGCCATTGCAAAATTAAATCCCCTGCGGGGAAGTGCTCGGATACTACTATGTATCCCTGTGCGATGCAAGAGAGGCGGTATCCGCGCCCTATAGCCCCGCAATCGCGCTCGCGAGCGATATGACAACAGAGCTGTATACACCGCTAAATATGTTGATGAACACGAAAATAAGCACGAACCCGACCATGGCATTCTGCTCAATAACTGCCCGGAACATGTCGTACCGATACGAAAGCGGCCTCGGCAATATGGAGGAGAGCACCTTCGAGCCGTCGAGGGGCGGGATAGGGAGCATGTTCAATAGAAACAGGGATGTATTGATGGCCACCACATAAAACACGAGGGGAAACAGCGCCTCGTTCACCCCCGCACGGATAGCAAACCCACCAACGAGCGCGATGACGAGGTTCGAGAGCGGACCGGCAAACGACACGATGGCCTCTGCCCAGCGAAGGTGCTTTCGGAAATTATACGGATTGTAGGGCACGGGCTTTGCCCATCCGAAAAACGAGCCCGCAAATGCGGTAAGAATAGGCACAATGACCGATCCCAAGAGATCCATGTGCTTGATCGGGTTGAGGGTCAGGCGCCCTTCGTAGCGGGCGGTGTGGTCGCCGAGCCAGTCGGCCGCAACCCCGTGCATAAGCTCGTGAATGACGAGCGAGAAGATGATCACCACGATGACAAAGATGATGTCTACAACCTCCATATCGAGGCACTATAGCAAATAGGAAGCGCTGCTATACACCCCGCTTTCACCATGATATGACGTCCGCAGTCTAACTGAACCGCACCCAATGGAGGCTCACATGCCACGCCATACCATCTCGAACATCGGTCTCTCGAGCGATGAGTTGTCGCACATTGATCAGTTCGTCGAAACGTGGAAGAAGAACCCGCACGTCGTCGCGATTCTTCTGACAGGAAGCTGGTCAATTCAGCTCGCTGATGCCTATTCCGACATCGACCTGTACGTGATCTTCTCTGACGCTGTCGAATATCGCCAGCGCGGCGACAGCGTGTACGGAACCACTGTTATCGAGTACAACGCCGATCCCGTGCGCTATATTCTGCGGCTTCAAGAGGAGCAGCACCGCATGAGTCTGCGTCACTGCGCGCGCAAGATCACGACAGGTATCGTGTTGTTCAAACGCGGCAAGCAATTCGCACGTGTACTGGAAACGTCTCGAATGTATATGACTCTGCCATTCCCCGCGCAGGACACGACAAGCGCAGAGATGGCGAAATACTACATGTGGGACCAGATCGAAGATCTGCGTCGCATCGCCGCGGAGAATCCGATCGCATTTCCGTACGCATATCATTGCGGACTCCAGAACATCATCAACCATTACGCGAAGTATGTGGGTGTTGAAACACTGCGACCCATCCGCATGCATGCGTTCCTGACAGACGCCTCGTTCCGTGAGAAATACCGGGTACCAGGATTCCTCGACAACGACTTCGTGAACCTTGCGTCACGATGCATGGAATCATGCTCATTTGAAAACATTGAACGCCTGACTGTTTTCGTACAAGAAAAAATGGGCGGGTTTTCTCTCGACGGATGGGTATTGCGCGTCGATGTTCCCTCGTAGACACAACAGTAATGGCCCCCGGATGTCCGGGGGCCATTTTCTTTTTGTAAACTACTGCGCCAGCGCAGCGAGCCACCACTCACGCGAAACCGCGTAGAGATATTCATCGTAAAAGATCCCGTCGATTAATCGGCACTCCGGTCGTCGTCCGATTTCGCGATACCCGTTTGCAACCATCAATCGCTGAGCGCCGATATTGCACGCGGCTGTGCGGCCATACACCCAACGGAGACGCAGGTGATCGAACGCATATTGCAATTGGAGAGATCGGGCCTCCGTCGCATACCCCTTCCCCCATCGCTGTTTGTCGCCGATAACCAGCCCACCGTTCGCGGTCCGATCGAATACATCGATATCCTTGAGTTGTGCGACTCCGATAAAACTACGGTCGTCTGTCGCGATGATCGCGTGCAGCACGTCGGAAGAGGACCGTTGTACCCGTTCGAGCCATGCGCGCTGCTGTTCAATCGTGACCTCAGATCGTATGCGAAGGTATCGTCGAACGTCGGAATCTTGAAGGAACGCAACGTGTTGTGGCAGGTATTCCTGCCGCATGTCTTCGAGGGAACAGCGGTATTGCATTCGAGCAGGCATATCAGAGCCCTCCGTCGGTGATCATTCTTTCGGCAGCCTAGTATGCGCGTTGTTACGGGTCAAACCATGCACCGTTCTCTTCCCTCCGATATACTCATCGGATGGATCCTATCGAGAAAACACCCATATACGAGACGACATCCTGGAAAATGGTTCTCAATCCGAAACAGGAGTACCTCGGCCGTGCGGTTGTGCTTCTGAAGCGCGAGTGCGGCGATCTGGCCGATGTAACCGAAGAGGAGATGCTTGATTTCCTGGCTCTTGTTCGTACAACCGAGGCGGTATACCGGAAGACGTTGGGTACGACCATGTTCAACTGGTCGTGCGCCATGAACAACGCGTATCAGGAAAAACCGCCGAAGCCCCATGTGCACTGGCACCTCGTGCCTCGCTACGAGACGCCCGCACAGTTTGGTGGAGCATCGTACCCCGACAGACACTTCGGTCGCCGCTCAGAAAACAACGACGTGCGCCTGACCACAGAAACGTTTACCGAGCTGGCCCGAGCCCTCACCGAAGCGTTCCAGGCCGTTGCCTAATTTCGGTTTTTGACATTTTCCGCTCCCCACGCTACAGTGCGCGAACTTATGGCAAAGGTCTGCGCAATCACAGGTGCAACTTCTCAGGTCGGAGGCGGTTACTCCAACCGTGTTCGTGCTACCAAGTTCAACCCGACGGGCAAGCGACGCCGCCAGGTAAACCTCCAGACCAAGACCCTCTTCGTCCCGGAGCTCAACAAAAAGGTCACCGTTCGCGTCTCGGCAAAGGGCCTCAAGACGATGAAGAAGCGAGGAGCCTTCATCACCCTCAAAAAGGCAGGGCTCGTATAAAAGAAAAACAAAATGTCCGGGGAAACCCGGGCATTTTTTTATTGATTGACTCACCACGTCCGCCGGTATATCACTTGCTCTAGCTCAAACGCCGACAAGGAGGCCGACATGCTCTACCCTATCTGCTCCGACGAACAGACACTTGCGTCGTGCTCGGACTATAAAGGCTTCGTCGCGATCGACCCGATCGACCGGCGCGCACCGGCCGTACAACACGTGGACCCCGAGACACTGCAACTCGCATATCCGCGATCTGTACTACTTAACTCCCAGCGTCGCGCGCTCACGAAGCGCGGAGTCATGCTTGGTATCAGTATTGCAGACGTGTTCGACCGGTACCCCTCTACGGTCCCGCCATCGTGCTTGGCGCGAGTATCCGGTGAACCGGTGCGGATCATGACGTCGACGCGAATGCGTTCCACCTTGGACAATCGCATCTACATCGCGTACTTCTACTTCGACAACAAGCTCGTACGATCGTTCGTGGCACAGAAGCCGTGGGCGTCACGCTGTCCGTCGCTTATGATCCCTGCCCGATAAGGACGAACGGTCCGTCCAAGCAATCAGCAAAAAAACGAAAGCCCCGGGTTCCCCGGGGCCTTTTATTTGCGCGCCACAGTATGCCCGTCGGATACAAACGTAACTGTTCCGTCAGTGCACGTATCGAGGGTTGGAATATTAAATCGCTCAAACGTATCGATTGTCTGTTGCGACGGATGTCCGTAGGTGTTGTCGCAGCCGCGCGAAAAGACCGCGTACTCCGGATCGACAAGTCCGACGAAAAGCGGATGCGAGGACGTCTTTGAACCGTGGTGCCCGGCTTTCAGCACATTCGCCTTGAGGTTTGTACCGTCGAGTAGCGCCAGATACTGCTCGATAGCACTCGGTGCATCACACGAGAGCATGAAAGCCGTCTCCCCGTACACGAGCCGAGCGACGACACAGCCGGTGTTTGTTTCAAGATCCGGCACGTCGCGGTCCGGAAACAACACATCCACGTACGCACCGCCGCCGATGTCGATGTGCTCGCCGCGCTTCGCCTGATAGACACGCGCACCCGAGCGTTCTTCCGCTTTCAGCTCCTCAAGATAGGTACGCCACGCATCGCTTTCGCCCATCGTACTCGGCACCAACGCAAAACTCACGCGATACCGGGGCAATAGTTCAATCAATCCGCCGATATGATCCAAATCCGCATGTGTGCCCACGACCAGATCGAGCGAGCGGTCATACCAGGGCATCACGGTCGGAAGCATGCGCAGAATCCGACTGCCGGGTCCCCCGTCAATGAGAATCTGTTGCCCTGTCGGAGACTGAATAAATACCGCATCGCCCTGTCCCACATCGAGAAAGGAGACGGTTAAATCTTCCCTGCGGGGTTGCTCGTACACCGCGTACCAAATCCCCGCCGAAAGCATCGACAAAACAATAATGGCCGCGAGTGTGATGCGCATGCTGCGAGTCATCGCAAAAGTATGTCATGACCTGTCACCGTCTCTTCATGAGTGCCGGTGGTATACTCCCTGCATTACATAAGCACTCACTCATATGTACGAGGCAAAAACATTCACCATTCCGAAGCTCGAGGGTATCTCGGAAAAATCCGTCGAGGAGCACCTGGGGCTGTACGCAGGCTACGTAAAGAACTTCAACGCAATCTCCGCGCTACTCCCGGAATATGCGCAGGACAGCGAAAAACATGCACACGCACTGTCGGAGCTCATTCGCCGACGGTCATTCGAATTCGGCGGCATGCGACTGCACGAGATCTATTTTTCTCAGTTCGAAGGCGGCGCAACGGGGCTATCGGACGGTCCGCTCAAAGACGCACTGACGACGGAATACAAAGATCCCGCTCACCTTGTTCCCTACCTCAAGGCGATCGGCATGATGCGCGGTCCGGGATGGGCGCTTCTGTACTGGGACCCGGTCGGTAAACAGATACTCGCAGGCTTCTCCGGTGAACAGCATCAGGGCCATTTCGCGACCCTCCCGGTCATTCTGGCTCTCGACGTGTGGGAACACGCATTCCTTTTGGACTACGGGGCCCAGGGAAAGGGCAAATACATCGACGCATTCTTCGCAAATCTCAACTGGGGGGTAGTGGAAAAGCGGTTTGCAGAGGCAAGTAAGTAACGATACGCTTACGCTATTAGCATTGGTCACGGATCTATAAAAATTATCCTCGATTATGAATCTTGAACGATCGATCCTGGTTGCCTTTATCGGCAACTACCTTATCAATAACGTAGTCGCGGCTATCGTCGCACTCATCCCGTCATCGTCCTCGACGAGCGTCTTCACGCCGCAGTACGTCGCATATGTCATCCTCGCGATGATCTTCGCGGCACTCTTTGCGTGGTGGACGATCATGCATGTGTCGGCTTCGCGCGCGATGCGTGCAGGCATCATCTTCGGCGTCATCGCCTTCGTGGTGTCGATCGTCACCGCTTTCGTGACCGGTGTCACCGGCGTGCTCGCGCAGACCGGCTCCATCTCGCAGATGTTCGGGATCATCCCGAACTTCGGACCGTTCCTCATGAGCTGGTCCACTCTCATTCTCTTGGGCTACTGGGTCATCCCGTCGGCGATCGTCGGCTGGTGGCTGCAGCGCAAGGCACCGATGGCTCCCGCCTCGATGTAATCAAGCGCTCTAAATCAAAACGACCCCTTTACGGGGTCGTTTTGATTATGGAGAGACGGTGACACATGTACGCGGCGCACGCGAGACATCCGTACACGAGAAAAAGTATATACGCGTTAAACGCAGGTATTGTAACGGTAGCAAACGGCAGTCGCGCCAAGGTTTCGGCAACAAACACGATGTATCGCAGCAGCATGAACGCCGGAAGCGCAAGAACGGTCCCCCACGTCCCGAGTACGATACCGATACACGCTGCGATCGCGGAGAATGCCATTGCAAGCGGCACTGCGACGAGCGCGAAAATATTAGCAGGCAAAGCCACCAAACTAAGGAGTCCGTTTTGATAGAGCAAAAGCGGAAGCACGGCGACTTGCGTTGCGATCGACGATGCGAGTATTTCACGCAGCGCAAAGTGTTCTGTCACACCACGTAGATATCCGCTGAGGTCGTTACCGAACAGCACAAGTCCAAGCGTGGCCAGAACTGATAATTGGAATCCCGGATCGAATGCGAGGATGAGCGGGTTCCAGATGACCATCGCCAGCACGACCGCAGCGAGCACGCGCAACGCCACGAATTGCCTGCCGAACTGATTCGCGAATGCCGCCGCAAACGCCATCGCACCCGCACGTACCGAACTCGCTGCCCCACCGGAAATCAGTATGAAAAAGATGATAGTGAGCAACGCGACCGCAAGCCTACCGAATCGAGACATGCCGGTGTTCAGCCGCATAAGCACACTCATCACGACCGTGATGTTATAGCCGGACAGTACGAGAATATGAACAAGCGAGACACGGCGGAATGTTTCCGACAACTCGACTCCGACCGACCGCTTATCGCCCGCCGTGATGCCCGCTGCCAACCCCGCATACGGTTCGGGCAACACAGACTGCAGTCCGTGGATATACGCTGCCTTCACGACCAATGCGCCCGTGATGAGCGGGTTACCCCCGTGCCCCACGACGGCAATCTCTGCAAAGGCAACTTCGTATGAGACGCCCCGTACCGCGAGGAACATCGGATAGTTGAACGCACGACCTTCACCGCTTTCGAACGGTTCCGGCTCACGGAGTGTTCCCGCAACCGAAATACGGTCGCCGTATGTAGTTCGCGAGAATGAGGGGGCGTTCACGAGAACTCTCAGTGCCGCAGGCACGCCATCGACGGCGGTAACGTCCATAAACAAGCGAGTGCTGCGTTCGCGGACGTCGGGCTCGGCGATGATCGTTCCCTCAAGACGGACTGTGGTATTGAGTCGCGCTGAGAGGTCAGGCGTCGGGTGCAGCCGTGCAAGCTCAAGGCGAGCCATTCCGCATACTGCCGCACACAAACACACAACAACCGGGAGCGCTCTGCGGTCGTGCGGCACTTTCCACGACACAAACAAAAACACACATGCGCACAGCAGGAGCGCCATGACAACGGGTACTGCTACCGGAATAACCGATGCGTACCACACTCCTGCAAGGAACCCGATGACGCCGGCCACCGCGATACGCGTGAGCATGTATTCACAGTAGCAAAAAGAATGCCCCGGGAGACCCGGGGCATTGATGTGACTGCGTGAGCAATCAAAGAACGAGATGCGCGTCGTCTTCGCGACGAGCGCGGAACCATCCGTGCAGAATGACGGACTCGTTGCCGTCGGAAACGACCAGCCACGGATCATCGTGCGTCGCGTGGACGAGACGTTGCACATCGGGCAGAAACCGCGCGACCTTCTCCGAGGTCTCGTGCACAACGGCCGGCGGATAGCCGCCGTAGTTGCGCCACGTATCCTTGCAGAATTCGTCCCATTGGAATTCGCGGTACATCGTCGCGTTGAACGTTACGGCGATCTTGCGCAGATACGCATACCGCATGCGAAACCACGACGAGCCGAGCGGCAGGCCGAGGAGCATTGCATGCTTCATGCGCTCCGCCTGTGCCTGATCGGGCACGACAATGCCGATCGCTTCCAAACGCTCAGCAAGCGACGCAGCTTTCAGCCGGGCTGCTTGGTCAATACGAAGTTGTCCGCTCATTCGGTACCCTCCCGTTGCAGACCGTTCACTCGAACGATCCTCGCGGCACTGTATAGCGTCGTAGGCTCCTTATCAACCCGCTCACGGGCAGATCACAGCGCCTCGTCGAGCGCTTCGTTCACAAGACGATCGGCTTCTTTGTTCTGTTCGCGCGGCACGTAGGTAAATTGAAACGATGCGAAGTCTTTCAGTAACGCGTGTACTTTTGCCGCTTGAGGCTTCAATGTCGGTTCTTTGATCTTCCAATTGCCGGAAATCTGTTCGACGACGAGCTTACTATCCATACGGACTTCCACTGCCCGCCCCGCAAACCCTTGTGCTTTCAGCTCCGCAAGCACAAGCGCGACCGCTTCGTACTCTGCGAAATTGTTGGTTTGTTTATCGCCCAGATATTTCTTGTACTCCAAGACGGTCGTGTCTCCCTCATAGACGATTGCACCTGCTCCGGCGGGGCCCGGATTGCCGCGCGCGCCACCGTCGGTATAGATAACGAGTTTCTCCATGGCGGACATCATACATGAAAAACCCCGGCGCTTGCCGGGGTTTTTCGTTGGAAACGTTAGTGAGTTGCGGGAGCGGCAGCCGGGACGACTTCGCTCGCTGCGTGACCGATCTTGCGGTAGGCGTACACCATCGCAAGCGTCGATACCGGGATTGTTACGAGGAGCGGGACCAAAAGCAGGATCGCGCCGATGATATTAATAACTGCAATGAGCAGCACAAGGAGGAAGAGGGTCATGCGATGACCCTTGGTCATGCGCACGCTTTCTTTCAGTGCTTCGATCGGACCCATCTTTCGGTCGACGACGATGAACTTTACAAAGAGAAGCATCATCGCAGCGATAACTCCCGGCACAATAAGGAGAATCAGACCGATCACGACGATGATCGCGGTCAACAGTGTCGCACCAAGGTACGGAAGATACTGACTCGGGTGCCAGAGATCATTGATTGTGGCGCTTTCCGGAGCATCGTAGACCTTCAGCATCGTTGCAACAACGCCGAGGTCGAGGAGTGTGGTCACGAGGAGATTCACGATACTACCGATGAAGTTATCCTTTAACCCGACCATGCTGATAATGAATCCCGTCAGCCACGATACGAGAAAAATGATAAGGGTTACACCGATAAAGAAACCGGGGCGCTTCTTAAAGGTGTCCCACCCGTAACGAAGCGCGTCCTGCACTGAAATAGTATTCATACCTAAACGCTAGCACGCCGGAGACTTTGCGGAAGGCACCCTGTGGAGATGTGTCGCCTGCCGTTTACGGCAGCATGTCGACGAGCCGCAGCGCAAGACCGCCCCGGAATGAGTCCTTTTCTATCGTTGCGAGCGGCGTTGTGGGCGTGTCGGGTGTCGGTTCATGGGTAAAATCTGACGGGCCACGAAAAAAATCATACGCCCGCGCGGTCCACCCGGAATCGAGACATGTCAGCTGCACTTCGACATGATTCTGTTCCTTGCCGAAACGTTTCAGACTGACGACTTTTGCCCTATTAATACGAATGATCGGTTTCGGATTTCCGATACCGAACGGTGCAAGACGACCAAGGTCACGAAATAGCGCCCACGAGACTTCCGGCAACGTAATATTGAGATCAGCGACCGTCTCACGCGTCTGCTGCACCCGTTCGATCGTTTCGGCGGCGGCGGCGAGGTCCTCCTGGAGCGTGTGCACCTTTTCCGGGACGACCGAAAATCCTCCGGAGGCGGAGTGGCCGCCGAATTCGGCGAATGAATCTTTCGCCGCGGTGAAGAGGGCGACTACGGAAACCGATCCGTCGGAGCGGCACGATCCTTTTATATTTCCATTGCCGTCGCGACCCCACAAACACACGACACCGCCTCGATCGTTCATGATCGAGTTTGCAGCAAGGCCAAGCAGCGACGGTTTCCACTCAGGATTTCCCATGACCACGACAGTATCCGCTTCGGTGTAGCGCTCCTTTGCGCGCTTCTTAATCTCGCGGACAATTCCCGCCACGACACCCTTACGGGATGCGTTCAACTTTTCAAGCTCTCCCGCTATCGCATCGGCTTCCGCGTGGTCTTTTGTTGTGAGCAGTCGGAACGCCAGTTCCGGCGTGCCCATGCGCGATGCGGCATTAATGCGGGGACCGATCGAGAATCCGATGTCTTCCTCGGAGAGCTCTGCCTTTCTGAGACGGAGCTTAATCACGAGAGCTGTTATGCCCGGGCGCGGCGACTTGCGCAGGACCTGCAGCCCCCAGTGTGCAAGGACTCGGTTCTCGCCGACAAGCGGCACCATATCGGCGATCGTTGCGATCGCAACAAGATCGAGCAACCATTTTTCCCATCCCTCCTGTACCGCTGCAAATCGCTCGATGCCCCGACGCTTCCCTTCGCGGAGCGTCGCCTGCACAAGCTTGAACGCCATGGCCGCACCGCACAGGTTCGGGAACGGATACGCTTCGCGCTTCGGATTCAGCACGGCAACCGCACGCGGCAAGTCGCCGATCAATTCATGATGGTCGGTAACTATGACATCCACCCCGAGTGAACCCGCGTGCGCGACGGCATCGAACGCGTTGGTGCCCACGTCGACCGTGATGATGAGCTTCACGCCGTCTTTGGCGAGCTCGGTAATCGCTGCCTCATGAAATCCGTACCCCTCTCGATCGCGATGCGGAATGTAAACCCGCACATTGTCGTAGCCGATCTTCTCGAAAAAATCGCTCAGAACCGATGCACCGGGGATGCCGTCGCAATCGAAATCGGCGTACACGGCGATACGCTCCCCCGCCTCTATCGCGGCGATCACACGCGCGGTCGCGACACCCAT
Organism: uncultured Candidatus Saccharibacteria bacterium; assembly: GCA_964512835.1. Classification (GTDB taxonomy): domain Bacteria; phylum Patescibacteriota; class Minisyncoccia; order Phycocordibacterales; family UBA2100; genus UBA10103. The sequence goes on along the minus strand of CAZELA010000003.1, from coordinate 182,662 downwards.
ATCTGCAATGAGCTCGGGCGCGTGGGTGTGAGCATCGTAATCCGGCTGCAGAAACGCACGGATGTCGGGCTCGGACTCGACACCTCGACGCTTCAGGAGTGAACGAACCGCTTCACTCAATTCCATTTCAGCGGTTTGCATGGGGGCATTGTATCGCGCAAAGCTCGGTGTACACTCTCGACATGAACGATTGCGTGTTTTGCAAGATCGTACGCAAAGAAATACCGGCGACCGTCGTATACGAAGACGACCACTTTCTCGCGTTTATGGACATTAATCCCCATGCGGCAGGACACGTGCAGGTCATTCCCAAGGAGCATTTCCGATGGGTATGGGACGTCCCGCAGATCGGGCACTACTTTGAGGTCGTGCAAAAAATCGCGAAGGCACAACAGAGCGTATTCCACGAGTCCGTGCGCTCGCGTGTCATGGGAGACGAGGTTCACCATGCGCATGTGTGGCTGTTCCCTCACCCCGAGGAAACAGGCGGCGATAAACGTGACTTTGCGGGTAACGCGGCAAAGATCATCGAGGCTCTCAAATAAAAACGACCCCTCTGTGGGGTCGTTTTTATATATACCGAGCGGTTACTGTAGATACCCTTCATTTCCCGTGCATGCGCCGTCATGCATGAACGTGGCGTTGGAATTGTTCATGACACAGCGGTTCGAATATGTTTGCGGCGAGTACAATTGGCACTGCATCGTGCAGTACATACCGGCGGCGCACGTGTTCGCACATCCTGTCGGCCGTCCGCACACCGGCTGATATTCCTTGGTGCATGCCGTCGGTGATACCTGCACTGTTGCAGTCGAGCGTGCCTGCTTACCGTCGGAATCGGTCACCGTGAGCGCGACCGTGTAGTTACCTGCATTCGTGTATGAGTGCGTGAACGATGAGTCCTGCTGGATACTCGCCTGCGGAGCCATCAATCGCATTGCCGCGTCGGAGGCGGTCCATTCATCACCCCACATGATGGAGTACTTGAGCGTTCCGTTCTCCGGGTCTGATGCGGTGATCTTCCAGGTGCCGATCTCGTTCACTGCGAGCGACACAGGACCGGCAAACGATGAAATAACGGGGGCGCCGCCGGCGGAACCCGTGACATCGACGGATGTTTTCGCGAGCGGAATGGTGGCGATCATGCAGCGGGGATTGGTGTGCATGCATGCGATGTATTTCGTAACGTAGATCTCATAGTGACCTGCGCTTGTGTACGCATGGTCTGCACCGACCGGCGAGATGCACGGTGCACGGACGCACTGAACAGGGTGCAGCGTCATAATCTGACCGGTGCCGTCTCCGAACTCGATCCAGTACTGGCCGTTTTCTTCGGAAGGTTGATACATGAACGACGCAGTAAGCGGCGCCTGACCGGATGACGGAGACGCCGAGAGTGAGCCCTGGTTGGTGCTCGTGTCCTTACACTCGCCCTCATAGAGCAAGGTTGCCTTATCGGCTTTCATGCCGCAGAGATTGGAGTATGTGGTCGGCACGGGATTGCAGGGAGTCGTGATGCACACGACCTGCTTTGCGCCGCACACCGGCGTGTAGTCCATCGTGCACGCAACGGGCGCGTCGCCCACGACAACCTGCTCCTTTGCAAGTGTTTCGTCCTTGCATCCGCCCATACACATTCCGCCGCTCTTCACGAGCGAGACCGTGTAGGTTCCGTTCGCGCTGTAGGTGTGAGTGAACGATTGCGGAGTCGCACATCGCGCCGGATAGATATCCTGTCCGTTGGTCACGCAGTGTACCCACTGCCGTTCACTACCGTCACCAAAATCGATCATTGTGTCGCGACCGTCAGCCATACTCGGGCGGTAGTCGCTCGCATCGCCGGTCTTCGACGTGACGGTCACTGTGAGCGGCGCCGATCCTTTGTGCGGTGATACCTGCAAGAGCGCATTGCCGGAGGTACCACACCATAGCTTGATGCGTTCACGAGAGAGAGGACCGAATGAGCCGATCGCTGAAATATTGTTCTTGGTCTGCCATTTTGAGAGCGCCTGCGCGGTCGCGGGGCCGAAAAAGCCGGTCGCGGTCGCGTTCAGGTAGCCTTCGCTCGTGAGATATTCCTGCAGCCCCTTCACATCGTCTCCGCTCTGACCGCGTGAAAGATTTCTGGAGATAAGCGTACAAATGCGATTCGATCGCGATTCGCTCCACGACGACTGTGTGGTCGTTGCCACTGCCTGCTCCTTAAGCTGCACCTGTAGTGTCGCGACCCTCGCGAGCAAGTCCTTGATCTGCTGCTGCAGTTCATCGATCGAAAGTGCCGACGCCGCAAACGGGGTCGCGAGCGCGCAGGCGATAATAACGCCGGCTACGAGTGATTTAGTATTCATAGCTCCAGTATAGAGGTTACGTATGTATAAGCGCGGAGCTGTCTCTCCGCATGTGTACAAAGACGGACCGACGGGCCCGCTCTTTCATAGAGCCGCTAGGAAAGCGCCTCGATACCGGGAAGCGTTCCCGCAAGAATGTATTCGAGCATGGCGCCTCCGCCGGTGGACAAGAAGCCAAGGTGCTCCCGTTCCATACCGCTTTCCTCAATGACGGCTATCGTATCTCCTCCACCGATCACCTTTTGAGCGCCGCTGTTCGCTATCAATTCCGCGATCGCGTGCGTCCATTCACCGTACCCTGCTTCATAGAGACCGGTCGGGCCGTTCCACAGAATGAATTTTGCCTGATCTATATACGGAGCAATCAGCGCGACGGTCTCCGGACCGATATCAACGATCTTCTCGTCGGCCTCAACGTCGGTCGCCTTTTTGACCCGCGACTGCTTATCCGGTCGCTCGACGGTCACGTCGACCGGGGCAAGGAAGTGTTCATGATTCAATACATCCTCGCCGGGGAGCTCGGCAGAGATGAGCGACCGCCCGACCGTCATACCGCGTGCCTTGAACACATCATTTGCGAGCGCGCCCGTAATGAACACGTTGTCGTAGTTTTCAAGCAGCGTGCGGATGAGCGGAGCTTTGGTCTCGAATTTTGCACCGCCGAGTATCGCAAAAGACGGGTGTAGCGGCGATCGCGCTTTTGAAAGCTCGCGAACCTCCGCATCCATCAGGATGCCGGCATAGTGGGGCAGGTATTTCGGAACGCCGACAATCGAGGCGTGCGCGCGATGCGCTGCGGAAAACGCGTCGCCGACGTAGATCTCGCCGAGCGCAGCGAGTTCGCGCGCGAACCCGTCATCATTCTGGGTCTCGCGAGAATCACGACGCAAGTTCTCGAGCAAAAGAATATCGCCGTCCCGCATCGCATCTTTTGCAGAGTGCGCAATCGGACCGGTAAGGTCCTGAATGTATGTAACTTTCATTTCATTCGTGAGCGCGCGCGAAACAGGCTCGTTCGTTTCCTCCGGGTCGCGGCCGATGTGCGAGAGAATGATGACGCGCGCCCCGATCTCGGAGAGATACTTGATGGTCTCGGAAGAGCGTCGCACACGGAACAGATCCGCCACCTCGCCTTTCTTATTGAGCGGCAGATCGAAACCCGCACGCACAAGCACGCGCTTTCCCTTGAGGTCAGTGACCGGTATGTCGCGGATACTCCGCATATCAGGCGTTTTGAAGCACGTTGATGAGTTGCGTTACCTTTCGCGGATCAGCCGAGGCGCGCCCAACAAGCAGCCCCTCGACATCCCCCTCTGTGCACATATCTGCGGCGTTCGTGTCATCGATTGATCCTCCGTACAGAATTCGCATTTGCATACCGACCTCACCATGTACCCCGACGACCGTCTTTCGTATGAAGATTGCCATTTCGTGCATGTCGCGCGGCGACATGGCACTCGTGGCGCCGATCGCCCACACCGGCTCATAGGCGACCAGTACTTTTTTGAGCATTCCCTTCGGAACAGCCGAAAGGCCGACGATCAACTGTTCGGCGACATGTGCGTAGTGGGCACCTGAGCTCGTACGCTCGGTCTCGCCGATGCAGAGGATCGGCGTCATGTTGAGCGCAAGCGCTGCGGCGACTTTTTTCTTTGTGTCGTCGTTCGTTTCGCCCATCGCCCGCCGTTCAGCATGACCGATAAGGACAAACAGCGCCTTGGCATCACGCGCTTGCACCATTGAGATCTCGCCGGTAAGCGCGCCGCCGTTCTCGCCGCGCGCGTTCTGCGCACAAAATGCGATACGCTTTCCTTTATAGAGGAGGCGAAGCTGACGCAGGTAAATACTCGGCGGAGCAAGCACGATCGTTACCTGCTTAGCCTTATCTCCCACTTTCTTGGTCGCGTCGAGCAGCGCCTTCGCCTCTTTGAAGGTCGACGGGTTCATCTTCCAGTTAGCGACCAGAAGTGTTTTCATCACGCGATTGTATCACGCTCGATTTTTCCCGACGGGGCCGTACGTCCGCGCTACTTTTCGCGCCACAAAGAGAAGGTGTAGTTTGTGGACGCGACCGGCGTGAACGGAGGCGGCGAGAACGCGACAAGCTGATCGTAGTAATCGTATCGAGTCTGGAAACCGGAGCAGAAAACACCGCCGCAAATCCACGATGTGCCCGTTCGTCCGTTTGAAACGACCGTGCCGATAGTTGTCAGCCGTGTTTGGGACACATACTGGTCAAGCGACGCCGGGGTGTCGTTGATGGAAAAGTAGTCACGCCCGTAGTGACCGCTCTGTGCCACGAAGATTCCGTGCACCTCCATAAGGTCGGGAACTACGAGCGGAATGAGCACGTTTCGCTCTGCGATCACGGTCAATCCGTCCGTACCGTCGTTTGAGCCGTACAAAATGTTGTTATTCAAATACGCGTCCGGCGTTGAGCTGTTACTCGGCGTTGCTGCAACGACAGTGACCTTGGCATTCACGGTTCCCTCTACCCACACGCGGTCTTCGAAAAACATGAGGGAGCAGCTCGGCGGCACCGCAAAGGTGCCGATAAGCGTCTGTCCCGTAATCACACTATTTTCCGTGGTCACACCGTACTGCGACGATTGACTCGGGTAGCCGTCCGTCGAAGTCACTCGGTAAAGGGTAAAGGTGCCGTCCGCATTGAATATCACGTGGTACCCTCGCTCGCTCTGCGAACCCGCGGCCGCCGGATAGTAAATGCCGCCCGCTTGCGCTTTTGCTTTCAGGTTCGTGAAGTCGACCGCAATGAGCGCAAAGTCGATCGTCGGGACGGGAAATTTCCACAACTCGGGATTTGTGCCGCTGCCTACGACTCCCGGCGCCGTGCTTTGTGACGGCGAGCAGCCATAACTTGCGTCGCAGTTCCACGTTGCAACCGAGCTCGAAACGGTTGAATTGCTTGACCCGTCCATGCGAACGCCGCCGTTTGAATGATACGGACCGCGGATATTTCGATCCGGCCCTGCCCATACACTCGTATTAACCACATATGAGTATTCAGCGACTGAAGGCTTCATGTAGCGTGCGGTCAGTGTGCGCGGGAACAAACGATCCGCATACGCGACACCCTTCGACTGGAGATCTACCCACTGCACGACACCGCACTGCAGCGTCGCGGTCGCGGTAACCGTGGCGTCGCCTACGGCTCCGGTCTCCGGGTCGACCTCTGTGTACGTTTTCGGACTCACGAGTCCCACACCCGCATCCATGATCGTCGGATTGTGCGCGAGGAACCAGCGGTAATATTCAAGACCCGCTTCGGCCACATGCAGGCCTTGTTCCCGCGCAGCGAGCGCGCGACCGTATCGCGATTGTGTAAGTGCATACCCTGAGATGGTGCTCAATATGAGCACGAACAGCGCCATGTAGAGCAGCACCATGAGCGTAGTAACACCGCGGGCAGTACGTAATGTGTTCATATCATTTGCCGGCGAGGTTTCGGAGCGCAGCCGATGAATAAAGACTCAATTGGTTCGGGAGCGTCGCGGTATTCACGTTGACCGCGAGTGTTACTTTGACGAAGCGCACTGCAGTATACGCGGAGCTGGACGACGCGATTTCCGCTCCGAGCGCGTCGTAGTATCTGAATGTCGACAGACCGAGCGAGGTATTGCGCACGTAGTCCGCGAGCACTTCAGTCGTTTCGGCACCGGTGTAATCCGGCGGATCGCCGCTCGGGTTCAGTACCCCACGCATCATCGTCGTACCGACCAGATAATAGTGCACTCTCTCGATCAAAGGATCACTGTCGACGTCGGCATAAAAGATGAAATCGTTCGGCTGAACCGTGACAACCGGAAACGCGCCCTGCGACGAGTATGCGGCCTCACGGATCGTCTTTACCATGCTTTCCAATCCGCGCTGCGCCGAAGTGACCGCCGTCGACTGTTCGAGTGCGTACGAGTTCGTCCGATAGAAGTAGAGAACGGTCGACGAGATCGCGAGCATCGCAGAAATCAAAAGCGCGATCCACACCATCGTTTCTATGAATGACATGCCTCGTGTGTTCGTGAGCATAGATCTACGGTACGAGTACGACGGATTGACGCGAGTCGACGGTCGAAATGATGATATTGGACGACTTCGGCTGGAAACCGGCCTTCGACACGTTTAACGTATACGAACCGCTGCCAAGTCCCGGGAAGTACACCTGTCCGCACGCCGACGTTTTCAATGTCTTATTCGTTGTCGTACTGAACAATTGTACCGATGCATTCTGAATATAGGTACCGCTACCCTCGCGTACGTCGACGATAAGTGCGCGCGGGGTGTTCGTTGCGACGTAGAGCCGCGTGAACTGCGAGCCGCCCGGCGAGAGCAGTTCAGGTTGCGGGGCACAGACTTCTGCGGTCTCGAATCCGGACATGGTCGCCGGATCGATCTGATACGTATCCCATTCAATGGACGGAATGGATATTTTGCCCGCCCCGTCGCTCGTGCTCGTTGCGTTGTATTTATAGACGGTGGGACTGTTCCCGATCGTCTTCTGCCCGCGAATGGTCACGGCGAGGTTCGGAAACACTTCCGGCCCGTACTTGTACGAAACATTCCACGAGTCGATGGATGGTGTAGCGCTCGAGCTTGTACTGATAAGCGTGGCACCGATGCGCACGATCGGGTACGTTGATGTGGAGAGCGCGGATATGTCGACCGTTGAACTCGAGAACCCCGTCGAATTTCCCGGAAAGTCACTGTCAGGAATCAGCGTCGGCACGCCGCCGGACATGGTGTAGAGCGAATACAGGACATCAGTCTGTGCCGGTGTCGTGTCGGTCCACGTGATTGTATTCCAGCTGTTGAGCAGCGAGGTTGTGATGTCGGTCGAAAGTATGAAACCGCTCGTTCCGTACGGAGGACCGAACAGTTTTGCAGTGCCGCCGGAAACGGTGACGTTGCTCGTTGTCGCAACATACGTTGCATTCGATAGTGTGTCGGTCCATGTGCGGTCTTCGACAGCTTTGTATGTCTGAATCGATTTGCTCGAAAGCAGGTCAATCGCGAAGGTTCCCGTCGTCGTGAGATTATTCGAGACCGTGAGGTGTCGCGGATTCGGATTCGGATTCTGCACGGTCACGGGGTACGTTTGCGCTGAAGAGTAGCCGGTTTTTGAGACCACGACCTGATAGTTACTTGAGGCGGGTGCACCAATGAACGTGATGGAGCCGAGATCATTGGTGAATGTGCGAATTGAGACTGCGGGAGTCGTTGACGTATTGGTGATATCAACCTGTGCGTCTCGAAGCGGTGCCGCATTCGCATCCACCACGTTGATCGTGAGCGTGCCGCCCGGGACAGAGGTTTCTATGCCAGTCGGCGATACGCGACCGACCACCTGAATACTGCGATCCGATCGTTTGTATTTCCACGACACCTCGACGCGGATCGTTTTGTAGTCGGCGATGATGTTATTCGTGTCGGCGGCGCCTGTGCCGTCGGCGGGATCGTCTGAATAGTAGACCAGCGTTCGGCGGGTGTAGGTAACGCCGTTGAGTGTGACCGTTTCAAGCTGCGGCACGATACCGGACGGAATTCCGCCAATCACACCGATCTGCGAGTATGACAAACTCTTTAAATACTCCATACGCTCGTTGTCGAGCGCGATTGCCCCTGCACGAGCCTTACTGTTACTCACAACATCGACCGTCAGCTGGAAGGCGGCCGTAATGCCCATGAATACAACGAGCATCAGTGCGGTGCCGACGATCGTATCGATGAGCGTCACACCTGCCTGAGACAAGGTGCGGGGGCGAGCAGTTGAGAGAGGGGTCCGCATGCAATGAGAGAGAAAAGCGGAAAGTCAGGCGTTAGATGTGTTCGGAGAGCTGATAAATCGGAGAAATCATAGAGATAGCAAAGAACCCGACCGCACCGCCGATGAAGAGCATCAGGAACGGCTCGATGATTGTCGACATGTCTTTAGTCTTGCGGTCGACCTCGGTCTCGTAATACGCGGCGAGTCGCTTGAGCATTTCTGCGGTCTGTCCCGTCTCTTCGCCGACCGCCATCATTTCCCCGACGAATGCCGGATATAACGCGTCACTGCGTACGAATGTAGCCGAGAGCGGCTCACCTTCTCCGACCGACTTTCGGGCACGCCGTAAAATGTCGCGAAAATAGGAGTTTTGCACGACCTCTTCGGTGATCTCGAGACTCGTGAGCACGTCGACACCCGAACTCGAGAGTGACGCGAGCGTGCGCGCAGTGCGCGCAGCGTTGACCTCTTTTACCATCGGGCCGATGATCGGCATCGTTAGGAACAGCTTATCCGATAGTCGCCTGCCGGGAGTTGTCTTTGCCATCAGAATAATTGATGCAAACGCACCGACAAGCACGATGACTGCCAACACAGTATTCGTAATGAGGAAGTCGCTGATCGCGATTACGATGCGTGTCGACTGCGGCAGTTTTGCATTCATCTCAATGAATGTCTGTGCGAGTGTCGGAACCACCTTGATCATCATGAGCGTTCCGATACCGACGATCGCGAAGAGAATGATGCACGGATACAGCATGGCACCGCGGATCTTCTTTTTGAGATCGTGAATACGCTCCATCTGGTCCGATGTGACGGCGAGCGACGACGAAAGATCGCCGCCTTCTTCACCCGCCCGCACCATAGCAACCATGAGCTTCGGAAAGACGTTCGGATACTTACCAAGCGCCATATGGAGCGTATCGCCGCGGCGGACGTCACTCGCGAGTTCGGCAACAGTCACCGCCAGTTTCGGGTTCTTGGACTGGCGCTCGATGACCGACAGTGCACGAGCGAGCGAAAGTCCGGCACCGAGCATGGCGCCGAGATTACGAGCGAACAATATCTTGTCGTACTCTTTGATGCTGCTGAAGATCGAATTGATGTACTTGAGACTGTATTTCGACGAGCCGGAATCCTCGTTTACCGAAATAATGTGGGCACCCTCGCGACGGATTATCTGGTAGAGCTCGAAACGATCATTCGCCTCGGCAACGCCTTTATATACTTCGCCGTCATTTTTTTCTGCGGTATAGGAAAAGTGCGCCATTCATTCAAGTATAGCGTGCGCTGTATCACGCGAGACGCAAAACCACTGACGAATGTACATAATGTGAACCGTTGAGGTGCTATCGTTTATGCATGAATGCGTTTTGGATAAAGGTCGTCGCAATAAGCGCAATGATCGTTGATCACTACGCACTTCTCTACTACCCAAAATCACTTCCGTTAATCATTATCGGCCGCCTCGCCTTCCCCCTTATCGCGTGGCTGATCGCCAACGGCGCGGTGCACACGAGTAACATCGACCGATACCTCATGCGTCTCGGCATATTTGCCCTCATCGCACAAATCCCGGTAGAGATCGCACACTACATAAACCACTCGCACGAGCTGTTCCTGAACGTACTCTGGACGCTGTTCCTCGGACTACTTGCTATTCGTATCCTCAAGACGAATACACCCCGATATCTCGCGTGGATAGGCGTGATTGCGTGTATCGCACTCGGATACGTTCTGCATACCGATTTTGCATCAGGCGGAGTGCTTATGATCGTCGCGTTCTACCTGTTCTATAACAAACCCTATGAAATGGTGTTCAGCCAGATCTTCATCATGCTCGTTATGACGAAACTGAGCTTTTTTATTGCTCCGGGGTTCGGCGCACCGTTTTACATGCATCCGATGGAGCACTTCGGCGTGCTCGCACTGCCGTTGATACTCCTTTATAACGGGAAACGAGGATATGCGACCGGGCTCGCGTTCTACTGGTTCTTTGTTCTGCAGGAAAGCGCAGTCTTGGTGTGGAGTATCGGAGCGCTCCGCTGAACCGGGCACGACCCGTTAGTCCCGCAGATTTACTCCGTAATCACACGAAGGACTTCCTCAATTGTTGTGAGGCCCTGTACCGACTTGAATATTCCGTCCTCGCTCATAGTAAGCATTCCCTCCTTGCGGGCCTGCTCATGAATCTCGTCGCCTGCGGCGCTTTTCATGATGAGCTCCTTAATAGTGGACGTGACCGGGAGCACCTCATAAATGCCGATGCGCGTGGCGTAACCCGACGGGGACTGTCCGTTCTCATGCGGCTTGTAAAACGGGGCGTTCTTCCAGGTCGTTTCAGCGGAAACGATTTTCTCCTCCTTGAGCGCTTTCAGGACCGCCCCTTGATCGATGAGGTTTTCAAGGTCAGCCTGCTGATCCTTCGTGAGTTCGTAGGGTTCGTGATCAGGCGTCAGGCGGCGGACAAGTCGCTGTCCGATGATCACGCGAAGCGTGGAGACCAACAGGAACGGTTCAATACCCATGTCGAGGAGTCGCGCCACCGCTCCTGCCGCGGAGTTGGTGTGCAGGGTAGAGAGCACCAAGTGACCGGTGAGTGCCGCGTTGACCGCGAGCGCAGCGGTCTCTTTGTCGCGGATTTCGCCCACCATGACGATATCCGGGTCTTGTCGCACCAAGGAGCGGAGTCCGTTTGCGAACGTGAAGCCGATCTCCGGTCGCACCTGCGTCTGATTCACGCGTGCCATCTGGTATTCAATCGGGTCTTCGATGGTCGAAATGTTCACATCCGGCGTGTTCACGATATCCAAAAGCGTGTAGAGCGTCGTTGATTTACCCGCACCGGTCGGACCGGTCGTGAGAATGAGTCCCGTCGTCTTTTTGATCGCATCGTGCATGCGCTCGAGCCCGGTGCCGTGGAACCCGATGCCTTCGAGCGTGAAGCCTGAGATATTGTCGCGGAGCAATCGCATGACAATCTTTTCGCCGAAATATGTCGGGAGCACTGATACGCGGAACGACACACGTTCGCCTGCGCTCTCTGTTCCGAATCGGCCGTCCTGCGGCAGCCGTTTCTCGTCGAGCTTCATGTTGGCGAGCACCTTGATGCGCGCAGTTACTGCAGCCGCGGCATGTTTCGGGAGCTCCATCGCATCATGAAGCAGACCGTCGATGCGATAACGGATGAGCAGCGTATTTTCGAGCGGTTCGATATGGATGTCGGACGCGTTCTGAGCGTTTGCATGTCGGAGCAGCGTGTCGACGATGCGGACAGCCGGCACGCCCTCTGCCATCTGCTTTTCGTCGCCGATCACCGCACCTGCAAGCGCCGCGGTTTCGCGCTCGATCACGTCGCCGAGATTGTCTTTCAGCCCCTGCTGATACTGCTTGAGTGCAAATTTGATCGATGCCGCGTCCGTCAGGCGTGCCTGCACTTTCAAATGAGTCTTCTTTTTGATGAAGTCGATAGCGGCAAGATCGTCGGTATCGAGCATCGCGACTTCGAGCTCATCCCCGCGATGGTTGTAGGCGATGATGTTGTTGCGGCGTGCGACCGGCTCGGGAATGAGCGAGAGCGTCTCGTATTTGATCTGGGTACCGGAGAGCGATACGAACGGGATACCGAGGATGTACGCGTAGGTGCGTCGCAGCTCGTCCTCGCCGATCGCGTTCTTCGCGGTCAGGACTTCGCCGACCGATTGCCCGTTTGCTTTTGCTTCCGCTTCCGCGGCATCGAAATCCTTCTGCGAAACAAGTCCCGCATCAGCGAGAAACGTTTTCAAATGGGTTTCTGAAATGTACATGCACCATTATTATACCGCGCACAACGTGAAAGCGGCGGAAATTATTTCGTTTCCGCTGTGAAAATAGCCGCCTTCGGGAGACCGCGACGCAACAATGGAGCCCGCTTGACGACCCCCTGAACGATTCGTATACTGCCCGCATTAGTTCCGCCGCTGGCGGACCCTTTTTTTGAAAGGGGTCCCCTCTATTAATAGAGCGGAACGGAAAATACAACATAATCCATATGGCACTCTTTGACCTCAAATCATTGAATTCGGCGCTCGATGAGCTCCAGACAGAACGCGGCATCTCGCGCGAAAGCGTGATCGATGCGCTCGCAACGGCCCTCGCCGCCGCATACCGACGCGAATACGGCAAGCGCGGTCAGATCATCCGCGCAACGTTCAACCCGGAGTCCGGTGACATGGAGTTCCGTCAGGCAAAGATCGTTGTCGATGAGAGCCTCGTCCGCAAGGAAGACGAGGAGGCCAAGGACGAGAACGACCACCGCTCCCGATTCAATCCCGAGCAGCACATCATGCTTGCCGATGCACAGCGCATTAAGCGCGATGCAGCGCTCGACGAAGAGATTTCGTTCCCCCTCGAGACCCAGGAAGACTTCGGCCGCATCGCGGCACAGGCTGCCAAGCAGGTCATCATGCAAAAGGTCCGCGAAGCGGAACGCGCTTCCATCATCGAAGAATACGGTGAGCGCGAAGGCGAAATCGTTACCGGTCACGTGCAGCGCTTCGAACGAGGCAACCTGTACATCGACTTGGGCCGCGCTACCGCAATTCTCCCCTACGACGAACAGATCCCGGGCGAGCGATACCGACAGGGCGAGCGCGTTCGCGCACTCTTGCTTCGGGTGGACGAAGGTGTACGAGGTACGTTCATTCGTCTCTCCCGATCGCATCCGCGCTTCCTGACCAAGCTCTTCGAGACAGAGGTGCCGGAAATGGCACAGGGCGTCGTCGAAGTAAAAGGCATTGTCCGCGAACCGGGTTCACGTGCAAAGATTGCCGTGCACTCAAACGACGACCACGTCGACCCGGTCGGCGCACTCGTCGGCCAGCGCGGCGTCCGCGTTGCGGTCGTTACCTCTGAACTCGGCGGCGAAAAGATCGACGTTGTGGAATGGAGCGAGAACGCAGGCGACTACGTTAAGGAGGCACTCAAGCCCGCACAAGTACTTTCGATCGAACTCTTTGAAGAAGAGAGCCGCGCGATCGTGCAGGTAGCCGAAGATCAGCAGTCACTCGCGATCGGTCGCGGCGGTCAGAATGTCCGCTTGGCCGCACGTCTTACGGGTTGGAAGATCGACATCCGCTCGATGGGCGGTGAGGAGGTCGCATCCGATGATGGAGCAGAGCCGGTGCAGAGCATCCCGACTGACGTGGAGAATGTGAGCGCCGAGGAAGACACCTTTGCGGAAGCAAAGGCTGACATGGTGGGAGACGACGATGAGGCCAAGGACGACGGTGTCGAGAATCTCGACCCGGTTGACCAGGATCGCGACGTTGCAGACGAAGCGGTTGAGGAAGAACAGGGCGAAAGCGTCGAAGACAAAGAAAAAGACGCTGCGTAACACCTCACAAATAAAAACGAACGGCGGGCCGCAGGCCCGCCGTTTTCGTTTCGGGACACACCTGATACACTCTCCCCTATATGAATCTTTGGCACGACGTACCGCTGGGCGAGAACGCCCCGGAAGAAATTAATGTGATCATCGAGGTCCCGAAAGGGTCCAACAATAAGTACGAGATCGACAAGGAAACGGGTCTTATCAAGCTCGATCGGGCAAATTATTCCGCGGCAGCATTCCCGTACGATTACGGATTTGCTCCGCAGACCCTCTGGGACGACGGCGACGCACTCGACGTGATCGTGCTCACGACCTACCCGCTCGATGTGGGAATTCTGGTATCAGTCCGACCGGTCGCGGTCATGGAAATGATCGACACGGGTGAAAGCGATTACAAAATCATCGCGGTCCCCGTCGACGATAAGCGCTGGGACGACGTACAGGATCTTGAGGACATCAACTCGCACTCGCTCAAGGAATTTCAGCATTTCCTCGAAACCTACAAGGCGCTCAAAGGAAAGCCGGCGCCGGTTGAGATCAAGAGCATCCAGGGAAAGGCTGCCGCCATCGAAGCGGTTAAAAAATCCGTCGATCTCTACAAGGAAAAGTTCGGAAAGTAGCGAAGAACTTCATACTCGAGCAATCCACAGGCCGAGCTCGTACACCCGCCCGAAGAGGCGGGTGTACTATATGTACATGCCTGCTGCTGACTCCCACGCAACTCAGAGTCGTCCTCGCGAAGAGGGTGCGGGGCCGATCATCGGCGCCATCATCATTATCATTTTGCTCGTCTTCGGCGCGCTCTATTTCTGGGGCCAAAAACTGAATAAGAAACCTGCGCCGGATGCACCACTCGTGCGTTCGCAGGTTTCGATCGACTAAACGCCGCATTGCTTCGCGGCGTTTTTGCAGTTACACTCCCCCGCGATGTCACACCCATTTCAAAACGTAAAAGTTTCCCGCGACACCGATCGCTGGGAGGCTTCGATCACGGCGGAAATCCCGACCGAGGTCCTTACCAAGTACCGCGAGCACGCGCTCAAGGATATTCAAAAGACCGCGAAGCTCGACGGGTTCCGGCCGGGCAAAGCGCCGATCGACCGCATTGTTGCGGTCTACGGCGAGAGCCAGGTGCTCCGACACGCGGTCGAGCATGCAATCGAGCACGAGCTCCCGCACCTGCTTGCTGACGAAAAGCTTCCCATTGTCGAAGCTCCTCGGGTAACGACGGATCAGCCGACGCTCGATAAGCCGGTCGTATTTACGGCACGTGCCGCACTCGCCCCGGAGATCGGGCTCGCCGACTACAAGGCAATATCAAAAAAGCATCTCGATACAAAGGAGGATACTGATGTCTCCGATGCAGAGCACCAGGAAGCGCTGACCCACCTGCGTCGCGAACGCAGCCGAATCGACAAGATCGAGTCCGGCACCGAGGCACAGCAGGCTGCAGAGGAGGCCAAGGCGATGACGGACGCAGAATTGCCGGAACTCGACGATGTGTTTGTGCAGACCCTGGGATACGAGAACACCGCTGCATTTACTGAGGCACTGCGAAACAACATCAAGACCGAAAAGGAAATGCGCGTAAGCGAAAAGCGCCGTGCAGGCATGCTCGACGACATGATCAAGGATTCCGTGATCTCGTATCCGTATTCGCTCCGCGAATTCGAGCTCGAAGAAATGGAAGGACGCCTGAAGGACGACCTCGCCCGCATCGGTCAGACACTCGAGACCTACCTGAAAGAGACAAACAAAACCCGTGAGGAATTGCACGAAAGCTGGAAAGACGCTGCCGACAAGCGCGCAAAGGTACGACTCATCCTTGCAGAGATCGCCCGCCAGGAAAAAATCGAACCACCGCTGCCCGAGCTGGAGCACGAGCTCGAACATGCGCGTCAGCACTATCCGCAAGCGGATCCGGAGAATCTGCGCGCGCATATTGCACACGCAATGCGCAACGAAATGACGCTTCGATTCCTCGAAGGAAATACGGAGCCTGTCGGCCATACGGCCCACGCCCACTCACACGAATAGGAAAAGGCGCCCGCAAGGGCGCCTTTTTTCACGGTTCACCGTGTGATTTGTAGTACGAGCCGGGATCGATTCCGATTTGTCGCATGCCGGGTTCAGTGAGCTCCACACCCCACGATGAACCGTGTTCAGCATCATGCACTCGAAACGGATTGTGCTCGATCGGCACGAGCCTCAAGAACCCGAGCTCGACAGCGCGACACACAGACGCGACGTCGCTCTGCGTTTCAAATACGGTTCCCGTATTAAATGCATCTCCGACGACGTGTAGCACATGCTTGACGTCCTCTCGTAGCAACACGGCGGACTTCTCTATCGCCCCGCCTGCTCACGACCGAAGTCGGTGAGCTCGATGCCGACCGTAACCGGCCAGTGTCGATCGAGCATCGTGACCGCATGATTGCGATCGGGCACGAACACACACAAGCCCATTGTGACTGCGCTCACCACATTTCGAACGCCGTCTTCGGTACGATACTGACGACGGATCGAATCCCCGTGCGCACACGCACGGAGCACGTCCATAATCCCTTCGCGGAACATCGCTTCCTCCTGTTTTGTCCGAAAACTACTGTACGCCGCCACGGCATACAGTCAAATATTTAGTGAATGGTCTGGGTAGCAGCGTCAGGTCCCTTTTCGTTCTCAATGCGCGTAATAAGATCCGCGCATACAGCCTCGTCGGTAAGGTCGATATCACCGAGATCCGTCTCCTCGCTGGTGAGTCGGTCAATAAAGGCGCGGTAGCGACCACGGACGTCGTTTGGCCCCTGATCACCGACCCACTCACTCATAGCCGCCGCCTGTATCTCACTGCTATTGCGGCGCGGATGCGTACAATCGATGTTCTTAATATCTTTGTGCTCTCGGGCGTATCGTCGCAGCATGAGCACAGCCTGCAAGTGGAGCTGATCGCGAAGCGGCATATTCGGACCGAGATGGACGCTGCGTACCTCGGTACTCGCGGCCGCATTCTGCATATGCTCGATTCCCATACCGGAAATAATAACGCATCCGCTACAGCACGTCGCGCATGTCGGAGACCGGCGCGTTCTCGTCGATAACAAGACGATCAACGCCGTACGATGACGTTTCGTGAGCATATTTTTCCCGGTAGGTACCGATCGGAAACGGCTCCGCAGCACGATCAAAGTCGCGCTTACTCAAGCGGATCTCGAGCTCTTCCCAGAACACCTCATCTTCGTACTCTTTTAAAATGCGGATTTGTTCTTCGTCGAACCAACGTGCCGGGTCGATGTGATCTTCGTGCGCCTGTACTTCGGGCAGCTCGGTATCAAGCGCCACTTCAAAGAGCGCATCGATCACGCGGTCATGAATCGCATGTACTCCGCCCTCTTCGTCGGCGGTCGCCTCCATGACCGCGCCACGGATGCGGTCGCCGATGGACGCCAGCAGCAACAATTCGCGGAAGTCATCACGACTCAGCTCAAGGGATATCGTACTCATCACGGCATCATATAGATACCCGCGAAAAAGAAAACCTTTGCCGTCGCGCTTTCAATTTGCGTGCAACAATTCGAATCTGATACACTCCCTCCATATGAATACACCTCGCGCACAGTTAGTTCCGATGGTCGTCGAAAAAACGTCGATGGGCGAACGCGCCTACGACATCTACTCGCGCCTCCTCAAGGAGCGCATCGTGTTCCTCGGCGGACCGATCGATACCGATGTTGCGAACCTCGTTATCGCCCAGCTCCTGTTCCTCGCATCAGAAGACCCGAAAAAGGACATTTCGTTCTACATTAACTCTCCGGGCGGCATGGTGACCGCGGGCCTTGCAATCATGGATACCATGAACCACATTCAGCCGCAGGTCTCGACCGTCTGCGTAGGTATGGCGGCGTCGATGGGCGCCATCCTCCTCTCCGCAGGCGAGAAAGGCAAGCGTTTCGCACTCCCGAACGCCGAAGTCATGATCCATCAGCCGTCGGGCGGAGCTGAAGGTATGGCCTCGGACATCGAAATCACCGCCAAGCAGATCCTGAAAATGCGCGAACAGCTCAATAAGATACTTGCGAAGAACACCGGCCAGAAGCTCGAAAAGATCGAACGAGACGTCGACCGCGACTTCTTCATGGGAGCAAAGGAAGCCGTAGAGTACGGAATAATCGACAAAGTCCTGAACTAACGTCGACCGTGAAAACCCCGCCGTAGCCGGCGGGGTTTTCATATAGCATGTTGTTTTCATGGGTGCTATATTGCGTGAGTACCTCTTAGTATTTATGTTTCATTCTTCAAACGCGCACTCAAACATGAGCACTCAACTAGCAAAAAAGGTAGTAAATAAGCCATTTTCTAGCGTCTCAGCGTAAGAGCAGCGCGTCTTAGACGCGTATGTCATTAAAAGTTATTCTTGCCCTCCTCGCCGCAGCCGGCGCTATTGGCATTGGATTCGGATACTTCCTCCGATACATCATCAGTATCGGTAAGAAGGGTTCCATGGAACTCCAGATCCGACAGATGATGCTCGATGCCGAGGAAAAGGCGAAAGGAATTATCAACGACGCTCAGACCAGAGCCGATGAAAAGGTCCTGCAACTGACGACCGAACACAAGGAGCGTGAACGCGACCTCAAACAGGTCGAAGAACGCCTCGTCCGCAAGGAAGAGCTCCTCGATAAGCGCCAACTGAATCTCGATAACGAGCAGGAATCGCTCAACCGAAAGAACGAAGATGTCGCCCGCGCCCGCGAGGAGGCTGAGGCACTGATCCGCGAGCAGCAGGAAAAGCTGGAAAAGGTTGCAGGCCTCACGGCGGAAGAGGCGAAGAACGGACTGATGAAGTCCATCGAAAAGCAGTACGAGCACGACCTTGAAGGTCGCATGCGTAAACTCGAGATCTCCGGCGATGAAAAGATAGAGAAGCGAGCCAAGGAGATCCTGACGACCGCCGTACATCGTCTCGGTAATTCGGTCGTTTCGGATGTGCTTGCAACCACCGTTTCACTCCCGAATGAGGAGATCAAGGGCAAAATCATCGGCAAGGAAGGCCGCAACATCCGCTCGTTCGAGCGGGCAACCGGCGTCGACGTCATCATCGACGATACGCCGGGTACGCTTACCCTCTCGTCGTACGACCCTATCCGACGACAGATCGCGCGAATTGCACTCGAGAACCTTATTCTCGACGGACGCATTCAGCCTGCAAAGATCGAGGAGGCCGTACAAAAGGCTGAACAAGAGATCACCAACATCATCAAGAAGAAGGGCGCTGAGGCTGCCTACGATGCAAAAGTGCCCGGTATGGACCCGAAGCTCCTCATGATCCTCGGGCGACTGTATTTCCGCACGAGCTATGGACAGAATGTGCTCGACCACTCGGTAGAGATGGCACACCTGGCCGCAATGCTTGCAGAGGAGCTCGGTGCCGACCCTGCGATTGCGCGAGCCGGAGCCCTCTTCCACGATATCGGTAAAGCTGTTGACCACGAGGTTCCGGGCACCCACGTTGAGATCGGTCGTCGCATTCTTCAGAAATTCAACGTCGACGAGCTCGTGATTAAGGCAATGCAGGCCCACCACGAGGAATACCCGTACGAAACCCCCGAAAGCATGATTGTGCAGGTGGCAGACGCTATCTCCGGCGGCCGCCCCGGTTCACGACGAGACTCCGTCGAGAACTACATCAAGCGACTTGAGGACCTGGAGGCCATCGCTAACAACGAAAAAGGTGTCGAGAAGAGCTTCGCAATCGCTGCCGGCCGCGAACTTCGCGTGATGGTTCGACCGGAAGAAATGACGGACCTCGAAGCTCGCAAACTTGCCCGCGACATTGCAGACAAGATCGAAAAGGAACTCCAGTACCCCGGCGAGATCAAAGTGTCGGTTATTCGCGAGACCCGCGTGATTGAGTACGCCAAATAAACGGCTTATATCAGCAGAAAAAGAGGGGCATGTCCCCTCTTTTTCTTTTTATTGACCGCCGTCTCGCGTTTCAGTAAGGTGAAGCAAGACTTTCAGGAGGATGTCGAATGACACGTGCGCTTATTACTGTTGAACTGCTCCCGAACGATACCAGCGGCGAACGTCTGATGCAGACGCTCGACGCCACCTTAGCCGAACAATGCCACGGACTTTCATGTTCGCTCGTCCGTCGGCCGGACTTTCCGGTCGGAAAGACCTTCGATGACGGGGTTGAGCTGGCGGTCCGAAACGTGGTCAATGCCATGCCGCCACTCAGCGCGGATCATCCGAACGAGCGACGCTGGGGGGTGTACCTGTCGCCGCGTCGGATGGAGTTCTTCGTTAACCAGCAAGCCATCGAACATCAGGTCAACGGTGTCGTGACCGCCGTCGCACTCGACGGCACTCCGGTTGCTATCTTTCTACACACTATCGCAATCGGCGAGGTGCGGGAGGAGATTGCGGAAGCTCTCGAGGCGAAGATGTGGAACGCTCGTGAACGATTGATACTAAAGACCGTCTCGCCCGCCGAAGGCGACACGATCGACCGCCTGATCGGCGCAGTCTCTGCGGCGTACCGGCTCACATTTACGGCGAACCACGAGATGAATTGACACCCCGGGCCCGACGGAATACTCCGCCGGGCCCTTCTGATACATGTGTGGATACTCGATTTCGACGATTGACAGCCCTAAAATACGGCTCAAAATGGTTCTATAGGTCGAAAAAGCAAGCATTTTCAATGTTTACTAATGTTACGAACAGTCTATGGCAAATAAAGCTGATTTGATCGATCGCGTTCACTCGACGATCGGTTGCACGAAGGCAGATGCAGAGCGCGCTGTCGAGTCAATCATCTCCGGCATTACCGAGAACCTGAAAAAAGGTGAAGAGGTTTCAATCGCCGGCCTTGGCATTTTCGAAGCAAAGACCCGCGCAGGACGAACCGGTCGCAATCCGCGAACCGGCGCAACGATTCAGATCAAATCGATGCGAGTTCCGAAGTTTCGCGCATCTAAGACGCTGAAAGACGCGGTCAAGTAGCGAAATCACCCGTGCACAGGTGATTCTCGAGAACACAAAACCCGCCGAACGGCGGGTTTTGTGCGTATGAAAGGAATCGTGTAAAGTGTGCCAATCGCGGCAGACTGTCTCCGGACATGTTTCCGTGGCAGACGAACCTGTGTACCGCTTTGACGGAAAACACGAGTTCACAAAAGCGGAATTAGTTTAATGGTAGAACATCAGTTTTCCAAACTGAGAGCAAGGGTTCGATTCCCTTATTCCGCACATGCACATACTGCGCAGCATACGTGCGCATCCGTGGATACTCATAGTCCCGGCAATCACGCTCGTATTCATATCGTATCCTCACAAAGCGAACGAACCGGCTCGTCCGACGGCACCTGAACCGCTACCGCTCATTTCGGCAACGGGCACAGCAATAACAACGCAACACGCGGACGCTACGACATCGGCTGCAACGACAACTTTGAAAAAGTCTAATAAAGCGAGTATTCAAGCCACGAAATCGCCTGTGACAACATTTTCCACTACGTCACCGAACGAAATAACACGCATCGAACACCCGTATCAAACTCCCCCACTCCCCTTTGAATCAGTGAATCTCTCCGCACGATCCGCGCTCGTCAATATTCTGTGTCAGACACGAGCAAGCGGCGCACTTAGTCCGATCACCGGTAGCGGCATGATCGTAGACGAGCGCGGCATAATTCTCACGAACGCCCACGTGGCTCAATATGTACTGATCGCACAAAGCGGGCGGAGCGATCTCGAATGTGTCGTGCGCACCGGCGCTCCGGCGACGACACGGTGGGTGCCGCTCGTTCTCTATGTGCCAACCCCCTGGATCAACACGCACGCACGCGACATCACCCTGCAGCATGCACTCAGCACCGGCGAACACGATTATGCACTGCTCTATATAGCGGCTTCGGCAGACAGCACACCACTCCCCTCCTCGTTTCCCGAAGTGGTCCCGGACATTCGTGAAGCGATTGGATTTGTGGACGACGCGGCACTTGTTGCAAGTTACCCCGTCGAATTTGTCGGCAGCGGGATGGTTCAAAACAACCTGTATCCTGTCACCTCGATCACATCGATCGGTCGACTGATGACATTCACCAGCGGATCTGCCGATGCACTATCGCTCGGCGGTGTCATCGGTGCACAGAGTGGCTCGTCGGGCGGCGGTGTTGTTAACCAGTGGGGCCGGCTAATCGGCATAATTACGACGACGAGCGCAGAACCCACGACATCAGCGCGCGATCTGCATGCCATAACGACCGCATACATAAGTCGAGACATGAACGCTCTGACCGGCCGTACACTCGCCGAAACCCTTGCGCAGGATCCAAAAGTGATGGCTGATGCGTTTCGCCCCGAGGCGGCCGCGCTCGCCCAAAAGCTTATTGCCGCACTGACGGGCCGGTAACTCCCCCGTCCAAAGCGTGCTAGTATCCTGAGGTTCAGGAGGTTTTACGTGTAACGCGCCACGGCACGAAACACCACAGCTGAATAACGGGACGTAGCCTATACATTAATCGGCGGTAGCACGCCTGGCTAAGGTCTCTTGTTTCGGGGCGTAGTATACCGGTAGTACGCATGGTTTGGGACCATGTAGACCGAGTTCGATTCTCGGCGCCCCGAAAGAAGAGAGCTTATGGGACTAAGTAGACCGCGTTCGATTCTCGGCACCCTGAAAAAGCTCACTTCCCCTGATACCAAGAAAACTGAGTGCGGCCATTGGCGCACTGAAAAAAATAGACAGTAACGCCCTCACGGCAGTCTGCATACACCCACACGACCGAATATATCAACATTTACGCAACGAGTTCGTGCACTCGAGGAAACACGCGTCCCCCACCCTCCACGTGTCCTATAGGACAAATTAAGGCCTTATAGGACACTTTTAACGGACATTGCCGCTTTGAATGGCATCTTTCCTACAAGATTTGTTCGTAGAGCTTACATTTGGCAGTTCGCGTCTTCATATCGAGCTCTACCGTAACCAAATCGATTTGATAGTCGATATCGCCCGGTATGTCTGCCATATATGTCTCGACGGTACGAGCGAGCCGTTGCAGTTTGGCGGGATGCACATGATCCTCGGCCGTCATATTCGGTGTTCCACGTGAACCCTCGCTCGTGGACGTTGCACGTGAAATGGTCTTCACCTCGATAAAGCGCATCTGATCACCAAGCCTACATATAACGTCGACCTCTCCCCAAGGACGCAGGAAGTTTCGCTCGATCACAGCAAAACCCTTTCTCGTAAGATACTGGCACGCAATATCCTCTCCTTGGTTACCCAACTGTCTCCGCTTTGAATAGGCGGCCATGTACGTAGTATACCCATTTCACGGGAAACCCGAGCCACCTATGTTACTAATGAAACGTATTCAGTGGGCTTTGGGGATAATTACGCGTCTTTAACGCGCGCGTCATAATATGGCTCTGTTAAGCCATATTAACAATTAATCACGGACGCATTTTTCTGCTGAATTCCGTCCGTTATCCACTTATACCCATAAGTTATCCCCAGATTTGATGATTTTTGACGTTTTGTCCATGTAAAACGTACATTTTGGACACGCGCCGATGTCCGATTAAATGGCTCTGTTGAGCGCTATAACACAGATTTGACAGCGCTTCCAATGTGGCTTGCGACCGCTTGACGCGACGGTGCACAAAGAATAGGGTGTCGACATTCCTATATGAACACCGCATCCCGCGTCGCGCGAGGCATTGTCGGAACCATAACTGCCGTGGCGCTGCTCGCTACGCCGTCTCTTGCCGCTGCAGGATCTGCGTCGGTCCTTACAAAGCAGGTTTTGCCGCCAGGCTCAAACACCTGCGCACCGTTGTTCGTGAAATCGGTCACCCCGTACATTTATGAAGGCGAGCTGCAGTCGTTTGACGTAGTCTTATCCGACTCTTCATACGTGGGCCTTGTCGGGGTAGCAGGGGATGTATCGATCCCGTTCAACTACATGACCCGCGATATTGATACGGACGGGTCACTCCGCCTTCATGTGGACACTACAGTGCCAGTGAACGGTATTGTGCCGGTCACGATTACCATGATGTCGGCGCTGCCGAACGCCCCGGTATGCCTTTCAACAGTCTCGTTCACAACCGATGCAGCGGGGAATATTGAGACATCGAACCCGGTACAGCAGCCTACGGTGCCGACTGATACAGGATCAGACAATGGGGGAGTATCGGGAACCGGCTCAGTGTCCGGTGCCCACCAGAATGCCGGGGGCTCCAAGGGATCTGTGGCCGGCAGCCACACGAACACCCCGATCGTCGGTTCGACGTCGGCAACTTCTACGACAATCGGTAACTTGGTTGCGAAGATGTGCACGAAGAACGGTTCGTACCAGCTGTGGTTCATCCTGCTTGCGATCTTCTTTGTGATCACGGCCTTCGTAGGCCTTTCAGAGCCGGCGCTCGCCCTGCGACACAGCGCGTTGCCCGCAGTACTGATCGGCGTGCCGCTCGTAATACTGCTCGTATTCTGGAAGTTCGCTCTCGACTGCCGCCTCAGCTACTTCATTCCTGTGATCCTGCTCGTAGCGGCCGCTATAGGACTCTACAGCGCCTATCGGACAGGACCGGTCATGCTGCCACCCGCTTCGCCTGTACCGAACAAAAAGACGACCACCGTTACCAAGACGGAGGAGACAAAGACCGAAAGCAAGTAGCATAGAGTCGGAAATGCAGCGCAGCTTATTGCTGAGCGTCATTCCTGCTGTATAATCCAGCGGTTCAGTCTTGCGAAAGCAGGGAAGTAGCAGTGACAAAACAAAATGCGGCAGGTTTCGGTGGATGATACGTCCACGTAGAGAGTAGGGTAGACAATCAAGATAAGCGGGCATGGTTTAATGGTAGAACGCCACCTTGCCAAGGTGGAGATCGGAGTTCGATTCTCCGTACCCGCACTAGGAGGAACGAAAAGAGAGAGCCAGCAGGCTCTCTCTTTTCGTTCCGACGACGTGCGGGGGCTCCGTAGGAGCCAACCCGCACCTAAAACGAAAGAGAGGGGCGAGGAGCCCCTCTCTTTCGTTTTAGGCGGTGGGAGGAGAATCGAAGGCGAGGGCAGGGCCCCGCGAGCACGCGGGGATGCCCGAGCGTGGTCAGGCGGAGAAAAGTCCCGGCCGGGGACTTTTCGAGCGCTTGACCGATTCTCCGTATTAAAAATGCTCAAGATAGGGTAAGATACCCCCACTGCTCTCGTAGTGAAATGGATATCACGACAGTCTTCGGAACTGTTATTGGGGGTTCGAATCCCTCCGGGAGCACAAAATCAACGAGCATAACGCGAAGCGTTATGCGACTATGATTTAGTAGCCTCCCGGAGGGATTCGAAAACGAACCCTGGGGACCCGCCGGTAGGCGGGGATGGGTGAGTAGGGCCGAGAGGAAAAACTTTGCGACGGCAAAGTTTTGAGCTCTTGGCCGAATCCCGTATCTAAAACCAGTTACAATGTCTCACATGACACACAAGGAGCTTCTTGTTCCGCAGGAAATCCTCGATATTCACGCGACACTGAAGCAGGCAGGGTACGAAGCGTATCTTGTCGGCGGTTGTGTACGCGACCTCTTGATCGGTCGAGAGCCCAAAGACTGGGACATCACAACCAATGCACGCCCGGAACAAATCCAGTCTCTGTACGAAGAATCGTTTTACGAGAACGACTACGGCACGGTTGGCGTCGTGACGCAGTCGGAAAACCCGAAACTCAAAGTCGTCGAGATCACGCCGTACCGCGTCGAGGGAAAGTACAGTAACGCCCGACACCCCGACGAGGTTCGGTTCAGCGACACGCTCCACGACGACCTGGAACGTCGCGACTTTACGATCAATGCAATCGCGTACGACCCATCAACAGGAGAACTCATCGACGAGCACGAGGGAAAGACCGATATAGAGCGCAAAGTGCTGGTAACAGTGGGGGACGCACACAAGCGCTTCGAGGAAGACGCCCTGCGCATGTTGCGCGCTATCCGCATTGCTGCGGAGCTCGATTTTGCGATCGACGGCACTACGATGGCAGGGATTGCAGCAAATGCCGCACAGCTCGGCAAAATATCAAAAGAGCGTATACGCGACGAATTCTCGCGCATTCTCCTCTCGGACCGGCCGTTACAGGCCATTTATATGGCGCAGAAGCTCGGCGTCCTCACGTATGTGATACCGGAGCTCGAAGAGGGTATTGGATGCGCCCAAAACCAGGCCCACTCATTCGATGTATTTGAGCACCTGCTCCGCAGCATGCAGCATGCAGCAGATCAGGGATGGGCGCTCGATGTGCGCCTGGCTGCGCTTTTGCACGACATCGGCAAACCCGCGACGCGAGAATGGTCAGACGAAAAGGGTGATTGGACCTTCCATGGACACGATGTTGTGTCCGCAAAGATGGCCAAACGTATCCTTGCTGATTTGAAATACCCCAAGGAAATCATTGAAAAGGTCTCTCTGCTCGTTCGGGTGCACATGTTTTTCTCGGATCCCGACCAGATCACGCTCTCAGCGGTACGTCGCTTGATCGCGCGCGTAGGGCAGGAGAACATCGCAGATCTCCTGAACTTGCGTGTGTGCGACCGCATCGGCACGGGTCGGCCCAAGGCGCACCCATTCCGGCTCCGTAAGTACATGTCGATGATTGACGAGGCAATGCGCGACCCTGTTTCGGTCGGCATGCTCAAGATCGACGGCTCACGATTGATCGCGATGGGGGAGCCTGCCGGTCCGCGCATCGGCTGGATACTGCATGCATTGCTCGAAGAGGTTTTAGACGAACCAACTAGGAATACAGCCGAATATTTGGAATCCCGCGCAACGGAAATGCGCACCATGAACAACGAAGAGCTGCGCACGTTGGGGGAGCAGGGGAAGGACCGTCGCGCCGAGGAGGATGCCGCCGCCATAGCGGAACTCCGAAAAAAACACCACGTCAATTAAATACATATGTATGCAAAAGGCCGCAGATAGCGGCCTCTTGCACTCGTTTATAGGGGCTTTGGACTTCGCCGAGAGGACCCAAAAAAGAGCCACGGTTCATTTTGCTCCGCAAAATGCCCGCCGGCCCCAGCCTCGCCGCCCAATGCCTTAAATCGGCACTGGGTCCCGGCTCCGGCCATATCTTTTTTAAACTCCATTCATGCCCGAAGCTACGCTTCGGATATGAAGTTTAAAAAAGATATCGCCAGACGTAGCAACCCGTTTCTCTCTAGTCGGATTGCCGCCGTCTGGCGACATTTTTTTGACTCCCATTCCATTCTTTTTAAAGAACTTTGAGATATCCTTCGGACAAACGTACTTTTTCTCCAATAGATGCGGAGGCATCTTTATTTTTGTAGGCGAGAGTACTTTGTACCTATGAATCTCATTTATTTTCAGAATCAAATGAGAAGTCTTAAAGAACCACCGTTGGTAATAATACTGTCCTTTAGGAAGTCGTAAAGGACAGTACTGTGGATAACTTATGGGGATAAGTGGATAACGGACATTTGCTCCGTCTATCGGTCACAGATTCTATTCTGTCCCTATAAATCTAGCTCCAGCGTCACCGGACAGTGGTCAGATCCCATGATGTCGGCATGGATCTTTACTCGTGTAACAAGCGGTGCGAGCGATGCGCTGACAAAAAAGTAGTCGATGCGCCACCCTACATTCCGCTCGCGCGCGTTCGCGAAGTGACTCCACCACGTGTAGTGTCCTTTACCCTGTGTATGTAATCGAAACGCGTCAACAAATCCCGCATCAATCATCTTGTCTATGCCCGAGCGCTCCTCCATGGTGAAACCCTTCTTGCCTTCATTCGGTTTTGCGTTCGCAAGGTCATCCGGCGTATGGGCCACGTTGAGATCGCCGCAAAAGATCACGGGCTTTGTTTCTTCCAGCCGTTTCATGTACTCGAGAAACGCAGGGTCCCAGTTCTTGTGCCGCAGGGGAATGCGCGACAGGTCGTCCTTGGAGTTCGGGGTATAGACCGTCACAAAATGAAAATCCTCGTATTCGGCCGCTATTACACGGCCCTCGCCGTTGGGGTCGCCATACTTATCCTCGAGCCGGTATTTAGAGACAATATCTTCCGGAAAGTCATAGAGAACGGCCTCGGGAGTCGGTTTGGTGAATATCGCCGTCCCGGAATACCCTTTTTTAGCCTTGGAAGAATTCCAAAACTCCTCGTAGTCAGGGAGATCAACCTCTGACTGGTGTTGTTCGGCTTTGGTCTCCTGAAACCCGACAATGTCCGGGTCCTCTCGGTCAAACAGCACGCTCAGTAACCCCTTTTTGTGCACGTTACGTATACCGTTCACGTTCCAGGTAGCCAGTTTCATAGCAGCAAGCCTACCATAGTGACCGTGGGCGAGGCTCGATGAACTTCTTCATCTTTGTTACACGTGCCGCGAGCTATAACTATGTTTACGCGGGGGAATGAAACGTCTGATTATGACGGATCACTAAAGAGCCCGCTCGCGTGCGCGATATATGAACCGATTCAATAATGGCCAGATGAGTTTGTTTGCAGCCACGTCCGAAAAAGGGGCAGACGAGTGGGCGTCGTTCCGGACGGTCTCCGGTGACAGTGTCGGCATGTTCCGCGTCCGCCAACCCGAACAGCGGTCGCGATATTCAGTAACGACACTCAAGCGACCCGTTCGTGCGCAGTCTCTGTTCTTCAAGAGACAGACAAACAGCTAACACCTTCCATCACATTCTCGGGGAGAAAGGCGGCACGTCCTTGTGCCGCCTTTTCTAGTATGCGCTTAGTGCCGTCGCTTACCGTGAAATGCCTTGTGCACGTCGCGCAGATGGGAGTCGGTCACGTGTGTGTAGACCTGCGTTGTAGAAATATTCGCATGACCGAGCAGTGCCTGCACGCTGCGCAGGTCCGCACCGTTTGAAAGCAGATCGGTCGCAAATGAGTGGCGAATGACGTGCGGCGTGACCTTGCGGGTGATCCCGGCTTTGGTCGCATAACTCTTAACCAACCGCTCGACGGAGCGCGGCGTGAGGCGCGAGAGGTCCTTTGTTTTCTTTGCTTTGCTGTAGCCTACGAAAAGCGCTTCGCCAAAATCGCCGCGCTTCTTCAGATACGCAGCTACCGCCTTTTTTGCGTCGTCGGACAGGAACACGACACGCACCTTTTCCCCCTTGCCTCGGACCGAGAACTCATCGCGCGTCAGGTCCAGGTCCTGATTCAAATTACAGAGCTCTGATACGCGTAGACCGGTCGAGAATAAGAGTTCGAGGATCGCTTTGTCGCGCAGTGCGGAGAGCGAGTCACCAGTCGGTCCTTTCATCAGCCGCTCAAGCTCGGCTGCTGTGATGAGATCCAGATCGCGCCCGCCCACCTTCGCAAGCTCTATCCGCTCGGGGTTAAGGCTTTCGATGTCTCGCTTACGCAGGAACTTCAGGAACGCGCGCAGCGCTATCAGATGATAGTTTTGCGTATTCTTTTTCATCGTGCCCGCCGTACCCGCAGAACGATTCAGTGCGATTCGAAACTCACGAACCATTTGCTCGGTGATCGCGGCAGGGTTCTTTACCTTTGCAAAGTCGAGAAAACGCTTGAGATAGCGGTCGTAATTTTCGACGGTTTTGACACCCCGACCCTTCTCGATCTCGAGATATTCCAGGAACTGCGTTTTCATCAACCCCAGATCTGCAGCCATTGATCCAGTGTATCGCACAATATTGTGCGACGCGGTCGATATTGACCACATCCTCCTACTTTGACATACATGAGTCACTCAACAGAGGAGCACAGACCATGAATGGCGACGTATGGCACCCCGGCATCAAGGGGATCCTACAAAGGATGGGAAAGGCTGAGAACGGCCAACAGGGGATGATGTCGCACTACGCGTTCATGCCCGAATCGGGTGACCCGCTTGCACTCCACAAGTTCAAGCAGGTTGCGGGCCCGGCGCCGAGCTACAACACGCTCTGCGACGTCGACCGTCTTTTGCAGACAATTACACACGCAGTTGCCGGCCTGCTCAAGAACGGACGTCAGCGGCAGTGGAAGATTGCACTCGCAGCAAAGCACGGAAATTGCTGCGGTGGCGCATATAGCGAGCTCGACTCACACGCGACACAGTTCGCAATCGAAGGAGATTTGCGCGCGGTCTTTGGCGGCGTAATCATAACGAACTTCGAAATCGACGCCGCTATCGCGACCGACCTGCTGCAACACGAGAGCAAGGGCGTTCGCCGACTGCTCGCGGCGGTCATCGCCCCGTCATTCACCGCACATGCCGTCGAGCTCCTGAAGGGGAAGGGCGACAAGTGCGTACTGCTCGCAAATCCGGCACTGGCTTCGATTGATGCGACATCGCTCGATACACACGCTCGTATTCGGTACGTTCGCGGGGGATTCCTCGAGCAAGAGAACTACACGTTCGTGCCGCACCTTCTCGGCAGCGAGTGCATCGGACCGCTTCCGGACGAATCGCGTCTCACCGACATGGCGTTCGCGTGGGCAATCGGCTCAACATCGAACAGCAACACGATCACGCTTGTCTCTCACGGCAAGCTGATCGGCAACGGCGTCGGTCAGCAAGACCGGGTAGGTGCTGCCGAACTTGCGATCAAGCGCGCACATGATGCAGGTCACGCAATCCGCGACGCGGTCGCGTACTCGGACAGCTTCTTTCCGTTTTCGGACGGGCCGCTTTGCCTGATACAGGCCGGCGTACACGCCATACTCGCAACAAGCGGATCAATCCGCGACCACGAGGTGAAAGACGCGTGCATCGCGCACGAAACATCGCTGCTACTCGTACCGGACACCGAAGCGCGCGGATTCTTCGGACACTGATCTTTTGAAACGGCGCGCGGGATCATCCGCGCGCCGATTTGTTTTATATACTTCGCATATGCATGCATGGCGCTATCCGTTTGCACTCCTGGGAATCGTGTTTGTCCTGATCGGGTATGCCTTCTGGCCCAAACACAGCACGATTCCGGTATTGATTTACCACGATATTTCTTCGTCAACACAGCCGGCGGACTCGTATACTGTGGAACGATCACTTTTATCCGAAGAGTTCGACCACCTGCAAAAGAACGGGTACACCCCGCTGTCGTTTGCGACCGCGCAAACACTGTTGTCGGAGCATAAACTTCCGAAGCGTCCGATCATCATTTCGTTCGACGATGCACTGCCGGGCCAAGCACTTGCGATACAGGAACTCCGCGCACGCGGTATCCACGCCACATTTTTTATCCCGAGCAACTTGGTCGGCGACACATCCCATATGGACTGGGTACGTGTCCGCGAGATAGCCGACAGCGGTATGGAGATCGGCGGACACACGGCAAACCACGTA
Organism: uncultured Candidatus Saccharibacteria bacterium; assembly: GCA_964512835.1. Lineage (GTDB taxonomy): Bacteria > Patescibacteriota > Minisyncoccia > Phycocordibacterales > UBA2100 > UBA10103. The sequence goes on along the minus strand of CAZELA010000003.1, from coordinate 151,833 downwards.
CACGTAGAACAGCTCAACCTAGCCGGTCTCAATGATGAAATTCTGACGGATAAGCACCGTATCGAATCAGAAATCGGGCGCTCGATTACCGTATTTGCGTATCCGTTTCAGGAAAAAACCGACGCCGCCGCAGCGGCGCTCGTCCGCGCGGGTTACACCGTCGTTCGCGACGATGACGTATTCAAGAGCGCCGTTATGACCAACTCGTTCGACGCGTTCCTGAAAGCGATCTAGATCGAACCCGGCTCGTCCTCGAGGTATTTTTTCTTTTTCAGTTTATCGGGCAGGTACGAGTCTTTGTCGTACAGCTTGTACCCCTTGTGGTAGCCGAGCTCTTTCATAAGTTTCGTAGGGGCGTTACGCACCTTAAGCGGAATCGGAAGGTTGCCGAATTCTTTTACGTCAGCGAGTGCCGCGAATACGCCGTCGTACGACCGTCGGTCCTTTTTGCACTGAGCCAGATATGCCGCACCGTGCGCAAGATTGATCGTCGCCTCCGGGTACCCGATCGAACGCACCGCTTCAAATACCGCATTCGCAACTACGAGCGCGGTGGGTTGTGCGAGCCCGATGTCTTCGCTCGCAAAGATAACCATGCGACGCGCAATGAACTTCGGGTCTTCGCCGGCCTCTACCATTCGCGCCAGGTAGTACAGCGCCGCGTCAGGCTGCGAAGCGCGCATCGATTTAATGAATGCAGAGACCGTGTTGTAGTGCTCTTCTCCTTTTTTGTCGTAGCGCAGATGTGTTGACTGAATCGCTTCTTTCAAGGAGTCGATCGAGATGTCGCCGTACAGTTTTTCGGCAGTCTCGAGCGCCGTGATCGCCTGACGCGCATCACCTTGTGCCAGTTGTATGAGCCAGTCGCGCGCATCCTTCGGCATTTTTAACTTCGTACGCGCAAGTATCTTCTCCATTTCTTTTTCCGAGTGTCCGCTGAGAACGAACACCCGCGCACGGGAGAGCAACGGCGATATAACTTCAAAGCTCGGATTCTCGGTCGTCGCACCGATGAGCGTGATGTCGCCGCGCTCAACGAACGGAAGAAGGTAATCCTGCTGCGCCTTGTTGAATCGATGTATTTCGTCAACAAATAAAATGACGGGCTTATGCTTGAGCAATGTTCCTTTTGCGGGTAGTACGCGACGAATATCTTCTTTGCCGGCTTCGACCGCTGAGAGCTCATGGAACTCCGCATCGAGCGCGTTCGCATAGATACGCGCCAGCGTTGTTTTGCCGCTCCCCGGCGGCCCCCACAAAATGAATGAGAACAGCTCCTTTTTGTCGATCGCGACACGCAACGGCTTACCCTTTGCGGTCAGATGTTCCTGTCCGACGAATTCGCTCAAAGACTTGGGACGGATCTGCGAAGCCAGCGGTTCCATGGTCGCAGTATACAGATTTGGTCGTTATTCGGGGTTTTCCATGCCTGATTCCTTGCGCGATACACGTGAGGCGGTATTCTTGGTCGATATGAACACACGAAACATCGTTATCTGGGTCATCGTCCTCATCGTCGTACTCCTCGGCGGTTACGCGACCTACAAATTTATGAGCGGCGGTTCCGCTTCACCGGCAACCGCACAGCAGAACGCCACCTCAACCCCGGCAGCGGGCGACCAGGTTCAGGCACAGGAAGTAAAGGTGGGTACCGGCGCTGAAGCGACTCCGGGCGCCACAGTATCGGTCTTGTACGTCGGCAAATTGACCGACGGTACCGTATTCGACAGCTCGGCCGCTCATGACAACCAGCCGCTGACCTTCGTACTCGGCTCTCAGGACATGATTCCGGGCTTCCAGATCGGCGTTAACGGTATGAAAGTAGGCGGTCAGCGCGTAATGGCGGTCCCGCCCACGCTCGCTTATGGTGACAAGCCGGTAACCAACCCGCAGACGGGAGCCACCATCATCCCCGCTAATTCCACCATCGTTTTTGAGGTTCAGCTCGTCGATGTAAAGGCTCCGGCCAACCAGTAACGGTTTCGGTCGCGATTGCACGAAAATAGACATTTGTCCAAAATATGGCCTAATAACGGCCTATTTTGGGGGTATTCGGCCCCGAGGCGCAAAGCCTCGGGGCCCTTGCTTTAAGCCATTTAATATGCTATTCTCCTCGTATGCTAACGAAGCGAAAGAAGGCAAATGAAATCAGCAAGGCGAAGCGCCACGACACCGACACCGGTTCTCCGGAGGTGCAGATCGCTATTTTGACACGACGAATCGAGGAGCTTTCTGCTCATTTGAGCAAAAACAACAAGGACAAGCACTCGCGCCGCGGACTTTTGGGTCTCGTTGCCGATCGCCGAAAGCATTTGAAATACTTGGAAGAGAATAACAAGCGCGCTTACGGCACGCTCGTGAAGAAACTCGGCCTCAAGAAATAACGGTCGATCGGGGCGCTCGCCCTGTATCATTTTTTGCCGCCACTCCTTCGGGAGAACACTCTCAATAGGTATTCAACGGGTATTGGTCCGTTTTTTGTTTTGTCGGACCGTTTAGTACGTAGGATTTCTTCATTTTTATGGCAATCATCAAACATCCAGAGCAGCGTGTCGGCGTTTTCATCGACACACAGAACCTCTATCACAGCGCAAAGAACATCTACCACGCCCGCGTGAACTTCGGGAACGTTCTCAAAGACTCCGTCGCAGGCCGACGCCTCATTCGAGCGCGAGCATATGTAGTGACAACCGAAAGCGGGGAAGAGAAGGGCTTTTTTGAAGCGCTCGGTAAGATCGGCATCGAAACCACCACAAAAGACCTCCAGGTTTTTTTCGGCGGTGCGAAAAAGGCCGACTGGGACGTGGGTATGGCGGTCGACGCAATCACCATGTCGCCGAAACTCGATACAGTTATCCTCTTTACCGGCGACGGTGACTTCATTCCGCTTGTTAAGTACCTCCAGGTACACGGCGGCTGCCAGGTAGAAGTCGCTTCGTTCGGTCGCTCAACCTCAAGCAAACTCAAAGAGGCGGCCGATCACTTCCTCGACCTCGACGAAGATCCGCGCCGCTACCTGATCAACTACCGCGGCAGTCAGAAACGGGGAGCGCCTCGCATGCAGGCCCCCGAAGACTCGTCGGAGATCGGCGTGCAGAACGAACTGCTCGAAAACTCCCGCGACGATAAGTAACCGCCATGACAAACAACCGCGCTCTGCAGAGCGCGGTTGTCTGTTTTGGTACACTGCCCTGCATGAAGCAGGACGTCGCACTCTCCATTTTGCAAACCGGTGCGAACGTATTTCTGACCGGCGAGCCGGGAAGCGGTAAAACTCACACCATCAATACGTACGTGAAGTGGCTACGTGAGCGGGGAATCGAACCGGCAATCACCGCATCAACCGGCATTGCCGCAACACATGTGGGCGGCATGACGATCCATGCGTGGACCGGCATCGGCGTAAAGCGCCATCTTACCGAGTACGACATCGACGAGATCACATCGCGCGAGCGGTTGGTAAAACGCGCACAGGCGACAAAGGTGCTCATCATTGACGAAATATCAATGATCGACGCGCGCACGCTCGGCATGGCGGAACAGGCGATCCGCGCCTTAAAGCGCACACAGAAACCGTGGGGCGGCATGCAAGTAGTGTTTGTCGGCGACTTCTTTCAACTGCCGCCGGTCTCCGCATCCGAAAAGATCGCACAAATCGAAGCGGATACGGATACGATCTCGTTCGACGGGGAACCGGTCGCAAAAAAGTCTCCGCCGAAAACATCATTTTCATACACATCGCCGGCATGGGCTGCCGCAAACCCGATTGTGTGTTACTTGTCGGAACAGCATCGCCAAGACGACGCAGAGTTCCTCGGACTGTTGACCGCTATCCGACGCGGTACAGTGACCGAGGACCATCACAACCTCCTGCAGGGTAGGCAACATGAACTCGAGGACCTGCCCGACGACGCCGCACGACTCTATTCGCATAACGCTTCCGTCGATCGAGAAAATACGAACCGCCTCGATTCGCTCGATGAAACAAGACACACGTACACGATGGTATCCAAGGGCGCCGCGCACATCGTCGAGTCGCTGAAGCGGGGTTGTCTTTCACCGGAAGTCCTCACGCTGAAACTCGGTGCGCGCGTCATGTTCACCAAGAACGCTCTCGACGGTTCGTATGCCAACGGCACACTCGGGGAAGTCGTGGACTTCAATGACGCCGGACCGGTCATCAAAACCAATAGCGGCCGTACGATCCTTGCACAACCGGCAGAGTGGTCAGTGACCGACGGCGGCAAGGTACTTGCCCGCGTGGCGCAGGTACCGCTCCGTCTGGCGTGGGCTGTAACCGTACATAAAAGTCAGGGCATGACACTCGACTCCGCCGCAGTCGACCTTTCGCAGGCATTTGAATACGGGCAGGGATACGTTGCGCTCTCTCGCGTACGCGATCTGTCCGGGTTGTACCTGCTCGGCTACAACGAGCGTGCACTGCAGATACATCCCGAAGTCGCACTACAGGACCGGAATTTCAAACTGAACTCCGCCTCAGCACGAAAAAAGTTCGACGACATGCCTGCCGATGAGCACAAACAGTACGCGGATGCGTTCGTAACCGCCCTCGGCGGTGACCCGCGCGGCGGTGTTGTGCCCGAGCCTCACAAAGAAAAAGTGGATACGCACGAGGCAACGCTCGAGCTCGTACTCAAGAACCTTTCGCTCGAGGAGATTGCGATCGAACGCAAACTCAAACCGGGTACAATCGTGTCACATATCGAAGACCTCCGTCGCTCAGAGAAACTCCCGGCCGCCGCGCTCGGTTCTCTGCTCGGAGCCGACAAACAAAAGGAGCTGAAACCGATCATCGCTATCATCAAGAAAAAGAAGCTAACAGCACTCACGCCGATCTTTCAGGCACTCAAAGGGGAGCGCTCGTTCGAAGACATCAGGCTCGCACGATTGTTTGTGGACTAAGCGCGAGCCTTTTTAGAGGACACGTACGAAAGCGCAACGAAGATAAAGCCGATGAGGCCGGTAACGGCCTCAGGCACATGAACAAAAATACTTGCAAGCATCGAGAGTGCGAGACCGAAAATCGCCCAGTGTGCGCCGTGTTCCAGATACACAAGCGACGAGAGCGTTTTTGCCCGGACGAGGGCTATGGTGAATGTGCGCACGAACAACGCACCGATGCCGAGGCCGGCGATGATGATCGGAAGCTGCGTGGTAATGGCAAAGGCGCCGACGACACCATCGAGCGAGAATGCCGAGTCGAGGATGTTGAGATACACGAACAAGGCGAGTCCGCCGGTCGCAACGCTTGTATGCACGTGAGAGAACGAGTGCGAAATGCCCTCGATAACGACGAAGATTACGACGCCGACAATTCCCGCAATCAAGAGCGCGGTCGATTCCTCAGCAGGAACGAAGAGTGCACACAAAAGCATCACAAAAAGCGTCATGGCAATCTCGATCGCTTCGATCTTGCCCCAGCCCGAGATGCGGCGCTCGATGGCCTCGATCCAGTGAATGGTCTTTGCTTCGTTGAAGAAGTATTTGAGCGACACAAGCATAAGGAACGCGCTGCCGAATGCCGAGATCGCGACATGCGCATCCTTCAGGTGTTCTCCGTATGCAGCCGCATCAAAGAATGCGAGGCGCGTGACCTCGAACGGGGAGAGGAGCGCCGCGACGGATACGATAAGGATCGGTAGAACAAAACGCGTACCGAACACCGCAAAGAGAATTCCCCACGTGAGGAATCGGCGCTGCCACAGCGGCGACATGTTGCCGAGCACTTTTGCATTGATAACGGCGTTGTCGAACGAGAGTGTTGTTTCAAGTACGGCGAGCAGTGCGACCAAAAAGAGTGCCTGCGGGCCTCCGTATATGAACGCGGCAGCGAACGCGACGATCGTCACGATAGCGGGGAAGAGAAAGAGTCTCATGAGCCAGAATCGTAGCACAGCCGTGCATAAGAAAAAGCCGCGGGTCGCCCCGCGGCTTTGTTCGAATCGATGGAAGATCAGGATGCCGTAGTCGTGTTGTCGACCGCGCGCAGCGGCACCACCGTAGACGGCGTGTCGTCGCTTTCGTCGAGCAAGACCACATTGGATGGCCGTTTCTCGACCTCGTCGAGCGAATGGCCGTACAGCATGTGCGAGACAGCCGTGAGCGCCGCAAACCCGATGACAAACCATACGGAGACGCCTGCCATGTACGCACCGACAAGCGCGAGCGCGACCACGACGGGAGCAAGGTGGAATACACCGAGCTGGGTCGTATTGACGTCCCGTTCCGAGCGATCGTGCGCGCGCTTCGATGCGACTTCGGCGACCGAACAGGCGATGAGGCACGTCAGCATTGTGATCATGACCTCTCCTTTTGCCCAGTACACCGTACCGAGGGTCACGGCGATGAACACTGTCATCAGGACCCGCTCGACGACGGACTCCGAGACAGTCGACTTCCCGTCGCTGAGCCCGGCTGCGATCGCGCGTCGCAGGTAGGCGAGCAGACTGACCGCGAGGACGACGCCGACACAGATCAGCTTGCCGTGGCGGGTCTCCGGCACGTAGGCCGTCGTGAACAGCGAGACGGCGATGAGGGCAGTCCAGTACGACTGCATCTTGAACGTAGGCCGATTGGCTTTCATGGCATTGCTCCCGTTATGTTCCGTTTCGGACTATGCCTACATTCGGCCTTCATGGCAAGTCCCCGACATTCCTGCTACAGTGCCTGCATACATTAATAGTGACCCTTGGATAGGTAGCTCTCAAGACGGACACCCGATTTGAGACCTAAAATCCGGGGGTCAGTAATCTGATCCACACAATGGAAAAGAAGATTTATTCTCTCGAAGTCGGGGGAAAGACATTAACAGCAGAGTTTAACGATTGGGCAGACCAGGCATCCGGTTCAGTGCTCATGCGCTACGGCAATTCGGCAGTCCTCGCGACCGCAGTCATGGGAAGCCGCGAGAGCAATCTCGACTACTTTCCGCTTTCGGTCGAATACGAGGAGAAGTTCTACGCAGCGGGCGCAATCCTTGGGTCCCGATTCATGCGACGTGAAGGCCGCCCGTCAGAAGAGGCAATCCTCTCGGGTCGCATCGTCGACCGCACCATCCGTCCGCTGTTCCCGAAGGGGTTGAAACGTGATGTGCAGGTGATCATCACGGTACTGTCCATCGAGGACTACGACACGGACGTGCTTGCAGTGAACGCGGCATCGCTCGCTATCGCCACCTCGCATATACCGTGGAACGGCCCGGTATCCGCAATGCGACTCGAACTCGCCGACGACGGCGAATTCATCGTGAATCCGAGCTACAAGGAGCGCGAAGCCGAAGGTGTGCGCATGGACCTGCTCGCGTGCGGTAAAGACGGACTCATCAACATGATCGAAGTCGGTGCAAACGAAGTCACCGAAGCGACGCTCGAAAAAGCTCTCGCGAAAGCGAGCGCAGAGATCGAAAAAATCCAGGCATGGCAGCAATCGATCATCGCAGAGCGCGGCAAGGAAAAGTTCAGCTTCGTTAAACCCGAAGATGCGGAAGTCGCCGGCGTTATCGAAGCGATGTGGCAGTCCTACCTTGTACCGAAGATCGCCGAATACAACGGCATTCTCGACAAGGAAGCCTTCAACACGCTCAAGTCCGAATGGATGTCGCACGTGCTTGCGACACTCCCTGACGCGCAGCCGGGAAAGATCGATGCGCTCTACGAACACAAGATGGACGAGTATGTTCATGACCTTGCGATCAACGACGGCAAACGTGTCGACGGACGCGCAATGGATGAAATCCGACCGCTCTTTGCAGAGGTCGCGACACTCTCTCCGGTCGTCCACGGCTCGGGTCTCTTTTACCGAGGCGCCACGCACGTACTTGCCGCACTCACGCTCGGCGGCCCCGGTGACGCACAACTCATCGATACGATCGAATACCAGGAAGCAAAGAAGAGCTTCATGCTCCACTACAACTTCCCGCCGTTCTCGGTCGGCGAGACAGGTCGCATGGGAGGAACAAACCGACGAATGATCGGGCACGGCGCACTCGCCGAAAAGGCGCTCCGTGCCGTGCTCCCCGCAAAAGACGTATTCCCGTACACCATCCGTATCGTCGCAGAATCACTCGCATCTAACGGATCCACCTCGATGGCATCAACATGTGCGGGCACCCTAGCTCTCATGGATGCAGGTGTACCGATTACTCGACCGGTCGCCGGTATCGCAATGGGCATGATGTCCGACGCACAGAAAGGCGAGTACCGCGTGCTAACCGACATTCAGGGTCCGGAAGATCACCACGGTGATATGGACTTCAAGGTTGCGGGAACATCCGAAGGAGTGACCGCGGTACAGATGGACGTGAAAGTCGAGGGAGTGCCGCTCGACGTGTTGGGCAAAGCATTCGCTCAGGCGAAGAAAGCTCGCATGCAGATTCTCGATGTCATCACGGGTGCGATAGCTGAGCCTCGAGCCGACATTTCTCCGCGTGCACCGAAGATCCTGACCATGCACGTGAAGGTCGACCAGATCGGTCTTGTTATCGGCCCCGGAGGAAAGACAATCAACGGCATCAAGGAGCGCACCGGCGCAGACGACATTACGATCGAAGACGACGGTTCGATCTTCATCACCGGTCGCGACGGCGCCGCAGAAGCCGCGCTCAAGGAGATCTCCGATCTCACGCGCGAGTTCATGGTGGGAGACCGATTCGAAGGTCAAGTGGTGCGTATGATGGACTTCGGAGCATTCGTGAAGATCTCGCCGAATCAGGACGGTCTCGTACACGTATCCGAGGTTGCACCGTTCAGAATCGGAAACATTTCCGAAGCGGTACAAATCGGCGACGTTGTTCCTGTCGTATTGAAGGAAATCGACGAGAAAGGACGCTATAATCTCTCAATCAAAGCCGCTGATCCGGAGTGGGCTGCACGCAAGGGCCTCACACCGTCACAGGGCGATGGTCGTGATCATGGCCGACGAGAAAACAGGGACCGACGCATCTAACACACAGCCTCAAAAGGTGAGTCAAACAGGCGTACCGGGGAAACCCGGTGCGCCTGTTCCGTCTCCGGAACATCCGCCGGTATTCAACATGATGCCGCATCCCGACGTTGTTCCGACAGAACCCCTCGTCACGCCGCCCGGTCCGCCGATCTCAAATAAAATGCCTGCCGCACCGGAGCTCAAACTCGACCTCGAGGTGCCGCCTCCGCCGAAGTTCGAGCAAAAACCCGTCGTAGCCGAACCGCTCATTACCTCTGCATTTGAACCCATGCAGCTGCCGGATATAACGACGCCGGTACGGACACCGAACCCTGCGCCGGCCGAACCCGCGCCGGCCGCTCCTTCTGCACCCAAAGAAAAGGACACGATCGCCGACGATGTCGGACTCACCATACCCGCAGCACGCGCAAAGCCCCCGGACAGGATTGCAGGTGACATGCAAAAGATCTTGAAAGGAATCAAGCTTCCTGAAAAGAGGTCATACACACCGTCGGCAGACAAAAAACCTATTGCACCCTCACCGGATCTCGAAAACGCCTTGAAATTGAACGACGTCCTCGCCGCGAACGTGATTGAGAATTCGCAGCCGGCTCCCGCTGCTCCCCAGTCGAACGCGCAAGCCGTGCCGACACAGGCGGTTTTTCACGAAGAGATGCACGTCGCGTCCGTGCACACACTCAAGCAGGACCTCGCGCATGTGGTGCAGGAGCAAAAAATGTCGGTGGTAAAAGCGGTCGCTCTCGAGCAGGAGAAGCGTCAACATATGGAGCACATGGTCGAGCCGGAGCCGCTGCGCCCGCCGAGTCGAGTGCCGATGATCGTGTTTACGGTCATCGTATTTGTACTGCTCGGTCTCGCGGCACTCGGCGCGGTCTACTACATTGCAGTCGTTCAATCAGCGCCGGGTGTCGTCGAGAAAAACACATCGATTGTGTTCGCAGAACAGACGGTGCCGTTCCGACTGACACAGGACACACCGACATCGCTCCGCACACAGCTCGCACAGATGCGCACATCAAGCGGCACCCTCGGATCACTCCTGCATATCGTTCCCGTCGTACCCGCCGTCGATCAGAACGGCAGGCAATCCGAACGGGCCGCGACACTGTCGGAATTCTTTGCAGCGATCGGTGTAGAGCCGCCGGAAAATCTGATGAGAGCACTCGGTGACGACTTTTTCCTCGGTATTCACACCGTCGATAAAAATGCGCCGATTTTTGTGATCAAGGTGAACTCGTATGACCGCGCGTTCGACGGCATGCTGACATGGGAGCGAACGCTCAACGGCGACCTCTCTCCGCTCTTTACACCTGTGCCGCGACTGCTCATGGGCGCGGATGGTATTCAGGTTGAACGACCGTACACTGATCTCGTCATGCGCAACTACGATGTCCGCGCACTGAAAGACGATGAGGGAGTCATTCAGCTCTACTACTCGTTCCCGACACGGGATCTTTTGGTTATCGCGGAAAGTCCGTACACTTTCACTGAGATTCTGAGTCGTCTCCAGGCGGGCCGAAGACTATAGGTCTTCATCTGGAATTCCGTTTCGGACGGGGTATACTCGTCCCATGAACAAAATTCCTCAGGCAGAATTAGAAGAGCTGCGAGAAGCACTCGAGATCGACAAAGAAAATCTCGAGGAGGAGCTCGCCGCGCACGGCCGCATCCAGAGTGACACCGGCGATTGGCAGGGAGCATCGACCGGCTTTGAAGGGGAGGAGAGCGACCCGAACGACGTAGCCGATCAGATCGAAGAACTGGCGACCAATGTGCCGCTTGTCGAAGAGCTCGAAGACCGTCACCTCGATGTTTCGGAGGCACTCGAAAAAATGGACGAGGGCGTCTACGGTCTCTGCGAGGTATGCAACGAACCGATTCCGCTCGAGCGACTGAAGGCCAACCCTTCGGCTCGCACCGACATGGAACACGCGGAAGAACTCTAAGACAAGGTGTTCATATGTGCCCGTATACCCCGCCCCCGTGCGGGGTATACTTTTGTAACGATGCAGGACATCGAATCAGGATTTGCCCGCGTGTTCAGCGCACAGCCGGCTCTGCCGAGTGCGCATCTCGTTTCGGTGGAATGCGACATTATCAAAGGACTGCACGCGTTCACCGTAGTCGGCCTACCGGATAAAGCGGTTGAAGAAGCAAAAGATCGTATCGCTGCCGCGATCAAAAACAGCGAGGGCGGGTTTCAGTCCCCGAAGCGCAGCAACAAAAAGATTGTGTTTTCGCTTGCGCCGGCCGAACTCAAAAAAGAAGGTGCGGTCTTTGATATCCCGCTTGCGCTTTCGTATCTGCTCGCATCGAAACAGCTCGTCTTCGATCCGGCACACAAACTCTTTGCGGGCGAGCTCGCGCTCGACGGCGCAGTCCGCCCGATCCGCGGCACACTCTCGATTGCGCTCGCTGCACGCGACGAAGGTTTCACCGAACTCTACGTGCCTGAGGCGGATTGCGAAGAAGCTTCGCTCGTATCCGGTATCACCATCTACCCGGTCCGCACATTTACCGAACTTGTGCACCACCTGTCATCGCACGCGTTCTCGATCGCACCCTATGTAAAAAAAGAGTCGCGCTCGGATGCATCCGACGTTACCGTTTCACTGAGCGACATCCGCGGACAAGAGAGCGCGAAACGCGGCCTTGAGATTGCGGCTGCAGGTCGACACAACATCGCCCTTTACGGACCGCCGGGAACCGGCAAAACAATGCTCGCGCGCACCGCCGTTGCCCTGCTTCCTGACCTCTCGGAGCCTGAGGTGATCGAGGTTACGGCGATTCATTCGTATGCGGGTGCCGCACGCGGCGCCGTTACACGGCCGCCGTTCCGCTCACCGCATCACACGTCATCGTACGCGTCGCTCATCGGTGGCGGTGCGATACCGAGACCGGGGGAGGTAACCCTCGCACACCGCGGCTTACTGTTTCTGGATGAATTCCCCGAGTTTCACCGCGATGTGGTAAACGCGCTGCGTGAACCGCTCGAAGATTCCCAGGTGAGCGTTGCACGCGCCCGCGGCTCAGCAACATTCCCCGCGAACTTCATGCTCGTTGCGGCATTGAATCCGTGTCCGTGCGGCAGAGCGGGAACGCGAGACTGCACATGCATGCCGCACGCAATCGAGAAATATAAGCGAAAAATTTCCGGACCGGTCGCGGACCGTATCGATATGTGGGTGCAGGTAGGGGACATGCCGCCCGAGGCGCTCGCGATGAAGAAAAAACAAGCAGACGACCAGACACAAAAAGCACGGGACCGGATCGCGGCAGCACGAGCGATACAACGACGGCGGTTTGAACACTCAAAAAACGTTACGACGAATGCCGACATGCGGCCGAAAGAAATCGAATCACTTGCGAACCTTTCGCCCAAAGCCGAAGAGACACTCATGCAGGCGGCGCGCACCCTGAAACTGTCGGCACGCGGATATCACCGCACCATAAAACTCGCACGCACAATCGCGGATCTCGCAGGATCCGACAGCATCGAACCTGCACACATGCTGGAGGCACTGCAGTATCGACAGCGGGAATTTTAACGCCCTTCGGCAGACCACGACCATACTGCACGTCCGTTGCACCGCCCGGCCGGGCGGGGGATACTGCAACACATCGTGCATGTCCTACCCGACTCTAAAAAAGTTCGTTCTGAGCAGCCTAGCCCTGTACTTCGTGATCGGCGTATGTGTAAATTACCTGACCCCGACGAGGGAGGTATACCCGTTCTTTTCATGGAACCTATTTTCCGGCATTCCGAATGTAGGGCACGAGACTGTGCTCGAGATACTCTTGTACGAAGGTACAGAGTACGACCCGCCGCTGCAGGCGGCGGAAAACGCTTTCGTATTCCAATACGCACACCAGACACCAAATTACTATAGACCGCTCATCACCGACTTAGGCAATGCAATCAAGTCGCACGACGCGCCCCGAATAGCTGATGACAGAAAAAAGCTGGAACGTGTATTTCCGCCATCACCGGTGCGGTACCGGATCGTTGAGATAACGTATGACCCGCTCGAACGCTGGAATACGGGAGCGCTGCGCAGCCGCAATATCCTCGGTGAATTTACAACCGACATATGAACACCCTGGGAAACGAACGATTGCGCGCATTGTTGCGATACCCCTCTCTCACGGAACTTTCAAGCCGTGATGCAGTGATCGAAACGGGACGGGTGCTGGTGCGCACGCTGTATCTCGTACTTCCGTTCCTTGCATATTTGTTCCTTAAAGAATTTCAAACCCCGCTGGTCCAACAGAACTTCGAACCACTCTGGCCGTTGTGGTGGTCGTACGCATTTCCGATCCCCGACGATACACTCGTCAATATCGTCCGCCTCGGCTTTGTAATCTCGGCGCTCACGGGATTGCTCTTCTATAAGAAGTGGTGGTCCAGAGTGATTGTTTTCATCGGCATCTGGCAGGCGCAGGCGCTCGCCAGCTCCTTCTTTCTGATCAGCCACCAGTGGTACGTCTGGCTGTACGTATCATTCGCCTTTATCTTTTTGCCCGATGCGATCTGGACGGAGCGGCCAGACGCGGAGACGCGACGCTCGTTCCTCCTTATCATTTGGTGGGGGCAGGCGATCGTCATGCTCATGTACTCGATGGCCGGTATGTGGAAAGTAGTCGCGGGTATCGATCAAACCATCCACGGCATGATTAGCGGGTTTTCCCCGCACGCACTCTCATACCAGGTCGCCTCGTGGGTTCCGCAACTTCAGAACGAGGCCCTCTTCGCACCGTTCGTGATCGCACATCCGTTCCTTGTATGGCCGGCATACCTCCTCGTGCAGTACGTCCAGGTGTTTGCCGTGTGGACTCTGGTACGCCCGTCACTACAGAGAGTGTGGGCGTTCGAGCTTACTCTGTTTCATATCGGCACCTGTCTGGTCATGGGTATATATTTTGATCCGTTCATCGCGATCCTTCTCATTCTTTTCTTTAATTCGCCGTTCACTCAAACCCCGGTCTCGTTGAGGGATGTTCTATACGACCTGCCGCTCATCGGCTACGGGCTGAGGCGTCTCAACGTGGCGAGTCAATGAAAAAGCGCTCACCGAAGTGAGCGCTTTGCATATGCAAAAGATCAGTAGTACCGGACGCCGTTCTTGCTGTTCACGACACGGTCGTACACGTCGACATCGACCGATACGATGGCGGGGTCACCGCACGGTCTCGAGTATTCGTCAGGAACGCTATTCGGCATCCGGGCCCAGTACTCGCGTACGAACTGGGCGAGATCGTCGGAGTTCCGGTGCAGGGAATACCCGTCGGGACGACAGCCCCATCCGCGCTCAGACTCGAGCCAGTCTTGGCGAACGACATCACGTTTCGTAGTCATCAATTCCTCCTTACCCTCTGAGTGACAACATCACGCGCGCTTCCGCGATGCGTGAGAGCAGACGCGCGTGCAATCCCTCGGACGACTCCGAGAGCACACGCGCAATCATCGACGATTCATCGAGGTACGCATTCACCTTTTCCCGTCCCCACATTGCAGGGAAGTTCTTCAGGTTCGAGACGCGGTCGGCGAGCTTCACGGCTTGCACGTATTTCGGCGCCTTCGAGAGCTTCGCGAGCGCCATAAGTGTTTCTTCGTGCTTCGAATAACTCGCACTCTCTTCGGTCTCGTCCTTGGTGAGCGCGTCGACGCCGTCTGCGACGTCGTCACCGAATTGTTCGCGCACCTGCTCGAGTGTCACCGCGGTGTCTTCGACGGTGTCGTGCAGCAGCGCAATCACTGATGCGATCTCGAGCTCGGAAACCGGCAGCCCCGAGTAGTAGATGACTTCGTTCGCAACATCGACCGGATGGAAGATGTAGGGGATATGCTCGTTGCCCTTACGGACCTGATTGCCGTGCGCGACGGTCGCGAACTGCAGCGCCTGATTTCTGAGCAGGTTCGCCTTCGGACGATAGATAGCCATCGCTGTTTCTCCTTTCTTTCAATGAGCCTGCAGTCACCATAGCGGCGTACAGAAATAATTGTTGAGAAATCGTACATATATGTACACGTATGTGGTGTTTTTCTCATAAAATGCTTATATAGAGCCATAGCAAATGTGTAAGAAAATATTACAAAATGGACACTTTTGAAGTATTTGTGCACGCGGGGCTTGATCGTAAGAGCGCAGCGGTGCTCTCCGTACTCGTGGAAAAAGGACCCCTGTCTCTCTCGGACCTGAATCGCGAGACACATATCAACCGGCCCGCGCTCTACGCACTCATTCCCCGACTCGTGGACTCGGGACTCATCAGTCTTGAAAAGCGCAACAAGCGGACGCTCTATCGCGCAGAGTCGCCGACCCGTTTGCTCGAACGATACCGGCAGGAACGCACCGATGTAGAAGAGAAGCTGAGCGAGATCGCCGCAACATACGCACGCGGCACGCACGAAAAGCCGGTCATCCAATACTTCGAGGGGAAGCGCGGTGTCACATTTGTGTTCGACGACATCGCACGGACCGTTCCGAAAAACGGCATATTCTACCGGTACTCATCGCGCACCGGTGACGAGAAAGAATTTCACGACACGTTTTACGCGCAGACCCGCGACGCAAAAAAACTTGAGCGTATGGTCATTACGAGCGAAGAGAAAGCGAATAGAAAGAGCAAGAAACTTGATCGGTCGGTCAAAGCGATCCCCAAGGACTTCGACCTCTTTGCGGACAACGTTTCGCTCGTCATCTACGGCGACAAAACCGCATATGTTGATTACGACTCAAAGACATCGTTCATCGTCGAAAGCGCAAAGATCGCGCGCTTCCAGGAAAAACTGTTCCGCCTACTGTACCGAAAACTCTAAGAAAAAGCCCCGACACAGTCGGGGCTTCAATCAGGCAGCGAGCTGCCTGAAGTCACAGAACATTTGGAAGTGGTCAGACACGAACTCACGCTGCCGAGCAACGATCTCGCTCTCATGCATGCAGTGCACGCGCGTCTTGCCCGCCTCTTCGCGCGGCACGCCGAACGCTCTGCCGTACATCACCGTCGATACGTAACGTCCGCGCGGGTCGCGATCACTATCGCCATAGAAGCCGACAACACCATCCACCTCTACCGCGAAGCCAGTCTCTTCCGAGAACTCGCGAGCGATCGCACCGGTCGGTGTTTCACCGGGCTCGATCTTCCCGCCGGGGAAGGCGAGACCCTTCGGCTCAGACAACCGCTCGATCACGACGAACGAGTCTCCTCGCATCGCGATCATGTCCACACAGCGGATGGCTTGCTTCAGTTTCATATCAATCCTCCGTGTATAGAACGAGTGACTGAACTTGCCGCTCGCCGAGCTTCTCTCGACCTCCGAGACCACTGAGTTCGATCACGAACGCGAGACCCGCAACCTCGGCTCCGACTGATTCAACGAGCACAGCGGCTGCTGCCGCAGTGCCTCCGGTCGCGAGCAGATCGTCGACCACAAGCACCCGTGCGCCCGACTCGAGCGCGCCACGTTTCATTTCCACGGTATCCGATCCGTACTCCAGGTCGTAGGAATACGACACCACTGCACCGGGAAGTTTCCCGCGTTTCCGGATCATCACGAACGGCACACCGAGCTTGAGTGCAACCGGCGCACCGAACACAAATCCGCGCGCATCCAACGCGACGACCGCATCAACGGATCCATCCCATTGTTTCGCGATCATGTCGACCACATGCCCGAACGCCGAGGCGTTTGAAAGCAGGGGAGAGATGTCTCGAAAAGTGATTCCGGGCTTCGGAAAATTCTCGACCGCAGCGATATGTTGTTTGAGATCCATAGGACCCTCCTCAGTTGGGAATGAATGCGGCGGGTCTTGGACCCGCCGCTGGTTTAGTGACGACAGACTCTCGACGGCCGCGAGCCGCGCATGTGAGCACTGCTCAATGAAGACCACGGCACATCGGTCTCAACGCCGCATGCGACACACGAGAACGTAGGGTAGTAGTCGGTGCCGCCGCCATAGTCACTGCTTGAGGTCTGGTACAAATCGTATTCGGAAACCAGCAGCTTCGCGCCGCAGCCCCCGCCGCCGTTTCCGTGACCGGAACAGACGAACTCCTTGGACCAGCCCTTCTGCTCGCGACCCTTCTTCAGGACCTTCATGACTGACTCCTCTGTCAACGATCAAACCCGTATGGAGAATAGCCGCGTTTGCGCTCACCGTCAGAGTCAATAGGTAATTTGTACTATTTTATGTACAATACATCCGTGACGCTCGCAGATATCTTTAAGCGACTCGGCCTACCGAAGCATTCGGATGTCGTATATCGTGCGCTCGAAAAGAACGGGCCGATGTACGTGAGCGCGCTCGCCCGCGCAACACGGGTCCATCGTCCTGCGTTATACCGCGCACTCTCCGCACTCGAAGGAAAGAACCTGCTGTTGCTCAAAACATTCGGAAAGCGCACATTCTACTCCGCCGGATCTCGCGCACAGATCGACGCACTACTGCATGCGGACCGGGCGGCGAGCGATGCACTCCTCGCAGAGCGTCCCGCACACTCGAGCATGGTGGTCCGATACTTCGAAGGGGAAAAAGGAGTGACTGCCGTATTCACCGACGTGCTCGAGCACTCAAAGCGGGGCGACACGTTTTATCGCTACACATCAGAACGCGACCTCGACGCGGTGAACCGGTTACTCCCGGGAGACTACCGAAAGAAACGGGACGCAAAGCGTCTCGAACGACAGGTGATCAGCAACCCCGAATCAGGTACGCGCAAGCGCTCGCGTCTGGAACGTTTCATTAAATACCTCGGCAGCGACAAGGAGTCGTTCCGACACAACGCGATCCAGCTCATCTACGGCACACGGATCGCGTTTATCGACTTGAATGAAAAACGCAGTTTTATCATCGACAACTCGACGCTTGCCGATTTCCAGAAAACGATATTCCGTGCACTCTATAGACGTCTCTAACGGTTCCTTGATTCTTCATACGACAGGGTTACAGTGCACCCCATGCATACAAAAAACCTGGTGATTACCGTCGTCGTCGCCGCATTCGCCCTACTATTCATCTGGTACATGTGGATGCAGAACGCCGGATCGGTCGATATGAACATCGTGACACCGACCACAACCCCGGTGCAGCTCCCGACTGAGTCGGCTGCAGCCACGTCCACCATCAGTCTCGCAATGCTGGATATTGAACAGACGTCGAACGGTCCGGTGCGCGGATGCGATAAAGTCGTGATGGTCAGCCGATCGATACCGAACACGACTGCGCCGCTCACCGCGGCGATGAACGCACTCTTCACCACATCATCGACTACCGTAGACGGTTGGTTCAACTACATCCCGAGAACGAATGCGACATTGCAGTTCGTCAGCGCAACCGTCTTAAACGGTACTGCGAATATCTACCTGACCGGGTCACTTTCCGGGCTTGCAGGTGTCTGTGACGACCCCCGTGCGGAAATTCAGATCGAAGAAACCGCAAAACAATTTCCGAGCGTCCAAGACGTGCAGCTGTATCTGAACGGTCAACCGGTCGATACACTCGCACCGAGTATGAAATAACAGTTATTACACACCGTCACACTCACTATGAATACCCGCACACGTACCCTTGTTGTCGTTATCGTCCTCGTCGCGCTCGCACTGCTTATATACGCCTTCACCGGCAGGGCCACCATGGGCGCTCCTCGAACACTGAACTTGTCCGAATATGGTGTCGCGCTCGATGTGCCCGGATCGCTTTCAGACCTGACATATTCGGCGAATGACGAAAGCGAAAACGGTCCTGGTACCGTACTCCATATGTTTACAAAAAGCGGCTGTAATCTCGCCGCGATCTATCAGATCAAAAAGAACGCGATCGCGGAGTCGCATACGTCGTGGAGCGAACAGACACTCGAACAGTTCCAAATGGCTTCCGGCGATAAACCTGCACAGGTAAAAGAGTTTACGGACTTCTACCTTGTATTTGAGCCGAATCCCACACTCTGTGCGACCGACGAAAAAGGAAAAGCAGCGGAAAGCCGCCAACAGCTAGACCTCTGGAATTCGCTCGCAACCGCGCACTACATGCAGTATTAAAAGAACGGCCGGGAATTCCCGGCCGTTTTCGAATGATCTATATCCTGTAGCGTTGCACCCGCTTGAGGTCGCTCAGCGTATTCACCCCAAGCGCCTCCCGGCTTCG
This sequence comes from uncultured Candidatus Saccharibacteria bacterium, assembly GCA_964512835.1. Lineage (GTDB taxonomy): Bacteria > Patescibacteriota > Minisyncoccia > Phycocordibacterales > UBA2100 > UBA10103. The sequence continues at coordinate 132,724 of CAZELA010000003.1, read as the reverse complement.
AGTAGGCGAGAGTGCAAGCTCTCGGACTACGCGACCCTCCTGTACCGCACGACCGACGAGCGGCGGCATATATCGCTCATCGCCAAATCCGTCTGTCTTTTGGACCGGGACAACTTCGGGGATGGCGCTCTCAAGCCAGCGTAGGTCCCACACCCACAGCGAAGGGTTTACCCGGAAAAGCGCGCGCTGGTGCGACGTGATCGCAGGGTCATCCGCCTCGATGATGCGCTCGATCGACTTATCAGGAGCGCGCGCGACGCGCCCGTAGGATTCGAGCGCAGGAAACCGTTCGCCGTCGCGTTGCACGGTGACCATCGTCACAGTGACCCGCTCCGCGTCCGCGTCGATAACTTCGCGAAACGTGCGCGCCGACCACAACGGCATATCGCCGTACGTAATAAGGGCTTTCTCGGCACCCATACGTCTGAGCGATGGAATCGCACGGAACACGGCATCAGCGGAACCGCTTCGCGTCGGCTGCTCTACGATCTCCGGCATGGTAAGCACTGCACCGATACGTATCGCATATCTGATCGCCTGTTCCACAAGACCACGGTCTCGCGGATTCACCACTACGACCGTGCGTGTGATGCCGATCTCGCGACCGTTTCGAAGCGGGTACGCGATCATCGGTATATCGCGAACCCGCTCGACAACCTTTGGCACCGGGGCCCCGTGCTCAGTTCGAAACGAACCGTAGCCGGCCGCGACCACAATCAACCCTGTTTCTATCACGCCTTCCTCCCGGGAATTTCCATCCCGATTCAATACTAAAAAACCCGCTTGTTCAAGCGGGTTTTAGAACGGGTTTCGTACGCCGTTTCGTATTTCAAAGTGGAGGTGGTAACCGGTCGGGCCTGAAACTCGTCCGGAGTTACCCACGGTACCGATCGTTTGGCCCTTTGCGACATGCTGACCGACGCCGACGTACACCGTCGTCTGGTGAGCATAGAGTGTCTGTGAACCGTTCGCGTGCTGGATAACCACGTAGCTGCCGTATCCGCCGTTATAGCCGCCCTGTTTTGCAACGATTACATCGCCCTCTGCGGCCGCAAGAATCGGGGTGCCGACCGGCGCGGCAAGGTCCACACCATTGTATCCGTGGATACCTTGCGTCTTCACATAGCTTGCAAGGGGAGCGGAGTAATATCCGGCAGAAACGGTGCTCGTGATCGTTTTCACGACCTTACCCACGCCGGAAGCGGTCTTTTTGACCGGAGTCGGTGCCGGTGCGGTAATCTCGCCGTTCGGGATGATAACTTCGGTACCGACCGCAAGCGCACCGTTATCGATACCGTTGTAACTCACGATCTCGTCCACGTCGCCATCGAACTTCTTTGCAATGGTCGCGAGCGTATCGCCTTTTCGTACAGTGTATTTGACACCGGTGACCGGCAAGATTGTCAGTGTCTGACCGACCTTAAGCGGGGTACCCTTTGCAATGTCGTTTGCCCACAGAATCGTGCTCGGCGTCACATCAAACATCTGAGCGATCGCAGAAATGGTGTCACCTTCGCGGACAACATAGGTAGAAATGGTCGAGTTCTTCGGTCGGGAGATGGTACCGGACGGCCCTTCGTCGGAAACAAGCGCCGAATCGTCAACGATCGTAATATCGCCGCCGCCGCTGTCCTGAGCCGCCGCCATGTTCAACGCCGCTTTCGGTAGCGGCATATTCTGCACATTCGATGTGCTCGGTTCGGTGTCGGCCTCCGCAATATTACCCTTGATCACGACCGTAAAGAGGTCCGTGATATTCCATGCACGCGCAACAGCCGGAAGCAGTGTTCCGACGATCAACATCATTGAAATGACTGACACAGCCACGCGGGCAGGTCGAAACTTCCGATATTTCCTCTTGAGCCCGTAAGCTCTAGAATCCTTATTTTGAGCCAAAATACGTCAATTTTTTCGGCCGGATCACTTGTGTGTGCCTCGGGGTCGTGCGGTATTCCCGCGTTCAACCCGGAAAGCTAAGTGGTGGAAGCCGTTCTGTACGATGGCATGGGCAGTCAGGCTGGAATTTGGCTTAAAACCTCGATATTTTTGAGGTGTCGGCCGAATCAGAAATCACAGGTGACCATCGACCAGTTAACGGTAACGAATGCGCCCTTCAGAGTCAATTCATAATCGGGAGGGGCAGTGGATAGCGGATTTGTCAACAAAAATATGAAGACGCTCCCATCCCCCGAAAAGCCAAAAAATCCATATTTTGAGCCGTGGTATAGTGCTCGAGTGAAATACTTTGAAGGCCTCAACGACCGCCAAAAAGAGGCGGCAGCACACACCGACGGCCCCTTGCTGATCATTGCCGGGGCCGGAGCGGGAAAGACCAAAACCATTACCCACCGAATCGCTCATTTAATAGAGACAGGGGTCCCGGCACGAAAGATCCTTGCGGTCACCTTTACCAACAAGGCTGCAGGCGAGATGCGGGAACGAGTCCGGTCACTGGTTCCCGAGGCAGCGGGCATGCCGACCGTATCAACATTCCATTCACTCGGCGTGCGGCTCTTGCGCGAGTTCCACGAGGACGCAGGACTGCCGAAGGGGTTCACCATCTGGGATCGTGACGACAGCGTACGCTCAGTAAAGGCTGCACTCGATAAAATGTCGGTCGAACAGTGGCCGCCCCGCAGTATTCTCTCCGCGATCTCCCGGGAAAAAGGAGACGGAGTCTCGCAAAAGGAGTATGCGCGGTCCACAAAGAGCTTCCGCGAACAAACCGTGGCTCAGGCGTGGGAGCACTACGAACGCGCGCTCAAAGAGGAAGGGGCGCTCGACTTCGACGACCTCTTGTTTCGCACACTGCACCTGCTGCGTGATTCGGAACGCGTACGCACGCTCCTGCAGAACAGATGGTCACATATCACGATTGACGAGTACCAGGACACCAACAAATCCCAATACGAGATCGCACGCTGGCTAGCGGCGGACCGGAAGAATATCTGCGTCGTCGGCGATATCGACCAGAACATCTACAGTTGGCGCGGCGCGGACATCGCGCATCTTATGGAATTCGAGGTTACGTACCCCAACGCAAAGGTGGTCACCCTCGAGCAGAACTACCGCTCAACGAGAACCATCCTTTCCGCGGCAAATTCAGTCATCGAGAAAAACAAGAACCGCAAACCGAAAGTACTCTATACCGACAACAGTATCGGCGAGCCGATTGTGCTGTTCGGAGGGAAGAATGAAATGGATGAAGCGTGGTTCATCGCTCAGAATGCAGCGCTCCTCATCGAACAGGGGATCAAACCGAGCGAAATCGCCGTACTGTATCGCGAGAACTTTATGTCGCGTGTACTTGAAGAAGCAATGATGCACAACAGCGTGCCGTATCGTGTGCTCGGCACACGCTTTTTCGAACGCAAAGAGGTCAAAGATGTTCTGTCGTACCTCCGCGCGGCCATGAACCCGCAGAGCAAAGTAGACCTCACACGCATCATCGCGTCTCCTCCACGAGGCATCGGCAAGGTGACACTCGATAAGATGGTGGAAGGAAAAGAGGCCGAGCTCACCGGCGCGACGGCGCTGAAAGTCGCGCAGTTCAGAAAAGTACTCGCGGGTATTCAAACGGCGATCGCCACACTGCCCGCATCCGAAGCCGTTCGCTTCGCACTTGAATCGTCCGGCCTCGAAGCGTCGTTCCACAAAACAGAGGAGGGTAGAGAGCGTCTCGAGAACGTGCGCGAGCTCGTCAACTTCGCAACCCGCTACGACTTTGAACAGCCGCCGATGGGCGTTGAAAAGCTCCTTGAAGAGGCGGCGCTGCAGAGCGACCAGGACGAACTTGAAGAGAAACAGGACGCCGTCTCACTCATGACAATCCACGCGTCGAAGGGACTCGAGTTTGATGCCGTGTTCGTCACCGGACTGGAACAGGGACTGTTCCCGTCGATCCGACAGGGTGACAGCACCCGCGACGAAGAAGAGGAACGACGTCTGTTTTACGTGGCACTCACGCGAGCACGTAAACAGCTGTTCCTTTCGTATGCCGCCGAGCGCATGAAATACGGATCGCGGGAATACGCGATCCCGTCGGAATTCATAGACGACATCGATGCCCGCCTTCTCAAGACGGTAGCCCGTAAACGCTCGCTCCTCGACGACGATGACATCATTCGGTAATGTCGCCCTATGAATCGGGGCGGCGCAAAACTCGGACAACACTTTCTCATTCACTCGTGGGCAGCGCGAGCGCTTGCGCACGCAGTACCGCTCGTAGACGGTGAGACCTACCTTGAGATCGGTCCCGGCAAGGGCATTCTGACGAAGGAGCTGCTAGCACTCGGGCCTACGGTCGCCGTTGAGAAAGATCCCGAGCTCGTGCCGAAACTCGAAGCCACGTTCGCGAGCGAAATCGCTACGGGAACGTTTCGACTTGTCGAAGACGACGTGCGGAATGTGTCGGCGGAGTCGCTTGGGCTTTCCGCTTACGTGGTCGCCGCGAATATTCCGTACTACATAACAGGGGAAATAATCCGGCAGTTCCTTACGGCACACGTACAACCGCGCGCACTCGCACTCCTCGTGCAGAAAGAGGTCGCACAGCGTGCCGTTTCGAAAAAAGAGAGCCTGCTTTCTCTGTCGATAAAAGCGTACGGAACGCCCCGCATCACGGAAAAAGTTCCTGCTAAACATTTTTCTCCGGCACCGAAAGTGGATTCTGCGATCCTCGTCATCAAAGACGTGTCGCGAGATTTCTTCAGCGACATCAGCGAAGCGGCGTTCTTCAAGGTCGCACATGCCGGTTTTGCGTCGAAGCGAAAAATGGTAGTGAACAACCTTGCGACGGTATTCGGAAAGGAGAAAGCCATAGCCGCGCTTGCGGCGGCGGGCGTATCAGAAAAAGCTAGAGCAGAGGATATCGGAATAGAAAGCTGGAAGACCATCACGAGAGTGTTGGTGGGGTAGGGGTGTACTGACCACGCCCGCAACTCTCGTCGCGTCAAAAATGTTCTGACCACGGCTCGCGGTTCGCCCCGCTGGGCTCACAACGCTCCGCCCGAGCTCACTAGAGAAAAACTGTCCTCAAGGACTGTTTTTCACTGTGAGCTCCCCATCATGGTTATGGAAATGCCCGCAAACACGATAATCGGGACGATCGATACGAGACAGTAGTAGGGGGCACCGTAGAGGCCGAGCAAATACTGGCCCACATGTGCCGGTGGTCCGAACTGGTACGTAACCGTCGAAGGCGTCCATATATAGATGCCTCCCACCGGGGGACCAACGGTGGTCCAGATCGCTTGGTTGTAGCAAAAGATGATCTGTGTGATCGGTCCGCCGAACGGGTTTGTTTGTGCCACTACGGCGGTAGGGGCCATGAGCAGTATGATCCCCGCGAGGGTGCCTGCGATCGCACGCATGTATGAAGTATACGGCATACCCGCGCCGTCCTCAGCTCGCGCGTGTACAAGCGAGGATATGTCACATTCGCGTACATGCAGCAGGGTATACTGAGATTATGAATTTGAGGCATCCGGTCCTCCTTACGCTCATTGCCGCACTCATCCTCGTCCTCGCCGGTCTGTATTTCGTCGAACGCCAGCGCGCCGTTGCCCCGACCGGCAGCAATTCCTCATGGGATACAGTGAGCGGCTACATCGAACCGACGCCCAACACTGAAACCACGGTGACCGAACATGAGCTGCCCGATACGGCCGCGGAGCCCGCTCCGGAGAAGCTCGTCATCCCGAAACCCTCCACGGGCGTGACCGCAAAGATCATCGAAAAGCCGGGAGACGAGTCGTTTGACTACAATGCACTGCTCGCACGACTGGCCCATGATGACGCCCCCACTCATCCTCAGACCGCAAAGACCTACGAGGAGCTGATCGGAGCGTTCACATTCGTCCCGAGCAGACAGGCGACCGCCGCCCCTACGCGCACCGCGGAACAGGAGCTTTTGTTTGCCTATGGTAACGAGATCGGACGCAGAGTACAGGCATTCGCGGCCGTGAACCCCAATATGTCACAGACGGTAGTGAACCAGGCGACACACCGCGACAATAAAACCTATGCCGACGCAGTTATCGAGCTCGGAAACCGGTACAAGGCGCTCGGCGAGGGCATCTTGAGCTTCCACGATGTACCCGTGAGCGCCGAAGCGGCTCATAAAGCACTCGGGGACTCATACGTAAATCTCGGAACGGCACTCGCTGCCGTTCCTCAGGCGAGTGACGACCAAGCGTTCATAGGCGCGATCACGTCATACAACAACAAGGCTGACGCATTTACACTCGCGTTCGTCGGCATGGTAAACCTGTTTTCCACGCACGATGTCACTTTCGACGAGACCGATGCCGGTTCTGCGTTCAGCTTCCGCAGAAACTGATAGCTATCCCATTTTTTCCCGTGTTTGAGCCACGCTCTGCAGTTTCACTGGGGTATACTTTTAGTGTGCAGAAATTACGCGCGGTATTCGGCGGCTTTTCTCCTATTGCAGTGACTGCGCTCTTGTCGATTGTGCTACTTGTAGGAGTAACCGCGGTTCGTATTACAAGCGCACTGCGCCCTGCATCCTCGGCGACCACGCCTGTCGCCGTTGCAACGACCACGTCCTCGACAGGGGCATCTCCCGCGCCGATGGACTCATTCGACCAGCAGTCGATGGTTCTCCTCGGCATGTCAGATTCAACAGATCTCGATGCTACGACAACCAACGACCATTTGTCATTGATCGGACCGATGATCGCCGGCGAGATGCTGGGCACGTACGCACGCATACTTGATAGCGGACAGGATTACACCAAAGAAGATCTGCGCGAAGCCGCGGCACGTATTGCCGACCGCATGAAAGCAGCGGTTGCGTACGATGCGTTCGAAAACAGCGACTTTACGGTAGATCCGGACTCTTCTACAGAGCGCGTTCGCGTATACCGCGACCAGTTGCAGGAGGCGTTCAAGCCGCTCTCCAGCATTCCGAGCGCCGAATACGTGATCTACGGCCACTATGTCGAGACGAGCGACCCGAAATACCTCACGCAACTCCGCGACGCAGCCGCAGCATATCGTGCATCCGCTGATGCGGGTGCACAGATCCGGGTGCCGCAGGATGCAATCAACTACCACCGCGAGCTCCTGAACTCCCTTCGCGCGTTTGCTGCCGTACTCGACGGACTCGTCAGTCACGGCGACGACCCGTACGCATCCGTCGCTCTGCTGCGCACCTATAATGAGAAAGAGCAGGGTATCTACGACTCCTTCGACCGCATGCGATCACTGTTCGCGCGAAAATCTCTATGAAAAAACCGATCCTCGTTGCTGTTATCGCGTTTTGTCTTGGTATCACACCGATCGTGGCCTTCGCTGCACCCGACGACATCTATAACTGCAACACAAGCGGGCAGGCGACGACCGGTGCCGGGTCCACGCGACCACTCGGCGGTCCGTACGTTCCCGTTGCCGACTACGCGGTTGAATTAAACACAGGGCTTCTTGTGTATAAAGAATGTGTCCTGCGCGAGATCGTGACCGCGAAGCGCAAGGCTGCCCTTGCAGCACTCGACACCGAGGTTTTGAAACAGTTCAACAGTTACCCGTCGCGAGAAATGGGCAAGGAAGATGTGTTTTTGAATGACCGCACCGTCAACCGATACCTCCGCAATGATTCGCTATCGAACTTCAACGATACGATCGAAGGTAAGGTAAAAAACTGGATCGGTCAGGCATATAACTATGCCCGTGACCCTCGTCTCGGATTTGAGTGTAAATACACCGGCGACCTCAACCAGGTCTACAGCGGCACTCCGAGCGGTAACTACTGGGACGCATTCGACGCGGTCACCGATAACCCGGCATGCAGTGTGTTTTCCGCATCGGTACTTGCATACAATGCTATTGAGCAGCAGAGCGCGTACGAGCTATACAAACAACACGAGCGACTCAACTGGGGGCAGGGTATAACCGACGTATTCCATTATGACGAAGACGGTTTTCACGTGACCGATACGCCGGGCGCCATTGTGCTCGCAAACGGTATTCAATCGGTGCAGTCCGGATACGTGCAGGCGCGCGAGGCCGACGATATCGGCGAGATGACCGAGGGGCTGTACGCGGGTATCTCGAATCAGGTGCTTACCGGCGGCACACTCGGCAGCGGATCCGGCGGCACAGCCGGAAGCACGGGCGGACTCTCTGCGATCACCCAGGCAATCAGTGGTGCACTTTCGTACATGGAACAGGTCAAGCAATCCGCGGGCGGCTCGCTCGTCACACAGACGGGCAACTTTACACTCGACCTCCTGCGGAACGCGATCGCCCAGGAGACCGCCTATAAGAAGGTCATCACGGACACCATCGCGCTTTTCACCGTAAACAGCACCGCGCTGCGCACACAGGAAGCCCAGTGCTACACCGATATCGCAAATGCGGTCTGTCAGGCGGGCACCATCAACGATACATCGTGCACCGCGACCGCCGGCGGCACGCTGACGTTTATTAAAGAAACGAAGTTCTCGCAGAAGGTCATCGAAGACAATTTCCGTGCAAGCGCGCTCGCAACGACCCAAAAGCTCGGTCCGGCCGATACGAATATCACAGCCATCACGCTCATCCGCGACGCCTTGATTGCAAACCCGACTGCCGCGCAGCAAACGATCGCACAGGCGGCGTTGAACGCAATCACACTGCACAATGCGTCGAACGAAAGCACGACGTACGAGTCATTCAGACAGATGCTGCCCAGGATCGTCGAAAACGCCGTCAAGAAATGGAAAGAGGATCCCGACCCGGTGAAGGGATGGTGCAATCTGTCCGAGACCGCGGCGCCCGCCGTAAAAGAGGAGTGGACCGCATGTTGGTCCGGAGCGGCGTGCCCGCAGGCACTATAACAACCACCTGTATGACTCTCTCTCGTACAACCTGGACAATCGCACTCCTCACAATCATCGTGACGCTCGCGTTCACCTTGATCCCTCAGAGTGCGCTCGCACAAGCTGCGGCAGGGAGTACCAAAGACGCAAGTCAGGCCCTGCAGAATCCGAGCGGCTGCTGGTACAACTTCCAGTTCGCACGCTGCGTTGCGGTACCTGTCACGCTCTGGGCAAGTTCCGCAATGCTTTCCATGGGCGGCGGCATTCTGCGGTTCGCCGGATCAATATTCGACTTCGGCGTAAACCGCGCCATCATGGACTTCAAGAACACACTTGATTCGATGTCACTGGTCCCGATCATCAACAGCGGCTGGACCTTTTTCCGCGATATCGCGAACATACTGATGATCGGCATCTTCGTGTTCATTGCCATCAGCCTCATTCTCGGTCTCAAGGAGTACGGACAGAAGCGTATGATCGCGCGCGTGCTCGTGATCGCAGTCCTGATGAACTTCAGTCTTTTGTTCACAAAGATCGTCATCGATGCGTCGAACTTCATGGCGTACTCGATTTACTCACAAACCGCCCGCGTGCCGAACGGCGGAGCCGTACCGCAGTTCTCTATTGCAGACAAGATCCTCTCGCCGCTCCACGTGACGGGTGTGTGGGATACATCCGCACTCGCGCTGCGTGTCGCACAGCAGACCGACGGGGGAGCAATGAAAGCCTTCCTGTTCGGACTGTTCGGCTTCTTTATACTTGCTGCTCTTGCCCTCGTGATCCTGTACGGGGCATTCCTCATCATCGCGCGCGCAATCTGGTTTTTCATTCTCATGCTCACCGCACCGATCGCGTACGCCACGTACCTTTCTCCGCACTTCGAAGCCAGCCGCTTTGGGTGGACCGCATGGTGGAAGTCACTGATCAACAACGCCGCATTCGCGCCGCTTTTGATGGTATTCCTCTCGATATCGATCCTTGTGATGCAGGAAGCATCACTCCGTGTCACGGGCAATGATACCTTCGGTGCGCTCCTGAATGCGCCCCAGCAACAGGTCCTCGCCGACGGGTGGCGTGTGCTGTTCCTCTACATTATCGGTACCGGCATGTTGTTTGCGTCATTCCGCCTCTCAAGCTCACTCGCAGGATCAATCAGCGGCGTGCGCGCCGGACAAATGGCCGCAGGACTCCCGCTGATCGGCGGAGCACTCCTGGGCGCAGGGCTCGGTCAGCGAACCCTCGGGTGGAACAACGCGCGTCGAGCACAGAACATGAACGAGGGTGTCGACAAGGCGAAGCGCAAGGCGATGGAGACGGGTCTCAAGAGCGACTGGGCAGCATTCGAGAAGCTCCGCAAGCAGAAGGCGGAACTCGAGAAGAAGGCGGACCGCAGCTACAACTTTATGAACACCGCACTCGGCAAGGCGATCGCCGGCAGCGCCGGACTCAAGGGGGTGGGCGAGACCAAGGGCGGTTTTGTAAGCAACATGAATGCGCACGCCGAGCACGCGGAAGAAAAGGCAAAGGCGATGGCGCTGACCGCAGACGACAAGGCAAAGATGAAGAAGGAGACCGAAGAAGAAATCGCGAAGCAGTACGGCAACGAAGCCGATGCAAAGGCGAAGGCAAAGGAAGCGGCAGAAAAGGAGCTCGAGATCGCCCGCGACAGCATGCAGACGGCAGAGAAGGAACTTGCCGCCGCAAGCGCACAAGCAGATTCGAACCGCGATGCGCGGAAGGGCGAGGTGGAGACCGTCACCAAGGAAGTGGAGGCGGCACACGAAGAACACCAGCGCGACGTCAACACACGATACGACAGTGTCATCGCACAACACGAACACCGATCCAACGACCAGACCCTCGCCGCGGCGGAGCGCCAGAAGGCACAGCAGGAACTCGTCAAAGCACGCGCCGAGAAGCAGGAGGCACTCGGAAAAGAAACGCAGCGCATCAAGGAGGCACACCAGAAGCTTACGACCATCAACTCCGAGATCGACCGACCGAAGACAGAGGCTCAGAAACGACTCGCGGATGCACAGCGAGCGCACGCAGAAAAGAACACACTCGTCACCAAGGCGCGCAAGGAAGCGAACGCCGTCTCGTCGCAAATGCAGAAAGACATCAAGGACAAGTTCGACCGACGGGTCAAAAAGGCCGAAGAGGGGGTCAAGAGCGGTATCAGCCACCTTGCAGAAGAAACATCACACCACGCGCAGGGCGGCGATGTCGGCAAAGCCATCATCGAAAAGACGTTCTCGAAGTATACAAAGAAGGACTCACCGTCGAGCGTCCTCAAAGATATTCAAACTTCGCTCAAGTCCGGCGGCTCAAGCGGAACAACAACCTAGTCTATGGACATCGAACAGGACATGTCGGCACAGTTTGCAGAGCGGTTCGCAACCCTCCCGAAGGTCGTACAGGACGCGATCACGTCCGCAGACGTACAAAAGCATATGCGCGATCTCGCCGAAGGCCACAAGCTTCACGTCGACCAGTGGCAGATCCTTGAGAACAACGTGATGCTCACACTCCTCGGCTTTCAGCCGGTTGCGGAGTTGCCGACTCGGCTCGAAAAAGACCTCAATGTAACGGCAGAGGTTGCAACGGAGCTTTCGCAGAGCATCTCGGACATCGTGTTCAAACCGATCCGCGGCGAAATGGAACGCTCGCTGAGTCATCCGACCGCCGTACAGCAGGCAATGTCCGATGTTGACGCGCTGCGTGCGGAAACACTTGACGCGGAAGGCTCGTCGGTCGCGACGGTACCCGCACCGAACACACCCGTGGAACCACCCGCACCGGCAGTCGTTCCCGCAACACCCCCCGCGCCTGCACCCGAGGAAAAAGCAGTGCGCGCCCAGATTCCGCAAACATACAGCGCGAGCGCCAGTCACGAACGAAAAAGTATCGAGGGTGATCCGTACCGCGAACAGTTGTCGTAATTACGCGCGTTGCACCGTTACGACTGTGAAAAGCGCAGCGGGTAGCGTTCGACGCGGGGTATACTGATACTGCATGCAGTTTCAGGTACCTCAATTCATTGAGGTCGAAGATAAAATCTTCGGACCGTTCACATTCAAACAGTTCGTCTACATGGCGGGCGGATTAGGACTCGCATACCTCGTGTGGCGACTGCTCCCGTCATTCATCGCGGCACCGATCGCGATCATGGTGGTCGGTTTTTCCGTCGCGCTCGCATTCATGCAGTACAACGGACGTCCATTCATGATTGCACTTGAAACCGCGTTTTTCTACCTCGTCCACTCCAAGCTCTACCTCTGGAACAACAAGACAAAGAAGCGTATGGCTGAAGCAAAAAAGAACCCGCTCATGCCGCAAGAGAACCTCTACGTTCCGAGACTCAATGACTCACGGCTTCATGAGCTCGCCTGGAGCCTCGATATCAAGGAGCGTATCGCCGCCGGCACCGGCAATGAACGCGACCGCGATGCCGTACGAAGCGAAGACATGGCACGCGGCATCCGAACACCCCGTGAAGCACTGAAGGCGCTGACACAATAACTATGCCCCAGACCCAGAACAGTACGCGCAGCGAGAACAAGTCGACACAGGAGTTCGTGCCGATCAAGGAGGTGCGTGACGGTATCGTGGTCATGAAAGATAACGGTCTTCGTGCCATCCTGCTCGCATCGTCGATCAACTTCGCACTCAAGTCGGAGGACGAGCAGACCGCTTTCATCGTGCAGTTTCAGAACTTCCTGAACTCACTCGACTTTTCGTGCCAGATCTTCGTGCAGTCCCGACAACTCGATATCCGTCCCTACATAGCAACACTCGAAGAGGCGTACAAAGGCCAGCTCGACGACCTGATGCGTATCCAGATCCGCGAATACATCGAATTCATCAAAAGCTTCACAGAGGCGGCCAATATCATGACCAAGAACTTCTTCATCGTGGTGCCCTATACGCCGGCTGTGATTCAGACAAACTCCGGAGGTTCTATCTTTCCGTTCGGTAAAAAGAAAAGCAACGCGGCGGAAGAGAACCGAACCTTTGAGGAGCAGGCTACACAGCTCGAGCAGCGCATCTCCATTGTGCAGCAGGGACTCGTGCGAACCGGGGTGCGCACGGTACAGCTCGGCACTGAAGAGGCGATCGAACTGTTGTACAAGATGTTCAACCCGGGCGAGGACTCAAAGCCGATGTCGCTCGAACAGCAATAATATGGGACTTTTCGACTCACTACTGGGAAAAAAGCAGGAGCAGGGACCGAACGTGCTGCCGGTTCTGCCGGAAGAGATCTACCAGACAGGCGTTCTCGACCTGCAGGATGTCATCGCGCCGCACGCCCTCAAGATTTCGTCACACGAGCTCGATCTCGGAGAAAAGATCGCGCGCACGTTCTTCGTAATCTCATACCCGCGATTCCTCACGACGGGCTGGTTCGCACCGATCATCAACATGGACAAAGTGCTCGATATTTCGATCTTCATCCATCCGATGGACACCAACGAAATGCTCCGCAAGTTCCAGAAAAAAGTGGCCGAGGTACAGAGTCAGATTTCGACGCGTGAAGAGAAGGGGATGGTGCGCGACCCGATGCTCGACACCGCATACTCCGACCTCGAACAGCTGCGCGACTCCCTGCAGCAGGCCCAGGAAAAGATTTTCGACGTCGGTCTGTACCTCACAATTTACGGTGCCACACGTGAACAGGTCGACAAGACCGAAAGCGAGATCAGGTCCGTCCTTGAATCACGTCTTGTATACATCCGCCCGGCCCTGTTTCAACAGGAGCAGGGATTCCGCTCGGTGCTTCCGATCGCCACCGATGAGCTCGACGTGCACACAAAACTCAACTCGGCTCCGCTCTCATCGATCTTTCCGTTCATATCCTTCGACCTCACCTCGGATCGGGGCATTCTCTACGGCATCAACCGCCACAACTCGTCGCTTATTTTGTTCGACCGCTTCTCACTCGAAAACTACAACTCCGTCACGTTCGCGAAGTCCGGTGCCGGTAAGTCCTACACCACCAAGCTCGAGATTCTTCGCTCACTCATGTTCGATACCGAAGTGATCGTCATCGACCCTGAACGCGAGTATGAATACCTCGCGGAAACGGTCGGCGGACGATACTTCAATATCTCGCTCTCCTCGGAGCACCACATTAACCCGTTCGACCTGCCGATCCCTCGCGAAGACGAATCGCCGTCGGACGTGCTTCGCAATAACATCATCACGCTCGTCGGACTCTTCCGCATCATGCTGGGCGGCCTCACCCCTGAAGAGGATGCCGTCATCGACCGCGCCATTACGGAAACCTACGCATTGAAGGACATCACCGCAGATGCGAACTTTGCCGCAGTTGAACCGCCGCTCCTGTCCGACTTCGAGCTCGTGCTCTCCGGTATGGACGGCTCCGAGTCACTCGTACAGCGTCTGTCTAAATACACAAAGGGAACCTGGTCCGGCTTTATGAACCGCCCGACGAACGTCGACATGAACAAGAAATTGGTCGTGTTCTCGGTCCGAGACATGGAAGATGACCTTAAGCCGGTGGCCATGTACATCATTACGCACCACATTTGGAACACGGTGCGTAAAGAGCTCCGCAAACGACTCCTCATCATCGACGAGGCGTGGTGGATGATGCGTTCCGAAGACACCGCATCGTTCCTTTTCTCGATCGCAAAGCGCGGCCGAAAATACTTCCTTGGAATCTCGACGATCACGCAGGACGTATCCGACTTCTTGAACTCACCCTACGGCGTACCGATGATCACAAACTCGTCGATTCAGATGCTTCTGCGTCAGTCACCGACGTCGGTTGACCTCGTCCAGCAGACCTTCAAGCTCTCGGATGAAGAGAAGTACCTCCTCCTTGAGTCAGACGTGGGCGAGGGGATCTTCTTTGCCGGACTGAAGCACGTTGCGATCAAAGTCATCGCCTCGTACACGGAAGACCAGATCATTACATCGGACCCGTCACAGATCCTCGCAATCAAGAAGGCAAAACAGGACCTCCAAAATTCGACCGACGCGCAGATCAACGAGCAGCGCGAGGCGACACAGCAGGCAGCTGCAACACTTGCCGCCGCCGCACTCCCGAAAACGACCGGAACACCGGCTCCGGCCTCGCCGGCAGAGCCGGCGGTCGCTCCCGGTATCGTATGAGATACGCAGTCTTTCTCGTCGCGTTGCTACTCGCACTTCCGGCTTCGGCACAGGAGTTGTTCAATGGGCCGAAGTTGTTCGTTTCCGTCACACCGCAGTATCCGCGCCCCGGCGAAGCAATCACGCTTACCGTGCAGAGCCCGGTCCTCGACCTCACACAGCGCCAGATCTCGTGGCGCAACAGCGGGACCATTGTAGCGGAAGGCGAGGGGGAGACGGTGTACAAAATGAAAGCGCCGCAAAGCGGTGAACGGGCCGACATGTCGGTTCGCGTGGATGGTGTAGACGGTGATGCGTCGCTTTCAATCATACCGTTGTCCGTCGACCTGCTCTGGGAAGCGAACACGTACGCTCCCGGTCTCTACCGCGGCCGTCGTCTTCCGAGCCTCGGCGCATCAATCACGCTGCAGGCATTGCCTCATTTCGCAAAAGACGGTGTTGAGATCCCGCCATCTCAGCTCATCTACACATGGACACAGAGCGGGGAGACGCTCCTGAGCGGACGAGGCAAGACCTCACTCAGCGTTCCTGTTGCGGAGTTTTCTCAGACCAACACCGTCAGTGTAAGTGTGACGACATCCGACCGAACACTCGGCGCAGACCGCACCGCGGCGATCGCAACCGTTGTACCGACAACACAGCTGTATTTCGAGCATCCGCTCTACGGAACCATGTACCACAATGCCGTTCCCGCCGAGACCTCGCTCGGAGACACCGAAATGACGTTCACCGCGATCCCGTACTTTGCATTCGCTGACGGCCCGAACGACAAGCAATTCACCTACATCTGGCGCGTGAACAAGGCCCCTGTAGAGGCCAATAAAGAGCGGCCGGCAACGCTCACCATCAACGCCGGGGCAGAGGGCGGAATCGGACTCGTCGAACTGTCGCTTACACACAAGAAGAATTTTCGACTCGACGCACACGGTATCTGGAACGTAACCTTCGGCACACTCGGCGGCTCTTCTCAATCCGGCGCAAGCGTTGATCCGTTCACCGGCAAATAATATGCGAAACTCGATCATTCAATTCGTACTCGTGGCGTTGCTGGTCGTTATCATCGGCGGTTCCGCCGGGTGGTATTTCTTCATCAAGAACAAGACCGCAGAGACTTCTTCGGAAATCACTGCGCGCGGCAGCACGGAAGAAGCGTCGTTCTCGGGCGGCGCCGGAAGCACCTACCAGAACATTTCGGGGGATACGGGCACATCCACCGCTGAAACCGGCAGCCGCGCCCCGCGCTTGTGGCACGTAACGCGTACCCCGGTCGCAGGATTCGGATTCGGTCCGTCCGGGGCGTCAATCTATATCGCAGAGCGCGCAACAGGTAACATCATGCGAGCCGACCCCAATACGAGCAGCATCATACGTCTCACGAACACACTCATGCCGAAGATCATGGATGCGCGTTTCAGCCGCTCGGGCGATGTAATACTGCGCACAACGAACGAGCAGGACGTTGTAACGACATTTGCCGCATCCATTGCGACAACCAGTGTCATCACCTCGACCTCGACACCGAACGTGCTCGAAGGTACGTATCTGCCGCAAAATATCGTTGCCCTCGACACTCCGAACTACCAACCGAGCGCAAAGAATATTTTCTATATCGCAAAACTTGCCGAAGGCGGCTCGATCGGTGTCTCATCGGGATGGAAAGGGACGAACACAAAAAAGGTTTTCGTCTCACCGCTGTATCAATGGAGGGTGCAGGCACTCGCCGATGGACGAACGGTTATCGTGCAGGACGCCTCTGATACCGCCTCGGGGTACTCGTTCATCGTCTCACCGTCAGGCACTATGAAACCGCTCGTCTCCAATGTGAACGGGCTGACCGTGCGCTATCACGACACCGCAGAGGCCTATCTCTACGGGGCGGTAGAGGACGGTAAGCTCACACTCTATGTGAAGAACGAAGGCAGCGACGCGGTTAGACTTCCGCTTGAAACGACGGCGGACAAGTGTGTGTGGGCACCGGGCGCCGGACTCATCGCATACTGCGCGGTACCGGCCGAATCTCCGAAAGCCGGATACCTTGCGAGCTGGTATGAAGGCGCGGTCCATACGCACGATATCTGGTGGCGAGTCGAAGCTGCAGCAGGAACTGCGACCCGATTTTTCGTACCCGATACCCGCACTGACTTTGATGTAGAGGAGCCGATGATGGATGAAACAGGCTCGGCAATCGGATTCCGTGACGCTGCGGATAAGTCACTCTGGCTGCTCAGAATCAGTGAATAATGTACCTATGCGTCTCACGCGAACCCTCACACTTACTGTACTAATTCTGTTTGCGCTTGCTCTTGCCGTTCCCGTCCTTTCACACGCACAGGGAGGCTTCGTGCCGCTGACTAAGAATGCAGACTTTTCCAAGATCTTCGGTGTAAACAGCGTCAACAGTTCAGGCTTCAACGACTTGGGCTCGTTCGTGGGTTCCGCATTCAAGATCGCACTGTCGATCGGCGCGATTCTCGCAGTACTCCGCATCGGCTATGCAGGGTGGCAGTACATGTCATCTGACGCATGGGGTGAGAAGTCGCACGCCAAAGAAATTTTAGGTGACGTTATGATCGGACTCTTGCTGCTCTTGAGCGTGTATCTCATCCTGAACCAGATCAACCCGCAACTCACGCAACTCAACATCAAGTACGTCACTCCAAAACAGACGACACCGCTGGGGCAGGGGGGCATCGGATCTCGATAAAGAGCTCGGTTCAAACAAAAAGACGGCACCATCGTGCCGTCTTTTTGTTGTACGGGGCAGGGCTTAGGCTGCGTATTTGATGACCACGCGACGGTTGCGCCCTTCGCCGGCCGATTCCGTCTTCACATTCGGCGCATCCTGGAGCGTTGTGTGCACGATGAGTCGCTCGTACGCACTCATGGGCGAGAGCTCAACGTCGTATTGGAATGAGCGGGCGCGTTCCGCCATCATAAGAGCCTTCGTCTGCAGGTCCTTAATCTGCTTTACGCGGTAGTCGTTCACATCGACAAGAAAGTGCATGTTTTCGGACTCCTCGGGAGAGAGTCGTTTTTCCGCGATCTTTTTTACCAGCATATCGATGGCGTGCACGGTATCGCCATGTGCGCCGATGAGTGCTCGAGCCTCGGCCGGGTCCTCTGTCTGTATGGAAAAAATAGCCTGACCGGCAGCTTCTGCACGGCTGACTTTGGCGGTCTCAAGCCCCATGGAGGCAAGCAATTCCTTCAAAATTGTTTCAACCGTTGCGTGCATGAAGGGCACTATACTCTCAATTCAAACGGTGCGCGACTTGACGCCTAATCAAACGTGATGCTTTTACTGCACATGGCGGCCGTGAAAGCGGCGACCGACGTATATCTCTTGTCCGATCATAAAAAGGTTACTGGTGACCCAGTACAAAGGTGCGGCGGCGGCTACAAAGTAGGAAACAATGCCGATCACGACCGGTAGCACATAGCGTGCCTGAACGTCGAAACTCTTCGCCATTTCATCCGAGAATGAAGCTTCGGTCTGGGTAACAGTGCCCTGGGGACCCATGGAGAGCCGGGTGTAAATAGCCTGCGTTATAGCCACCAAAACGGCCAAAAGGATACTCTTTCCGCCCATGTCGATAAGCCCCAGGAAGTGCATGTTCACCGCCTCCGGCACAGCGACGAAAGAATAGAGCATTTCCGGCTTTACGACCGGAAACCCCCCGCGTGCGAACACCCAGTAGAGGCCAAGCAGGATAGGGAGCTGGAGCAACAGGAGTAGAAACCCGGAAAACGGGTTCACTTTACGCTCCCGATACAGCGCAAACATAGCGCGACCCTGTTCTTCCGGCTTATCCTTGTATTTTTTCTTAAGTTCCTCGATCTCGGGGGCAACCGCCTTCATGGCCATCTGAGACTTGATCGCGCGGCGCGCAAGCGGAAAGAGGATGAAGCGTACGATGATGGTCACAATGATGACCGCTATACCGATGTCGTGCGTCGGTACCACATCGACGAAGTAGACGAGTGCGTTATAAATCGGAAGATACACGACCGCGTGGAATGCTGAGGAGATCATATAGTCCGCGTATTGTACTCTTTGCGATTATTTCCCGCCATGAATGCGGCTGACCAGTGATTCGAGGTCTGTTCGTAGCTCAGTATACGTAACGGTCATCACCGCCTTCTTGGCAGCTATTACCATAGAGACGCGCGGGGGCAGGGGAGCGAGCGAACGCAGAGCGGCGCGCATCCGGCGCTTCACGGTATTGCGGTCAACCGCGCGGGCGGATACCTTTTTGGATACGACACAGGCGGCTTTCCCGGCACCCGCATCACGAGCATACGAAAGCGAAAAAAGGCTTGAAACAAGCCTTTTTTCAGGTTTGAGGCGACGAATTTCGCCCCCTGTAAGCCGCTGCTTTTTAGGCATGGCGGGTACGGTACTAGACCGTGAGCTTCGCTCGGCCCTTGCGGCGGCGGCGAACGAGCACAGCCTTACCGGTCGCAGACTTTGTTCGCGCTCGGAAGCCGTGTGTTTTCACACGCTTTCGCTTTTTGGGTTGATATGTTCGCTTGGTCGACATGCGGCGCAGTATGCGACAGGCGGGTGAAAAACGCAACGTGCGGAAAAAAATTCCGCGAGCGCAAAAAAACATATCCCCGCGTTATCCACATAGTTGTGAACACCCCTGCGACACTCGGTCAAGATTCCATACGAGCACGAAGTGCGTATAATGCTGAGCATTGTTCTCACTGCATAGACGACGTATCACACAATTATGATGACAAACCGTGAACTATGGCAGAACGCACTCGTACAGATAGAGTTGGGTACTTCTGAAGCCTCGTTCCGAACATGGTTTCGCAATACTGACGTGGCTCACCGTGATGGGGGTACCGTGCAGGTCGCTGTTCCGTCGAAGATTGTGAAGGAATGGCTCTCCGACAAGCACCACAAGCTCATCATGAAGGCGCTCCGCTCGCTCGATTCGTCTATCCGGACAGTCGAATACGTCGTGCACCGCACTGCACCGCAGCAGGATCGCAAGCCGCAGAAGCAGGAGGCGCCTCAGAACGCCTCGTTCGACCTCCAGTCGCTCTATATAGACAAGCGCGATAACCTGAACCCGCGCTACACATTTGAAACATTCGTCGTGGGACCGTTCAATCAGCTCGCCCACGCTGCCGCAAAGGCGGTGCTTGAGCGTCCGGGACTCGCATATAACCCGCTCTTTATCTACGGATCAACCGGCCACGGAAAGACCCACCTTATCCAGGCGATAGGGAA
Organism: uncultured Candidatus Saccharibacteria bacterium; assembly: GCA_964512835.1. GTDB lineage: Bacteria > Patescibacteriota > Minisyncoccia > Phycocordibacterales > UBA2100 > UBA10103. Next base: position 112,522 of record CAZELA010000003.1, on the reverse strand, counting down.
CTACTTTAAGAAGTCGCACGCGAACAAGAAGGTCCTCTACGTGACGTCGGAGCGCTTTGCTATCGACTACATCAATGCGGTACGTGCCGGGCACGCTAATAACTTCAAGGATCAGTACCGTCAGTACGACGTACTCATCATGGACGACGTGCAGTTCATCGCAAATACAGAGAAAACCCAGGAGGAGTTGTTCCACCTCTTCAACGCATTGCGCGATAACAACAAGCAGATCGTATTCTCGTCGGACAAACATCCGGCGCTGTTACCCGGCTTCGAAGACCGCCTGAAAGGACGATTCTCGGGCGGTATGATCGCAGAGATTCCTGAACCGGACGTTGAGAGTCGTACCGCCATCATCGGCGCAAAGATCGAACAGCATGGCTTCTCGATTCCTGCGGACATCATTCAGTACATTGCCGAGAACGTGCGGGGTAACATCCGTGAGCTTGAGGGTGTGCTCAATATGATCGTCTGTAAGTCTCAACTGAAGGGGAAGGCTATCTCGCACGCCGACGTACGCGCACTCATTAAACACAACGTAAAGCCGAACCGCGGAGTCTCTATCGACGAAGTCGTGCGACGTATCGCGCAGTACTACGAAGTACCGGAGAAGAGCATCTACGAAAAGACCCGCAAAAAGGAGGTCGTGAAGCCGCGCCAGATCATCATGTACGTGCTGCGCGAAGAGTTCGCGGTCTCATACCCGTCAATCGGCGAGAAGCTCGGCGGCCGCGACCATACGACCGTTATTCACTCGTGCGAAAAAATTAAGGAGGAGATGAAAAATTCGAGCTCGCTCGAACAGGAGCTCGACCACATTCGCGCGCTGATTCACGCCTAGCCTATGTGGATATCACCTGCACAAACAGGGGAAGAACGCAGGGTACAACACTATGAAGTCTCAATGAATAGCACGGTGTACTTCTCCAACGCACGTTCGTCCACAGACGACACAGTCCTCGCGCAGCAGTTATCCACGGGTGTCGGAGACAGAAATTATCGCGTATTTCCTAGCTCTTTCTGAGTTATCCCGTTATCCCAGTCACTAGTAGTAGTAATAGTCTTTAATTAAATAAGTATGAAGATAGGAACGACGAAAGAAAAAATCCTGAATGCGATTCTGATCGCGGAGCGGGTGGTGGGGAAAAAGGAATCACTCCCGATCCTTTCGTGCATTCTTATCGATGCTGACAAAGAACTGGTAATACGAGCAACAAATCTTGAAGCCGGTGTTGAAATCACAGTACCCGCTGATATTCAGGAAAAGGGAACGATTGCGGTACCTGCAACGATCCTTTCTCAGACCATCCGATCCATCAACGGCGACACAGTCACACTGTCTGCTGAAGACGGAAATCTTTTGATCGAATCACGCGGATCGAAAACCCTCATAAAAGCCGTGCCACAAGCCGAATTCCCGGTACTCCCTACCACGACATCTAAAAAGGGTATTACGATGAATAGGGAGCGAATTACACGCGGATTACAGGCTGTTAGCTATGCGGCATCACCGTCAATGATCCGTCCTGACCTCGGAAGCATCTATATCGTCATCAAAGACGGTTCGATGGTGTCCGTAGCAACTGACTCGTTTCGACTTGCCGAGAAGACGATAACCGGTGTCGGTGCGAATGAAGAAAGCGAATTGCTCATCCCCCTTAAACACGCACTCGAACTTACTCACATTCTCGACAAGATCGACGACGATACGGTCACGATCGCGACGGAAGATGCACAGCTCGTGCTCTCAGGAGGTGGTGTACGATTCGTCTCCCGTGTCGTAGATGCGACATTTCCGAACTACAAAGAGATCGTGCCGAAGACTACGGCAACCGAGGCAACGCTTCTGAAGGCCGACCTGTCTGAAATGCTTCGCAAGGCGCGTGTATTTTCGGGTAATGATCAACACGTGGGTCTGCATGTGTACCCGAAGAAAAAGATTTTCAGTGCGACCGCGCGTTCGAATGATGTAGGCGAGATGTCTGACTCAATTGATGCAGCGCTAACCGGTGAAGATCTTGATATCAATTTTCATATCGGGTACCTCTCCGAATGTTTACCAAGCGTTGAAAGTGACAGTGTCGTGCTTTCATTCGCCGGGCCCGGTCGCCCGCTCGTTATCCGCGGGGCATCCGACGCGTCGTTCATGTACCTCGTGATGCCGCTCAACCGATAACTCGCTCGCCTAAACAAAACGACTCCCGCGCGGGAGTCGTTTTTGTTTTTAAGTCTTATTGAACCGTGAACGGTATCTGCGATGTTTCCGTGTCGGTCGTTGTTTGCACGATCGCCTGGAGACTCGACGGACCGGGGATATTCGGCACATGGGTGACCGCAAACGGAGGCTGGTTAGCAGTACCGACCGGGATACCGTTGATCAGATAGGTAATCTGCACGACATTGCCGGGATTCGGGTAGTACGCAGTAATGGTCATCGGTCGGCCGACAGGGACGAACGATCCTGCAGTCGGAGAGAGGACACGGAACGAAGAAACAGTCTCCGGAGTACCCACAACCGGCCCGCTTGAACCCGTCGACGAAGCAACCTGACCGCTTGCCCATAATTGCACCGGATAATCCCAGTAGCGGAACTGCGAATCATTCGTGCTGCCGCCGCTGCCGCTGCGCGGGTTGTCTTTATTCACCCAGTACAAGATCTCGTGCACACCTTGCGAAGGATTCGTATTCCATTCTCCAAGTAGAACAGGGGGCAGCGAATCTCTGTCCGCGATGGGAGCCGGCTCCGTAAAGGGTTCTGCAGGGTATTTCTTCATCGCATACGACATGAATTCGTGCCACATCGGCGCAATGATGAATGCTGCGATCTTTTTCTGCATCTGGCTGTTGTCGTTGTTGCCCGCCCATGCGCCGACCGATATACCCGGGGTGTATCCGATGATCCATACGTCGCGGAAGTCGTTGGTCGTACCGGTTTTGTCCGCCACCTTGAATTCAGAGAAGTTGAGGGGTGAATCGGCACCGAACTCCGGTGTTCTCGCGACGTTGTCGGAGAGTACATCGTTTACCTGGCGTGCGATCTCGGGGTCGAGCACTTGTTCGGATGTATCTTTGTATTCTTCAAGGACGGCGCCGTCACGGTCTTCGACTCGCAGGATACCGGTTGGGGGATTCTTCAATCCGTCGTTGGCGAACACGCTGTATGCTCCCGTCATTTCGAGCAGTGTTACTTCGCCGCCGCCGAGTACCAGTGTGAGTCCGTAGCGTGACGCGTCGGTCAGTGTGGTTATACCCAGCTTTTGTGCCATCGCGATTGAGTCTTCGACGCCCGCAAGATAGAGCGTTTTTACGGCGGGGATGTTCATGGATTGTGCGAGGGCATTTCGCAGCGAGATAGGGCCGTGGAACTTCCCGTCGAAGTTTTCGGGGCTGTAGCACGGCGGTTCGTCATTGAGCACATCCTGCACACCGCATGTGGTTGAGAACTGTGTCTTCAGGTCGAAGACTACGGTTTCCGGCGTATAGCCTTTTTGGAATGCGGTTGCGTAAACGATCGGCTTGAATGACGAGCCCGGCTGGCGGTGTGCGACCGCAACGTTTACTTTGCCGTCGATCGAGTTATCGAAGTATCCGCGTGAGCCCACCATCGTGAGGATTTGACCGGTTTTCGGTTCGATCGCAACCATGCCTTCGTTCGATGCATCGAAGTTCTTTTCCATTCCGGGTGCGTACGCCGCGACCGTCTCTTCCGCCTTTTTCTGCAGGTCGTAGTCGAGTGTTGTGATGACTTTGAGGCCCTCTTTCTGCACCGAGTCCACTCCGTACTTACTCTCAAGATACTCGCGGATATAGAACACAAAGTGCGGCGCCTTGATACCAGCCTCGGCGACGTCGAGGAACTGCACCTGTTCCGCTTTTGCGTCGTTGTACTCCTCTTGTGTGATCATTTTGTGGTCGAGCATCTCGAACAGCACCCGGTCTTTTCGCGCATCGAGTGCATCGCGGTGGTTGCCGTTGGGAGAATAGTAGGTCGGCGCCTGAGGGAGCGCTGCGAGGTATGCAGCCTGTGCGAGCGATACGTTGTTTGCATCAACGCCAAAAAAGTACTGCGCCGCCTCTTCGACGCCGTAGATGGTGCCGCCGTACGGGTTTTCGTTCAGGTAGACACTCAGGATCTCGTCTTTTGAATACACGCGCTCTAGGCGGACTGCAAGAATAATTTCCTGCAGTTTTCGGGTCGGGGTCTTTTTGCGGGTGAGAAGCGCGTTCTTTACCACCTGCTGTGTGATCGTTGAGCCTCCCTGGCCAAACGAACCGGTTGTCACATCTGCCCACGCGGCAAGCAGGAAGCGGGTCGGACGGAAGCCGTGGTGTTCGTAGAACGAGGCGTCTTCGATTGCAATCGTCGCTTTTTGGATGTTCGGAGAGATCTGTTCCAGGGGAACCGATGTTCGGCGCACCGAGCCGTGCACATCGTAGAGCACGATATTACCGGTGCGATCGTAAATCTTGGTACTCTCGGCAACCTGTCGGTTCTCGAAGCTATTAATATCAGGGATCGGCATGAAGGTTGCCCATGCGATGATGCCGCCGAGACCGAAGAAGGTGAGTGCGGCAAGAAGGGTGAGTGAAAGACGCACCCACTCAGGAAGGCGATTAAAGTGATGACCGGTGCGACGACGCACTTCACGGAGTCTGCTCATTATGGGGCATTGTATCTTTTTTCCGCTTTCAAAAAAAGAACGCGTCCCGAACAAGCGGGACGCGTGATCATGAAAGAACGACAGCGAAGCGTTAACTCTCGAACAGTATGCGGCAACTCGGTTGCACACTACCGCCGCTGAACTGCAGCCGCATTCGCGCGAGCACCTCGTAGAGCGGTGTGCCGACGGCGTAGGGAATCGTGAACTTGCTCACCGGCGACGCGATCTCCTCAGCCGTCTTTGACGAGACGACAGCTGCAAGTGACGCGGTCGCTGCCTGCCTGAGCTCACTCTGGATCAGCGTGCCAGGATTACCCTTCCGGGCGAGCGACGAAAGAAACGTCTCGAGCTCGGCAGGTTTGCGTCTGTCGAGCACGACGCCGACGACTGTCGCGTGACATTGCAGCGGAATTCCGTCGCGTGACGTCGCTCGTGTCGTGACGGAAAATCCCTGCGACGCGCTTACGTCGTACACGACCGTGCGAAAGGGGTTGATGAACATAGTCTCCCCGGAGAGCGACGTTACGCCGTCGTATGCACGGACCCAGACACTTTCCGGATACCGGTCGTGGTTGATCGGCGGAAACAGTACGAAGATCGCCGGAAATACTGCGATCGAGACGACCTGCCACACTCGTGTGATGAGGCGCTTGCCGGCCATGCGCACGGCGTAGTCCTCGTCGGTCTCTTTCCTCTCCTGATCGCGCCCGATCATGGGCACGATCCAGCCGAGGACGAGGATGACGAGCGTCAAAATGCTGAGTTTGTCGCCGAACATGATCGCCTTGAGGGCGGTGGCCCCGAGCGACAGTACGACGAATATTCCGAGGATACCGCCGATATGTGCACGAACGAATGCGTTCGTACTCTGCGGCAACGCCATCACGACGTTGAAAACCCTACCTGATGCGGTCATGTGAGATCTCCCTGTGAGTCACCGTTTTGTCCGCCGCAACTATGCCACCTTTCCTTGTCGCGTCAGTAAACTTCGGTAACACGCCAGGTGCGTCACGCCGACCGCAATCGCGTCGTATTCGTCGTCGTGCTTGATCGGCTTTTCAATTTTTACGAGCGCGTGAATCATGGTTGCTATCTGTTTCTTGTCCGCGCCTCCCCATCCCGCCGTCGCGCTCTTTATTTCCGCGGGGGAGTACTCGTGCACCGGTACCGCACGCATAGCGGCGGCGTTAATGATTGCGCCGCGGACCTCTGCGACCTTGAGTGCGGTCGTGCGATTGGCTTTGAAGAACAGTTTTTCCATCGCCATGTGATCGGGCGCGTGTGTTGCAAGGAGTGACTCGCATATAGCGACTACCTGGCGCAGTCGCTCGGCGAATTCCGTTTTCGAGTCAGTCTCGACACACGTGGAGTAGATAAGTATGTCTTTGGTGCCCACACGCTCCAGGACCGCCATGCCGCACCTGCCGTATCCGGGATCGATCGCGAGCACTTTCATGGCATCAGTATAGGGTACAAACAAGGGGCCCGCAGATGCGGGCCCCCGAACGAGATCACAGATACGTAAGACACACGTAGTTGATGGCCAGATGCATCCCGTTGTCGATGATGATCATCAGCCACACGGCCAGGAATGCGGGCGTGTCCTTGTGGAATCCCGTTTCCGCATGATCTGCCCAGTGCGGCCAGTTTTTCGGCGGAGCAATAAACTCTTTGCAGTACGCGAGGTACCGCGCGAGCCGCCACCGGTCGATCACAAAGTGCGTTCCGACCATCACACACGCCGCAAGCGGCGACGGGTTGAAGATCAGGTAGAACGGCAGAAAGTAGACAAGAGCGTGAACGAGCGCAGGGAAGTGGCGCTTTGTCTTATTGTTCGCCATCCATCCGCTTTGGAGCGCGTAGTCGCCGATCAGGTGCGCAATCAACTGGAGCATGAGAACCTCCTCTGTATGTTCCGTGTGTAAGCGTAGGAGTTTCGCACCTGAAAGTCCGTATATTCTGTCGATTTTTTCGACACATTTTGATACTGTGGGGCTATGGCGAAGGCTGCATATTCGATTGACGAAGCGATCCGGGGAGCCGGGTTGTCCGAAAAGGCTGCGCGTCTCTACCGCGCAGGTCTGGAGCTCGGGGAGTGCACCATCCTTGAGCTGGCTCGTCGGGCACGTATCAAGCGCACAACCGCGTACTACGTGCTTGAAGAATTGCTCGATGCCGGCGCGTTCCAGGAAGTAAAACGAGCGAAGCGCGAATACCTGCGCGCATGCCCGCCGTCGATGCTTTTGAAACGAGCACGCGAACGATTGCAGATGTTCGAGGAGTCATTACCTGCGCTCGATGCGCTCGTGCTTTCGCACTACAAAAAACCCGGCGTGTACTTTTTTCACGGTCCGTCGGGGTTCAAGGCGGTGTGGGACCGGATCTTTGAGTCACGCGACGGGTACCGGATCATTACTGAGGGGGAGAATTTTTTGGACTTCGTATCCGAAAGGTACATTCTCGACGAGATCATCAAGGCAAAGAAGATCCGCAAACTACAGAGCATGCAGCTCATCGTGGACTCTCCGTACGCGCGCATGATCGTACGTAAAGACCCGACCGAAAACCGCGTGTCGAAGTTTCTGCCCAAAGGCTACGCGTTACCGTACACCGAAGTTATCGGGGAAGAATTCACCGCCCTCATTTCTCCGCGACCGGACGACATGATCATCGTTATCGAAAGCGCCGCGTTAGCAAAAACGCGGCGCTCGTATTTCGATATGTTGTGGCGGGCGATAGACTAGACCGCCTGCTCGGGCTGTATGTCGCCGCTGTTCATGCTCTCGAAGCATTTCATGCAGAGGTTCTGCGACATCTGATTGTCGCCCGGGGGAGTAAAAAGGATGCCGCCGCCCGCGAGATCGGTGTGGCATCGGTTACAGGTTCCTTCCATATCGCGCCAGTATACCCCGTAAATGAAGACCGGGACGTCGCCCGATGGGATAAAACGAGACCACGCTTGACGAATGTAGGCAATAGGGTAGTCTACCGCGCATGACATTTAACCCCCGCGACCCGCGATTTGTTACCACACTCGTGAATCACATCGAGGATGGGTTGGTGCTGACCGTCGGTCTTTTGTCGGGCTGCGCAATCGCGGGTATTTCGAGTGCCACCATTGTGCTCGTCGGTACCATCTTCGTGTGCACCGCCGCAGTATCTGCCGCTGCAAAGAACATGCTCGCACGGAAAGAAGAGATAGAAGAGGGGGCGACACTCAAGCCGCTCATCAAAGAGAGTCTTATGATGGCGCTGTTCTATATTGTTGCCGGCATTGTGCCGCTCGTGCCGTACATGCTCATGGATGTGAGCGGTGCGTTTACGAGCGCTATCGTATGCTCGTTTGCCTTTGCATTCATCTTGGGACTCTGGAGCGGCCATACCGGCCGTGCGGTTTGGAAAAGCGCGTACCACATGGCGTACGTTGCAGCAGCCGGCGCCATCATCGGTGCGATCGCGCACTCGCTCCTCTAAACAGACGCTACTCGGCGTTGGTGTACACGTCTTCGACGTCGTCGTGGGCGTCAATCTCTTCGAGGATCTTCATCAGCGCTTCGTTATCGGACTCGTTCAGGGGAACGGTCGTTGAAGCGGTAAATCCGCCCTCGGTGTCTTTTTGAAACGCCCACATAGCCGAGCCCTGTGAGGCAAGCGCGAGGCCGTTTTTAGTAAGCAGGTGTTTGATCTCCTGCGCGGTGCGGTTTTTGCTGTCGGTAACGGTGGAAATGAGTATCGCGGCGCCGCCCGGACCGTAGGTTTCGTACATGATGCTCTCCATGGAGCCGGCGTCTGCGGAAATACCTTTTTTGATCGCGCGTTCGATATTCTCTTTCGGCATGTTTTCCTTCTTCGCCTTTTCGATCATGGTGCGAAGTGTGGGGGAGTTGGGGTCGCCGTTTGCGAGCTTGCTCTCGACGATGATGCGCTTGGCGAGCTTGCCCCAGACGTTGGACTTCGCTTTGTCTGCCGCGCCCTTGCGATGCTTAATTTGTGACCATTTATTGTGACCGGACATGGCCGAATTCTATTCGTTTGCCGGTAGATGGCAAACTTCATGAGGCGCTATACTGTACATATAGCAGTTAAAGGCTTATTCACATGAAATCACTAATGGATACATGCGGACGGATGATGTACAAGCCGTCGCTCGGACTACTTTTAATACGCGTTGCGACCGGTCTCGTGTTCGTAATGCACGGCTGGATGAAGTTCAACAACGCCGACATGATCGGCGGCATGTTCTCCGGTATGGGCTTCCCGACGGGAACTGCCGAGTTCATCACATACCTGGAGCTCATCGGCGGCGCGGCGATTATTCTCGGTATCATCCCGCGACTGTTTGCTATTCTCTTTGCAATCGAGATGGTGGTGGCGATCTGGGTCACAGGCCACTTTGCAAACGGCTACGGTCAGCACGAGCTCGAAGTGGTGCTCTTCCTCCTCTCGCTCGGTATCGCATTTGCCGGTTCCGGCCGCTGGTCGGTATGGGCGTGTGAGTGCCGCGGCTGCGGGGGAATGACCTGCAAAGACGACCACGACCAGAGCGTCCCGGCCCACGCGTAAAGGCACCCCCTTGTTTAACCCCGTCCACAGGGATGGGCGGGGTTTTGCACCACTTGCATAGCCTATTTTGTAGCTGTAGCATGCGCGTTCTATGGATGAAGAGACTCTAAGAAAGTTTGTTCAGCAAGAAATACACGATTCAGCGAAGGCGGCGGGTTTGGATGTCGAGCAAAAGCGCGAACTTGCGCGTCTCTCTCGCGAAACGTCCTTCGCTGGCCTGGCAAATTCCGCAAGACGTGGTGCCGAGCTCGCAGACCAGTTCACGGGGCTGGAAGTCCAGATTGCGACCATTCTGTTTGCTTTCGCAGGACTCTTCCTGCAATCGTTCACAGACCCAAACACGTTTGCACGACTTTCCTATGCCGCTGTTCTGTGGGTGAAAATATCCTACGCCACCAGCCTCTTCTTCCTCGTGCTCTCTCTTGTAATGGGGCTCTTGCACATAAAGCGAAAGGAGAAGTTTTGGGACGATAGCATGGGCGGCTTCCTGTCATTATTTAAGAGCTGGAATGGCGTCTTGCGAAAGGAGAAGTCCTATGAAGATGGCCGATCCTTCCACCAGGGTCTAGCGCAAGGGGAGGAGGGAATCATTCGCTCGCCGATGTGGACATGGGTACTTCAGACAATATTCTTGGGCATCGCAGTAGTCTTATTGTTCGTTCTCGCACTGGTCTTTCTTTTCAAGTAAGACTAGTGATAAACTGACGTCAGACTTAGTAATAACCCTTAAAAAGCATGAAAAAAGTCAACTATATTAGAGAGGGTGTATTAGGAAAGAATTGGTAATAATTGGGCCCGCAAGGGCCCTTTTGGTTACCGGTATGGCTATCCACCGGGTTATCCACTGTGCTATCCCCATAGTTACGCACGAGAAATCCCCCGTTTCGGGGGATTTCTCAATATATGACCCGCTTGCACGGGGGATACTATGGGGCTTCTGACATTCCTTACCGTGTGTCAGCACCGAGGAGTCGAACGTTCGCAAGAACGATGCGCCCCTCAACGTTCCTTGGATCCCAGTATTGCGAAAGCGGTACGAACTGAAGGAACTGTCGGTTAGGTCAGTGGTTTTGCGGTCGGGGTTATCGTGCGCAAGCGCGGTGCTCCAGCTCGAGTAAGGTGCGATCGTATCAAGCCTTTCACACCCGCAGAACAGATCCTCAATAACCGAGAACGAAAAAAGGCCCCGAGCGATCGGAGCCTTTTTCGTTACCGTGTGTCCCTCGTATCATACGTCTCTTCATCCGGGGCAGGGTGTGTATATCTGCAGTTATCAACAGCCCGAAATATTCCACGCTCGAGCCACGGATCGACTATTCACATGTTTTTCCACAGACTTATACATATGGAATCCGCAATAAATCCGGTTTTGAACCGATTTGCACACAAAAACGACGCCGTATACTCCGAAGTACTGATGCGCTTTACCGTGTGTCAGTCGGTCTCAAGGGGGTGGCGGCAACGCCAAGCGTCCCGGGGATCAGTTCCCAGGACCTACGCCGGGGTAACAGCCGGAAGATGGAGCGGGAGCAGGCTGCGAGAGCTCTAGGGCAACGGTTGCGGCGAGGGGAGATCATATCAATCCAAGCAGCAGCGGTCGTCGGTCTGAAATCGCCGTGCACGCAAAAGGCTTCCCTCGTGGAAGCCTTTGTGTTTTTAAAGTGCATACACAGATAAACGAACGGCGGCCGCAAGGCCGCCGAAAGTTCACGCAGGTTTCTTCGGAACAAAATAGAACGCGCTAATATCCAGACCCAGTTTTTCGCGTACGTGTTCGATCTTTTTGAACAGCACGGGGTCGTCGTCCTCGCCTCGGACGATCCGATCGATCTTTTGGAGCGATGACAGTATCGTCGTGTTGTCGCGCTTGCCGAAGTACGAACCGATCTTTGGGCGCGACATCGCGGGTTTCTTGAACTGCACGATTGCGACGGCGATATGGCGTGCGTGCATCTCAGGGAAACGCTTCGTGTTTCCCACCATGAGTCCCGGGGGAACGCCGAGTATTCGCGCAACGAGCGCGATGATCTTCGGCACCTCGTCAGGAATTTCGAGGATCGCCGGCGGAGGCGGTTCCATATCGACCGAGTCCAGCATGAACTGCATACCGACCTTCTCGAGTCTCGAATGCACGTCGTCGCGTATCGTGGCGAGCAGTTCCTGGGCTTCGCCGGAGCGGTTCACGACGTGTGCACCGTATTCAACGAATGTTTTCGCTTGCGATTCCGAACACTCGAGCTGCGATGCGATCTCTTGCTCGCTGTGGCCGGCATCAAGTTTCAGCAGATGTGCCGCCATCGAGTAGGCGAACTTTGCTGCGATCGGTCTACCTTTATCCCTGGTCGGATTGAACCGTGTACGGCGGTAGGTGCAGTCCACGATCAGTTTGCTTTTACCGTGCGGGGCATTAACGAGCGCTAATTCAGCGAGTCCCATGACACACTCCCTTGGTTGTCTATCTGCATCCTAATCACATCTGCGTGCTGCGCAACTTTTCAAAAACGAATGCCGCCGGCGAGTGGCCGGCGGCATGGTTCTAACGAACAATCTTCAGGTGAACCGTCTCGATGTTTCGCATCTCCGAGTGGAGCAGTGCGATCAGTTTGTAGGCATGAGCGGGCAACTCACCCGCGCACGCCTGCATGATTCCGTACAGGTCGCACTGCTTGAGAATCCGTTTCCACTTACGGCTTCGCAGCACATCGGTTCCTTTGAAGTAGTCGCCGTACAGCAGCCGCTTGACGTCTCGCTCGGTACCGAGCGCCTGCTTGAGCTCTTGCGAAAGCATAGTGAGGAAGCGCACGGGATCGGGATAGAACACGAGGTCGGAGTCGTTCTCCATGAGTTCGCGGTGGATCGAGACCGCCACCTCTCCCACGCCGCCGAAATTCGGATCGAGCCGCAGGTACTCGGCAACGCACTCACGCGCAAACGATTCCGTCACGGCCTCGTTGAGCATCGAGTTCGTCACGAGCGTGCCTTCGCGGAACTCGAATTCCTTGGGCAGGTTGAACACGACACGCGTCATGTACCCGCTCACTCGTTTCGAGCCCGTGAACCGCATCCCGCCGACAGACAGATCCTTCTGTTTCGTTTGGTACTCGCCCTCGAGCATGTGCGAGTACTCGTGAAAGTACACGTGCAGGAGCGTGAGCAAATAGTTTGCTCCGCGCTCTTCGCGCTGACGCACGCCGGGCTCGTGGATCTTGAATTCGTCGCGCGACGCGCTGCCGCAGATCAGGAACTTGCTGCCCCGCGGCGTGTACGATTCCTTCGTAACGGAGCACTTCGGCGCCCTGAACGACTTCAGGCGAATGCCATACCGCCTGAGTACAGCGAAGACCGAGTTGATCACGAGATTGTCGTCGATGAGGTCGAGCGACTGTTCGATCCGTTTGATCGCCTCAGACTTCTCCTCGTCTCGCACCGCGCGCCACACGCTCGTCCGTTCAGCTGCTTCAGTCATTGGGAAGACCCCCGTTGGTTTACCTGCGGGGGATTATCCTCAAAAGGGTGGTGGGGTCAAGCTACAGACCGAGCGACGGTTCATCCGCAGGCGGTTTAAAACCCATGTGCAGGTAGGCTTTCTTTGTCGCAACCCGTCCTCGGGGTGTGCGGTCAATCAGACCGGTCTGCATCAGATACGGCTCGTTCACTTCTTCAATGGTCGCCTCTTCCTCGGAAAGAGCAGCGGCGATCGTTTTCAAACCAACCGGATTTCCGGCGTACTTTTCTATAAGCAGTGTCAGAATGTCACGGTCCGTTTGGTTGAGTCCCGCTTCATCGATCTCCAGCATCGCGAGTGAACGTTTTACGGCTCTCATGTCGAGTGCCTGTTCAGAGACTGCGGCGTAATCGCGCGCGCGTTTCAACAGGTAATTGGCCGTTCGGGGTGTCGAGCGCGAGCGCTTGGCAATTTCCATCAGCGCATCCATATCCGTCTCTATGCCAAGAATCTTCCCGGATCGTCGCAGAATCTCCGCGATCTCTTCGTCTGTGTAGTACTGCAAACGGAACGTGCCGCCCGAGAATCGGGAGCGCAGCGGTGCCGAGAGCATTGATATGCGCGTCGTTGCGGCAATCAATGTGAACGGCGGGAGCTCCAGCTGTACGGTACGCGCGGCAGGTCCCTTGCCGATCACAATATCGAGCACACCCGCTTCCATCGCAGGGTAGAGTACCTCTTCAATGGTGCGGTTCAGACGGTGAATTTCGTCTATAAATAGCACATCACCGGGAGAGAGGTTGGTGAGGATCGATGCGAGGTCGCCCACGCGCTCAATCGCGGGACCGGACGTCGTGCGTAAATTTGCGCCGACTTCTTTTGCAATGAGATGCGCGAGTGTTGTCTTGCCCAAACCGGGTGGACCATACAAAAGCACGTGCTCAGGTTGATGGTTGCGGCCTTTTGCGGCCGTAAGGAGGATGCGAAGGTTCTCTTTGATGGGGCCTTGGCCCACATATTCTGTCCAGGAATCCGGTCGCAGGGCTTGATCGAGGGTCCGGGAGCCCTTCTGGGTCGCGGAATCGTCGGTATTCACCATACTTGACAAGTGGTTTTAATATGATATATTCCCCCTCAGAAAGCGCCCAACAGAGCGCTTTTTCTCTACATAGGGGATAGAGACGCATAGCTTCGGGCGATGGCGGTTTCTTCGAGGACGTAAAAGTTTCGGCTCTTACTATCCTTAGATCTCAACTGCAACTTTTCCTACAAAAGCATCGCCCGAAATTGTGCATCTCCACCCATGTAGATAATCGGGGACTTCCCGAACCATAACACCCGATTGCCCCCGTGCAATCGGGTTTTGTGGTGTAAATTTATCGCAAGAGCATAGAGCGACACAAAAAGAAGGGTCAATAAAAAACGCGCCGATCAAAAATCGGCGCGTCGGGTCTGTAACACGGTTACGCGACCAAGCTGATGCGTTTCGGCCGGTAACGGTAGCGTTCAGCGATCTTCGCTCTGATCGCTACATTGAGCTTCGCAATCTCGAGCGCGCGATAATCCACCGTCCACGGCTTGTCGTCGCTCGGTGAGTTATAGGGCAACAGTCCGGCGTGCTGGAGCTCCCGCTCGTCCTTCACGTTGATACCCATACGCTCGCACGCCGCGTAGAAGTCGCCGCCTGCGACGCCGACCACCTGCGCAATCGGGCATGTGGCGGCGTCCTCGACACGCATTGTCTCGAGGTTGATGCAGTGATGCCACGGTACCCAGTTGCTCTTCGCGAGCGGGAACGTCCGATCCATGTACCGCAGGAACCGCCGCGCGCGTCGTTCGATACTCAGTCGATGCTCGTCATTTCGCTTCATGTGCCACCTCCTGCATACGTCGTACACAAACTGCTCTATGGTGTCAATGAAACCTGCAGCGCTCACATCGAAAGCAAAAGGCGCCGATACACGGCGCCTTTATACAGAGTGCTGTTTGTCCGGCTACGCCGCGTAGGCGAGCGCGCGGAATTCGTCGCGCAGGTCGAGCGACTCTTGCTGGTACGCATCGTAGTCGGGACCGCCGTCATTTGTCATCCAGAATCCGAGCATGACTGCTTCGACGCCGTCTTTCTGGATGCCCAACATCTTGCAGCCCTGCTCGTAGCTGCCCGTGCCGCTCGCGATAGCGACCATGCACTTGCGCGAATCGTCGATATCGAGATGGGGCGTGCGCGCGGCCTGCAGTGTGGCTGCGCGGCCGAACCGTCGTGAAAGGCGATCGAAGCCCATACGGGCACGATCTGCACACGAAAGCACGTGTGCGTCATTCGGGGGAATCACATGTCGCATCGTCTTGCTCCAGCTGGGGTTGTCCGCAGATAGTAGTACGCCCGAGCGCGGGCCCGGTCAAGAGCGCCGCGTGGACGGACTATTCAATAGTAGAGAGCATGACCTCATCGTTGAGGTCGACCACGCGCGAAAGCTCATCAAGTGTCGTGATGCCCTGGAGTACCTTCACCGCGCCGTCTTGCGCCATGCGGCGGATGCGCTGATGCTTTGCCGCCGCCCATATCTCTCGCTCGGACGATGTGTGTCGGATACATTCTTCTACTTCCTTATCCATCAAAATGACTTCCACGACGGCGATTCGCCCCTTGTAGCCGATACCACCGCACTTGTCGCAGCCCTTTGCCTTCCACATGGTGTCTTTGTTTTCCGGCAGCTCATCGGCGTGCGGGATATTGTTCAGCAGTTTATCCATAGTCGCGCGATCCGCTCCGGTAATCGGCACAGCCTCGCGACAATGCGGACAGAGCCGTCGCACGAGTCGTTGGGCCATGGCTGTGGTAACAGCGGCACCCAAAATGTCAGGAGACACACCCATGTCCACCAGTCGGGGGAACGTACCGCCTGCGTCGTTGGTGTGAAGGGTCGAGAATACCAAGTGGCCGGTAAGCGACGCGTTGACCGCAGTCGAGGCGACCTCGCCGTCTCGGATTTCGCCGACCATGATTACGTCCGGGTCCTGACGAAGCGTTGAGCGGAGGCCTTGTGCAAATGTGTAGTCTTTTGAGACCTGTGTCTGTACGACACCTGCCAAATGGTATTCGATCGGGTCTTCAATCGTGACGATCTTAATCTCAGACGAGAGGACACCGCGCAAGAACGCGTAGAGTGTCGTTGTCTTTCCGGATCCGGTCGGCCCGGTGTTCAGGATCATGCCGTTCGGCTTGGCAATCTCGTGTTTGAAAATATCCATCAGGTATTTATCGAACCCAAGGACTTCCATCGGGAGCGCGATTGTCGACGGGTCGAGAATACGCATCACGATCGTTTCTGCATACGCACCCGGTAGCACCGAGGTACGAATTTCAATCTCTTTGCCCCCGACAACGATCGAGAATCGTCCGTCCTGCGCCATGTTCTTGATGTTGAGCTTCAGGCCCGAGAGGAGTTTTAGTCGCGCCGAGATCAGCGCGTAGGTCGCAATATCAAACATCATCACCTGGAGCAGTACACCGTCCATGCGGTATCGCATACCGACCGCATCATCTTGCGGTTCGAGGTGTACGTCGGAGGCGCCGAGGGCGAGCGCGCCGGCCATCAGCACTTCGAGAACGTGCGAGATACGGTGCGAGTCCTTCGACGACGTATTCTCGTTGATCTGTGACTTCACGTCCTCGAGTGTGTGAAGCTTGCCCAGCATTTCCTGGATCGTGTCGTTGGAAAGAGTGAGCACGCCCGCTTCGGTTTGTGTAGCGTACGAAATGTCGTGGTAACGATCCCACGCGTGTTCGAGCGAGGCCCGCGAGGCAATGAAGCGACGCACCTGATAACCCTTGTGTTCGATCGCCTCGCACTGTTTCAGTGCGTCGGGTCGGTCGGGACTCCGCATGGCGACCATGATTTGCTTGTTGATTCGTTTGAACGCGGCGACCTCCGCGGCTCGCGCATCCGCCTCGGGCAACAAGCCGAGCGCGTCGGTGTCGATGGATTTTGATGTCAGGTCCACGTAGTCAACGCTGTACTTATGGGCAAGCATTTCCGCAAGCTGCTCTTCTTCTTTGAGCCGCAGTTCGTGCAGGCGTTCGTCCTGTTTCTTTTCGTTGAACGTCGTCATGTACGAATATTGTATCGCACTGTCGAGTCCAGTTTCGTCGTGAACCGTGAAAGAGTAGAATCACCGGATGAAGGTACTTGAATCAGATATGCCGAAAGCGGCAGCGGACTTCGTGGCGGGGCTTCGTCCCGGCGCGATGGCAACGGTTGTCACGCTCTCCGGAAGCCTTGGGGCCGGAAAGACCACGTTTACCAAGGGAATCGCGAAGGCCCTCGGTGTCGACGAAACGGTCGCAAGTCCCACATTCGTAATTCAAAAAACATACGATCTCAAGGATCAGTTGTACAAGAAACTGATCCACATCGATACATACCGCTTAAAAAACATGCGGGAACTCGTCACGATCGGGTGGAACGACATCATTGCAGATCCGCACAATCTCATCGTGCTCGAGTGGCCTGAGGCCGTTCCGGGCGCGATCCCCGATACGGCGATCGCTATCCGATTCGACATTGAGGGCGAGGGGCGTATCATCACATTCACGTATGGCAAAGAAAGCGGCAAAGAAAACAGTCTCGAACGCACCGGATAAAGCCCGATCTGAAAAAGCTGCAAAGCCGGGAAAGGCGGTGGGTAGGATGGGGAAGGAGTTGCCGAAAGATGCCGGAAAACCGACTCGCGTAGTACTGCTCGACTCTCACGCAATCCTCCACCGCGCGTATCATGCGCTACCGGAGTTTTCGAAAGCGAACGGTGAACCGACGGGGGCATTGTATGGTCTGATTCTCATGTTGCTGAAGATCAGCGACACGCTGAAACCTGACTACATCATTGCTACACGTGACCTGCCCGGAAAAACTGTTCGTCACGAAGCGTTTGAATCGTACAAGGCTACGCGTGCACAGATCGACGATGCGCTCATCACACAACTTAATCAGGCTCCCGAAATATTCGAAGCGTTCGGTATTCCGGTATATGAAAAGCCCGGGTACGAAGCCGACGATATGCTCGGCACCATTGCGCGCGAGACAAGTAAGCGCAGTGATCTGGAAACCATCATCGCAACCGGCGACAGCGACACGCTTCAACTGGTGGGGCCGCGTACGCGCGTATTCATGATCCGCACCGGAATCTCAGATACGGTTATTTACGACGAGACCGAGGTTGTTAATAAATACGGTTTCGGTCCCGAGTATGTCATCGACTACAAGGGTATCGTGGGTGATACGTCCGACAATATTCCGGGGGTTCCCGGTGTCGGCGCGGGAAGTGCGAGCAAGCTCATCATTAAGTACGGCGGGTTGCCAAAAATCTACGAGGCGCTGCGTAAGAAAGGAGTCGAAGCTGTCTCCAAAGAGTCGGGAGTGCGCCGCCAGTACGTAGAACTTGTCGCAGCAAATCAGAGCCAGGCTGAATTTTCCAAAGACCTTGCCACAATTCACACCGATCTTCCGATCGGTTTCAAACTGCCGACCAACCACTACCACATGAAGGAATTTGCCGAGACGATCGGCCCGGTCCTCGAGAAGTACGAATTTCATTCGATCCGACAGCGACTGAAGAGTGCACTCGGGCTTTCCGAGGCGACGGTGCAAACAGTGGGCGAGAGCGATGTTGTCGCAACCGCAGACGATGTAAAAGAGCTCGGTATCGCAGCGTGGCTGTTAAAGAGCGACCTCACGTCGCCGAGCGTGCAGGACATCTTAAGCTTCGCAAAGACAGACAACTTCGACGAAGCACACGATGTGATTTTTAAGCAGCTCGAGTCTACCGGCCGGTTGGGCCTGGTGTTCAAGGAGATCGAGCAGCCGCTCATTGCGGTCGTGAACCGAATGAACGACACGGGTATCGAGCTCGACGTGAAGTACATGAAGTCGCTCGAGCGGGAATACGCATCGGAGCTTTCCAAAATCGGACTCCGAATATTCGGGTACGCGGGGCACGAATTCAATATCAACTCTCCGAAGCAACTCGGTGACGTGCTGTACGACGAGCTGAAGATCACACCCGAAAAACAAAAGAAAACCGCGACGGGTGCGCGCACCACAAAGGAAGAAGAGCTGCTCAAGATGGCGGACCAGCATCCGATCATCATGGATGTATTGTCCTATCGCGAACTCCAGAAACTCCTCGGCACGTACATAGAAAAGATGCCTGCGCTTGTCGGAAAGGACGGGCGACTCCGCACGGAGTTCGTTCAGAACGGTTCCGCAACAGGCCGCATGTCGTGCCAAGACCCGAATCTCCAGAACATACCCATTAAGACCGAGAACGGTCGTCGTATCCGAACGGGGTTTGTTGCTGCGAAGGGAAAAAAATTTGTTGCAATCGACTACTCACAGATTGAGCTTCGCATTGCCGCGGGGCTTTCCGGTGATCCTATCCTCACTGATGTGTTTCGACGGGGAGAGGACGTGCACGCCGCGACAGCTGCACAGGTGTTTGGTGTACCGCCCGAGCACGTCGACAAGGAGATGCGTCGTCGAGCCAAGGTAATTAACTTCGGCATACTCTACGGCATGGGTGTGAACGCGCTTCGCCAGAACTTGGGTGAGGGTATATCGCGTGATGAGGCGGCCACGTTCCTTTCCGAATACTTCAAGAATTTTGCCGGCGTAGCGCGCTACATAGAAAAAACGAAAGCAGAGGCTCAGCGACAGGGGTTCACGGAAACTCTGTACGGCCGCCGTCGATACTTTCCCGGATTTCAATCGCCGCTGCCGAACATCAAAGCGCAGGCCGAGCGCATGGCGATCAATGCGCCCATTCAGGGCACGCAAGCCGACATTATTAAGCGCGCGATGGTCGTTGCCGACGAAATGATCGAACAAAGAGGGTGGCGCGAAAAGGCGAAGCTGCTTCTGCAGGTACACGACGAACTCGTGTACGAGATCGACGAGAACGATGCGCTCGAGATCGGCGAGGCAATCCGCGAGGTTATGGAGAAGGTTGTCGATCCTGCGCTGCTCTCCGGTGTTCCGATAATCGCCGAGATGTCGGTCGGCACGAACTGGGGTAACGTCGAACGAGTGAAGCACGGCTAAACCATGTTGTATCTCTACTACGGTACCGACAGAGACACGGCGCGCGCAAAACTGAATGCCGCTGTCGAACTAGCGGGTGCGGGAACCGATGTGTTCCGCATCACCGATGCCCACACACTTGCCGACCTTGAGGCTGCACTCATGGGCGGAGGGATGTTCGGGGGTGCGCGCACGGTGGTCTTGGACAGCACGCTCACGCACGACGAAATGCGCGGCATTGTGCTCGATCGACTACCGAGCCTGAAAGCGGCGTCGGATACATACTATATATACGAGACAGCGGTCGATGCCGCGACCAAAAAGCAGATTGAAAAATACGCGGAGTCGTCCGAAAAGTTTGAGTCGGTAAAAGCAAAAGCACGGGACAGCATATTTGGCGTCGTGCGTCCGTTGCAGGACGGAAAGAAAAAAGATTTATGGGTCGCATACCAGCGAGAGCTGCAGGCGGGGAGTAAGCCTGAAGCGGTTCACGGCATGTTGTTCTATGCGGCAAAGGATGCGTTGTTACGCAGACCGACGGATGCTCGTGCGCGCAAACTTGTTGCCATGCTCGCGGAGTTACCGCACGAAGCGCGTCGCCAGGGTTTTGAACTCGAATACGCACTCGAGCACTTTGTATTGTCGGCTGTGTGATACGATTTAGTCCATGACGCGTACACGTGTTGCATTTGTACTTGCAACGGTTCTCCTGTGTTTGCCGTTTGTCTCGAGTGCGATGGGTACTGCCGCAGACGCGATGTGTATTCCCGCTGATCCACCATGCCCATGCGGTCAAAAAATGGGTAAGAAAGGATGCGAGCCAGGAGCAAACAAATACTTATGCCCGTGTTTTGATACGACGAACGGGTTCGTCACTATGGGGAAGTGTGTTGCTACAAACAAATGTGAGGCAACAGGCACAAGTGACGGCAAACTCGACCAGGGTATGTCGAAGCTCGGCGAAATGCTCGGTAAGTTAATGGAGGCCCTTAAGGGTAAAGACGGCGGGGGTGGCGGCGGTTCGCCGACGGACCCGAATACCGGCATGTGTACCACCATGCAGCCGACGGGCGATCGTGCGATGGCCGAGGGTAACCCCATGTGTTACTTCTATAATCCCGCGAGCGATCCCACGAGCAAGGAGAATCAGACCGATCCGTCGGGCGGTCTCGTTGCAAATCCGACCGAAGGGGAAACACCGCTTAAAGTTACGTTTGCGTACACCAACGGTACGACAGGCTGCAATACGCCGGAGCTTGAGCTCGACTACGCAGACGGCGCGAAATACAACGTGCCCGTTCACGCGGAAGACGGATGCCGTAGCATTCAAGAGACGGTAGACCATACATACTCAGCGGCCGGAACGTTTGCGGCACGTCTGAAGATCGCTTCAACCGGCGACATTCGTGGCGGCGTGAACCTGACGATCGCAGCCGGTACGAACCCGACACCGAACAACGGGCAGGATTGTGTCGGCGGAACAACCGGCACCGGCGGAAGTGCGAGCGCCTGCGGCAACGGGGGAACGGGTGGCACGAACGGCGGCTCAAGCACGAACGTGACCGGCGTTACCACGGGTACCGGCGGTACCAATTCGAATACGAGCGCGCCGCTGTTTACGACACCGCTGACCAACTTGAATAACTCAGGCAGTGTAAGCGGGGGCTCAGTCTCTACCGGCGGAAGCGCTTCGCTTGGTAACGGTTCGACCGGTATTTCAGCCTCGACCGGCGGCACGAACGACGCCGGTGCATCGCTCAACTTCAACTCACCGCAGTCGATCGTGCAGTCGATCGTTGCGAAAAACCTCCCACCGGGAGCGTACGGCGACGTAAAGATTCTCTCCAACGGCACAACTATTATCGCGGGTGTGCGCGAAGGAAAGACCGAAGTCGCCGGTTTCTTCGGGACCAATTCCACCAGCGGCACAAGTGCGGTTGCGAAGATGTGCACGAATCGTCCGTGGTCAAAGAATTTCCTCTCATACATTATTCCGCCGTCGTTCTTTGACTCTTTGTGCACGTGGCGCGGCTACGCGGTCGGTCCGAGCACGGCACCTGTCGTGACCACAAAGACAACGACACCCGCCACGCAGCCGGTCGTTACCAAGACGACCGTCGGCGGAACCAAAACGACACCGGCGAAGGCCACAACAACAACGGCACAGCCACTGAATGCAAAAGTAGATATTTGGGCGTCTCCCACGACCGTACCGCTTGGGGCCCGAACCTCGATTTTCTGGAACACGCAGGGTGTTACAGACTGCATCGAAACATCACCGGACGGGAGCTTTACCCAGACAACCCTCAAGGGTGGCGCATCAACGGTGCCGCTCACTCAGTCGACTACATTCACCATTTCGTGCATCGCACCGAACGGGGCACATATCACTGACTCAGTGGTCGTACAGATCGCACTCTAATTTCTGAGCGCACGAGGCAATCGCATTTTCAAAAGTGTGTACGTTGTGTACACCGCAGCTGCAGCGATAACCATCGCGCCTATGATATCGAGTGCGTGATGTACGCCGGCAAGTACACGGGAGATGCCGATAATTGCCGCGAATACCCATAGCAGCGCACCGATGCGGGGACGAACAATCGTGACGACAGCCGCGAGCGACGAGGCGAGTAATGTGTGATCAGAAGGGAAGCCGTTATCAACACCGTGCTCGACGAGCGGCGTGAAGTTTCCGACGACGAAGGGGCGGTCGTTCCAGTAGATATGACCCGCTATCTTCGCGAGGATATATGCGATAGGGAGCGAGATGATCAATAGCATCACAAAACGGACGCGCTCTTTATGCGGAACCACGCCGACAAGCGTGAGTGTGATAAGCACCGATGCGACGATGAGATATTTTGCGCCGAATATGATGAGCGGATCCATAAAAAAACTGTACCATTCTTTCCCATAAAAAAAGAAAAGGGCGCAATGTCGCGCCCTTCGTGGTTCAAAAGTATTGCAGTTTCAGGATCCCGCAGGCTGCCGGTTTGTCGCCGTGAAGCGTCCATACTTCGATGTCTCGTTCAACGACCGTGCCCTTACCGCTGTCTGCGGGATAGGCATGCATCCGGCGCACGCGAGCGCGCACGAATTCGTCCGGATACGCCGGGGACGGCAGTCGCAGATGGTCGAAGCCGCGAACGATGCGAACGCGGTTCCCGGATACGGAAAATCCCTCGTTCGGAAGGAGCGACGGAATCAGGGCGACGAGGAGCAGTCCGTGTACGATCTGTCGACCATACGGACTCTCCCGCGCACACCGCTCCGGGTCTTCGTGGATCCACTGATGGTTGTCAGTGACTATGCCGAATGCCGCGACCGCGTCGCTCGTGACGAGCTTCGGCGTGCCCCATGCACTCCACTCGTCTCCGGTCGACATGCCGCAGATTGCGGCAGGGTCAGTGAACGGGATACGTTTTGATTCGATGTTCATTGCATCCTCCTCTCAAAAGAGAAACGCCGCGGCCCGTGGGCCGCGGCGAAACATTTACACGATCGCGTATCCGCCCGTTTTGTCCTCGAGCATGAAGTTCGCTTCGATGAAGTCGATCACTTCCTTCGGATTAATCGACGCATTGAACACGATGTTCGGTCCGTGCTCATCGAGATACACCGCGAGCAGGTTGCCGAAGCGCTTCAGTCCGCGCGACGTATTGCGACCGCACTCATGGCTGCCGCATTCGTATTCGCGCTGCGAGACCGTCGGTACCTCCGAGCCTGCTTTCTTGGGGCAGTGGAAGTGCACGATGCAGTCCGCACCAGGATGCTCTTCGAACACGATCCGCTGCGACTGTCCGCCCACCGACGGCTTCGAGCCGTAGGCGATGACGGAGTCCGGTCCGTCAGTGCGAACCTTCACCAGACCGACGCGCTTCATGTCGTTGAAGTCTGTCTTGCGACGCGACGTCAGGAACGTCGTGTCGTCGACCTTCACCGCAAAGTGACCTGCGGTCACACCGCGGAACGTTTTGTACGCGCCGCGATCGATGCAGTGATCAACGACTGCGCGCAGTGCAGGAGGTACGATGTCGGATTCCCACGGTACGGGCTCTCCGGCAACGACTGTCGAGCGGGTGAACGTGAGGTGGCTGCGCAGATACGCCATTTCGACGAGACTGCGCAGCGCCGCTTCGCGGTCGGTCGTGACGTGGTACGCGGCTTCTTCCGGCACGATGATCATGTTGACCCTCGATGCGCGGTCATTCGCAAGCACGAGGTTCGCGCTCGCCGCTTTCAGCATATTCAGCCCGAGGCGGTACTGTTCGTCGGTACTTGCGCCGTCGGTCTGCTTGAACGCCACCAGAAAGATGTCTTTCCGTTCGGCGCGGATGAGTCGCACGATCTTTTCGCTCGGCGAGAGGTGCAGCGTGTAGTCGTACTCGATCAGCTTGCCGGAGTTGTCCGAAGTGCGCAGTCGGCCGGCTTCTTTGCCGACAACTGCGTTCGGAAAGCTCGGGTCGAAGTCGAGCACCGCAGCGTTCATAAAGACGATCTTCGTCGTCATGTCGCGGGTGAGACTCTGTACGAATTCCTTCAGGTCGGCATTCGTGTCAATCGTGCTCTGCGGATCCGCCATATTCGTGAGGTGGAGCCGGACGTCCATGGTGGTGTTGTGTTCGCGACAGAGCTCCGCGATTCTTCGTGCGGTCGGGCCCGTTGCCTTCGAACCCAGCTCGACGTAGACGTGCGAGTCAATCTCGATGCGAGCGCGAGTGCCTCCGCCGATAACGTGTACGACTTTGTTGGTCATAGCTGTTCCTTTCGTGGTTTGTAGAGAGGATGGCACCTTGGAGAGGGATCGAACCCCTGACCTTCGGACTGCGTCTCTTTTTCGGCTACACAACCTACTTCAGATTCGCAGGTGTAATTCCGATGCTCTACCACTGAGCTACCAAGGCACAGACCGTAGGTTTTGCTGTCAAAGATCTCTATTGGTAAGCGTAGTGCGCAGGGGAGAATTGCCAATGGTTGTTTATAATCGTGATGAACAAATCTATGTATGTGGCTTAAAATATGACCAATTTTGTATAAAACTCTTTTGACAGAATCTTCCTCGGGCGTATTGTGGCTGCATGAGCGAGACAGAAGATGCGCTGATAGGGCTGGGGCTGACACGCACCGAGGCAAAGATTTACCTGACGGGCCTCGCATCTGACGCGCTTACCGTGCAGGAGATCGGACACAAGACAAAGATTAAGCGACCGACTATTTATCACGCGATCGGGACGCTGACCGAGAAGGGGCTTGTATCCGAGCGAAAGAAAGGCGGGAAAATCAGGTATTCAATGTGTCCGCCCGATACCATCCGCGGACTCGTCGAAGAGCAGCGTCAGGAACTGGAAGCTCGATCAAAGAAGCTCGAGGAACTTATCCCGTTGCTTGTCTCGCAAATAAAACCCGACGGCGACGGGGCGAGCGTTGTGCAGTACAGCGGTATCGACGGCATGAAGCTCGTGATGGACATAGCCTTTTACTGTAAATCAAAGAAATGGGACATCATCGCGCCGTACCAAAACTTTTTGCGCGAGTACGACCGCGACTACGCGGACCGCTACCTGCGGGCACGAAAGCATTACGGCATCACATCACGCACGCTGTGGGAGGACGGTATGCGAACGAGCAGAAAAATCACCGACGAAGAACGACAGGAACGCAATCCGCGCCTCATGCCCTGGGTGATGCACGGAAAATTTAAGTCAATGATGTTCCTGTTCGACGATAAGATCGCCATCTTTTCGTCGTTCGATAAGCCGTCGGCCATTCTTATTACCTCTCAGGAGCTCAACGGCATGTTCGAGGCCCTTTTCGAGGGTCTATGGGACGCGAGCGAGGCGTATTAGGCAATCGTTGACGCATGCTGCGTACGTGGGTAGGGTGATATCGGAAACAAGAGGAGAGACCGATGAAAGAGATCAAGCGTTTCGGCCGCGTGATACCGCTGCCGTCGACTGCCGCGATCAAACATCAGATCGAGCAGATGGGCGAGGGAGAAAAAATCGACATCCCGTCGGCTGACGGAACTGTTCCCGAGAAAATCACCGACTCGAATTACATCGGCGCCGGCCGTCACCGCGAGATCTGGTAGTTGCTATGCAGCACTATCAGTTACGACTCGCGTGCGGGCTGTGCGAACGGAAGTTCGTCGCCGACGTGACCTCGTGGGGAACGCCGCATCAATCGATTCAGTCGATCACCTGCATCGAATGTTGTGAGAAGCACGGTGTGAAGCTGCTCCATGAGGGCGAGGTGGTTCAGCTTACGGCAGAACGTCCGCCGCCGGATCCGGCAGCTATGGATCGCGCCATGGAGGCCTTCAAGGCCGGGCGTGATTCCGAACGAGGCTCGAAGAGCTGACGGTCTGAAAAAAGATAACGCGGTGAGCGATCACCGCGCTTTTGTTTTGATCAACGCTTCGTGCACCGATACAGGCTCGCTTTTTCGTGCGGTGTCACGCGCACATCAAAATACGGTGACAGCGCGCGATGGTATTCCTCGGGCGAGATCCAGCGGCACCACGAGTAGTGAGCGGGGAAGCCCTCGCACAACTGCACATGATGGACGTCGTCTCCCACGAGCCAGCTCGTCTCCACATACAGCCGCCCGTCGAGTTCGTATCGATTCACGAACGGCTCTACCGGCGGCTTTTGGTTGAACGTATTGAACACGAGCACGCCGTCGAGCGAGAGCGCGTGTGCAAGCTGTGCGGCACTCCGCCCGTTGAACCAGTAGTTCATCGCCTGACGACAAAAAATCCGATGGAAGCTCCCGGCCTTGGTGCCGGAGAGAAATGCTTCCGCGCTCGAGATGTGGACGTCGATATTCGGATTCGCCTCCACCTCGGGCGGAATCATGGCCTCTTGTTCATCAACAAGCGCGGCTCGCGAGGCACCGAACATCAGTGCCTTTTGCGAGAGACAGCCGTCGCCACCGCAGAGGTCGAGCACCGTGCGACCGACAAGCGAGCCGGCTAACTCAAAAAACTCATCGATGCTGCGACCGCGATAGTTCCTGCGGTACAGCTCGCGGTATACGTCAAAGCTTGGAAAGTTGGCCGGCATGAGAGCCTCCATTGTGTGGTTCTACAGAGACGCTATCACTCGGGAAGGGAAAGGCGAGAGGTGTTTATCGGGGTTATTAACGTGTGGCCCACAACTCAAAACTTTGCCGTCGCAAAGTTTTGGTCGCAGGCCCCGCCTCGCGGTCCCGCAAGCTTGCGGGACATCGCTCCGGCCCGCACCAGTAAAGAAAAACAGCACGCAGGTGCTGTTTTTCTATCTGGTGCGCCCACCAGGATTTGAACCTGGGACCGTCTCCTTAAAAGGGAGCTGCTCTACCAACTGAGCTATGAGCGCAAGTGATGTGATTTATACCACCCAATCGGCGCACTCGCCACGATTCACCTATAAGACCCTCGACCACGTGCTCCTCGTCGGGGGCCCCGGGTTGTTATCCGGGTCGTCCTCCATACCTTCACTCAGTGCTTCCGAATGGTCTTTCACCACGGTGTAGATCGCAAAGACGGTCCACACCGGTATCGCATCGAGACCGGGTATCAGTTCAATGAGGGCAGAAAAACCGAACGACATACCGCGGCGCGAGAGCACTTTTTGACCGTGATGATAGAGCATGATCCAAAAAACTCCCATTGCGAACAGGTCGAGTACCGGATTGAGTACAAATCCCACCATCAAAAAGGTGAGTAGGAGCTGTACGAGATCGATCATTATGCCGAATGCGATAAGCGCGAACGCGAGTCCGCTTCCGATGGGTTCACGTTCATCCATAGGTTAGAGAGGAAGGTCGAACGCAAACGCGCCCGGTCCGGTCACGATGAGCGTGAGCATCATGACGAGCATAAGTGCGACGGACGAGCGCGGCCATACGCGGAATTGCGGCAGGTAGAGGGACAGCGCAAGTATAAGCGATCCCACCATCGCAAAGAGTTGCGTCCATGCACCAAGTACAAGCGATGCCGCGACCGCAGTCTCGAACAACGAGAATGCGCGCACATCGATCGCACCGCGCGAAGCGTTCTTCCAGGCGCTGTAGGCGAGCATGCCGGCAAGTGTCAGTCGAATGACCGACGGCGCAAGTGTCCCAAGGAACAAAATTTGCGGTAGGAGACTAAGCATGACGTTTAGTATACAGTGCGCGATGTCTCGTATGCAAAAAAGCATCGTCCTCCTTCACAATATTCGCAGCGCACATAACGTCGGTTCAATTTTCCGGACCGCGGACGGTGCGGGCGTGGGCGAGATCATTCTCTCAGGCTACACACCGTGTCCGGTAGACCGGTTCGGTCGGCCGCAAAAGGATATTGCAAAGACCGCGCTCGGTGCGGAACATACTATTCCATGGCGCTATGTAAAAACTCCGATGTCCGCGATCAGGCGCCTCAAGGCCGACGGGGCACATGTGGTAGGGGTGGAACAGCACGAGCGCTCAATCGACTACCGATCATTCAAGCGAGCCGGCACGACACTCTACCTGTTCGGTAACGAAGTGCGCGGCCTTTCTCCTGCACTGTGTGCGTCGTGTGACACGCTCATCGAGATACCGATGCACGGCAGTAAAGAATCGCTGAACGTGTCGGTCGCCGCAGGCGTTGCACTGTTCGGAACGATCGCTCAGTAACTGACGGACGCAACCGTGCGACCCTGTTCGTCGGTGAGGACGATCGAATCGTGCTCGTTCTGCCACAGTTCTTCGCCTGAAGCGTAGTAGGCGCGCCATGTACTCATGGCGCTTCCACTTCGTGAACCGTATACCTGAGTGCATCCGTTGTACGTGAATGTCGTTGTCAGATAGTTGCGGCATGCACTGCTCAGATCGCTCGGGAAGATGGTCGGAAAACTGCACTGCGGCAAGCGTTCTACATAGTCGAGGCAGCTTGCACCGTACCGCGCAGCATTCTCGTTTGAACGAGGCATAAGATCGGTCGGACGCGGGCAGCTGTTCGAGAGAGCGGGCGAGAACTGCTGTGTTTGGCCGAGGTATCCGGTGCACACTGTTTCGCGGAACGACACGCCGACGGGAGATACCCCCGTTGAAAGAATCACGCTTTCCCCGGATGAGAGCTCGATAGGCTCAACAGTATTCACGACCCCCTGGTAAAAGGGCGATGCCGCAAGCGGTATGATCGCACGACGACCCGTGTACGCGCTCTTGAGCGACCACCCTGAAACAGGGATCGGGAGCGTCACGAAGTCGGATGCGCGGATCACCACATACTCACCGTTCACGTCCGGTCTGTCTGCACCGCCGATCTGCAGCTCGATGAATCCGGCATAGGGTGAACGCGCCGCATTGGGATCATATGTGCCGCTCTGATAGAGCACGTCACTCGCGTTGCCGTAGTCGGCCGCCCCATACTCCATTTCATCCGGAGCCGACGTTGTGTCGTCGATCGTGAAAAAATCAGGCTGCCCCGGCAGTTGATACAAGCCGCCGCTCGTCGATGTCGCATCGAGCGGGTTCGGAATGATCTGCGCATAGTTCGCGATCTTCCAATAGCCGCCCTGCCATAACCACAGCGCAAAGAGAGACAAGACCATCGCGATCGCTACCCACTTCAGGATGGAAATGACCATGCGAGTATTATACCGAGCGTGACGCGAGTTTTTGGATCTCCTCGCGGGCGACCGCTGCGTCGCTCCACGGCGTCTTTGTGCCGTTCGGGCCCGCTATGTTCGGGTCAGTTCCTTTGCCGGTTATGAGTACGGCATCTCCGGGCTTCGCGAGCGAGAGCGCTTTTGCGATTGCGGCTCGTCTGTCCATAATGATCTCCGGCTTCTTTTTCATACCGCCGGCAAGCGCACTTACGATTGCACCGGGATCTTCGTCGTACGGGTCTTCGTTGGTGAGTATCACGTAGTCACAATATTCGTCGGCCTTTCCGCCCATTACCGGACGTTTCCATGTGTCGCGTCCGCCCCCTGTTGATCCGAGTACGCACACTTTTCGCATCGGAAACGCTTTGTAGAGTGCCTCGAGGGAGTCCGGTGTATGGGCGTAGTCGACGATAACGGTGAAATCCTGTCCGGCTTCGATGCGTTCAGCACGTCCTTGTATGGTGTGCAGTTTTCCGAGTGCAGCCGCGATCGTTTGCGCCGGGACACCGAGGGTGCGAGTCACGAGAGCGGCGGCAAGTCCGTTCTGCAGAGAGAAATCACCCGGCTGTGCAACCGGTACACGCACGTGGTCGAGCGTAAAGTATCCGCTTCTGTCGTTTGATTCGTAGGGGGCAAAGTTTTTGAGAGCAAAACCGATCGGGATCTCGACCGGGAGGGCAAGGTAGCGCGCACCCTGTGCATCGTCCGCGTTCGCGATCATGATGCGCGGTCGTTTGTTTGACCGCACCAGAGCTTCGCCGAGCATGAACTTTGCGTCGGCGTATGATTCATACGAACCGTGCGATTCGATATGTTCAGGTGCCAAGTTGGTGAACACGAGGGCATTGAGCGAGATCCCGCGGTGTCGGTGTTGTCGGGCACCCTCAGACGTCATTTCTAATACGACTGCCGTGCACCCGGCGTGCAATGCACGAGAGAGGAATCGCTGAATGTACATACGCCCCGGCATCGACATGCGCATCTCGTTCGGCGACGACTCCTCGCCGACTTTGATACGGATCGAATTCAGCAAAGCGGTTTTGTACCCGGCCTCGTCCAGGATCGCCGCGATCATTTCCGTCGTACTCGATTTTCCTTTGGTACCGGTAACCGCTATCACAATCATTCGGTCTGACGGAAAGCTGTACAGAAATGCGCCAAGGTAGGCGAGGCACAGATGATAGAGCGAAAGCAGTCCGAGCGAGGAAGCGATGGAGCGCAACATACAATTTATTTACCGACGATCCTGAGTGCTTCGCGTAGACGGTCCGTGCCGCTTTGAACGGAGGAGGGGACTTTGCGCAGAGCGTCGCGCGCCTCGTTCGCCGAATAGCCGAGTGCACGCATTGCCTCCAGTGCGTCTTCATCGCCCCGCAGCGTCGCGTCCGTTCCGCTCGCGATAAGTCCGACTTTGTCACGGAGCTCCACGATAATCTTCTCGGCGGTCTTCTTGCCGATGCCCGATACATTCGTGAGGTAGCCGTAATTTCCGCTCGCGATCGCATTGCGGAGCGTTTCTATAGAAGCGATATCAAGTACGGCGAGCGCGGATTTCGGTCCGATGCCGGATACCGTGAGCAACAGCTCAAAGAATTTCATTTCATCCTCGGTCAAAAAACCGTAGAGGTCCAATACATCCTCGCGAACGATGAGGTGGGTCCAGAGTGATGCGGGAGAACCCACTGCGAGTCCGGCGAGCGTCGAGCGCGATGCGGCGATCTTATAGCCTATCCCGCCTGCGGAAACGATCGCAAAACCGGCACGCAGAGCCGAAACCTGTCCTGTGACTGATCCGATCATGGGTGAATCATAGCGCGCCGTCGCCGCGTCGCCATGGGGGTGAGCGGCGCAATGGGCTTGCAAATGCAGGTTTTTTTGCGTAGTATCCCGTGAATGGCAAATACGAAGTCGGCAAAGAAGGCAGAACGAGTGTCCGAGCGACGCTACGTTTTTAATGCGCGCCGCAAGAAGGCGATGAAGGACAGCGTAAAGGCTGTGTCTAAACTCGTTGCCGCAAAGGACGCAAAGGGTGCAGAAAAGTCCCTTCCGGCCCTCTACAAGGCGCTCGATAAGGCTGCTAAGAACGGCACCATCAAGAAGAACACGGCCGCCCGCATGAAGTCGCGCCTTTCAAAGTCCCTCAAAAAGGTCGCTGCATAGCCACCTTGTCCCCGTGGACCGATTGCTGATGCGGCTAACAGGCCGCATCATTGCGTTATGCGCCGCGAAGACATCGCGAATTTTCTCAATGCGGAACGACGCATTTCGCCCCTTTCTGCGTTTTCACTCCTTGTGGTAGCCGGCTTTATTGCCGGTTCTTTGCAATTGGTGGGTCCGCAATCACAGACCGTGGTCGCGACGACTCCCGAGCGAACGGACGCTATTGCTATGACAGCCGCTGCATATACGAGCGAATATGACGATAAGGCAAACAAAACCGAATACGATTCTCCGGCACCGGAGAGTTGCACCGAGGCTATAAAGGCGGCGCTCGGAAAAGAGGCAGGACCGAAAGTGACGGCCGTCGACAAAGGCCAGAATGCGACGATGGACGCGTGCTTCGGCGGTGTCATTAAACAGGGAAAGAAGCCGAGTCAGAAGCCCGAAGACTACGACTGTGTCGGTAGAAAAGGAGAGGTAAAAATAACCAAAGACTCGAGCACTTCTATAACAGAGCCGAGCCGCGAAGCGGCGAAAGGGAAGTGCATGATAACGAAGGTTTGCCAGTCATTCCCGGCGCTCGACGGTCAGCCGCAAAAAGAGATGTGCTCTGCGCCGAAAAAGGAATTCGGTGCCGGGCAAACGACCAACTCGCAAAACGCGGGGCTGCCGCCGATGCCGCAGATCCCGGGCGGCGGGGGAGGTGGAGGCGGCGGTTCACCCGAAGCGCCGCAACCGAACGCACCGCAGCAGGTACCGCAGCCGCAGAAGCCGCCGACCGCACAATGTTCCGGAGTTGACCCCTGCGGTGAAGAGCAGCCGTTTAAAGCGCCGGAGGAACCGAAAGAGGAGAAGGCTCCGCCGGTGACCGTGTGTTCGGGAGTGGATCCGTGCCCGACAGAAACAACCGGCGGCGCAAAACTCAACGAATTCGGTGAGATCGAACGAGGAGCGGGCGGTACGTATTTGGCGGGAGAACCGAAAGCAGATGCGTCTATGCTGGACCCGAACGCAGATTCGGGAACAACAAACGCGGGCACTCCTCGTTTACAGACAAGTACGTTTGAACCGGTTGAGGGAGGTGTCGGAAGGATCGTAAACGAAGACGATCAAAAAACCGGTGGCGCTCGATCCGCGCTCGGTGCGGAGGTCCGCGCGCAGGTGTTTGACGGTAAGTGGGCGGAGACTGCCGGACAGTTTCAATCGGTTCAAGACGACGCCGCGCTTGCCCGCAGTAAGCTCGCGCAGGATGCCGGCATCAATGACATCGGTAAGGGGAAGTGGACGGAATGCGCGGACGCATATTGTATGGGCGACGGCAGTGATCCGAATCTCGCGAATGCAAAGGTACCCGGTGTTCTACAGACCGGATGTAACAGTAGCGAATGTCCGCCGCCGGTCGAAACAAAGCCGACCACAACAACACCACCTCCTGCGGGTCCGCCGGCAAAACCGCCGGCCGGTCCTCCGACTGCGCCGCCGCAGCAACCGCCGTCAACAATCCCCGACGCGCAGACAGCGCCGCGACAAACGACCGGCGGACTCGGTTCGTTCGGAGGATCGGGTGCAAGCGGACTCATGTCGTTCCTTGGAGGACTCATGAAAGGGCTGGGCGTAGGACAGCCGCAGCAGCCGCAGCAGGGGCCGGCGCAATCATGCCCGACCGACCCGCAAGCGTATGCGCAGTATCAGCAGCAATACAACTATCAATTGCAGCAATACAACTATCAGCTCGAACAATATAACTACCAGGTACGAAACAACTCCTCGTATGGGTATACAAACACCGTTGTGCCGCCGGTAGCGCCGCAACCGTGTCGACCCAGGTACGGAACGGACGGTAACGGGCAGTGTCCGCAGCTTCCAGCACAGCCGTCTGCGGCAACGTGTCCGACCGGCACATGGAGACAAATGACCGCATCCGGTGCGGGTATGGTCTGCCCCGTCTGGCAATGTGTACCAAACAATGCGACAACCCCGACGGCGCAGATTGCGTGTAACCCCGATGTAGCCGAAAAGGGTTCGCGCGTGACGATTTCATACACGTGCACGAATTCGCAACGTTCGACCGGGCTCGGATTCGACACGAATGGTGCGACCGCAGGAGCAACAACGGTTACGCTCGACGACGCGCCGGAGAATGCTGTCGGAAAGAATTTTGCGATTAAATGTGAAGACGGAAACGTAACTGCTGGCGCGCAGTGTTCGGTACAGCTCGCAAAAGTTTCTATATCGCTTCGCGCTGAGCCTAATCCGGTAAAAGTGGGCACCAGTGCACTGATCGGGTGGGTGACTACCGGTATGAAATCGTGCACGGTCTCAAGCCCTGATCAGGAGGACTTTACGGCACGAAACGCTTCGCGAACGGCCACCGCAGGCATAGCGACGACCTCGCCGGTAGTTGAGCGGTCCGACTTTTATGTGGACTGTGTTACGGTGACGGGCGAGAATCGGCAGGAAAAGATCACGCTGGATGCCTACCGACCGGGGACGATCAGTGCGTCAATCGAGAACCGCACTGATGTAGTGCGGGGATCCGAGGCGACGCTACGCTGGAACTTCCCGGATGCACCTGATGCCTCCGCTGTTGCATTGTGGTTGTACAGTGTCGAAGAAAAGAAAACCGTCGCGCTCATAACAGGTCATCGCTCGAAAACCGGTACGTACTCATGGAGCATTCCGACCGAGGGCGAAGAGTGCGACATGTCATCGTCGCTTGTATGCGGCACTGACCTCATCCCGGGCGCAACGTATGCGATTTTGGCTTCGCTGTACCAGCCGGTGAATGCGAATCTCGGCGAAGTGAAGGATGCTTCGTTGCCGGAACCGAAATTCATCGACAACCCGATATCGGCGGCATTCAAAGTGGTGCAGTAGGAAAGCATTGCGGTCACGGGCACTGCATGTGTCGTCGCAAACGTATTTCCGCAACCGCGCCTCGCGCCTCTGCCTACCGGCCTCGCATTCCGCCGGCGTTTGATTCCTGCGCATAGCGCACGCAGGTGTTCTGCTTGGTCGCACAACGACAAAATCTGCCTTTCGGCAGATTTTGTTGCATTGTGCTCCCGGCAGGAATCGAACCTACATCACATCCTCCGCAAGGATGCATCCTATCCGTTGAACGACGGGAGCTTGGAGAGGAGTCTAGCGTAGAGTCGACACGAAATCCAGTTGCGTCGTCGGTTCATATCCCCGCATTCTCATTGCGGAGTCGCCACATCAACGCGATGATACATACATGATCAACCGTCAGGCGGGCCCGACTGCACAGGCAGGCACCTCTGTTCTTGCTGCGCTCGTGTTTGTAGCGATCTTTGTCCTGTTCATATCGGGCTACAAAATCGCATCGCAGCCCGCTGACTCGCAGTCCGCGGCCGCAGCTTCGACTGTTGTAACGGCGCTTCCGTCCGTGTGTATTGCAGGCGACGTGCATACCGTCAACATGTCGTCGGGTGCGGGGACCGTGCGCACACTGCAGTGTCCCGAAGGCTCTCAAAACGGAGCCTGCGTGTCAGGTGTGCCGTCAAAGTGCGTTATCCGATACTGTCCGCCGTCGACATACGCGAGCGCCGGTGTGTGTTTCAAACTCACCGAGTGTGATCCGGCGGACAACGGGGACATGTGTGTTCGTACCGCAATTCAAAACGCGACACAACCCGTGCAGGCGGCGAGCATTCTTGCGGCACGTTTGATAGACGACAAGGGAGAGACTGCTGCGGATGTCGCACCACTCCTCAAGGACACACTCACGCAGAGCGGTCGTGACGCGATCACAAGTATCATCGAAGCAACGGCCGATGCCGCCGAAGAGGGAGGTCTCGATGCTGCTCCGATCCGTGATATTTCTAAAACACTGAGTGCGAGCGCCCCCGTCGCACAGGCTTCCGGTCCGGTTGCACAGATCTCGTGCCAACCGAAGATCGCACAGTCGGGTATGAAAGTCGCCGTGGCGTTCGGATGCGCAAATTCTGTTATGAGTTCCAGCGACGAATTTTCGACCGGGGGACGGCTTTGGGGTGCAACGGAAGTTCGGCTCGATCCGGGGCTGCCGAACGGGACGATGATCTACGGTCTCCGCTGTTCGGACGGGAGAAAAGTTGTGAGTGCAACCTGTGCGGTTGCCGTTGCAAAACCGCTCATGCTGCTCACGTCGCAGTCATCGCCCACGGGCGAGGCGCTCGCGTGGGTGACGCGCGGCATGGATATATGTGAACTCAATGCGAGCGGCAATGCCGACCTGACGGCGTCCTTCGGGAATCCTGTACCGCAAAGCGGTGCGATTGCACTCCCTCGCATGACATCAGATACCGAAGTATCTCTGACGTGCACGAGCGTGAACGGCGACGTTAAAGAGGCAAAGACCACGCTTCGCGCGAACTGATCAGTTTTAAATACCGAAGAACTCAAGCACTTTGTGTGCAATCGGTTCTTTCATGGGCACTTCGTGCACATGTTCGTTCAGGTATGCCCGCACGAGCTGCGGATCGATATCGTGAATAGGAATGATGAGGTTGGGCGAGAGAAATTTCACCGTGTCGATCAAAAGCATCGGGTGGCCGTCATGCTCGTCTTCCACCCAGAAGGAAATGATTTCGTCGTAGCGGTGGAGTGTGTTGTTTACGCGCAGGCCTTTGACCGATATCTCGAATGTGGCAACTTCAGGCGCGTGCCGCGCCATGAGTGCGATTGTGAATGCGCCGAGGAGTATCACCAGTCCGAACAGGATATTACTCAAAAGAACGGCCGTAAGGGCTGCACACACGGCGGCAATGCCGAGTGCCCAAAACCACTCCGTTCCGCGCTCGATGTGCTCGTGTTCGTACGCATTCCACCTCAGTACGACCGTATGGTCCTCCATAGATACGACAATTGTAGCATCGGCTCTGCGCTTGCCTGTGTGATGGCTGAGGAGTAGTGTCGATAGAGTAGTCAGCAAGAGGAGTCGCACATGAGTGCGCGGTCGGAAGAGAAGATGTTTACGATCAACTACCCGTGGGTATTTGCGCAGACGCGCATGTATCCGATCAATGTTGCGGACCCTCGTATGGCATTTGTGCTCGGCGAGGTTCAGATTCCGATGAGTCACCCGTTTCCGTTCCATGTCGGATTTTGTCGGTCGTGCGTGGAGGTGTGGGAGATGCGGGCGCCGTGGGATACGGACGGTACGGTGGTGTGTCCGTACACGTCGCATGAAGCGCACGGGCATTTGATTCTCGTGTGTGACGACGGTACAGCGATCATGCAGACGCCGATCCAATCCCGTCCGATGCTCGAGTTCGTGTTCCGGGTACTCGCCGAGCACGGTACACTCTCGCGCGAAGAGGCCGATACTGCATTACTCGTACTGAAAGAGTCCGTAAAGGACCTCTACACCGAGATGACAAAGACTGAGCAGATGTTCGTCACGATGAAGGAGGTCGAGAACGAAGTGGAGAACCTGGTCTGGATCTCCTAAAACAAAACAACCGCGCATTGCGCGGTTGTCTGTTGTTGAGCGTATACGGCAATGCACTGCTCTGTGTGCAGTGCACGTTACAGAGAGGTGGATTCGGTTGACTTACGCTCGCGTTTTGGGTGTACTGGCGCGAGTGTGACCTTTGACTCCGGAGGTAGGACGATGAGCACGGGAACATTCGGCGTAGATTTCGTCATTGATTACTACGCACTACTCGACGTCCCGCGTGACGCAGATAAGAGCGCGATCACGACGGCGTACCACAAAAAGCAGATGCAATACCACCCCGATCGCTTTCAGGGGCTCGCGCCCGAGTTGTTGCGGGAGGCCGAACACCAGTCCAACCTGCTCAATGTTGCGTATGCGGTGCTGTCCGACCATGAAAGGCGAGCAGGCTACGACGACCTGCTGGCGAACTGGAAGCGCCCGCTCAGCCGCCGCGGGGAAATCGTGATTGATCTTACGGATCCGCATTTCTCGTTTGCAACACTCATGGATCATCTCAACGAAGATCCGGTCGTGCGAGAGCGCGAAGCGGAAAAGCTCGCGCTGCAGTTCTCGGGGTTCGAGAAGGCAACGTACGAGTTTTTCCGTTCGCAGGCTGAGTCGCCGACGGGAATTCCGGATGCATTGAAGCCGGCGTACCTGGAACAGCTTGAACGTCGCGACCTGTATTTGTCGCTTCGCGAAGGATTCCTCTGGGACAATCTTGGACAGAAGAATCACTCACCGACGCCGAAACTTGAATACCGGGAACAGGTAGGAGAGCACCTGATCGCCGTGCGCGAGCTTGCTCGAACGAACGTGGAGCAGCAGGTGTTTCTGCTCACGGCAGGGGAACAAGCACTCCTGCCTGCGCCCGAAGGCGTGAGTGAGATCGTCGATGTGGGTACGGTGCTCGCGCACTACACCGCACGATTGGATGAGCATTTCGAACGGCAGAAAGCGTTGCTCGAGCCGCTCGCGGCGGAACGGGAAGACATCCTCGGTAAAAGGTTCGAGATTGCAGCGGAGCTTGAGTACGACAAGGGTACCGTGGAGTACACGGACAAAGTCCTCCTCGGGATGCTCGGTGACGGAACGTGGGTATGGGTTGTAATGGAATTCGACGGCGACGGCGTGCGCGTTGCTGATCCGCCGGAAGGGGCCGATGCGCTTGAAGACCTGCGCGACCGAGGTGCGGCTGAACGTTTCGTTCAGGACGGCTACACGGTTCTGAGGTTCAAGGCGGTGCAAGGCATCGAATTTCTGAGCCAGCTCAACCGTGTTGCCGACCTGCATGCGAAGAAGTTGCGGCGGGATGACGAGCCGACCGTCTGAGATCTTTCGACCGAAAAACCGGTGCAGCTATCTGCACCGGTTCTTCATTTGGGTAGAGAGATTCGCCCAAGAGCTCGTTCGTCCCTGCTTGCGTCGCTTCATCTGCTGATGGAGCCTCCGCCGCTCGCCTTCGAATCTTTTCCCTTACTCGAAATGATGAATCAAAAAAACGCCCGAAGGCGTTTCTTTGAATCATTGCGGAGGGGAAGAGATTCGAACTCTTGGTCCCTTGCGAGACTCCTGTTTTCAAGACAGGTGCGATAGACCACTCTGCCACCCCTCCGTGCTGCACTTTGTAACACAATGCGGGCTTTTTCGGTATTGCTAGGAACTGCGCGTACCGAGTACCCAGCGGGCGGCGTACATGAACGGAATGTCGATCACCGCGACAATCCATTTCACAATCGTGAGTCCGATGATGAGCGGTAGGAGTGCCGTCGTTCCGTAAAACGCTAGCGTGACGAATAGCGCGCTGTCCAAAAGCATCGCGGGTATGGAGCTGAACGCGTTTCGCAGCCACAAATTGCGGCCATGCGTTTTCAGGCGAAACCACTGATACAGATATGCATCGAGTGACTCGCTGATGAGAAACGTGACGAGTCCGGCGAGTGCGATGCGCGGTACCGTTCCGAACACGGTTTCAAAGGCAGCCTGTCCCGAAAAGAACGGCGCGGGCGTAGCCGACACAGCGATGTAACCGAAGAGCAGAAACGCGAGTTGTGCGAACATGGC
This sequence comes from uncultured Candidatus Saccharibacteria bacterium, assembly GCA_964512835.1. Taxonomy (GTDB): domain Bacteria; phylum Patescibacteriota; class Minisyncoccia; order Phycocordibacterales; family UBA2100; genus UBA10103. The sequence continues at coordinate 73,493 of CAZELA010000003.1, read as the reverse complement.
GATGTAGATCATCCGTTGGGTTTCCTGTCTGCCGAATCGCTCGTTCACGATGTCGGTCAGCAAAAAGGTGACCGAAAACAGAAGTGTCGCACCGGGAGCAAAAAGGGTGGTCGCACCGACGTCAAAACCGACTATCTTTGACGCGACTAAATTCGAGGCCACGACGAGCGTGACATAGAGTGCGACGATCGCATCTGCGCGGCCGGATGTTCGTGCGTAGTACGCGGCGCCGATCGCGCACAGGGAGACTGCCGCGGTCCAGGTAAGTATGAGAAGGGGAGACATGGCAGCATAGTAGCTTTTCTGTGAACGTTCATGCAACAAAGAACCGCGCGCACCGAAGTGCGCGCGGAAGAGGGAAAACGGAGTAATCAGATTGCTGCGCGGGCACGAATGTCCGCGAAGCTGTGCTTGACCAGGATCTCGCCGTTCTCGAACACGGTCTCGAGCTCATCCTTGAGTCCGAGGCGGGCTGCCTCTTCCTCGCGGACGGTCTTGAACTCGCCATCGATCTTCACGAGCGCGAGTCGGCCCGCCTTCGAGCGCTTGCCCGGGTCGGTGATCGGGTCCTTCATCACGTCGCGACCTTCGCCGGCGACTTCCATATACGAGCACTTGATCGCGAACTTCTGCGTGTCACGGTTGACCTTCTGCAGGAGACCGCCGCCCGAGCCGAACGCGACATTGTCCGCCGACCATCCGGCGATCTTCATCGCGACCAGCACCTTGTCGAGCATCTCGTAGTCGATGCCGTCACCCTGGATGACGCGAACCTTCGGATTCAGGACTTTGTAGCCCTTGTCGTTCATGGTGTATCCGAACTTCTCGCCCAGGATGTTCAGCACGACGACGACCGTGTCCGGCGGGTAGCCGGAATCCGGTCGAACGACAAGCACGCCATCACGAGCGAGCACTTTCTCCCGAAGCTGTTCGCCCCAGATCTTCTTGCACGCTTCGTAGATGTTGTAGCTGTCGGACACCACGGCAACGAGTCCGCTCGGGAACTGCGTGAGCATGTTTTCGAATGCTTCGGCCTCGTTCTCGCGACCCCACGAGGTAATCGTGGAGTGTTCGGCTGCCGGAATTGAGAATCCGGCGCTTTCTTCGTCGTAGTAGTCTTCGGCGACATCAAGTGCGGCGAGCGTATCGGTGCCCAAAAAGTTCACCAGATGCGCAGCGCCGCCGATTCCCGCACTTTCGACCGAGGTCGAACCGCGGAAACCGAAGTCGTGCAGTTTGAAGTCGATGAGCGACGGATCGCCGGTCATGACCAGGTACTTGAGCAGTACCCGACGCATTTCACGGCTCTGCGTCGCCACGGTCGACGGGTACCACACCATCGAGAGCAAGGTCTCGAGGTAGTTCGTGATCCAGGCGAATTCCTCGTCGGTGTTCTCGATTGTCATCAGTACGTTGCCGGTCGGAACAGTTGTTCCTTCGGGCCGCCTTGATGCGGATCGGCAGCTTGCCGCCGTGTTTCTCGATCAGTCGTAGCCATCCGGCTTCGTTGAACAGCGCGTCGTTGCCGAAGTGAGCCCTGAAACGTCGACGGGCCTTCTTGATGAACTGTTCGTTCACCACCACTCCCGCGAAGTACTTCATCAGGTAGTACTGCAGACCGAAGAACGTAACGGCATTGAACTTGCCGCCGCGGCTTTCCAGGAACGAATAGATCATCGTCGTTCTCGACGGTGTCTGCAGCCAGTGCGTCGGCTTGTAGCTATCGGTCAGCGTGATGATGCCGGCCGTTGTGATCGAAGTCAGTGGTCCTACATGGGCGTTCATGACGTCCTCCTATGGAGCGCTTACGCGCGTGAGAGATAGTTGGTGAGCATCTCGCCGAGCTTACGATGCTCGGGGATGAGCACCTTCGGCAGTTGCGAGACAGGGAACCACTCGACTCGCGAGAGATCATCGCCCGCTTCTGCTCTGCCGAAGATGTAGGTCGCGATACACAGTGCGGTGATCGCGTATTCACCGGTGCCGCGATAGCGGCTGTCATTGACCGACGTCGAACCGATGTAGGTGACGTCGTCGATCTCGATGTTCCGAACTTCTTCGTACGATTCGCGTTTTGCGGCGAATTCGAGCGACGGGTCAGTCGGATCCACCAAGCCTCCGGGGAAACGCCACAGACCCTTCGGGTCTGTAGGTTTACCGCCCAGGAGTATCAAGCCTTCACGACGTTTCAGGATCGCGATGTCGACCATCGGTCGGGTCATCTTGAGTCTGCTCGTGAATCCGTGAACGACGCCGGCACGGAATGCCGCAGTCGTCGTCTTCGAGGGTGTGTACTTCGCTCGCTCGACGGTTCCGGAATATCCCACAAGCTCGGGAACGAGCTCGGTGCGGTTGGTGCCGCAGTACACTGACAGGAACGAATCACGTGATCCGTAGAGTGTCGCATCGGCGTTCGGAAACTTCCGTCGAATGATCGAATCGAGCTGTGTGCTCCAGACGGCATCCTTGGGTGTGTCACGAAGTTCGACGACGATCGCTTCAGGGTACGCTTCTTCGATCATGTGCTTCCGCATCTCGAACGAGAGCGGGTTGCGTGGGGTAGGGAACTCCGGTGTACCGAGAACAACCAGCAGGTGTTCATTTCGCGTATCGGCGTACGTGAGCAGATGCTTGTGTCCCTTGTGGAGGGTGGCGACCTGGAATCGGCCGACCACCACGCCGATCGGTGTGCGCTTTTTCATAGTTTTCCTCCGTTATTTCAAAGAGCATAAATAGTGTATTTAGTACACTAAGTAATGATCGAGAGAGAGCGGGGTGTACCCGCTATTTCGATCACTAAGTGTAGGTTATACACTAACTAACATCACGTCAAGCCCGTCAGTGGATATCCTCCGATTGAGGCTCAACAGAGCCCTATATGAGATTGGGGGAAATCGTTCGCGACATGAAAGCGGTGTCGTGCAGCTATGCAAGCAATCGCACAGATCGACAATGATAGAGTGGTCCGAATGGCTATCGCGAAGTCGAAAGGGTTTTGGCCGGTGCTGGCGGCCCTGATAGGGAATGCACTCGTCACTGTCTTCAAAGTACTGGCTGCCTCTGCCTCAGGTTCAAGCGCCATGTTCTCAGAGGCCATTCACAGCTTTGCTGACACCAGTAATCAAGCATTGCTTTTAGTGGGCGTCACCCGCTCGCATAAAAAGCCCACGAGTGAATTCGCGTACGGATTCGGCAACGAGCGGTTCTTTTGGGCGCTCATTTCGGCGTGCGGCATCTTCTTTGTCGGGGCAGGGGTCACCATGTATCACGGCATCGAGGCACTGCAGCACCCTAAGCCGATCGAGATCAGCGCGCTTACGTTTGCGGTGCTTTTGGTGGCATTCGTAGTCGAGGCGCTTACGCTCTGGGTAGCACTGCGATCACTCGCACGTTCGTTCCCTAAACAGTCATGGACCGAACGGTTTGTCCTTGCGGACCCGTCAACACTTGCCGTGTGTCTCGAGGACGGTGTCGCCGTGTTCGGCGTCATTATCGCAGCGAGCTCAATTATTCTCTCGTACCTGACGAGTAATCCCCGATGGGATGCAGTAGGTTCGATCATCATCGCAACACTGCTTGGTATTGTTGCGATTGCATTGATTGCAAAAAACCGCTCGTACCTTATCGGTCGTGCGATTCCCGAAGACGATCAGGATGCAATCATGGACGTGCTCGCCGGTGAACCGGCGATCGAGCGCGTGATCGACTTCAAATCGACGGTCCTCGACATCGGCGTCTACCGTGTGAAGTTCGAGATCGAGTTCAATGGCGCTGCGCTGATGAACGAGGCGTACCAGCAGGAGTCGTTACTCTCGGAATTCGATAACATCAGCAACGACTACGAAGCATTCAAGCGATTCTGTGTGTGGTATGCCGATCGTATACCGCGCATGATCGGAAAGAAGATCGACGAGATTGAGGGGCGCGTGAAAAGTGCCTGTCCGCATGTGCGATACATAGATATCGAGATTAACTGATATATGAAATCATTCACCGGTGAAGTGGTTCACGGCTCGAAGCGAGCCGCCCTTCTCGGGTACCCCACTATCAACATCGAGTGCGCCGACTGTGATCTTGACGGTATTTACGCGGCGAAAGTCGTGATCGACGGCGCGGAGTTCTTGGCGGCGGCGTTCCGCGATGCAAAACGCGGGGTGCTCGAAGCGCACTTGCTCGATATGTCGGGGAATCTGTACGGCAAGACCGCGCGCATAGATGTATACGAAAAGATCCGGGACAACCGCCGGTTTGAGAACGACGGTGACCTCAAAGCCGCCATGGCTTCCGATGTGGCGCTCGTTCGTGCATACTTCCTGAACATATGAAGCAGGTAACCCGATCCCTCGCATTTTTCGGCCCCTTGCTCGTCTTCGCGGCGGCGATGCTGTGGGCGACCGACGCGCCGTTCCGCACGTACCTTACAAAGGATCTGTCGTCGAGTTTTATCGTGCTCGCCGAACATGCGGTAAACCTTTTGTTCGTAATCCCGGTACTGTTCTTCAATTGGCGGGAGCTCGCGACATTCACCAAGCGCGAGTGGGCGGCAATCATCGTGATCGCAGTGGGTGGTTCGGCGCTCGCCTCGATAGCATTCACACAGTCGTTCTCGTACGTGAATCCCTCGGTAGCGATCCTGCTGCAAAAGGTGCAACCGTTGATCGCAATATCACTCGCCGCTCTCTTTCTGAAAGAGCGCATGCATAAATATTTCTGGATATGGGCGCTCGTTGCGATCGCGGGAGCGTACCTCATCAGCTTTCCGGACATACGCCCGCAAATGTACGAAGGGGAAGTGTTCAACCCGAACATGCTCGGGGTGTTGTTCGCGCTCGCTGCGGCGCTCTTGTGGGGAGCATCAACGGTACTGGGCAAGTACGCACTGCGCACAAGTTCATTCCAAACCCTCACCGCGCTGCGTTTCGGTATTGCTTTTGTGTTTCTGATGATGCTTTCCGCGGCGCAAGACCAGTTGCCTCCGTTCGCTTCGATTACTCCCACGGACTGGCTCTTTATCGCAATCGTGGCAATGGTTTCCGGAGTCTTTTCGCTCTCTATCTACTACTACGGACTGCAGTTCACGAAAGCATCCATCGCAACGCTCGCAGAGCTCGGGTTTCCGCTCGCGGCTGTATTTGTGAACGCATATTTCATCGCAGGGAATAACGCTCCGGGCACCTACTTTGGCCTGTTTGTGGGGCAGTGGGCAGGCACCGCACTGCTTCTGTTTGCGCTCTATATGCTCAGTCGGGAGAATCAGGAGGAAGTCGCATCATGAGGCGGGTAATGGTATTCGGTACGTTCGACATGCTCCACGAGGGACATCTCGATATGTTCCGTCAGGCCCGCGCGCTCGTAGAGGATCCGCAGCTCATTGTTTCGATAGCGAGAGATCAATCGACCGAACGCATAAAAGGCATGAAGCCGAAACATACGGAGCTTGAACGGCTCAAGACGGTCGAGGCCTGCAATCTTGTGGATGAGGTGGTTCTCGGAGATCGTGAGGGTTTCATCGGACATATTGTTTTGGCTGATCCCGAGGTGATAGGGCTCGGCTACGATCAGCACAGCTTTTATGTAAACGAATTGCAGGCCGAGCTCGACCGTGCAGGATTGCACACCCGTGTCGTCCGATTGAAACCCTTTCAGCCCGAAATCTACAAAACATCGAAACTTCAGGAACGATAGGGCTATACTACGCGCATGAAAATAACGAAATACGGACATTGTTGTCTGCTGATTGAAGAGCGGGGGATCCGCATCCTGACCGACCCCGGTGCATTCACTGCAAACATCCACTCCTCCCTCACGGGTATCGACGTTATTCTCTACACGCACGAACACGCTGACCACTATCACCTTGAATCGTTAAAACATCTTGTGGCTACAAACCCGAGGGTTGTGATTATCTGCAACGAAGGGGTGTCTGCGTTGCTCACACGCGAACACATCGAACACATCACCATGACGGACGGGACACACGAGCACGGCGGCGTTGCGTTTACCGGCGTATCCGGCGTGCACGAAGAGATCCACTCGTCCATTCCGCGCATCCAAAATACGGGATTTCTTATCGCGGGTCGCCTCTGGTATCCGGGGGATGCGTTTATTGAGCCGGGAGAGCCGGTGGAAATCGTGGCGCTTCCGGTTGCCGGTCCATGGATGAAGGTGTCCCAGGCAATCGATTACGCAATCATGCTCAAACCGCAGCGTGCGTTCCCGGTGCACGATATGATCCTGCACCCGCAATTCGCCGCGTTTATTCCGGCAATGGTCGGCGGCATCCTTAAATCCCACAACATCGCGTTTGATGCAATCGAGACCGGAACAGCGTACGATTACTGACATGAAGTTTTTGGGCATCGATTACGGCGGTAAGCGCATCGGACTCGCTGTCTCGGACGAGGGGGGCACGATCGCGTTTCCGCGTGAGACCATCGCAAACATGCGGGGAGTCATCGGTGTGATCCAAAAGATCGTCGAAGACGAAAAGATCGGGTTCATTGTGGTAGGTGATACGCAAAGCTACGGCGGGATACCGAACCCCATCACGTTGAAGGTGCGAGATTTCGTCGAGGATCTGAAAAAGACGCTCGACGTGCCGATTGCGTCCTCGTGGGAAGCGGGGAGCTCCATCGAAGCCAACCGCTACGCGCCGGATGACCGTCATGACGACGCGTCTGCGGCCGCGATCATTCTGCAGCGCTATTTGGATATCAAAACCGGAAGTGTAGACTAGGCAGACTATGTCAGAACAAACCCCCGCAGATAATATCGCCCCCGTCGAAGTACAGACTCCGGTTCCCGAGAAGAAGGCTGAGATCTCGTACGATGATTTTGCCAAGCTTGATATACGTATCGGCACCGTCGTGGCCGTTGAAAAGGTGGAGAACGCCGACAAGCTTCTCAAGTGCACGATCGATTTCGGAGCGATGGGCACACGCACCATCGTTTCCGGGATTGCAGAATGGAAACAGCCTGAAGATCTGGTCGGTCGTCAGTTGCCGTACATCGTAAATCTGGCGCCGCGTATGCTTCGCGGTGTTGAGAGTCAGGGCATGCTGATTGCTGCATCAGACGAAAAGGGTGTCGCACTCATACAACCGGAGCGAGAAGTTCCACAGGGAACGAAATTGAAGTAGCAATGCTGATATAATTGAGCGATGTGGTCTTCTGATCCCACCGCTCTTTCTGCTGCGAAAGAAACATTCTCGCGACGCCTCACGCGGTGGTTTCCGATGCCGCGTCTCCTGATGCCGCGTGCCGCCGGTGTCGATATTTCGGACTCGTCGATCAAGTGGCTGACGCTCGTTTCAGCAGAGAACGGTCTGCGTGTACAGACGTACGGCGATATTCCGCTCCGTTCAGGCATTGTAATGAACGGGGTTATTCATGATGTGCCGGCGCTCGCGGACGTGCTCAAGGGCGTACGCAAAGAGTTGAAGGGTATCTACTGTGCTCATGCGGCACTACCCGAAGAGGCGGCTTACGTATTCAGCATGCAGGTCCCGAGCGGCACGCCGCGTGCCCAGGTGCTCGGGATGATCGAATTCGAATTTGAAGGCCGTGTTCCTATTCCACCCAGCGCAGCTGTGTACGACTACAACACGCTTTCGCGGGACGACGGCGGCAGCGAAGAAATAAGCGTTGTCGTATTCCCGAAAGACGTGGCACAGGCGTACGTCGACGCATTTTCTGCCGCCGGTATTACACTGCTTTCGCTGGAGGTTGAGGCGCGTTCAATCGCGCGCGCCGTTTCATCGTCGGACGCTGAAGAGCCGATAACGTTATTGGTGGATTTCGGTCGTGCACGCACGGGTTTTGCCGTCGTGAAGCGGGGCGTGCCGATCTTTACGTCGACCGTGGAGGTGGGCGGTGACCTGATCGATCGGATGCTCGTCGGAAAGCTCAATATGACGCACGAAGACGCCGAACGGTTCAAGAACGACGAGGGCCTGCTTGCTACGCGTAACGGAACCAAGTCTCCGGAACTGGACGCCGTGAGCGGAGCGGCCGCCGCGCTTGCCGACGAGGTTGCGCGTCACTACCACTACTGGGATACGAGGCGCAATGAGCACGGGGAGCGCATGACTCCGGTCGGCCGTGTCATTCTGGTCGGCGGTAATGCAAATCTTCGCGGACTTTCTGACTACATTTCGGGACGCGTACAGGCAAAGGCGTTGCGGGGTAATGTGTGGCGGCATGTCACAACGTTTGAAGACTATGTACCGCCGATCGATAAACATGTGTCGCTGCAATTTGCCACCGCGGTCGGACTCGCGCTGCGTGGTCTATAAATTATGTCGAACGTTCTACCGGTACCTGCGCAACGATCGCTCTGGGCAATGCATCGCGCACGATTCATCATTGTCTTGTCGCTTACGCTTATTGCGTTGTCGGTGTTCGCGCTGATTGCGCTCATACCGAGCTTCGCGGCGCTCGAGGTTAATACGCTTTCCGCGGAAGAGGTGAATGCCCAGGGCTCCGGCGCTGCAGACAGTCTGAAAAGCATGGTTCGATCGCAAGCGCTCTTAACTGCAGTTGCGCCGGTCGTGAGCGCAACGTCGTCGCCGTCGAGAGCGGTCATCAAGGCGCTTGAGCTGCGCCCCAAGGGTGTAACGGTCGATCATATCCGTTATATCGGTGCATCGAAATCGATTCAGCTCGGGGGGAAAGCGACTCGTGAACAGCTGACGGCGTACCGCACGGCGCTCGAGGGTGACGGGACATTTACCACGGTGTCGGTACCGGTGGCGGCGCTCGTCGGTTCGAGCGGACAGTTCTCCATAACACTGCAAGGAAACTTTTGATATGTCGGAGCGCATCAAACTCATGTCGTGGATATTGCTCGTTTTCGCGATTGCATCGTGCGCGGGTGTGGGGTATGCGGCGCAGATGATCCGCGCAACGGCGCTTCAGCGTTCAAATGATACGCAGCTAGCGATGACTAAAGCGAACCAGTCGGCGATGAACCAGAAGGTGCAGGCGCTTGCGGAGGTGACAAAAGAAAAACGCGAGGAACTGGCACTGCTTGCTGCTGCTGATGTGGTGACCGTTATCGACACAATCGACGCAGCGGGAAGAAGTGCGGGTATCGAGGCAAAGGTAAGTGACGCGTCGGTCGCGGGTACGCTCCCGCTTGGTAAATCGGGTGACACACTGCGCGCCGTTATGTTCAGTGTGCAGGGAGACGGATCGATGGCGCAGGTTATGCACGCTGCCCAACTCTACGAGCGACTTCCTCTTTTGTCGTCAGTGGATCAGATCGAAATCGTGCGCAACAATACGAGTGACCCGAAGCAGCCCGCGTGGCACATTACGGCGCGCATCAAGGTACTCACGCTCATTCAAGTTTCTATATGACGGACGCACACGATTCCTTCAAAGAGCTCTACGAGGCTCGTCACGAGCCGGAAAACCTGCGACCGATCGCAGAAGTGTATTGGCGTGTCGTACTGCTGACGGCAATAGTCGCCGCGATGGGGATCATTCTGTTCGGTGTGTGGGAATTCTCTGCGGTCATGAAGACCATATCGACGTCCACTTCGGGAGGGGGATCACAGGCTGCTCCCGCAATCGATAGGACACAGCTCGAGGGTACATTAACGCAATTCTATGAGCGCAGAGAAAACTACGAGCTCGGCCGCGCAACTCCGCCTGCCGTAAGTGATCCGTCGAAAAGTAACTGATTGACCCGAGTAGGGTACGCGGCTACGATTCAGCGCACGTCCCTGTAGTTCAATGGATAGAACACCGGACTTCTAAGCCGGTTATGTTGGTTCGATTCCAACCGGGGACACAAAATGCACAAAACCCGCACTGCTGCGGGTTTTGTATTTGTGTGGGCGATACAGGACTCGGCCAAGCGCTCGAAACGTTTTCGTCAAAACGTTTCTCCGCTCGGCCCTGCTCAGGCATCCCCGCGTGCTCGCGGGTACCCGGCCTTCGCTTTCTCGTCCTGATGCGCAACACCAAATACAAAGAACCGACAGAATCTGTCGGTCCTTTGTATTTGTGTGGGCGATACAGGACTCGAACCTGTGACCTTCGCTGTGTAAAAGCGTTGCTCTACCAACTGAGCTAATCGCCCATGAACTACGATACGAACTCTTTTCAAGGCACCGCTCCGCGAACGACGGCATCGTCCTCTGGAGCTAATCGCCCATGAACTACGATACGAAAGCAATCGGGGGTACCGCGCCGCGAAGAGTGTCGTCTTCGGAGCTTGTGACCCGTGAATTACTTCTGCATCACCTTAGCGTATTTCCCCAATAAAACCAATTATTGAAAGAGCGGGTCGCATGGCGACCCGCTCAACACGTGTGCAATCAGGCAGTTCAGGCAGCGAGCGCGGTGCTCGCCCGGTGGACGCCGCGACTGAGTTCCATCCACCAGCGGGGGAGCACTCCCTGCATCGCGACCTCCGACATTGCCGTCTCCTGGCGATGGCCGACGCCGCTTCCGCCCAGATAGCCCTGCGAGCTCAAGCTGGAGTACAGCATGATCGCGCCGGCGCCCTTCAGTCGCGTCGCGAGCGTTGCAACAACGCCGTACTGGCTGTCGTGGTAGACGCTGCTCGGCTTCGGGATGTCCATCTGCAGGCCGCCGGAGTCGATCCGGATCATCACGTCGATGTCGGGATTGCGCTCGAGCATCACGCGCGCAATCGTGCCCGAGCGATGATGTAGCGACTGGATCGCGCCGAGGCCCTTGGGTGGACGCACCAGCGTCGACATTTCGGTGTTGCTCTGTCCCGGCGGGAACGGATCGTGATTCGAGATGGTGAAACGCCTCGGCGGCAGGTACTGCTGCATTGCCGAGGTCAGCCAGGATTCGATGCGGTTCAATGTGTCGCGGTTACCGGCGACGCCGATCTTCAATAGAGTCTCAGTCATGGGTGCCCTCCTTCTGTTTGGTCCCGCGGGCACCTTAATAGAGGAGGGGGAGGAGTGCAACAGGAGCGCGCGATAGGGTGCATTTGCCCTCCGCGGGGTGTCATGTTACAGTGCCGCGACGTTATGGCATTCGTAATTTCACCGGTAGACGTGAAGGCGCGCAAAGAACTCGATCTCCGATCGGGGGATACGGTGCGTGTTCACCAGAAGATCGAAGAAAAGGGTAAGACCCGCATTCAGACCTTTGAAGGTTTGGTACTTGCGCGCAAGCACGGCACAGAGGCCGGCGGTACGTTCACTGTTCGTCGCGTATCAAGCGGTGTGGGAGTCGAGAAGATTTTCCCGTTGTACTCGCCGATGATCGACAAGATCGAGATCGTAAAGCGCGCTACCATGCGCCGCGCAAAGCTCTACTTCATCCGCGAAAAGGTTGCGCGCGAAGCTCGCCGCGTACTCCGCCGAACTGTGTTGGTAAACAAGTCGTCGGCTCCGGTTGTTACGGGTATCGAAGAGGACCAGACACCAATCGAAGCAGCAGCTCCGACCGCAGAAGAGAGCGCAGCCGCAGAGCAGGCATAAATTCAAACTCAAAATAAAAAACACCCCGAATGGGGTGTTTTTTAATGGTCGAACATAGGAGCGTCTTGATCGAGCTCGTAGTAGCACGCAGGTTGGTCGACAAGCTGTAATGCGTTGCACATCGCTCGCGCCGCAGTCATAGACCCGGCGTGATTCAGGTATAAGCCCGCCATACCCCTGATGCACGCCCATCGTTCGTACAAATCTCCGCCCGAGCAGACGTTTTCCGTGAACGACGGATCGGAAATGTTTCGCTTCATGGTTTCAGTCCCGACGCCGCGCACGCACAAGTCCTTGAACCTCCCGGGTGCTGACCCGCACCAGGTGAGTGCGCCTGTGTAGTCATTTTCGTGGACGCTCAGGTAGCGTACGGGTGCGTAGAGGTAACAGTCACCGGCTACGCGTTGATCAAACATGCTGCATGGGTAAAAAAGGTCGGTGCTACTGACATACTCGGTAGGATGTGCGGTCGGATCAGTATTGAAGTTTTCCATAAAGGCACCATTGCGGCAGGCGGTCGCCGCGAACTCGTTGTTGTAGGCGTCACACTGAACGACTGCATGGGGCAGATCGTTACTCGAGGCGAACATGAGTCCGTGACCGACTCCGTGGTAACACTCCCAGCTCAGGTAGTCGCCGCCCGAATAGGCGGCGCATGCGGCCTGCATGGTTGATGTCGCATTGCCGTGTTCCACGAAGTACATCTCTATGAGGCCGTGCATGTACCCGGAGTTACAGACATCACTCTGTACTGCCATTGCTCTGCCGAAGTCCGGGTCGCGGATAAATGCGCGCTGTCCTATTTCGTGGGCGATCGAGTGGCATGAGCGTGCAAGGGGGTCGTTTTTGTTTATATCTGAACGGAGGGTGTCGAGTGCAGTGCGCGACCCCGCGGTCTTTTGAATTGTCAGGTATGTGTCTCGGGCTATATCGTACTCGGAGCGTGATAGCTCTCGTGCGGGCGCGCGCGGTACCGGATCAGTCTGAAATGTAAAAAATAGAAAGAGTGTCGTTGCGCACAGTGCGAGTGCGAACGGTAGTCGGCGCATAGAGGGATAATACCCTGCGCTCGCAGCGGCGACGCGCCGCTGCGTCCTTCGATTGCACAAGGGGCGACTCGGTCAAGCTCTCGATTTTGCGCCGTCGTCTAATGTGACCCACAACTCTCGGCTCGCCGTCGCTCAGGAGACTCGGCCAAGCGCTCGAAAAGTTCTCGTCAGAACTTTTCTCCACTCGGCCCTGCTCGGACATCCCCGCGTGTTCGCGGGTCCCCAGTCCTCGCTTTCTCGTCTCCCTCTGCTGCCACATAACAAAAAACTGGGGCATGCCCCAGTTTTTTGTTATGTGTGCGCAGGGGGAGACTCGAACTCCCATGCCCTTAACGGGCGCTACCACCTCAAGGTAGTACGTCTACCAATTTCGCCACCTGCGCGACGCGTGCATCATAGCAGAGCCGCAAAAAATCGCGAGTACAGGCTTTCCCTTGCTATCATTCTTGTATGAATCCGCTCGACCCCGCCGGGGAGCCGTCTTCTCCTTCGCCTCTGCATACGTTGCCGAACTATGTGTTCGCTGTGGTTGCAGTCGGCATCCTTCTGTTTGCGGCAGGAGTGTTCGGTATCGTTCGGAACGAACGACGTATAAGTGCTCCCCGGAAACCGGCAGAACGTTTTTCGACGTCTATACAAGCGGTTGCACAGGCTGCACCGAAATGGATTCGCTATGCGGATATGACCGTCCCCGCGGGTATGGGTGTGTACACGGAGTGCGGTGAATCCGACTGCGGAGAAACCACAGTCATCACCTACGACGGAGTGCCGCCGCCCGGACTTATCCGCACCGAACTTCCCGCCGGTCCTACGTGGCCCGATATGAAGCTCACCGCACTTACGCGTTCTCCGAAACTCACGTACTTGCCGCACGGTGCCGATACGGAAACGCTCGAGGTCACGCCGTCCGGTTCGTACGCCAGGGACAAAAACGGCGTGTACTTCCGTGACTGTCTAACGTATGCCTGCGGATACAACCCGCTCACCGGACTTGATCCTGCATCGTTCGACCCCGACGGCTACGCGCCGACTCGTTGATGCGTTTGCTATCATCTCGGTACACATGATCCGCAAATACCTGCCGAAGAGCACCGAAGAACTCATTCATTGGTACGAACGCTACCTGTCTCCGGTCGCCCTTGTGGTCGGATTCTTGCTCGATAACTACGTCTTTCTCAATCGGGTCGATGTGATCTTCGGCAATATTTTATTGCTTTCGTACCTGGTGTTCGCGCTCGTGGCGATTGTCGCGATTAACTACATCGAATCCGGCAGGGCCCAAAATCGTCTGCTGCTGTGGGTGGCACCGTTTTTACCCGTCGTGATTCAGCTGTTCTTCGGCGCGCTCTTCTCCGGCTATCTGAGTCTGTACAGCCGCAGTGCAGGTATTGCGCTGTCGTGGGTCTTCGTACTTGTTCTTGCTTTTCTATTAATCGGAAACGAGCGTTTTCGTTCGCTATACCAAAAGCTGCCGTTCCAAATATCAATCTACTTTACGGCGCTCTATTCGTTTCTGATTTTTTTCTTGCCCCTCGTGTTCAAAGTGATCGGTCCGTATATGTTTCTTTTTTCGGGGGTGCTCAGTGTGCTGATCATCGTTTTGATCCTCGGTCTCATGCAGGCACTGGTGCCTGAGCGTGTGCAGGGTGCGCGCCCGACACTGCGTCGTTCGCTCGGCACGCTCGTCATCGTGTTTAACCTGTTGTATTTCACCAATTTGATTCCGCCGCTTCCGCTCGCGTTAAAGGAGGGAGGGGTATACCACGCGGTTTCCCGCACGGAAGGAACATACACGTTGGAGGGTGAGCGAAAAACCTGGCCGGTACGATACCTCAGCACACCTGCCACAGTACACCTTGCTCAGGGTGAGAAGGTGTATGTGTTTGCGGCCGTGTTCGCGCCGTCCGGTCTCTCGACATTGTTGCGCCATCAGTGGCAATACTTTAACGATGCGACGAATGTATGGGAGACTCGTTCTGATGTGCGGTTCACTATCCACGGAGGGCGGGATGGGGGATTCCGCGGGTACTCCGAAAAGTATGACCCCGAGCCCGGCTCATGGCGTGTGAATGTGTTGACGGAGCACGGCCAGATTGTCGGTCGCATCCGATTTACGGTCGTGCGGTCACAGGGAGGGGTGCTGCTGACAGAGGAAGCGCGCTAGCAAATCTCGCCAATACGCCGCTATTCTGCTATAACTCATTCTGTTTGCCGATGGCGGCTATGGTGTAACGGTTAACACTAGGGTTTGTGGAGCCCTCGATTCGGGTTCGATTCCCGATAGTCGCCCAAAAATAATTAAAGACGCGCAGCGTCTGCAAATTCTATTTTTGCGGACGACTATCGGGAATCGAAGGCGAAGGCTGGGGCCCCCATCAGCAGATGGGGATGCCTAAGCGTGGTCAGGCGGAGGTTCTGCGCGACGGCGCAGAATCGAGCGCTTGACCGATTCCCGCTCGCTAGACTCCTTACCCGCGCTGCCCAAAAATAATTAAAGACGCGCAGCGTCTGCAAATTCTATTTTTGCGGACGACTCATGCCGAATTCCATAAAGTGCTACGCTGTAGCAGCATGATCAAGAAAGCCATACGGGCAGCATTGTTCATACTGATTGCGACGTATATCGGACTCCTGTGTGTGTATACCTATAATGTTTCGTACACAGAATCTAAATTTGCGCGCCTCAGTGCGCCGCAAACGACCCGGTTCATTCCGGTCGGCGACGAGCGATATGCGTATAGCGAGATCAATAACGGTTCAGACACCACCGTCGTTTTCGTCGGCGGTCTTTCATCGTGGAACGGCACCTGGCAGCGAGTCGTCGATGTGCAAAATACTCGAAGTACACAATACAATTATGTTGCACTCGACCTTCCTCCGTTCGGCTACAGTACGCCGGCGCCCGACCGGAACTATTTTCGTGATACACAAGCCGTCCGTATCAAGGCGTTTATAGATGCAAAACAATTCGACCGAGTCATTCTTGTCGGCCACTCATACGGCGGGGGACCGGTGACCGAGTATGCGATGCGTTACCCCGAACGGGTACAAAAACTTATCCTGATTGACGCCGTATTGAACATCGGCGAAGAAAAACACGTCCCGATATTCTCGCCGGTTACGATAGGACCGCTTCGTGTGTTTGTTGTCGGGCTTCTGATTCACAACGACTCGCTCGTGCTCTCGCGTCTGAGGTCGTTCGTCCACCTGACCGACCATGTCGATACTGATCTCGCACATCTCTACACGCGATACCTCAACCTGCGTTACGTGACGGAGCGGTTGTCCGACTGGGTTCGCGATTACACGCTCGACCCGCTCGTTTACAAAAGCACAGACATCGCATCGTATACGAAACTGCCGTTCCCGGTCCGCGTAATCTGGGGCGAGGAAGACACGCTGACTCCCATATCCGGCGCACAGGCACTGTTACCGGTCACTCCCGATATCCGACTCACAGCACTCAAAAACGTCGGCCATATACCAATGATCGAAGACTACACGGCGTTCGACGCAGCGCTCTCCGAGGCGCTCGATAAGTAGGCTAGAATACTTGTATGAAGATCGCACAATATGTGGCCGCATTCCTCAGTGCCCTTTTTATCGGAATCGTATTGATCGAACGCGTTCCGGGAGTGCTCGTAGACACGTCGGTTGCTCACGAGTGGCTCATGTTCGGGCTGTTCAAAATCTCGCTCATCGACGATGTAACGCACGGCATCTCTGGTATCGCGGGCGTCATTGCGCTCATCGCCGGGCCGCGATGGACGGTGAAATACATCATGACGATCGGCGGGTACTATGCGCTCGATGCGCTGTTCACGGTGGTATACGGAGTATTGATCGGGCAGGGAATTGTCCAAAATATTCTCCTCAACGGTCCGCACATCGGCATTACCGTACTGGTCGCCATCGCGCTTCATTACTCCGTGAAAAAGATCGCGCTTTCGAACGAATAGCATGACGCGGCTGCGCTCATACCTGCACGCCGTATCGCGACACATAACCCGAACGCGCGTACTCAGCGCGGTCTCTGTGCTCCTGGCGCTTCCGTTCGTGGCACTGCTTTTTCTGATAGTCAGCGTGCATGGTGACCCGACACCGGATAAACTTGCGCGCGAAGCAGAAAACACAAAGCAGAATATCGTCACCGACGTAACGGAGCTGTACCCGGTGCATGTACAGGGGATCATCGTGCCGCATACAACGGAAGAGATCGTCGAGGCGGTCAGGACACATGACCACGTCTCCATCGGCGGCGGACGAAACTCCATGGGCGGCGAGACCGCATCGCCCCGAGCGGTGCAAATCGACATGCGCGAGTTCAACAAGATCCTGAACATCTCTACGACGAGCAAAGAGGTGACTGTACAGGCGGGCGCCCGGTGGCGAGACATCCAGGACGCGATCGATCCGTACGGATTATCGATCATGATCATGCAGACGTATTCGAATTTCACGGTCGGCGGGTCGCTTTCGGTTAATGTGCACGGGCGTTACATCGGTCTCGGGCCGATCATTCTCAGTGTAAAGAGTTTCAAAATAGTTCTCGCCGACGGATCGGTGATCGAGGCTTCACCCACCAGTCATGCGGATATTTTTTACAGCGCGATCGGCGGCATGGGAGGGATCGGCGTCATTACGGACGTCACGCTCAAGCTTGCCGACAACGTGAATGTCGAACGAGCACAGACCAAGATCAATACCGAAGACTATCTCGCGTACTTCAATGACCACGTCCGCTCAAACCCCGATGTTCTGTTCGAGAACGGCGACATGTATCCGCCGGCCTTCAAACACGTGTCCGTCGTCACCTGGTCAAAAACCGACCGACCGCCGACCGTTCCCGGCCGACTCATTCCGCGTAAACAGGATTACTGGAAAGAGCGTGTTGCGTGGGTTGTTATGAGTGAGTGGCCGTTCGGGAACCTTATTCGCGAATACATACTCGAGCCGTATATCTATGCGGAACATCTGATACATACCCGCAATTACGAGGCGAGTTACGATATTGCCGAGCTTGAGCCGAAGGATCGTGGAGGCAGCTCGTATGTGCTCCAGGAATATTTCGTACCGGTTGAGCGGTTCGACGAGTGGGTACCCAAAATGAAAAAAGTCTTTGTAGACAACGACGTGAACATTCTCAACGTCTCAATCCGTCACGCGTTGCCTGATCCGGGAGCAAAGCTCGCGTGGGCGCGCACCGAAAGTTTTGCGTTCGTCGTGTATTACAAGCAAGGGACCGACGAAGCTGCGCGACAACACGTAGGGAAGTGGACGCGTCAGATGATCGACGAGGTACTGTCGGTCGGAGGAACATATTACCTGCCGTATCAGCCATGGGCGACCGACGATCAGTTGCATCGCGCGTACCCGAATGCGGTGCAGTACTTTGAAATTAAGAACGCGTACGATCCGACGGATAAGTTCACCAACTCGTTGTGGGATAAATACTACAGTCCGGAAAAACTTCGCTACTACAAAGACAAGCAGCGCATCCGATCGGTCGCGAGCACAACGCCGGAGTACTATCGTCCGTACGACAACGCGTACCTGTCATTACCGGAGTGGTACATCGTCTACAGTGCAGACGAATATGCCACGGTGCTCAGTGATTCTCTGCCGTCGCATTTCCCGTACTCCGCGTCGAATCGTGAGTATTGGCGGCAGTTCAATGCGGTAACCGCTCTCGTTGCTGACAGTCCGCACAACAACGACGATTACATCACCGTCCTACAAGTCATCGGATGGAGTTTCAGCGTGGAGAATGCGGTGAAGAATCTATACGAGAGTACGCTCGGCCGACTGTCGGAAAGGCTGGCGGGGAACACCCGTGTGCCCGAAGACGAGTTTGCCGCACATGCCGCACGCGCGTATGCGGACTTCATTTATCCGTACCCGTGGTACGACTTCCCGTACGCAAGATACCTGAAAGACTTGTGGCGCGTGCAGGCAGATCGTGATTACACCGTCGGACAAAATATCCGTCGCGTCGAGCGAAAGTCATTTCTGACGCTCGAATATGGGATCAAGGCTGTGTACGCGGCACTCATCCGGGCAGCAACCCATGCAAAGTTCGGCGTACAGGACGATGTTGTCTATGCAATCATTTCTCGAGACGGTGTTCATAGCGAACTCATCTCTGCCCCGCATTATCATTCGTTCACCGTACGCCTTCTCGAGGTCCTCGACGAAGAGAGGCTGAACGCACGGTTCGCCGTCGAGGACATATCCGGGAACGATTCGATCACGTTCACGTATCGAGATGCCGTCGGTGCAGTGCCGCCCGAGCGGGTGCGCGAAATCATGCGCGACACGGAGATTGTATCGGTCATCGATGGAACAGACGTCCTCAAGGACCGGGTTACGGTCGAGGCTGACGTGCAGGATCTTGCCGACGTGTACCGAGCGCTTGCACGCAAGGGAATACAGATCGACCACTTCTACGATTATTAAATATCGAATGACGGTATGGAGATCGCACTCGTGATACCGGCGCACAACGAAAAAGAGTTCATCGGACCCTGCCTAGAGTCCGTCCTTACATACGGGCGCGGGAGGTTCAAGGAGATTGTGGTGGTCGATAATGCATCCACCGACGGTACGGGCGCGATTGCTTCGCAGTACGCAGGGGTGCGCGTCGTCAGTGAACATCGCAAGGGTCTTACACGGGCGAGACAGACCGGCCTTGAATCAACTACTGCGGCATATGTTGCATACATGGACGGCGACTCCAGACTCGATCCGGACTGGTGCGAAAAAGCGGCGGCGCTGATAGCAAAGTACCCGGATGCTGTTTCGTGGAGCGGTCCGGTGTACTACTACGATGCGCCGAATGTCGCGTGGAACGCGACACTTGCGGTCGGGTGGTGGCTCACTGCGCCGGTTATGTACCGTATGGTGGGGTATATGGTGCTCGGGGGTAATTTCATTGTCACGCGAACTGCGATCAATGCGATCGGCGGGTTTGATCCGAACGTGCAGTTTTACGGTGAGGATATGACGTTGGCGAAACGACTGAGCGAACAGGGAAAGACGGTTTTCAACATGCGGTTTTCCGGACTGACTTCGGCGCGACGTTTCGTGAAGGAGGGGTATTTCCGCACGAATATGCACTACGTTATGAACTACGCGTGGCCGGTTTTGTTCGACCGGCCATACCATCAGCAATACACCGATATTCGCTGATCGAACCGTATGAATCCCACGATGCGCGCGTTTATCGCAACGTACTGCCTTGCGGCCTGCGGTGCGTGGTCCGTTCTCTTTCATGCTACCGATACGGCCCTCATCGTCCCACAGACGATCTTTTACGCAGTGCTCTGTATGAATACATATTTCTCAATACGCTTCTTCAGTGCATTTACTCCCGCATCGCTATTTCAGCGTGCGCTTGATGGCGTACTCCTTTGTTCGTATCTGATGCTTGCGGTATCGCTCGGTACATCGATTCTGTTTCCGTACTGTGTGGTCGTCATTTTCACACTTGCACCTATCAAATACGTGCACATGCTGGGGAAGACCCCGTACGATCGCACGGTACGCAAAAAAATCGCAATCGATCTGGCCGGAACGCTCCTTGGTGTCTGTGTTCTCGGCATCGCGCTCACGGGTAGCGCACAGGCGTCGGCATGGACACTTGCAATACTTTTCTTGCTCGCCAATGTCTATCTTATGCTTGTTCGACCGATGTATCGGCACGAATAGGTTTCTCTCTTATAGAACACCGGGAAGTGTGCGATAGAGCCGCTCCCATGTGAGTGCCACCCCCGCAGGTTCATGATGCCGAGCGAACGCGATCGCCTCGGCGCTCATGGAAGCGTTGAGTTCTGTGTCTGAAAGGAGGCGAGATATTCGGTCAGAAAACGCGCCATGGTCGTCGCCGTCGACCACGTAACCGGTCACTTCGTCATTGATGCTCTCGGGGATCCCGCCTGCGCGGGCGCCGACCACCGGCACACCGCATAAATTTGCCTGGAGAATCGTCATCGGCTGAGCTTCGGTACGGCTGGTGATGAGCATAACGCTGCACGCATTGATCGTACTTACCAGATTCTCTCCCGAAAGTCGGCCCATAAAGAACGTGTGTTCGGCGATACCGAGCGTGCGGGCACGTAACTCCAGATGGTCGCGTTCCGGTCCGTCGCCGACAATGACGAGCGATGCGTTCGTCCGCTTGTGCACATCCGCAAAGATTGTGAGAGCGGCGTCCAGATTTTTTTCTTTTGCGAGCCGACCGAATACGAGCACGGCCTTATGGTCTATACCGATCCGCTCCCGGAGGTCCTGTTTGTCTTCTACGTGTCGGAATAAACGGTCGTCGACGGCGTTTGAGATAACGGTCGTACGTACACGGCGTAAGCCGGCGTGCAGCAAGAGATCCATCGACTGCGACGAGACCGCGGTCACAACGGTGAAGCCGCTGAAGAACCAGGCAACAAAACGAAGTGCCAGATACCTGAACGGTTTTAGGTCGATTCCGAAGTAATGTAAATAATCGACCGGAGAACCATGAATAGTTGCGACCGACGGGATGGTGTGTTTCTTGGCCGTATACCGGGCGACCAATCCGATCGTTCCGAAGGAGTGTGCGTGTACTACATCGGGTTTGTATTCGAGTATCGCTCCGCGTATCCCGAACGGCGAGACGATGCAAAACGTGCCGCCGAAGAGTTCCACCGAGCGGAATCGCGTAACCTCCGGGTCGGGGGTTTCGCCGCGCATATGCGCCGCGAAAATGTGTACATCATGACCGAGTGCGCGCAGACCGCGCGCCTGAAGCAGCACTGAATCCGCGACGCCTCCGAGCTGGGGCGCATACATATCGGTACAGATCGCAATTTTCATACGGGTTCGTAATGCTAGGGAAGCGAGGGGAACGATTTTCGCATGTACCACATGATCGTGACATATGCGGATATAAGTACCGCGAGTCCCGCGATGCCGTATTCAATGATGCGGACGATCTCGCCGGCTGCGATGAGTGACGCCCCGAAGTAGAAACCTGCGGTCATGATGACTATGTAATGAGCGAATGATATCGAGACGGAGTACCCGTAGAACCGACTCGCAGACATTCGCATGAGTCCGGCCATAAACAGGAACGCCGACGATATGCCGTAGGCGAACTTACTCATGAGCATGGTCTTGCCCGGATGTTCGTGCCAGAGCGACTGTGCGTCGGTAAAATGTCCGTCGGTAACACCGATGCGTGCCGCCAACCGCTTCACGAACGGCCGGTCGCTCCAGAATCGTCCGAGAGTATAGAAGATGGTGTCGGGGATGATGTCTCCGATGACAAGGATGATCAGCGTCAGTGGCGCTGACAGGTATCCGAGCGAGATGAGAACACCGCATGCGAATGCGAGCATCGGTCCTTCGACGATAGCGAGCGGCAGAAGTACCCAGTAACGATACGTGAGAAGAATATCGATAAGTGCAGCCGGATCCATGGGGGCAGTATACCTATTTGCCGCGCGCAAGGCGCTGCGCGTATACTCACCGCATGAACGAGTCGCCCACCATACGCGAGTGGTTCAATCTGCGTCGCATCGGTTCGGAATATGCCGCAGCATTTCGTACCCCGGGGTACTCTGCACTTCTGCTGATATCGGTCGTGGTTTTGTGCGGGGCGCTCTATGTGAATTTTTGGGCGATCGATCAGGCAACGGCAGAAGCGGGTGCGCGCGTAACCGATCTTATTCTTTCAAACTTTCCCGCGCGCGAGGTCGACGGCCTCTTCGTAAACGGCACCTTTACGATCCTGGTGATCGCTGTCCTTATCGTGCTTGCCCGACCGCGGAGCATCCCGTTCGTCGTGCACGGGGTGACGCTCTTCATTCTCGTCCGCTCCGGGTTCACGCTGCTCACACACCTCGGACCGCCGGAGGCGCGTTATGCGAGCGACTTCGGCGCCACCATTACCGATGCATTCTTCGGATCAGATCAGTTCTTTTCCGGACACACCGGGATGACTTTTTTGGGTGCGCTCGCGTTCTGGCGGATCCCGTGGATACGAACATTCTTCCTTGCTTCATCGCTGTACTTCGTTGTGATTGTGCTCCTGGGACACATTCATTACTCGATCGATGTCGCGTCGGCTTTCTGTATCACGTACTGTATTTATCGTGTTGCGCTCTGGGCATTCGAGCGTGAGTACGAACTCTTTCTGATCGACACCGGGGGACCCCGCTCGGGCTGATATACTCGCTGGTATGGATCAGGATCTCAAGAATAGGATCGATGCGATCGAGAAGAAAATCGACGCTGTGTATGTATCTGTCGAAAAAACCCGCAAATATTTCTTGACGGTTCTTATTGTCTCCGCGATCGCATTCGTACTGCCGCTCATAGGGCTGTTCTTTGCGATACCGTCGTTCCTGTCGAGTTATAGCGACGTCTCCGCGATGTACGACCTGTAAGGAGCGCAGTTCCGCTGCGTCTGATGATATTATGTGTGCAATTAATCGACTTTTCATATTGTTATGAACCCCACGGAACAGGACATCGCACGAACGACTTACCGGATGAAAATGGCAGGAGGCCTTGCACTCATCATGCTGTCGCTGTTTTTAATTGCGTCGACTCTGTATGTGTTCAAGAGTATGCGGTATGTGGGCAGCGGCGTCTCCGCAAGCAATACGATCAGTATTACCGGCGAGGGTGAGGTATTCGCAGTTCCGGACACGGCAACCTTCTCGGTAACAGTCCAGGAGCGCGCTAAAGATGTTGCGACCGCACAGACTGCGGCAACGAAGAAGAATAATGACATTATCGCGTATCTGAAGAGCGAGGGGGTAGAGGACAAGGACATCCAGACCGCTGATTACAATGTGAACCCGCAATACGAGTACACAAACGGATCGTGCACATCCGGCTACTGTCAGCCGGGTAAGCAGACACTCGTCGGGTTCGAGGTCACCCAGACGCTGTCCGTTAAAGTGAAAGATACCGACAAGGCAGGCGATCTGCTCTCCGGTGTCGGTTCAAAGGGGGCATCATCGGTCTCCGGACTTTCGTTTACCATCGACGATCAGGACCAGCTTGAAGCGGATGCTCGCGACAAGGCGATCACGGATGCGCGCGAAAAGGCGGATAAGCTCGCATCGTCTCTCGGGGTATCGATTGTCCGCATCGTCGGATTCAGCGAGAATACCGCGCAGCCCTATTATGCGCGCGGTGCGATGATGGCTATGGATGCGGGGAACTTTGCAAAGGCAGAAGCCGCACCTTCACCTGAACTTCCTGTAGGTCAGAACAAAATAACCTCTAACGTGAACATCACGTACGAGATCCGATAAACATATGAGCACTGTAGAACGTAAGCGCGCTGCACAGGCTGCGCGATTGTTAAAACTTGCCGCCAGCTCGACGAGGGCTTCGATTCTCTTCGTACTATCCCGACACAAGCAGCTTGCTGTGCAGGATATTGCAGGGGAGCTCGACATGACCCACTCGGCGGTAAGTCACCAGTTGGCGGTCCTCGCCGGCGCGGATATCGTTGTGTCTCAGAAATCGGGGCGCATGATGTGCTATGCGATTTCGAAGAATCCTCAGGCAAAAGCCCTCGTGAAATTTCTCACAACGGTCAAATAGACGGTTCAGGCGGCCCGAAAGGGTCGCCTTGACTTCACGTCTCTGAAAGGTATTATTCAATAAACGCCGCCCGGCGTTTTAAAAATGCCTAAAAAGCACACTATTTAAGCCAAAAACCGTATGTCCGTATTCAGCTACTTTCAGGAAACGCAGGCAGAACTCCGTCATGTTGCGTGGCCGACGCGAACCCAGACCATCGTGTATACGGTGCTCGTGATCGCGATCTCGCTTTTCATTGCGCTCTACTTGGGTCTGTTTGATTTCATCTTTACCTCTACGCTCGCTCGTCTTGCCGGCGTGCAGCGCGCTCCCATCGAAGTACAGCAGGAAGCAGCTCCAACAGCTACATCGACCGCAACATCGACCACGATCAAGCTTGATCTCCCGGGCGACAACTAACACAAGGCTTACACTATATTAATCAGTAATCATTTTCGTCATGGCAAAACAGACATACGGAACGGAGCGACAGTGGTACGCGGTACACACGTACTCCGGTTACGAGGACGCGGTTGCGCGAAACCTCCGACAGCGCGTCGAATCTTTCGGCATGGGTGACCGCATCTTTAATGTGGTTGTTCCGACCGAAAAGAAAATCAAGATCAAGAACGGTCGCCGCACGGAGACCAAGGAAAAGATTTTCCCGGGCTATGTCCTCGTGGACATGGTGGCCACGGACGATGCCTGGAGCGTCGTGCGAAATACCCCGCAGGTTACCGGCTTTGTCGGCACCGCCAACCAGGCAGTTCCGCTCGAACCGTCAGAAGTCGAAAAGATCCTCAAGCGAACAGACGGCGATGTCGTCCGACACGCGATCGACCTCGGTGAGGGTGACGCAGTCGTCATTATCGACGGCCCGTTCAAGGACCTCGAAGGAAAGGTGGGGGAGATCGACGAAGAGCGCGGAAAGGTGAAGGTGCTCGTCCCGATGTTCGGTCGAGAGACTCCGGTGGAGCTCGAGGCGGATCAGGTACAGCGCGTATAATCCGAACGTATATAAAACACGAACGACCGGTCACGTGACCGGTCGTTTGTGTATGTGGTGCAGAAACGGTGCGTGGTATCCGTTGACAGCATCGTGTTGGCGTGCCATTTTAAGCCGTCACGCAGGGTCACCGTATTCGCGGGGTCCTCGTTTGTGACTGATCATTCCATTATAGGAGAAGACGATGTGGGTGTTCGAATTTGTCCTCGCGCCGCTCGCGTGGATTCCGCTTCCGATCTTTCTCTTGATGCTCGTGGTCGTTTCGGCGATCTCGATCGTGAGGGAAGGATTTCTGTGGCTCGCGATCGTGCTGGTCGCATGCTTCGCGTTGTCGCCGAGTCCCGATAAGGTCTTCGCGGCCACCGGGTTCTGGTTCGCTATCGAAGTCATCGCGCTCGTCGTGACGAGCATCTTCGTGGCCGTCAGCCTGGGCAAATGCTTCGTCGAAGACGACGAGCGCACCGGCAGGACCCGCGAGACCATCTGGCAGGTCGCCGCGTACCTCGTCGGCATCTGCGCCTTTGTCGGTGCGATGCTGTACACCCTCGGCTTCTTCCGCTGGCTCGAAGCCTTCGGCATGGTCTCATTCTGGGCCAAGGCCGCTGCGTTCGGCGCGATCATCATCGCGTGTCTGATCGTCGGCGTGTTTTCGGCGCAGTCGAAGACCGTGGCGCTCGCCAAGGAGCGCGTCGTTCGCCGGAACAATGCCCGCGTCGACTGGCTCAGGTCGGTGCGTGACAAGAAGAAGTACGGCCGGTCCGAGCTCTACGACAACGTGTGGACCAAGCTCGATGCCGCGGCGCGTGCCGAGGCTGACGCCTTGCCGAAGTCCGACGACGATCTCAAGAACTATCGTCTCCAGGCACTCGCCGCCCCGTGGGCGGAGTTCGTCCGCAAGCACGAGACGTACTACGCCGGCATCGGCACGAGCATCCAGGAGCATGTCGACGTGACTACGCTCTACGTCGCCTGGGTCTTCAACTGGCCGTTCCGCGCGATCAACTACCTGTTCGGCAAGTTCATCGAGGACATCTTCAATGTCGCCCTCGATGCGCCGCTCCGGGCCTGGGCTCGTCGCGGGGTCTCCAAGCAGTTCGAGGGGTCGCAGTAAGCACACCCCCGATCCTGTTCCGTTCTTTCCAAAACAGTGCCCCGGACACGAGTCCGGGGCATTTTCCATAAAACTTGAAATATAGAAATAAAAAGGGTATAGTCCGCGTCACTAGATATGGCAAAGGAAATCACAAAGATCATCAAATTGCAGATCGCAGCCGGTGCTGCGACGCCTGCTCCGCCTGTCGGTACTGCGCTCGGCCCTGCCGGCGTGAATATCGGCGAGTTCGTGAATCAGTTCAACAACCAGACCCGAGCTATGGCCGGCTCGATCCTCCCGGTTGTCATGAATGTATACAAGGACCGAACGTTCTCGTTCATCATCAAGAAGCCGCCGGCCTCGCGCCTCGTCTTGAAGGCGATCGGCAAGGAGAAGGGTTCTGACAAGCCGCACTCAACCAAGATCGCGAAGCTCTCCCAGAAGCAGCTCGAGGATATCGCAAACGAAAAGATGGAAGACCTCAATGCGCTTGATCTCGATCACGCAAAGAAGATCATCGCCGGAACTGCCCGCTCTATGGGAGTCGACGTTGATTCCAAGTAATCCGACCAAAAAACCGCAACAGCCCCTCATATGAGGGGCTGTTGCTTTTTAAGGGTTGTAAGGGAATACTGCCCGCATGAGAACGAACACTCTTATAGTGTTTGAGGGGATAGACGGTGCCGGCAAGGCAACGCAGGCAAAGATGCTCGCGGATCGTCTGAAGAAGCAGGGGCACCATGTGACCTCGACACATTCACCACGCTACGAAAAGCCGATCGGTAAGCTCATCAAGGACGCACTCCACGGCAAACACGGAGACTTTCGCCATTTGTCGCCCTATTTCTCCGGCCTCCCGTACCTGTTGGATTTTGCGACGACAAAAGACTCGCTCGTGGCGGCGCTCAAAATGGGCATGGTGGTCGCTGATCGCTACGTTCCTTCAACGATGGCATTTCATGGTGCAAAGCTCGAGGGCGCGGCGCGCGGGAAATTCATCACGTTCGTTCAGAATCTCATGTATGGAGAAGCAGGCCTGCCGAAGCCGCATCTTGTTATCTACCTCAAGGTGTCACAAAAATTAGCGAAGGAGCATATGGATGATTCCGGCCGGGAGCTTGATCAACACGAATCAGATGCCGAATACCAGCGAGCGGTTGCCGAAGTGTACGGCAAGCTCTCAAAAGACCGGACGTGGCGAACCATCGAATGCAAAGCGGGCGAGTCGCCGAAGGTGATCCACGAACGTGTCTGGGACGCGATCTCTGCCAGCTAAGGTACAATCTGCGCATGTTGAATCCTGACGCGGTATCGAACCGACTTCGCGCTGCGCTTGCAGCGGCGCTTACCCTACAGGGTATAGAGGTGTCGGAGAGTGATATCAAGCTTGAATACCCGCTCGCTCTCGAGCATGGCGATTACGCAACCGGCACGGCGATGCGCTATGCAAAACAGGCCGGAATACCGCCGCGGGAGCTTGCGGAAAAGCTGGTCGCATCGCTCGGGGATATTGCCGGCGTCGACAGGATCGAGATTGCAGGCCCGGGGTTCATTAATTTTGTGCTGTCTGCCTCCGAAATAGCTGCGTCCGTCGCAGAGGCCGCAGGTGAGGGGTGGGGACGCAACCTCCCGACCGGCACACATATTCTGTTTGAATACACGGACCCGAATCCGTTTAAAGCGTTCCATATCGGCCACCTCATGAGTAACACCATCGGCGAGTCGCTCGCGCGACTTACCGACTTTTCGGGCACATCGGTCTCGCGCGCCAACTACCAGGGCGACCTCGGTGTACATGTCGCGTGTGCGATCTGGGGCATACGCAAGCTTGGCA
Source organism: uncultured Candidatus Saccharibacteria bacterium (assembly GCA_964512835.1). Taxonomy (GTDB): domain Bacteria; phylum Patescibacteriota; class Minisyncoccia; order Phycocordibacterales; family UBA2100; genus UBA10103. The sequence goes on along the minus strand of CAZELA010000003.1, from coordinate 45,466 downwards.
TTCATCCCGAATCCGCTGACGAATTCGGTCGGGCATATGCTGAAGGTGCGACCGCATACAAAGAAGCGGAGTCTGCCAAGGCGGAGATCGACGACATCAATCGAAAACTGTATGAGCGAAGTGATGCTGCGCTCAATGAGCTTTACGACACGGGTCGTGCGGGTTCTCTCGCGGCGTTCGAAAAGTTGTATACAATCCTCGGAACGAAATTCGACCGCTACTATTTCGAAAGTGAGACAGGTCCAATAGGGAAAGAGATCGTACTTTCGCATCCTGAGGCCTTTCCCGAGTCCGACGGCGCCCGGGTATTCAAGGGCGAGGAGTACGGACTGCATACGCGTGTATTTATTAATAGCAAAGGGTTGCCGACATACGAGGCAAAAGAGCTGGGGCTCGAAAAACTGAAGCAGGATGAGTTTCCGACTTCGCGCATGTTTGTGATCGTCACCGCAAACGAGATAACAGAGTATTTTCGCGTCCTCAAAAAGGCCATGGAGGTCGTGTACCCGGAGGTTGCTGCAAAGTTGCTGCACGTCGCACACGGCATGATGCGGTTACCGGAAGGGAAGATGTCATCGCGTACGGGTTCGGTTGTGACCGGTGAATCGCTCATTAATGATCTTAAAGACGCGGCGACCGCGCGTGCCACCGAAAGCCGCGCCGATAATAAAGAGTTACTTGCAGAGCACGTCGCGGTTGCGGCAATTAAATTCCAGATACTCAAACAGGCTACGAACAAAGATATTATCTTTGACCGCGAACAGGCGCTCTCGCTCGAGGGGGATTCCGGTCCGTACCTGCAGTATGCCCACGCGCGAGCTCACCAGATAGTCGAGCGTGCTGCAAACGAGGGTGTTGCGATAGCGGTTGATCCGAGCGTCGTGCCGACAGAGGTGACGCGACTTGTACATCGTTTTCCGGAAGTCATCGAACAGGCTGCGGCGCTTATGGAGCCGCATATCGTAACGACGTATCTGACCCAACTCGCCGCAGCCTACAACAGTTGGTATGCGCAGGAGCAGATTCTCGACGGTACTCCGGCAGCTGCACATAAAGTCGCAGTGGTGAATGCTGTCAGGCGGACACTCACGAACGGTCTTTGGATACTCGGTATCCCGGCGCCCGAAAAGATGTAAGCGCGTGCATAGCTGCGCACGGTAGGGTAGTCTCGAATACGGACAACAAGGGAGGTAGAAACGTGCCTGTTATTTTCGATATGGACGGCGTGCTTGCCGATTCGCAGCGAATTCACTCGCGTATCGAATCCGAAATGCTGAAGGAGTTGTTCGGAATCGAGATCACGCCCGAAGAGATCACCCGACGCTTTTCGGGAAGGTCGCTTCGCGACCAGTTCGCAGAGCTTCACGCCGATCGCGGGTTGCCGTATACGCACGATCCGGCGCTCTCCGACAGGAAAGCGGAGCGGTTCATGGCGTGTGTCGATGAGTTCACGCCGATTGAAGGTACGGTCAAACGACTGGAGTCGCTCTGGGGCCTGACGCCGCTCGGTGTCGCATCCGCGTCGCGGCCTCCGGTCGTCGATTTGGTCTTGCGCACGATCGGTATCAAATGGCGCTTCGACGCCTTTGCAAGTTCAAAAGAGGTTGCACAAGGGAAACCTGCGCCGGATGTGTTTCTGCTCGCTGCGGCGCGCATGGGAGTGAATCCGCGCGACTGCATCGTCGTCGAGGATGGTGTGAGCGGTATGATCGGTGCACGCGCCGCAGGTATGCGATGCGTTGCGCTGGTCTCTGACGACCGCACGGACTATCCGGCCGACGCAATCGTTCGCGACTTGCGCGAGCTTCCCAAAGAGTATTTCCTGCAGTAGCAGGGTTTTTCAAAGTCCGGCGCCCGCGCCGGACTTTCCTGTATTCCGAAATTGCTTTTTTCTATAGTTTGCATAGTCTGGCTGTGGAAATAGGCAGGAGGACGACATGCGACATCCGAAAGTCCAGGTTCCCATCGTGCAACTATCCGCTCCGGTAGCCGTGTACTCGGCTCCGCCGGTGGCTCCCGAGTCCGTCATTGATTGGAATCAGGACCTCGAGGGAGAGACTGTTGCTTCCGGCGAGGCGGTGAAGCAATTGTTCGCGCGCGGACTGTTCTGGTATCAGTTTCTGCAGAATCGACATGATCCTTCGCGTCGCTCGCGCGTTATGCGATGCTCGCATGATGGCGAGGCCGAATGGCTCGCCGAGACCGTCGACCAGGGCGGCCTAATCGTTGCGGTACCGATACCTTGAAGCACTCGACGCAAGACAAAAGCCGGCATGAACGCCGGCTTTTACATCACATACAACGCTTGCTCCAAATCAAGAGGTTGGTACGCTTAATCATGGCAAGGGAAGATCAGCTTCCTGTGCTCAAAAGCGGAGGAACACGAGAATGGACAATGTGTCTCAGGTGACCGACGGTAGTTATCCCAAGCTCTGCGGTGTTGTCGTCAACGGCACCTACGTGCAGGGGATCTGCAACAACTCGACCGACCTGGCCAGGCTCACCGGCGCCGCCGGTCCACACATGCCGGCTGCCATTCACAGCAAGCACTTCGTCGAACCCCCGTTCAGGCCCCGTCTCGTTTCGGGGTAGAGCAATCCGTTCCTCATATCAAGACCGGCGCTCGCTTTTCGCGCCGGTCTTTGATTTTTGATAGGATTCATCGAATATGGCTGAAAACGCCGACAAATCAGGGGTTGCCAAGCGCGAGGAGGAGATCCTGGCGTTTTGGAACGAGCACAAGATTTTCGAGAAATCGGTTGCGCAGGACGCGCCGAACGGTGAATTTGTTTTCTACGACGGACCGCCGTTTGCAACCGGTCTGCCGCACTACGGCCACCTCGTGACCGGCATGATCAAAGACGTCGTACCGCGATACAAAACCATGCGCGGCTACTCGGTCCCTCGTGTGTGGGGGTGGGACTGTCACGGACTGCCTATCGAGAACATCGTCGAAAAACAGCTCGGCTTTAAACACAAAAAAGACATCAAGGACTTCGGTATCGCGAAGTTCAACGAGGCGTGCCGTGATCAAGTGATGACGTATGCGCACGAGTGGGAACAGATCATTCCGCGTACGGGCCGCTGGGTGGATATGCAGAACGCGTACCGCACGATGGATAAGCCCTACATGGAAAGCGTGTGGTGGGTGTTCAAGAATATCTACGACAAGGGTCTCGTGTATGAGGACTACCGCTCGATGCACATCTGCACGCGCTGCGAGACTACGCTCTCCCAACAAGAGGTGAGTGAGGGTTACAAAGAGATCAAGGATATTTCGGTGACCGCCGAATTTCGCTCCGTTGAGGACCCGAAGTTGTCATACCTCGCCTGGACCACAACCCCGTGGACGCTCCCGGGAAATGTCGCACTCGCGGTCAACAAGGATATCGACTACGTGACTGTCGAGAAAAAGGACGACGGGACGGGGGAGACGGTTCGATTCGTTCTCGCCAAAGATCGGCTCGATAGTATTTTTGGCGGACAGGAGTATGGCGTCGTTCGAACGCAGAAGGGTAGTGAACTCGTCGGCAAACAGTATGTGCCGCTTTTTGATTACTACGCCAAAGACGAAACGCTCAAGAATCGCGAGAACGGTTGGAAAATCTACGCAGCGGATTTCATCACGGCTGATAGCGGTACCGGTATCGCACACGAAGCGCCCGCATTCGGTGCCGAAGACTGGGAGCTGCTGAAGCAGGTGAATCTGCCGTTCGTGCAGCATGTGAACTTTGACGGGACGGTTAAGTCCGAGGTTACGGACTTTGCCGGCATGGAAGTTAAGCCGAACGCCGAGGATCGCGTGCGCATGGCGATGGACATCGCGGTACTCAAATATCTTCAGGGCCACGGTACCTTCTTTTCAAAAGAGAACATCACGCACTCGTATCCGCATTGCTGGCGTTGCGACACTCCGCTGTTGAACTACGCGACATCGTCGTGGTTCGTTTCGGTCTCAAAACTGAAAGAAGAGTTACTCCGAACCGCACAGAACGTGAACTGGTCACCGTCGCATATAAAGGAGGGGTTATTCGGTAAATGGCTCGAAGGTGCCAAGGATTGGGGCATCAGCCGTCAGCGATTCTGGGCGAGCGTCATTCCGATGTGGGTGTGCGAATCGTGCAAAACCCAGCGTGTATTCGGATCGGTCGCAGAGCTCGAAGCGGCGAGCGGAACCACCGTCGACGACCTCCACAAACACATCATCGACGAGGTAACCGTACCGTGCACCTGCGGCAAAACCATGCGCCGCATTCCCGATGTGCTCGACACATGGTTCGATTCAGGATCGATGCCGTACGGCCAGGTGCACTATCCCTTCGAGAACAAAGACCGGTTCGAGAAAACATTCCCGGCCCAGTTTATAACCGAATACACGGGTCAGTTCCGTGCATGGTTCTACTACCTGCACGTGCTCGCAGGAGCAACGTTCAATGTGAACGCGTTTCAGAACGTCGTGGCGCACGGGATCGTGCTCGCCGAAGACGGCAAGAAGATGTCGAAACGTCTCAACAATTATCCCGACCCGATGCATGTGATCAACAAGTACGGAGCCGACGCGTTGCGTTTGTACATGCTTTCGTCGCCGCTCTTGAAAGCAGAGAACCTGAACTTCTCGGAAAACGGAGTCGACGAAACGCTCAAGAAGAACATCGGTCGCCTCAATAACGTGCTCGAATTCTACAAACTCTATGAAGACGGTACGGTCCGAGACTTCAAGAGTGCACACGTTCTGGACAGGTGGATCATCGCTCGTGTAAATGCCCTGGTCGGTGAAGCAACCGAAGGGTTCGAGGCGTACGAGCTCGACGAGGCAGTGCGGCCGCTTCCGCAGTTCATCGACGACCTGTCCGTGTGGTACCTGCGCCGTTCCCGTGAGCGATTCAAAGAGGAGGGTTCGGATAAAAAAGCGGCGCTGGCGACGCTGCGCTATGTGCTGCATACGCTCTCGCGCGTGATGGCTCCGACCATGCCGTTCTATGCTGAGTACCTGTTCCAAGCCGTACGCGAAGGAGAGGACGAAGAAAGCGTCCACCTTTCTACGTGGCCGGAAATGCTGGCGCATGACACCGATGCTGCGCAGCTGCTTACACGCATGTTCGCGACGCGTCTCATTGTGTCCCAGGCGCTCAAAGAGCGAGAGGACAAGAAGTTGAATGTCCGTCAGCCGCTGCGCATGCTCGCGATCGGCACGACCGATGTGTATGGCGCCGAGACACCGGGCATCAATGAGTTTCTTGAACTCATTAAGGATGAGGTGAACGTCAAAGAGGTCCGGTTTGAGAGCGGTGTCGGCGTATCGCTCGATACCACCGTCACGGAAGAGTTGTTGCAGGAAGGACTGGTGCGCGAAGTACGACGCCTGTTGCAGGGTGCTCGCAAGGATGCGAATCTCGCACCGGCAGACTCCGTTACACGCGCGGTCATCGAAGCGCCGAGCGACGAGATTGCGATCCTCAAGCAATTCGTGGGTGAACTCTCCGGCGCGACCAGGGTGCTCGCGATCGATTTTGTCGAAGCACCGAAGAAGCGTGTTACGTTGGAGATCTAACGATGTACCAGAAGTACCACACCGATGTGATCGTATTGGGGGGAGATGCCCGCGGCGAAGCAGACCGTGTTGTTTCGCTCATGACCCGCGATTTCGGGCTTGTGCGTGCACGCGCAAGTGCGATACGTTCCGAGCATTCAAAGATGCGCTACGCGACGCAGAATTACAGTTATGCGAATGCGTCCCTCGTAAAAGGTAAGCGGGGCTGGCGATTAGCGGGTGCGACCGCCCGCTCGCTCCCGAAAAGCGGTGCCGGACTGTATGCATTCGTGCGCGTGTGTGAGCTCACACAACGGCTCGTCGCCGGCGAGGAGAAGAACGAGTATCTTTTTGATGTGCTCGCGGAATCACACCGCGCGTGCATGAGTGCGAGCGATGATGCGCTCCCGACGATCGAGATCGTCTCGGTCGCACGCGTGCTGTTTGCGCTCGGGTACATCTCGCAGGAAGCACTGCGCACGACGCTCTTTTCACATACATCGTTCGAGAGCGCCCACTTGCAGGAAGCGGAGATCATGCGGGAAACAATGCTCAAATCAATCAACCGCGCGATTGCGGAGACTCATTTGTAGCGGTAGTCTCTCATGATGATTCAAATCCCGCCCATTTTTGAACGCGCATCGATCGGTTCAATGCAGTCGAAGGCGGGTGAGCAGTTCGATATCGTCATCGGACTCGATCATGCGCTCGTCAGGCAATTGATATCGTATTCATCCGATGACGGCGATCACGACCTCCATGCACATACATCCGACCGGAAGCGATTCGTCGAAGGCTCCTACGAAGAGTGGTTCGGAAAGGAACGTACACCATATGCGCTCGTCAGTTCCGAAGGTAGCTTGGCGGCGCTTGCATGGTTCGGTCCGAAACCTATCGGGCGTAAGTCGCTTCGCTATCTAACCGAGGCCGAACTGAAAGAGGAGTATGCACAGGCGAAGGGTGACGCACACACGGTCGTGTACCGGTCCTACGGGCGCTTCCGCGGTCAGGGTCTTATGACGGGATTTATGCGGTATGTGATCGATGATTACAAGGCTCGACATCCTGATGCAAAGCTGTGGGCCGGCGTCAGTTCACATAACGAGGCAAGTGTCGCGCTCGCAAATAAGCTTGGTTTTATTTATTCTGAGGAGTACTCCGATCCTGACAACGACTGGAGTGCAATGTTTGAAAACGATACATGGCGCGCGTAAAACTGAGCGAATATACAGCAAAAAAGATCTTGCTCGGCGAGCGCTATTCAGGCGTACAGCTCCGCTCGGGTGCTATATCGATACCGGCCGGTCGGTGGGTCGCAAAAGTCGATCAGGGAATCAAGAAGCGTTTTAAGCAGGGGCTTGTCGTTGTGGACAAGGGCGAGGCGGACATCAGGGCCGCGATCGCCTCGTGGGAAGCCAAAGGGTTTTCTCAGTTCATCCTCGACCCGTATTTTGAACACGATGCACAGAACGACCGCTATATTTCATTCGAACGCGTGCGCGAAGGTGTCCGCGTGCTGTACGCACGGGACGGCGGCGTCGACATCGAGGCGCACCCGGAGGCCGTGCAGACATTTCTGATCCGTACCGCGAATGATGTTGCGCAGATCGCCGAGACGACCGGTGTGCCCGCTCCATTTCTTGAGCGCGTGTTCGTCGCGTTCGACAAAGAATTCTTTGCGTTCCTCGAGATCAATCCGCTTGTGGTTCAAGACGGTATGGCGGAACTCCTTGATGCTGCTGCGCTGGTGGACAGTGCGGGCGAGTTTTTTGTACGTGATTCGTGGAAGGGTGACGATGTAATAACCGCACGCTCGAAACATCCGGCAGAGGACGCGGTAGAAGCACTCGCCGCGACGACACCGGCCTCCCTTAAGCTTTCGGTCATCAACCCGAACGGGGCACTATTCTTTCTGCTCTCAGGCGGCGGGGGCTCGATCGTCATCGCCGATGAAGTGCAGGTGCAGGGACTTGGCGGAGCGCTCGCGAATTACGGCGAATACAGCGGCGGCCCGACACGCGAGGAAACATTTCTGTATGCCCGGCAGATCGCTGCACTCATGCTCGGTTCAACTGCACCGAAAAAGGCACTCGTGATCGCGGGCGGCGTCGCGAATTTCACTGATGTAAAAAAGACCTTTCTTGGAATCATTGACGCCCTTACCGAGGTCGCTCCGCGTATGCGTGAGCAGGGGATCAAAGTATTCGTCCGACGCGGCGGTCCGAACGAAGCCGCGGGGCTCTCACTCATGTATGACTTTCTGGAACGAGAATCGCTGCTCGGTGCGGTATATGGCTCGAACGAGGTAATCACGCGCGCGGTCGAAGAGGCAATACACTACATACACTCATGACGATACTCGAACACATACGCACGGGAGGGGACGGCATATTGGTCGTCGGTAATCATGCCGGCATCGTGCAGTCGATTCTGGATTTCGACGCTTTGTCCGGTAAATCTGCCCCATCGGTCGTCGGTATCATCGCCGGTACGAGAAAGGCTCAAAAATTCTTTTTTGGAGCACGCGAAATTTTGATCCCATGCTACCGGGACTACGCTGCAATACCGGAGCGTATGCGGGCGCGAATACAGTGGCTCCTCAATGCGCAGTCGGGTAGACGCACGTTCCAAACGACCTGCGGTTTTTTCGATGCGTTTCCGGATGCGCTCGGAGCACACTTGTTCGCAGAAAACGTGCCTGAGCGTCACGCGACCGAACTCATTGCCCGCTATGGTGAGCGATATCTTATCGCCGGACCTTCGGGTGTCGGGCTGCTTGTGCCGCATTATCTGAAGCTTGGTGCGATCGGCGGCACCGACGCAGCGCAGATCGAGGCGGGGCATCTGGCGACCGAAGGGTCGGTCGCGGTCGTCTCTACCTCAGGCGGCATGACCAACGAGCTGATCCGCGCCGTGTCACATGCGGGCAAGCGCGTTTCCTTCTCGCTCTCAATCGGTGGAGATCGGTTCCCGGTCACTGCGCTCTCGCAGGTGCTTGCGCTCGCAGAAGGGGATGTGGCCACAAAAGCGATCGTGTATTTCGGTGAGCTCGGCGGTTCTGACGAGTACGAGATCGTCGATCTCATGCGGACAAAAAAACTGACGAAGCCTATCATCTGTTATGTTGCGGGCGTCATCGACGAAGCGTTCGACGAGCGTATGCAGTTCGGTCATGCGAAGGCGCTCGTTGCACGCAAAGATGAAAGTGCGCGTGCGAAGCGCGACGCGCTGAATGCCGCGGGCGCTGTTGCCCCGGAGTCGTTTCCGCTTTTTTTGCAGGCACTTCGCGACCTTCCGCTCCCGTCCGTTCGTGATACCGTCATTGATACAGCCCTGTTCATGAACCGGAAACACAGCATTCTCTCATCGCGCAAGATTGTGGACCTCGACGAGGTTCCGCGCTTCGTGAAAGACGGTACGCTCGTGCAACAGCCGCAGAATGCGTTTGCGTCCGCCGCGCTGCATGCACTCCTCGGTAAACGGGTTTCCGCTGAGACGGCCGCATTCGTGGAAAATATTTTTGAGCTCCTGATCGATCATGGCGGTCATGTCTCCGGCGCGGTCAACACGATGGTGACGGCGCGGGCAGGTAAAGACATGGTTGCGTCGCTCGCAGCGGGACTCCTTACCGTCGGTCCGCGTTTCGGCGGTGCAGTAAATGAGGCCGCCCGGAGCTGGCACGAAGGGGTGACAGGCGCTCACGACGCCGCTGCATATGTGGAGGCAAAAAATAAATCCGGCGTGCTGCTTTCCGGTATCGGGCACCGGAAATATCGTGTCGGCATTCCTGATCCGCGCGTCGCGGCGCTCTCAGAGTTCGCTTCACTGCTCTCGAATCATCCTCACTATGACTTTGCTCGTGCGATCGAAGCGGTCACGACCGGCAAAAACGGTAATTTGATACTGAACGTGGACGGGGTGATGGCGGCATTGCTTTTGGATCTGCTGCAGGAAAAAGAAGGATACACCGATTCCGAGATCGGGGAGCTCATCGAGGCCGAATTTTTTAACGCGCTCTTCGTGATCCCGCGTACCGTCGGATTCATTTCTCACTTCATAGAGCAAAAACGAAACGACGAAGGACTGTTCCGTCTTCCGGACGAACTGCTCTTTGAGCGCGAGGACGACCAAAAATAAAAGCCGCCGGATCTCCGGCGGCCTTTGCGGCGGTGCTCGCGTTCAGTACGCGTCCTTCCAGCCTTGTTTTTGATAGTGTTCGTACACCGACGGTTCTACTTCGATCTCGATCCCGCCGACGGCGAGAACGCGACTCATTTTACCTATAATGGCACCGGTCACCGTTGTCACGATACTTCCGGTGTCACACGGCCCCATTACTTCCAGCTCACCCTTGATAGGTTTTCGGGATGATGATCCCAACATTGCCAGCCGCACTGTGATCTTCACTCACTGCTCCCATGTCGCGTGTTCCCACATTCGTTCACCAAAAATCATTTATCGATACTCGATACGCCGCTGTCCATCAAAACGCGATAATGAGGAACCGTCAAGCATGTCCGATGGTAGAATGGACCCGATGAATCCTCCCGATCATGAACAGGAACGGATCGAGCAGCTGCGACGAGCGATGTACTCACGCAAGATCTCCGAACAGCTGCATGAACGGCCACGCCGCGAATTGGAACATGACCGAGAGCTCGTTTCCGACGACTGGAAAATGCCGGAGCCGAAGATGGATAAAATGAAAGTCGCTCCGCCGTTCATCGGTACCACGCGCGCAATACTCCGATGGCTCTTGGTGGCATCCATGGTCTTTTTCATCGGCGCGGCGCTGTTCTTCGGGTATTACTTTTTGCTCGGCGGCGGGTCGCATCCGGCGAACCCCGGCAATATCGATATCAGCGTCTCCGGACCGCCGCAGGTGGCGGGAGGTGAGCCGGTTGAACTTCAGATCACGGTCGTGAACAGGAACCGGGTCCCGCTCGAGCTCGCCGACCTGCTTGTTACGTTTCCGCCCGGCACACGTTCGGTCGCGGATTTCTCCACCGACCTACCGAGCCTGCGTCAGTCGCTCGGTACCATCGAGCCGGGCGGCAGGAGACAGGGAACGATATCTGCGGTCTTTTCAGGCTCAGGCGGTCAAAGCGGTAATGTAAAAGTAGAGCTCGAATACCGTGTTCAGGGATCGAGCGCCATTTTCGTTGCCGACCGCGATTATGCGCTCACATTCACATCGTCGCCGCTGTCGATTTCCATCGACGGTAACAATCAGACGACCTCCGGTCAGCCGGTACAGTTCACGGTCAGTGTTGCGTCGAATGCGAGCGCGCCGCTGCGCGACGTGGTCGTCGATATGACGTACCCGTTCGGATTTAAATTCTCCAGCGCGTCTCCCGGTCCGTCGAAAGGGAGTACCTGGCTTTTGGGCGACTTCACCCCCGGTCAACGGAAGTCGATTCTCGTGCAGGGGACGCTCTCCGGGGAACAGGGAGATAAACGCGTGTTCCGCGTGACCGCGGGTTCGCGAAACTCTACGTCGACCGCCGTCACCACAAAACTGGCGTCGAATTCGTACGAGATGCGTATCGCACAGGCATTCCTCGGGCTCGCGATCTCGACGAATACTTCGCAGGCCGCCGAAGCAGCGAGCGACTTCGAGACACAGCCGACAAAAAGCGTACCGATTGCGGCACCCGGCTCTACCGTGACGGTTTCCATCGAATATAAAAACAATCTTTCAGTCGAGATCGACGACGCGGTAATCGTTGCGCGACTTTCTGGGCTCGGGATCGACGGAGAAAAAGTCCGCGTGAACGACGGATTCTACCGCTCGTCCGATGACACGGTCATCTGGGACAAGAGTACGACCAACGGAACGCTCAAGGCATTGATTCCCGGAGCACGCGGTATCGTCTCATTCTCGTTTACTATGCCTGCGCCGAATACATCATCGAGCGATCCGAAGATCGACATCAGTGTCAACGCTGCCGGAAAGCGTCTTTCGGAAACGGGCGTGCCGCAGAATCTGCAGTCGACCGCGCGTGCACAGGTGCGTCTTGCGTCAGACTTGCAGCTCGCTTCTCAGGCGTTGTATGCGCAGAATCCGTTCGGGGTCGCCGGACCGTTGCCTCCGAAGGCCGGGGAGGAGACTGCCTACGCGCTCGTATTCACCGTTACCAACACGACCAGTAAACTGACGAATGCAAAACTTACGGCGAAATTGCCGACGTACGTTCGGTGGATCGGCTCACATGCGCCGCGTAGCGAGAACCTGACGTTTAACCAATACAACGGCACATTCACATGGGACCTCGGATCGGTTGAGCCGGGGGTGGGCGTGAACGGTACGCAGCCGCGACAGATAGCGATTTCGGTCGGACTCACGCCTTCGACAAGTCAGATCGGGGATCAGCCGGTGCTGGTGCAGGACGTCACCCTGACCGGTATCGACGAAGCGACGGGTGCAGCAGTCACCCGAAAGACCGAGCCGGATGTCACCACGAATCTGGGTCAGATCGGTAAGACATCGACCAGTCAAACCGTGCGTCCGGATGCGGGCTTCCTGCCCGCGCAGGCAACCGTCGTTAAGTAGTTGTTAAACGGCGGCGCTTGGGTAGACTCTCTGGATATGGCTGACGTTTCAATGGAAAAAATCATCTCGCTCGCGAAGCGTCGCGGCTTTATCTACCAGGGCTCCGAGATCTACGGCGGTCTTGCCGGAACATGGGACTACGGTCCGCTTGGTGTCGCGCTCAAGAAAAATATCGAAAACCTCTGGTGGAAGAAATTCGTTCTCGATCGCGAGGATATGTACGGTCTCGACGCGGCGATTCTCATGAACCAAGAGGTGTGGAAGTCCTCGGGTCATGTAGGAGGATTCAATGATCCGCTCGTCGAAGACCAAAAGACGAAGCGCCGCTACCGGGCCGATCACTTACTTGAGGATGCAGGTATTGATCCGAAAGGAATGAATCTGTCGCAGATGGATGCGGCGATCAAAGAGAAGGGGATCAAGAGTCCTGAGGGTAATCAGCTCGGTGACGTGCGTCAGTTCAATATGATGTTCAAAACGCACATCGGTGCGACAGAAGACGAATCGTCGGTATCGTACCTCCGTCCGGAAACCGCGCAGGGGATCTTTGTTAACTTCAAGAATGTCGTCGACTCGTTCCATCCGAAACTGCCGTTCGGTATCGCCCAGATCGGCAAGGCGTTCCGAAACGAGATTGCTCCGCGTGACTTTATTTTTCGTGTGCGGGAGCTCGAACAAATGGAGATCGAGTATTTCGTCCGACCGGAGGACTGGGAGAAACACTTCAAGGCCTTCGAAGCGGAACAAATGTCGTTCCTGCAGGATGATCTCGGACTTACGCCGTCGAAGATCCATCCGGTGGACGTTCCGGCTGAGGACCGTGCGCACTATTCAAAACACAGCGTCGATACGGAGTTTGATTTTCCGTTCGGTCAGAAGGAGTTGCTCGGGCTTGCGTACCGAACCGACTACGACCTGTCTGCGCACCAAGAGGGTTCGAGTCAGAACCTTGAGTTTCAGGATGACGTGGCGGGGGACAAACTAATTCCGCATGTCATCGAGCCGACGTTCGGCGTCGGACGCCTCCTGCTCGCGGTCCTTTCAGACGCATATTCGGAAGACGAACAGAACGGCGAGACGCGCGTATTCCTCAGGTTCAACAAGGCGGTCGCTCCGGTAAAGGCTGCGGTATTTCCGCTTCTCAAAAATAAGCCCGAACTCGTCACAAAGGCGCGCGAGGTGTTCTTGATGCTCAAAAAGGAGGTTCCGCAGATCATGTGGGACGACAACGGCAACATCGGCAAGCGGTACCGACGACAGGATGAGATCGGCACCCCGTACTGCATTACGATCGATTTCGACACCCTTGGTGAGACTCCGGATCTGAAAGATACGGTTACGGTCCGTGACCGCGATACCGGTGCCCAGGAGCGCATCTCTATCGCTGATCTCAAGGCAAAGATCGCCTAAAAATCGTACGTGCGTGCTAGGATGCGTGCATGGAAGACCGTTCACTGCACGTTACGATCTCGACCGGCACACTCCTCAAGACCATCGTCGTCCTCGCGCTCGCGTGGCTCCTGTTTGTGTTGCGCCACCTTGTATTGGTGGTGCTCACGGCGGTCGTCATTTCGTCGGCGGTTGAACCTGCGGTACGGCAGCTATCCCGACGCAAAATACCTCGTGTACTTGCCGTGCTTCTCATCTATCTGTTCATGTTCGGGTTGTTTTTCCTGCTGTTTTATTTCTTCTTCCCGTCGATATTGAAAGACTTCGGAAAATTTGCCGCGTCGCTTCCCGGGTACCTTGACTCATTCACACAGACGAGCGCCTACATTGCGTACTCCAATATCCTGGGCCTGCCCTCGGCGGCAAGTCTTTCCGGGAGCGATGTGATCATGAGTTTCCGCAGTGCATTCGACTTCGGACTCGATGACAATACGTTCGCGACTGCCACAAAGATATTCGGCGGCGTGTTCTCATTCGTGCTCATCGTCGTATTCTCGTTCTACTTTGCCGTCGTTGAGACCGGAGTCGATGACTTCATCCGCATCGTTACGCCGAAATCACATCGCGATTATATGCTCGGTCTCTGGAAGCGGTCACAGCACAAGATCGGGCTCTGGATGCAGGGGCAGGTGATCCTTGGGTTGCTTATCGGCATTTTCGTGTATTTGGCGCTCGAATTCTTGGGCGTACCGAATGCGCTCGTGCTCGCGGTCATCGCGGCGTTCTTTGAAATCATTCCCGTCTTCGGTCCGATTCTTGCTGCGACGCCGGCGGTGATTATCGGATTCGTCTCCGGCGGTCCCGCACTCGGCATCACGGTCGTTGTGATATTCATCGTTATCCAGCAATTTGAAAACCACCTGATCTATCCGCTCGTGGTTACGCGGGTGGTGGGAGTGCCGCCGCTGCTTGTGATCCTCGCGCTCATCATCGGCGCAGAACTCGCAGGGTTCCTCGGCGTTATCCTCTCGGTGCCGGTTGCAGCAACGCTCCAGGAGCTTGTTAAAGACATCGAAACGGGTCGGCTTGCCAAACACGAGCATGAGGTTGCATAGTCGTGGGGTATGAGCAAAAACTTTTATCTCACAACCACGCTTCCGTACGTGAACGCGGATCCGCACATCGGCTTCGCGCTTGAGAGTGTGCAGGCCGATGCGATCGTACGATACCGCCGTCTCATGGGGGACACGGTCTTCTTCACGACCGGTACCGACGAGCACGGTCAAAAGATCTACCAAAAGGCGAAAGAAGAGGGTCGCGACGTACAAGAATATGTCGATCACTTTGCAGGCCAGTTCCGTAAATTGCAGAGAGCGCTCGACCTCTCGTACGACGCGTTCATCCGTACCACCGACGAGCGACATATCAAGGCCGCGCAGGAGCTCTGGAAACGCTGCGAAGCGGCGGGGGATATCTACAAAAAGAAGTACAAAGGTCTCTATTGTGTGGGTGACGAAGCGTTCCTGACCGAGAGCGACATTGTGGACGGAAAGTGCCCCAATCATCCCAACATGGAATTGCAGGAGATCGAGGAAGAAAACTATTTCTTCCGTCTCAGTCGCTATCAGGAATCGATCCTGCAGTATCTGCAAAAAGAGGGAGTGATCGTTCCGGAGTGGCGCCGTCAGGAGGCGGTGAATTTTGTACAGAAGGGTCTTGAGGATTTCAGCATTTCTCGCGAAACCTCGCGCATGGATTGGGGAATTCCGGTTCCGGGCGATGAATCACAGGTTATGTATGTGTGGTTCGATGCGCTCACGAATTACATTTCTACGCTCGGGTGGCCGGATGATAGCGAAGGGTTCTACAAGAATTTCTGGGAAAAGGGCTTCACGCTGCAAATCGCGGGCAAGGATCAGGTGCGTTTTCAGTCGATTATGTGGCAGGCGATGCTTATGTCGGCGTCGCTACCGACGACCGATCGCGTGCTCTATCACGGGTTCATCACGAGCGGAGGGCAGAAGATGTCAAAAAGTCTCGGTAACGTGATCGAGCCATATACGCTCGTTGACGAGTACGGCACCGATGCCGTGCGCTATTTCCTGCTGCGACACATCCATCCGTTCGATGACAGCGATTTTACGATGGAGCGCTTCAAAGAAGCCTACAATGCCGACCTCGCAAATGGTATCGGCAACCTTGCGTCGCGCATTATGAATCTGGCAGAAAAGAATCTCGACGCGTGCCCGGATTCCGTGGATGTTTCCGGTGGAAATAGTATTCCCATACCGAATGAATTTACTGATGCAATGGACAGATACGATTTCCAGACCGCAGCGATGGAGATCATGCGTTCCGTACGCGTTGTCGACGAAAAAATCACCAACACGAGACCGTTCAGTGTCATAAAGGCCGATGTGGAAGAAGGCAAAAACATGATTGCGAGCCTAGTGAGCGATCTGTGGGATATTTCGCTTCTTATGCGCCCGCTCATGCCCAAAACCGCAGACGCGATAAAGGATGCGATCCTTGCAAACAAAAAACCCGAGAACCTGTTTCAGCGCAAAGACTAGCCATGAAATATTTCGACGCTCATACCCACGTCAACTTCGTGGCGTACAAAGACGACCGCGACGAGGTCATCAAGCGCGCGTTCGACGCAGGTGTCGGCATGAATGTTGTGGGTACACAGATCGACACATCTCGTGAAGCTGTGGAGCTCGCCGAGAAACATGACGGCATATATGCGACGATCGGTTTGCATCCGGTGCATACGGCCAAGTCCTACCACGATGAAAAGGAGTTGGGGGAGGGCGGAAAGGAGTTCACCTCACGTGGTGAACAGTTTGATGCCGCGGCATATGAGGCATTGGCTGCGTCGCCAAAGGTCATTGCCATTGGTGAGTGCGGGTTGGATTACTATCGCGTCGAAGAAACGACCAAGGACGTCCAGACAAAAGCGTTTATCGAGCACATAGAGCTTGCAAACAAGACGGGTAAACCGCTCATGCTTCATATCCGTAACGCGTACGAAGACGCACTCGAAGTATTAAAAGCCCATACGAAAGTAACGGGCGACGTTCATTTCTTCGCAGGGGATTGGGACATGGCAAAAAAGTTCCTCGATATCGGATTCACGCTTTCGTTCACCGGCGTACTCACGTTTACACACGACTACGACGAGGTTGTGAAGAACGCGCCGCTCGACATGATCCTCTCCGAAACCGATGCGCCGTACATCACGCCCGTACCGTTTCGGGGCAAGCGCAATGAATCGTCGTATATCCCGTACATCGTACAAGCGATTGCCGGTATTCGCGGCGAGGACGAGGAATTCGTACGGCAGCAGTTGCTCAAAAACGCGAACCGCGTGTTCAAGATCTGAACCTTTACTCGGTAGGAGGCCTATGGTTTAGTCAAAATAGAACCAAATGGTCAACAAACAGAAAGGGCGAACGATGTTGGATTCACCGAGTGCTGCCAGGCTCCACCTGGACGACCTGTGGGCACGGTACGACGCGCACAAGCGCGAAGGACTGAGTCTTGATATGACTCGGGGCAAACCGAGCGAGGAACAGTTGAGCCTCTCGAACGCAATGCTCGCCATCGGCGAGTTCCGGTCGAAGGACGGTTTCGACTGTCGCAATTACAGTCCGCACCTCGACGGTTTGCCGGAAGCACGGAAGCTCTGCGCGGCATACCTGGGTACGCGACCGGAGAATACGCTGGTGACCGGCAATTCGAGCCTGCAACTCATGTATTCGGTGATAACCGAGCACATGCTCCGTGGCGGATGGTCTGCGGGGAGTCCGAAGTTCATCTGTCCGGAGCCGGGATACGATCGGCACTTTCAGATCTTGCGGAATCTCGGAAT
The DNA here is from genome assembly GCA_964512835.1 of uncultured Candidatus Saccharibacteria bacterium. Classification (GTDB taxonomy): domain Bacteria; phylum Patescibacteriota; class Minisyncoccia; order Phycocordibacterales; family UBA2100; genus UBA10103. Next base: position 28,120 of record CAZELA010000003.1, on the reverse strand, counting down.
CGGCATGGTGCCGGTACCGATGAACGAGAACGGTCCGGACATGGACATCGTGAGGGATCGCATCCAGGATCCGGACGTTGTCGGTATGTGGTGCATGCCGCGGTATTCAAATCCGACCGGAGTTTCGTATTCGCGCTCGGTCTCGCGCGCGATTGCAGAACTAAAGCCGAAGAACGGCCGATTCATCGTGATGTGGGATGACGCGTATCGTGAGCACCATCTTGGTGCGCTCACGCGGCCTGACATCGACATCATGAAGCTGGCACGCGAGGCAAAGACCGAAGACCGTTTTTGGATCTTCGGCTCGTTCTCGAAGGTCACGTTCGCAAGTGCCGGCATCTCAATGCTGGCGGCGAGTCCGCGTTCGTTGGAGTGGTTCCGCAAACGGCTGGCTGCTCAAACGATCGGTCCCGACAAGCTCACACAGCTTCGTCACGTCCTGTTCCTGAAGAACCTCAGCGGAATCCGGGCACACATGCGCAAGCACGCCCGTATCATCCGGCCGAAGTTCAAGGTGGTGTGTGACGAGCTCGAACGCGCGATCGGAAAAAAGGGGATTGCTCGGTGGGAAATGCCCGATGGCGGCTACTTTATCTCGTTCTATATGGAGACAGGGAGTGCTCGGCGCGTCGTCGAGCTCGCTCGGGGACTCGGACTCCTGCTGACACCCGCCGGCGCGGCGTTCGTGAAGGGGGATCCGGAGGATTCCCATATCCGTATCGCACCCACGTATCCGAGTCTTGCTGATGTGCGAAAAGCATCACAGCTCCTCTGTCTGTGTGCAGAGATTGCGCATCGTGAGGCGCATCCGCAAACCATGAAGCGTTAGTTCGTTCCACAATTCCGGCGGTTGCTTCTCAGGCAGCCGCCGTTTGTTTTGCTTGCTAATTGCGGGACGCGCTTTAGTATTCGGGTATGAATAAAAACCTCGTGATCGTGTGTGTCCTTATTTTGGCTGCAGGCGGAGCATTTGCCTACTATTCGGGCGACCCTATGTTCCGGGCGCAGCAGGCGCCGCGCTTCGCGGGAGAGGAGGCCCCGCAGGGGATTGATGGTGCCTCTGAGGGCACTCCACAGGGCACTCCCGGTGACTCGATTGGCAAGCATGCGGTGAGTTGGAAGTTCGAAACTGTTGCAGAAGCGAAGGACGACGGCACGCCGCAGAAAACGAAGGTTACCGTAACATGGGACGGTACAAGCCATGACGCGGGTACCTACGAAGGCAGTTGCGCTGAGATCGACGGGTCAAACGGTTCGCTCTCTGACGGCGAGGTTTCGGGCGCTCTCTGCTGGTTCGCAGGCGCGGGCGACGAAATCGGCGTGTTCTCAGAGAGTGGTGCGTTTGTACTCAAGCACGGCGAACAGCAGGAGCCCTCAGGGGAGGGAGAGGGTTTTCGCGGCAACTTTAAGACCCTGCTCAGCCTCTAGAGCCTGATCTTGGCCCTAATTCTTGCCTCATGAGGGGGCCTGTGTTAGAGTGCCCCCACAAACAAGATATGTCAGAAGATACAGTACAGACCGTTGATACAACCGCAGAAGACGCGGCGACAACCCGTATTTACGAGACGGGCTATCACATCCTTTCGTCTGTTGCAGAAGAGAACGTAGAGAAGGTTGTCGGAGAGATCCGTGCGGTTATCGAGAACGCAGGCGGCTCATTCATTGCAGAAGGGGCTCCGGTTCTTACCAAGCTTGCATACGACATGGACTCCCGCGAGGGCGACAAGTGGGCTACACAGGACCGCGGCTACTTCGGCTGGCTCAAGTTCGAGGCTGTGGTGGGCACAGCAGAGGCGCTAGAGAACTTCCTCAAGGCACACAAGAGCATTCTCCGACACATCGTATTCCGCACCGTACGCGAGGAGACTCGCGCACGACTGAAGGCACCGACCTTGCGTGAGGTAAAGCGAACCGACACCATCAAGACGACAGCAAAGCGCCCCGACGAGGAGAGCGCCCCGGTTTCTGAAGAGGACCTCGACAAGGCTCTCTCGGACATCACGAACGACTAACTATGTATCTCAATAAGGCAATGCTCTTCGGCAATCTGACGCGCGATCCCGAATTGCGCGCGCTTCCGAGCGGCATGAATGTGTGCAATTTTTCTGTAGCGACGAACCGCACCTACAAGGATCGCGACGGCAAGAAGCAGGAACAGACGGATTTTCATAACGTTGTCGTATTCGGCCGAACAGCAGACACGGTCAATCAGTATCTCAAGAAGGGAAGCTCAGTGTACGTAGAAGGTCGCATGCAGACACGCAGCTGGGAGCAGAACGGCGAAAAGAAATACCGAACCGAGGTAATAGCAGATACGGTCCAGTTCGGACCCCGATCGTCCGGCGGTGGCGGAGGAGGCGGTTCGTCTCGAAGCCAAGCCGATGATATGGATGATGCTCCGGCACCGTCCACAGGCCCCGGTATCGATTACCCGAAAGACGATATTAACCCCGACGACATTCCGTTCTAAGCAAAAGAAAAAACAGCAGTATGACAAACATCCTCACACAGAATGACATCCAGCACGTCGACTACAAGGACATCGACTTGCTCAAGCAGTTCGTAAATCCTCACGGTCGCGTTATGGGCCGCAAGCGAACCGGACTCACCGCAAAGCAGCAGCGAGCAGTTGAAGCAGCCGTCAAACGCGCACGGTTCATGGGCCTCTTGCCCTACATTCAAAAGTAAAAACAACCCGGCGAAAGCCGGGTTTTTACTTTGTAAACGCGCAGCGTTTGAATGAGGGCAAGAGGAGCCGCAGCGGGGGACCCAAACACGACGGTGTTTGGGGTCGCGAGGCCGGCCCTGGGCGCGACCTGCAGCAGCGGCGAGACATGTGGGGTCTCCCGTACATCCAGAAGTAACCACAAAATTCAAAACCCCGCCGAAAGTCGGGTTTTTACTGTGGGGGACATTATTTCTTCCCCGACACTGTAACGACCATCGAAGCCGATGCCTTACCGCCCTTCGATATTTTTACCTCAAATGTGGCGTCGTTCTCGGTCGTGTTTTTGAATACGTGCGATAGTTTGAATTCGCACAAACCGTCGGCTTTCGGTACGCAGTCACCGGTCGCTGCTGAAAGCGGCGAAACCGCCGAGCCGTCCGAGTAATCTACTTCGTACCTCGAGCTCTTGGCTTTAACCGTAAAGCTTGCGGCGAACGGCGATGTGCCCGACGCAGCCTTAGCTTCGATCGTCACGGGGTAGGGGTCACACGATGTGCCGTTCCACACGCCGTCACACTCGATCTCTGCAAGCTTCTTTGCAAGGTCGTTCACCTGAAGGGTTAGCGCTTCTTTGTCCGCTGTTATGGCCTGCACCTGAACCTTCAAGTCAGAATTTTCGTGAGCGAGCTGCTTATTGTGTCCGTATGATATGTACATCGCGGCTCCGAGCAGGAGGATCACAATTAGCAGCACGATCGTGCCGATCGTCGGCCATATCGAGCCCTTTTGATAGGTCTCCTGTACCGGTGTCGGGGGCATTGATGCAATTAAAACACAAACGGGACCCATCGGGTCCCGTTTGTGTTGTTTATAGTGAGTGTTTTACACGCGCTCCACGTATTCGCCGGTCTGTGTATTGATGCGGATGATGTCACCGGTCTCTACGAACATCGGGACTGTGATCGCTGCGCCTGTTTCAAGCTGCACAAGTTTGTTGCCGCCCTGTGCGGTGTTTCCGCGCGTGTTCGGCGGCGCTTCGGTTACTTTGAGCTCTACTTTGATCGGTATCGTAACCTGAATCGGCTTCTCGTCGAACCACTTCACATCAACTTCGGTATTTGGTTTGAGCCATTTGCTTTCGTCTCCGATGCGCTCCTGGGTGAGCGTAAAGCGCTTCGACTTGTCCTTTGATTCGTGAAAGAACCATTCGCCGTTGCGCTCATAAATGAACATGGCGGTACGGTTCTCAATGTCGGCCTCTTCAACCTTATCGGACACATGGAACGTGTGTTCCGCCATCGATCCGGACTTGAGGTTTCGGAGCTTTACCTGATTTACCGGCTTGCGCTGCTGCTTGCGGAATACCCACGCAGAAAGCACTTCGTACGGTTCGTCGTCGATAATGATGATCCTTTTCGGGAGGACTTCGTTGTATGCGAGCATTGCCATAAATTTGAAGCATTGTAGCCAAAATCGGGCCCTTGTCCACCGAGCGATCGGGGTGATAGGCTGCCTGCGGAACAACACAGGAGAGACCGATGCGATCATCGATGGTTTGCGACTCGTCCGAGCTCTTTCGAGCCTGGATCATGACGACCGTATCGTGGGCCACGCTTTCTGTGGCGCTCGCGCTCACGTTCACGTCGCCGGATCAGTCGCTCGAGCGTTTGCTCCTGCTCGTTGCGACGGAATGGTGCGTCATTGCCACCGGCATGCAGGTGTTTGTGCTCTACATGCTCCTGTGCCCCCGCGTCGTGCGCTTCTTTCCCGGTCCCGGGGGAGGTGAGCCGGTACCCATACCAAAAACCCTCGTGCATCCACGAGGGTTTCTTGTTTTGCTGAACCTGACTTACTCGTCGCTGCTACTGCCGGAGCTTTTGGAGCTCATGCCGTTCTCGGCAAGCTGTTTTTTGATGTTTTTCAGGAGGTCGTTGATGATCGGCTTGTTCTCGCGGAGAAATGTACGGGCCGCATCGTAGCCGCGACCGAGTTTGATGTCGCCGATAGTGTATGAACCGCCGGACGACTTTTGAACGAGGCCCAGCTTTTCGCCGAGCGCGAGCGCTTCGCCTTCGCGCGAGATGCCTTCGCCGTACATCATGTCGAACTCAACCGCACGGAAGGGAGCTGCCACCTTATTCTTTACGATCTTCACACGGTGACGTCCGCCCATTGTTTCGTCGCCTTTTTTGATCTGCGCGATACGTCGGATGTCGATGCGGACCGATGTATAGAATTTGAGTGCCTTGCCGCCGGTCGTCGTTTCGGGATTACCGAACATCACACCGATCTGCATACGGATCTGGTTGATGAATATAACAACGGTCTTCGTTTTGGAGACGATGGCGGTCAATTTGCGCAGCGCCTGCGACATGAGGCGCGCTTGCTTGCCGACGTGTGACTGACCCATATCGCCCTCGATCTCATCTTTTGGGGTGAGGGCTGCAACCGAGTCAACGACGATGATATCGATCTTTCCGGAGCGAACGAGCGATTCCACGATCTCGAGCGCCTGCTCACCGGTATCAGGCTGAGAAACCAGGAGTGAAGCGATGTCGACGCCGATCTTTTTGGCATATTCCGGATCAAGCGCATGTTCTGCGTCGATGAATGCACAGATGCCGCCTTTTTTCTGTGCTTCGGCAATTGCATGCAGCGACAGCGTAGTTTTGCCGGACGATTCGGGGCCGAATATTTCGACGATGCGACCGCGGGGGATGCCCCCGATGCCGAGTGCCCAGTCAACGCCGATAGATCCCGTCGGGATCGCGTTCACATCCACCTTCGGGGTGGCGCCGAGCATCATGATCGAGTCGTCGCCAAATTTAGTTTTGATATCAGAGAGTGCCCGTTCGATGTCTTTATCCGTACCGGTACCTGTTTCTTTCGGTGCTGCTTTCGCTTTTTTCGTTCCGAGTGCCATATCGTGTTGGTTCAATGCGGGTAATAAATTCAGTATACCTTACGGTGTTTCAGGGGTTGTGGACGCCTCCGGAGGGGTGGATGTTGCTCGGAGCGAGCCTGTCGGGGCGTTGGGATCAGGGGTGTACACCACCTCTACAATCTGCTGCGTCTTTCTGCCGTATCGGTCGGTTGCATCGAGCATAATACGGTTCAATCCCGGAGAGAGCAGGTAGGGCTCATCGAATGCGCCGTCTTCCGTGACCGAAATAGGCCGTCCGTTCATGGATAGCTCCGCTATGCGGTCAGCTTTTCCCTGAATTGCAATGAACGGGTCGTGCACCTCTTGGATATCGGATGAGAGCTGAATGTTCGGTCCGTACAAAACGCCCCGCGCCTCGTAGTACGCGTATCCCACGATAAGCAAAAAGAACACGACGAGAGCGATGCGGGTAAGACGGCCATCGCGGTAGGGAAGCATACGAGCGGGTACGTTAGTTCTCTCGCGGATCTTCCGCGTAATCTTCTCCAGTCGGCTCCGCAGCGAGCTCATCGGCATTTCCCGCGCCTATGATCTCGCGAGGCTTCGCGCCGTCTGCCGGGCCGATCACGCCTCGCTCTTCCAACAGGTCCATGAGTTTGGCAGCGCGTGCGTAGCCCACACCGAGCTTGCGCTGCAGGTACGAGGTTGATGCCTTGCCGGCCTCTATTACGGTCTTCTTCGCTTCCGGGTACAGTTCGTCGCCTTCCTCGTCTCCGTCACCCCCGATCATCGACGAGAATATGGCGTCTTTGCCTCCCATATTGTGTTCACCCATGTCCATGCTGGTAGCAAGTGTCGGTTCGTTGTGCTTTTCGATATATGCCACCACGCTTTTTACTTCGGCCTCCGATATATACGGCGCCTGTACGCGGTTCGGCTTTGACATTTCACCCGACAAAAAGAGCATATCGCCGGCGCCGAGCAGCGATTCTGCCCCGCCCATGTCGAGAATAGTGCGCGAATCGATTTGCGATGACACTTGGAGCGCCAGTCGGGCGGGGATGTTCGCCTTGATGAGGCCGGTGATCACTTTTACCGACGGTCGCTGAGTCGAGAGAATGAGGTGAATACCCACAGCGCGGCTCATTTGAGCAAGTCGAACGATGCCGCCCTCGAGTTCGCGCGGGTACGACGTCATGATATCGGCCAATTCGTCGATGATGAGCACGATATAGGGCATCGCTTCCGGCATCGGCTTGCCGTCTTGCGGACCTTTTTCGAGCGCCGGCTTGAGCACGGTCTCGTGGTATGAGCCGATATCGCGGACACGCTCCGTTTCAAGGATGTTATAGCGTCGTTCCATTTCCTTTCCGAGCCACTTGAGCGCAAGGATCGCTTTTTTGGCATCGGTGATGACGGGGGTAAGCAGGTGGGGGATCGGGTTGTAGAGCGTGAGTTCAACGCGTTTCGGGTCAACCATGATGAACCGAAGGCGCTCCGGTCCGCATCGGTACAAGAGCGATACGATCATGTCGTTGATCGTGGCGGATTTACCGGCGCCGGTGGTGCCCGCTACAAGCAGGTGGGGCATGCGGGCAAGATCCGCGTATTGCGGCGCACCGGTAATGGTGCGACCAAGGGCCATCAAAAGAGATTTTTCGGAGCCGGTGAATCCGTCGTCTGATACGAGCGGGCCCATACCGAGTGTTGTTCGCGATATGTTCGGCACTTCGATACCGACGAGCGACTTACCCGGAATGGGAGCCTCGATACGAACAGGGGATGCCGCGAGCGCGAGTTCCAGGTTCGACTGCAGGGCCACAATCTTTGCAAGACGCACGCCTTCTGCGGGTTTCATTGAGTAGCGCGTGACGGTCGGTCCGATGTTCGCTTCGTCCATTTCTACTTGGATACCGAAATTCTGAAGCGTGCGCTTGATGATGTTCATGTTGGCCTTCACATCGCCGACTTCGGGCTTACCTTTATTCTTGGCAAGGAGTGTTGCCGGGGGAGGTGTGTAGGTTGAACCGGTTGCTGCGGTGATCGGGAATCCGCCGACATCATCCGATACCTTGTCGGAGAATTTTTTGATTTCCGGCTCTTTCTCCTTTTTTGCGACAGGTTCCGGTGCCGGTGCGCGCTCATCGTGGTCGTCCGGTTCGACGGAAAGTCCGGTCACCGGTACATCGTCGAGTGCAACCGGCGCAAGCTCGTTCGGGAATTCTGACGGGCTCACCAGGCTCTTGAACCAGCGGACGACTTCGCCGAGGTTGATATCGAACGCGACCACAAGTGCCATAACGGTGAACGCGAGGAGGAATATGACCGTAGCAAACACGTCGACCGCAGCCACGATCGGTTGTGCGATCGCGTCACCCAAAACGCCGCCCGCCATCGGATACGCAAGCGCGGTTAATCCGAGGCCCGAAAGCAAAAAGATGACCATCGATATCACGTGCACCCACGAGACGCTGCGTTCAAGCGAGCGGAATATTAAGACCGCGAGCATGATCATAGAAAGCGGCAAGAGCAGATACCCGACGCCCAATAGCCATGTCAGTCCGTTATAGAGCGCGGCTCCAACCGCACCCCCTACGCCAAGAAGTGCCAGCAACAGAAAGCCCGAAACTGCAAAAAGAAAAATAGCGATCACACCGCGAAGCGCCTCGCTGCTAATCACGCCCGCGGAGTCTGACGAATCGAGATCTTTCTTCCTTGTGTTCCTCTTCGGCTTCTCTTTTGCCTTGTCTTTCATGGCAACATCATAGCACGCGCTACATCGGACAAGCGGCAAAAAACCCAGGCATTGAGCCATTCATTAGCGGTTCCCGCACTGACATTATCGGCCGTTACTCAGAACATTGCGTTTTCGGTCGTCCTTTATATAATCCGTCTGCAATACATATGTCCGATATAAATAAAGGACATATTCATGCATAAAATGGACGACAATAAGGACATACAAAAGACGGAAAATCTCGGAAAATTCTTCGACTCTCAGAATGTCCGTTTGAATCCTTTTGGTGATAATCGAGCGGCCGATAGAGCCTATCGTCGTGCTGAGCGAATCGCGGCAGCAGTCCATTTGTTGACCAACCACGTTGATCAGGATGAGCCGTTGCGCGGGCTGGTTCGGAGGGAATCCATGCAGATGCTGTCGTCAGTGCTTTCGGTCCGAGATGATATGCGTTCGTCGAACTCCGGTGGAGTTGTGTCTGTTGTATCTTCGATCCGCCACCTCATATCACTGGTGCGGATGCTGGCGATATCCGGATTTGCTTCTACCCAAAATGTGAGCGCCATCGTTGAAGCGCTCGATGAGCTTGGCAATTTTATGCATGTATCGCAGCGAACAAACTTTTCAGAAAGTGTCGTTATATCAAAGGATGAGCTATTGGATGTCGGAACATTGCCCGCTCGCGCTGCGACCTATGCAGTAAAGGACATAAAAGACGTTCGTGTTGCGGGGGAGGCAACGGATACACGGGAGGTCGCTGCTTCGGCGGTGAAGACTGTCACACATAACGGACAAATGAGCGTGCGGACTCAAAGCATATTGGAAATTCTTCGATCCAGCGGCTCCATGGGTATTAAGGACATTTGCTCGAATTTGCCCGAATACAGCGAAAAGATGATCCAGCGTGAGCTCCTGACCCTGGTCGCGGATGGCAAGGTCACAAAGAGCGGTCTGAAGCGATGGTCCCGCTATTCGGTCGTTTAAAATACCCGCAATTCCGGCGCTGTTTTGGCGTGAAATATATGGTCGGTACGCACGTCTCCTTAATTGACTCCAGTGTGGCGGTGCAGTATCCTGCCCCGGTAACTTGCGAGGGCAAAAGGGGCTTGAAATGAGGCCTTTTTACTCACAAGTTATCCACAAAACGGAGTTTTGCTCAGACGGGTCTAAAAGTGCTTCCAGTATATAATTGTGCGGACGCATCCATTGGATGTGTTGCACAGGGAAGCGAAAGCCCTCTGTGTCGATCTTTGACATTTACATATTGAAACAACGTTACGGTGATCGCATCACCACGTTTTCATGATGCATGAACATACAAATACTTGTATGTACGAGTGCTCATGAATTCACGCCGCTCAGATTATTCCGACAGGATAGAAACTCAGTTACGGCACATTCCCATTCGCTGCTACTCCCGTTGCTTCGCGTCGACTATTAACAAGAAGCTCGGGTTAGCAATAAATTATTAGTGGACACGTTGTCTATTTAATAGACAGTGTGTTCGCAAAAAACGGGCAGGTATTCACGTCGAATGAATACGTGCACGGTTCCGTGTTCTCCTTTTAATAGGGAACATGTAATACAAAGGTCAAAACTAAAATATGAGTAAAGCTTTAGCAACAAAGAATGTTGCAGCAGTGCTCTTGGGTATTGGTATGGTCCTCTCGGTTTTTGCTTTCGCCACACCGGCAAAGGCAGATACCGTTTCTGACCTCCAGGCTCAGATCAACGCATTGCTCGCACAGATCTCTGCACTTTCTGGTAGCTCTTCGAGCTCCTCGTGCTCCTTCACGTTCACAGCGAACCTCAAGATGGGTTCAAAGGGAACTGAAGTCATGAACTTGCAGAAATTCCTTAACAAATCTTCTGACACCATGGTCGCAGCTAGCGGCGCTGGTTCAGCAGGAAACGAGACTTCAACCTTCGGTCCGGCTACGAAAGCAGCTGTGATCAAGTTCCAGGAGAAGTACGCAGCTGACATCTTGACTCCGTCGGGCTTGTCGAAGGGTACTGGTAACTGGTTCGCTGCAACTCGCGCAAAGGCAAACGCCCTCTGCACGACGACTGGCGGTAACACCGGTGGCAACACTGGCGGTAACACCACTCCGGGTACGCTCGCGGTTACTGCAGGCGCTCAGCCGGCAAACTCGCTTGCTCCGAAGGGCGCATCGCGCGTTCCGTTCACGAACTTCACTTTGACGAACACGTCGAATGCTGCAGTTACGGTTACGGGCGTGACGGTCACTCGCGCCGGTCTCGCATCTGACGCTGCATTCGCAGGTGTTGTTCTCCTCGATCAGAACGGACTCCAGATTGGAACTCCGCGAACGTTCGACACGAACCACATGGCGACTGTCGGTGAATCGATGATGCTCCAGCCGGGTCAGTCAATGACTTTCACGATCGCTGGCAACATGGCATCTGATCTCACCAACTACGCTGGTCAGGTCGCTGCTCTCCAGGTCACTGGTATCCAGACGACGAGCACGGTCTCCGGTTCTCTCCCGATCTCGGGTGCTAACCAGACGATCAACAACTCGTTGGCTGTCGGTACTGCGACAATGGAACGATCTTCGTTCGATCCGAACGCTGGTCTCACCAAGAACATCGGTGACACTGCGGTTAAGTTCTCGGGTATCCGCTTGACTGCGGGTGCTGCTGAGGATGTACGCCTCTTCTCGATCCGATGGCGCCTCAATGGTTCCGCATCTGCATCTGACATCTCGAATGTCATGACTGTAGTTGAGGGCACCAGCTACCCGACGGTTCTCTCGGCTGACGGTCGCTACTACACGACTACGATCGCTGGTGGCGTTCTCATGACGAAGGGCAACTCGCTCGATGTCTACGTACAGGGTGATGTAACCGGTTCGAACTCGAACTCTCGAATTATCGAGTTGGACATCGATCGTGCATCTGACATCTACGTTGTCGGTCAGACCTACGGCTACGGCATCACGCCGACTGCGTCGTACAATGGCTCGACACCGTCGACTGCTTCGGCACACGGTTCTGGCTTCTATGGTTCCGGCTCGACGAACGCACAGCCGTTCTTCCAGGGCTCGACCGTGTTGGTCCAGGGCTCGTCGGTTACGACTGTTGCTCGCGCAACGGAAGTTCCGTCGCAGAACATTGCAATCAATGTTTCGAACCAGCCTCTCGGCGGCTTCGTAGCAGACATCAAGGGTGAAGCGCTTACGGTTCAGACCATGGCGATTAACATCTACGGTACTGCAACGAGCTCTTCCGGTCAGCTTACGAACGTCACCCTCGTCGATGACGCAGGTGTCGTTGTTGCTGGTCCGGTTGACGCTGTAAACACTTTGGTCACGTTCAACAACTCGATCACACTCAAGTCTGGTCGACACGTCTACACGATCAAGGGTAAGGTAGCTACGGGCGTACCGAACGGTGCAACCTATGCTGCTTCAATCAACACGGCAAACTGGACGGGTGTAACCGGTCAGACTACGGGTAATACTGTAGTTGTCCCGGCAGCATCCTTCTCGCTGAATACGATGACCGTTCGTGGTGCTACCCTCAACATCTCTGCTGCGGCTCAGCCGGCAGCTCAGACGATCGTTGCTGGTGGTTCTGCGGTCTTGCTTGCGAACATCCAGTTGGATGCTTCGCAGTCGGGTGAAGACATCCGAGTTAACCAGCTCCCGATCAACTTCTCGAGCAACACTGGCGTAAGCTCGTGCCAGCTCTGGAACGGATCGTCAGCGGTTAACACGGGCTCCAATGTTCCGTCTTCCATCTCGGCAGGGCAGAACACCTTTACGTTCGACAATTCGTTGACGATTGCAAAGGGTACGGTAGTCACGCTCGGAGTTAAGTGCAACCTTTCGTCGCTCGCTTCTGGTGCATACACCACAGGTGTTACGACGGTTGGTGGTACCTTCTCTGCAACGGGCGTACAGTCTGGCAACAGCCTCACACAGGGAACGAATCTCACGATCTCGATCTCTAACAGTGGCACACAGACTGTTGGAAACAGCTCGCTCGTAGTTACAACGTCTCCGTCGTCTCCGTCCTACGCTTTTGCTGCGGGCGCTTCGACCGGCGTTACCATCGGTGCCTTCCAGCTCCGCGGTACTTCTGAAGACATGACGCTCACTGAGCTCGGTCTCCAGGGTTCTGCAACAAGCTCGGCAGACTTCATCCAGGTCACGATCTGGAACGGTGCGACACAGGTTGGTACAGCCACGTTCACTTCTGGCAGCACGATTGCTACGTCGACACTCTCGACGCCGGTAAACTTGCCGAAGGACACGGATGTCACCCTCACGATCAAGGCTAACGTTGCAAACGTTGGCGTCGGTCAGTCGGGCGGCTCTGGCGACCTCCTCACAGTTAACTTCTCTGGTGCAAAGGCTACGGGTAACAACTCAGGCCTTACGATCTACGCAACCGGCAGCACGTCTGTCGCTGGCGTACGACTCGAGCGCACCTACCCGACTGTTGCTCTCGTCAGCCTCGGCTCGACTGGCGCTGCAGACGGTAAGCTCATCCGCTTCTCGGTCACTGCAAATGCAGCAGGCTCGGTCGGCGTTGAGCAGTTCGCGTTCTCAATCGCAAGCTCGACGGGTGTTACTGTAAACAACATCCTTCTCTACGCATACACTGATTCTGGCTTCTCAACGCCGGTATCATCTGCTGCGTCGGGTCAGCTCAATTCTACGGCAACGACTGCGTCGGCATCTACGAAGATCACTACGGACAATGTCACGGGTGGTGTTCTCCAGATTCCGGCTGGTCAGACGTACTACTTCGAGCTTCGCGCTAGCGTAGCGGGCGTCCAGACTGGTTCGTCGATCACGACGACCCTCCTTGGCGACTCGTCTTCTGCGTACATCCGCGGTACTGCGGCTGCACTCAACTCTGCTCGTAACTTCGTATGGACGCCGAATTCGACGACCACTACGCCGACGACAGGTGTTGACTTCACCTCAGGCTACGGTATACCGGGACTCCCGGCTGCTGGTCTCTCGCAGACCCGCAACCAGTAATTCCGCTTAGGAATTACCTGATGTAGCTTCACCGGAGAAATCCGCGGCTATAGACGAAACCCCTCTCCGAAAGGAGAGGGGTTTTCGTTTTGGTAATGACTGCAAAAATACACCGTCTCATGTATGATAGCGGCTATGAACACTACGAATCAGGGAACGCTCCGGGCGGTCGGTTTGCTGGCGGTTGCGATCGCTATTATTGTTGCCGGCTATTTCTATCAGAATTCCCGCGATGCCGCGCTTGCTCAATCTGCGGGGGTGTCGCAAGTGGCGTCATCGTCGAACGCCGTATTTGCTGTTGACGCGCCCTCAAACGGCGGGGGGACAACGACACTCATTCCGGTCGCAGATTCATCTATAAAGGTCCCTGATTTTACGCGTCCGCTCAAAATCTCTGCTTCGGCGGGCATTTCCGCGGCTGGCAAGGAGGCGCTTCACAAAAGCTATGCGAAGCAGCAGGCGATACTTAAGAAGGATCCGATGCAGTTCAATGAATGGATCTTCATCGGCAACGACAGCCTCATCGCCGGAGACTATAAGTCTGCGCAGGAATTCTGGGAATACGCTTCAGCCAGGTGGCCGACGAATGTAGCCTCGTTCAATTCGCTGGGAGATTTGTATATGAATTATCTCAAAGATTACCCGAAGGCCGAGAAGAACTTCCTACAGGCAATCAAAAATAAGCCGGATGATACGAACCCTTATCGCAACCTGTTTACAATGTATTCTGAGACCTCGTACAAGCCGACCAATACCGCCGCGGAAGATATTCTGAAAAAGGCTATTCTGGCCAATCCCAAGGCAGTTGACATGCAATATCTGCTCGCGCAGTGGTACAAAAGGCTCGGTCGAAAGGGCGAAGCACAGGTGATGTTTAAGGCCGCGGCCGACAATGCGACTTCGCAGGGCCAGACGCAGCTTGCCGCGCAGATCAAACTGGACGCAACCAAGTAACGGATAGGCGCTACAACGACCGCGAAACCAGCGGTCGTTTTGTTATGCAATAGGCCCGCATAGAACGAGGCAGACCTTCGCTATACTTAAGTGCACATGAACGGCTTTTTAGACCGACTCCTTGGGGCGTTTTCAAAGATCCGCAACAATCCCCAGCTGCTCTATACGGTTTTGATCGCTGTTCTGATCGTCGGGTCATTCGTGTTCGTGGCCGACCGGTTCGTCGGCATCGCAACCGACGCCCAAGAGCGCTTGGTGAACGTACGCGTCGGGTCTCTGCAGGACGCGTTCGTATCGTTCGCAGCCGACCGCATACAGGATCCTGCCTACTTAAACGCTCGTATTGCGGACGTGATTCAGGATAACGAGACGATTCGACATTTTCGTATCATTCAACGACAACAGGTGTTCACTACATCAACGACCACCGCGTTCATCATAATCGCGTCGAACGACCCGGAGGAAATGGGGGATGCGGCACCTGATTCGGAATTCCTGTACTCATTGGTTTCAGGTGACCCCGAACATTCCATTACGACTCAGACGTCGACCGGCGACGAGCGGTTCTTTCATACAGCGCGTGCTATTACTGACTCACAAGGGGGTCTGCTCGCTGTAGCAATGACCACGCAGACGCTCTCCGAGGCAGACAAGGCTATTGAGCGGACTATAAGCAACAGTATCTACCTGCTGGTTGTCGTTATTGTACTCATCACGCTTTTGTTCCTGCGCCATTCCCGCATCATCGACTACATGAACTTGTACCAAAGGCTCAAAGAAGTCGACCAGCTGAAGGATGACTTCATCTCGATGGCATCGCACGAGCTTCGCACGCCGCTCACTATTATTCGCGGGTACACCGAATTCCTGCGCGGAGAAAAAGGGCTGTCCGCTTCCGCAACTGATCACGTGGCAAAAATAGATTTGAGTGCGAAGAACTTGGATGCGCTTATATCCGACATGCTCGACGTTTCGCGGATCGAACAGGGTCGCATGAAGTTCAATCTCGAAGTATTCGATCCGGCGGAGGTTGTTTCTGCGGTTGTATCGTCGCTCGCGATGGTTGCAAAAGGGAAGGGGCTTGCGCTTGCATTTAAAAGCGTCGGCGCCGCGTCCATCAACGCCGATAAAGATCGCCTTCGCCAGGTGTTCGTAAATATCGTCGGCAACGCCGTTAAGTACACCAAAAAAGGTGAAGTTGAGGTGACTGAATACATCGAGGGTCGGACGGTATGCATCCGGGTGCGTGATACGGGTATCGGTATCAGCGCTAAGAACCGCGAAAAACTGTTCGAGAAGTTTTATCGCGTGAAATCTGACGAGACCGAGGGTATCACCGGCACGGGTCTCGGTTTGTGGATCACCGAAGAGTTGGTTCGCCAAATGAAGGGTACAATTTCTGTTGAGTCGATCGAAGGTGTGGGGACTCACTTCATCATCGCATTTCCGATCGCGCCACAATCATGACGGACGACCATACATTCAAAAAGGGAGGAGGGATCATTCGAAAGACCGAGGTAATAGTACTGACGCTGTGCCTGCTTATTACAGCGGTGCTCTATAACTGGAATGTGGTCGGTGCGCAGGAGTATGATCCGAACCAAAGCTATCTCGACACCCAGATCGGGGGTACGAAGATAACGGCGACGCCCGGTGCCTGTGGGACCGGTACGATCGTGCTCACGTGGCCCACGATCAGCCAGATTGACGGCTATAGGCTGGCTCGCAACGGTTCGGATGTGATCTATACGGGGTCGTCTGCCACGTACACCGACACCGGTCTTACGGCAGGTTCGCAACCCATGTACTACCTTGTGGCGTACAAAGGGGGCACCACCTCAAACACAGCGGCGACGGTACGAGGGACGGCGCCGGGGAATTGTGTAACGGCGCCGCCCGCAGCTCCGACGAACCTCACCGCGTCTTACAGTCAGGTCGCGAGCGGTGTCGTGCTCAACTGGTCTGCAAGTTCATTCACGAACTCCAATATTTTGCGTCGCGCCGGCGGAGGCAGCTTTTCACAAGTCGGATCGGTGACCGGCACACAGACAACATACACCGATACCTCGAATCTAACGCCGGGCACCGTCTATGAATACCAAGTGGTTGCGTGCTCGAGTGTCGGATGCTCCGGTCCGTCCAATACGGCGAGCGCCACGACGCCGAACTCGACCACGCAAGCCGCAACGACCACAACCACGACGACTACTACAACGACCAATGCACCGTCTCCGGCAACGGGTTTTTCGGCGTTATACTATGCCCCCGTTAACGGGATCGAGCTTTCGTGGACGAACCCCGGCTTCGTTACGCCGACTGCCATAATCATTGAGCGGCGCCCGACGGGCGGGTCGTTCGCGGCGATCCAAACGCTCTCCGGTTCACCGACGACACATACCGACTATGTATCGCTTACTCCCGGAACGACCTATGAATACAGATTGCGCTCGTGCAGCGGTGCTAACAACTGCAACTACTCCGCAAACAATGCGACTGTAACGACGCCTGCAGCGGTGACCGCGGCCACAACAACGACAACTACAACGAGTACGGCGGCCGGGACGGCTACGACCACCACCACGACGGGCACGACAGTCACGACCGCAACAAACGAGACAGGCACAGCCCCGGCGGCACCCGTAGTTTCTGTCTCAACGCCGACGGGGTGCGGGACGTTTACGGTGTATGTGTCGTGGACTGCGGCCTCCGGCGCATCGGTATACGACATCTATCGCGACAACGTGCTCGCGATCCACACGACAGGAACAACGTACGGAGATGTCGGTCTTGCCGCTGGCTCGTCGCATACATATCGCGTAGCCGCAAGAAATAGTTACGGCAGTACGCTGAGTTCCTCGGTGAGCGCAACGGTGCCGTCGGCATGTGCTACTACTGCGATAACAGAGACTCTGACACAACCACAAACCCAGCCTCAGACACAGCCGGAAACACAAGCGCCTCCGGTCATGATCATGACCGATGCGGCACCGGTCGAAACGCGGCCGGTGCAATCTGCACAGCCGGCAGTGCGTCAGGTGCCTCCGGTGCGCTCTGCACCGCCATCGGTCGTGGAACCCGCCCCATACGTCGCACCGCCGCCTTTGGAGCTGGCTCCCGTTACACCCGAACAGGTGCAGTTCGTTGCGACGCTGCAGACAATCGCCGAGAGTGTAACCGCCTCGCAGACATCAGTGGATGCTGCGCGAAACGCACTCATTGCGTCTGTCGATGAACATATCAATATGGTTTTGCGTGCCACGGCTCTTGGGGGGACGCAGCCGGGCGAAGAGGCGATACGGGCGATCCGGGCGCAGCTCGTGAACACGATCAATATTTCCTTTGCGCAGGGCGTCATGCCGTCTGCCGCAGACGAGAAACGGTTGGAAGCAGCGATCAAAGAAGGGTTTGCCGCGATTGATCGCGCCGCATCGTTCGATTCGACAACGGCACCCGGCTCGCAAGGCTCGGTCACAAGCGCGATCGGCGTACTCGCCGATGCAGTGGAACAAGCCGCCAAGTCACTCGAAGTATCCGGTGCAGGCGCGTTGTACAAAGACACGAACAAGGACGGCATTTCGGACTACGATTCGGTGCACATTTATCATCTCGACCCGATCAAGCCGAGTCCGGTTACCGTGATCAACGGACAGACGCTCACTGCAGGAGATAAGGTGCTTCGCGGGTACGACCCGACTGCAAAGGAACTTGTTGCTTTACCGGTCCAAGAGCCGACTGTCTCCGTTGCACCCGAAACAACAATCTACAAAGTCGAAGACGTAAAACTGACGACCGAGAAGCAGGTCGCAATTTCCGGTAGTGCACTCCCGAACAGTTACGTGACGCTCTATATTTACAGCACCCCGATCGTCGTCACCGTAAAAACGGATCGAAACGGAAAGTGGCAGTACACCGTGGATCGCGAACTGGAAACCGGCGAGCACAAGATTTACGCTGCAAGCGTGGACAATACGGGTAAGATCGTTGCAAAGACCGTCGCTATTCCGTTCACTCGAACCGCAGAGGCAGCGACGCTTGATTCAGTGCCGCCGCTCGGCGCGTCGTCAGTTGATCGGCCGGGTCTCGCGAATAACCGCATGCTTTTGCCGCTTATTGCAATGTCTATTTTGTTTATCATCGGTGCACTCTACGTGATAGGGAAGGACAGACGCGAAGTCCCCCCGACCCCTCCCGCATCCGCATAAGACGTGTAGGATGAGGGAATGAAGGGTCAGCTGAAACAGGTGCTGATGGCCTGCGTGGCGGTACTCGTCGTCCTCGCACTCTTTGATCGGTGGTGGAGCATTGTCTATGTGCTCTTGCCCACGGTGCCGTTACTTGCGTCGCTCTTTGCAATGACATGGGTCAACGGTACGGCTTATGAGTGGTGGATGCGCTTTGCTATACCGTGGACCGCCGCCGCCATGGCCGCAATCACCGTGACACCGTTTTCGGGTAAGCCGTTCGTCTCGACGCTCGCGGCGATCATTTTGAGTGCCGTCACCCTCGTGGTGATCTGGAACAAAGTGTTGCTCAAGTATTACCGCATTGCGTTGAGCGAATCGAATTGACCCATGGCGCGTGTCTGATAGGGTGGGCGCGGAAAAAGGAAAGGGTGTTCCATGACCATCCCCTCAATACGCGACGCGCGGATCGCCGTGCTCAACCTGTCACGGTTCGCAGAAAAAGATGCCGCGTTCCGCGGTCTTTCAGCGACCGGTAATAATCCGTACATCGACCCGTTCTTTCTCGATCGGGCGCTCACTCAGTACCACGAGCGACAGGGTCTTGATGCGACGTTCGGGTCGTACGGAGAGAACCGCGGCTTTATCTGGCGAAAAACCTATCTCGATGCGATCAAGGATCCGATCCATGCCGGTATCGACATCAATGTGCCGGCCGGGACGCTTGTTGAAGCGGACGCCGACTGTGAAGTGGTGTGGGTCGGCACCGATTATCCGGATGATCACGGATGGGGAAACCGAGTCATCGTAAAGCTTCGTGATCACGATATTTGGATGATCTACGCGCACCTCGGTGCACCTATTGTGCGTGTCGGCAGGCCGTTGCCTGCGGGTTCGGCACTCGGGTACGTGGGAAGACCGCACGAGAACGGCGGGTGGTATCCGCATCTGCATGTGCAGGCGATGACCAGGGAAGCGTGGGAGATATTCCTCGCAGACCCGGCATCGATCGACGGCTATTATCCGGCCGCGCTCTGGGAAGATACGAAGCGGATGTTTCCGTTTCCCGGAAAGTACATTCTCATCCCGTAAAGCGGGATCAAACAAGCCGGCGTTTACGCCGGCTTTTCGTTGTATAATCATGTGGTTATGCAGCAGCCGACGCCTGCCGGTTCATTCATCAAATTTCTTACGGGGTTTCTGACCTTGATTACGCTGTCGTTCGGTCTGACGTACGCGGTGAATTCGTACGCGACTACGAGGGATGCAGCGCAAGCTGCGGCTGCCGCAAAGGCAGAGATGCTCAAACAGCTCAAATAACTATAAAAAAGTGAGGCCCCGATCGCAGGGGGCTGGGGGATGCGATCGGGGCCTCGGGTTGCGCTGCCTGTGGGGCGCGCTGCCCCGGTCCGCCGTAGGGCCGCTAACACTACGTGCCGGGGGAACTGCTGCGGCCATCCTATATCAGCCGTATTATTCGTGCAATATAAAAAAGTGAGCCGCGCGACTTGGGGGGAATCGCGCGGCTCGGCATGGTCCGTGTGGGGGGCGCTCATAAGCCGACGTGCGGGGGGCAGTGCACGCAGCCATTGAGCTATTCACGAACCATACCATCTCGGAAAGGTCATGCGTCGCGGGACAGGCTGTCATTCGCGACGCGGGTAATGAATGAGGCCGTTGTGGAGTCGTTCTTTCGGAAGCTCCACATGCAGCTCTTTCGCGTAGTCTCCGATCAATGCGACCTCGGTCGGCGAAACTCCCGCGAGGTGGGAAATCTCTCCGAAGAGGAAGCTGGTCAGGGAACACGAGGCAACGAGGCCGACGCGTTCACCTACGCGCTGTACCAGGTTATATGTTGCCTGGGGTAGTTCAGCGGCGAGTCGTGGCGATTGTTCTTGATTCATTTGAGGCACTCCTATTACAGTGCCTCCCCGTCATCCGAGGTGGATAATGGCACATCGATAAGGAAAGTCAAGGCGCTGCCACGCAGCAAATAACGCCGGGTATCCGGCGTTATTTTCTTAACGGCGCATGCCGTATCAGGCAGTATTGATCGCGATGTCGAACTTTTTTGCCTCGTCGGCAATCATCCGACGATCATTGAGCGGGGCGTTGGCAAAGCGGGTGAGTGTCCTTCGGATGATGCACTCCGCTTCGGCCCGCGAGACGCTGTCGATCTTCAGGTCGGAGAGGCGTTTAATGAGCTTCAGCTCGCGCTCAGTCGGCCGGTAGCTGACATCTTTTTCGTTCAGGTCGTCGAGCAGTGCCCTGCCGGTGGGTGCCGGTCCGGGCCTCCCCACGACCGCACGAAAGTCGTCGCCGCTTCGTGAGTGTTTTCGAAATTTTGCCTGCATGGCCATGCTCCTGGGTGGTTCTGCGTCCCTTATACCAAATATTGACCCCGCCGCAAAAATGCGGCACTATGCTCCGCACAAGGCCAGAGAAAGCGAGCATCCTCGAAAGAGGAGTCAGTCTTGCCGAGGTCGAATCACTCAGTCGCTCCGCTTCGGCGGTAACGACGCCTTGTACTTAGAAAGACGTAGTTTTTCCAATTATGGCAAAAACGAAAGAACAGAAGGGACAGATCATCGATACGCTCGCGAACTCATTCAAGGACGCGACCTCGACGGTCTTTGTACACTTCCGCGGCCTCAACGTTGCCGACGAGACTTCCATGCGACGCGCATTGCGCGCCGACAACGTGAAGTACACCGTCGCAAAGAAGACGCTCATCCGACGCGCGCTTCAGCAGCTCGGTCACACGACCGAGGGCATGACGCTCGACGGGGAAGTTGCGGCAGCTTACGGCGGAGCGGACGACGCTACCGCGGCAGCCCGCTTGGTACATGATTTCGGAAAGAAGTTCGCGAACAAGGTTCACATTCTCGGAGGTATCTTTGAGGGTAAGATCGTTGACCGCGCGCAGATGGAAGAGATCGCAACGATCCCGTCGATGCAGGTGCTCCGCGGCATGTTTGCGCAGGTGGTCAACTCGCCGCGCCAGCGATTTGCGGTCGTACTCAATGCAGTAGCGGGTACAAAAAATTAATTAATGTCACATACAAAATATGACAAATGATCAGATCATCGACGCAGTCGAAAAGATGACCATTCTCGAGCTCAACACGCTCGTGAAGGCCATCGAAGAGAAGTGGGGAGTTTCTGCAGCAGCTGTCGCAGTTGCCGGTCCGGCAGCAGGTGGCGCAGGCGCAGAAGAGAAGTCGGAGTTCGACGTTGAACTCACGGCATTCGGCGAACAGAAGATCGCCGTCATCAAGGTTGTTAAGGAGGCACTCTCCCTTGGTCTCGCAGAGTCCAAGACACTTGTTGAATCAGCACCGGCTATGCTCAAGACGGGCATGAAGAAGGAGGATGCTGAGGCCCTCAAGAAGAAGGTTGAGGAAGCAGGAGGTAAGGTAACACTGAAGTAATTCAGTGTTCCTCCTCCTGCTTGGGAGGGGGTCGGGGAACGGAAGTTCCCCGTATCGGAGAGCAGAAAAGAATCCGCTTCGGCGGATTCTTTTCGTTGAGAACCCTCGGTTCTCAAGGAGTCGCGAAATCACTTCGCGACGACGGCTGGTGGAAAGGTCTCCGGCTATTCATGCGACACACTCATATGCAAAGCGAAAGGTCCGGGAAATCCCGGACCTTTTGTTTGGTGCATTCACGCACCTGACAGAGCGATCACTTTGTGCGGTTCGCGACCCCGCGGTTTCGGTGTGCACGACATAAAGTACGTTGCGACCGTGTACAGACTCAGTAACAACTGCAGCGATACGGCGAGCGGTATCGCTTCTCGCAAGAGCGTGACCGAAAACCCGATCAGCGACCATGTGAGAAGTGAATACATTACACCGTTGAAGCGTCTGCCTGCGAAGATAAACCGATAGGGATTTCCCGCGTGGAATGTCTCTATTTCACCGACGAGGGTTTCTTCGTTCTCGTCCAGAAATACGGACATCCGGAACAGACGCACCGGCTCCATCAAAAAGGCAATTGCCGTCATCGAAACGAGCAATGGTGCGCGAGTCGGATCCGCGTACACGTCGCGCGCGATCCATATGATTCCGCCGACGATACTGGCAAACATGAATCGTATTGCCCACTTTGAAAGCCAGAAGCAAGAGCGTTCCGTGTGCTCTTGCACATAGTCCGAAAACCGCTGGAAACATGTGTCCAGCAAGAACATGTCGAGTTCAACCCATTGTTTGATGAACATGCGCGCCTCCGTATGCTGCGACGACTCTATCGATGATCGTTCCAAAAGAAAAGCCCGGCGATATCGCCGGGCCGTGTTCTTGAAAGATCACATCCGAGCCTTGATGATGGCGTCGCTCAGCGACACCTTGTCTTGGATGAACTCAAATCCCGCACCCATGTCCTGACAGGGTACATTTTCGGCGAGCAACACGCGCTCACCGTTTGCCATGTGAACGAAGACGCTCAGCCGCACTGTGCCGTCCCCATACTCTTCGATTCCGATTCCGAAGAACCGTTTTGTCGCGCTTTCAGTCATATGCACCCCCGTGCATTTATGCAGTCGGAACGTGATCCTCCATCTGCTTCGGATTACGCACGACACTGTGCCGCGACGGCGGCAGTTCAGTCCACTTCTTTCCGAGTCCAAGATCGTATGGCGCGAGCGCCATATTGATGTCGGCGGCGAATCGCCTCGGGTATTTTCGATACGCCTTCAGCATTCGCACGATGTGCTCTTCGCTCAGCATTGCGACCTCGCGCACGAGCACCTGTTCACCGAAACGGTGCTTGAGAGCGTGTGCGGTGCGGACCGCAAGCTCGAGTCGGTCGATCGATTCGTCGAGAATCTCTGCTTTCGAAAACGGCATGGCAGCTCCTTGTTTGCCGCAGGCATAAAACCCCGAGAACATCCGAATGTCAATCTTTGCGGTATCTCGAGCACATGTAGGATGAAAGAGATGGCCACGGTCTACATAGGACTGGGCAGTAACCTCGGACATCGCGAGGCGAATCTCGAACAGGCGATGCGGCTCTGCCGGCCCGAATTCCAGATCACCAAGGTCTCGTCACTCTACGAAACCGAAATGACATACCGCAGGGAGCGCCCGCGGTATTTTAATATGGTCTGCCGCGTCGAGACTGATCTGTCACCCTCTGATGTACAGGTGAAGTGCAAGGCGATAGAGCGCGCGATGGGGAGGCGGGTGACCGGCATGTTCGACCCTCGCACGATCGACGTCGTTCTTCTCATGTATGAAGAGCTCGTGCTCAAGACCGCACAGGTGACGGTCCCGCATCCACGGCTCCATGAACGGGCGTTCGTACTGTTGCCGCTCGCCGAGATTGCGCCCTCGTTAGCGCATCCGGAGCTCGGCAAAACCGTAAGTGAGCTCAAGGCGGCGCTGGGGGACTATTCCCAAAAAATCGTAAAGATCGACCAGACCGTCTAACCGGCACAGGACGCTATCTTGAGCCTATCCACACTTCATACGATAAGGGCCGTATGGGGAGTAGTACTATGCATATATGGCCACTCTGAAAGACGATTTCCTCCCTGAATTCCTTGGTAGCAAGAATCGCGCTCGTATTATCCGCGTATTCGTCTTTAACCCTAATGATGTCATGACGCTCGCCGACCTCGTAAAGCGGAGCGGTGTCGCGGCAAAGCCTGCCCTCAAAGAGATCAAATCGCTGGCGAAACTCGGCATGGTCAAGCAGACGCGCTCGGTATCGATTACGCTTGCCAATAAGTCAAAGCGCAAAGTGAAAGGCTCCGCCAAAGTGAACGCCTGGGCAGTGAACAGTGATTTCAAGCACATGCGTGCAATCTCGTCTTTCATCCACGAAGTCTCACCGGTCCACTACGACAACATTGTCGGCGCGCTCAAGCGCGGCGGTCGCATATCGGCTGTCGTGCTCTCGGGTGCATTCATGGGCGACGACTCCCGACCTGCGGACATTCTCATTGCGTCAGACTCTATTAATGAGCGACGACTCGAACGCGCAGTGCGTTCACTCGAGCCCGCTTTCGGTCGCGAGATCCGCTACGCTGCGTTTTCGACGCCGGAGTTCAGATACCGCATTACCGTGCAGGACCGACTCATCCGAGACACGCTTGATTTCCCGCACGTGGTCTTGCTTGACAAGACACGACTCCTGTAACAAAGTGCTCGCGGTCGCCGGCGGTAACCCGGTACCGTTCTCCGAGAAGGGGAATGAAAACATCCAAAAAGCCCTCGCTGATGCGGGGGCTTTTCTTATATCCACACGGTTGTCTCCAAAGAGCCGGGCGCATGAAGGCCGTTGCTACACTTAGCCTATACGGGGTCGAAACCGTACTTACACATTTAATAGAGTCTATCTATCTCTATGTTAGTCACTCAATCAGCGGGCGCGGTGCAGGGTTCCTTTGCGGACCTGTGGTACACCGTCGCGCAGTTTCTTCCGGCGATCATCGCATCGGTCATCGTGTTCGTGATCGGCTGGATCGTGGGCGTGATCCTCTACCGTGTGGTCGTCGAGATCGTTCGCGTACTGCGCATCAACGATGCGCTGCGAAGCGCGGGTATGGATGATGCGGCACGATCCGCAGGATTCCAGCTCGATGTCGGTCACATGCTCGGCACGCTCGTACAGTGGTTCGTTGTGCTCGTGTTCCTCGTCGCGGCACTTGATATCCTCGGTCTTACTCGTGTGACGATCTTCCTCCAGACGGTGGTGCTTCTGTACTTGCCGCAGGTGATCGTTGCGGCCCTCATCCTCATCCTCGGCGCAATCGTCGCGGAGGTGGTTCGAGGCCTGGTTGCGGGATCTGCTCGAGCCGCCGGAGCTCATGGTGCGAATTTGGCAGGTGCGGTCGCGAAATGGGCGATATGGGTTACGGCAGTCCTTGCCGCACTCAATCAGCTCGGCGTTGCAACGGAATTCGTGCAGACGCTCTTCACCGGTATCGTGATCGCGGCTTCGCTCGCGTTCGGTCTTGCCTTCGGTCTCGGCGGGAAAGACGCGGCGGCGCGAACCATCGAACGCATCCGTGACGAGATCAAACATCACAAGGATTAAGTTTTCGCCCCCTGGCGAAAACGACAAAAATAGTCGACCCGAAAAACGACAACCCCGCACCAGCGGGGTTGTCGTTTTTTGAACAGAGCGAGTAGAATGACTCATATGCAAGCAGTACTGTTCGCCGCGGGACGCGGCAGCCGAATGGGGGCACTAACCGATGCGGTCCCGAAGCCGATGCTCGAGGTTGCGGGTAAGCCGTTGCTGCAGCACAAAATCGAAGCGTTGCCCGCGTCAGTCGACGAGGTAATCATTGTCGTCGGATACCACGGACATGTGGTTCAGCAGTATTTCGGAGGCGAGTTCAATGACCGCCGCATTTTTTATGTTGAACAGGAAAACCCGACAGGAGGAACCGCCGAGGCATTGTGGAAGGCGAAAGAAATTTTGCGAGGCGAATTTTTAGTCATGAACGGCGACAACATATATTCACGGGAAGATATGCAGGCGCTCATCGATACGCCGGATTGGGCTGCTGCCGTGCAGGAGATGGACGCGATCGCAACTGCACGCACCGTGATCGAAAACGGTTTGGTAAAAGATATCGTCGAAAATTCAGGGCACACCGGAGAAAAGGGATACGCGAACATCGGTCTCTATAAACTCGACACACGAATTTTCAATTACACGCCGGTACCCAAGGCGCCGGGTTCAACGGAGCTGGGGCTGCCGCAGACGATGCTGACGGCTGCGCACGATATCAACATACACGCAGTGCCCGCGACTTTTTGGTTCGAGATCAAATCGCCCGATAGTTTGGAAAAAGCGCAGACCGTAATTGCCGCCCGGTAACTGCGTCCCATATACATAGTGAGGACGTTCCTCTACAGCGCCGCTTTAACCGGTGCTTCATTGCGTGTGCGCAAAACTGCGTGGGTTGGTCGAACTTATCGGCGACGGAGCGCGAGCGAAATGAATCCATTCATTTCCGAGGCGAGGACGCCGATATGAGGTCGTAGACCGATTTATCGCCAGCCATAACAACGCACTACCTATGAACAAGAAATACGATGATCAGAATAAAACAGCTGATCACACTTCACGCTTGCTCGAAGATGACCGTTCGATCGAGAAGTCACAGCAGAATACATCACTGATAGATGACGAGATGAACGGGTGATGACTCATTGTTTAGCAGTACTCACGGAACACTATGGTAGACAACAATAATCGAAATCGAGAGAACAATACGAGTAATCGGGGGTTCGCATCTATGGACTCCGAACGCCAACGGGAGATTGCGTCGAAGGGAGGACAGTCGCAGGGTAAGGAAAACAATCCGGCGAACTTCGCCAATGACCGGCGGAAGGCCTCGGAAGCAGGGCGAAAGGGCGGACAGGCGCGCGGTCAGAATCAGACCGGCGAGCAGGGTAGGGGTGATCAGGCATCCGACATGTAACCGTCGGGGATACCCTGAAAAACAGCCCGAAACGGGCTGTTTTTCTATTTCGGGGCTTAAACGCAGGGTTTATACCCCTCCGTATCAACGTGCCTATCCCCATAGATATGAACAGGATGTCCACAATAGGGCTTAATGGGGCCAAGGATTTGACATCCGCTACCGTCTCGCCTATACTCGCTCTCAACGTATGTGTTCGGAAAACAGAGACGTTAAGCGGCGATCGTAAGCACGAGGAAACTCTGTGCTCAGATGGCCGCGAAAGCGGTCTTTTTTAATCCGGATTTCATACGTAAGCTCATTGACTTACGAAGAGTGAAACAAGAATTCCTGATCACAGGGCTGTTCTGCTTTTGCAGAGCTGTCGGTGAAAAGGATACAAACAAGAATCAAAACTTCTTGTTCGGGTTCTCTCTACTGCGATCGACATCGACAGTAGAAGGTCTTTCCCGAACAGGATGCAGGAAAAAATTGTCCGAACTCTGCCGGCTGGCAGAGGGAGGCAAGCAAAAGAAAAACGATACGAAAGTATCGGCAACAAAAAACAAAAGTCGTATCCCCATGCGGGGGGTACGCAGAAAGCAACACTCAACAGTTTAGACGCTGTTGATGTGATACGCGGTTCTCAGAATTCCTAGCGGGAGTTCTGAGTAAGGGCGTATGGTGGATGCCTTGACTGAAGAGAGCGATGAAGGACGCGGTTTAGCTGCGATAAGCTCCGGTAAGATGCCAAACAATCGTTATACCCGGAGATTTCCGAATGGGGAAACCCTATAGAACAAACTTCTATAACTTCTTGCTTAAACGCCAAGAAGAGCAGACCCTGGGAAGTAAAACATTTCAGTACCAGGAGGAAAAGAGAACAATAGTTATTCCCTTAGTAGCGGCGAGCGAAACGGGATCAGCCCAAACTCAGCCTCAAAATCGTAATATGAACGCAAGTTCATATGCCGATTTTGGGTATGGGGGTTATAAGGCTACGGCGAACATTTAGTTGGATGGAGTTACAAAATGCTGAGATAGAGGAACACACTGGGAAGTGTGACGCCACAGGGTAATAGTCCCGTACTCGAAATCAAAGCATCTCTATGGCTGTAGTACTTGAGTATCTCGAGACACGAATAGCTCGAGTGAATTTGCCGGAACTAACCGGTAAGGCTACATATCTCTTCAGATCGATAGTGAACAAGTACCGCGAGGGAAAGGTGAAAAGAACCCCGGTGAGGGGAGTGAAATAGTAC
>CAZELA010000002.1:238447-377295 GCA_964512835.1 uncultured Candidatus Saccharibacteria bacterium | reverse complement strand
GAGCAAAAATGATGAAGGCCGGGCACTGCCCGGCTTTTATCATTTTCTACCGCGGGTAGGATTCGAAAGCGAGAACTGGGGCCCCGTGACCACACGGGGATGTTCGAGCAGGGTCGAGCGGAGAAAAGTTTTGACGAAAACTTTTCGAGTGCGTGACCAAATCCCACCCGCGACAGCAACCAACAAAATAAAAACGAGGGCGACTAGGGTCGCCCTCGTTGATCTCAACCCCATACGGGTTAGTGATAGAACAGCATGAAGACAGCCATCACTGCCATCAGCATGTTCTCGGCCACCGTCACCTTCGTGAGTGGGACCGAGAAGAATCCGCCGAGACAGGCGCACGTTTGCACGCCGCCGCGTTGGAGTTTACGCACGATGCCGATCGCGCCGAATGTCATGCGTGCTGCGGTAACGACAACGGTCTTATTTGACTACAACCGTCGCGACTGACTCGATCGGCGCACCGTTTAGTTCGAGATCGCTGTGATCATTGGCATTGAGCGTGACTCGGAGCTGATGAACGCCCGAGCCCTTCACTGCTGCTGCCGAGAGATTGAACCAGTTGCCATACACACGGGCGATCTTTGCGCCGTCGAGATAGAGGTGCGCATGACCCTCGTTCGCTACCACTGCGCCGCCGACATGCTCTGGAGCAAAACGGAAGTTCTGTGGCTGGATCTCAAGATTCCATCCGCCCATTGAGTCTTCGTGGACAACGAGCTTTACCGATGGAGTCTGTGCCCACGACGCGACATTGAGTCCGGTATGCATGTGCATATCCGCGCCCGCAGCGTGTGTATCCGCTCCCATCACCATAGTCGCGGGCATGGTTGTGGTTGTGGTTGCAAACATTATCTGCGCCGCCTTGATGTGATCCGTCATCATGTCACGCATTATCTTCACCAGCTCGGGATCCGATTTTGCAGGAGAACCTGCGTCAAACGGCGGCTGCGGATCATATTCCAGGCCGACCTGCGCAATCTTTGCGCGGTCCTCACCCTCGATCATCGCAATGAGTTTGAAACCCATATCGATGCCCGCAGAGACGCCCGCAGCGGTCACATACTTTCCGTCCACCGTGTAGCGCTTACCGGTGTATTTCACACCGAAGTCCTCTAGGTAGTCAGCACCGGTCCAATGTGTTGATGCCTGACGGCCGTCAAGTAAGCCCGCAGCAGCGAGTATCCACGCACCCGTGCACACACTTGTCGTGTACTCACTCGTCTTGTCGGCCGCACGCAACCACGCAAGCGTTGCCGGATCCTTCGATGCGGCAATAGTGCCGAACAATCCGCCCGGCACCACGATGATCGCCGGATTTTTGAGCTCATCGAAGCTGTAGTCGGCGACCATTTTTGTACCGAATGCAGATGCAACCTCGCCCTTCTGCTTCGCAACCGTTACGACTTTGTACCCGGTAAGCTGGCCCAATACCTCGAGCGGACCGATAGCATCGAGCGGTTCAAATTCGTTGTAGAGCACAACCGCGATGGTCTTTCGATCATCGTGCATGTCCATAGCCATTCCGGTGCTTGTGCTCATGAACGCAGCCATCATCGCTTTGTGTGATTCTTCAAGCGCCTTATAGGCCGGGTGCGAAGCAGCTACGGGCGTAGCATGCGAAGCAAGCGCTGCGCGCGAGATAGGTCCGAAGTACCCGTTTGCCGCGATGTTACGCTCGGACTGCCACTTGCTGAGCGCCTGTTTGGTGATCATCCCGAAGTATCCGGTAATAGCCGCATCCGACAGGTATCCGGCTTCGTGCAATTCCCCTTGCAAACACTCTACTTGTGCACCGCGTGCACCAAGCGAAAGATTATCCGTAAGCACACAATGCTCCTCCTGCGGCACATCGGCCGCCGTCGGTTCACCACTACTATGATTTGCTAATGCCGAAAAAGGCATTACGAGCGTGATCATGCCGGCAAGCATTGCCGACAGCGATCGTCGATTTATATACATGTTCAATTCGACTACCTATTAAGAGATCGGATCTCTCGTAGTTAGGCGAAGCGTCGATACGGACTGATACCGTTTGAAAGCCACTCACCGGTGAGCGCGTCGATCGGTTTACGGTTTCGCCATTGTATACGTGTGCCACGCGACTGAGCCGCCAGTGAAAGCCGAACTACATCCAGCCGCGTCACGGACAAAGCGGACACAAGAATGACGAATAGAATTGCAAAAAATACTTTCTTGTCCTCATGACGAAGCGCCGAATGGAGTGACGCCCACACCGGACTCTCTGACTCACCACTACCGGATTCACCGGGGTGGGTGTGCATGTGCGCGTGAGCACCATGCGCGTGTGGTATCAAACTGTGTAACAGCGGACCGGTTGAGAACGCGATAAGAAAAGCGCCGCATACGATCGCGCTCATAGCGGCCGAAATTCTCATGCGTGAATTCTACACTGCAATTGAGGAGTGCAAGTGTTGACAGGTGCGTTCACAGAGGTGGTAGTGCACCACGCAAGGCTCAGCTACCATTTCTCATTCCACGGATACGACTGCGGGCAACTTTTTTACGTTCCCGAGAGCTCCTCGTATCGCTTTTCGATCTGTCGCTCGATCGCTTCTCGTTCTTTTGCGTCATTATGAACACCAAATCGCGATTCTTGTGCGGATGCGATCGAATCGTATACGGTGAACAACCGATCCATTTCTGCATCATGCTTGCGGAGGCGTTCATACGCACTACGGAATTTTTGGAAATCGCGAGTAGCGGGAGCGATTTCCTTTGACGAACCGGGAGAGCGATTTCTTTTACCGAATTCCCTAAATCCTTCAGTCATGCAGTAATCGTATCACGGCGCCCGCTTCAACAATCCGCTTGTGCATCGCGCAAACACCGGCACACGCAATTGATTTTTTGCAGAAATATTGTATAGATAGCCCAGAAATCTCTGAACCGGAGCCTCCAATGACCGTATTTCAGGCTATCGCAACCCTTGTCGTATTGACGTCGCTTTTTAGCTTCTTCAACTTCAAATACCTGAAGCTGCCGAAGACGATCGGACTCATGCTGCTATCGCTCATCGTGTCGATCGCAGCGGCGGCTCTCACGGGACTTGGTGTTGATTTCGTCGGTACCGCAACGCAGACCATCGCGAAAATCGACTTCAGCGAAGCGGTGCTCAACGTCGTGCTCTGCTTCTTGCTCTTCGCAGGGGCGCTGCACATTGATCTGGACGCATTCATGCAAGAGCGCCTCGCAATTGCAGCGCTCTCAACACTGGGCGTGTTCATATCAACCGTCGTTGTCGGGATCGGAGCGTGGCTCGTATTTTACGTGTTCGGTACTTCGCTGCCGTTCGTTGTGTGCCTCTTATTCGGCGCACTTATATCCCCGACGGACCCTATCTCGGTGCTGGCACTCCTCAAGGAGTCGAAGGTGCCGAAATCCGTCGAGATGCAAGTTGCCGGAGAAGCACTCCTCAACGATGGTGTCGGCGTTGTACTGTTCCTCGCCATCCTTGCGGTTGCAACCGGAAGCTCGGCCGTGACACCGTCGTTCATTGCGGAACTCGTCGTGCGCGAAGTAATCGGCGGTGTGGCACTCGGTCTCCTGACCGGGTATTGCGCATTTCTCTTGCTTCGCCAGATCGACGACTACCCGATCGAGATCCTGCTTTCGATCGCGCTCGTCGTCGGCGGCTATGCGCTTGCCGCAGCCCTGCATGTTTCGGGACCGCTGGCCATGGTTGCTGCCGGATTGCTCATCGGAAACCGCGGCCGGAAACTCGCGATGTCCGATGAGACGCGAAAGAATCTTGATATGTTTTGGGAGGTTGTGGACGATGTCCTCAATGCAACTCTGTTCGTGCTCGTCGGGTTTGAAGCGCTACTGCTCACACTGAAGGGTTCGTACGTGCTTGCGAGCTTACCAATCATCGCCGTGGTCCTGTGTGCCCGATACACGAGTATTGCCGTATCGGCTCGTATTCCGGTGCTGCGCAAGAGCTTAGGCGGACACTCGGTAACGATTCTTACGTGGGGCGGACTCCGCGGCGGGATATCGCTCGCGCTCGCGCTCGCTCTCCCGCACGAGATCGGCCGTGATCAGCTCATGTTCTTTACATATGTCGTCGTCGCTTTTTCGATCATTGCGCAGGGACTTTCGTTCAAGCCAATGCTCCGACACATCGGCATGCGACAGTGAGTACGCTTGAGGCCCCGGCATCCGCCGGGGCCTTTTACATACAAAAATACCTTCTATACAAAAACGCCCGGCGGAAACCCGCCGGGCGCGAACGTACTGAAAGAGCGATATCCGGATGTTCCTGTCGCGCTAGTAGTAGCGCGGCGCCGGACGCCCGCGATAGTACCCGGGGTAGCCCGGATAACCATGCCAGCGCCGGCGCGGCGGCGGACCGCGGAAACACGGCGGGTACGAACACCCGTAACGGATCGCCGGCGGCAGGTCGTACCGTTCGTAGTTGTACTGGACCGCGACCACGGGCGCCTCCGACGCGGGGGTCGGAGCGGGCGCAGCACCGAGCAATGCAGCACTTGCAGCAAGGATGGCAAAATTCATTCAATCTCCTCTCTGTTGTAGACGGGCTTCTGGAGCCGCGGGCGACGATACAACACCAACCGTTATCTGTAAAGAGGTCCCGTGAATCCGGGACCGCGTTCGCGGTATTGTCATCGACTCATCCCAGCGAGTGACTTGCCAGATATGTTTACATATGGTGTTATAGCGCGAGAAAATCACAGGAGATTGCCATGCCTGCCGAACGAAATGCCGACGGATCCCTCCCCCGGCCCAGAGTCGGACTCGGCGCGCTCATCGAACGCGACCGAAAAGTTCTGCTCGGACTCAGAAAAGGCTCCCACGGCGCCGGAGAATGGTGCCTACCCGGCGGTCATCACGAACAAGGATTCACGATATTCCAAAGCATCGTGAGCGAGGTGGACGAGGAAACGGGACTCGCCGTGATTCCCGTCGCGATCATCTCGGTTGCCGATGAAATGCGGTATCTGGAAAGCGACGGCAAGCAATACACGGATCTGAGTATCCTGTGCGACAGCCCCGAGGGTGAACCGGTCGTCAAAGAGCCGCACAAATGCGAGCGGTGGGATTGGTTCTCGTACGACAACCTTCCGAGCCCGCTCATGGAATCGACCGAGATCACGATACGCAACTATCAGGAAGGCGTACTCTATAAGGAGCGACACGGTTCCGTGGAAACGCTTGCAGCAATGCGGATGTTCACCTACGAAACGGAAAGCGTTACGTACGAGAGTGGTTGCGTGGAGATCGTAACGATTGTTGCCCGCACTCGGGAAGACGCCGACCGGGCGATGCTCGCGGATCCCGAATGCATCGCGCATGGACTCGACGACCTGCAGCGAATATATAAGGTCGAAGAAAAATCACTTCGCCCGGGCACGGTTTTGTTCCGCGGCAAGGTACTCGAACGACTTGATGCACACCGCTACACAAAGTGAGGACAACCGACATGGACGACAAAGTCGCTGCATTCATCAAAATGCTTCAGGAAGAAGCCGAGGGCGGCGCGTATGTAGGGCGCCTCGCACCGATGCATCTGGGTCACCAGGTGCAGACCGAGATCCTGACGACAGCGTTCCCCAATAAGCATCTGCTGCTTGCGGGTAGTTGTTCCCACGCGATTTCGATCCGCCACCTGTTCACCTATTCGGACCGCGTAAAGTTCATCAAAGTGATCTTCCCCGGCGCGCGTATCGCGCCGCTCGCGGATTTCGAAAGCGACGACGATTGGTTCCACGCGATGGACTCACTTTTGGAGCTCGCCGGCATGGATCCTTCACGGACCGTCTTCATCGGCGGTAGCGAAGAAGACGTGAGTTTCTACCACGGTCGCGGGCGCAAGGTGAAGATCCTGAATCGATTCGACGGCATCACTGTGGACGTGAGTGGATCAAAAGTCCGTGACTCACTGATCCAAGGGCGACCGCTCGACGGCATGGTCGACCCGCGCATCATTCCGCTCGTGCAGGAGACATTTCGTCAGCGGTGGGCCGAAGTGGTCAAACGTTAAGTTCTTGAACAACACATCCGCCGGTGCGAACGCATCGGCGGATGAATCATTTGTATATAAACAAAATTGCCGGAAGGGTTGTACCCTTCCGGCTTCGTGTCAAAAGATCAGCATTCAGCCGTGCGGCACGTGCGGCCTGGGCTGCGCAACGGGAATGCCGGCGCCGACATTCGGGCGCGGATTTCCGTGAACCCACGGGCCCCACTCACCGCTCGTCCACCAGTGGCCGCGCGGGATCGGCATCGACCACGAGAAGTCAGCGATCGGGCCGAGCGCAGCGCGAAGGTCAGCGCGATTCTCGACCTGGAGCGCGGCGATCCGCGGCGAATGCCTGCGGTAGCTGAGACCGGTGTCACGATGTGAACGCCGCTCCTCCGCACCTGCGCCGATCGATGCTCCGCCCTTCGCGATCCCCTTCGTGCCGAATGAACCGGAACGACTGAGTCCCTCGGAGTTCATGTTGAACGTGCCCGATTCCGGCGTGAACGACTGCTGCCGCTGCCGGAACCGCTCGCCCTGGCGCTCGTACAAGTGGATCTGGCCGCGGAATCGCTCGGTGCCGAAGGTAGCCTCGCCGACAGCGAGACCCTCGCCGGCCGAGACGATCACGAGCGGACGACCGCGCTGCACTGCGGGATTCATCAGCGCGTCGATCACCATGGTCTGACCGGACATGACCTCCCACATGTGGTCGGTCGAGCACTGCTCCGGCTGCGCCGGACCGCCGTCCCAGAGATTGCGGGCCTCGATGTAGGTCGGGATCGCGATCGGGAACGGATTGTCGTTGTGGATGGCGATGCCGATGTGCATGCCGTTCTCCACGGGCAGATACGCCGTGTCGCCCCACTTCACGAGACCGATGGTCTCGCCGGTATTCATATTCTGAACCCACATCGTGGTTCCCGGGCTGGGCCCGCGATGAAACCACGAACGACGAAGCTGCGAGCGATCTCCGCTCGGATCATGTTGCAACATCAGTGACTCCCTTAGTCGCGAGGTTGAATTCTGCGATGCGACTGGGCGAATTTATACCATATAAACGTTCTTTGTAAATAACTCCGCTGCGCCATACACATGACCCCGTAGATATTGACTACCAACGTATTTCAATGCATTGTAACGCCGGTTATAGGTTTCGTATCCGAGATTTCCCGCAGCAAAAGGAACGCCTCCCATGGAGATCTGCACCATCACCGACCGCGAAACGCTCGAAGCACGATTTGCCGGCATCGTTTCCGCAGAGGAGCGAGCACGGCATGCGCCGTTCTACGAGAAACTGCTTGAGCACGCCGGAAGCCAAACGGATCCGATCGCGCTCGTGATGATGATCGCGCTTGCGCTCCCCCTTCGGGATAAGGCCGGCGAGGATCGATTCAGCATCAGCGATCATATCGACGCGATCGCGGGTAAGGGCGATCCGGTCGCGATCACCGCACGATCCATCATGGAGCGTGTCGGCAGCCGCTGGAACGAAATCAATGCAGTCTCTCCGCACAGAAAAGCGACCGCTATCCCCGCGTTTCCGCAGAACGAGCTCGGACTCAAACGAGGCACGGTGCTCGAAGCACGAAGCCCGGCCATCACGCGATGGCTCGGCATCGACGTTGGTTCGCACATCCAGATCGGCTACGACGGTGATTGTGTCCGCCACGGCGAGTTCTCGTGGGACATCGATCAACTGGTCGCCGAGATTACCTCGGGTGCGTGGATCATCCACGGCGAGACCGATCTCTCTGATCCCGAGTTCTCAATCGAATTCGCCCGGCAGATCGAACGGCTCGAGATCGTTCCGCAGTGACCGATCGCACATTCACGGACCCGCTTTTGAGCGGGTCCGATTGTATATTGACGTGCCCCCTCGTTTTTAATAGCGTGGCTGAAGCAACAGAAAGGAGTGGCACCATGCGCATCTTTTTTAGTGATGCATACGTACAGGCGAAGCACGGCTACGACACCACGCGAAAAGCGCAGTGGATCGCAGACTCTCTGAAAAGCGACCCGATCAAAGGCGTGGAAATCGTCGTTCCAAGACCCGTCACCATTCCGGAACTGCTTACGATTCACAGCGAGGACTACGTTCGCGCGGTGCACACCGGCACCCCGCGTCGACTCGCAGAGAGCCAGCGTTTTCCGTGGGACGAAGGACTGTTCCATGCGGCGTGCGCGTCAACCGGCGGCGCCGTTGCTGCGGTTGAAGCCGCACTTGCGGACGGTGCCGCCGGGTCGCTGTCGAGCGGATTGCATCATGCACGTCACGGTCGAGGCAAAGGTAATTGCACGTTCAACGGACTGGCGCTTGCAGCAATGCGCGCGAAGGAAAAGGGGGCCAAGGAAATCCTCATCATCGATGCGGACGCTCACTTCGGCGGCGGCACACACTCGCTGGTACGTGCGGTTCCCGGCGTCACACATGTCGATATCTCGACCAACGTGTATGACGCATATCTTCCGGCCGAGAATAACAGCATGCGACTCGTCCTTCGCGCAGGCTCGTATCTGCGTACACTGCGTGCGCTGCTTGCAAACCTCTACGACAGCAACAGGTTTGACCTGTGCATTTACAACGCCGGCATGGATCCCCACGAAGATTGTCAGAACGGCGGTCTTCGAGGGGTGACGGCCGAGATGCTCGCTGAGCGTGAACACATCGTGTTCACCTGGTGCCTGCGCCGGCTCATGCCCGTAGCATTCGTAATGGCAGGCGGCTACATCGGCACGCGTCTGAGCCGTGAACAGCTCGTTGCACTCCATCGTTCGACGATCGAGGCCGCCGTCTGATATTGTTCTTCAAAAAAGGAACGCCGGAGCTTGCTCCGGCGTTTTTTGCTTGTGACTATGCGGTCACTTTTTCTTTTCGTCGTCTTTCTTTTGCTCGACGTCGGTATTGCGCAGGACCGCAAGGCTTGCACTCACAAGCGCGAGCGCGACGACAAAACCGAGGCGAATAAGAGGTATCGGCATGTGATGCTCCTGTTATGCTGCCGTTTCTGGACGATTTATGATATTGAAATCCGGCCAACCGGAGACGCCGTCTTCGTGAACAAACCAGTTGGCCGACATGACGCCACCCATCGAAGATTCGTCGATACCAAGGCGATGCACATGACGGGTCGGATAGCTTCCGTCTGCGCGCG
Organism: uncultured Candidatus Saccharibacteria bacterium; assembly: GCA_964512835.1. Taxonomy (GTDB): domain Bacteria; phylum Patescibacteriota; class Minisyncoccia; order Phycocordibacterales; family UBA2100; genus UBA10103. Next base: position 368,133 of record CAZELA010000002.1, on the reverse strand, counting down.
AGCCCCATTGAGTCCATCCCTCCGGCCTCGTCTCAACAAGCTCTACCAGCCCGCCGTTTGCATGCTGAATCGGCTTTGACCAATCAACCATTCCGTCCTCCCTCGTGTGTCTCGTGTAAGCAAACTCCCGAATCCGCATATTGTCAAAGCGTTCTCATTCAAGATTTTCTGCTACCATATACATATATGTCACGCGTACTGTTGGTGGAAGATGATCAGTTCCTCTCGTCGATCCTTCGCGATCATTTGCGTAGCAACGGTTTCGATATCGAATGTGCATTCGACGGCGACATGGCAGTTCGACGTGCGATCGAAAATCATTTTGATGCCATTTTGCTCGACATCCTTCTCCCGCAGAAAGACGGCTTCGAGGTGCTCGCTACGCTCAAATCGATGTCTGCGACGAAACAGATCCCGGTCGTAATCATCAGCAACCTATCCGACCCGGGCTCCGTCGATCGCATGATGAAAGGCGGCGCAGTCTCATATCTCGTAAAAGCGCACGTAACTCCGGATATCGTGAAAGACGAGCTGAAAAAAGCGATAACTCCTTAATGTAAGGTACCATCACCGTGTGATACTCACGCGCGCCCCACGGATATACGCGACACTCCTCATCGGCGCACTGCTCATTTCCGGGCTTTTGATGTGGATACATATCGTCGGCTCGACGGAGCGGTCACAAAACGCCTTCCGTGAAGGCTACGACACGTGTATCGCACAAACGGACGAGCTCGCCGCAGGGAAATGTTTACGGACACTCGCGTTCGACACATCGAACGAGCTTTCAACTACAGACTTGGAGAAAACCCTGTCTGCCATGCAGAGTGAGCCTGAACGGTCATGGTGTCATGAATTCTTGCACTACGCGGGATGGAGTCTGTACGACAAAACAAAGGACTTTTCGAGGGCGTTTAATACTGCGACCGAGCTCTGTGATAACGGTATGCGACACGGTGTTGCCGAGCGATTCGCGGCGGACGCCGCTCCCGGCCAGGACGCCACCGGCTTGGTCAAAGCATCCGGCGCCGCATGCGACTCCCGAACCGCGGTTGGTGTTCGAGCGGCCTGCTTCCATGGGATCGGTCACGCGCTTATGTTTGTGACCGACCGCGATATGTCGCGGTCACTTTCACTGTGTGATGAAGTTCCCCCTCCCTATCGAATGGCGTGCGACGCAGGTGTCTATATGGAGGTTCTGCTCACAAAGCATGTGGAACAAGACGGATCCGAGATACCGGAAGCGCCGCAAGAATTATTTGTGAAAAACATGACGGATGCCTGTGCCCTATCAACCCCGGCTCAACAAAAAACGTGTTTTCGATACCTTGGCGGCGCGTATTTTCTCGCGTACTCCGGCAAACAAAGCTCGTTCGACGGCTGCGGTTCCGTCGATGCCTCGCATCGAGGTGATTGTTTTTGGGGGCTCGCAAGTACATTCGTCTCGCCGGGATTTACGATAGCGGAGTCGGCTCGCGCCTGCGAGCTATCGAGGAAATTCGGTGATGCCGCATACAGAGACTGTGTCGACGGCGGTATCACCGATGTCGTGAACCAGTCGCACGATGATACCGGTCAGGTTGTCGAGTATTGCGAGCACGTATTACCGGCGGGACGCGACCACTGCTATAAGACGGCGATGGAAAACCTGGCGCTCTGGTATGAGAACGAAGCGGCGTACCGTCACCTGTGCGATGCGCAGACCGGAATCGAAATCAGGCACGCCTGCGAAACGGTCGCCGCGATGTTCTCGACCTTCGTGAATACAGAGCCGAGCGGAGGTCAGTGAGCGTAGAAAGACCCGCATCCGCGGTTCTTTTTTTAACGAGTTCGAGGAGCGCGCGGCGTTCTATGTTCGTCACGCGGCGGTTCGGTCGTTCCTCCACCGCCATTTGACGCACCGAATACATTCGTAAGTGTGCAATTTGCCGTCATGTTCTCCGCGACCGTAAAACTCCCCTGCGCGTTGCAGTCGCCGCCCCACGTACGTCCGTAGCCTGCCGGGCCATCGACAACAATCGTATACGTGCCCGGCGTCAGCGAACTGAAAATAACCGTATTGCCGGAACCGGATGGCGATCCCGTGTCATGCGCCCCCGCTTTAACAAGGTGCAGTTTGAATGCACTCGCCTGTGCTGCGCCGCCAGTGACGGCGACACTGATGCGTACGCTCCCGAACGTTGCGCCCTGAACCGCGTTTGTAAACAGTGAGTAACTAAGCACCGTCGCGGCTAATAATCCTATGATAAAAACTCCTCTCCTTCCCAGTACCTTTGTCATGACGCGAACTGTACGTGCACAAGGATGAAGCACTGGTGAGCGCGACGGGTGTACAATTCATGAATGCTTATTCAAATAGCAAACATCGTCGGAGGGCTGGTACTTTCCTCGGACTTTATTTCTAAACGCATCGGAACCGCCGGGACGGATTCCTTTCTCAAGCGAATGCTTTTGTACGAAGCAGAAATCGGTGTCGGCGTCCTGATAGCGGGCATACTCGGACTTATTGAACGACTCGGTATTTTTTATTTTAATATTCACCTCGGATCCAGTTTTCCGCAGGCCATACCGGCGATTCTGACCGGGCTTGTCCTCGGCGCACCACTCATACGTACGCTGCCGGGAATCCAATCCATTGCCGCGAGTCTTGCGCCCTATAAAACAGCACTCGGTATCACGAGCATACTTGTCGGTCTCGGATCGCTTTTGTTCGGCTGTATATCGCCGATCGGATGCCCCGGTGGCATGATCTATTTTTCTATCTAAGAAGCAGCCGACTCAGGGGTCGGCTGTTCTTCGCCCAAAGGCGTGAGTGCTACTTGTCCTCGCGGGCAAGATCCTCGAGCTCGGACTTTGTATCCGATGTCGATTCCGCCTCCGTATCGAGCGCGTCATCCTTCTTGGTCTCCTTCATGTCGTCGTACGCCATACAAATATTGTGATCTGCTAATACGACAAGCGTAACGGGCATCGCATTAACGTCGCGTGAACAAGAGACTATTTTTTTGACAGATGCTTTTCGTTCACCGCGTGCAATGCAACAACGAACATGCTCTCAGACCATCCGAGCGGCGTATTGTCGTTGTATTCTGTCGAGTTCGAGAAATACAGCTCAGGGACCGTTCCGTCCTTTGTGACCGTCTCGCGCGCGGCGTCGAGATATTCCTTCGCCTCTTCGGCCTTACCGATCTTTGCATAAATGATCGCAAGCCACGACAGACCGAAGGTCCATTCGGCCTCTTCGGACCATCCGTCCTCGTTGGCATTGTAGTAACGGTCCCCCTTGTAGCGGATCACTCCGCGTTCACGTAGCAGATGATATTCGGTGTTCTGCAGAATAGCGGCCTGCTCTTCCGCGGTCACGACGTTGTACGGCCAAATGAGCGACAGCAGGGCGAGGTCTACAAACTTTCCCGAGGATTCACGCGGTAACAGAGTCCGAAGCGTAGCCTGACCTTTTTCGATAAGCGCTTCCGGCACTTCGATGCCGTCGATCTTTTTGGCCCAGGTAAGCCCCGCGACACACGCTCCGACGGACGACGCGTGGAGCTCCTGATTTTCTTCCCACATGCCGGAATCCGGATCGTGCCAGTATTCAAGCGTCGAGAGGTACCATACGAGCTTCTGCACTATCCGACGATCATCATCATCGAGGATGATGCTACCGGGCTGTCGCGCCTCGAGCTCACCGAGCTTGAACAAAATACACCCGATGGAATCGTTTTGTTTGTTTCCCCACTCTTCCCAGAACTCGTCGAACGTCTCCGGGTGATATCGGGCGTGAATATATTCGTGTGTATACGCCGGCTTTTTCGAAATCGCGTGGTCGATCTTGTATTCATGTTTTTTGAAAATATCGAGGATCGCGCGATACGTTTTTCGCACGGTCTCAAAATCTCCTACCACCTCGAATGCGAGACATTCGTAGAAATTGTCACGCAGCCACGCCTTGTCGTACCCTGTGCCGACGCCTTTTTTGGAAGCGGCAAACAGACCCGATTCATACTGCAGCCCTTCGAGAATCTTGAGGTGCTGATCAACGAGTTTTTTATACAGTACGGTCATGCGCCGATTGTACCCCGTTATTGTGGACTGCCGGAGCGGCACCCTATGGATAGGCCACGCGGGTACATCCGTATGCACAGGCGGCATACAGGGCACAGTGGTACTATGCCCCGGTATGTACGGGAAGGCTCTCTATGCGATTGCTGTCGTTATTGTGATTACGCTCGGCGCGTCGTTTTTCGTATTCCAAAGCTCCCGCACGGACGGCAAAACGTATAAAAACTCGGTGAACAATTTTGAACTCACCTACCCCTCCGATCTGGACATCAAAGAATATGACGATGACATGGCGACAATCGGCGTCGTTTCGAAGGATGCGGTCGACGGCAAAGCTGACATCCGTGTCATCACCGCACAAGGAGAAGCGGGACAGACCATGGAGGATGCGGTTGCTGATCAGCTCAAGAATCTCTGCGCGGCCGACGGGCCTGAATCGTCACTGTCGTGTACAACCACGCTGTCGACCGAGCCGTTTGCGACTGAAGCGGGCGACGAGGGCTTCATCCTGATGCTCAACGGCGAACTGAAACAGATTAAATCCGGCACGGTCGAGAGCGTGCCCCACGGGCCGTACTACGTGCTTCCTCTTGCCACCTCAGCAACCATCAGCAAGGTACTTGTGATCATGCCGCCTCTGAACCGCTCGGCTGCAGAGGCCGACGGCGATCTTATTCAAGCGATCGCGCGAAGCGTATACTTCCGCAAATAGTATGAAGAAAAAAATCCGTCGCCGCTTCGTCCCCGGAGATTTCAAACTGGAAGTCCGTCGTTCAAAGACCGGAGGTCGCGGCATGTTCGCCGGGGAACGTATTCCTCGCGGCGCATGCGTCATCGAATACACGGGGCGCGAACTTTCCGAAGCCGAGCAGGATAAAGACGGAAAATATTTCTTCTGGACGAGCTCAAAGACTATGATCGACGGTAATATCCCGTCGAACAAAGCCCGTTTCATCAATCACTCGTGCGCTCCGAATTGTGAGGTCGAGCTTAAGAACCGCCGCATTTATGTGTTCACCCTCCGCGATATCAAACCGGGCGAGGAGCTGAATTACGACTATGATACCGAATATTTCGAAGCACACATCAAGCCCAAGGGTTGCTTGTGCACGAAGTGCGTCAAAAAGCGTGAGCGCGCGCTGCACTAAAGCCCGAATATTCGGGTGCGCTTGATCGAGAACGCGAGCACGGGGATTTTGAGTCGCTTACCCGCGTCCTGGACGATTGAGCGGATATAGGTGCCGCCCGTCACTCGTGCGCGATAGCGGGCGACCGTATACACCCCATCGGGAAAGTCCGCCCATGACGCGCGTACCAAGTGCTCACGAAAATCGTTCTCGGCCGGACCGTGTTCGTCATAGCGGAGCAAACGTGTTCGCTCCGTCACATCGGAACGAATGACCGTACCGGTCATGGTGCGTGCACCGATGAACGCGACGGACTGCACCGTCATATCCCGTACCGGTATGCGGATATCATGCAACCTGCCTTCGAGCGCATGCTGGAACAAGGGTACACCGTCCACGGTCTTCGATGAGTACGCAGGATACGGCAGCGTAAATGTTCCGGTTTGCACGATCTCGTCGAACGGCACGCCGGGTTGCAACGCCGCATACGCGGTAATAAGGCCGAGTACATCGCCGGTGTCTGTCGATGCGCCGAAAAGGATCTCGAATTCATATTCTTTTTCGAGCCCGGTATACGCATCTTTATTCTTGCACTCTTCCCCTATCAGGATAGGCAGGAGCCCCGTTGCCATAGGATCCAACCGCCCGGCATAGGTCATCTTTTCTCCCGCCAACTCTTTTCGGGAAGCACGCAACCGTTCGAGTGCCTGCAAGGGCGTTTCTCCTTCTTGTTTATCGATAAGAATACATTTCTCCACGAGGGGATGGTACAGCCTATCCTAGGGTGCGAGCAAATGATGTCTTTTACGGACGTCGGATAGAAAACAAATGCGGATTTTCCACAATTCCGAGGCCGCGCGTCACACTGTATACTGGCGGCAATGAAGGACGGCGAGATCAAAAACAAACTGTCGCCGGCACAAGTGAGCGTCATGCTGCACCGGGTGACCGAACCGCCGTATTTCGGCAAATTCTGGGACCACTTTGAAGCGGGCACCTACCGATGCGCCGCGTGTGATACGGCGCTGTTTTCATCGGACGAAAAGTTCGACTCCAGGACAGGGTGGCCGTCGTTCAAAAAGCCGATCCACGAGCGGGATCTGCAATTCAAAAGTGAAGCGGGACCCGACGACAAAGTAGAGCTCCGCTGCAAAAAATGCAAAGGTCACTTGGGCTACGTGATATCCGGCGAAACTCCGTATTACCGCATCAACTCGGTCTGTCTGCAATTTGAACCGCGACCGGTTCCGCCGCCGACGCCCGCCGTCGCAGCTGTCGAGGAAAAACCGGCGGCAGAAAAAAAGACGATTATCCCCGCACCCGCCATGCTTGAGATTGAACCGGTAGAGGTCGGCACATCATGGAGCACGTCGTCACTTATCGTCACACTCCTTGTGGGACTCATCGCCGGGGCGCTCGGTATGCAGCTCTACATGTCCAAGAGTATGCCCGGTCCCTCAGGAGAACATGCGACATCCACCCTTGAGGCCGCGACCTCCACTATCGAGAGTGACCCGGCGCCACGGGTTGAACAGGAACCCGTCTCGAAACAACGCGAGGAACAAGCACCGGAACCCGTTTCAGAGGAACCGGCGCCGGAAACCGCCGCAACAAGTACACAATAAAAAAAGGGCGCTCTCGAGCGCCCTTTCTGCTATAGTGGCCGTCCCGGAACGCTCATATGACCCCTCAGGCCACGATATTCAGCGGCTTCATCCCGACCCGGGCAGAATTGGGGCGCTGGAGCATCACCTTTCTCGCCTTTCTCTTAACGGCGAAGCTCGGGCAATTCTTGTACACCGGACTGGACACCGCTCCGGCGTTCATCTGGCCTCCCTACGGCATTGCGCTTGCCGCTGTGTACTTATGGGGTAACCGCATGTCCTCCGCCGTTATGATCGGAGCGTTCGTGGCGATCGCGAGCAACGGATCTCCCTGGCCGTCGATTATTGCCTCTACGCTCGGAAATCCCGCGCAAGCACTCGTCGGCGCCTACTTGTTCCGCCTCTTCGGGTTCCGACCCGATTTCTCGCGCCTTCGTGACACACTGCTTTTGTTCGGTGTTTCGCTCGTCATAACCACGATCGTGCCGACATTTTCGTTGATATCGCGCGGGTTGTTCGGTCCTGCAATAGAGAATCCCGGCGAGATGTGGCGCATCGTGTGGGCGGGCGGCATCTTGAGTGTCTTAGTCATGACCCCGCTCATTACGGGCTTTATAAAGCAGCGTTCCATAAACCGTGAACGCCTGACCGAGAATTCGATTGCCTTGCTGCTTGTCGCTTCGATAACATATCTGCTCTTCTGGACGAAGGTCGGTGTGTTCGGAGGCATACCGCTCGTGTATTTTTTGCTGGTCCCGTTCTTTTGGATTGCGCTCCGGTTTTCACCGCGTTCAACCGCGTTCGCGCTGTTCATTACCTCGGTGATCGCCGTATCCGGTGCAGTCACGCATGTGCCGGAGGGAACGCACGCGGGTCAGTGGCTTTTCCAAACTGAGCTCCTTCTTGAAATCTTTGCAGTTATTTTCCTTATCATCTGCTCCGCCATTGAAGACCGACGAACTGCAACAGAAGAACTTCGTGCTCACGTCGACCAGCTTGAGAACGCCGTTACGCAGATCAGCGAGCAGGACTCGGCAAAAAGCGACTTCCTCGCCATACTCGCGCATGAGCTGAGAAATCCGCTCGCACCGGTGTTAAGTACGCTCGAACTGCTGCGTATGCGCCGCACGCCTGATGACGAGGAAACGAAACTCGTCGCGGGTGCAGAGCAGCGGCTTCATATGATGGGTCGCCTGCTCGACGATCTGCTGGACATGTCCCGCGTGTCAGAAAAACGCCTCAAGCTCCAAAAGGAGTACGTGAGTCTGCGCGCACTTGCCCAGCGATCAGTCGAAAGCTCGGAGCCTATGATGGATAAATTCAGTCATACGCTCACCGTATCGCTACCGACGACCGATGCGACTTTGTTTGCAGACCCGCTTCGCATTGAACAAGTGCTCGTGAATGTCCTGAATAATGCGGCAAAGTACACTCCACCCGGAGGTGCCGTTGAATTCAAGGCGGAGACACACGGCTCACGTGCGATCATAACGATCCGTGATAACGGGACCGGCATCGAACAGAAAATGCTGTCGCGAATCTTTGAGCCGTTCATTCAGGTATCAAATACGAAGTACGGCACGTCCGGTGTCGGCGTCGGCCTTGCGCTTGCAAAAGAGCTCGTCGAGCTGCATGACGGATCGATTGTAGCGTTATCCGCAGGCCTCGGCCGAGGCAGCACCTTTGTGATTGAATTCCCTACGGTCGCATCGCCCGCTCCCGTCGAAAAACCTGTCGTACACATACCCGAGCGTTCCACCGGAGCGCTTAACGTGCTGATCGTCGATGATAACCAAGCGGGCTGCGAGGCACTCGGCCGGCTGCTTTCCTTCCGCGGACACAAAACGACACTGGCCTTCACCGGAAACGACGGTATCGTAAAAGCGCTCGAACAGTCCCCCGACGTGATCCTACTCGACATCGGATTGCCTGACATGGAAGGCTATGATGTTGCACGACGCCTGCGATTTGGCGGCTCTCAGTCGTTCATTCTCGCACTGACCGGGTTCGGTCAGGACGATGACCGTCGAAAGGCGTTGGACGCCGGTTGCGACGGACACCTCACGAAGCCTGTCGGATTGAGCGATATCGAAGCAGCGCTCCGTTCCCGGTTCGCGGCCTGATATCGTTCAACAAAAAAGGCCCGTCCTTTCGGATCGGGCCTTTTTTGCATTCCGTGAGGAACGCTTACTTCATGTGAGGCGAAACGAGCTTCGTCATTTCGAACATGGTCACTTCCTTCTTTTTGAAGAGGGGCATGAGCTTGTCGTCTGCGAGGATGTTGCGCTTGTTCTGGGGATTCTGAAGGTCGTGCTTCTTGATGTATTCCCAGAGCTTCTTCACGACCTGTGAGCGGGGCATCGGGCCCTTACCCACGACCGCTTCGAGATCTGCTGAGAGATCCATCGGCTTCAAAAGCGCCGGATTTGCTTTTCGTACCATATAAAAGGCAATTTACTGTCTTAAGCGTCTAAGTAATGTGTGAACGTTTCGACGCGCCAATTATATACCAGCATAGAGCTGTTGTCCCCCCGGCTAGGGATAACCGATATTTGCCCACATTAACTACATTCACGCAAGTTTTGCCGTTTCTACCACGCGTACCCCCAGTTGCCGCCGTAATTGTAGTTGTAGTTATAGTTGTATGAACCGTAATTATAACCGTAGTACATGGACGGATAGTAATAGCTTTGCTGAGGATAGTAGTACTGATAGGACGGATAGTACGAATACCGGGTGTACGTATTGTAGTGATGTGCGGGCACCTGGTAGGCGGGCTGCATCGGCTGCTGATATGTGGGGCATGGATTGTACGAGTAGTAGCCTCCTCCCTGCCCCGTGCACCAATACAGGTACTGCTGCTGATACCCGGAATTCCCGTACGGCATCGAATACGATCCGTTGTAGCTATAGTTCGCATTGTAGTCGTAACTCTGCGCGAATGTCACCGTTACCGGGATGGCGGCGATCATGAGTCCCGCGATCATCGTGAGCAGAATATGCAATTGCCCGCGTATCGAAAACATAAGCATACAGCCTACCGAAGGCAGGCTGTAGCTTTGATGAAGATGACCTGCAGTTTGTCTGCTACATGCGGTACGCCGGCTCACCGTGGACCGATGTGTCGAGACCTTCTGCCTCTTCCGCATCTGTCACGCGGAGCGGCATGATCGCCGATATAACTTTCAATATGATCCACGTGGCCGCAAACGAATACAACCCGACAGCCGCGACTGCGAACAACTGAATTCCCAACTGACCGGGATTGCCGAACAACAGGCCGTTATTCCCTGCCGCATTGATCGCCTTCTCCGCAAATACTCCGGTGAGCACCGCGCCGGTAAGGCCGCCGATGCCGTGACCGGCCCATACATCGAGCGAGTCATCGATGGCGATTGAGCGACCACGAATATGGACTGCTGCATACGTAACCGCACCGCCGATGAGACCGATCGCGAGCGCGGATACCGGTCCCACAAACCCCGAAGCAGGAGTAATGGCGACCAAGCCGCATACTGAACCGATCGCAGCGGCAATAGCTGATGGCTTGCGGCTTTCCGCATACGACAGCGCCACCCATACGAGCGCCGCAGCTGCCGCGGCAGTATTCGTGACCACAAACGCGCTTGCCGCAAGCGCTCCGGACGCGAGCGCCGACCCTGCATTGAAGCCGAACCAACCGAACCACAGGAGCGCTGCGCCGAGAATTACGAACGGGACGTTGTTCGCGGAAGCGGCAGGGGTCGATTGCTGCAATCGGCGACCCACGAGCATGGCGGCAGCAAGGGCCGAGAATCCGGCGGTCATATGCACGACGGTACCCCCCGCGAAGTCGAGTGCCCCGATCGCATGCAACCAACCGTTCGGCGACCATACCCAGTGTGCGACCGGGTCATATATAAACGTCGCCCATAACAGCGTGAACACAACGAGCGCACGGAATTTAATGCGCTCAACAAAGGCACCGATAATGAGTGCCGGCGTAATGATTGCGAACATCGCCTGGAAGATCATGAACACAAGCGCCGGAACAGTCGCCGCGTAATTCGTATCGGGTGCAAACCCGACGCCGCGCAGGCCGAAATTAGCGAGCGTACCGATGATACCGTTCCCGGCGTCCGGACCGAATGCGAGCGAGTACCCGAACAGAACCCATTGCACGGATATCAACGCAAGAATGATCATTGACTGCTTAATGACGGAAACGACGTTTTTTGCGGACACCATGCCGCCGTAGAAAAAACCAACCGCCGGCGTCATGAGCATGACCAGAGCAGACGAGGCAAGCAGCCATGCGGTATCTCCGGAACTTATCGCCGACGCGTCGTATTCGCCCGCGGATGCGCCCGCAAAGAAAACTGACGCATAGCCGACGATGATTCCGATGAGCGACCAGATAGTAAGGTGTAGATAGAAGCGGGACCGTGCCTGCGGAGCTAGAAGCTGTTCCATAGCAGTTGATTCGTTATCTCGTGGTGATAAATGACCTCGGTACGCTTTACCGTCGTGCCAAGCTCTTTGGGCGACCGATCGGCCGCCATCTGCTTATAGCGGATAAACTTTTCTTTGCTTTCCTCACCCATGACATCGGTCATGAATTTGCTCGATTTCATGTTTGCGATCGCGTCGTAAATATTGTCCGGCAAGAAACGGAGACGATCGCGCTTATTTTCGTCCTTCTTCAGCTTGGTGCCCTCCATGCCGGTCTTTATGAGCGTATAGAGCACGAGATACGGATTTGCGTCCGGCGCTACCGATCGCACTTCCAGTCTTGCGGTGCGTTCATTGCCGACCGGAATACGCACCATTGATCCCCGATCGATAGCAGACACCTTGATCTGATTCGGTGCCTCGAAATGAGGATCGAGACGACGGTAGCTATTGACGGATGAATTCAATACGAGACAGATTTCCGGCGCGTGGTTGAGGATTTTCAAAATGAAGTCCCACGCGATACTCGATAGCCCCTCCTCACCCTTCGGGTCGAAGAAGATATTTTTACCGTTCTTACTCAGCGAGAAGTTCGTGTGCATTCCCGAACCGTTGATGCCCATGAACGGCTTCGGAAGAAATGTCGCAGTCATGCCCATATTCCTCGCGACCTGACGGGCGATCAGTTTGTACAACTGTATGTTGTCGGCGGATCGTACGACGTCCGCATACGAGAAATTCATCTCGAACTGAGACGGTGCGACTTCGGGGTGATCCTTTTCGTTCTTGAATCCCATGGCACGCTGCGCTTCCGCCGCAGCGTCGATGAATTGGCGGAGCGGATCCATCGGGAGCGAGTGGTAGTACCCTCCCGAGGAAATAAGCTTGAACCCTTCTGTTACGTCGAAGCTCTGCTCGGCATTCACGCCGTCCACAACAAATCCTTCGATCTCCGGAGCAGCATAGGCGGTCAGACCGTCGCGCTTTTTGAGCTCCCTCGTATATGCCTTGAGCCTGCCGCGAAAGTCAGAAAAGTACGGGGTTCGGTCCCGGTTCAAAACAGATGCAAAAAAGATAACCTTTCCCGGCCCGAACACATCCGACGGCATCCAGCGGATACTGGACCAATCAACCTCAAGACGTAGGTCACTTTCGTGCTGCGGCGTAAAGCCGCGGATCGATGACCCGTCGAAGGTCAGATTTGAAAGTGAGTCCAATAGGAACTTCTTATCGTAGTCGAGCATGTGTAGTCGACCCTCGATATCCGAAAAGCAGATCGTTACCGCCTTGATCCGCTTTTCCTTTGCCAAATACTCCGTGTACTCCTTTTCGAGCTGCTTGTCGTTCTTTTTTTCCGCGTCATCCTTTGCCTTGAGGTTCATTTCCTCAAGTTTTGCGTACGGTATCTCCAAATAATCCTTAAGCTCCATATATTTATATTAATTTGAGCGTTATTTATAATAAAATTAGTTCTTTTTGCACTATACATAGCAAAAAGATCCGCATATGAAGCGGATTGTGGACATCGTGTGGAAAACTTACCTATTGATGCGTTCCGTCCCTGTCGATGGAGAGAGTCCCGCGCTCATTCAAATATACGGCGCTCCCGACGGACGCGACGTTGGGCTTAAGAAAAGGATGTGCGGATGCTTGGCGCTCTGTCGGCTGCATAAAACTGACAAAACTGATGCAGAGCACAAGAAAAATGATGCCGATCATCCCGCTCATGATGTTGCCGTCCATGGCGACTAGTGTACCACCGCTATCCCCGCCCCGGGAACCCTGCCGCGGGGTACACTGCAGCTATGAAGATCCTGAAACACGCGCTCGGCGTCGTACTCATCATCATAGGATTTGTTGCACTCGTTACACCGCTGACCCCGGGTGCATGGCTCATGTTTGTCGGACTCGAACTCATCGGAGTAAGACTCACTATCTGGGATAAGATAAAGATGCGTATCAATACATGGCGCGGCGTTCATACAAACGACACCCCTGTCTTGGATACTGAACCAAAAAAATAATTTACACATAACAAAACCACCGCAGTATGTTGGACCATGTAGGCGTGTACATAACGGATATCGAATCGGCAAAAAAGTTTTATACCGCCGCACTGAAACCGCTCGGATATGAATTATTGAGCGAATTCCCCGAATGGTCGGTGATCGGTCTCGGCAAAGGCGGTGTTTCCGACGTATGGTTCTCACAGCGGGAGGCCGCACACAATGTACACATCGCCGTCGCAGCCGAGAGTAAAGAAGCCGTTATCGCATTCCATCAGGCCGCACTTGCTTCCGGCGCATCCGATAACGGCGCGCCGGGCTATCGAACCGAATATTCCCCGGGCTATTATGCGGCGTTTGTAATCGACCCGTTCGGTAACAATCTCGAAGCCGTGTTCCATGACCCGACACCGTCTGCGTAGCAGCTTCACACAATACGGCTCCGCCAATATACAGCCGCATAACAAAAACAGACCCGGTCGGGTCTGTTTTTGTTATGCTCGAGATGTACTAGATCTCGCGCCTTCGGCCCAGGTAGAAGGCACCGAAGAGTGCGATGATGCCGGCGATCGCAATGACCGCAAGCAATCCCGCACTCGATCCGAGACCGGTGTTCGGAACACCCGGAGTCGAACCCATGTCAGTGCCCGTTCCCGGTGTGACCGGAGCAGTACCGACTGCAGAGACAGTCACTGTACCCGACGTTGAAGCCGGAAGACCAAGGGGCCCTGTGCCGCCTGCCGGGATACCGGCCGGAGTCACCGAAGCGCCTGTCGACGCGTTTGATGCGGTTACGGTACCGGGTGTGACCGAGAGCACGAAGGCGCTGCCGACAGCAGTTGCAGGCTGTACATCGCATGTGAGCGAGAGCATATTCGCAGTTCCCGCGGACACAAACAGCGGACTTGCGAAGTTGAATGTCGTCGCGCCTCCGTTCGTCACCGTCGCGACACTCGAGAGCGAACCGTCGAGATTCGATGCATCGCGGATCTTACAATCGCTCAGGTTCGCAACCGAACCGTTCGCGCTCGTCGAGATCATGAGCGGGATCGAGGTGACGTTGAAGTTCGCACCCGTTGCGCCGACCGAGATATTGGCAAGGGCCACATCGTTAGAGCCTGCCGGAACCGACGGTGCAGTGTCGAGGTTGATGCGAAGCACCGGACCGAGCGAAGCCACACCTGCCGAGAGCATGAATGTTGAGCCGTTCGGTGTCGAAGATGCGACATCGCAGCGAACCGTCAAGGTCGTCGTGCCTGTGGAGGCATTCACGGCAAGCGGCGAGTTCAATGTGAATGTATTGCCATTCGTACCGAACGAGTTAATTACATTTGAGCCCGACGTAAGCGACGTACCGGAGTTATTAAAGACCTGGCAGTTCGAAAGATTTCCGATCACGCCGCCGTTTGCAGCCGTGACGGAAACCGGAAGTGCCGTTACATTTCCGCCGCCGTTCACTCCGGAGAGTGTCAGCGTGCCGATGGTCTGGTTCGTACCGGCTGAGAAGCCTGTCGTGACCGGTGTGGAAGAAACGTTGACGCTCCCTGCTGTCTGGGCAGATGCGCCGCCTGCCACGAAGATGACGCTTAGCGCGGCGATCTGGACAATTTTCTGTATGTTCATACGTATGATTTAGCTTTTAATAATGAACGCGGACACATCCCTGCCTGCCGGGGATCGGTGTGATGGGCATTGTGTTGGCTTTCCTACAAGCGCAACATGTGCCGCGTATGCACAGTAAACACGACAGCACGTTAAGAGTTGATGAAGTTGTTCATGAGAGCGCGGCGGTACTCAGCGCCAGGCGACGATGTAGTCGTATCTGCCCTCAGGATGTTCCGTCGCCTCGACGGTTCCGGAAACACCGGCAACCGCGAGCCACTGTTCAAAAAATCCGTGAAAATGCCGTAGCGGGTAGTCATTGTTGTAGATCGAGATCCGGATACGGTTGCCGCCAAGGTCCTCAGAAGAAAACTCGATGCCACGGAACACCCACGACGCGATATGCGAACTTTGCATGACAAGAAATTTAAAATTCGTACCGAAGATCTGGTTCACGAGTGTCCACATGACCGTGGTTGAAAAATTACGGAAATGAAGTCTACCCGCCTCGAGCTCACGCTCCTCCGGCGAAAGAATCATCGGCGTCGTGATCTCGACGATGTGTTCCAAGATCCTCACCTCGTCGGCTACCGGGACGTCGTCGGTTGTCTTGTATCGGACTGCGTGCCCGACCTTTCGTTGAAGCTCGATGAGGCCCGCGTGGCCGCGCTCAGCTTCAAGCGCCCGGATGTGACTGTTCACGAACAGTCCTTTGATCGTCGGACGGGACGGCCCTTTCATATGCAAAGTCTAGCATCGATAGCGACACGCACATAAATTCTGTCAACGCGCTCCCCTGCAAAGCTGGTATCATGGCGGAGATGCAAAAAAAGATCCGCAAAGCGATCATTCCCGCCGCCGGTTACGGTACGCGCTTTCTTCCGGCCACAAAAGCATCTCCGAAGGAGATGATGCCGATCGTGGATAAACCCGTCATTCAATACGTTGTCGAAGACGCGATCTCCGCCGGCATCGAAGACATTTTGATCGTAACCGGCGCACAAAAGCGATCCATCGAGGATCATTTTGATAATTCATTCGAACTTGAGAAGCGCCTCGAGGAGGCCGGAAAAACAAAGGAGCTCGAACAAATCCGCTCTATCGCAAATCTCGCCAATTTTCATTACATACGGCAAAAAGGTCCGCTCGGGAATGCGACACCAATCTGGAACGCAAAAGACTTCGTCGGCGATGAACCCTTCCTTGTATTGTTCGGTGATGACTTTTTTTCGGCAACACCGAGTCGGTCGCAGCAGCTCATCAAGGCCTACGAAGAGCACGGCGGAAGCGCGATCCTCTCTTCCATACGAGCACGCACACCCGAAGACTACTCTCGCTACGGCTTCGCAACCGGTACGGAAAAGACACCCGGCATGCTCAAGATAGAGCACGTTGTCGAAAAGCCGGGTGCCGGCAAGATCGATTCCGATTACGCTCTCGTCTCAGGATATCTGTATGAACCGGTCATTTTCGGCGCCATCGAAGAAGCCATGCGTCGCCTAGAAGCGGAGAAGTCGGGCCGCGAACTGGTGTATGTCGATGCGCTTAATATCCTCCTGGAGCAGAATCACGACATATATGCCCTCGAGATCGAAAACGGCACCTATTATGACTGCGGCAATAAGCTGGAATATCTAAAAACGGTTGTTGAATTCGGACTGAAGCATCCGGACACAAAAGACGGATTTGCGGAATTCATTCGGGGCATCAAGTCGTAATAAACGGCACTGTTAAGCGCCGCAATACCGGACCCCCAGCACGCTGCGGGGCGTCTTCATGAATACTTCATCTTAGGTCCTATACCCTGTACCATAAGGTTTAGTAGCTTAGTAAACGCTCTCACTATGAAAATCCTATTGGTAGAAGATGAACAGAAACTTGCGACCGCGCTCGTGCGGGGCTTGGGACTGGAAGGATACACCGTTGATCACATCGCGGACGGTAAGAAGGCGCTGACGCGCATATCACTCCACCGCAGCGATTACGATCTGGTGATCCTCGACCTCATGCTCCCCTCCATGGACGGCTACGAGATATGCAAACAAATGCGCGAAATGAACATCACGGTACCGATTCTTATTCTTACCGCGCGCAACGAAACCGACACGAAAGTACAGCTCCTGCAGAGCGGCGCAGACGACTACCTCGTCAAACCGTTCTCGTTTGCCGAATTGACCGCGCGATGCCGCGCGTTACTTCGTCGACCGAACGAAAAACTTCCCGAAACCCTGAAGATTGCCGATATCGAGCTCAGCCCTTCAGAGCGACGAGTGCGCCGCTCCGGTCGCGACGTCCCGCTTACCTTAAAAGAATTCGGTCTGCTCGAGTACTTTATGCGCCACCCGAATCAGGTCGTGAACCGGGAGGACTTACTCAATCATCTGTGGGACTTCAACTATGTCGGATTTAGCAATGTCGTCGACGTACATGTCAAAAATCTTCGACGCAAACTTGATGCAAACGGCGAAAGCGTATTGGAAACGGTTCGCGGAATCGGCTACCGTCTGGCTGAATAGCTACCGCTACGATCCGTTTTTCCGGACTGAGATAAACGTCATCAGCCTACAGGTGGCATTCGGACTGGTCATCCTCGGACTGATCGGCACCGCGTACAGTCTGCTCTACCACGATATCTCAGAGGCCTTCATTCAGGGTGTCCGGGAAGCGGGTACTGCGCAGTCGCTGCAAAACGTGACTCCGTCGATCATTAAGTCGACGGAGGCCATTCGAACACTCAACCTGACCGGATTGATCGGCGCGATCATTCTGGTGACGGTTCTGTTCGGCTACATCATTGCGCGCGTGACGCTCGCTCCGGCACGCAACGCCCTAGCGGCTCAGAAACAGTTCGTCGGGAATATCGCACACGAGGTACGCACGCCGCTTTCCGTCATAAAGACGAATACCGAGGTTGCGCTACTCGGAGAGGTGAACGCCGATATGCGTGAGACACTGGTGAGCAACATCGAGGAATTGGACCGCATATCCGAGATCATTAACAACCTCTTGTCGCTATCGGCACTCGTACGGCCGGAACGCATGGAATTCGCGTCGGTCGACCTGTCGAACATTGCGAGCGATGTGGTTCAGAAATTCGCGCAGCTCGCGCGACGTAACGACCAACAGATTACGCTCCGGAAATCCCCTGACTGCAAGGTATGGGGCAATAACACCGCACTCACGCAAATTGTGGGAAATCTTGTCAAAAACGCGATCACGTACACGCCCCGCGGAGGCCATATTCGCGTAACGATTGAACCTGCCCCGGACAATCATGTAGAGCTGGTCGTACAAGACAGCGGTATCGGTATCGCCCGAAAGGACCTGTTCCGCATATTCGAACCGTTCTATCGAGCTGACCCGTCCCGCACCAAGGGTGCCGGCGGTTCGGGTCTCGGACTTGCCATCGTCTCTGAACTCATCAAAACACATCAGGGCAGGATCACCATCCGAAGCGCGGTCGGTCGCGGCACGACGGTATCGGTACTGTTCCCCGGGTCGAATAATCGGGCAAAAGTCGGACAGGAAGCGGATACGAGGGACTCGTTAAACGAAATAGCGGTCGATTTCTCAAAATAATGCGTCGGATCGTTCTGATCTCGTGTTACACTGCTGCAACTAGTAGCTGTAAAAAGTAAAGTAATATGCAGACATCACTCTATTCAGTCATATATCCGCCGATGATCAAATCACTCAAGGCCCTCTCGGGTGTACTCGAAAAAGCTTCGTCACACGCGGATTCGAGAAAGACCGCGAACCGTTCGTACGAAGAATGGCTATTGAACGACCGCATTGTGTTTGATCAGTTCCCGCTCGTGCGACAGGTACAGATCGCCGCCGACAACGCAAAGAATTCGGTGAAGCGCCTGACGGGTGCCGACGTACCGGCCTTCGATGATACGGAAACGACATTCGCCCAATTGCAGGAGCGGATCGCAAAGACGATCGAGATACTCAAAGGAGTCGATCAGGATGCGGTGAACGCCGCCGAAGAAACACGCGTTTCACTCCCCTACTGGGGCGATAAGACGATGTCGGGGTACGAATACGCCACCGAATACCTTATCCCGAACTTCTACTTCCACGTTACGACGGCCTACGCTATCATCCGCAAGAACGGAGTGGCTCTCGGCAAGTCCGACTTCATGGGTCCGCTCCCCCTCAAATAAATGCCCTCTCATTTCTTCTTCGATCTTGATAAGACGCTCACGACCAGTCGCAGCGAAATGGACCCCGCTCACCGGCCCCTGTTCAAACAGCTGTGCACAGAGCGCGATGTCGCAATCATGTCGGGAGGAAATGAGCAGCAGATACGGGAACAGACAACCGCAGCCTTCGACGGCATGTATTACGCGCTCGGCCAGAGCGGTAACCATGCCGTCGATAAAAACGGCACCGAACTGTGGAATGATGTACTTACAGCTGAACAAGTAACCGCAACGCTCGCATTCATCGAGCAACTCAAACAGCATTTCGCACTGGATGTGCGGGATCCGAACGATCTGGTCGAGAATCGCGGCGCACAGATAAGCTACAGCGTGATCGGATTCCACGAGGATACCGAAACAAAGTACGCATTCGACCCCGACGACTCCCGCCGTGCCGCCGCACTCCGACAGATGGCCACGGGTGTGACCGCACTGAACGCGGCAGGCGTCGAAGTCGTTCCTGCCGGCACGACGACCTACAACTTCATGGCACTCGGTCGTCATAAGGGCTATAACGTCCGTCGGTTCATCGAGCACATGGGGTGGAATGCCGCTGATTGCGTGTATGTCGGTGACGCACTGTTCCCCGGCGGCAACGACGCAAGTGTTATCGGCATCATTCCGACACATGCAGTACAAGGACCCGATGATACTTTTGCCTTCATCAAAGAAATGCTAAGCTAGCCCTCTCATATCACTCACCATGGAATCAGCACTCTCGATCAACGACCTTAAAAAAACCTACGGTAACGGCGTCTCGGCACTCAAAGGAGTTTCTCTAGAGATCCCGAAGGGCGACTTCTTTGCACTGCTCGGTCCGAACGGCGCCGGCAAGACAACAATCATCGGCATCTCGACCGGTCTCGTTACAAAGACAAGCGGAAGCGTGTCGGTATTCGGCAGCGACATCGACAAGGAGCCCGAGATCGCAAAAACGCACATCGGACTCGTCGGTCAGGAGATCAATTTTAATCCGTTCGAGAAGTTGATCGACGTGATCGTCAATCAGGGAGGCTACTACGGCATTCCGCGCGACGTCGCAGTTCCGCGAGCGATCCAACTTCTTACGGATCTTGGTCTGAAGGACAAGATCTACGACAGCGGTATGCAGCTCTCCGGCGGCATGAAGCGCCGCGTCATGATCGCGCGTGCGCTCATTCATAAGCCGAAATTCTTGGTTCTGGATGAACCGACTGCGGGCGTCGACGTGGAACTGCGTCGCGGCATGTGGGACTACCTGAAAAAACTTACCTCTGAAGGTCTCACAATCCTGCTCACGACCCACTACCTCGAAGAAGCTGAGCAGCTGGCGAAACACGTGGCAATCATCCGCAAAGGAGAGATCGTTGCCAACGGCACGATGGACGAAATCCTTGCAATGCATTCGGACAAAGATGCGTCGAAAGACGGTTACCGGGGCGGACGACTCGAAGAAGTATTCCTGAAGCTCACCAGCGATAACGCCGAATCAAAATAATATGACACCGTACCAAAAGTGGACTGCGTTCTATACGATGCTACGCAAGGACGTAGTGCGCATCTTTCGCATCTGGGCACAGACCTTCTTGCCATCGGTCATCACATCGGTGCTGTACTTCACGATTTTCGGCACAATTCTCGGTTCGCGTATCGGCGACATGCAAGGAGTTAATTACATGTCGTTCGTCGTGCCGGGCCTCGTGATGCTTGCCATTGTGACGAGCGCTTACTCGAACTCATCGTTCACATTCTTCCAGTCAAAGTTCTTTATGCGCTCTATCGACGAAATGCTCGTGTCCCCGATGCCGCCGTGGCTTATCATTGCGGGATTTGTCGCCGGCGGTGTTATCCGCGGCGTTTTGGTGGGCCTGCTCGTCATGCTCGTGTCACTCTTCTTCACCGGGCTGCATCTCGCATTCTTCAATCTGTTCATTATCCTTACCTTCGCCATCCTCACCGCGATCGTTTTTGCGCTCGCCGGCCTTGTAAATGGCGTGTACGCGAAGTCGATCGACGGTATCAACATCGTCCCGACGTTCGTTCTGACCCCGCTCGTTTACCTTGGCGGTGTGTTCTACTCGGTTCACTCGCTTCCGGGATGGGCGCAATTGTTTACCTTCGTGAACCCGATCTTCTACCTCATCAACGGGTTCCGTTTCGGATTCTTAGGAGTCGCAGATATCGCGCTCTGGATATCGTTTGCTGTGCTCGGCACGATGATCGTGGTGCTCGTGGCAATTAACTGGTACCTCA
The DNA here is from genome assembly GCA_964512835.1 of uncultured Candidatus Saccharibacteria bacterium. GTDB lineage: Bacteria > Patescibacteriota > Minisyncoccia > Phycocordibacterales > UBA2100 > UBA10103. Next base: position 346,861 of record CAZELA010000002.1, on the reverse strand, counting down.
TTCGTACAGGCCTCGGTCTCAAGCAATAACACTTTTGTTCTCGGGGACCTGTGGCATAGTGCGCAGAGTCCAAACCGCGTGCTCAGCCCTTCGATCGGAGGCATCCGTGACCGACGAACCCGTAAAGAAGTACCATCGAAGTGTCTCAACGGATAAGGAATTGAGCGATGCATACGATATCGCACGTTCCATCTTGGACCGCACGACGATCCACGAGCGGGCCGAGGATCTGTACAGCGTCTGCCTGCACATGTCAGTCGGGCAGCTCGCCTATGCCCTGTTGAACCTCAAAGAGGGTTACCCGGAGCGCGATCGCGCGATTGCGGACGCATTCCTGGAGCTGTTCCGTCCGAGATACGTTCACTGAAAAACTCCGCACCATTGTGCGGAGTTTTCCTTTTGTCGCGCCTCGTGAGATATGCATTGCCGTCATCTCACGGGGCACGTGCGGCTGTTTCAGTCGTATCAAGGCGTCGATTCCCGCTACGGTCGAATCCCAAAACAGCTACGTTTGTTAGTAAGACAGTCTCGACCTGTACACATGAGACGTGGCCGAGACTGACCCATTACTTCATGAATCAGAGGTGTTCGAGTATAAAGGCGACCCGGTCTTCCACGGGCATGACAGGTACCGCAATCGGATGATAGCCCTGTTCGGTGTATGCCGTACGTATCGCCTCGTGCAGTGCGCGAGCCTGCTCGGGGGTTTCGGTACGGGCGTAGTCGGTCACATAATCGACGAGGTCGAGCAAAAAGACTTTCCGGTACCTCGTTTCGCGAAGCGCTTTTGTGATCTGCTCGTCGAGGGCCTTACCGCCGAGTCGATAATACGCGACACTATCCGGCGTCGCCCGATCGAGGAACCATAGCTCATTCTCCGGCAATTCGCTCTCTTGTTTCGTAGAGCGGCGCACAACCGAGGGAAGCCAGTCCGGGTCGGTCACGATCTGCTCGATCGTATGACCCTGTGCAAGCTTGTACTCGATCTCCAATCGCGCGGGTTCGGCAAGGACCGGGTGACCGAGGCGCATCAGCTCATTGCAGGTCGTCGTTTTTCCGGCGCATGGTCCGCCGGTGATTACATACCATGGAGGTGTCGGGGGCATCGGCAGAACTATACCAGAAAAAAATCACAGGTAAGATGCGTGGCATGAGAAAAAGATCCGCGAAACCGAAGTCCAAAAAAGAAAGCCGCATCCTCGGCCCCCTCCTCAAGAAGCTCGGGCGGGAGATCGGGGCAACGGTCCTCATGGAACCCGAATGGGGTATCGTCGGACAGATTACCTTCAAAGACGGCCGCAAAAGCTACTTTCGTTACAACACAGTTGATCTGAATCCGGTGGGCGCGTCCGACATCGCCAAGGACAAGGATTACGCAGCCTTCTTTATGAAAAAGATGGGATACCGAGTTCCGGTGGGTGCGGCATTCGCCTCGCCCGACTGGGCCAAAGTGATAGGTTCACGAAAGGGTGTCGCAGCGGCACGAGCATATGCCAAAAAGATCGGCTTCCCTCTCATCGTAAAGCCCAACAGCGGCTCACAAGGATTCGGCGTGACCATGGTTCACAACGAAGCACAGCTTCTGCGTGCCCTCAAGTTCGTTCACAAAGGCGACAAGATAGCACTCGTACAGAAACCGGTATCCGGACGCGACTACCGCGTCGTCGTGCTTGATGGCAAGGTGATTTCCGCCTATGAGCGTATTCCCCTTCACGTAATCGGTGACGGCCGGACATCGATCAGGGGTCTTTTGAAAAGAAAGCAGCAACGGTTCATTGATGATGCGCGCGATACCTGGATCAAGTCGAACGATCCGAGAATCGCGACAAAACTTAAAACACAAAGACTTCACCTCTCATCGATTCCTCCCGCCGGTACAAAAATATTTTTGCTCGATAACGCGAATCTTTCGACCGGTGGTGATGCCGTCGATGTAACGAATGTCATCCACAAGGATTTTGCCGCGCTCGCTGTTCGCTTGACGAACGATATGGGACTTCGCCTCTGCGGCGTCGATATTATATGCCCCGACATCACGAAGCCAGCACAGTCCTATTGCATCCTTGAGATCAATGCCGGACCGGGACTCGACCACTATGTAAAAAGCGGCGACGCACAAAAAAGGGTCGTGGAATCGATGTACCGACAGGTCCTCAAAGGACTGGAGAATACGCGTTAACACCTCCGTTGACAGCCTCTGCCGGTTCGGGCACGGTGGGTCACAGAGGGTCTCACCGAGGCCCAAAATACAGGAGAACATCATGGCCACTGGCCTCATAACCGCCAAGTTCGGCGGTTCTTCGGTTGCGACCGCGGGTATGATCCAGGTCGTTCGTGACATCGTGCATGCTCACCCAGAGCGCCGCGCGATTGTCGTTTCGGCGCCGGGGGCACGGTACGCAGGAGACACCAAGGTTACGGACCTCTTGGAAGGCTGGGCTATCAACAAGGGAGCGCCGTTCGACGGACACTACTTGGACGTCGAGCAACGCTTCGCTGACATCTATCAAGGGCTCGGTCTCGAGGATTTTGACATCATGCTGCGCTTCTCGCAGCTGATGGCGGACACCGAGCGAGTCGCCGGAATCTCGCACGACCGCCTCCGGCAATTCGCCATGAGTCGCGGTGAGTGGCTGCATGCACAACTGATCGCCCACATGCTCGGATTCGAATTCATCGATGCCGCGGAATTCGTCACATTCGATACGCATGGCCTATACGACCACAAAGGAACGAAAGAGAGGGCGCTCGCAATCGGTCTTCGTGAGCGCGCACGAAGCGGCATTGTCGTCCCGGGCTACTATGGAGCAACGTGCGACGGCATGATATGTACGTTTCCCCGGGATGGATCTGATATTTCGGGTTCGATCCTTGCTGCGGTTACGGGATCCGTCGTGTATGAAAACTTTTCGGATGTCGACGGATTTATGTCTGCTTCCCCCAAAATTGTGACTAACCCGGAGCGCATCGAGGAAATGACGTATGAGGAAGCTGGTGAGCTTGCGTTCATGGGGTCGCCGATCTTGCAGCCGCATGCGGTGAAATACGCGAAGAACGCAGATATTCCGATCCATGTGCGCAAAACCGACCGCACGCTCGGCCAGGGTACCTGGATCCGTCCGCGGATCGAATCACGCGCACAGCGTCCCGTGACCGGAATCTCGGTACGAAAAGGTAATACGATCATCTCGATCGAAAAAGACGACATGGACGAACGGAAAGGCTTCCTTGCAGATGCTGCTCGTGTCTTTGCAGACCACGACATCAGCGTTCATAACTGCCCTGGTTCGGTGAATACGCTGTCTTTCATCGTATTAGACCCGAATTTCCACACGATCGTCGAACGCCTTACCACGGAACTCGAGAAGGTGTGCGAAGCGGATGTGCGCGTGACCCACGAGATGTCGGTCATTTGCGTGGTGGGACGCGGCATGTTGCATACGCGCGGCGTCGCTGCGCAGATAATGTCGGCACTCGCTCGGTCTTCGATCAATATCGCGATGATCAACCAAGGCTCGAGCGAGCGCAATATCGAAATCGGCGTTGCCGACGAGGACGCGGACGCCGCCGTTCGTGCGATCTACCGGTCATTCTTCACGTAGCGTTCTTTCGGGCAGGGGTCGCATTCGTGCGACCCCTTCTTGTTTATCGCTCGAGATCAACCCAGGTATATTTCAATCCGTTATGGTCGTGCTCCTCTCTGAATGTTTCGATCGGAAACTGTCCCTGATATTCGGGGAAAAAAGTATCCGCCTCAGTAGTGTCATCTATAAGCGTCAGTCGCAGTCGATCCACGATCGGCAGAGCTTGCGTGTACAGCTGCGCGCCGCCGCCGATATGGATCTCTTTCGGATTTTGCATTTTTGCCATCGATATCGCCTCATCGAGCGAATGCGCGACTTGGACCTCGGTATATCCCTTTTCCTCTAACCCGCGGGTGTAGCCCGGATCGCGGGTGACAACGATATTGGTGCGTCCGGGCAATGGCTTCCCCAGTTGCTGCACGATACTTTCGAACGTCTTACGCCCCATGATCACAGGGTGTCCGAGCGTAAGCGCCTTGAAACGCTTCAGGTCATCCGGAATATGCCACAGGAGCTTTTCGTCGCGACCAAGTTCCCTGTTTTTACCAAGCGCCACGACAATGACGATCTTGGGGTCGCGCATCATGTTCATCAGATCGGCCGGTCCCTGAAAGGTTTCGTGGATGCTCATACGGCCACGATAGCACGTACGCCCCTGAGATATGCACGCATTACAACACAAACCCCCACAAGACAGGCGGGATATCCGATATACAATGGAGCCACGTATGGGCAAAACAAAAACCCCCGTCGCCCCGAAAAAAGCCGCTGTAAAGACCGCGCGCAAACCGGCGACTGCCCCTGTGTCAACGGTGTCGATCAAAAGCATTCTTTCGCACTCGTCGAATGTGCATGATCGGCTTATCCCGACACTCGAGGAGGTCGGCGCCATCATCGATGACCTCAAACGAATGGGCTATCGGATCGTACTCACACAGGGTGTGTACGACATGATCCATGAAGGCCATGCTCGTTACCTGGAGCGCGCTCGCTCGCTCGGCGACATCCTCATACTCGGCGTCGATTCTGATGAGCTCACCAAAAAACGCAAAGGTCCGTCCCGTCCTGTGGTGCCCCAGACAGAACGACTCCAAATGCTCTCGCACCTCCGCTCGGTTGATATCCTGTCCGTGCGCGAAGTGCATCACGATATCGGTGACCTTATACGCACCGTCAAACCCGACGTCCTCGTCACCTCCACCTCGACCAATGACTTCAATCAAGACGCTCAATTTTCCGTATACAAAAAGTACGTTGGAGAGATTGTCGTACTTCCCCCGCAGGCGGCAACATCAACCACTGCGCGCGTGCGCGAGCTCACGATTTCCGGCGCGGATCAGCTTGCACAGGAGATCATTCAACGTATTCCGCAACTCGTGAAAAATGCCCTCGACTCCCTCCAGCAGCGATAAGGCAGTGGTGGCCTACGTGCCCGCAATCCATGCGGGCTATGTGCGATTTTTCCAGAAGCATACGGGTGCGCCCGTGTACGTGCTCGGTAAGACATTCATCGATGCCTACCCCCGACTGAATCGGGACATCCGCGCACTTGCACCCGATCAGGCCGCCGCGGCATTACGCACCATCGGCTTTACCGCACACGTAATCGAGATCAACGGGACCGCGGTCCTTTCGTCATACAAAACAGTCGTCCTCCCTGATGAGGATGTGTCCCGTGACTTTGCCGAAAAGCATGTCATCAAAGACCGTGTCGTGCTGGAAAATATTTTTTTGCGCTGGGACGGCGTCTTTGCGAACAAAGAGGCTCCCGTCGTTGCGGACCGGTTCATATCGCGCGCCGATTTTGATCGCAACATGATGCGATCCGCTATTCAGGAGGGTCAGTTGAGCGCAGACTGGTGGCGACAGATCGGGGCCGTTCTGGTAAAAGGCGGCTCAGTCGCGTTCAAGACACACACACGCTATTTCCCCTCTGATCTCGCGCTCGACGTGCTCGGTACGCCACGAACGACCGTTGACGCAGGCGAGCGCCCCGACCTCTACATATCGATGCACGCAGAAGCGGACATTGTGGCTCAGGCTGCAGAACAGGGAGTATCGCTCAAAGACTCCTCTTTGTATGTCAGCACATTCCCGTGCATCAATTGTGCATTCCTGATCGCACGGAGCGGGATACGGAGCGTCTACTACGCCGAGGGCTATTCACGCGTCGATGCCGAGGGTGTACTGAAAGCCGCAGGAATTGAAATTATCCTCGTACAGAACGAATCGCCCTATATCCCAGCGAAGTAGGCATCGGCTCGGTGTTTTTGCCGCGCTTCGCCCCCGAGATCAGTTGCGCATGTAGGTGCTCGACCGATCCTCCCGTGTAGTCGGTGTCACCAAATCGCATGAACATCGCGCCGCCCTTGATGCCTCGTTTCTTTGCCTCGTCGCCGAACAATTTCAAAAGCTCTGCGTGTGCGGCCGACGACAGTTCAGCGAACGATGTCGCATGCTTTCGGGAAACAGCGAGCAGATGGTGTTTGGTTCCTTCGTATGGCTGAAAGTTCTCCGTCAAGATCCAGTGCTTCCCTTTTTTTATGATCGGTTTGGTGTGGTAGTTCAAAAAATGAGCCTCGCAGAAGGGACAGACGCCGTCTTTACTGATTCGATTCATTACATCGCGCTGAAACTGCGTGCGCGCATGCGCGAGATTGACTGTCCTTTTTTTTGCGGTCATACCGGTGTCGGAATGATCATCTTTTCGTGCGGTTCGTAGTCTGAGAGCGTGAAATGCGACGGGCGAAAATCGAACATGTCGGTCACCGACGGATCAAGCGTTACGGTCGGGAACGGGTTCGGGTCACGTGCGAGCAACTCCTTCACGGCATCAAACTGATTGTGGTAAATGTGCGCGTCGGAGAGCGTGTGGACATATTCCTTGAATTTGTACCCCAGGACCTGCGCGAGCATCATGCCGAAGCCCGCATAATGAACGAAGTTGAATGCGACACCCACCGGAACATCTGCGCTGCGCTGGAAATGGTGCACACTGAGCTCTTTTGTTTCCGGGAACGCGAGCACGTGAATCCATCCGTGACACGGTGCGACCACGGTGCGACGCGACAGATTGCTGTGCTGGATGACATGCTGCGGCACCCACGGCGAGATGAAATGCGTTCGCAAATACGGACGCTCCTTAATTTGCCGAATAACTTCTGCAACCTGATTGAACGGCTTGCCCTGCTCGGTCGGAAACGCTCCCCACGCTGCCCCATATGATCCGTCGCCAAGATCCCCCTCCGGTAAACCGAAGAACTCACACTTCTCTTTGGTAACCCAGCGGTCCCAAAAGACGGCGGGCATGCCGTAGGACTTGAGGTCTTCGAGTGTACGAGCACCATGCAGGAATCCGATGTGTTCGCCGAGTGCGCCGCGAAATGATTTGGAAAGATCGCGCTCGGTAAGCAGCGGAAAACCGTTGTCCATTTTGAAACGCAATTGATGTCCCACAAGCATGCGGGATCCGACTCCGTGGATCGGCATCACGTCAGTCCCCTCATCCATGATGCGCTGCAGCAGTTGACGGTATTGAAGATCCGGGGTGCGCTCAATGTAAGCTTTCATCGCGGAAATACTATCACAAGCAAATACCCTGCACGCATGCAGGGTATGGGGTCACGAGGACCAAAAGTACGATCAGTCGCCGACGGGGATCTGCATCCCTGTCTTGCAAAAGATCGCCATCGCAGGACCGCTCAGATCCGGCACCTGGATGTGGGCATGCAAATGGTGCAGCGAGCTTGCAGAGAGCTTCGGGTCGCCGAACCGCATAGCGATGCCACCGCCTGCGATATCGAACTCATCGCAGATGGACGCGATGAATGTTCCGAGCTCGGCCCACATGCGCGGGGTCACTTCGTCGATCTCGGTGCAGTGCATCTTGGTCGCAAGAATGATGTGGTGACGATGATGCGGATACGGAAACGGATTCGGCCAGGCCATCCAATATGTCCCCTCCCGAATGAGCACATTCACCTTCGGGTCCGGGTTACAGAACGGGCACACTCCCTGCCCGATCGTCCGCTCCATATGCGCCTTGTACGCAGGCGACAAAACATTATCCATGGTCCCCAGTTCGTCCGCACGCTTCGTCATGGCTTCCCTCCCGGTTTTGTCCGCGGAAACTATACACGAATATGGCCTCTCAAAAAGCGGTGATACAATCCCGCCATGCAGATACGTATCAGACGCTTCGATACGACAATCCCCTTGCCGGAATACAAAACCCGTGGTGCCGCAGCAATGGATCTGGCTTCGCGCGTCGACCTGACACTCCAGCCCGGCGAAGTTATTCGCGTACCGCTCAACGTGGCGATCGAGCCTCCCCCGGGTCATTTTGTTCTGTTGGCTGCGCGAAGTTCGCTCTGGAAACGAGGACTTTCGCCGGTGAACGGCATAGGCATCATCGATGAGGACTATGCCGGAGATGAGAATGAATACCATGCGGCGCTCAGGAATTTCACGGACGAGCCGGTTGAGATAAAAAAAGGCGATCGACTGGTACAAATGATGGTGCTCCCGGTGGAACGTGCGGAACTAGTCGAGGTAGAAACGCTCGGAAACCCCAATCGGGGCATGAGCGGTTCGACTGGTATATAATGCCGCGTATGATCTAGCTTCGGTACATATTCCTTATTCGTTTCAGCTCATCTGCTATGAAAAAAGACTACCCACGAATCAAGAAACTTGACCCGAATCTCTACAAAACGATCCTCAAAGAAGGAGTTCGACAGGCAGAAGGCCTGGAGCTCATCCCGTCCGAAAACTACACATCCGCAGCGGTGATGGAAGCCATGGGTTCATGGCTCACCAACAAATACTCCGAGGGCTACGCGGGAAAGCGGTACTACAACGGGAACGAGTACATCGACGAGATTGAACAGACCGCAATCGACCGTGCCAAAAAATTATTCAAGGTTGCACATGTGAACGTACAGCCGTATTCCGGCTCCCCAGCGAACCTCGCCGTCTACCTTGCAACCTGCAAACCGGGCGATGTCGTGCTCGGCCTGAATTTGCCCGACGGCGGGCATCTTACCCACGGCTGGAAAGTGTCGGCAACGGGCATGTTTTACAAGACACTCCTCTACCACGTGAAAGCCGACGGACGCATCGACATGGACGAAGTCCGCAAGCTCGCACACGAGCACAAGCCGGCGCTCATCTGGGCAGGTGCGACCGCATACGAATTCCAATACGACTACGCTGCATTCGCAAAGATCGCGGACGAAGTCGGCGCATACCTTGCGGTCGACATCGCACATATCGCCGGACTCGTGGTCGCGGGAGCACACCCGGACCCCGTGCCTCACGCACACATCGTAACGACGACGACACACAAAACGCTCCGAGGGCCACGCGGCGGCATGATCATGGTCACGAAAAAAGGTCTCGCAAAAGATCCGGAACTCGCATCAAAGGTAGATAAAGGAGTATTCCCCGGCCTACAAGGCGGCCCGCATGATCATCAGACTGCTGCCATCTCGATCGCACTGAAAGAAGCATCGACTCCCGCATTCAAGTCATACGGCAAGCAGATCGTAAAGAATGCCAAGGCGCTCGCAAAAAGCCTCAAGGAAAACGGCGTGACCGTTGTGACGGGCGGTACGGAAAATCATTTGTTGCGCATCGACATCTCAAGCATCTACGGCGCGGGCGGCGGAGTATTCGGAGCAGATGCCATGGAAGCGGCAGGTATGACGGCGAACAAGAACACCATCCCGAACGACCCCGGCACGCCGTTCTATCCGAGCGGCATCCGTATCGGAACACCTGCACTGACAACTCGCGGCATGAAAGAGGCGGAAATGAAAAAAGTAGGCGCATGGATCGCGCGAGCATTGTTTGCAGTCAAAGACTACTCGCTCCCCAAGGACGGCCGTCAGGAATACATCGCGCAGTTCCACAAAGACATCGCAAAGAACAAAGAGCTCAAAGCCATCAAGGCAGAGATCGCGAAGTTCACGAAGCGATACCCGCTCCCTCACGCCAAGTAGCTCCCGGGGCCGTTGCTGCTATACTGGCCCGAATGCTCACACTCGCCATCCTGCCGTTTATTGAAGTTATCGGGTACCCGGGTCTGTTTCTTATTGTCTTTGCTGAAAGCGGGACCGTAATCGGGTTTTGGTTGCCGGGAGCATCACTCCTGTTCACCGCGGGCTTACTGGCGTCCAAAGGATTGTTCAACCCCTGGATACTTATTCCTACAGTCACCATAGCAGCGATCTTAGGCGACAACGCCGGATACTGGTTCGGTAACAAAATCGGGATCAAATTGTTTACACGTCCGAACTCCCGTTTCTTTCATCAGGAACATCTGCGCCAGACGCAGCACTTCTATGAAAAGCACGGGCCGAAAGCAATTGTTCTCGCGCGCTTTGTACCGATCGTACGATCCTTCGCGCCGATCGTAGCCGGCATCGCAAGCATGAATTACAACAAGTTTATGTTCTATAACTTTGTCGGAGCGTTCATGTGGGCGACGGGAGTTACATCCGCGGGATATTTCCTCGGGGAAACGGTACCGGGAATTCAGGACTACGTGACCTACATCGTGTTCGGCATCATCTTCCTGACACTGATTCCTCTATTCTGGGAGACGTACAAGCAGTACCGTGACCGCGATCCGGAACTACCCTCTACCCTGTAGTCTAGGCGACAGAGATCTTAACGTTCGTTTCGCCGCCGTGATGTGATTCATTGTGTGCGCTCTTTTGTCGCAATAGCTCGAGACCGCCGTGCAATCCGCCGACATCGCCGAGCGCGGAATGCACAATCTCCGGCGTGACCGGGAACTTTGTCATAATCTTTTGTACGTGCGCTGCGACTGACGGGACCGGGATACCGATTTCGTTAAACATCGACCCGCCAAGGACGACGCGATTCGGCGACCAGTGCACGATCGTATTGTGTATGCCGTAGGCAAGAATCTCTGCGAGCTCTTCCCACAGCGGGTCTTCTTTTGGAATTTCGCGCGGCGGTTTACCGAACGCCTTTGCAACGGCCGTTCCCGACACCATATCTTCGAGCGTGAGGCGCGGTTCCTCTACCGTCATGAATTGGCCTCCTATTTCAAAACCTTCTGCCGAGCGGTCGATCTTGCCGTCGACGATACGCACACCGTTCACGCCGGTCGATACAGTTATATACGCAACAATCGATGACGATCCGCCCGCACCGGCAACCGCCTCCCCGAGCCCGACGAGCGCAACATCGTTCTCCAGGTATACCTTGGTGCCGTTGAGTGTGCGCTCAATATCATCGGCGACCGCACGCCCGTCCCAGTGCAAATGTGGCGTCTTGAACACGCTCCGCTTGTCCGCAGAGAGCGGTCCTGCGATACCGATCGCAACCCCGTCGATCTTCGTGCCTGCGCCGATAAGATCGTGAACGGTGGTGGTAATCAGTTCGATACCGGCCGGGTATTCCTGCGGCGTTTCCTGAATGACGGGATCAGAAAATGTTTTCAGATCATCGCTTTTCGCGATGCGTATTTTCGAACCGCCGATATCAGCAACGATATACATGGTCAGTGTGCAATGGGCAGACCGCCAAAATCTGACTGCCGGACCTCTTTATAGAGCGGATTTTTGACGAGTGCAGGCGAGCCGTTTTGCTCAATAACGTAGTACGCAAATCCGCGCATTCTCATGATCGGCATGTAATCCGCGTGGCCCGGCATCGATGCCGAATCACCCGCGCCCTCGACCGGAGAATCATCAGTCGTAACGAACCATTCTTGTCCCGTGTTTACACCCAGATGCCCGTATTCCGGCGGCATATACACCGAGTCGCCCGCCTTTACGCGGATCACTTTGAATTCCTCGATCACATCTTCAACCGGTTTGCCGTCGATAATCGCCATCTTTTGTTGCAGGATGACCCCCTCGCCCTGGATGACCCAATACGTCTCATCGAGCTGACCGACGTGGTAATGACCGTACGTTTTGATGTATTCACCGCCCACGGTGCCGGATGCCCATACGGTCACATTCTTCTTCTGCTTGCCCCCACGGATCATGTAGTAGTGCACGGCCGGGCCGGACGCCTTCGGATCCATCAGGACTTCCTGCATTTTTTCGTGATCACGAGCTGCGTATGGTTCAAATGACATAGTTCGATTGTATCAGTCTACAAACCCAGTTCTTCCGCTTTAGCGAGGTACTGCAAAACCGCGGTCACGTACGATGCATGCGCCCACGTAAGCGGAGTCGCACCGATCTGGAGTCCGGTATCGGGATGCATCTGCTCCGACAACACGCCGCTCGGCTGTGCGTGACGAACCACCCACGAGAATATATCGCGCACGCGGGCGAGGTCATTCGCCTCTTTGGCTCGCGCAATCAGATATTCGGCATAGAACAGTGTTGTGATGACCCACGGGTTTCCCGGCGCGGTGTTTACCACCCGATAGTAATCGTCATCGTCAAAGCGGGCGATGCCCCCTGCCGGTATCCCGTGTGATAGCGTTTTTACCGACAATTCAAATGCGCGCTCGAGACGCGGATCGTCGACGGGTAATATCCCGAAGCTAAAAATGCCGTAGGCGCTCGAAATGTCGACGGTGCGATCAAACGAAACCCCGTCACGGCCGCGTACCAGCATGTTCACGAACATGCCGCCCTTTTCGTCCCACAAGTGCTTGACGATAGCTTCGCGGATCTCCTCCGCTGCTTTGTCATAGATCTCTGCGTTTGCATCACGCCCGAGGATCTTTGAGAGCTCATGCGCCGCTTTCAGGGCGCCGAATACGGTTGAGGATGTGTAGGTAGAGATACCGCGCTTTCGCTCCCACAAATCGTACGACGCATCAGGAAGGCCGGTCTGTTCGTCGCGATACCTCACGAGAAAATTCGCCGCCTTTTCAACGAGCGGTGCATACATCTTTTCAAGGAATTCAAGGTCCTTACTCTGCATGTAGTGCTCGTACAGCGCCCAAATCACAAGCGCCGTCTCATCTTCCTGGATCGGCAGCTGTACCTGACCGTCTTTGAGCCACGGATGCCACGATGACCCGAGCGAAAGATCCGGTAGATACTTATGCATGAGGTACCCCTTGTCGTGGATAACATCACGACAAAACTCGAAGAAGCGCCGTGAGATGTGCGTATCCCCCGCCATATCGAGCGCGCGTGCCACATAGGCACTGTCACGCGGCCACATATACGAATACGTATCGAGCCCGTATTGGAGCATGTCGGAATCGATCGAGGCGATGATCGCACCGTCTTTGTCCACGTGTGCCCGCATAAACATAAGCGAGCGCTTGAAAAGCGTTATATGCTCGGGCGACAGGTCGCGGAAGTTCCATTGATACGCGTTCACCCACGCGTGCCAAAAATTCAGCGTTTCCTTGATGATCTTTTCGGGTGTCTTTTTCCCGATGAAGTCATGCAATTCGTGTGCTTCGCGGATTGATTTTGCAGCAGACAGTGTGTAGTACGCCGTACGCGATTGCCCCGGCGCATACGATGCGTACAACCCCATCACCGAGTCTGCAGGACCGTGCTCAATCGGATTCTTTGAAAGCTCGCCGTCGTCGGCATCGCGGTGCGAGCCCTCCTTGCCCTGAAAATTGGCACGCCCCATTACGTAATCTTCGAATCGCTCGCCATCGAGCGAGCCAGACATAATAAATACGCGGTGTCCCTTGTAATGAATAATGGTGTGCGTAGTCGGATCAAAGTATGCGGTATCAGAACCGTGAGATTTATAGATTTCGAACTGATGACCGAAATACAGCTTGATAACGCGGTTTTGATCTCCCTTATTGGTGACTGATACACGGCGGACTAATATCGGCTTTTCATGGAACACCACGTCGTGAAGCGTGAGCTCGACCCGCAGGTCATTATTGATCGCAGTGGTCACGCCGGCGAGCGCATCGGTTTCGCTGCTCACCCGGATATCCCACCCAGCATTGTCGCCAAACCAGGAAATGCGACCGTCTACCCACACGCCGACATGATGGATGTAATGGCCTCGCACATGATCCTCGAGACCGACGTGCGGGTAATAAATATCTCGAATGAGCGCATTGTGATCGAATGCGATACACAGCTCTCCGTTTGATAGGACCATTGATCTCGACATATTCGTATGTGCCCCGCGGGGCTACTTTTGCGCCTTTTGTACACGCAGACGAAGATCGGACAGCGCGTTCATGTACGCGATGTACGCGTCGTACGGCGATTCGTAGGGCGAAAAGTACGCATGAACGTCTCCGTCGGCAGACCACTTGGTGCACATGTAGTAGAAATGGTCGGAGGTCTGGAGTTTTCGCCAGTCTTCGAGCAGCCGGCCGTCATTTGCATGCAAAACATCGGGTTCGAGTGAGTACACCGCTTCGATCGCCGCACGCTGCATCGGGTTGCCCACCCATGCGGTGAGGTCGCGGTCGGTATCTGCCCAGGTAACGATATGCGGCATATCGATTTCGTCGCGTGTATCGTACTGCTGGATCACCTGCGAAGGTGTGTGGAATCCGATTTCCGGATTCTTGTAGACTTCTTCCGGCAACTTCTCCAGGAACGAGAAAATGCCCGAATCCTCCCACTGGTGTTCACCGAAGGTTTCGTAGTCCATGAACAGGTTGATCGTGTCGCCGTCGGCGGCAGAGAGCCATTGCCCGAACTTTTCTGCAGTGAGCGGCCATTCGGTCCACTCACGCGACGAAAATCGGAATGCCACGTCGTCCGAGAGTCGGTAGTTTTTCATTAAAAGGCGTGTGTTTTTTGTACCAACCGGCGTGTACACGTAATTCGGTGATCGCCAGCCAAGAATCGGATCCCAGCCTTCGGAGATCACGCCCGCGTATCCCTGGCTGTCTGCCCAGTGCGCCAAATCGTTTCGGTACGAAAGTTCGGTGTTTCGGAATACACGCGGTCGCACACCGAAAATGCGGCGGATGATGTCGCGGTGCTTGGTGACCTGTCGCTCGAATTCCGCCGGTGAATAGAAAAACGCGAGGCTGTGGTAGTAGGTTTCGCCCAATACTTCGGCTCGACCCGTTTCCACAACTTTCTTAAACAAATCAAGCGCTTCCGGCGCATAGCGCTCCATCTGCTCGAGTGCGATACCGGAGAACGAGAACGACACGTGAAATTCCGGATGACGCTGCATGAGATCGAGCAGCAGCCGTGTGGCGGGAATGTAGGACTTGTTTGCGACCTTCTCGACAATACGACGATTATTGAGGCTCGTTTCCGAGCGATCGTTGAAATATTCGGGGTCGTTCCCGATATCGAATACGCGGTACTTCTTTACGCGGTACGGCTGGTGTACTTGAAAGTAGAAACAAACCGATTTCATACGGAGGAGTCGGTCTATTATACCGCGTAAAATCTCGCTCGATTTAGCGAACAGTGGAGAACTCGCACAGAACGCCACATGTGGTCGGAGCCGCCCGTGTTTTTGGGGCATTTGCAGCGCGGCGGCGCGAAACCGAGTGATTTTTCAGCAGAAAAATCACGCCCCCAAAAATACGGGCGGCGAAGACTCGGTTAGTGGACCAGTTCGCGGACGATACCGTCTACCTTTTTTGCAGCATCTGCCCAGGTGATCAGGTCTGCTTCCTGTCTGGCGTAATCGGAGAGCGTTTCCTTGAGTCCCGGGTAGCCGACGATTGCCAGAATTTTGTTTGCCATCTCGTCGACGTCCCAAAAATCGATCTTCATCGCGTGCTGTACGATTTCCGACACTCCCGACTGCTTTGATATCAAAACGGGCGTGCCGAGCTTCATGGCTTCGAGCGGCGTAATCCCGAACGGTTCCGAAATAGACGGCATCACGAACAAATCAGACGACGTGTACATCTCGTGGCGATCTCCGCCGGAGAGGAATCCGGTAAACAGCACGTTTTGAGAAATGTTCAGATCTGCGGCGAGCTTCATCATGCCCTCCTCCATGTCTCCCGAGCCGGATACCACAAACATAACTTTGGGATTACGCTCAAGCACGCGCGCCGCTGCACGCACAAAATAATCGGGACCTTTTTGGATTGTGATGCGGCCCAAAAACAGCACGATTTTATAGCCCGACGCCTTGAGACTGCGAAATCGGTTCCAGCCTGCGCCTGCGGGCTTGGTACTGTCGTCGATGCCGTTGTGCACCACGCGTACCTTGCTCGCGGGAATGCCGTACTTGTCTACGATCACCTGTTTTGTGAGCTCCGAAACCGCAATCACGCGATCCGCTTCCTCCATTCCCCATTTCTCGACGTTGTAGACATGCTGGTTTACGTTTGGTCCGCCGCAGCGATCAAATTCCGTAGCATGCACATGCACGATGAGCGGTTTGCCGGTCGCGTACTTTGCTTCGACACCCGCACCGAACGAAAGCCAGTCGTGTGCATAGATGATGTCGAACTCTTCTTCCTGCGCAATTTCCGCGCCCATCATTTTGTATCGCTCGACTTCCTCGAACAGATCGCGTCCGTAGATTGTGTTGCCTTCCACAACACGCTCACGCAAGTATGACTTGCTCGTCATGTATGGCTCGAGCACAGAATCGACGGAGCGGATTTTTACATCGGAGCTTTCGGCAAAAATCATGCGCGCATGCGGCGTAGACACCGCGAGACGACGAGGCATCACGAACGTGACTTTGAATCCGCGTTCGGAAAGCGATTTTGTTAGCCCCTGACAGGCGACTCCCAAACCGCCGCTATTGAACGGAGGAAATTCCCACCCGAACATCAGAATGCGGGGCTTCATGATTTCATTTTGTATGGTGTAATTCTACCACCGTAAAAGCGCGTATTTTGGCCAAGGCTGTGCATTTCTCGCAGCCGCGGCCGTGGTACGCTCAAGCCCATGCAATGCCCCAAAGCGGTCATTTTTGACCTTGATGAGACCCTCGCCGTAAGCTTTCAGGCACCCCGTCTGGAGATGCTCCAGCGGTTGAATATGCTGATAGACCGACTCCCGGTAGCCGTCATGTCCGGTGCCGGCTTTGCCCGTATCGAGGCGGATCTGACCTCGCATCTTGCCCACCTGAACTCGAATCTGTCGGTCTTTCCCAATAGCTCGTCACAGTGCTACCTGTACGACAACGGTGTCTGGAAAGAGGCGTACAGCCACCTCATGACACCCGAGGAACGGGAACAGATCAAAAGCGTACTGAGTGTGGCGCTTACCGAGATGCCTGAGCTCTCGCAAACGACCGGGTACGGGGAGCGGATCGTGGACCGCGAGGCACAGATCGCGTTTACCGCCGTCGGACAGGAGGCGCCGCCGGATATAAAGGCTGCATGGGACCCGACGGGCGAAAAGCGGCAGCAGATTGCACGAGAGCTGCAGTCAAAGCTAGCGGATTTTGATATTTTGATCGGCGGCGCATCCACGATCGATTTCACGAAGAAAAATATGAACAAAGCATTCGGCGTACGGTGGTATGCGGACAGACTCGGCGTAAAACCGGAGGACATGCTGTATGTAGGCGATGCGCTCTACCCCGGCGGCAACGACGAGGTGGTAATTCTGACGGGCATTCAAACACGAGCAGTTTCGAGCCCGCTCGAAACCGAGACCGTGATCGACGAGCTCCTCGCTGTCTGCGCCGCATAAAAAAACGCGGGCCACGGCCCGCGTTCTTCGCACTAGGTAGGCAGCTCTATGCCGCCGGTCTGTCGCCGTCGTTCGGAGGCTTCTTGTCCTCGTCCTCCGCATCGAGCGGTACGACCGGGTAGTACGGTCGCGGCTTCATGCGGGCGAGAAAAACCACGATCGCCGCAATAACGCCTGCAAGGACATACGAAGCCGGTGATCCGATTTCGATCGATCCTTCGAAGCTCATCACGAGATCGATGAACGATCCGCGGTAGCCCGAAACGAGCCGATAGAAATGCCACAGCCCGTAGACAACGAGGATGCCGTAGGCCGGAATCCACAGATGCCAGTAACTGATGCCGGATTTCGTGCGTTTGGGCTCCATTGGAACCAATTCCCTCCGCCACTGACGGGGGTTCGGATTGAGCAGTTCGCCCATAGAAACCTCTCCCGTGTTTACCTTTCGTCCCGCTGTATTTCACCACAACTTCCCCTCCCGCACCAGCTCCCCCACTCCCCACCACACGATTGAGCAAGGGTTCCCCTTGCTCAATTTCTTCATAATCCATTTCACCCACCCTCTACTGCTGCCCTGTGAGCAAGGAGGACCCTTGCTCACGACAGTATTTCTTTAACCCGCGCCAGCAACTCAAAACCCCGCCATCCGGCGGGGTTTTATGGTATCGCTCGTTGCTAGCGAGAAAGACAATAGGAAGCAGTGATCCCGAGAGCGGATTCTGCATAACCAGTGGAACAAACTTCGATGCGTCCTGTGGTCGAGCTTGCGACAATCGAATACTTAGTGTCGAAGTCTGTTGCCGATGTCCAGTGTGCACCGGTGATGCTCGGATCGAAAGGCAACATTGAGGGGATGTACGTCGGAACGAGGCACGAAAGATCGACACCGCTTCCACTATCGATATTCGTAGCAGCTATGGTTGGAAGCGAATCACAACCGGACGTACCCCAAACACCTTTATTGTCAGCTAAACGCTGCCCGATAGCATTAAGAATAGTGTTCACGTTCGACTCGCGCTGCGAGTTACGAGCCTGCGCAAACTGGCGAGCAGGATTAATTGCGATGAGTACGATAGCGGCTAGAATCGCGATAAGTCCGATAACCACGAGGATTTCGATGAGCGTAAATCCATGAACCTTCGTACGAGTAGACATCATGTCAAGATGTTTCTGATACTTGATTAATTTCTCACGAGACGAGTCCTGTATTTATATCACTCCGCTGCAACTCCGCAATTTTACGGCAATGTACAACTAACATCGGGATTAGCCGCAGCTTCATTCCACGAAGATATTACAAAATTAGTCGCACCTAGCGTGCCTCTGGCTACAATATTCGTGTAGGCGCCTTTGTACACGGCTCTTGCACGAATGGTGTACACACTCCCTGATTTGGATACGTGACAGATCCTGCATGTCTTGGTTGCACTGCTCACTCCGCAGGTATCCGACACACTCTCACACTCACCCGCTCCGCTTTTTGAATAGGAGGAATCCTGCGCAATCTTGAGCATTGCGGTGTTTGCGCATGCCTCGGCAAGCGCAAGACTCACGCGCTTGTACTCTCCGTCGAGCACACTAAAACGCGAGAAAAACACGCTTGCACCGAGTGTAAATATCATAACGAGCACGATTGCTGACATGATTACAACCGACATCAATGCAATAAATCCTCTTTCTTGAACTCTATATTTCATTGCCGTAAGTACTTGGTGGTAGAGGCAGAGTACGATATCAGTTGACCGCCCGGCGCATTTGCCTCGAGCGTAATGTCTGCAGTCACGCCAACAGGGCTTCCTGAGACGGTAAACAAAGCGCGCGTCACGCGGACATTTGTATTATTCAGGGGCACGTTATTCAGTTCCAGATCGGTACCGTTCAGCCTCATTGTGTGTGATCCGCTGAGCGAAAGCACCCCGCTCGATACGGACGCCGATGTCGACTGTCCTACCGCGCGCTCAAACGTTGCCATCAAAAACTGCTCCTCCTGCAACAGCATCGCGTTCGTCTGCACCTTGCCGCCCGATTGCAAAAGCAAATTCGTGGCACACACGATTCCCCCGATCACCAACGAAAAAATCGCCAGGTACACGAGTGTTTCGATTAGAGTGAATCCACCCGTTGATGTCGACATACCGTTACGTACAAACCGAGGGCTGGTCATAAATAATGCGCAAAGCCTTATTGCTTTCATTTGCGATAAATATCAGGTCATCAGAGTACACGAGATCGCGTGATTTCTCCGAATAGTTATAGGTCATGCACGAGAATGGCTGGGACATGTTTGCGAGATTCGCCACATTCCAAATCTGGAATCCTTTGTTCGAATCAGTCGTAGATATAAACGCATATTGTCCGACTACCTCTATGCCTGTGATCTCCGTATTATTCGCGATATTAAGCTTAGCCGTTCCCAATACAGCGGGCGCCGTGGGCGATGTTATGTCGAACGCATACAGATTCCGCTCCGCAGCATTTGATACGTGCTCGCGCCCCATGTAGAGCACCTTGTTCGACAAAAACAACACCGTCGCTTCTTCGGTATCGTTTCCTGAAAGGTTTGCGTTGTAGCCCAGTCCCGTATCGACTGGCGTTGCCGCAGAAATATTCACAATCATCAATTCACGGTTATCATAACCTGTGGCCAAATACGCATAGTTTCCGCTTACGGCGATGTCATAAATGCTGTGATTAAATGCATTCGCGATCTTTCCATAAAACGCAGGCGCCGCAGGAGTTGCGCTGACATTAAAAACCAAAAGCTCGGGTCCGTCCGTGTTGTACAGTCCGATGTACAGCTTTCCGTCGTAATACTTGATCACATGCGGTTCTGGATCAGATCCGGATGCGAGCACCCCGTATGCAGTAAGCGAAATCGTATTCACGATCGTGGGCGTCGTCGGGTCGTTCACGTTTATCGTTAGAAACTGGCTGACGTCATCATTCAACACAACGTATGCGTACGCACCTGCACTCGTTACTACAACATCAACGTCGTTAATACCCTCGCCCGTATTCAGCGACGCTGTAATAACCGGACTGGCCGGATTTGTTACGTTCACAACCCAGAAGTCTGCGTTGCCCGCAGAGCTATGTTGTGAACCGATAAAGACGTAGCGGGTGCCGTTAATCGTGGCCGCATCAATTGCAGTTCCCTTGCTGCCCGATGGAGTTATATCGAGATCGCTATAGGTGCTCGGATTGTCCCATGTGCCGGGCAGTACGGTGCTGCATGCGCCGCCGAGTGCGATCATTTGAGGAACATTCACGATCGTCGTCGTTGCCACGACACTGAGCACCCGATTCTGCGTCCCTGTCCAAGTCACTGTGCCGACCGCCGCCTGTGTGCACTGGGTCGCGTAGGCGGATGGCAGTGCAAGCGATTTTGTATAGCACAGACCACCGGAGCAGTCGGTGACGGTGCTTGTAGACACACCCGAGTAATCAATGCGAGCCTGCGCGGAAGCCTTTTCGATCACGTCCTGTGCCTTGTGGAGCGCTTCAATACCGATACCTGAATCAGTACCTATTGACTGATCTCCGCCGAGAAATACGACAACACCCGCCATAGTGAGCGTGGCTATTGCCATTGCGACGAGTATTTCGATGAGTGAGAATCCCCGATTCATGTCAGTTCGTCCACCAGATCCGTCCGTTCGTTTCGACCGTGGTTGTCGAAATGCGATCTCCGTAGGTCAGTGTGAATTCTTTTTTCGATGTTGTAGTACCGGCAAGCTGCGAGAACACGACTTCAGTCGCACCGGACCGGGCAATCATCTGGCTCGCACTCAGCACCGAGTCCGAAGTGGACGGGCCCGTATAGCTACTCCCCTCAAACAGCACATAGGTATTCCCGACGATCGCCACGCCGTGCGGCTTTCCGTCGGTGCAGCCCGATGCGGTGCACATGTTGTTTATAGACTGCGCGCGGGCACGCTGCAGAAGCGACACGAGCAGGTCGCGGTCACCCTGAAACGTCGATCCGCGAAATGTATCCATAGAAAACAGCAGCGCGAATCCGCACACGAGGACAAATATTCCCATCACCACCAATACTTCGAACATTGTGATCCCCGCCTGCGTGCGAGCCGTCATATCAGCGCGGAGTCAGCGACTGTGTGATCGAATAGATCGGCGAAATAATCGATACGGCGATAAATCCGACGACGATTCCCATCATGATCATGAGCACCGGCTCAATCAGTGTCGTAAGGCTCTTGGTCAGTTCGTCGATTTCTTCTTCAAACATTCCCGAGAGGAATTCAAACGTGCCCGAAAGACTCCCCGTCGTCTCGGCCACCTTGGCCATCTGGCTCAAAAGTGGTGGAAACAAATCGTGGCGCGTTTTGAACTGCGACGAGATATTTTGCCCCTGGATCAGACGGTCGCGGGCTCGGAACAGTTCGCGGCGATACACCAGATTTTCGGTGCTATTTGCCACAAGCTCAATGGATTCAACGATTCGCACATCGCTTTTCAGGAGCAGCGACATCGTGCGGCAGATGTTTGTCAGATTGTAGAGTTTGGTAAGTTTGCCGAAGAGCGGCAGCTTGAGTACGGCCGCATCGATAAGCAAACGGAATGTACTCCATCGCAGGAGCGCTATGAATGCAGCGACAGACGCCGCGATCCCCAAAAATAACCACCCGCCGTCGTTGCTCAAAAACGAACTGATTTTCATCAGTATTCGGGTCGAGAGCGGCAGGTCCGCTTTGACACTCGTAAAAATGGGCACGATCTTCGGAAAAATGTAGACAGTAAGCATGATGGTGATGCCAACCGTGGCACACACGATAACCGCCGGGTACACGAGCGCACCCACCACCTTTCGCTTAAGTGTTTGTTTACGCTTCAATTCGCCCGCCAGGTATTCAAGGTTCTCATGGAGCGTTCCCGAGCGCTCGCCTATTTTGATGATGTTTACGCCGAACTCACCGAACACATTCGGGAATTTATTGAGCGAGCTCGATAGCGTCTGTCCGTTGGAAACATCGATAGCGAGCGTCCGGTAGATGAATGCCGATGACTTGGACCGGCTTTCCTCGCCCATCATGTGCAACCCTTCCATGATCGGCATGCCCGAGCGCAGAATCATGCCGAGCCGCTTGGTGAACAGAATCTGATCCTGCAGAGAAAAGCTGATCATCATGGGGCGCTTTTTTGGCGAGAGCCCGCGTTCGGGTTCGTCCGGTTTGGGCGGAAACAACGTTGGAAACAGTTTTGAGAGCGGGTGGTTGAACTTACTCATAGCGCATGCGAAGGACTTCTTCGATTGAGGTAATGCCTGCAGCGGCTTTGGCGAATCCGTCGACAATCATCGGCACCATGCCGTTCTGGATCGCGAGCGTACGGATCTCGCTCGACGAGATCTTTCGCAGAATCGCTTCGCGAACAGTAGGCGTGATCTCGAGCACTTCGTGAATACCCGCGCGTCCGTGATACCCGGTATCGTTGCACGATGCGCATCCGGTACCTTTGTAAAACGTGCCGTGACGCGCCATCAATGCCGGCGGCATGATTTCGGATAGTGACTTTTCCTCGGCAGCAGAAAGTTTATATTCCTGCACGCACTCGGCACAGATTCGGCGCACCAGCCGCTGTCCTATGGCCACGTTCACAGTGGAGGCAATGAGGTACGGCTCGACCTTCATATCGAGCAGACGCGGAAGCGTAGTCGGCGCATCATTGGTATGCAGCGTTGATAGCACAAGGTGTCCGGTGAGTGCGGTGTTTACGGCAATACCGGCGGTTTCTACGTCGCGGATCTCGCCGACCATGATGATGTTCGGATCCTGACGCAAGAGACTGCGCAATCCGTTTGCAAACGTGAGGTTTGTCCGTTCATTCACCTGAATCTGGTTGATACCGGCAACAGAATATTCGATCGGGTCCTCGATAGTAACGATCGACACGCCCGGCTCGTTGAGCATTTTGACGAGCGTGTAGAGCGTTGTTGTTTTACCCGAGCCCGTAGGACCGGTTGCTAGAATCATCCCGTGCGGCTGCCGGACGGCGCGCAAGATTTTTGACTGATTTTCCTGTGTGAATCCGAGCGAATCAAGCGTGAACTCCTCGGCCTGATCGGAGAGTAATCGCATGACGGAGTTTTCTCCGTAGTAGGTGGGCACAATCGAAACGCGCACATCCACCTTGCCGTTGTTTTGCATTACCAAACGGAACCGCCCGTCCTGCGCCGCGTGATGTTCGTCGGTTCGCATGCCGCACACGATTTTGATACGGGAAATTACTTCGTTGTGTACCGGCGCCGGAATCATCGCGACGTCCTGCAGCACTCCGTCGATACGGAACCGAATCGTCGTACCCTGATGAGACGGATCAAGATGTATATCAGAGGACCGGACTAGGGCGGCGTCCTCGATCAGCATGTTTACAAAGGCGATGATGGAGAACGCTTCTCCCCTTTTTAGCTCTGCACGGACAAGTGCACCTGCGCCCTTATGAGTACTTATATCGATTACTTCCGGTATATGCTCGTTTCCTATGCTCTCTGCATCTTTTCTGTGCAGTCTGAAAGTCATATGATGAATTTCACACAGATTGCATCGATATCCGAGAAAGGTCAACGTCTCTTTTTGCGCAAGAGATGCACAAAAACCACATCTGTCACGTGAGCAAGGGTTCCCCTTGCTCAATCCGCCCAAAATCGTCAGTCAGAGCTTACATCGTGCGTATTTCTTAGGTCGGTCCAAGACTGGAGCATGTCGGCAAATTCCGAGGACGTCTGAAATTCGGTCGGAAATGCTTCTGGACTTGTAATCTTGTGGTTTCCCGACACGTACTCACCGCGACTTGAAAACGGATATGTATCCAAAAATTTTTTCATCGCCGGAACACTAGATACCGCACCATTTTTCCACCCAGCATCAAACAAAGAGGCTGGATTCAAGTGAATATAGGCGTAAAGATATTGAAAATGCGTATCAGACTCCACATGCTGAGCCTTAAATGCACCCTGAAACAATGCGCCTGAACGATCGTTCCTGATATTGAAATACATGGAATATGCGGTTTGAAGTCTCAACATAAATTTCGAAATACCGTCTTTCTCTATGGGAGTCATCAGCAAATGAAAGTGATTCGGCATAAGACAGTACGCACCGACTGCCACCAGCGGACTTTTTCGAGGTTGAGCAAGTATCTCGCCAAGTGATTTTGACCTTAGAAGATTCGCTGAGCGCGATGGGCCAGTATCGTTCATTAGGTACAATAGCGCGACGAAACGATTGTAATCGGCTCTCGTTGAGAATACCGTTCGCTTGTCGACGCCGCGATTATATACATGGTAAAACTCTCCGTCGGAAAAAGAGATCCGCCGTTCCATACGCCTATAATATCACCATTGAGCAAGGGTTCCCCTTGCTCAATTTCTTCATAATCAATTTCCTAATCCCGTGACTTTCTCCCTGTGAGCAAGGGGAACCCTTGCTCAATTTCTTCATTTTCATACGCTTCCCTGCTGCTGTTTCCCCAGCTATGCTTCCCCACTGATTCGAGTGATCTCAAATTATGACGTCTCAATTCGCAATGCCTCAATTCGAGAGGTCTCAATGCAACAAAAGAAGAACGCCGCGGTGATGCGGCGTTTTTCTTTTACGCGACGGTGCTAGTTGGTCGTTGTAAAGGTTCCCTGCGAAGAGGTCGCAGTGTTGTTCGCTGCATCCTTGGATTCAACTACGTAGTAGTACGTGCTGCTGGCCGAGAGGCCCGTCAGCACGAACGAATGCGCGGTCGAGAGCGTCGCTGTGGAATTTGCAGTCGCACTTGCGAGCACAAGCGGGTTTACGGTGCCGAAGTACACCTTGCCCGTTGCGTTCTCGTTTGTGGTCCAGGTGATCGTTGCAGTGGTGGTAGCAACAGAGCCCGAGGTGACTGCCGAGATGACCGGAGCGGTCGTGTCGGTTACCGGCGGAGTCGTAGTACCCTGTCCCCCGTTGCCCTTGCAATCGTGGTCCTTGTCCTTGTTGCCATGGCCGATGAACCAGCCCAAGTGCTTACCGTTATTGGTGTCACACGGTCGATCGTCGTCATCCTTATCATCATCCTTATCGTCATCATGCTTACCCCAGCCAGGCGTCGATGTGCCATTTGTGCCGGAGGTTGATGTGCCGTATTTACCGAACAGTTCGTTGAGCTTCTTGAGGGTCTTCGGACCGACGTTACCCGCCTGTTCGATGCCGTGCTTCTTCTGGAATCGCTTTACCGCGGCAGCCGTAAGCTTGCCGTAAAAGCCAGAAACCGTTCCTTCCGGATAAATGCTCGGGTCCTGCGAGAGAAGCTGCTGGAGCAGCATCACGTTCTCGCCCTTGGAGCCCTGATTGAGCGTGGTCATGAGTTGACCGATTACGCTTCGCTGTTGCTGCTGGGCAGCCTGAATCTGGATCTGCAGCGCCTTGAGCTGGTCAAGGAGCGTCTGCACGCTCGTGGTCGATGTCTGCGCAGAGGCAAACGCCGGAGCCATGAGCCCTGCGATGACCATAACCGCAGCGACTTTCTTAAATGAATACATAGTTACAATAGCCATTTCTAATGAATAAATGTGCGCACCCGCGTCTGTGACGAACGAATGAACACACCCTTACCGTAGGAGGTAGTATATCAATGCCAAATCGCCCCAAATTTGAGCAAGGGGAACCCTTGCTCAATTTCTTCATAATCCATTTCGCCATCTATCCGGTGGTTGCCGTTCTGATTCTGTGAGTAAGGGTTTCTATGTGTAAGAGGCTCTGAGTATGAGGGTTTCTATGTACAGGGGTTTTGTGTGCGAGGGTTTCTGTGAGCAAGGATTTCTGTGTGCGAAGGGAACCCTTGCATATAGGAGTGATTATGTGGTCCGGGCGCAGGTTCTTGAGTATACGCCAGGCACATCGGCTGAACCCGAAAGGCACTGTATTTTGTCCTGCCCCGGCTCCGTCGTCGGATCATCCGGCGACGCAGCGTTTGCCATGCTTACAAAGCCCAAAATAATCAGCGCGACGGCCGCAGTAGCGACGACCGGGAAGAACTCACGCGAACTCTTTGTCATAGGGAAAATAGTGAGGGGTTAGGGAGTAATCAATGGTAATCAATGAACAATACAATTTCGATTATGAAGGTTACATGATCTCTACATATTGCCGCGCTT
Source organism: uncultured Candidatus Saccharibacteria bacterium (assembly GCA_964512835.1). Lineage (GTDB taxonomy): Bacteria > Patescibacteriota > Minisyncoccia > Phycocordibacterales > UBA2100 > UBA10103. The sequence goes on along the minus strand of CAZELA010000002.1, from coordinate 320,564 downwards.
CCCTGCCCCTTCATCTTGAGCACCGAGAGCGACGGTACAATGCGTACATGAAAAAAGCCGTCACAATCGTCGCATGGTTCGTCCTCACGGCGTTTGCCACCTCGGCGAACGCCGCTTCATATAGTTATTCAAGTGTGAGTACCAGTGTTTCCGGCGGCGGCAGCGCGAGCGCGGTCGTGAACAGCATTGTCGGCGGTACAAATTCGCATTCCGAGGTCTGGATTGACGGGCACCTCGTGGAAAACGAGAACTCTCCCGCCGCTCAGACTGTGGCGCCGACCCTGCGCGAAACGAATCGTGACCTTATAGAGCGCGTACGGGCTCAAGGTACGAATACCGCTCCATCGGTACACACATCAAACGAAGTCTACGTGCAGCAAAACGTTCAGAATGTAAACGGCTCAACGACCGCCCAAGTGCGCGTCTACCGCAAAGAAAACGGAAAAGTCGTTGAGGACCGCACGATTCCCCTCTCCCCACAAACCGCAGGGAAGCCATACTTGTATCGCTCTACAATCAACAACGGCAACTCGTCTTCGGATGTCGAGGTTCGTACAATCCTCGCGAGCAGTTCACGGGCGGTCGTGATCCGGGACCTTGCAGATACCACATGGCTGCCATGGTTGCTCCACGTGCCGTTCTTCTCGTCGCGCGGTCCCGGTGTTGAATCCACCACTACACTCGAAGACAGGCTCCTGTTGTCGTACGACGAACGCCGCGTGCCGTTCGATAATCTGCTCGACCGTATTTTCAACATGTTCCGCTAGTCACAGGCGCACTCATGCACCGCAACGGTCGCTCCGTGCGCGCGCTATCATGTAGGCAATGGTTCAGGTACAAGAATCTATAACGGCATCGGTGCCGAAAGGTATTCATTTGCGCACAAAAATCTTTCTCGCACTTGCACTCGCGAGCACTGTTCCACTTACGCTCGCAATGCTGTTTGAAGCGGTTCTTACCAAAGACGCCGACTCGCGCGCGGTGTTTATGGAATTTATGGCAACCAACGTGGTCGTGTACGGACACGAGCTCCATTTTTATCTGATATTCGTGATTATGGTGTTCGGCGTAAGTATTGCCGCCGCAGGGGCATACATGGACTGGGCATTCGTGCACCCGATTCATATGATCACCAAATGGATCGAAGCGACCCGCGAAACCGCGTTTGAAAAGGTGCCGGTTATGCCGAATCCGCACTCGCTCGATATTGCGCTGCTTGAGCGTGCAATTGCGGCGTCACTTACCTATTCCGCAGCCACCCGTTCACAGAACGCGACGCTCGCAGGCAAAAAAGATGAACTCGTGGTCATTGCCGCGCACCAATTGCGCACCCCGCTCACGGGGCTTCGCTGGGCGGTGAGCACGCTCACCGATTCGGCATTGTCCGAAGCTGACAAGAAACAGCGCGTTAACGAAATTCAAGAGGCGGTCGCGCGCATCGGACTCATTGTCGACAACATCGTCGCAAGCGCAGATATCGAGGAAGGCAAGTTCGGCTACACGTTCTCGGACCAGGATGTGATTGATACCGTCAAAAAGCAGATCGCAAACCTGGCACTGCCCATCAAAGAACGCGGACTGAACATCATTACCACCTTCCCCAAAGGGCCGTGCCTTTCAAATATGGACGCGTACCGCATGTCGACCGCGATTTACAATCTGCTCGAAAACGCCGTCGAATACACGCCGCACTCCGGCAAGATCCAGGTCACACTCACTGATTCCGGCACCGGGTATGAGCTGATCATCGAAGACAGCGGAATCGGAATTTCCGACAACGATAAACGGAATCTGTTCACCAAGTTTTTCCGCGGCGAAGCGGCCAAACACATGCGTCCGAACGGCTCGGGACTCGGCCTGTATCTGGCAAAACACGTAGCCGAGTCACACGGCGGTAAGATTTGGATCGAATCGTTCGAAGGCAAGGGCACCAAGGTAACACTGCCCCTCCCCTACGCAAAAGCCAATCAGCCGCCAGCTGCCGGGCTTACAAAGACTGCGTAATCGCAGCACCCGCCTCTACCACAACCGCGTGGCTGAACATTGAGTAGTTTGCGTACCAGAAGAGCATCGCCATCCCCGCGAGCATAAACCCTGCGGTGGCGGCACGCTTGCGGTGGTGCCATTTGATCTCGAGCCCCGTGTCCACGGCAAGCGCAAGCAGTACAAGGAGCGCGAGCAGGTAGTACGAATACTTGAGCGTGGTCGAGGGCGACGTGGCGAGCACCTGCCAGTCATCGGACTGTCGCTTGATCGCACCTATAGGTTGCTGCGGACTGACGGCAACAGGCTGCGCTGCGTAGGGCTGCGACTCCGCCGCCGGCTCTGATGCGACAACGGGCTGAGTGCGCGCCGGTTTACTCTCTGCCGCAGGTCTGTATTCGATTTCTTCGGTTACGACCGGAGCGGTTTCTGTCTGCTCGCCGAGCACGCTCGACGGGTTCGATGCGGTTGCAGTTTCCGTGGGATTTTTCGGCACCGTCGCAAATTCGGGCTGTTCCGAAGTAGGTGCAGGCGACGACGCAGCCACTTTGCGCGGAGTGCCGAACATCGTAACCACAAATACGGTCGGGTGGCCCTGGTAGATGCCGCTTGCGGTCGCGATACCCACCTCGGTGTACTTGCCGTTTAGAATGTTGTCGCGGTGCGAGGGAGAATTCATCCACGCACGCTGCACGTCTGCGGAATCGGAAAAGTCGACGGCCAGATTTTCGCCGGCACTCTGGAAATCGTATCCGACTTCTTTGAACCAGTGCCATGAATCAATTCCCTCGGGTGAAGTGTGCGCAAAATACGATTTGTTGGCCATGTCGTTCGCCTTTGCCTGTGCAGCTTCGACAAGTTTTTGATTGACCGTGAGCCCGCCCAAGTTGTACGCGGCACGGTCGGTATTCGTGAGGTCGACGAGTACGGAATTGATGACCGACGCAAACTGGTTCGTCGCCATAAAGAAATTCTGAAGCGATGAAATCAGGAACACGCTGCCGATCACGAATGCGAATCCCCCGGCCATCGCGCCCTCCAAGAGACGCGTCTGGGTTTTGCTCATCACAGGACGGCTCGCCCGCTTTTTGGGGGCTGATTTTGATGCCTTTTTGGCCATGATCGTATTCTAGCAACACAAAAGCCTGCATGGTGCAGGCTTTTGTGGAAACGACACGTTTAGTGGGCCACGTATGGGACCAGTCTTGGCATCGGCAGATCGAGCGTGGAGCAGCTCATGAGATTGATCCATCGCTGCGTCGTAAGGTATACGAAACCAGTCGGTTCGGACAGACCCCACGGCTTGAGAATCTGCTCAGCGTGGCTCGCCTGAAAAGCGCGTACAGCAGCATCCGTTGCGGCATCAAACTCGCCAGAAAGCGACAGGTTCGCGTTTTCCTTGGAGTTGAGAAATTCCTGCAACTTCTTTACGTCATCCGAAGAATTTTGTATGTTGCTGCGTCTCATGAATGTACCGAGCGTTGGAGTGCAGCCTGTCGGCAGTTCAGGCAACGTCGTGGATGCGGTTGTTGTAGATGCACCGAGCACGAGGCCGTTAAAGTTTGTGATCGAACCGAAGAATGGACCCGCATCGCTGATCGGGCCATTTGCCGGTTTTTTATCTTCTGCGACTGATCCGGCTGACGGCGAACCCAATTGGGTGTATGTGATCACACAGTGCTTACTGTCGCCGTGCGCGAGCGTGATCGTGCCATCGGCGGCACAATCACCGCCGAACGAGATCACGTATCCCGGCAGCGGAAACGCGCTCACCGTATGAGACCCCGCCGACACGGTGGTTGTTGCGCCGGTCGTGGTTGCGCCGTCGAACATTGCCGTGTCGGTTGTCGTTGCTACAACACCGTTGTTGCTAACCACAGTAAAGGATATGCCGAACTCCGGATCCGGCAGTGCCGTTACGGTAATGCTCACGGTCGCAGCTGCACTCGTTGCAGTTCCGTCGAATACTTCCCACATGAATGAGTCGTCGGTACCCACGTAGCCGGGAGCCGGCGTATACGTAAACGCGCCGGTTGCCGCATCAAGGACAACAGTGCCATGGAGCGGGTCTGTGGTTGTTGCAAACACAAACGTGTTTACTGCATCAATGTCGGTATACGTAAGCACGCTTGAACTTGCACTATTTTCTACCGTTTCAATCGACTGGTTTATCGATACCGGCGCATCCGGAGTATTCGTAAAGCTCATCGTGACTGTTGCAGGAGAGCTCGTGGCAAAGAGATCATCCGAAATGGTGTACGTAAAGGTAACGTCACCCGTAAAATTCGTGTCCGTAGGAGTGAACGAAACACTGCCGTCATTTCCAAGCGAGAAAACTCCAGGGATGCTCGGCGCATCCACGAGCGTAACTGCGGTAATCAAGACCGCGCCATCGGCGATCGTGTCGTTTGTTAGGACTCCCGGCGCCGCTTGTGTAAGCGTTGCGCCTTCGGTGCCGATAAATGTGTCAGCAACCGCTTCGGTTGCAATTGCAGCGCCGACGAACAGCGGCGTAAATGCATACACGGATGAAATCATCAGTGCAGTCAAAATTGCTGCAGTGGATTTAGAGAGAGCGGACATGAGCGCTAAGCGTACTGCCACACCATGAAATGAACAACACGTAAAACTGGTGAAAACGTGTTGATAATGCTGTGCATAACATTTCGACAAAGGCCAGTGTTTCCCGGCCCGCGTGAACTCAGTAGCAAGCGCTTGCCGCCTACAGCGTGTCTACACGAAGCACTGGCTCAGGGTGTTTGCCCGACGGATCGCTGTGGCCAGAACCAAGTGGTTCTCCCGCAGAAACGAGTGCATCGCGGATCTCTGTCCATGAAGCTCCCGGATGTGCTGATACATAGAGTGCAGCAGCTCCTGCTGCATGAGGAGACGCCATGCTCGTACCACTCATATTCACGTACCCGCCACCACGTTTCGTGGAATAGACATTTGCGCCCGGTGCGGCAATGTCTACCGGACTGCCAAAATTACTGAAGCTCGCAAACGTATCGTCGGCGCCGAAGCCGGTTGATCCTCCGAGACCTCCCGGAAGTCCATCAGAATCAGCAAGGGCTGAAACCGTTATGACAGCGTCATTGTATGCGGCGGGAACGAAAGAATTGGAGTCTCTCCCATCGTTCCCGGCTGCCACAATCAGGGTTACCCCGGCATCGCGCACGCGGCATACTGCTTTGTGGAGTGCGTCATTGTTAGTCAACCCGCAGTTGTTGTCGCTCACCCCACCGCCACCCAAGCTCATGTTTGCAACGGTGATTGCACCGCCATTCACGGGTCCGTTTGCAGCAACCGTATCGAGTCCGCATATAACAGACGACCACGAGCCATTGCCATACCTATCCAGCACCCGAATTGCTGCAATGCGCGCCTTCGGCGCTACACCTACCACGCCTACCGTATTATCGAGCGCCGCAATGGTGCCAGCAACGTGTGTTCCATGCCCATTCTCGTCTCCGTAGGCTGACGTGTTATATGAGGTGCAATTCTTTCCCCCGTAGATATTTGCCTTTAGATCAGGGTGGGTCAGATCGACCCCTGTATCAACAACTGCAACAACAACGCCCTCGCCTTTGTTTGTTTTCGCTTCTCCGTCGATTCGATCAACACCGAGCGGAACTATTTGTGTATTTGCCGGAGGCGTCGGACTTGGAGTGGGCGTCGGTGAGGGCTTTGGATTCCATCGACGGCTCTCGCGCGCCGCATTATCCACCACACCCGAACGATCCGTGCGATCACTACGATCTCCCGCAATGGTCACTACTCGATCCTCGCTCACAAATGCGACCCGAGGATCGCGCCGAATATCATCGATCGCGGCAGCGCTGAACTGTCCGGCGAATCCGCGAATCGCCGATCGATATGATGCAAGACGCACGCCTCTACCCCGAGCTACGATATCGCTTTCAGCACTATCAAGATTCTCCACGTCATCATGAAAGACGACAATATACTGATCGGGTATAACATCGCGCGAGGCACCCACTTCCGCCTGTACCGCGCTCACACCCACAACCGCGCCGATGAGTAATGCGACGGCAGCTCCAAGTGACAGGTGGAGGATACGGAGTCTCATGTGGGTCATCATATCATTTTGCGAATCAGCCGTACGACCCCACTGCGAGCCCCTCTTGGGCCATCGTGCCTATTGCAGCAGTGATTTTACGAACGAGCCGAAACCCTTTTTTTCCTTCGGCTGCGCAACGACAACCGGTACGGGCGCCGGCTTTTTCTCCACAGCGGCAACAGGGGCGGACTTTTTAACCGCAGCCTTTGGCTTAACCGCCTTTTTCGTGGGTGTGCTCGGAACATCGGCACCGGCTTGTGTAATCGGTTTTACGATGGGAGCGGTGCCGCCGCATGCAGCCGCATTGATGGCCGCCTGGGTGAGGCTGTAGACGTTGCCGGTTGACGGTTTGATGCCGGAGCGGACCTGGAATTCGCGGACGAATTTCTGTGTGAGCGGACCGTACGTGCCTGTCAGCGGCAGTCCTGCGCCGCTGCTCGCATTGAGAAACTGCTGCAATCGCGTCACATCGGACGATGAATTGCGCAGGCCGCGCGCCATGTATCGCGTAATAACTGCCTCACATGCACCGCTGTCAGCCTTCTTCAGCACATCGTTCACGAGCATTGGGCTCGTCGATGATGCGTTTCCAAGGACCTGTCCGTTATTTGTGAATGTGACCGAGCTCGAAGCAACGACGTCGCCGAGCGGCTTGCCCGCGCCCATGCGGCTGAAATTCTTTTGCCCCGTCACACGTGCCACGTTCGTGTACGTTCCCGGCTTCGTGGTACTTGCAAACTCGACAGAGTACGTCAGCGTGATCTGATCGCCCGATACGATCGTATCGAGATTCCATGAGCGGTTGTACATAACCTTTCCATCGGGGTCATAGAGCGTGTCGATGAGCGTGCCGTAGTACGCCGGTCCTGCTGTCTTTTTGTTATCAACAACAACTTTGTAGTCGATCACCGCAGGTACCGTAGACGTGCCGACGACGGATGTCTTCGTGATGGTGATTTCCGGGTCGGGCGAGTAGATATCTGCCGACGCATTCGACACGATACCGCCACCGCCGCCTCCACCACCTCCTCCGCCACCACCACCGCCACCGGATGTGGGCGGTGCGACCACATTAACTTCTGCAACCGTGAACGATGCGCTCGCCTCGGCGCCGTTACCACCATGGCTCACGAGCGTGGCGGTAAGCGGGACGCTCATTGATGTGCCATTCGGGACCGATCCGACGCGTGCGCGGTAGCTAAACGTTCGTGTTTCACCGCGAGCGATTCGTCCGAGCGACCACGCCTGTCCGGTTTCGGTGGACACTGCGCTCGGTCCAACAGATTCAAACGTGAGCAAGTTGCGATCAAAATTCGCATTGAGCAGCACCTCATCGGCATCTGCATCGCCTGAGTTTGTAACGGTGAATTCGTACGTAACGTCTGCGCCGGGTGTAACGGTCGTCTGTGGTGCGGTCACGGCGCTCAATTGGAGCGCTGACTGACCGAACGCAATGTTGCCGTTCCAGTCGCCAAATACATTGAACAACGCGAAGATCCAGTTTCGTCCGACGATGTTTGTGTTGATCAGGTTTACAACGTTTGCAACCGCGTACGCATCTCCCGTCCCGATCACGCCCGTGCCGTCTTCGGTTTCAGTATAGTTGTCGCCTGTCGCGGCGGAGACATCCACATTGTTGTCTACGTGCGCGAGGTTGGTCGACGATGCCACAAAGCTGGATGAATTAAAGCAGTTCGCCTGCGGTCCCGCGTCGTCGTCACAGTTTGCACTCGAGGCCGCTGCGATGCCCTCATCAAGTGCGTCGGTGATCATCACGAGCGTCGATGTGCTTGTGGTCGGCTCCCCGTTTGAAGTGTCTTCGTAGAGCTCAAAGCTGCGCAAAACCTGCATCCCTGCCGGCAACCCTGTGACGGCTCCCGTCCACGTGCCGGAGACCCGGAACAGCAGAAATACGGATGTGCCTCCGAAATACGTCGAGTTTGCATCGGTAAATGTATTGGCAGAACTGTAGGCGTCTCCTGTTGCCACAATGCCGCTTCCGAGCCCCGTGGTCGACGCCGTGTTATTGCCGGTTGAAGCGTCCACCGATGTCGTACCGTCAAACGTGGCCTCATTGTCAGTGTTCACGTTGTAGGTGCTCGAGTTCATCTCGGGTGCGCCTCCACCTGCTGCAAACAGATCACCGAAAAATTGGGCATTCGGCAGCGTCACATCGCCGTCCAAATCACCGAAATTGTTAAATGAAACAAGGAGGTAGCTTGAGTTGACGATATTGGTGTTCACCAGGTTCAGCACGTTTGCCGCAGCGTACGCGTTGCCCGTGTCGACGACCGCATCCCCGCTGCTCGAGGCCATCGCGGTGTTCTCGCCCGTCGCCGCACGTACGATCACGCTGTTCGTTACGGTTGCGGTATTTGTGTTGACCACGTTGAGCTCGCTGCTGTTCATGCAGGTAAGCAGAGAGCACTGCGGTTCCCCGGTCGTTTCGTTTACTGTCGGGGATGCACCTGCCTGTCCGTCGAAGAAGTACGACAAGTTAAAGTCGCGCAGGTCGAGCCCGCCGCCAAACAACTGATTGAGGAATAGGATCAGACCGACGGAGTTGAAAATATTTGTATTCACCAGGTTGATCACGTTTGCAGTTGATACTGCGTTGCCGGTGACGATGGTCGATGTGCCGTCGCCGCCCTGTGCCGTGTTATCGCCGGTGTCAGCAGTCGACGTAGCCTGGCTCTCCAACTCGCCCACGTTGTCGTTCTCCGACGTGATGTGCGAAGAATTTGATTCACCCGGGCTGTCCGGCGAGGTCGTATTGCTATTGAGTTCGTTTTGGACGGTGGTAGTTGCGGTCGCATCACCGGTAATTACCGTGCCACCCACGACCGAAGACTGCCCTCCGGTGCCGTCGGATGCGGTAGACGTTGCCACCTGTCCGGGAATGACTGCGTCGCCGCCAGGCTGCCCGTTGCCTGCACCCTCGCCGCCAGACGTGTCAGTCGTAGCAGGCGCATCTGTGGTGCCCATATCGGTAGTACCGGTGTCGGTCGTGCCCGTATCGGTGGTACCGGTATCAGTCGTGCCCGTATCGGTTGTGCCTGTGTCTGTCGTACCAGTATCCGTTGTACCGGTGTCGGTCTGCGTCGCCTCTTCCGCATGCACCGCAAGTACGCTCACAAGAGGGCTAAAGGTGATCGAAAACGCTATGAGAATCCCGAGAATCGCGGAAATCGGTTTCTGTGCGCCTGTATACATAGGTTTTTAGTTAGTGAGCAAAATGGACGCTGATATTCCCTCTCTGAGAGCTCGATGTCAACTTGCATCAAGGTCTCATGAGAAGGAGGGAGTCTCCTTTCGGTCGCTCCCTACCTTCCGTGCGATTCGAACTAGTTGCGAACGCGAACGAGGTTCGTGTTCATCATCTGGATCGAGCCAGCATTCGACGTTGAGTCGCCGGTTGCAACTTCGCCGCCGAGGCCGCCAGTACCGCCGTTACCGCCAGTACCTGCTGTTGCCCCACCGTTGTTGCCAGAACCATCAGCTTCAACTTCGCCGCCGGATCCACCGCGACCACCGCGGCTACCACGTGCTGTGTTGTCGCCAGTCGTTGCAGATGCTCCCGTGTTCTGTCCGAGAATCGAGATTCCCGAAGCATTGTCGAGGAGAACTGCAACTGCAGAGCTGTTCATGTCTTCGCCATCACCACCGACATCGATGTCGTTGCTGTTGAGCGAGCTTACAGAACCTGCATCAGATTCAGCGTCACCAGTCTCAACGAGGCCACCAGGACCACCGTTACCACCAGTTCCACCGTTTCCTGCCGTAGCACCGCCGTTGTTTCCAACGCCCGCACCACCCTCTACATCACCACCAGAACCACCGCGACCACCGCGGCTACCACCCGCAGTGTTGTTGCCGGTTGAAGCATTCGAGGTCGTGTTGCTGATGAGCACACCATTATTGCTAGAAGCAATGATGATTGCGCTCGAGTTCATGTCTGCGAAAGCTGCTGCCGGTGCTACGAGAGCGAGTGCGGCTGCAACTGCTACTGTCTTTTTGATTGTCATATGTTTTGTATGAATTATTTTTTGTAATCACGTCGGTGCTATTGCACCACAACGCGTTATCGACCGATATCGTGAGCATGAAGCTCACATCGCGAACCACTCGATGGCGCGATGCGATATGTGAGCTCCAGACGAACAGTTGTCAAAACAAAAAAGACGAACGCTCCTTAAGAGCGATCGTCATCCGACATACTTCGCGCACATGAGAAGCCACGGTTCATGAATTGACCGCTGGTTTCCCACGTCGCCGGCACACGAGGTGCCTTAAACGTTCGAGTATTATCTACTGCGGTTGTAGGGTGTCAATGAATCGCGTCCCCAAAAAAGCACTACGATACACTCACTGGGCTTGTGTCAACGCATTTTGAATGTTGCGCAATGCGCTGCTGAGAGCGAGCCGCTACAACAGCGACTGCGGGCGCAACAAGGTAATCAATTCCCCTGTATGCAATCCCGATGAGACACATCGTAAGGAGCCCGGGAACCGGCATAATTGCGTACATAGCGATTGCGACGCCAAGCAGCATAGATCCGGCGGCGATCTCGAAGCGAGTTGTGCTCAAGGACCCGAGCACTGACTGGGATTCGCGGAATTTACTTGTCCGTTTCCACGGCTGCGGGCGGTTCAGGAGCGTTTCGAGCGCTGCGGTGTGTGCGGAAAAGTTTAATGCCTTGTTCGCAAGGTACCCGAGCACTGTTTCCCGTAGCGAACACCGCAATACTGCGGTGTAGTGCAGAAATTGCAACACAATGCTCGATACAAATTGCACCGTTACATACACCCACAGTGAATGCGGCACAGCGATTACCTCCTGCTGCACGAGCATAGACAGCGATAGCAAGAGGAGCGCGCCGAGTAGCGGGATCGAGAGCCCGATGCGCACACTGCCCCACCCATGGTGAAAATGATGCAACCGCTGCGGGATGCTGAGTCGTGAATCCCCCCGCGCAAAGACAAACCGCGAAAAATGGTATTTGAGTTCCTGTATCGGGCCCGAAACCCAGCGCCTGCGCTGTTTTGAGTAGCCGTCGAACGTATCGGGAATCAGCCCTTTGCCATAAGAAAGCGGCACATACACTGACGAATAGCCCGCGTCGTGCAGTCGGATGGCGAACTCCGAATCCTCGGTGAGACACCAGGTTGCCCACCCCCCTGCGTCTACTATCGCCTGTTTGCGCAAGAGGCACATGGTGCCTATGGTGAGCGCCGCATCGTGCTCATTGAGCGCAACAAGGATCGTGTGGAAAAAGGCCTTATATTCCCAGTAACACATCGTGAGAAACGTGTTGTCGCTCCATTCGCGGTAGTCGTGCGGTGTTTGCACAAATCCGATCTGCGGATCCTCGAAATGTCCAATCAGATCCGCGATGAAATCCGGGTGCGGATGGTAGTCACTATCGATCACCCCCACGATTTCGGCAGCAGCATCGGTATGTTTGAGCGCAAAGTTAAGCGCGCCAGCCTTTGCTCCCGAAAGCGGATCGACATGAAAGAATCGAAACCGCGGACCAAGGGAGCGACAATACGCCTCAACCGGTCGCCAGAGCGACTCGTCTTTAGTGTTATTGTCGACGACGATCACTTCGAAATTCTCATAGCGCAGGTCATTGATGGCATCGAGGGTCGACTTCACGATGTGCGGCGGCTCTGCGTACACCGGCACATGAATCGATACCCTCGGCCCTACACCCGGTGTGGTACGAGCCTGCACCGCACGAGGCCTGCTCCAGCGAGCACGACAGAGCACATCGAACTGCTCGATCATCTGTAGTACGCCAAACGGCAATGACAACACGAGGAGCGGAATCGTGCCAAGTAGGATCGTCTTGGTTATGACACCGGCATCGATAGATACAAGAAACGCCGTTCCCCATATGAGTCCGACGATGCTAAAGAGCACGTGCGATGCGTAAAAATGGATACCTATGATCGTGTGAGACCGCAGCAACACCCGCAGGATCACAACGATGCATGTGTACAAAACCACGAGGAAGGCAACCGGCGCATAAACCGTCGCGCCCATGAAATAAAGCGCCTCGGTAGCCGTCAGAATACTCACGAGCACGTAACCGTACTCGACCGACGTGCTCCAGCGTCCTCCGTACATGCTTTTTGCAACCAGAAGCGCAACGGAGAATGCGTACAGCACGCTTACGAACGCGAGCGTCGTCGAGAGTACGTCATGCATACTTCACGACGCCGCTCGTACACTCCGGATGTCTCAAAAATGAAGCGTGCATGCATTTCGGGCGTATACTTTGAGTAATCGTACGGGGGCAAGGTGGGTCCAAAACGTAGGGAAACCAGCTTAAAGCTGTAGCTTTGGACCCACCTCGCTCCCTTACTGTGTGATTGCGCGCAAGAACAAGCTCAAATTCATGAAGCAACGAGCGGTGCAATAGTACTTGACCGACCCACAGCGTCAATAGAGCCATATATTAAACAACAGAGTGCCGCATACGCGGCACTCTGTTGTTTAGAACGCGTTCGCGTTCGTGCTACTCGTTTTCCTTGAACGGAGTCAGCGGTGACGGAATCGGGATATTCAACGTAGCGCAGTGCATCATGTTGATCCATCGCATTGTTGTCTTGTACACGAATCCGGTCGGCGCATCGATTCCCCACGGCGTCAGTACTTCGCTCATGTACTTTGCCTGGAATGCGCGAACAGCTTTGTCGGTCATCGAACCGAAGTGGCCGGTGACCGGCAGGTTTGCACCCATGTGGTCATTGAGGAACTGCTGCAACTTCTTTACATCGTCGACGTTGTTGTCTCGTCGGCCCATGCGCATGTAGCCGTTGAGGAGCGCAGTGCATCCGGCGGGAGTCGTTGTTGCGCTGCCGAGCACCTGGCCAGTGAGACCGAATGCGGATCCGGCGATCGGGCCGTTGCCGCCTCCACCACCTCCACCGCCTGTTGCAATGGGGCCGTTTGCCGGAGTTCCTCCGCCGCTCGGCGGCGGCTGGACGGGATCGGTTTCGTCGTTGTCTTCCGCGCTCGAGCAACCCGGATCGCTCATGTCTGTTTTGCCATCCTCATCGTTGTCGGACCCATCGGAGCATGCGGGTGTCTGGGGCGGCGGGGTTACGACTGCGTTGTTTGTAATCACGCAGGTAACCGCCTGTCCCGCAGTGAGAACAATTTCGGAGCACAGCGAATAGCTTGCCGTATACGTGCTCGTAGCAACTTCTGCGATCGTGTACGTGCCCGGCGAGAGCGTCAGCACGTTTTCGCCGTCTGCCTCGAACGCAGTCGTCATGATGCCGTTGATAGTGAAGGAGAAGCTCGACGGGGTCGTTGTGCCGCTGCCGAACACCTTTTGTACCGTGATGGTTCCTGTTGTGGGCTCTTCGTTGCCCTCGCCCGCCTCGCTATCGTCGAGTGGCGTCGAGCAGTCGGTGTCGCGATTTTCGTCGCCCGGAACGCCCCAGTCGGTTGTACCGTCATCATCGTTGTCGATGCCGTCGTAGCATTGCGACAGCGCGCCCGCTTCGGTACCGTCCGGATTGTAGGAATCTGCGTTGGTCGGATCGCCGTCGGTGTGGCAGTTCGGATCGGTCGAGTCGGTAAAGCCGTCGGTATCGTTGTCATCTCCGTCTTCGCACTGACCCGGCTCCGGGGTGATCGTGTTTGATTCGTCGTTATCGCTGCCGTCGGTGCAGCCCGGATCGTTCAGGTCGACGAGGAGGTCACCGTCGTTGTCGAGACCGTCAGAGCACGCGGTGGGCAGTTCGCCTTCCGGGCACTCGGTGCCAAAGATCGGCATGAGCGGTACACCCGTGTTTTCAAACTGACCATCGATGCTGCAAAACACTTCGTGTGCGATACCGCCGCCGCTTTGCGCAAACGCGAGCTGCTGACTTCCGAGCGTAATAATGACTCCAAATGCAAGAATAGCGACCAAAGCCGCTCGTCGTAGGGATTTCGACATTGACATACGTTAGATTACAAAAAAATAATGGCGCGTTAGTAATGGGTCGCGCAGCACAGGACTGACAGCACAATATACCCGTCGTACACGCTGTCAACGCACGAATACCGATTCATATGAACGAACCGGCGCCCAGTATGCAGTCCTGCGTCGCGCGAACACACTGCTAGCGGCTCGTTCTGCCCGATCCCGTGCGATCTGATCGCCCGCTACCCCGCTCCGGCTCCGGCGGCACGGTACCGCCACCACCTCCACCCCCACCACCTCCGGTTGTGCCGTAGGTCTCTGTGAGTGTGCACTTGGCCTCGGTGCCAATTCCAATACTCAACTCGCCTTTCGAATTGCAATCCCCGCTCCATGTACCGCGGTAACCCGACGGGCCGCTCGAGGTGATCGTGTATGAACCCGGCGTCAAGCTGCTAAAAATAACCGTGTTGCCGGAACCGGTGACTGAACCAGTGTCGACCGGACCACTCTTTTTGATCTTGAGCGCAAATTCCGATGCGTGCGCACTACCTCCCACCACCACGACCTGTACGCGCACACTTCCAAGCGGAGATGTTGCAGCCGACGCGGTCTGCCACGGAGCAGCAAACGACACAATCGCCACAATCGCACTCGCAGCGAGCGCTCCCATGATGATTGATCGATGCGAAGTCGCGCTTTTCATATTGACGTGCATAAAAAATATTTTTCTACTCGACTAAATGCGCGCTTCCCGACGCATGAAGCAGTATACATAGCTGTCACTCGCAACAGAAATTCAGAATATGCGTCCGTTCCGTCGAGCCGGATGTGTCGGCCACTGAATACTGCTAGTCAAGGCGATACACTGCCTCACTTGCACACTAAATGGTGACAAGCTGTGGGTAACCTGTGCACAAATCCGCATCCGCTGTGGATAGCGCGGGGACAACGTGACTATCCGAACGTAAATGTGTATACCTCGAGCCCCGGGTCTGCAATTTCGATATCGAGTACATGCACGCCGTAGTCTGCACCTTCCACAATGGTATAGAGCTTATCGTCTTCGATCGTCATTTCTTTCAGGAACGCTCCATCGATCGATATTCGAATACGCACCGGCTTTTCCGCGTGCGCTACCATAAACACATTTTTGGCATCGTACCGGAATGTGATTTCTGCTCCCGCGGAAACACTTCGCGCATACTCGTACTTGATGTCCCACGTTCCATATAGATAGAGTCTGTTCGTAACGAGTGGCATCGGTTTGGGAAGCGCGAGCTCCTGTATTCCTTCGACACTCTTTTTTCCGTTCTCAAAATAATTATTCCGCCAGGCGCCGAAATAGATCTCGGGTGAATTGATCCGCGGATCCGCCTGCGCCGCCACGACATCGCCTGCAATGAGATCCGACTCGACGGGCACACGACCAAACCGCTCCGCGCGCTCCTTGAGCGCCGCCTGAATCGCTTTTTCCGCCTCGTCGTAGGCGCCTTCGCCCGCATGGTCGTACACGATGTATCCGTCGATATCGATCAGGTATTTGCGGGGCCAATACTGATTCTTGAACGCTCCCCATGTTGCATAGTCGTTATCCAACACAACCGGAAACGTTATTCCGCGTTCCCTGACAGCTTTAGACACGTTCTCGATTCGGTGCTCGAATGCGAACTCCGGCGTGTGTACACCTATGATTTCGAGGCCGTCGTCTTTGTATTTTTCATACCACGCGACCAGATACGGCGTTGTTCGGATGCAGTTGATGCAACTGTATGTCCAAAAATCGACGAGTACGACCTTCTTACCCCGATAGTCACCGATGTTCACCGGTTTACCGTCCGTGTTTAGAAATCCGCTCGGATTCACGATCTCCGGCGCCTTTTGATACCTGGCCATCTTTATTTGTGCACGCTCTTCGTTCGTCGCGTTTTGGGGTACCACGAGCGCGCTGTTCAGCGTTGTGCCGTCGTTCGGCATATCATCTTGTTTCGAGAGCAGCATCTGTTCGATCTTTGTTTCGTCAAAGATCGTTCCCGTGAGCGCGACCTGCAGTTTGCGGTCGAGTCCGAACACAATCGCAACGCCCACTATCACGAGCAATACTCCGATCGAACGCTTGAACCAGCCGTACGGGTCGGATGCAACACCGAGCCGCTCGAGCAGCGCCTGGCCTGCAATCGTGATTACGAGCAGTAATCCGCAGAGGCCGACGGTATACGCGACCAGGTACACAAAACCGAGCGCAAAGCTCGCCGGTAATACGGTTGCAAGAATAAGGAAATAAGTCGGCGAGCAGCTCGAAAACACGGGACCGAGCGCTGCACCCACGAGTACATCGCCGAAAAAATTCTGTTTTTGGTAGCCGGTCGCAAGCAACCGGTTGGAATCTCGATTAATCGTATTCAGGAACGGGATCGATTCCCAGAGTTTGGGAAACACCATGGCGAGTCCCAGGATCGCGATAATCAGACCCGACAGGAGCGACCACACGGTCGGCGGCACATTGATGAAAACGGTCGAGGCCTTTAAGAGCAGCGTAAACACGATGACCGACACGCCGAGCGACGCAGTAACGATGAGTGCGCGTTTTTTCGATGTGCCGCCCGAGAGCGATCCGCCCACAATGACCGGAAGCAGCGTAATCGTGCAGGGTGCAAGCGCTGTAAGCGCGCCTGCGATAAACGAAATCAGCAGCAAAAGCATCATATATAGAGTACCACCGCAAAAGCCGGAGCAGTGCTCCGGCTTTTTACACATCACTCGGTACTAATTCGTCTGACCGGATGCAATCGGAATCAGTTTCTTGAGCCAGCTAGAAACGCTCGGTTTAGTCGGGGTAACAACGGGCTTTGTTACCACAACGGGTGTTTCGGTCTTTGCCGGTGCCGTCTTTGCCGTCGCGGGCTTTGCCGCGGGCTTTTTCACGACCGGTTTCGATGCAGGCTTTTTGGCGGTCGTTGCCTTGGTGGTCGGCACTGCTTTCGATACAACCGGCTGCGGCGGCACGTACGCACCACCGCACATGGTGGTGTTGATCGACTGCTGCGTGAGCGCGTACACAGCACCCGAGGCAGGCTTAATACCCGTGCGCGATTGATAGTTCTTTACTTGCTTCTGTGTGAGCGGACCGAATGTGCCTGTTACCGGAATGTTTGCGCCGAGCTGCTGATTAAGGAACGATTGCAATTTACTCACATCGCCGCTGTTATTGCGCAGACCGCGTGCCAGGTAGGAGGTCAGAAATACGGCACATGCGCCCGTGTTCGGCACTTCGGGTTCAGAGATCGTCGCCGTTGTCCCGAGCACCTGACCGCCGGATGAGAACTCGATCGTGTTCGATGCCTCCGTTGCCATGCCGACACCGTTGTAGCTGTAATTCTGTTTGCCGGTCAGCCGCGCGACGTTCCTGTAGATACCGGGTTTGGTAGACGTTCCGTAATCGACGGAATACGTGAGCGTGATCTCGTCTCCTGCCGCAACTGTATCGAGGTTCCACGCGCGCGAATACATAATCTTTCCGTCCGGATCGTAGAGCGTGTCCGTGAGTACCGCTTGGTACGCGGGTCCTGCAGAGGAGCTGTTGGCTACAACCACTTTGTAGTCGACGGTCGAGGGAATGACGGCACTCTGCGCGCTCGCGGTTTTGGCGATCGTGATTTTCGGATCAGGTGTGTACACGGAAGCTGCGCCACCAAACGTCATGCCTGCGCCTCCGCCACCTCCTCCACCACCGCCCCCACCGCCACCGCCACCGCCTCCCCCACCTCCACTTGGAAGCTGCGGTCCTCCCACAACAACGTTCACGATCTGCGAATTGTCGCTCGTATCATTATCTTCGCTTGCGCTTCGTGCCGTCGCGGTAACGGGGAGCGTAAACATATTGCTACCCTGGCTTTGCACGCGTCCTCTGATGGTGAATTGTTTTGATCCTCCCATCGCAATAGAGCCCAGTTCATACGTATTGCCTGTTTTTGTCGCACCCGTGACTTCAAAGATATCGAGACGCGACGTATCGAACACGGTATCGAGCGCAACACTGTCGGCATTCATATCGCCCTTGTTATTCAGAGTGAACGTGAACTCGATGATACTGCCGAGCACGGTCGGCTCCGGTGTTTTGGCAATCGCGTTCAGCGCGAGGTCCGGATGGCCGAACGAGATATCACCCGACCAGTTTCCGAATACATTGAACACGCCGAAGATCCAGTTGCCGTTGACGATATTGGTATTTATGAGGTTGGTTACGTTTGCCACCGCGTACGCATCTCCCGTCTCTATCGTAGAGGTTCCGTATTGCGTGAGTGCCTGATTGCCGCCTGTGGCTGCACTCACATCGACGTTGTTATCGACGACCGCGTTGTTCGTGGAAGACGCGAGGAACGACGATGAATTATATTCGCCCACTGTTCGGAGCATTTCCGGCGTCGCATCGGTCGTCATGATCGCAATACCATCCTGCGTGCGCGTCCATGTAAGACCGTCCGGCAGGCCGACGACGGTACCGGACCAGTCGCCCCACACTTTAAACAGCATGAGCATCGACGTCTTGCCGATGATCGTGGAATTTGCCTGCGTATACGTGTTCGCCATCGAATACGCATTTCCGGTCGTAACGGACGCCTGCCCAGGAGTATCAGGATTGGTCGACGTTGCGGTATCCATGTCGGTTACGGTCGTCGTGCCCGATGTTGCGGTGTTGTCTCCCGTTTGAGCTGAGGCGGTCGTGGACCCTGTGAATCCGACGTCATTGGTGTTCTGTACATCGAACGTACTTGAATTGAGCTGCGGCATAGAGCTGCCGTTCTTGAGAATCGCATTGAAGAACTGTGCGGCGGGCAACGTAACGTCGTACGCCAGGTTTCCGAAGTTATTGAACGAAATCACAAGATACTTGGAATTGATCACGTTCGTATTCACGAGATTGAGCACGTTTGCCGCCGCATACGCGTCGCCCGTATCGATCTGTGCACCGCCGTTATCAGACGACGACGCAACATTTTGCCCGGTCGAGGCACGCACGATCACCGCGTTTGTAACGGTGGCGGTGTTTGTGTTTACCACGTTGAGCGCACTCGAATTGAGGCATGTAAGCAGTGTGCAGTCGCTTTCGCAGTTGTGTGTCGTATTGCAGTCGGGATTTGCCGACGATACCTCTTCCGCGGGATCAGAGAAGAAGTACGAGAGATCAAAATTTCGAAGGTCGAATCCGCCGCCGAACAGCTGGTTCAAAAATACGATGAGGCCCTCGGAATTGAATATGTTTGTATTCACGAGGTTTATGACACTCGCAGTCGAAATCGCGTTACCCGTAACGATCGTCGAGAGACCCGTTCCTCCTTCTGATTCGTTGTCGCCCGTATTCGCGGTTGTTGTCGATATGCTGCCCAGCTCTCCTTCGCTCTCGTTTTCCACATTAATTTGCGATGCGTTTGTCTCGCCCGGCTCGTCCGGATTTGAAACCGATGTATTGAGCTCGTTCGTAACGGTCGTGGACGCGGTGGCGTCGCCCGTTTCAATCGTTCCGCCGACGCTGGATTGCCCGCCGGTGCCGTCAGTGGACGTTGCCACAATCACCTGACCTGGGATGACGGCATCCGTTCCGTCTTGTCCGTTGCCCGTGCCGTCACCGCCCTGCCCTCCCGTATCGGTCGTCGTTGCAACAACGGCCGCCTGTTCAAAGGAGTCGGTCGTTGGCTCCACATCGGTAGCCGGCGACTGCCCTTCGGTACCGGTCGCAGTTTCGGTTGCAATGGGTTGCGAATCCGCAGGGGCGTCTTCCGCTGCAGCAAACAAAGGACCGAGCATTATATTGAAACTGATAAGCAGTGCGACGTAGATCGCAAGCACTCGCAGGACACGATTTCGTTGTGAATACATAGCGGTTACGTACTAGTTTTGAAAATAAAACTCATTGCCGGATACCTCTCTGAAACCTCCAGTAATCGAGCGTAACGCCGCCCCGATGAAAGTCTCATGAGAAGTCAGGACGGGGCGCGAGCCCCGTCCTGCACTTTCCTTACCTGGTAATGCCGTTCATGTGCGTCTTAGAGTTCGCAGTTCGACACATTGTTGTTGCCGCCTCCGGGTACACAGGTGTCCGTTCCCGCTTCCCCGTTGATGGTGTCGTTGCCGCTGCCCGAAGAAATCGAGTCATTGTTTGATCCCGATTTCACGGTGTTGTTTCCGCCGCCTGCGTCGATCACATCTGCACCGGATCCGGTCGTGATGTGGTCATTGCCTGCGTTGGTCCAGATGTGCGCACCGCCTGAGCCGGTCACGATTGTGTCGTTACCGGAGCCGGTAGTGATCCACACGGCGCCGTCGCCATGCTTGATCTTGTTGTTACCGCCGCCGGCATCGATCGTTGCCTGTCCGTTGCCGAGCGTAATCGTGTCGTTGCCCGGACCCGTGCAGATGACGTAGTTACCGTCGCCCGCGTTGATCTTGTCGTTGCCGCCGAGGCCGACGAAGAACGTATTCGGAGCAAGCGTGACATTGTCATTGCCCGGCGTGCCGTTTACACGCTGGTACCCTGCCGGAGTCGATGATGCCGCGCATCCCGATGTGGTCGGAGGAGGATTTTGCGAGCCGTTGCACTGCAAATTCCATACGATCACGTACTGATCACTTACGAGGTTTGAGAAGCTCGGTGCAGTAAGTGTCGGTGATTTGGAAGCCGCGTCCGCAAAGCTCGTACCGGTCGTATAGCCGAGCAATCGGTATTTGTCGGTTTCGCATGCCGCACCATTCGGTAACACCATGCCGGAGCTTGTCGACGTCGTTTCGGATGTCGTGTAATACGCGCCGGAGTTCATCGCCGCGGTGTCTGCGCCATACTGATCGGCCGCGCCGCCGTGATTATTTCCGAGCACGTAGGCTCCGCTCGATGTCGCACCTCCGTTGAGATTCGATGCCATCCACGTGGCACTCATCGGGAACTGGAAGCTGCTTGTGCTCGAGGCGGTGGCCTTCTGTCCGTTTACGTACTTGAGGACGTGAACCTTGACCGTCGATGTTGCTGTCGGCGGCGTGGTTGTACCCGCGCACGTCGCATTCCACACGATCACGTATTTGTCGTTTTGCAGATTCGTGAACGAGGGCGATGTGATCGACGCCGAACTTGATGCCGCGGCGGCAAGCGTGTCACCCCAACTGTACCCGACCAGTCTGAACGGCGTCGTTGTGCCGTTGCAGCTTGCGCCGACAACTGATGTGTTGGTGTGCTCGAAGGTGCCGTAGGATGCGCCGTTTGCAAGCAGCACAGTCTTTGCTTCGTATGCGTTTGCTGTGTTGTTGCCTACCGGACCGATTGTGTAGGGATCCGTTCCCGGATTACCGCCGTTTATGTTTGATGCCTGGTATGTTGCCTGCATCGGGAACGTCGCACTGTTGCTCGATGATGCAGTCGCATGCTCTCCGTCGACGTACTTCACGATTGTCACGGTCGATGAGGTTGCCGCCGTCGGAGTGCATTTCGCGTTCCACACGATGATGTACTTGTTCGACGTGATGTTCGTCAGTGACGGACTTGTCGTTGACTGCGTACTCGACGCAGCTGATGCGAGCGAATCACCGGTCGAGTATCCGACGAGTCGGTACGATGCGCCCGTTGCGCAATCCGCACCCACAACCGCGCCGGACGAGGTGCTTGTTTGTTCACTGACGCCGTAGCTTGCGCCAGACGTCATGCTTGCAGTCGTGGCTTCATACGGATTCGGATTGTTGAATCCCGCCGGTGACAGCGCGAACGAGCCTGAGCCCGAACCTGTACTCGTGGAATTCCACGTTGCCATCATCGGAAACGATGATGTTGCGGTCGATGTAGCATGTGCGCCGTCGATGTACTTCACAATCGTCACCGTTACCGGTGCCGGTGCGAAGTTGTAACTCGCGTTATTGATTGCTACGTTATCGATGAGTGTTGTCTGCTCGTTGTCGCCGCCGGATGCTGCTGCATTCCATCCTGAATCAGTTACGATGCTGATCCCGAGAATCTTTGCAGTGAGTACGTCTGCGGGAGCCTGGCTGTAGGTGCCGAGCGGGCCGCCTACCTGCGTGAAATCCCATCGGCCTGCATCGTTGTTGCCGATGAGGTTGCCGCTTGAGAGCCAGGAGTTCTGTGTGCAGCCGGTGAAGCTCGGCGACGGACCCAGGTACACGAACACGTTCCCGTCGGAGACGTTGTCGTTGTTCTTGTCGATACGAATCTGGAACCGCGGCGAACCCGCGCCGCAGTTATCGTCGGTCACGTTGAAATCAGTCGAGAGCGTAGTGAGCGTCGAGAACGTGGTGCCGTTCGCGTCATCAAAGCTG
Source organism: uncultured Candidatus Saccharibacteria bacterium (assembly GCA_964512835.1). Classification (GTDB taxonomy): domain Bacteria; phylum Patescibacteriota; class Minisyncoccia; order Phycocordibacterales; family UBA2100; genus UBA10103. The sequence goes on along the minus strand of CAZELA010000002.1, from coordinate 298,265 downwards.
ACGCCGCTGAAATCGTCGCTCGACGTTGCATTGCCCGTATCAGATACGAGCGTCACGTAGTCCGGCCCTTGCGACGCACCGCCGAAGAGCGTTGAGGCTGCTTGAGACACGGTTGCACCGGTGAGTATCACCGTTGCAAGGATCGAGATCGCTATGAGTCCCGAGAGTAATAAAGATGTTGTTCTGGTCATATGAATTTATTTAATGACTACTAAGCGCCTGCCGGCGCGGAAAGAACTGCCCATGATTACGAATAACGAGGTTTGCCCCCGGTGAATGCTGTTCACGCGAACAGCCCTCACCGGGGACGAGGTTCCCGAAGGAACCCCGATCCCGTCAACGATCCACTACGGATGATTAGTGTCGGACACGAATGAGATTCGTGTTCATGACGTTGATGGCACCCGCGTTAGAGGTGGATCCGCCGGTCCAGATTTCTCCGCCAACGTCGCCAGCGCCACCATCGCCGCCGTTACCGGCTGTTGCGCCGCCGTTGTTATTGCTGCCGTTGCTACCGATGTCGCCGCCGGTACCGCCTCGGCCACCGTGCGAGCCACGTGCGGCGTTTCCGCCCGTGTCAGCGTCAGCTGCCGTGCCGTTGACGATCATGCTGATGCCCGTGTCGTTGTCGGTATCAACCGTCACACTCGAGCTGTTCATGTCCTCATCGCAACCGCAAACGCCGTCTGCGCCGAGATCAACTTCGGTGTTGTTAAGTGAATTGAGCGTGCCCGCATCCGCGTTTGCATCGCCCGTGTTCACGTACCCGCCTGCGCTTCCGTCGCCGCCGTTGCCGCCGTTGCCGGCAGTAGCGCCGCCGTTACTGAAGCTTCCTGCACCACCGTCTACATCACCGCCGGATCCGCCGCGTCCGCCGCGCGAACCGCCCGCCGTGTTGTCACCCGTCGAAGCCGTTGCGGTCGTCGAATTGATGATCGCGCCGGAATTCGACGTGCTAATAGTGATAGAACTTGAATTCATATCGGCGAACGCAACCGGAGCCGCGATCGCAAGCGCACCCATTGCTGTGGCAACCGCCGTGGCGATCGCCGCAGTCTTTCGAACCATCGTGATTTTCATATATCGTGTATGTACGTTTAGAATCTTTGTAATAAGTAATCGTTTTGCCGGCGCTCTCGCGCCCGCGTGTTCATCGACCTTGGATCGAACAAGAGCAAGGATGCAGCGGTTGCCGTGAACGCGTGATGAATGCGGCGCGATGTATTCGTTACATGTTTCCTCGCGAAATTTTTTATGTGACTGTATATGCAACATATGCAACAAAAACACAACCTCGCGCGGCTGTGTTTTTTCCTCATGATTTGTTTATGTACGCAACCTACTCCTGACTATATGAAGCGCGCCGAGTAGTGCCGTGATCGCAGACATGAACAGTACGAGCCGATTTGTCGGATCACCCGTTCCCGTGTTCGGTACACCCGGAACTTCCGGCAGATTGATAGTGTTGCCGAGCACTTCACCGGGAGAGAATCCGCCGCCGCCGAAGATGGGCCCGCTGCCTCCGCTGCCTCCGCCGCCCCCGCCGCCACTTCCTCCTCCACCACCGGACGAACCGCCACCTCCTCCGCCGCCGTTACCTGCCGTTGCAGCGCCGTTATTGAAGCTGCCCGAGCCGCCTGAGACATCGCCGCCGGTTCCGCCGCGTCCGCCGCGTGAGCCGCCTGCCGTATTACTGCCGGTTGATGCCGTTGCGGTCGTCGAATTGACGATCATGCCGGAGTTCGCCGTACTGATAGTGATCGAACTTGAATTCATATCTGCGAATGCGACCGGTGCCGCTATCGCAATCGTGCCCATTGCTGTAGCAATCGCGGTTGCGACGGCTGCAGTCTTTCGAATCGTGCTTTTCATATAGAGTGAATTACTTTAAGTACTTGTAATAAGTAATATGTTTTGCCGTCACTTTCGCGACGACGCGTTCATCGACCTTGGATCGAACTCGCTTAGAATGCAGCCGCGCCGGTGAACGCATGATGAATTCAGGACAATACATTCCTTAACCTGTTCCTCATGACCATATATATGAATGTGTATACATATAAAAAACACGGCCTCTTCGGGCCGTGTTTGTTCTCGCGCACCTAGATATGTTTGCGGTTCACGATTGTATAGGCAAGGCCGAGTATGAGCACGACTCCGGAGTACGTGAGCACCATGCGCGTGAGCGGATCGCCTGCACCCGTATTCGGTATCCCGGGTACTGCCGGCAGATCGATCGTATTTCCCAGCACCTCGCCCGGTGAAAATCCGCCACCGCCCATTACTATTGGCCCGTTGCCGCCGCCTGCTCCTCCTGAACCGGAACTTCCGCCCGGTGTTCCGCCACCGCCGCAGTTTTCCGTGCAACCGCCTCCGCCGCCCGGAGTGCCGCCACCACCGCAGTTTTCCGTGCAACCGCCTCCGCCGCCCGGCGTAGTAGACGCCGTGTTGGTAAAGACACAGGTTACAACGTCTCCCTGCGACAGGTTCACCTGCCAGCCGAAGGTGCCGTTCGCTGAGCCTGTCGACGTTGCATTCACGGTGCAACCGCGCCCTGACTGCGTCCACCCCGCTCCGGGCATGTCCTCTGCGATCGTGAATGATCCCGGCCGCACGATGAACTGCACGGAACCCGTATTACCCGCGGTCGTTATGGATGTCGTCGCACTTTGTACACCTGCGACGGAGAACGAGAATGTGCCGTTACCGTTGATCGTGTTCTTAACGATAATTATGCGTGTCTGATTCGGAGTAGTGGATGCCGTATTACATTCCGTCGAGTACGTAGGAATCGGCCACCCCATGTTTGCGAGTAACACACACTTGATGAACGGGCCGATATCTGAGGTTCCGCCGCCGGACGATGCACCGGTGACAGCTTCCGCGATTGCGCTGCCCATTCCCTGCGTGGAAGTACCGCTCGTCGAAGAAGCGATCGACCCGATGAGGCCATTGAGATCGGATGCATCGGGTATACCCGGTAGCGAACCCTGAAGTTCGGACGCCGACGGGACCGATGTTGATGCCGAGCCCGAGAGAGCCGCGGTCGATGACGATGCGCCGTCGCCGCTTGAACGTGCCTGATCGATAGCGTCGAACACGTCGCGCGGATCGATGCGAGTAGAAACCGAGGACAGACAATCCAATACGGATACGGTGCCGGATGCATCGGTTGAACACGGAATATTCCGCGAATCCGCGTGTGCAGACAGCGTACCGATGAATGCAAACATCAGAAAGGCGGACAAAAGAAATAAAACGGAACGATTGATAAAGATACCTGCCAGACGGCTCAGTAAGGTTGGTTTCATCCCGACATCTTCATACTCGACCGGTGAAGCGGCCATGAACCAAGACAGGTGACGAAGGGTGCGGTTATGGACAAACCAGTCTATATATAGTATAATAGTAACGGTACAAGCGCTCACGCAACACGAGGACACTGAGCATGTGGATCACACTTCCCTCCCGACCCGGTCGCGGCGTTCATCACGTCCTCCTGCCGGCGAATTTCACGAAGACGCGAGCCGACTTCGTAACCGAACAGGAGTTCCTGAACACAATCCGCGCAGCGCAAGCGCATGCCGCTCGCTGAGCGCAACGATCTTTCTGAACAAGAGGCCGCCCACCCGCGGCCTTTTCGTTTTTTTCACTGTTACAATACATAAATGGATCTTCGCGAGCGACTCTCACACCTCGTCAAAGGTGATGTTGCCGATGATGCGGAAACGCTCAAAAAATACAGTCGCGATACGAGCGTTTTCGAGCGCACGCCAAAAGTCGTCGTGTTCCCGAAGGATGCCGACGATGTCTCATCAGTCGTGAAATACGCACACGACGCGCGCGAGCGTGGCGAGGACGTGTCCGTTGTACCCCGTTCAGCGGGTACCGACATGACGGGCGGGCCGCTCACGCGCTCCATCTCACTCGTATTCACGAAATACATGAACAGTGTTCGGAAGGTTACGCCTGATACGGTGACTGCGGAGCCCGGCGTCTATTACCGCGATCTCGAGAAAGAAACACTTGCCCGCACGGGTAAGATCATCCCCTCCTACCCCGCATCGCGACAGCTGTGTGCATTCGGCGGCATGATCTCCAACAATTCCGGCGGCGAACTGACACTGCGCTACGGTAAAACAAATAAGTACGTTCGTTCACTCCAGGTGGTACTCTCGGACGGATCGAACGCAACACTCCGACCGATGACATGTGCCGAGGCCGAAGAAAAGGGCCGTGAACCTACGCTCGAAGGTTCTATATATAGAGACATGCGCACGCTGATCGAGGCAAATGAAGCAGTGATACACGCAGCCCGACCGACTGTTACGAAGAACTCTGCCGGGTACGCGCTGTGGAACGTTTTGAACAAAGAAACAAACACGTTCGATCTCACCCAGCTCGTCTGCGGATCACAGGGCACACTCGCGGTGGTGACCGAAGGCACCGTCGGCCTCGAAAAAATGAAAGAACACCGTGCGATGCTCGTTATTTTTCTCTCCGACATGAACATCTTGCCCGAGATCGTCCGTCGCGTCCTTCAACACCAGCCGGAATCGTTTGAGTCGTATGACGACCAGACGTTCAAACTTGCGGTACGGTTCATCCCGCAGATCATCGGTCACTTCGGCTTCACGCAGATGATCAAGCTCGGATTCGCATTCATTCCCGAGATGTGGATGGTGCTGACCGGCGGTGTGCCGAAACTCGTACTCATGGCGGAATTTGCAGAGGATAGCGACGAAGAAGCGATCGAAAAGGCGCGCGCCGCTCGTCATGCACTGCGCGGTCTCGCGGTATCGACAAAAATAGCAAAGAGCGAGGCCCAAGCGGCAAAATACTGGACGATCCGCCGGGAATCATTCGCGCTCCTGCGAAAAAACCTCAAAGGTTTGTACGCGGCACCGTTCATCGACGACCTGGTTGTTCACCCCGACAACTACCCGCAGTTCATTCCGGAACTCTACGCCCTTTTAAACGAACATCACCTGCTCTACACCATCGCAGGCCACATCGGTGACGCGAATTTTCACATAATCCCACTGATGGACATGAAAGATCCGCGGCACCGACGCGAGATCGTAGAATTGCAACCGCTCGTCTACCGGATCGTCGCTAAATACAAAGGCTCGATTACGGGAGAACATAATGACGGCATCATACGAACGCCGTATCTGGGAATCATGTACGGAGAAAAAATGGTTGATCTGTTTGCTCAAACGAAAAAGATCTTTGATCCCCTCGGTGTGCTCAATCCGGGAAAGAAGACGGGCGGAACGGCAGAAGATATTACGAACTCCATGATCACCCATGTATAAACTCGCACGATACCTACTTACAGTTATTGCACTCGCCTTCCCATCGCTCGCGGTCGCACACGAGGTCTACGTGCTTCCGAAAGACGCGATCGCGGCCGACCTCGCCGCCGTCTCTCCCAACCCGTTCACAGCGTACTACGGTAACGAGACCGACTTTTACTTCTGGGCATTCGTGTCCTTCGTCGTAGTCTCGACCGTATTTGCCGCCACGATCTTTCGGGTCTTCGAGGTACGCACCGCATCGTTTTTCCACTACATAAAACGTTTCGCACTCCCGTTTGTACGATTCGGGGTCGGCGCGTGCCTCCTGTTCTTCAGCTACAATGACGCGCTCTTTGGTCCGGAGTATCCGTTTGGCATGTTGTTCGGGTACGGCTTCGGCAGTGACCTCGCCATATTCGTCACGTTTGCGGCCGGTGTTGCAGTACTCGCTGGAGCATTCACGCGATACATAGCGCTCGGCCTTATTGCGCTCTGGTTCTATACAGCAGCCCGCGTCGGTATCACGATCCTTGATTACAGCGACTTTCTCGGTGCATTCGCGCTGCTCTACATCATGGGCGCAGGCACGTGGTCAGTCGATCATATGTTCGGCATTCACAAGCAGCGCACCAAACTCATGGCACAGCTGCACCCCTATGCGTTCCCGGCAATGCGCATGGCACTCGGATTTGGCGCGATGTTCGCGGCAGTTTATGCAAAGTATCTGCATTCCGCACTCGCACTCGACGTGGTCGTACGATACAACCTGACCGATTACTTCCCGTTCGATCCGCTCTTCGTCGTCTTGGGCGCTCTCATCATTGAATTTCTTGCCGCAGCCATGCTGTTCTTCGGTGTTGCCATCCGATGGACCGGTGTATTCTTCATCTTTTGGCTCACACTGTCCCTCCTGTACTTCACCGAGGCGGTGTGGCCGCATCTCATACTCTTCTGCCTCGGTCTGGCACTCTTTTGCCACGGGTACGATAAGTACTCGCTCGAAGGGATCTATTTCAAGAGCCGTAAGAGCGAGCCCGTTCTATAGTCGTTTCGCCTGTTTGTTCGCGATCATGAGCACGATCAGAAAAACGAAGAGCGTTGCCGCCATGAGCGGATAGGTAATGTATCCGTATTCGACAAACGTGATTGCCGCACAGCTGTGATTGGACGCCGGGCACGGAAGACTCCCTGCCGGGAGCATTTGCAGTGCGTGGTGATAGACCGCAAAGCCGAGCCCGAAAACCGACAGCACGACGGATAGCAGGCGGTACGGAATACCCTTCCAGAGTGCGAGACCGAATAGCATCACCTGCGGATACAAAAAGATTCGCTGCCACCAGCACAGCGGGCACGGCTCAAAACCGAGGACATCGGAGTAGTACAGCGTCATCGCCGCACTCACGAGCGTGACCACGAACGCGAGCGGGAGTGCCATACCCCCGATCTGCTTAACCACGTCGTTGAGCCCGCTCACCTTTGAGCGCAGCAAAAGTGCTACAACGATTCCGAGTGTGACCACCTGCAATGCAAGTGTTCCGGTTCCTAACAATTGATTAAGCGTGTCGGTCGACATTACGCGGTGATCGGGCAGCCCGAAGCTTTCGAGAGCTCGTCGATTGTGTGTTCACCGGTGAGTTCGGTCCCGTCCGGAAATTTCCATGTCGGGTAACTCTTCACGCCGACGTCAGTGCATGACTGAAGCTGGCCTTTGCCGTCCGGTGTTGAGCACTCGTGGTACGGCAGGAGTCGCGCCGATGAGCCGAACATACGCTTGGTTGCCTGGCAGTGCGGGCACCAGAACGCGCCGTAGAAGACGACACCTTTCTGCGTGAGGCACTGGGCAAAGCTGTCGTACTTACCCGGTTTCGCACTTACATAAAAGCTGGATGCTACGCCCACAACGATAAGCAAAATGATGACGAGCCAAAAAATGGTGACGGATTTCATAGCGGGAATACTACCATTTCGTTATGTTTTGGCCACGGCGGTCGACGGCAGGTTTTGCCTACAGACCGCTGTACCGCACATACACCCATACGGCCGGATAAATTCATCAAAATACTCATCTCCGTAGTCGATGAGGAGCTCTTCCCCCTTTTCGATGTCTCGAGCTGCGTGAATCATGATGCGCGCCTCCTCCTCATCCACCTGAGCCTCAACGTTCGGATCGCAGGAGTGGTTGATGTAACGCGCTGTATTTGACTCGGCTTCCCCGTCGATTGTCCATTTGTCGTCGATCTCAAAGAGATATTTGGTACCCAGCGTATCGGCATGCTCCGCAGTAATCTTTTCCCCTGTGTAGTCGAGCAGGTATTCACCGAACGCAAAATCCCTCATGGCATAGAGGCCTTTTCCTTTTGCTCCGCCTACTTCGCGGATCTCGAACTTGGACGTGTCGTACGACATGCGCGCGAGTATACCATGTGAGCCAATCCGACTGGCGAAGGCGTGCGAGCACAGGCATAATGGTCTGCATGTCAAAACGCCCCGACAAACTTTCGACCGAGCCCTACAAAGGGGTCCGCGATTTTTATCCGGAAGAGCAGTTTATTCAGCGCTACATTTTTGAACACATGGAACGCGTCTGCGAGCTCTACGGGTATGAAGAATACAATGCGAGCATCTTTGAGCCGTCTGAACTGTACCGCTCAAAAACATCGGACGAGATCGTGAATGACCAGACCTACAGCTTTACCGATCGCGGCGAGCGCGAGGTGACACTTCGCCCCGAAATGACCCCCACATTCGCGCGCATGATCGCCGGCAAATTCAGGGAGATTCCCATGCCGGCTCGCTGGTATTCGATCGCTAACTTTTTCCGCTATGAACGTCAACAGCGCGGCCGATTCCGTGAGTTCTGGCAGTTGAATGCTGACATCGTCGGGTCCGATTCGATCGAAAGTGATGCGGAGATCATAACCATCGCATATGCCACCCTCCGCGGCCTGGGCGCCGAAGACAACGACTTCGAGATCCGCGTATCTGACAGGCGCATTCTCGAAGCTATTTTCGACGAGGCGAATGTGAGCGTGGAACAGCGCGGCGCCGTCACACGACTCTTGGATAGGCGCGCAAAACTTGAGGACTTTGACGCACAGCTCGCAGCGCTCGTCGGTGCCCCTGCGGCGGCGACCCTCATAGACCGCATTTCGCGGACCACCTCGAGCGCCTATCTGGAAGAGCTTCGTCAGATTCTCGAGACAATGGGAGTAAAGAACATGGTCGTCGACACGTCGATCACGCGCGGTTTCGATTACTACACAGGCATGGTGTTTGAGGTGTTCGATACGAATTCCGAAAATCGCCGATCGCTCGCCGGCGGCGGTCGGTACGACAAGCTCTTGTCACTCTTCGGCGGCGATCCGATCCCCACGGTGGGTTTTGCTATGGGTGACGCAACCGTGCGCGAATTCCTTGAACTTCACAACCTGTTGCCGGCATATGCTCCCGCGACCGAGATCATGATCGCAATCGTGGAACCGGAGGCGACGTCGCACGCGATACGTCTGGCACAGGATCTACGCCGTGAAGACGTAACGGTCGCCGTAAACTTCTCCGGCAAGCGCGTCGGCGACCAGATCCGTCAGGCAGACAAAATGAAGATCCCGTTCGTTATTGCCGTCGGCGCAAAGGAACGTGATTCCGGCAAATACACCATAAAAAATCTCGCTACAGGCAACGAGATCATTCTGCCTGCGGACCGTATTTCTGAACACTTGTTCTCGGCCCTCGGCTAACCCGCATCTGTTATAATCTCCCCCAATGCGAATCGTCACGTTTGATATCGAAACCGCCAATTGGTTGGATGAAACAGGTTCCTCAGACATCACATCACTCGACATCGCGATCGTGTGTATTCACGATTCGGAGACCGACGAATATTCAAGCTACTTGGTGCCGGAGCTTCCGAAGCTCTGGCCGATCCTCGAGCGAGCTGACATCCTCGTGGGATACAACTCGGACCATTTCGATATTCCGCTTTTGAACAAGTATTACCCCGGCGATCTGACAAAGATTAAGAGTCTCGATCTGATGAAAGAGATCCATCAGGTGACGGGGCGACGTCTCAAGCTCGACGCCGTCGCAGAAGGATCCCTCGGCGCAAAAAAGAGTGCGCACGGCACACAATCACTCCGATGGTGGCGCGCAGGCGAAGTCGATAAGGTACGGCAATACTGCATTCAAGACGTAAAGATCACGCGCGGCGTACTCGATTACGCCCTCGAAAAGGGCGGCATCAAATACAAGGAGCTCGGAAAGTCATACGAGGTAAAACTCAATACAAAGAACTGGCTCACGCCCGCATCAGAGGCCATGACCTTCGGTCTCGGCTTCTAGCCGCGATTCTCAGACCACGGGAAACGTCCGTTGCCCGACCCCTTCCCCTGGCTCCGCACAAAAACAAAAACCGCTTTTCAGCGGCTTTTGTTTCTTGTGCTTGGAGCCAGGTTCGAACTGGCGACCCTTCCCTCTTCAGGGGAATGCTCTACCAACTGAGCTATCCAAGCGTCGGGTGCGTGGAAACTATAACAAAACTCCCTTGGTAACTCAATTCGAGCTGGTTCCCACCTTGAACTTCTCAGCAAAGTTTTTGATCGCATCCTGGATGGAGCCGAATTGCGCCTGTGCCTGTGCGCCGGTGCCCTGTATCTGCTGCACGGTTGTCATCATCTGAGTGACCATCGGCGCCATGTACTGGAAGTAGAAATAAGCCGGAATAACGATGAGCAACAGGTAAAAAATGATCTGGAATATGCTTTTCATAAATGCGCCGCGGCGCATTTTGTGCAGCATTGCATTGTTTTCCTGCGTGAGCTTCAGGATCTCTTTCATCATGTCGTTATTCGGTGGCATGCACATAATGGTAGCACCAAAAGAGAGCCCCCGGCGAACCGGGGGCTTGTACGTTCAAAGAGCGGCTCAGCTATGCAGGCGCAGGTAGTCCTCCACGCGAGCACACACCTCATCGGTCTGCTCTGCGGCACGCCCTGCGTATTGCTCGGGATTGCGAAACAGTGCCCGCATTTCGGCGGGAATCGCTGCCCATGCCGCAGCAACCTCGGGATTATCCTCGGCGATCATCTCGATCGCCATGTAGAGGTTGCATACCGGCGAGACAAATTCCATCGCCTGTTCGTTGACGAGCTTGTGTGCATCTCCACGATATCCGTTCATCTGCAGCATGAGATACAACGGCTCGGCGAGAATGGTATTGCCGGAGGATTGCGCATTGCGCCGACACGCTTCGACATTCACCTTTACGCGCGAGAGGAACGGCACACCCGCCTTGTTCTTGCGCATGAGCGTGTCCATCTGCGAGACCGCGTTGATCACGATCGTCGGAAAATCCCGACTGATTGTGCTCCCCACGAGATCACGCTGATGTTCACTGATGACCGTCATGAGTACCTTCAGGAACTCGGCGACGTTCTTGAAGAACGTACCTTCGATGTTCTCGAAATTCAGCGGATTGCGCTTGTGCGCCATGGTCGACGAACCCACCTGCCCCCGTTCGAACGGTTCTGAAAGTTCGGCGATCTCGGTGCGCATCAGATTGCGTCCGTCACGACCGAACTGTCCGAACGCACCCGAGAGCATCAGCATCGAATACAGGTAGTACGCGAGCGGTTCCGGCGGCACAATCTGCGTCGAGATGAGCGCGGGCTTCAGCCCGAGCCGATCAAGCACGCGGTCCTCAAAACGGACACCGTGATGCTCGAAGATGCCGAGCCCCTTCTGCGCGTTGTACGCGCCGACCGCGCCGGCGATCTTGCCGACGAGCCCGGAGGCGTACATATCCGCCTGCTCGATGTTGTAGAGCAATCTGCTCATGATCGTCGCGATCCAGAAACCGAATGTGATGGGCAGCGCGTGCTGACCGTGCGTCCGACCGATCTGGACAGTACTGCGATGCTGCATCGCATGACCCCGAAGAATTCCCAGCACCGGCAAGAGTTTCGGTCGAACGACGTGCTGGTGCGCGTACGTGTATTGGAATGCGCGCGACGTGTCGATGACATCGTAGCTCGTCATCGGCACGTGCACCCACCGACGAAGCGGTTCAGGCAGAATGGCCTGGATCTGATGCACGAGCGCTCGGATGTCGTGGTTGGTGAGCGCTCGCTCGATCTCGTCGTTCTTGGTCGTCGTGATCCCCTTGAGCTGCGCCTTGATATCCGGCGTCAGCAGGTTGATGTCGGCGTCGCTGATAATGCCGAATTCGTGGAGCGTCAACATGGATGCCAGCTGCACTTCCACATAGAATCTGGTCGTATTGTCGTAGCCAAACCACGCCTGCAGATCCTTGGGTTGAGTCCGCGGATTGCCGGGCATCATGAGATTGTGGGCCATCTTGTAAGCTCCCTGGTTGCATCTATTCTCCGCCGAAAACCTATCACATTCCCGTGGTAAAGTAACGGCCACCGCCCCCGTAGCTCAATGGATAGAGCAGTCCCGTCCTAAGGGAAAGATGTAGGTTCGATTCCTGCCGAGGGCACAGATACGCGCAGCGTAGCTGTGCCCTCGCCGATTCCTTTCGGGGGCACACAAGTCTGATTGACCCGTTTCTGTACAACCTGTACAAATGCGTCAGCCGAATGTTCTTAGCATTCGTCGGTTCCATAGAGAGGAGAGCAGAATGTCGCGAAAGCATCGACACCGTCGTCATACGAATGGTCATCTGCGGCAAGTGTCGCCGCACGAACTTGCAGAAGACATCGCAGAAAGCTCGTTCGATCCGGATCCCGATCGATCGGCGATCCTCTTGGATGGCGGCGCGGTCGTCATCCCTCAGGGCGCCGATCTGACCGCGGTGATCTCGTCGCTCCAAGCCATTCAATCCGAACGGACGAGCGGCTTCGAAGTAATCGACATCGACGTCACCATTCCGGTGCCGCCGTGGGAAGGCGCTCGCGCGCTCGCGCGGGCGATCAAAACGAAGCTCGGCATGTTCCGCCAGTTGCCGGACCGATACGGCGACCGCGAGACGCTTTCGATTGAAGTCTCGCAAGGTGTCGTGGAGCAGGTTCCGTGGGGTGTGTTTGATCTTCCCGGTCTCGCCGGCAGAGTCTTCACCATCGCGGACCGGTTCGAACAGCAGAGCGCGCTCCTCTGTAGGTTCAAGGTGGAACGCCGGTTCGAGCCGAAGATCCGCGAGATCGAGCACCTCACCATGTCGTATGCGACGAGGGAGTGCATGCATCGAGGCCAGGCGTTCACGATGATCTTCCGGGACGAGAAGCACGAACTCTTGAGTATGTCCAAGCCCAAGTTCTTCGAACTCGTGGACGAGAAGCCCATCTTTTTGCCGTCGGTCGAGGAATCGATCGACCGCAATATCCTGGTTCCTCTTCGCTTCACCAAAGAGCTCGAGCAGGACGGTTTCTCGCTCAAGCGCTCTGCCTTGTTCGTCGGCGCATACGGTCTCGGCAAAACGCTCGTCGCGAGCTATTTGGCTCACGAGGCCATGAAGCACGGCTGGACGTTCGTCTACGTGAAGAACGCCAATGAGCTTCCGGATGCGCTTCGCTTTGCTGTTCGGTATCAGCCCGTGATGGTATTCGCAGAGGATATCGATCGCGTCGCCGGCATCGACCGGACCGACAAGGTCAACGAACTTTTGAACCAGCTCGACGGCATCGACAGCAAATCCACAAAGCTCATCACCATCCTCACCTCAAACCATCCTGAACGGATCAACGAGGCGATGATGCGTCCGGGCCGCGTTGACCTGGTGCTTCGTGTACCGCCGCCGGATGCGGCCACGGTGATTCGCATGGTCCGTCGGTTCGGCGGCAGCAAGATCTGTCCGCACACCGACCTGACGGAACTCGGCGAAGTGCTCAAGGATGAATCGCCCGCGCGGATTCGGGAAGTGCTTCGCCGCTCCACACTCGAAGTGCTTCGTCGGACCGGTAACATCAAGCAACTCGCGATCGGCACGGATCTTGTGAACATCGCACACGAGGTCGTGCAGGAGCGAAAAGTTGCCGCAACCGCAGTCGTCGGCAACTAGCAGTTTGTCGAACAACATCAACGCCCCGGGCTTTCCGGGGCGTCTTTTTTTCTGTTGACAGGAGTCCGGATTATCAGCACTATTGCGTCGGCTGATAAACCGACGGAGCACCCGATGCCCAAGAGCCGTATCGATAGGATCCTCTTCCCCGTCTTCGATGTCACCGAGGAAACGAACCCGAGGGGGCGCTGGCAGGCGTTCTTCGTGAGCATCCCGCTCTTCGCCGTACAGCTTATGCTGACACTGGAATTCGTAGAGCACATCTCGTGGAGGACGTACCTCGCGATCATGACTTCGTTCTTCGTCTCGTGCGTCATCCACATGTGGGTCGGCGGCTGGCTCTCATATTGCTACGCACGAGCGCACGTGTTCGATGACGAAGTCTGGGAGGTCGAGGATCGTGAGCCATGGCATATGCGGACCTACGATGACCCGCCGGACATGATCGTGGTCCAGCTGACTGCGGTCCACAACCGACTTCCGCACAAACGTATCGCGATCGAGATGCCCGCATCGTCCGAGCTCGGACAGAGCCTCATCGTCGGAAGACAGGTTCGCTTGAACGCGAAACAGCGGTTTCCGCTCACGATTGTGCCGTGGCACAAGCTCTACGAGATCCGACCGCTGTGGAGGCGTTACTCCTGGCAGCGGACATCGTTCGGCAACTACGTCGTAAAACTGCAGGCGTGGCCGGTCATACGGAGCGGATGGGGCGATCGTTCGTACCCCGGCGACACCGTCGCAGAAGCCTACGCCGGCATGTCGGAATCCGTATCGCCGTTGCGACTCCCCCCGCTCGCAGAATTCGAGATGGATGAGTCGGAACCGCTCGATCCGCCGGAAGAACGTGCAGCACTGCGCTTGATGGCACAACTGGCTGAGCAGCGCGACGGCGCACGACGTCAGACGCCCGACGGCACCACAGTACACTGAGCATCAGGCTCAACAAAAAAAAGACCGACAGCTCGCGCTGCCGGTCTTTCTTTTTTTACGTTTACGCGGCAAGCGAGAGAAGGCTCGCGAGCTTCTTCTGATCGAAGCCGATCACAATGTCTCCTCCCACATCGATCACCGGCACGCCCATCTGTCCGCTCTTCTCGATCATTTCCTTACGGCGGTCGAGGTCGGTAGCGACGTTGATGTCAGTGAATGCAACGCCGTTGGCGGCAAAGTAATCCTTTGCAGCGTGGCAGAAGTGGCACGTCGGAGTCGAGTAAATGGTTACCTGTTTTGTTTCCATAATAAGTGGTCAGGATTTTTAATGGATTGTCAGTATAGCACGCTTACTTTTGACGCATGGTGCGCGTTGCTTCTCCCCATTCCTTAAGCTGATCAAGCATTGTTTGCGCATCTCGCTCAAAGGCGTCGAGGGATCCCGGCTTCATCGGACCGGTAAAGTTCTCGCGGAGCATCCACGGCGCTGCAATGTGCACCGCCTGGCGAACCGGAACCATCTGCTGTTCGATGGCCGCCGTGCGGAGGTGTTCCACTGAGCGCGCACCCATCGCGGTGCCGTATCCGATGTAGCCCACCGCTTTTTTGTTCCATTCCGGATAGACCCAATCAATGGCGTTCTTCAGGACGCCCGGAATGCCGCGGTTATATTCGGGCGCAATAATGACGAACGCGTCCCCTTCTGCGATTTTTGCGGTCCACGCGGCCACTGCCGGATGCGCGTACGGCTCGCTTTTGGAGCTCGGTGTCGCCATCTGATCAAAGAACGGCATTTCGTAATTTCGCAGATCGAGCACTTCGGCGTCGAATTCGGGATGCTTCGTCGCCTGATCCTTCATCCATACTCCCGCATACTCACTAAAACGACCTTCGCGTGTACTACCGAGAATAATCTTCAATTTGAGTGGTTTCATATACGCAATTATAGGCGCATGCTTTACTTTGTAAAGTGGATATGTCCGTGATACCGTGGCCCTATGTTACGAACGGCCAAACAGCGCAAGGACATCTGTAAGGACTGCCCGGTCGCAAAGACCGCAGACCTCCTGGGTGATTCATTCAGCATTCTCATCGTGCGGGACCTCCTGGTAAAACCAGGACGCTTCGGTGAACTCGAAGCCTCGCTCTCCGGCATTTCATCGAGAACCCTATCCAATAAGCTCAAAATGCTCGAGGAGGAGGGTTTGATTAAGCGCAAAGAATATAAGACTCACCCGCCTAAAGTAGAGTATTCCCTCACGCGCAAGGGCGAGGCGTTCCACGGCGTCGTGGATGCCATGCGCGCGTACGGAAAGAAGTATTTGTAAGCGCTCGCCTATCCGCTACAATGTCGCAATCGCGGGATTGGTTTAGTGGTAAAACATGTGCTTCCCAAGCATAGGTCGGGAGTTCGATTCTCCCATCCCGCACACGAAGATCGCGCAGCGATCGAGTGGCGTTTGATGGGTGAATCGAAAGCGAGAACCGGGGCCCCGTCAGCAGACGGGGATGTTCGAGCAGGGCTGAGCGGAAAAAATGTGCGGCGGCACATTGTTGAGCGCTTGGCCGATTCTCCCATCCCGCACTCAATGACCCCAGCGCGATCGCGCCGGTCGGTATATCGCTTTCGTAATCTGCACTACACTACAGGCGCGCTACCAATGTATTGAAACTGAATACCGTGTGTACTACATCGACGTGTTTGAACCCGTTCTCGTGCAGTGTCCGTACATACCAATCGAGCGGTTTCGTCACCAAGACACCCCTGAGCGCGATCTCTTTACGCGCGATCTCCTCGTCGGTCACGCCCATAGAACGCTTCCAGTCGTAGTACATGTTCTTCGTATACTCATCGCCTGTCATTTTGTCGGTAATAACGAGTATGCCGCCCGGTGCGAGCGATTGTCGGATCGTACGGATATACTCGTCTCGTTCTTCTATAAAATGGAGTGTCCAGTTAGCGGTTACGAGATCAAACGGACCGCCTGTCGTCGGGAATACGTGTGAATGAATTACTCTATCGGGATTACTGCTCTGTTCTATCATCGCAGGCGAACACTCCACGCCCCATACGTCGGTAAAGCCCGCCATGATCATTCGTTCAATGGTATAGCCGAGCGCTGAACCGACATCGATGATGCGGGCTTCGAGCGTCGGAAATTCCTTGAGCGCAAGCCGGACGGACGCGTCAACAACCTCCTCATACTGAGGAAGGTGCGTATGGGCTTCGCGATGAAAGCGGGCCGCCACACCCGTATCAAACCTCCAACTTCCCTGCAGTGCGGGCATATCCGCCGCGAGTACCTTTCCCATGCAAAAATTTTATCACGCGCTACAGGACGCCCGGGATCCAGCGATACGGCACGTCCTTGCAGTACGCCCGGTAATCTTCGTCCTCACTGAGAAACCGCTCTTCAATCAGACTTTTCCATACGACAAACACTATACCGATCGTCATGAGCACAATATTGAGGAGCGTCGGTGAGCGGAACATATACGATACGAAGAAAAAGAGTTCTCCGGAATGTATCGGGTGTCGGACAAGCCCGTAGAGCCCCGTCGTCACCAGGTTACGACGAGCAGGCACGAATCCGACATTCCGACCCAGATTGAAGCGGGCGGCAATCATGATCGACATACTGATAAAGAACAATACAAGACTGATTGTTTGCACAAGGCGTGTAGTCTCTACAATGCGGTAGGCGTAGTGAACGACGAGAAATGCCCAGTAACTGCGCCCCGCAGTTACGATCCAGAAGAGCGGATTGAGCGAGACGCGTCGCGCAAGGCGTCGCGTGAGCATTCCGCTGATGACCATTACAATATTCGCTCCGATCGCGTACTCGTATACGATCGCAGTTCGGTGAAGAATATGCTCCGCTATATTGTGCAGGACATATATCTGCGGTGTGACAGCGAGCGCCGCGAGGAGCCTATCCATCAGTGCCGTGCGGATAAACGATTCAAGTCGGACTCGCAGGCTCATACCCGTTTGCACTACCGGTAAATCCACCGGAAGGCAAAATAACTTTCGAACGCGATAATGATATTTGAAAGGATCGCAGCCATGAGGTAATGAAATCCGGAGACCTCAACGAACAGATAAATCAGACCGATGTTCACAAACATATTGGTGATCGCGACGGCCAGATGCATCGGAAGCTGGGTGCCGATACGCGAATGATCAGCGCTCTTGAACGACCAATACTTCTGCAACATGAAGCTGACGACGAACGCCAGCAGGAACGACAGTGCGGCAGAAATGATGTACCAGATTGAAAATATGTCCGTAAAAATATAGAGAAGCGCAAGATTGACGACGGCGGCAAGACCGCCGGAAATGATGAATCTCATGACGCGCGCAGCTGCGACGAGCCGTGACGACGGAACACCCATTCGCGTCAACACGATCGCAAGCACGATATCGAGTCCGTGCGTCCAATTCAGCTTTTTGCCTGTCTTTTTTGAGCGTGCGGTATAGGTAATGGGGACCTCGATGATGGGCCCGGATTGCACAAGCGTATGGGTCAGATCTACGGCGTCAAATACAAAGTCATCATGAGAGCTCTCAAGGAGCCGCGGCACATGCGAGACCGAAAAGACCTTGTAGCATGAGGCGATGTCGGTGAGCTTTGTGCGGAACAGGGTGTTGTAAATATGCGTAACAAGTAGGCCGCCGTAAAAATAGATGCGACTGTACGGCACATTGTTCATTGAGTTTGAACGTGAACCGAACACCGACGCGCGCTCGTCGCGCAAGAGCGGTTCGATCAACATACCGTACTCCTCGGGCATGTACTCCAAATCAGCGTCCTGAATGATGATGTAGTCACCGGTCGCGCTTCGCATGCCGTCCTTGACGGCCGCACCCTTGCCGCCGTTTTGTGCGCGATGCACGACGGTTACCGGGATACTCTGATTTTTTATTCGTCCGAGCGCCTCCTGGGTCTCGCGTCCGGAACCGTCATCTACAACGATAACCTCGCGCTCCCAGGGCTGCGGCAAATCTACGGACAGAACACGCGCGACAATAGCCTCGATCGTCTCGGCTTCGTTAAAGCACGGGATGATGATGGATAAGCGCATGCGACCGTTTGTAAGCTCGGTCACTATAGCACAGCAGCTTTTTCGGAACCTCTACCAGAACGGGATGAAACGGTGCATCCACGTGGTGAACCCCGTCGACGTCGCGGCGGGCGTCGGGCGCGTCGGCGGCTCAATAATCATGATCATTTGCTCGCCGTCTTTTGCCATTTCATAGTTCTCGCGAAGCATCTCTTCTTTACCTCGGGCGGTCTCCAACCGCGCGATCTCGCCGCTGAGATGGTCCTCCTGCATATTCAGGTTGTAAAGCTGCGCTTCCGCCTGGTTTTTTAGCACGCGGGATTCCCGCTCCTTTTTATAGACATCCCAGAGTGCGGAGAGCGCGGCAAGCACGATCAGGATCAGCGCGAGCAGTGCGAGGCGTCGTGCAAAGAGGCGCACGGGATCAGAGCGCTTGCCGACGATTGCCATCCGACCATCCTAGCATTATATTACTAGCTATGAGTTTCCTCTTTCATAAACGAACCAAGAAGGTTCTTGGTTTCGTGTGGGGCGTAATCGCAGTAATAGTCATGATATCCATGGTTCTGTTCTTCGCCCCCGGACTGGTCAATTACATACTCGCCTAATACGCAAAAACGCCCCGAACGGGGCGTTTTTTGTTTAGGACTCGCGTATTACCTTCAAAAAAACATCCTGAGGAATATCTACCTTTCCGCGGCCGCGTTCGAGCATCTTTTTCTTACCTTTCTTCTGCTTATCAAGCAGTTTGTTCTTTCGGGTCACGTCGCCGCCGTACAGGTATCCGGTCACGTCCTTACGCATAGCAGAAAGCCGGCGTGAAGCGATAATGCGACCGTTTACGCGGGCTTGGATCTTCAGTTCGAACATCTGTCGGGGTAGCAGTTTCTCCAGCTTTTCCACCATCGCTTCCGCTTCGGTCTGAACGCGGCGCCGGGAGACAATGCGGGCAAATGCCTGTACCGGTTCCTCCGCGACAAGAACATCGAGCCGCACCACATCGGCATCTCTCATGCCGATCATCTTGTATGAGAGCGACGCATATCCGGACGAAACGCTCTTCAGGCGGTCGAAGAACCCGCGCATCAGTTCGCGCAGCGGCATCTTCGCATGCGTCTCGGTCTTTCCGTCGGGAAGCGAAACCGTGTCGCCGACCTCACCTTCATGGTCGTAGAGTAGTTGGGAAATACCGCCGAGCGCTTCCGGCGGCGAAATGACAACGATGTCAGCCCACATTTCCCGTAAACCCTTGTACTGCCCTTCGTCCGGCAAACGTGCCGGTGCGTAAATTTCCTCGATGCGACCGTCCATGTGGGTTACCTCGTAGATAGTGGTCGGCATGGTCACGACAAGCTCCAGCGTGAACTCTCGCTTCAAGCGTTCGATAATGATCTCGAGATGGAGCATTCCCAGGAAACCGCAGCGGAAGCCCTTTCCCATCACACCCGAAGACTCCTCTTCGTACGAAAGAGACGAGTCCGACAGTCGCAGGCGCTCAAGCGACTGACGAAGCACAATAAGATCATCCTGACTTTCGGGATAGACCGACGCCCAAATGACCGGCGTCGGCGCTTCGTATCCTGCGAACGGTTCCGCAGGATTACGGACGGTCGTTACCGTGTCACCGACGGATACGATGCCCGCCTTCTTAATACCGGTGACGATATAGCCGATGTCTCCCTCTACAAGTTGACTTTGAGGCGATTCCTGCGGCTTCATAACCCCGACTTCGAGCGCTATGAATTCGGCTTTCGCGGCCAGCATTTTGAGCGAATCGCCTTTTTTGATCGAGCCGCCGAATACGCGCGCGTAGACGATGACCCCGCGGTGGTCCGAGTATCCGAAATCAAATATGAGCGCCTGTGCTGCAGCACCCGTTGAGCGGGGCGGCGGGATTCGGGCGACAACGGCATCGAGCACGTCGGCGACACCCGCGCCCGTCTTTCCTGAAGCGCCAAGGACGTCGTCCTCGGAACACTTCAAAAGCATGGCAAGCTCGGTGCGTATGTCCTCAAACCGGGCAGCAGGAGCATCGATCTTTGATACGACGGGAATAATCGGCAGATTCAATGACTGAGCCACACCAAGGACTGAAAGAGTCTGCGCCTCAACGCCCTGCGTTGCATCGACAAGCAGGACTACACCCTCAACTGCCGTGAGCGCCCGCGATACTTCGTATGCAAAATCCACGTGCCCGGGCGTATCAATAAGGTTGATGACATAATCCGCTCCTTTGGACTTCCATTCCATGCGGACCGGCTGCATCTTGATCGTGATACCGCGCTCGCGTTCGAGGTCCATGCGATCAAGTACCTGCGCCTGCATGTGGCGCGGCTCGATAGTATGCGTAATCTCGAGCATGCGGTCGGCGAGCGTGGACTTGCCGTGATCAATGTGCGCGATAATAGAGAAATTGCGTATGTTGTCTGACATATCTAACGGTTGATGTGCATCCTACTTTATCGCGCACATTGGCGAAAGGGGTCGGGAAAACTGTAGTTTTCCCGTGGCGGAAATAATTAAGAACCGAGGGTTCTTAAGGAGCCGAGCATCGGCGGCGATGTGTGCGATTGCGGATATATCGTGCAGCACAGAGACGGGATGAATTTTATAGCGTGCTATGCTCCTCCGCGGAAGCAACCAATGTGCCCTCCTCGGGCGCTCTGCGCCATATACGAGCCCTCGAGGCGGCAAAAACCTCCCTCAATTCCTGGCTGCCGGCTGCGAAGTACGCGAACATCGCGATAATGATGCCGAATACACCGGCAGTGAACCCCTGCATGAAAATCGAGACCGACGTAGAGGGTACGATGAACGGACTGATGAAAAACAGGAATACATACGCTCCCGCCCCTGCCGAAACAGCGGCAAACAACGACTCGATGACCGCACGGATCGTACGGTGCATGAATCCGCCGAACCGGTACTCAAAATGCAGTACGAGCGTAATGCAGGCGATGATCGTGACGAACGCGTAGACAAACGGGAGCCCGAGCACTGCGGTGCCCGGCAGATCCTGTACACGAAGCATGCGTTCGATGAGCGGCCCGACGATATCAACCTTGAAAACAAATATACTGAGCGCCCCCATGAAGAGTGTGAGGAGCAATGTCCCGAGCGATATCAAAAAAGGCACGAATGTGCGCCCCGCAGCATAGTATCCACGAACCAATAACAGCATGATTCCCTGCGCCACAAGCGACAGACTAAACAGCGCAAACGCCGCTGCGGTCAAACGCGTGTCGGTCCAGTCGAACGCGCCTGAGCCGAGAATCACACGGACGATATGCGCGCGCAGAACGATAATGAGCGCACTTGCAGGGAGTGACCAAAACAATACATACCGCGCTGCCGTCGATATGAGCGAAATAAACTCCTCCATCTCCCCCTTTGCGATTGAGGCAGCTAGCGTCGGAAACGCCGCAACCGAGTACGATGCACCGATCACCGCGAGCGGCACTGCCTGTAGATTGAACGCAAACATGAATACCGCGATCGAACCGGGCGCAAGGTAGCCCGCCAAAGCAGTCAGCCCTATAAACGTGATCTGATTCATCGAAAGCGACAGTGCTCGCGGAAGTGAAATTACGACGGTACTCCAGAGCGCGCTCGGCTCCCGCAGGCGCGGCAACCGGCGGAAAAATCCGTCCGAGTACGCGGACGGTAATTGAATCAGAACGTGCAGCGCTGCGCCGACGATCACTCCCCACGCAAGCCCTCGGATACCGAGCATGGGATAAAACACCGCAACACCCAATATGATGCCGATGTTGTACAACAGCGGGGAGAGCGAGTACAGCGCATATCGGTACTTCGCTTGGGTAATAGCGGCAAGGATATTGGAAAGCCCGAGCAGGATCGGCTGCAAAAGCATAATCCTGGTCATCGCAACCACGATCTCACCGTGGCCGTGCGCAACGAGCTGCGGGAACAACGCGTGCACGATGAGGGGCGCAAATAACGCAGCGACCGCACACACAAAAACTGCAAGGAGCGAGAACCCGCTGACCACCGTATCGATATAGTCGCGCTGCGAAGTGTCAGAGCGCTTCGCGAGCTCCGGAATAATCATGTAGACCGATACCAGCGCGCCAGTCGCCACAAAGATGAGATCGGGCACACGGAAGGCCGCGTAGTAAATATCGAGCGTGGTCGACGCTCCGAAGGAGTGCGCAAGAAGCCGATCGCGCACCAGCGCAAGCAGCGACGACAAGAGCGCCGACATAGCGAGGACCGACGCCGCAGCCTGAAGGCCGCGCACTTCCACCGAAAGGAACCGCAACGCGTTGCGCGCCCGGTCAGCAGCAGTGCGGGCAGTTTCGGCAATCATAGGGCGCGGGGAACCCTTCGATGCTCACATCGATTCGTGTCGATGCTTACTGAGTAATACCGCACCGTCATACGAGCTACTTCTTCGATTGCTCCGAGGCTGTCGATGTTTGCGGATTCACCGGCGTATCAAGCGGCTTTCCGGCTTTTAGGTTCGTGATGATCTGGAGCACAATCGGCTGATTCGGATCAAGTTGTTCAAGTGCCTGGAAGACCGTCAGCGCATCCTGCGGCTGACCGAGCTGCACCAGCGAAAGACCGAGAACATACATTGCATTTGCATACTGCGACTGGAGCGCAAGCGCCTGCTGCATCGCGATTGCCGCATCGCGGTAGTCACCGCCGGCATATGCGATTGCTCCCGCGTTGTACCACGCGAGCGGGTCGTTCGGCGCAAAGCGCGCAGCCTGCGCGGCAGCGAGTAGCGCGTTGTTCGCATCACTCTTCGCCACGTAGATCTGAGACGCAAGGTAGTACGCGGAGGCAAGATCGGGCTTCAACTGCACGGCCTTGCCCAGATTCTCGAGTGCCGCATCGTAATTACCCTGCAGCGCGTCTAGCTGACCAAGGTTCAAAAGCGGGAGCGGTGATGTCGGATTCTCCTGCTGCGCACGAACGTACGCGGCACGCGCGTTGTCATACGCACCCTCGATCTTTGCACCGGCCAGCTGCGAGTAGAGCGTCGCGAGCTGAAGCCAGTTCTGATAGTCACGTCCGTCGATCTGAACAGCCTCGAGCCCGTGTTTAATGGTGTCTTCGAGTGTTGATTGGAGCGCAGCGCGCGCAGCATCCTGGTCTTTGTCATTCGACGCGATCAGCTGCTGAAGCTTCAGGAGGCCGAGCTCTACTGCAGAGCGATGAGCACGGTCGTTCGACGGCTGAATCATGAGCGAAAGCGATATGAGGTCGGTCGACTTCTGCAGATCCTGGGTTGAGTTATAGCTGACCACGGCACGATTGATCATCGCGTCAGCAAGCACGGCGCGTATGATTCCGATCGACGAGACGACCGTCGTAAGTACGATGGCAACGGCAATCGCAAGCTTCACCGCATTGTGCGAATTTCCCCCACCCACGCTAAAGGACCGCTCCTGCGCATATGCCTGCATCGAAATGGCAACGAGCAGACCGGTCAAAAGGAACATGAGCAACCCGAGCGATGTGCCCGGGACCGAAGAGAGGTGGAACGCGAGCATGTACACGACACCCACCGAGACTGTCAGCACGCGTGACGAGAGCATGGTGTCGCCGCGTCGTACCCACAACACAATCGCACTCCACAACACGGCAACGATATAAAACAGCCACGCAAGTACACCGACGATGCCGAGCGAAATGAATGATGTCGGGATCGGGGCAACGCCGACGTTGAAGTCGGAATTCCAGAACGGCGTCTGATTGACCTCTATCGGCTTGTACAAACCCCATTCGCGGGTGAATGTATTCGGTCCTACCCCGAAAATGAGCGCCATCGGGTTTGAAAGAGACTGCTCGCCCACCTGAAACGTTCCCTGCCACGACGGCCGGACTTCCACCTGTACGACAGAAATACTCTCGGGAAGGACCGATACGACTTTAGGGCCGAGGAACGACAACAATGCGGCAACGATCAGTACCGCAATAGCGGCCCATTCCCCGCGCGCGAACGATACCGAGATCGGTACTCGTGAATGAAACCATCGGACAAGGATGACAACGAGCGATGCGACCGCCACTGCGATCCATACGTCGGCGAAATTATTGATGATGAGTATCGGCACCGAAAGAATGCCGACCGCCATAACGACCCATTTCCAGAGCCCGTCGGCAACTGATGAGCGTATGAGCGCAAGCGATGAGACCAGCGCAAAACCCATCAGCATCGTGAACTCGTGCCAGGTACCCATTGCATTGCCTGTTTCCCCCGCCAGTACGCCGCCAAGTGTGAGCGACGGTACGATCATGTGGATCACGTGGATGACCTGCAGCACGAGCATGCCGCCGAGCAGTCCCCGCAGTGCGCTTGTCGTATTTCTTTCAACACCACCGAGCACCATCGCCGTGAGTGCAAGCGCTGCGAATTCCAAACACACCACCGCGAGCGTGTCCGGTTCGATACCGGTACCGATGATCGAGACCGAGGCAAATCCGTTCACTACTGATGAGACTGCATACACGATCGGAAGGACTGCAGATGCAGCAAACAGCATGTTCCACGGCAGCGATCCTCCGCCCTGCCGAATACGCGCGACAGTCCACAGTGCGGCAACAAGACCGAGTATTGTCGAGGCGACAATCACCTTACTCTGCAGCGACGTCATCCACGAAACAGGCAGAAAGAAAAACGGCAGAATCGCGAACAGCACTATCAGGAGCATGCGTGCGAGCGAGTCGATGCGCGATGTGTGTCGGGGCGTGTGCGGATTAGCAGGTATCGCCGGGGCGGCGATCGGCGGCATCATCGAATTGGTCGGGGGCATGTTAAACGAGAATTAGATGTAAGTAATTTGTAGACAAATTGTATCACGCACGTGCGAGGGAATGTGGAAAAAACATAAGCTCTAAGCCACTATTTGACACATTGTTATAAACTACGTACAATATCTCCGCCGTACACCGATTGTGGTGTGCGGTCTCGCGTAAAGGAGGAATAATGCGAGGACTATGGTTGGCATCACTCCTTGTCGTTTCTGCCGTGGCCGCGGGAGAAACGACCTACCTGACGTACAAGAGTGTCAGGGCAGACCGGGAGCTCTGCAGTTTCTTTGAGTCCACGACCGGGTCGAAAGAGCCGATCGAGCTTAACGATCCTGCGGCGAAGATCACTCGGGCACGTCTCTGGTGATCGACGTAACAAAAAGGCTTCTCGCGTAAGGTTTGTGGGGCCGGCCGGCGGGTGGCATGCCACCCGCCGGTTCCTCGCCTGTCGTTAATGCAGACTCATTGACAGTTCACACTCCACTACCTATAGTGATTGTGGCAATGAATTGTGCCTAGCCCGGCCAGGCGAAAGCGCTCCTCCTCATTGCTTGTTCCTTCCGAATGTGATGAACATTCAACCCAAAAGGTCGTCGCTCTGCGGCGACCTTTCTTTTTATACACATCTCTCACCTGCAGAAACAAAACATCCCCTTTCGGGGATGTTTTGTTTCTGCAAAGTAAGCCGGATTCTGTTGCCGAATCATCGGTGACAGTCATGTATCTGGGATGTGCGTTACCGAACACCTCGGGCGATTCTCTTATCTCCACGCGTGGTTGAGACAAGCACGATCTTGCACGTAGGTAGGATTTTTGCCGTTGCACCCGGTATGTTTCCATACCGACTCACCCGTTTGCCTGCATACGCAGGCATGGGTGTCCTTGCCTCTCGGCTCGGACGTCTCTGTTCGCATCCCTGGGATTACCCCGGCGGGCGTTACCCGCTACCGTCCTCCGTCTTTCTTGCGAAACACGGACGTGTCCGGACTTTCCTCTGGCGCCTCCGCACCAGCGACTGCCTATTGCAGAACACGATTATCCCACGGAGGCAAAAATATGCAAACCCGTGGTAGGATGCCTCTCGTGCACGACGATCCTGAATACGATGTCGCGGTTATAGGCGGCGGGCCTGCGGGCATGATGGCAGCGGGCCGGGCGGCGGAGCGCGGCAAACGTGTTGTTTTAATCGAAAAGAATCCCGCGCTCGGCAAGAAGCTCCTCATCACAGGCGGCGGCCGCTGCAACGTGACCAACAACGAACCCGATAACAAAAAAATCCTGACAAAGTTCAAGGATGCCGGAAAATACCTTGCCTCTCCGTTCGCTCAGTGGAACGTACCATCCACACTCTCCTTCTTTAATGATCGCGGCATGGCAACGGTCGAAGAGGCGGAAAAACGCGTCTTCCCGTCCACACATAAAGCGCAAACCGTGTGGGATACGCTGGTGTCCTACCTTCACGAGCACGGTGTCGAGATCCGTACGAGCGCACCTGTCGTCTCGGTACACGTGAGCGGCTCAGAGATTTCGCACGTGACACTCAAGGGCAAGAAGACCGTCCGTGCGAAGTCGTACATTTTTGCGACCGGCGGGATCTCCCGCCCGGAAACAGGTTCGACCGGTGACGGATTCAGATGGCTCGCAGAACACGGCCATACAGTCCGTGACACCTCAGGCGCGCTCGTTCCGATCGTTTCCGAAGACGCGTGGGTCCGGCGTCTCGCGGGGCTCTCCATCAAGAACGCAAAGATCACCGCGTATCTCGACGGTGAAAAACAGGAGTCCCGATCCGGCAAACTACTATTCACGCACGTCGGCCTTTCAGGCCCTGCCATACTCAACTTCAGCGCCGACATCGGCGAGATGCTGCAATACGGAGCGGTCACGCTCGAACTCGATCTTTTGCCCGATATGGGGCCCGAAAAGGTGAACGCGCGCTTGCAGGAGCTTTTGAAGACAGACATCAATAAGATGATCAAGAACTCTCTCGATGAAGTCATCCCCTCCGCACTTGTTGCACCGGCGCTCGAGATCGCGGGTATTCGCTCCGACACCTTTGGGCACAGCCTCACACGTATTGAACGCCTGGCACTCGTCCGCACGCTTAAGGCGATGCCGGTCCGGGTGAAGGAGTTGCTCGGTCTCGATAAAGCGGTCATTACATCCGGCGGTCTGTCACTCGATGAGATCGACTGGAGATCGATGCGCTCAACTAAATATTCGAATTTGTACGTCGTGGGTGACCTTTTGGATATTGATAGACCCTCAGGAGGCTATTCGTTGCAGCTCTGTTGGACAACGGGGTTCGTCGCGGGCTCGAACGCGTAAGCGTCAGAACGCTGCGCGACTTCCTACCGTAACACCGTGTCTGTTCGCCCACCCCGCGCTCACTTCTAATACATACCGGGCAAGCGTATCCGGTTTGAATGATGACGGGTAGGACTCCGGCGCGGCGTTTCGTTCGATGTGTACGACTTGTTTGTCTGCCGCGAGCCAGATCATATCGATCGGGAAACGCATATCTTTCATCCAAAACGAATACTGCGCGTCCGATTGAAACACAAACAGCATCGCCCGATCTTCGTCGAGCGTTGCCCGGCCGGACAACCCGAGCTCTCGAAGCGCTTCGGTATCGGCAATGTCTGCAGTGACGGTCGTGTCGCCGAGGTGTACGGGTATCTGACGGTAGTCGGATAGTGTCTGACCGCGTGGCGCTTCCCCTCGCCACAGTACGAACAACCCTATACAAACTGCGAGCAACACAACCGCGAGTACGGTCCGTCGCATGGTCAGATGGTGAGCACCACACCCATAACACAAAAGGATATGAACCACTGTCCCGTTTCAATCGCGTAGAGGCGCAACGGAATGTGATCCCACAACACCCGGTGAATCGTCGTGGGAACCACAAACCCGAGCCATATGCCGATAGCAGAGAGAATGCCGTGCCATGCCGTATCGATCTCGAGCGCCACGAACAGCCGAAAGAGCATGATCGCGGAAAAAATTCCGAGCACGAGCATGATGCCCGTAGAATGAAATGCGAGACGTGATGCCCGTTCAGCCTTCTCGGGAGTGATGTGTTTCAACTGCATCCACGCCGCCCCGAATACGCTCGGGTGGTACCACACTGAGCCGACAATGAACGGCACGAGTCCCGCTGCAAGGACGGGTAAGAGCGGCATCATGATTTCAGTATACCGTTTGTCGGACGGGACGGTCCCCACAAATCCCACACTGATGCGGCCACATTGGACGGCGTGCCCTCAAGCGGCAGGTAATGCAAATCAATGTAAGGCAAACTGTTTGCCTCAATCACGCCCCATGTTTGAGCATCGGGATCACGTTCCGGATCGGGAATGATGAGGTCGAAACCGACCAGCGGTGTCTGCAGTGCGCGCGCAGCTCTTTCCATGTATGTGCGCAGTGTCGGATGCTCTTTCCCGAAGAGCTCGCGCGTGTAGCCGCCGAATAGTCTGCCCGTGCGATGTGTGAGAGCAATTGCAACGCCCATGGGCAGCACCGATGTCTCGGTATACCCGAGACGCGCGATAAAACGGCGATGCTCGTCGTTCAAGACGATGTTCTGTACACGGTCGGGCTTCTTTGCATTTTGCATTGCGACAAGCTCGAGAACCGTCGACCGGCCGTCGCCGACGACTCGCGGCGGCTGCGCCTGAAAAAATCCCACGAGGTTGCCGCCGACGAGTGTCGCGCGACACACGGCACCCCCCTCCAGATACGTCTCGATCGCAACGTAGTGACACAGCTTCTGTGCGGTTTTGAATGCGCGATCAAGCTCCTCGAGCGTCTTCACATTGACGGTTGTATGGCGCCCGCGCGATCCGGACTGCGGCTTTACAACAACCGGCTTCATGCGCTCGAATGCCGCACGTGCGGCGGTAAGAGTCGTAACGGATACAATCTGCGGAGACGCGACACCGGCTTCAAGAAGCGCATCCTTGAGGAGGAATTTGTCATCCATCCACTCTGACGCATCCGATACAAGCTCCGGCGGCACGGGAATACTGATGAAATATCTCCACCCGCCGCGGATGTATGCACGATAGATATCGGTCTTCAATGTGAAAAAAATCAGCTGCTCCATTTTGATGCCGCGGCGCGCAGCCTCTTCCCAGATAACCTGAGAACGATACGTACGCGCAGCACCCGGGTCAGCACCGAATCGTGAACCCGGCAAATGGGTCAGGATCCAGAAAAAAATTCGCTCGAGTCGCACGTAGAGCCAGTCGGATGCGCCCCGGAGCCGCCCGTACATACCCGCGCGCTCTTTACGAGCCGAGCGCGACGACCACACGGCGAGCGTGTGAGAAATATACGACTCGAAATGATTCACGGGACTATTCCCGCAATCCGGACACGACGACGGCCGTTCTTTGTATTCGTGGGGTGAGCCATCGATCATGTGAGCAGTATACCCCTACCTAAAAAGGCTCCCCATGCGGGGAGCCTTCTCTTAGTGACCGCCTAGAGACATAGAATGTTTCTTTGGCTGATAACGAGAGAACTTTCAGTATACCTCAGACAAACGGCTCAATATTCGGAAAGCTTGTAGGCTCCGTAGATACCAAGCACCGCACCGACACCGCTCAGAAATATACTCGAGAGCGACAACGCGCCCGCACCCCACAGCGCCGGAATGAGTCCGCCTATGGTTGAGCCGACGAACAATCCGATCCAGATAAGCTGTTTGCGTTCCATATCAGTCGCGGGCTGTACGTGGGGGCAACGGGAAAAACATACTTGTTCTGCGCTTATAGTCGGCAAACTGCGGATGTTCTGCCATCTTTTTTTCGAGCAGCGGGATACCCGACACCTTGAGTATCAAAATCGTGATCGTAATGGGACCGATAATCCCGATCAGTCCTCCCGGTACCGAGAGCGCGATCAACCAAATACCCCACCACTGCGTTACCTCTCCGAAATAGTTCGGATGCCGCGTATATGCCCAGAGCCCCCGCTGCATGAGCTGCCCTTTGTTTGCGGGATCTTTGATGAACAGCGCCAATTGCCTGTCACCGACCGATTCAAAATAGAAGCCGATAAGCCAGACAATGATACCCGCGGCGTCGAAAAGGCCAAGCGGTGTGGCCGTGCTTTTTTCTATGATCATGACGGGTATCGCGATCAGGAACAAAAGCACACCCTGTAACAGAAACACCTGTGCGTACGACCGCGGGTAAAACCACGCGCCCCACTCCTTTCTCCATGCCAGGTACCGGTAGTCTTCCGCCTTACCGCGATTTCGCATGTAAATGTGCCACGCGAGCCGCAGTCCCCATATGCTCACAACCACTGCAACGATCATTCCTCGCACCCCCGAGGAAGCCGACAGAAGGTGCGAGGACCACGCAACAAGTACAAAGCCCAATCCCCAGGCGACGTCAGCAACGTCGTTTCGCCGTCGTACGAGCGAAACGAAAAACCACGCCGTCATGTAGACGAACAGGATCCCCGCGACCGTCAGGTAGACACTCACAGTCCGATTTTCTGCGCGACGAAGTATGTGATCGTTGAAACCGCTGCGGCAAGCACCGCCCCCCACACAAGGTCAGCAATGGTGACGGCGAGCGGCCAATCCTTCAATGTAGCTAAATTAGTGAGATCGTACGTCGCGTAGGTTATGAGGCCGAACAGAGCGCCCGTCATGAGTGCAGTCGCCCATGAATGCTTTTCTACAGCAGGAGCGATCACAAACACGATGAGTCCGGCGATGAACAATACATAAAAAAGAATTGCGGCCACCCAGTTGATATCGGCTTTCATAAGACCGCCGAGCTGCGAGCGGTAGAAGTTCTTAGCTATGACACCGAGCCAAAGCATATCGATGGCAAAAAATACCGGTAATGCGATCGCGTAGAGTTTGAAAAACATATGTCTCTATTTAATTTCTACTAAAATCTCATTCCTCATCATCCATGGCGGCGTCCAGGGAGCATTATATCCGGCGTACGAAGGCTCTCCGACGACCTCCACGTGATCCCGGGCGAGACTGTTCAAAAGCCGCGACTCCATTGCCGCGATGCGGTCTGCGCTGCGAATCCATGAAAAACGAAGGGCTGCCATTTTTTTCGAGGGAACCGCTACGATGCGAACCCGCGGATCAGTCGGCGTCGGCAGCGTATCGAGCGTATATGACGACGGCATTACAAACGCAACGATACGGTCACCCCCGCGAGTTTCGGCGACAACCGGTGCCGTCATTGCGATTTTCTCCGCACTCTGTTTCTGTTCCCGTACGGGAGCGGTCATGGCGATCCCCTCTTTTTTTGTATTGCCCCCGAAAATGTAACCGGCAATGATCGAAAACCCGGAATTGATGGCCTCGCGATAGGAACCCGAGACTGTTGTCTGCGCCTCAATGTGAGCCGCATATGTTCGAACCTCGTAGCCGTCGGCGTTTGAGAGCACCGTGTACTGCGCCTGCTCTACCCGAGAAGAGAAATATCCCCAGAGCGACCACAGGACAATGAGCACAACAAGAATGAGAACGATCTTCATGACTGAAGCCTATCATCCTTCGTGAGTCCGTGCGGCTTCGCAGAGGAGCAGTCCTGCCACGGGGGCCGTCCGTATTGTCGATGTCGGGGCATAATGGACATTACTTGATTTATTAGCAAGTTGTGTTATATTCTCGGCCAGTTCATTTGGATGCGTCTAATGGGGAGACTGTAATGCAGACCATACAAGCCGTACTCGTAACGGTGCTTCTGGCACTTGCTGTGAAGCAATTGTCCTACGCCCTCATGCAGGGCTCGTGGTTTGAGCCGTTGCGGAGGAGAATCCGCACGGAGATGCGTGCCGGGAGGCCGGGATTCACCACCCTCAGCGAACTGTTCACCTGCAAACTCTGCATGACCATGCAGACGTCGTTGTGGTTCGTGATGATCCCCTCGTTCGGGATCGCCATCAACGCCGGCATTGTGCACACGATCCTGGAAACCGGCGTGTGGGCAAGCGCGATGATCACACTCCTCGCATGCTTTCTCTACGCGACCGGCGTCTCCGGCATTGCGCTCGGCCTGTGGATCTACCTCGAATACCCTGCCAAGCGCTACGAAGACATCGTCCTGGAATTGAATGCGGCTCGCGAGACGATCGCGGACCTGCAAGCAGCCCTTGAGATCGACCAACCCGCAACCTGAAGGAGAGTGACTATGATTGCACAGGCAAAACCTGCCGCCTTCCCGTCCCCCGTCACCGAGACCGCAAACGGCGCGGCAGTGCTCCCGCTCGCGGATTTCCGCGAACTCATGAATCATGTGAATCGGGAGTGTCGCGGCATCGGCTGTGGCTATTCGCGTCGCCGGTGTCGCACCGATGTCGTCTCGACGTGGCTGCGCACGTGGGCAGCCGGCAACAGACAGCGTCTGTCTCTGCTGCCGAAGATCCGGGCCGAACTGACCGACAAGCTCCCGGAATATTTCCGAGAACACTCGGAGTACGACAAGGCCATCGAGGACGAGGACGCGTTCCGTCGCGTTCACGCGCAGATTGCCGCTGCGCTCGCCTGAGCATCCAGAGCCTGCACCTTCAAATGCCGCGCACCGTGCGCGGCATTTTCTATTGTGGAGCTCCCGAATAAGTACTTTTTTTACGGCGTTTTTCGGCGTATACTCTCCCGCGAGGAAGCATAGAGAGGAGGGTTCGCATAGTGGTCTAGTGCACAGTCCTGGAAAGACTGCGTCTCGCAAGGGACCGAGAGTTCGAATCTCTCACCCTCCGCATCGACAAAGCAGAACGGCGCCGGTGGCGCCGTTTTGCTTTGGCGAAACAAGGTGAGCGGTGAGAGATTCGAAAGGCGGAGCCGGAGAAATGCGGCACATCACGATCCGACTGGAATCCCCCGCATCCGTCCACAATAAAAAAGACAGCCGCTGTGAAGCGGCTGTCGAAGGTGCATTACGGTTTCAGTACTTCCAGGTGTGTGCGCATATCCTGGATAGCGGTACGTAATCTCGGAATAACTCTTGATCCGCCGTCACTTTCCCTGATGAGGGCCGCCAGGATTTGCTCGAGCTCCATGGCGGTGCGTACAGCATTTGCATGCGCAAGTTTTCCGTGGGAGAGCAGCGGCTGATGCTGCGTGCGCGGCGTCGTTTCGTCGCCGCTGTCCCCTACCGTTGCTGCAGGCACCGGCCGACGAAACGCGACCACATTCTCGCCGTCGTTCATCTGCTGCCTCCTTAGTCGTCTTTGCCGCGGAATGCGTCAGTACGAGAAATGACCTTGCGGTCACGCAGTGCTTTTCGCGCACGAGCCTCGGCGAGCTCGTCTTGCGGGGTCGGAGGTGCCGGGACACCGCCGACTAGCCGTGCAGTATGAGAAACGCCCATCGCATCGAGCGGATACCGTCCGGATGATCTCGTTTGATCAGACACCGTCAACACTCCCCTGTTGCTGCACTTTTTTTACTATACGCGCCCACGCATTCCCTGCAATGCTGCGATACGTTCCTCGACCGGCGGGTGAGTTGAGAACAACTTGGTGAGAAAACTGCGAGCTGCCCCCGGGCCGAACGGGTTCGATATGTACAGGTGCGCGGTCGCGCTCGAAGCGCGAGCAAGCGGCTGAGAGTAGGATGATATTTTCATAAGAGCTGAGGCGAGACCGTCGGGGTATCGCGTGAGGAGTGCCCCGGAAGCATCCGCCAGGAATTCTCGCTTTCGCGAAATAGACAATTGGATCAGTTGGGCGGCGATCGGCGCGAGCACGATACCGACCACACCCAATATGAGTACAAGCGGATTTGCCTTACTGTCCCGATCACTATTCCCTCCGAACATCGAGACGCGCAGGAACATATCGGCGAGCACAGAAATAAAGCCTGCAAGCACGACAGCAACCGTCATAACCAAAATATCTCGGTTCCCAACATGTGAGAGCTCGTGCGCGATCACACCTTCCAGTTCCACCCTATCCAGTCGCTCCAGAAGACCGGTTGTTACTGCAACGACCGAGTGCTTCGGGTCCCGCCCCGCAGCAAACGCGTTCGGCGCAGGATCATTGATGATGTAGACGCGGGGTTTCGGAAGACCCGCCGTGATCGCCAAGTTCTCTACAATACGATGCAGCTCGCGGAACTGCGCCGGATCCGCTTCGGTTGCGCCCGCCGACGAAAGCGCGATGCGGTCAGAGAACCAATACGCAGTAATATTCATCACGACCGAAAATACCACCGCGACCCACAGGACCGCCGGATTACCGAAGTACTGTGCCGCAACCCATCCCACCGCCATGACCAGCACAAAAAAGCCGATCATCAAGGCCCAGGTCTTTGCGATATTACTGCTCTGTTGCGTGTACAAACTGGCCATACATTCAAAATACTTCAACACCGCACTTGTGCAAGCGTCCGATCTGGCTCCTAGAACTGCACCTTGACTGCCTCTCGGGCTGCAGACTCACTTTCAGCCAGCGTAAAGAATTCACGTGTCTTGAATCCGAACATACCCGCAAGCAGGTTGGTCGGGAACTGCTCAAGCGCATTCTGCAGATCCTGAACGACACTATTATAGAAGCGTCGGGCGGCCTGAATCTTGTTCTCGGTATCCGAAAGCTCACGCTGTAATTCGACGAAATTTGAATTTGCCTTCAGGTCGGGATACGCCTCGGAGAGTGCAAACACGGATTTCAACGCACCAGTCAGCATGTTCTCCGCCGCGGCGTGCTCTTCAAGCGTCTGTGCACCCATTGCCTTCGTTCGTGCTTCGGTCACCTTTTGCAGGGTGCCCGCTTCATGTGCGGCATATCCTTTCACTGTCTCGACGAGGTTCGGGATCAGGTCGTACCGACGCTTCATTTGCACGTCGATATCCGACCACGCTTCTTCGGAACGATTAGTAAGTGTCACAAAACGGTTGTACGCCCACACCGCATAGAACGCGAGAGCAACAACAACTCCGATCAATATATAGAGCATAGTCATGGGTGAAGTATATATAAATCCCCTGCGCGCGCTACTGCATCAGTACCTGTACCGTTGCGCTGGCGTACTGCCCCAACTGATTCGAGCAATAGACCGTGAACTTAGTCGGACCGCTCACCGCCACCTTGAACATCGCCCCCGGCGCACCGGTAGCCACCTTGGTCGAGCTGGCGTTGAACGCGCTGCAGGTGCTCGCGTTCATGCTGGTCCACGAGACAAGCACTTCTTCTCCTCGCGCAGCAGGATTCGGCTGCGCATACATCGACACCGTAATACCACCGTTTGAAAGCGGTTGTTTCGGTGCGGATTGGACGGGCTGCGACTGTCCGATGCCGAGACCCTTCATAAGACCCGAGAGGAACGACATGAGTCCGCTCATACTGCCGCCGGCGTTCGTGCCCCCGGTCGGTGCTGATTTACTTGTGGGCGTCGGATTATTTGGAACCGGAGACGGCGGAGGCGTCGTTGTATTCGGCTTCGGAGTGACAGCGTTCGGCTTCGGCGCAGCCGTGTCAGGCTTCGGTGTCGGCGGCTTGGCTGTCGCATCGGGCTTCGGAGCAATCGTGTCCGGCTTCGGTGTCGCCGTATCTTTCTTCGTTTCCGGAGACGGTGCGGAAGTCGGAGCTTTTGTATCCGCTCGTGCCGGTTTATCGGCACTCGCCTGACTATCAAGGCGCACGTCGACGGACGGTTCGTCTTCCTCTTCGGTATCGGGCGCGTTTGCGATCAGATTCGATAACCCCGGGATCAAACGTAGGACCGATATAATGCCGTCTTTAACGCTGCCGGACGACGATTCACTGTCCGACGGCGCAACAGCACCGCTGCCGCCGTTTCCGCCTCCCCCATTGCCTCCGCTATTGCCCGAACCACCGCGTCCGAGATTTCGGAACCATTCCTTCAAATTAGAGAACGGTCCCCACTTTTCCACTTCGGGTCTGTCCGCGGCGAACTCGCCGATTGTTTGTTCGAGTGTATTCGGCCCACGCCCCTCCTGCGAATCAGGCTGCGTCAACGACTCGGCTGCGGACTGCCCGGCTGATGCGGCGTCGATAACGGGTGCGTTTGTACGAGCCGCTTTCGACGCAATGTATTCCTGAATGAACGGTACCTTACTCAGATAATTCTGGAACATGTCCACGTACACCCCCTTTCTCAGTCCCTCAAACGCATAGCCGCCGGTTTGATCAGTACTTCCCGTCTTGTATTCATACGCCGGTGTCGAAACATCACCGCCGAGGATCCACGATTTGCGCAGCCCCGTTGACTGAATCGGGCTCGAGTCTTCGATCGCCCCCACCCAGACGCGACCCAAATAATCGGTATTCATCAAATAGCGCATGGTCCCGTCCACGGACGGAAATACCTCCACGGTTACTTCTCCGTACACCGACGAGCGCTGTGTCCACGTTGCCTGAAGTTTTGAGAAATCCGGTGACTGTGCCCGCGACAAAACAACCTGCTCCGGCGGGAGTTTTGTTTCATCGCCGTAGAAATTACCGTCCAACTTTTGAGGCACCGGGTCAGTCTCCGAGTAGTACGTCGCATTGTTCCGGCCAAATTCGTGTGCTGTCCCGGCAAAAACAATGTAAGGATCAATCGAAGTTTGTAGATACAACGACGGGTCTTCCGAGATCTTCGAAAGGACCTGCTGTAATTCCGCAGGAAGAGCGGCACTCGCCTCTCCGTACCCTTTGCCATACCAATCGACGGTACCCTGCCCGGTAATGTAGTCAGGCAGATAGCGCCACACACCTTGCGAATTACTCAGTGTATAGGTGTGTGCTGAGATCTGGTTACCGGTATCGACATACGCAACGACCGCAACACGATTGCTCTCGACTCTATACGGAGCCGACAAAGAAATAGGAACCTCGCCGACAGTAACTTGGAACCGAGGGCCGAGGTGCTCAGAATTCAATATCGTCGGCGTAAGAGGCGTGCCGAGGAAGGCGTCGCCCCGAATCTGGACCCTTTGCAGGATGGCATCGGATTCGTCCTTTTCCAACACGACGATCTCGGGCGCCTTCGGCTGCACTGCACGCGCCTTTTCGATCGCTTGAACGATCTGAGCGATCCCGGCGTCTATTACCGTTTCCGGTGTCACGCCCTGCGGTCGGCTGTTCGGTGCACGTATCTCCGCGACATCAGTGCCTGCCTCGGGTGTTCGTTCCGACGAGCGTATACCTTCCACGATAGTGCGAATGGCGTCTTCGATCGCAATCTCGGGAGCCTGAACCGATGGCACGCTCACCGAGGGCGCACTGTTCGGGTTCAGCAATTCCTGATTAGCCCGGGCGGTTTCGCGCTCGAGCCGCGCATTCTTCACGGCCGTCGCAACGCGACCCCACACGCTGTTCACATCCGCACGGTAATCCTTGTTGAACACATAGCGCCACCCGACATTTGCCATCGGCCACGTAATCACCGTGTACGGACCGGTGAGCATATACGCACCCATCATATTTATTGTATTCACGGCGATGTTTCTCGGTACTGTGCTCGCCGGTAAGACGACACCCCGCGAAATTCGGGCTGCCAATTTCGCATCACTCCATATATCGCCCGCGATCTGCCCGAATGAGCGTCCCGGAAGCGGTGGCGGAGTCGATACGTCAGGCTTCGGTGATGCGGCGCGCGGTCGGGGCGACGGAGCCTGCGCACGATCCGAAGCAAAACCCTTGATCGCTTCGCCTAGTACTTCTTCCGGAGTCGCGCGCGGCGCCTGAACACTCGGCACACTCGTCTGCGGTCGGACCTGCGGCTGCACATCGGCTCGGTCGATCGACGCTACAATGTCGGCGATACCGTCTTCAAGCGAAGTCTCTGCGCGCATCGCGGTAACGATATTGTGCAGATCAGCATCGGCACTCGCGCCCGCAAGCGACGGCCACACACGACCTGCGGAGTTCACGTACAAAGTCGGCCCGGTGACGAGAATATTCTCCAGGGCAGGCAATACATTCACCGAAGGCTTCACAACCGTAAGCGCCTTTTGATCCGGTGTAACCGTCGGCGTGACGGCGAACGAATCAATGTTTGGATATGCAGCGTTTAACTGAGTCAGCAGATCTTTGATACTGCCGGAATCCGGGATCGTGACGCCGTCGGCGCTCTGCATCGACACAAGCGCCTTTGTGTCCGCAACAAGAACATCGATCACTGCTTTCGGTTGCCCGTATGCATCCGCAGCAACATACGCGTGTCGGCTTTCGCCTATTACGCGATTCGCTTCAAGATCGAGTATCGGTCCTTCACCCGCCACCTGGCTCATCGATGAGCCGACGCGCGCAGGCGGTAATATCTCACCCTCCAAAATCAGATCGGGTGATGTGCGAGTAACGGTCGGCCACGCGCGAAGCGCCGGCTCAACAGACAGGTTCTGAGTGAACACGGGTTCGAACGCCGGCGAAACACGCTGCACCGGCGCCACAATCGACAGCGAGCGGTTGATCGGCAGCGGTATATTTGGCAACGGTGTGCTCTCAGTATTGTCGTTACTCGGAACCGGACTCTCCAACTCTATATCCGGTCTGCGAGCGTTCACACCGAATGAATCAATGGGTGCCGGCCCCGGTGTCGGTGTACTCGGCAACGGGGCAGCGCCGGTGGGAGACGGATTATCAAGCGGAGTCTCGGGAACCGCCGATGGTGTCGTTTCGGTCGGCGCGACAGCGACCGGCTCATTCCTGATGCCGAGGTAAATATTCGTAAGCGCCTGGCTCTTCACCGAGTTACCCAAATACGGCGCATCCCCGCTTTGCACAGCAACACGCCCCTCGTTGTAAGCGCCGGTATCGAGATTCACCGCGTTCTTCGCGCCGAGCGCCTTTGCGATCTGCGTGATGCCAAGCATGGTCTGATCCTTGGTCGAATTCAGGATCGCCAATCGACCGTCAGGCATTTCGATCAAGAGGCGACGAGGTTCGGCAATCGAAGACTGCACGTTCTGGATCTGACCGCCCTTTATAAGGAGGAGGTTCGAGAATGCCGACAACTTGTTGTCGTGCATGATCTGATCAAATTTCGCAAGATCTGTTACTACATCGACATGATCAGTCGGAGTATTCGCGCCTATATCTGCGTCGAGTTTGCGGAGATCCGAAAGTGCGATATCACGCTTATCGACAATGATGGCGCCGCCCTTGCTGTTGGATATCACGAGCCCCTGGTTCTTGGTCGGATCGACCGTCTTTGAACCGATGAGCTTTCCGTCGCTGTACGTGATGTCCTGAGACACGGTCTTACCGCTGCGTGTCGTTACGAATCCGCCCGCTGCGCGCGCGAGGAAGGTGGCGTCACTCTGTGCGATGGCGGCCTCTCCCTGCGCTGCAACAACGGGCGTATCCCCTGCAACGATCCGCGCATAGGTTCGACCCGGCTCGGTTGTTACGAGTACGGCGTCAGACTGCTTCTCGGTACACTGAGAGCCGGTTGAACAGACGTAGGAGAGATCTGACCCCTTGATCTGCTGCGCATCAAACGCACCCGTAGTCACGTTCGGGATACCGGCCACTTCTTTTGGTCCGAGACCGATCGCTTGTGCAATCTTCTTGTAGCTCTTGATCGCAGTATCGGTGAGCAGTTTTGTATCCAGATTTTTGATCGCTTCCACGGTGCGGCTGATCGCTTTTGAGATACGGCTCTGGTCCTCCGGGTTTGCTCCCGTCGTTACGGTCACACTCGGAACATCCGTATTCGAGGGTCGTGCGACAGGGGTCGGCGGTGTTTCGAATTGCTCCGGTTGCGGTGTCGTTTGTGTCGGCACCGGCTCGGCAGTTGCAACCGCTATCGGCGGTGTTGCGTCATTCGGTAATCCGCGGGTTTCGCGTGCGGGAGCCGCGGCGATCGCTTTCTCGAGCGCCGTCGCCTCCGCAGCACCACTGGCAAGCGACTTGTTCGCGGTTGCAAACTCTGTCGCAAGTGCCTTATTTGCCGCTTTCAGTTGATCAACATTTCCCATTCCTGCAAGCTCTTTCTTTGACTCCGCGATCAACGTATTCGTCTTTTTAGTGAGGGCGTTACCGAGCGCGATTGCCGCGTTCTTGTTGCCCGCAGTCTGATTCTCTTTTGCCCTCATCGCGATCACGAGATTCGCAAATCGCTGGATCTCTCCGGCCAACTGCGTGTTTTCGAGGACGCGCACCGATGCGGCAAGTCGATTCGCCGCATTGCCGCTCGCCTTTAAAACTTCGAGCTGAGACGCATCCGGTAGTGCCGTGAGTGACTTCAGAAGGGTGAGGCCTCGCGTCGTGCCGTTCAAATTGGACTGCGCCGATTCGATTTCCGCCTTGTATTCGGAGATCTCTTTGAGCTTTGCATTATTTGCGTCAAAGGTGTTCTTTGCAGCGTCACGAGCACGAGTGGTTGCATCAACACGCGCACGCGTATCAGAGAGCTGTTTAGCCAGTTCGTCCTTTGTCGCTACAGCCGGTGTCTGAACAACCGGACTTACTGCTTGGATAGGAGCCTCTCCCGCAACCTGCTCAATGGTCGGCGGTGCTTCTACCGACACCTTTTCCGGCACCGGATCAAAAGCGACGACACCCGGATTATCCAGCGGCTTCTCACCCGGAGCCGGAGTTCCGGTCTCACCGACAAGCGGCGTCGTGTCTGTTTCTTTGACGAGCACGAGCACCGATTGGTTTTCTATGCCGTCTGCAAATACCTGCGGCCCTGCTTCGATGTTGCCGTTCGGTACCGGCGGCGTGTACGGTTGTCCTTCCGGCGCAAGTGTCGCCTTGAGTACCTGATATGCGTTCTTGTCCATCTTTGACCATCCGATGGAATCGAGTTCCTGCTTCGTGAATACGATAAAGTCGTCATCGTTTTCCGCGTCATACAGTTTTTGACGGACCGCCGGCGGAAGGTAGCTATACGTGCCGAAGCTCTGGAACAGGAAGCCTCGCAATATTGCCGGTTGCGCATATACAAGCAGTTGATCCGTCGACTTCACCGGACTGAGCTTGGCGGCCTGAATCACTGCAGTTGGAATCGGCTCGTTCAGTTCAGGTCCTACGATCACATTCGGCACCGGGTTCGCAGCGAGCGGTTCAACAGGCTGCTTCACGTCGTTGAAATTCGGCGCCGCTTGGTCAGGTATCGGTATTGCAGCGATCTGTTCGGCTGACGGCACCGTGACTTCCGCAAGCGCCGGGCCTGTCGTCACGGTCGGCACCGGTATTGCTTCGAGCGGCGTCGTGATGGTCACCGTGACGGTGGGCGTCGGGAGTTTCCACATCGGGCTCTCCGGCGCGGACTGCACATTGAGAGCAATAACCGCTTCGACGTCTTTCGGTACTATCGCAGGAGCCTCTGCCGGCATCGCCAGACTTCGCGTGCTCGCCGCTTTGGTGAATTCCGGAGCTGTGTCCCCCGATACGCGCGCAGCTTCAGGCGCGGGTATTGCGGGTACGTCGCCGAGGGTTGAGAACGCCCACGGATCGGTCAGGTCAGCCGGTGCCGCAGCATTCGTAGG
Organism: uncultured Candidatus Saccharibacteria bacterium; assembly: GCA_964512835.1. Lineage (GTDB taxonomy): Bacteria > Patescibacteriota > Minisyncoccia > Phycocordibacterales > UBA2100 > UBA10103. The sequence continues at coordinate 256,740 of CAZELA010000002.1, read as the reverse complement.
CGACGGCACATCCGCGGAAGCGAGTGCGTTCCCCCGCGGAACATATGCAAGCTCACGTGCCGCTTTTGCGAGCTGTTCACCCTCTACATAGCCTTCGTGTTTGTAGTCGATCCATCCGTGTGCAAATACATTCTGCGCGGGGATGTTGTAACGCTCCTGCAGGAATGTGATCAGCTTCTTTCCGACTTCCATTTGCACCTGTGTCAGCGGCTTTTTCGGGTCGGGAAAATTACCGGCAAATTCGATACCGATCGAGTTCGCATTGTTGATCTTGTTGTACGTTTCCTGGTTCGGGACGAACTGATTATCGTTACGGTTAGCACGGACATGCGACGGATTCGCGGTCTCCGGCGCCGACCAATAGACCGTTCCGTCCGGTTCCACCCAGAGTGTGGTGCCGACCTTGTTCGGATTAGCAGCCTGCTTTTTGGCGAGTGATGCGGCAGTCGGTCCCTCAGTCTGGTGAATGACGATATACCGACGACCCTTTATCTTTGCAGGGTCACTGAGCGGCGCAAGATACACGAGCTTGTCGATTCCTTTGATCTGAGGCTGGCCTGATGCGCGCGCGGCATCAGCGACCGAAAGCTTCGGTGCCGGCGGCGGATTTTTGATTGCATTTGCGCGCTGAGCGATCTTTACGTCCGCATCCTTGAGCTGCGCGTCGGTCACTGCACCGTCACTACCCTGCTTACCGATAATCTCGTGCGCGGCGCGCTCGCGCATCGACTGGTAGGTGTCGCTGTTCTTGAGTCCTGCAATATCAAGCCGTGCTGCTATATCGATGGCAGAAATATTCGGATTCACGCGCTGCAAATTTGATGCGAGATCGACCGCCTTATCATTCGCGGTCTTGCTCCCCTTCAGGATGTCACCAAATACTTTTGCCGCGGCATCAAGCGCCGAGTTCACGGGATTCTGTGCGTTCGCGCCGACGACGGTCGGGTTCGACAATGCTCCCGCCTGCGCTATCGCGAGTTTCGGATCCTGCTTCAGCTGCGCGATCTTTGTATTAAAGGTGCCCTTCGGTACCGGCGAACCCCCCGTCAGATCCGTTCGTCCTTTCTTATATATAGAGTCCATGATGTCCGGAACTGATACCACGGTAAATTCAACGAGCGCGGTCCCGTCCGCCCCGATGCCGAGCGCATCTCGCGCCGCCGGAGAAAGGTCGAGTGAACGGTTGGGTTGCCCGCCGGTGCTTGTCACCACAACCTCCACCTCTTTACCGAATGCAGGGTTGGGAGAGCCGTCCTTGAGGAATTCCTGAACATTTTTTACGAGCAAACGCGTTCCCCACGCATATTTCGGACCGAGACCCAACATCGCGACGGTGTAATCACTGTTGGTGTGCCATGCACCGGACGCGGTCAGGTCACTCGGATTCGTACCGCCGTTGGAGCCGGTTCCGTACCAGCTCGCGACACCTTTTTTCACCTGGCCGATGTCGGCAACGGCGTTTCCATGACGCTCGATATCGCGTGCCGTCGGCTTCGGTGCCGCCTGTGCCGCGGTCGAAAATACGTTCGCTGCACCGTTGAATGCATTGGAGATGGCATCCATGGGAATTGGTGAGGCGACCGTGAGTGCAACCGAAAGCGCAAGCGCGGTCGGGATTGTCGAGCGCGAAGGAATAGATATCGGTACAGGCTCCGCCGGAATCGTCGGCAGAATCAGTTCCATGACTTCACCGGTGTTTGCAGGGTCCCATTCACCGGCAAATCGGGCACCGCTCATACGGATGCCACCGATCGATACGATTTCCGGATGCGTCTCCCTGAACTGACGTAAGAGTGATCGGATTTGCGACGGTCCGAGCACGTTGCGAAACGCGTCCCAGTCGGTACGGCCGAGCGTGTTTGCCTGAATTTTATCCACGACCGCCTTCGTACCGTCGATCGTTACACTGACGTCTGCAACCGTTTTACCGTTGTAGTCAGTTGCCTTAAACCGTTCGATCACCGTACCGTTGGGCATCGTAAACTTTTGGTTCTGCTGCAGTTTAAGCGGAAGGGCCGGCATGGGACCTGCAGGCACGTACCGCTCCGGTAGTGCGCCGGGCAGCGAGCCCGTACCTTCCGGTCGCGCGACGATCTCGCCGTTATTTCGCACGATGAACCCGTCCTGGGGCCGGACCGAGAGATCAGATTTTTTAAAAAGATTTTCAAGCGCATCACGCGAGCGCGTGTTCTCTAAGATATCGTTTGCCTTTTTGAGCGTGATGGCTTCGTCGGTATTGATCGGCGGTTCTACGCCAAAATCGCTCGAGAGAATGCGAAGGTCGGGCGCCTCGAACGAAAATGTTTCGTCAGTGGAGCCGGTCGCAAATTCACGGACCTGCGGGTCGACCGGAACGACGACCGCATAGGTCGCCTGCGCAGCCATGGGCGGTGAGACGCGCACCGCAACCACTTCCCCGGTATCGCGCGCAAGCGCCCCGTCGGTCGCGCGCTGCGTTATACCAACTTCGGCAAGTTCGGCGAACGCATTGCTCACCTGTGTTGCCGCCCGCGAGATGTCGCCGCCTGACTCCGCGAGCTTCGTGTAATTTGCCAGTGCACTGTTAAACGAGTGGATCGCGGTCGCTTCAGGCACCGTGAGCGCATCTCCTAACTGAGTCCCGGGGACGTTCTTGACCTCAACAAGCGGGATGTCGTTGGCCGCTTCGGCGAGATCGTGCACGACAGTCTTCGGTGATGGAGCAACACGCGTCTCTGTCAGACTCGCGCGTTGTGCGATCGTTTCCGGTGGTGTCGAGCCGCCCAAACGTTCTCGCACCGCTGCTTGCGCTTCAGTAAATGTGTTCTGCGGGGCACGATACGGCTCTCGTGCGGCAGCAAGTCCGTCCGACGAGACGTTGCCGCTCCCGCGCGAGAAGTTGGTAGTCGGCGCATGGAACGGATTTTCGAGCGCAGCTTCGACTTCGGATAGAAACGCCTTGCCCCCGGTTGCTTCGGCGAGTGTCTGCGGCAGCTGCGCCTCCGGCGACCACGTGAACTGTCTCGCATCGCGCGCACCCTGACGCGCGAGCGCATCAACGTCGCCCGCAATCGCGCGCCCGGCTTCGCGTACATCTTGCGCAACCATAATCTCGCCGTCATACACTTTTGCCGCAGCTATTTGTGCCTTGAGCGCCTCGGCTGCCTCCTTTTCGCTTGCGATATTTTGCGCCACGCGCGCAATGGATTCCGCTTCGGCGGTTCGTACGAGCGGATTTTGAGCAGACCGGACTGACTCGGCAATTTCTGAGTTGGTGATACGCGACAGATTTCCTTCGGGCGTGACGCGATAGACCGCGTCTTTATCCAGATACGCCCGCGCAAATTTAATATCTTCCGGAACGCCGCCTGCCGCCTTGAACGCATTCATACCGTCCTGCAGGCTCTGCGACGTCGGACCCGAAAGAATCCTGCCGTTCTCAGAAAGTGCCTGCCTGTCCGCTGCCGCTTCAAGACGGCGCAGGTCAGCAATAACTTCAGGACTGTTGTCGAGCCGCGGCACCGTTTCTGTCGGCGCTTTTGTGGGAGTACGAGATACTGCAGGCGGGTTTTTCTCTGCGGCTTTTTCGGCTGCTTCTCGCGCCGCCCGCTCTTCTGCAGCCCTCGCCGCACGCGCGACCTCGGCTTGTTTCGCCTCGAACGACGCGACTCCCTTTGCCCACTGAGAATCAGCTGCAACCTGCGCGGCAGAAACACTGTTGGTCGGCAGCTTCGCTTCGAGCGCACTAATGATGTCGGAATTCGTGATCGGACGCGAAAGGTTGCTCGATTCAAACCACTCGTCACCCGCCTTCGTGTACCGCGGCAACTCCGCATCCGCTCGTCCGAGCAGTCGTCCCGGCGTTTCTGCGGTCTCAAGTCGTCCGAGGATCTCTCCCGAATTCGACCGGTACAACGTGCCGTCGAGTGACTGTGATACTCCAATCTCATCGAGTGCCTGTTCCGCAGCGAGCACCCGACTCACCGGTGACGGACGCCCGTCGGGCACCGCGCGCCACTCGGCAAGATCTTTTCCCGCATTCTCAAGGCGGGAAATCGCGGTACGTTCTGCGGGCGTGACATCGGTCACCGCATTTCTGAGAACGGTCGGTTCGCTCACGACCGGCGAGACACCTTTTGCGTCTGCGATCGCATTCAATTCTTTTGCGGACATGGGCGCAAGATCGCTCACTGAAAGGTCTCGTATCGGCGTAAGCACCGCGCCCTCGCCGACAGGTGCCTCGTAAAGATATCGCTGCCCGTTCACCTCCGCGATTCCCGCTCGCTCGATAGCTCCTGCGTCGGCGGCACGCGAAATTGCGCCGCCGAGCTCGGTCGTGTCGTTGCCGGTCACAAACGCGCGGGCCGCTGCACTCGTCTCCGCCGTCGACACTGCAGTCGGTGCGGCATCACCGTATGTGAGTGCCCGTACTTCCTGCGGAACAACCGGCGCAGGTGACACATCTGCCGCGGCAATCGGTGAGGTGCCGCTTTCCGTACCACGTAAGCGGGCCACGTTTGACTCAACCGCACTGATCTCGTTCCGCATTGCCGCCAGTTCACCGCTCGTCGGAGCAGCATCCGTACCGACTCGGCTGAGTGCGCGTTCGTACGAAGCATTGAGCTCACCGAGCTGGTTTTCCATTCGCGAGAGTCTGGACTCAGCTGCAACAGCGCTGCCGAGATCACTCGCTATATCAGCCCCGATACGCTCCGCAGAAAAGAGCGATCCCGCCTTCGCGAGCATACTCTCGGGTGCGAAGCCGACAGCGTTGAGTGCAGTTGCACCGATGTCGAGGGTTCGCTGAATCGCAAGCGCATCGTCTGCCTTGTACAGATTTGAAAGCTGCGTGTCGGCAAGCGGCTCCCCGATCGCACCCAAGAATTGCTCGCCCGCCCCCGCACCCAGTCCTACCATTGGTGCAAGCGGTGCGGCCATCTGGCTGCCAAGTGAGCCATATCCATCAATCAACTGCTGATCACTCGTGAACTGACTCGCCGCATACGTGAGCGGCGTCTCCAAATTGAGACCCGCGATGCTCTTTAAACCTCCGATATATGTTTGATACGCAGTGAGTAACGGATTCTGGTTTCCGGTCTTTGCATCAATGAAATTCTGTGTTTCCGCCGATCGCTCTCGCAAACCCGCGAATTCCTCACCGCGTTTATTTGCGCGATCTATATCTGCCTGGCGCTCAGACTCCCAGCGCGCCTGATCTTCCGCTGCGCGCGGGTTCGGCTCAAAGATCCCGGTCTCGGGATTGGTGACGGTAGAAAAATCAGGCGGATTATTCAGTGCGCGCTGCGCGTTTGCCCACTCTTGTGCCGATTCCAACAGACCTGTTCGCTGTGCCTGCTGTTCCGGACTGAGCGGACCGTCCACCGGTTTATATGCGTCTGCGAGCGCGTTGCCGAATGTGCAGTTGTAAACACACGATATACGATTCTCCATCGCCTTCACGATCGACTCCTGTGCACTCATTTGTTTTTCGAGTGCCGCGAGCTTCACTGCCGCATTTGCGCGATCGGTAAACGCCGCGTTCGGATCATCGCGAATGGCGCGCTGCTTATCGATCTCATCCGCGATTTCAGCGGCCTTTACCTGTGCTTCGGTCTGCTGACGATTTATTGCTTCGAATGCTTTTGTTTCCTGCGGCAGCGCATCGTACTGCTCCTGCAGACCCTTGTACTCGTCTGCGTATTTTTTGTACTCGTCCCGCAAGACCTCATTCGTAAGACTCTCTGCCTGAACAACCTGCCGTGCCGTTTCTGCTTCTGATTGCAGTTTGTTATACGCATCCACTTCTGCCTGCGTCTTGAACTGCGGCGTCACGCCGTCTTTTGCAAGACCGATCATGTTGTCGTCTCGGAAATTGTCTGCACGCTGCACCGCTTCGCGGTACTTTGTATCCGCGTCTTTTAATCGCTCATTCGACGGCTGCAACTTTTCTTCGTACAGAGGATCAAGAATATTATTCTTGAGCTCATTCATGTCCTGCAGAATACTCTCGCCGGTGCGGCCTTCCGGTGCAGCGTTCGGAAGCGGACTCTTGGGCTGCGCCGCCGCCGATTCCTCGCGATTTGCCCGTTCAAATTCGGCCTGTGGGTCGGTCTGTACGGGTTCGGGCACGGGAACTTTCGAGTCGGCATCTTTCAGGGATTGTTCGTATGATTTCGTTTCTGTGTCAGCCTGAGCAAGGCGATCCTGTAATTGCTGATCCTCGACCGCTCTGATCTCATCAGCAGTCATTGGCTTCAGTTCCGGAAGCGGCTCCGGTCCGTCATAGAACGGATCGGTCAGATCTTTTTCGGGTGCAGGTGTTTCTGACGCCACTGCCGGTTCGTCTCCACCGAATAGACCCGCCACAGTTTCATACGCGGCATCATATTTTGCCTTTGCCCAGTCACCGGCCTCACCCAAATATTCACCTGCAATTTGGCTCCATGACTTTTCCGGCTCCGGCGCCGTCGGCTGCGCCCCGTCTGCACCGAACCCGGTGGTGTCGTTATTAAAATTACCGTTGGTGTAATTGTTGGTCGCCTGATCGTAGAGACTGCCGCCGGTCTGTGAACCGAATGCGCCATCGGAGGCTCCGCCGGACGGCGTGAGTGATTGTGCGCCACCCCAGTTATTTCCGATCCCGGACGTATTCGGCCCCATAGGATCCTGGTTACTGAAGTACGTCTCAATTGTTTTCGCGAACCAGGATTCACTGTTCTCCGCCTTTTGCAGGGTTTCCGTAAAACTATTGTTCGGCTGCTGGGCATTAAATGGTTCAGCGCCTGTTTTGAACGGATCCGGCTTTGATTCCTCGGGGAGCGGTAATACACCGTCGGAATTATCCGGCTTTGGCGTCGTCGGTTCTGTGATCGGTCCGTTGTCCGGCGCCTCTTGATCTGTTCCGCTCGTTGATCCCGGATCACAATCTCCCGTTTGCTTGCAGGTTGCAGGATCTTTTCCTTCTGCCGTTTTGGTAGCCTTACACCGATCCTCGCGGATGCAGTGACCGGTCGTTACCTCTTCGTTCGTTACGTCTTTACACGTCTTACCGAACAGGTTTAAGACCGTTACAGTCTTATCTCCGCGCTTCTCGGTAAAATATTTATTCCACGGCTTTCCGGGTTGATACTCCTGTTTATCCTTTACTTCTGCCGGACACTGTTTGTCTGCCGATGATCCTTCGGCGGCAACAAAGCGCAGCGGAACTATATATGCGGTGATTGCAAAAGCCGTGAGACATGTGAGAAAAGCGGCCGCAAAGCGACGCGAATGCATACTCTGTATTTTATCAGTCAAATGACCGATTCGTGGCTCTACCTGTGGAGATTTCCGCTATTTTCTAGGACCCGACGTTCTGTTCACCGGATACCCTGACCTGAATACTGGTCGAGGCGGACACGCCGGTCGCATTCACGCATCGCAATGTGAGACGCGTCGTCGACGTGAGAGCGGGCGTACTCGTCGCGCCATCAGTCGATCCGTCGATCAGCTCCGCTCCTTCGTCGGTTTTGATCGAACATGATTGCGCGTTCGAACTCCCCCAAATAACGATTGCCGATGCATGTTCCGCTACAGGATTCGGATCAGCACTCAAGGATACTGACGGTGCCGGCGGCGTAACAACGGGGACGGAGCATGTTGCAACAGGGCTTATCCGCGCACCGTTCACACACTGCAGGAAGTATCGAATCGTCGTCGAGCCCGTAGCGGATGACTTTTGGACAACACGCCCCACGGCCACACCGTTTGTCGCGAATCCCGTCGAGCTTGCGCTTCCGGTGAGACACGACCACGACACAGTGACGGGTGTTGATGTGCCGAACGGCACCGATGCCGGTGAGCACGAAAGCGATGCGGTGAGCGGCGGCGTAACGACCGGCTGCGGTAATGACGGCAGCGGCGGGTACGGATACGGAGACTGCAGCGGGTACTGGCGCGGATATTGTTGCTGTGCGACCTGCGACGACTGCATCGGCGCGCCGCCGCTCGGAGCGGTACCTCCGGTCGGATTCGATCCGCCTGTCGGGGTGCAACCGTATACCTGGCCGTTATTGTCGACACAATAGGATGTCGGTCGCGATGACGCGTAATAGTCGCCGCGCGTCCAATCACGCTCATTCGGTGAACGGAAGCCCTTGCCTGCAACTTTCGGCTGCTCAGGTCGCTCGTCGGCAAAGCGCACCTTTTCCGGATCGCTCGGATCCGGTGTCGCCTTCGGCAGGGTCGCATCACTCGAAGCAAGCAGCGGCGCAGCACCGTTTTGTATCGCAGTACCATCCTGACCAAGCGGCTTACCGTCTTTGTCGGAGAGCAGTCGCACGTCCCCGGCGCCGCTCACACTGCGAGGATCCAACGCAACATCTTTCGCGACCAGAACACCGTCCTTATCCGTAACATCGTACGCAGGTACTCCGGTACCCGGCTTGTAGTTCATTTCGCGCGTAATCTGTTCCATTTCGGCACCTTCGCGACCGCCGATTTTTCCGTGTCGATAAACCTCGCTCGCCGGTAAATTGTAGCGCTCCTGCAGATACTGCATGAGCTTTTTACCCGATTCGATCTGCTGGGGAGAGAGCTTCTGTCCGATCTGACCCTCGAATTCAATACCGACTGTGTTGTCATTCAAAAGATGCTTCGCATCCGGCGGCTTGTTCACGCCGATATGCGCGGTATCGACCTCCGGTCGCGTGTGGAGTATCGTCCCGTCGGCAAGCACCCACCACTCCGTGCCGAGCGAATGCACGCCGTTATATGTTTGTGCTCGTGCGGTGTTCAAGCCCGAACCCCACGGACCGCCGGACTGGTGAGAAATAATCGCGTCGCGTCGCGGTGCTTTGCTGATGTCGCTCATCGGGAACCACGAATCAACCTTGGCGCCCGGGATCACCGGATGTCCGTCGGCTTTCGCGATCGCCGTAAGCGGATTTACCGCATCTTTATTGCTCTGTGTCGCCTTGAAATCGCGGAAGTTTGCGCCGTCAGGCAACTTGCCGTTCTGAGCGAGCCGTTCGAGCGCTTCCTCTTCACGAGCGGCCTGCACGAATTGGTCACGAGAGAGACCGCTCGTTTTGTATGCCACGTTCGTGTGATACGACTGGGCGCACATTCCCGCCCCGTCGCACGAAGCGGCTCGCTGGATACCCTGTACTCGACCGTCTTTTCCGGCCTCGATAGTCGGGACTGTTGCACATCCTCGATAGCCGCATGCAACGGGCTGACCGCCGGTAAAGGGCACGTAATCGCTGCCGCCGGCAAGCCGATCGATCATTGAAATACCCTTGTCGATACGGTCACTCTTCCACCGCATCACCTGTTGCGCCGCATCGGCAACCGTTGCACCGATCGGCACAAACAAACCTCCCTGTTTGTTGTACGCGGCAACCGCATTCGGCGGAAGCACCGTGTTCGGACCGTATGAAGGATCCTTCATCATCGACGGGGCGAACTGCGCATTCATCATATATGCCGCCGCAAGTCGCGGATCATTCGTGAGAGCCGTCGCTTTTGCGAGCGTCCCCTGTTCCGCGTGCAGCCCGGCAAGGAGCCACGGACCGGCGTGATCATCGGTATTCGGATTTCTGCCGCTCGCAACCTGAACATCTGCCCGACGAATGACGTCGTTGATCACCGAACGCTCTTCCGGTGTCAGGTTCGTCGCTTGCGCGATCTGTTTCAGCTTTGCGAGCGCGCGATTGGTTTCATCTTCACCCAGCTGACCGTATCCCTGGTACGGAGAACCGGGATGCGGGACTTGCGCGTTTCCTTCGGATTCGATTCCGACCACACCGCCGAGCGCGCGCGCCGCCGTCTGCGCATTGCACCCGATCACTTTACAAACCGTGTTTGCCGCATTGATCAGCTGCGCGCCGGATGCGGGATTGTATGCACCGGGAATATTCGGTGCATTCTTCGGCACGACGACCGGTGACTTCGGATCCGGTGTACCCTGCGACTGTTTCTGCACGGAGCCGGGTGCGGTCTTTTCCATGTACGATGTCGTATCACCGAACGCCATGATCTGCGAGAGCGGCCGCCTGAGACTCTTGTACTCGCCCGAGGCGTTACCTTCGATGGTCGTTACCGTCTGTGTGGACGGGTCATACGATGCGACAAATCCGACATGCCCCGATATCTGACTCTTGCCCGGTTGTAATACACCGCTTGCATCGCGCACTGCGTAGCCTGCGCCAAGCGGAGAAGCACTGCCGTTATCGCCCCCTTTCGGTGTAAAGAACAGGTCCATCGGCTGCGGCTGGTAGCCGTCACCTTTCGGGTGCAGCGTCCCTGATTCCTTCATCGATTTATAAAAGTCGTCTACGTAAATGTAGTTCGGCACTTTACCTTCCGCGACTTTATTCATGACCGCGGCAACCGTACCCGCACACCAGTCGTCGTTGATGTGCGAAATGTAGCGATCCAGATTCTTGAACTCCGCTTCTGCCGCGGCTTTGCTCTGCACGGTTCCATTTTGAAATTCGTTTTTGCCGGTGAGATACGGCTTGAGTGCCTGTTGCTGTTCTATGGTGATCGGTTTTTGATCGCGCACGTTGTATACCGCCTGCACCAAATCACTGCGGAGCGTCTCGCTTCGCAGTTTCTGCCAATTATTCGCACGGTAAGCGGGTGTGTTGTATGCATCCGCCGCTGATTTCAATGCTTGTCGTGCCGCAGCCGCTTGCTGTGCCGGTGACGGAGCCGCAGGTACTTGTTGTGTCGGCGCGGCCGTTGCCGTGTTCGGAGAGGGCTGCGCTGCCGGACGTGCGACCGGCGTCGGATTATTCATCGGTGTCTCCGTTTTGGGCGGCGCACTCGCGAGCTTGGTGAGCTCGTCGTTGAGCTTAGTAAGCGCATCGCCTGCCGCAGGGATCGCGGTCGGGAACTGGCTCTTCATCTGCTTGATCGCGCGACCCGCAGTGCCATCCGCAAAATGAGAACGGTCCCATGCATTCAATACATTCTGAATATCCACGACCTTCTTATTCAAATCGCCGGCGAGAGCTTTTATGTTCGGATCACTCACCCCGTTTGCGATCTCAGCAGCGTCTTTGCCGGCTTTCAGCGCGGTACGGAGCGGCTCGAGCGCCGCGAGCGTCTCACCCATCTTTTGAGATTCCGCTAACTGCTCCTTCACCTCGCGGAGTTTTTCGTAGACCTGTTGCTGCGCATCTTTGACCGAGACCGCTTGCGTCGGCGTCGCCTGTGCGGGAGATACGCCGAATACCTGCGCCATATTCTGCAGCGCTTTTTGTGCAAGACAGGTTATACCGCAGGTCTGCCCCTGCACCCCCGCCTCGGAGCCGTTTCCATTGCCGATACCCGTTCCCTTACCCGCTCCGTTACCGCCGGTCCCGAGTTTCTGCTCGGTAGCAGGTCCCTCGGTCGGTTTTTTCGTCTCCGGATTCTGAGTCTCGATCTTCACGACCTTCTCATTCTTACCGCCACCCTCACCCTTATCTATGAGCGCTTCGACTTTCTTAACTTCGGTGAGTTCGGGCTTACCGTCCGGTGATCCGGCGGTTCCGCCCGCATTCGGATTGTTCGCGGCAGGATTCGGTTTTTCGGTAGTCGTTTGCCGTGGCACGGCATTCGAAGGATCGGTCGCTTTGTTTACTGCGAGCGTCGGCGCCTTCAGTCCGTTGACAGGTTTTTGTGCGGGAGCGGCGGCACTCGGACTTGTTTGGGCGGTTGCGCGGGCAACAAGCTGCGCGGCGGCACTGCTGATCGCGATCGGACTGAGCGCAGGTTTTGACGCAGCACGTGCACTCTGTTCACCGTTAGAAGAAGCGGCCGCGCCGTTACCCGAGCGCGTCGTCGGCGCCGCAGGCGTTTGTGCTGATTCTGTCCATTGCGGCGCACTCGCGTTATTGGCACCGCTCGATGTAAGCCGAACCGGATTCAATCGCGACGGACTCGGCTGTGTCGAGGGCTGGTTCGCGGCAGGTTGAGACGGCGGCAGCACCTGTGAAGTATCCGGCTGACTGCTCGGTGTCGGCGATGGAGTAGCGGGATTTTCCCGCACGGCCTGCTGCTGCGCCGGAGGCGTTGTTTGCGTATTCGACGGTTGATTCTGTGCGACCGCAGAATTCTGCTGGGTCGGTTGCTGTTGCGCCGGAGCCGGTTGTTGTATCGGTTGCTGCTGCTGTGCTGGCTGCGCCTGTTGCTGTGGAGTACAGGTGAATATCAAACAATAGAGGCGGTCCAAAATATTTGCCTGCTGCTGCGATGACGATTGCGGAGACGGCGCACTTTGTGACGGAGCCGGACCGGACGGAGCAGACGGCGCGGACGGTGCAGCGGGAGCTTCGCCTGTCGGGCGTGCCGGCGTTTCTGTGGACGGACGTGCCGGAGTCTCGGTCGAAGGTCGTGGCGGTGTTTCAACCGACGGGCGCGCGGGTGTTTCGGTCGAGGGTCGTGCGGGCGTGTCCGGTTTATCGAGCGGTGTATATGCTTCATCGACCGACGGTCGTACAGACGGCCGTACTTCGGACGGTGTGTCACTTGTTTCACTCGGTAGTTTCGGCGCAGGCGGTGCGTCGCGCGAGCTTATGACTTCAACAGGTGTCGGTTGCGACGGAGTGTCGGATGTATAGATCGGTACGCGCACCGGCTTTTGCTCCGGCTCAACCACTGTCACCGTTTCAGTCGGTGTGTATGTCGGGTCAGCCTTTACGAATGAGCCGTCCGCGACACGACTCTTATCAACCCCCAGGTATGAACTGGCGCGATCGACGAATGAAGTGTCATCGGAATTGTACGTCGCCGCGATTGACGGTGCGACCGCAGCTGCTGACTGCGCATTAAATGTCATCCGGACGTCGCGTCCGTCAGGCATCGTGACCGTCGCACCTTCTTTTTGCAGCACTGCGGCAACATCCTGTGTGGACGGACCGTTCCCTGTCACCGTCGACCAAAAACCGCCGGAGGCAGCAAGCTTGTCCTGATTCGGCGTGAGCACAGCGGCGCCTTCGGGCAAAAGCCCCGGCGAAACCTTTGAATACAAAACTTTCAACGACTGATTATTCTCGTCGTTGATCATGAGACAGCTCATTCCCGAAGGACAATCGTTTGCCATTCGTTTTTGCGCATCCGTGACCATCTCCTTCCAGGTTTCGTCGGAGACCGGCTCCTTGGCACTGATCGACGAAATGGCTCCGTTCTCTTTGATGACATTGAAGGATTTATTTTCCTCTCCGAATCCGCGCTCGGGCGTGGGCCGCTCTTCAAGCCTCCCGAGCGGAGCGCCTTCCTGGAACGTGCTCGCTGCATTTAATCGGTCGCGCTCGCTGAGTTCACCGTTCGGCTCGACGAATGCATTATTGCCGAGATCTGAATTCAGTTTGGATACATTCTCCGGTGCCGTTATTTCACCGATGAGCATACTACTCGGCTGCTTTGCAGTATTCGTGAGATCGGTAGGTTCGCCGAATGCCTGACGCAACAGACTGTCGGACTTGCCGACCTCGCTCAACGGTTTGCATGTCGGGCACTGCTTCAGAAATTCGTCCTCGGTAACAACACTGTCGACCGGGACTTCTTTTTCGCCCGGCTTCAGATCCGGTTTCGGTTCGAGCGCCTTGAACGATTCCTCGAGGCGCTTTTGCTCTTCGGTCTTGTCGGGTTGCGGTTTTGCTTCGCCCCCGCCCGCACCTCCGCCACCTCCACCGCCGGGCGACGGTGGCGAGGGCGGCTGACCGCCCGCCTCTTTAGGAGCGGTTGTCTGACCTTCGGGGCACTGGCCGGTTTGTTTGCACGTTGCGGGGTCTTTGTTTTCTGCGGTTTTATCAGCAAGGCACCGATCTTTGCGCAGACAATGACCTATGGTCTTTTCTTTGTTTGTCTCGTCCCAACACGGCTTTCCGAACAGGTTTTGTATCGTCTTTTTTTCGCCGTTTCGCACCTCGGTAAACGGTTTGTTCCACGGCTTCGAGGGGTTGTATTCTTTTTTATCTTTCTCCTCTGCCGGACACATTTTGTCGGCAGCCGTACCTTCGGCAAACACAAAGCGGATCGGAAGCACGTACGCGACCGCCACAATAGCCGTGACCAACACGAGAAAAGCGGCCGCATAGCGACGCGATAGCATCTATTAATAGTAACAAGCAGAGCCCCGTTTCCGGGGCTCTGCTTGCATAGAGTTGTGAGTAGCGCTTAATCGAGACCGCCCATGCCGCCCATGTTCGGATCCACCTTCTTCTCCTCCGGAAGGTCTGCGATCGCAGCTTCGGTGGTCAAAAGCACAGCCGCGGCAGATGCCGCATTCTCGACACCGGATCGCGTTACTTTGACCGGGTCGATGATTCCCGCCTCGATCATGTCGACGATCTGTTCGTTCAGCGCGTCGAATCCTTTGTTATCGGCGCCGGAGATTTCCTGCACGAGCACCATTTCGTCCTCGCGGCCCGTATTTCGCACGATCTGCTTGAACGGCACGGAAAGCGCGTTTACGAGGATCGCGTAGCCCGCGCTCATTTCGCTGTTACCGGCCTTTGTGTGCTTTTCGATATTTTTTGTAAGCTTTGCGGCAACTTTTACAAGCGATGCGCCGCCGCCCGGAATAATGCCCTCGGCAAGCGCCGCCTTCGTGGCATTGACCGCATCTTCGATCTTATCCTTCAGGTATTTCGCTTCGGTTTCGGTCGCTGCACCCACGCGTATAACGGCAACGCCGCCCGTGAGTTTCGAAACGCGCTCCTGCAGTTTTTCCTTGTCGAACTTCGACGTCGTCTGCTCGAGCTGTTTCGTAAGCTGATCCGCACGCTTTTGAATCTCTTTTTTGTCACCCTTACCTCCCACAATGGTCGTCGTGTCCTTAGAGGAAACCACTCGTGCCGCGTGTCCGAGCATGTGCAGCTCAGCCTTTTCGAGCGAGATACCGAGATCATCAGAGACAAGCTGGCCGCCGACGGTGACCGCGATGTCCGACAATAGTTCTTTTTTGCGGTCTCCGTATCCCGGGGCCTTCACCGCGAGCACACTGAATGCACCCTTCAACTTGTTGAGAACGAGCGTGGTAAGTGCCTCGCCGTCGACATCATCGGCAATGATGACGAGTTCTCGCTTACCGGACTGCGCGACCTTCTCGAGGAGCGGCAAGAGATCTTTGAGTGTTGAGATCTTTTTATCGGTGACGAGGATGGTCGCATCCTTTACCTCCGCCTCCATCCGCTCCGCGTTCGTGATCATGTAGGCGGATACATAGCCCTTATCGAACTCCATACCCTGCACATATTCGGTCTCGGTGCCGATAGACTGCGATTCCTCTACCGTGACGACACCGTCTTTACCGACTTTTTCAACAATGTCGGCGATTGCTTCGCCAAGCTCCGCGCTTTCTGCAGAGATCGTTGCGACCTGTCGCACATCGTCGCGACCCTTCACGGGCTTTGCCATTTTCTTGAGCTCTTCAACAACATCCTTAGCTGCTGCTTCGATACCGCGGCGAACCATCATTGCATTCGCACCCATCGCGGTCTTTTTCAGACCCTCGGTAATGATCGCGTGTGTCAGTACGACGGCAGTTGTCGTGCCGTCGCCGGCTTTGTCGTTTGTTTTGTTCGCGACCTCTTTCACGATCGAGGCACCCATGTTCTCGAACTTGTCCTTGAGGACGATCTCGCGCGCGATCGAAACACCGTCGTTGGTGATCGTCGGCCCGCCCCACGATTTATCGATCGCAACATTGCGACCCTTCGGACCGAGCGTGACTTTTACCGCACCCGCGACGATGTCGACGCCGCGCTTGAGCGCTGCGCGAACTTCCGTGTCAAAAATCACCTGTTTTGCCATATATATTCAGAATTAGTTATTGAGGATCGCAAGAATATCCGTTTCGGGAACGATCACGTTGTTACCTGAGAGACCTTCGACAACGTCCGCACCTGCCCACCCCGGGGTGAACATCACCTTCATGCCGACCGCGACGGAAACAGGGATTCGATTACCGTTATTGTCGAATCGTCCGGGCCCGACAGCGAGCACGACACCGACTTTCGGGGCGTCACCCTTCTTTGCGGATTCAGGAACGTAGATACCGCCCGCAGTCATGGATTCCTTCGGGTCTTCTTTACGGATGAGCACACGGTCGAAAAGCGGCTGGACCGGCTCCTGGGGAGCGGCCTTCGCCTGCGGAGCAGACTTTTTCGGAGACTTCTTGGAAACCGGCTTTTTCATCTTTTTCTTTGCCATACGGTGTGAAAATGAGCTCAATAATCGTTACGATAGGCGGTTTTTTAAGGACCGCAACGCGCGGATTATATATAGAGTGAAGTGGCCGCGCAAATCAGGGGCCGGATTGACCCGGCGGCACGCGTTTGCTAGGATTCTGCCACATGGATCTCCTCCGACAGGTACTGCCCTACGCGCAGATCGTGCTTTCGGTGCTCATCATCGTGAGTGTGATTTTGCAGCGCACGGGTGCCTCTTTGGGTGGAGCATTCGGAGCCGACAATTTTTCGTCCGGTTTCCACACCCGCCGCGGCCTTGAGCGCACGCTCTTCTCCGCGACGATCGTTCTCGGTGTACTGTTTGCCGCTTCGGCACTCTTGAATTTACTCGTTAGCTAGTTTTTGCGTTCCGCCCCCACGGGGCCCTGAACGCACGCGCTGTGCGCTATGGATGACTCCTCGGGTACTTCACCCGTTCTCACAACAAGTTTGACCCGCGAGAGAAGCATGTTGCGTCTCTCCACGCTGAACGACCTGCTCACCCGGTTCTCACCGTCTGAGCGTCTTATTTTGTATGTTTTGACATTGATACTCGGCGTCTCCTCGCTCGCGCTGCTTGCGGGCGCAAACGAGACGGTCTCGATCAATGTTCCGTCACGGGGCGGCTCGATCACCGAAGGTCTCGTGGGTCCCGCGCGATTCATTAATCCGGTACTCGCAACATCCGCAGCAGACGCCGACCTCACGGCCCTCACCTACTCGGGACTCGTGCGGACTATTCCCGACGGATCGGTCGTACCGGACCTCGCAGAGAGCTTTTCGGTTTCTGAGGACGGCACCACATACACATTTGCACTGCGAGCGGACGCGACCTTTCATGACGGGAAGCGCGTTACCTCAGCGGACGTGCTCTACACCATAAAGCAGATCCAGAATCCCGACGTGAAGAGCCCTCACCGCGCGGACTGGGAAGGCGTTACAGTCTCCGCCCCCGACGACCGAACCGTCATTCTCACGCTCCCCCACGCCTATGCGCCGTTCATCGAAAACTGCTCGCTCGGCATCCTTCCGGAGCACCTCTGGAAAGACACGACCGCAGAGGATTTTCCGTTCAATCCGCTCAACACGAACCCCGTGGGTTCGGGGCCCTACGAGGTGCAGCAGGTCGACAAGGACTCGACCGGATCATCAATCCGCTTCGACCTTGCGCCGTTCTCGGGCTTTACACTCGGCAGACCGAACATCAGCTCGATCTCGGTACGTTTGTACACGAGCGAAGAAGCCGTCGTAAAAGCATTCAACGCAGGCGACGTCGACGCGGTCGCCGGTATCTCATCGGAGCAACTCGCAGAGCTCTCCCTCAAGCACTCGACCGTCGTGCGCTCGACGCTACCGCGCGTGTTCGGCGTGTTCCTGAACCAGAATCACGCGCCGGTCTTTGCGGATTCCGCGGTGCGCAACGCGCTCGATATCGCACTCGACAAGGACCGACTGGTGCGCGCCACACTCGGCGGATTCGCCACACCGCTCTCCTCTCCTGTGCCGCCCGTTCGCTCGGGGATCGTCATGGGTACCACAAGCACGTCGAGCGCAGCGTCGAATGCGTACACACTGGATTCCGTTGATGCGGCTCGCGATGCACTGGAGCGCGGCGGCTGGAAATGGGACCAGGCAACCGGCGAGTGGAAAAAAGGCACACAGATCCTGCAGTTCACACTCGCGACCACCGATACACCCGAACTTGTCGCAACCGCAAACGCCGTCATTACCGCATGGCGTCAGGCGGGTGTGAAGGTCACGCTCAAGGTCTACCCGCTCGCGGAACTCAATACGACCGTAATCCGGCCGCGCGAATACGATGCAATCCTCTTCGGCGAAGTCGTCGGCCGCGAACCTGACCTCTACGCGTTTTGGCACTCTTCGCAGCGCAACGATCCCGGCCTCAATCTTTCCTTGTATGCGAATTCGAAAGCTGATACACTCCTCTCGCAAGCACGCGCTACGACGAACAAGAGTGAACGCGAAGAGCTCTACACGGAATTTGCCGACGTGGTCCGAGAGGATCAACCGGCCATCTTTCTGTATGCTCCCGACTTCCTGTACGTATTCCCGGAGAATGTGACCGGTGTACGCATCGGTTCACTCACCACT
>CAZELA010000002.1:217109-238437 GCA_964512835.1 uncultured Candidatus Saccharibacteria bacterium | reverse complement strand
GTCGGAGCGTTACCAGAACGTGTACCAGTGGTACACCGACACCGAGCGCGTGTGGGAGATATTCGCCAGAAACACGACGCCGGCGATCTAAATTCACTATTAATGCATTTTTTTAATCATCAGTATGGAACATTTCTCAAATAAGAACGGAGCATACGTGCCCGCCGCAGGCGGTAACGATCCCGCAGGCCGCCCTTCGCGCGGTCAGAAAAACCCGGGACGCGAAAAGCGCCCCGACGGACGCCCGGAAGGACGCCCGGAAGGACGACCCGAAAACCGACCGGAAGGCCGCCCGGACGGACGACCCGACGGACGCCCTGCGCAGAAACGAGGTCGCGGTCGACGCAGCTTTAGCTCACGCCCCGCACGCCCGCCGCGCGGTCGCACCAAGGTAGAACATCAGTCGCCGTCCCCGCGCGATAAAAAGCCGGGAGCGATGGTGCCGCCTCCGCGCGAAGACGTCGTACGCATTATTCCGCTCGGCGGCGTTGAAGAGATCGGTCGCAACATGACCGCAATCGAATTCCGTGACGACATCCTCATCCTCGATGCCGGATTCGCCTTCTCCGAAGACGACACACCCGGTATCGACTACATTTTGCCGAATACCGGCTACCTCGAAGAACGGCGCGACAAGATCCGCGGCCTCCTGATTTCGCACGGTCACCTTGACCACATCGGCTCGATCCCCTACATCATCGACCGTATCGGCAACCCCACGATCTACACGCGCCGCCTCACCGGCATGATGATCAAGAAGCGCCAGGAAGAATTCGCGCAGACCGCACCGGTCGTTATTCGCGAAGTCGAGCGCGACGAAGTCATCAAGCTCGGCCAGCTCAACATCCGGTTCTTCGGCGTCACGCACACTGTGCCGGATTCGATGGGTATCATCATTGAAACCCCGTACGGCGATGTCGTATTCACCGGCGACATCAAACTCAATCACGACAACGGCGAACCCTCCGACGAAGAAAAGCGCGAGTTCGGCATCTTCAAGGATCGCAACGTGCTCGCACTCCTCATGGATTCCACGAACGTATGGCAGCCGGGATTCTCCATCCCCGAGCGCAACGTGTACGAGACACTCGAGAAAATCGTGCGTGACACCAAGGGCCGCCTCATTATCGCGATGTTTGCGTCACACCTGGAACGCCTCATCCGTGTCGTGAAATTCGCGGAGGACCACGGCAAGAAGATCGTGATTGACGGTCGCTCCATGAAAACCAACATCGAGATCGCCCGCGAGCTCGGCCTCATCAAGTACAAGGACGATACCGTCGTTGCGGTCGAAAACATGCTCCAGTACCCGCCGGAGAAGATGGTCATCCTCGCCACCGGTGCGCAGGGCGACGAATTCGCCTCGCTTGCACGAATCGGTAACAAATCTCACAAGTACATCCGTTTGCAGCCGACCGACACCATCGTGCTCTCCTCGTCCGTGATCCCGGGCAACGAACGTGCAGTGCAGAAGCTCAAGGACAACCTGTCGCGACAGGGTGCTCATATCATCACGTATCACGCGAGCGACGTGCACGCATCCGGTCACGGCAACCGCGAAGAGGCAGTGTGGATCCACAAACAGATCAAGCCGAAATTCTTCGTCCCCGTGCACGGCTATCACTACATGCTGCGAGTCCACGCGGATCTTGCGGTGGAAATGGGTGTGAACCCGAAGAACGTAATCGTGCCGGACAACTCATCCGTACTCGAAATCATCGGTGGCGAGAAGATCGTGAAGCACGCAATCAAAGCCCCGTCGGAGCTCCGCGTCGTCGAAGGACACACGGTCTCCGAGCTCTCCGAAGTGCTCATGCGCGACCGAAAGGCACTCGGTATGGAAGGCTTCTGCGTCGTCGTTGCGACCGTTGATCGCCGCACCGGCAAGCTCCACAAGTCCCCCGACATCATTTCGCGAGGCTTCGTGTATCTCCGTGACAACAAAGACCTCATGGACCAGACACGGCTTATCATCCGTAAGTCCGTTGAGACGTCGATGCGCAATCCGCGCGCGGCCGACCTCGATGTTGCCCGCGAGGATCTTGCCGAAGCGGTCGCACGATTCCTCTTGCAGCGGACAATGAAGCGTCCGATCGTGATCCCGGTGATCGTGTCGATCTAACATCACAAAATAAAACGGCGCGGAGCAATCCGTGCCGTTTTTGTATTGTCAGACGCGAGTGAGTGAGGCCTGAATAGCCCCGCGCATCACGTGGAGCAAAGCCTCATCAGGAATAAACTGCTCCGATGGCGCCGTCTTTGCATGCTTCCGCTATGCGATTTGCCAACTTCCTTTGGCACTCGTGACAAGACCGTCTCGCTTGAGTCCTGCGAGCGCCTGACGGATAAATCGTTCCTCAAACTCGAGCTTTTGTGCAATGGCCAAGTCTCCATGAGCACCTTCGTGTAACATTTTTATAATGGCCCCGCGAACCTGGCGGAGCGACCCGGCAAATTTTGATTGCATAGCATAGTGTGCGCTTCTCCTGGTGGGGTTCACATGAAGTTTCTTCAGATGCGACCCGAAGTCCATGAGTGCCCAATACCATTCCCGCGGATCCTGGCCCGCTCCCGCCGATTCTATCAGCGGCACGATGTCGCGGTCGTGTACGTTTGTACCGCCGGGAAAGAAATAGTGAATGAACGCGGCACGGACATTTGTTTCGATCATCATGTGCGGCTCATTGAACGCAAATGTTCGCACCGCAGCCTTTGTGTACGGGCCGACGCCCGGCAATTTCTCTGCGGTCGCACGCCTAAAATCACCCGTGTACTCAGACACGACAACTTTCACCGCATCATGCAGATACTTGCCGCGGCGGTTATAGCCGAGCCCGCTCCATTCTTTAAGGACCGCCGAGAGCGGCGCACGCGCGAGTGCGCGCGCGGTCGGAAACCGCTTGAGAAAGCTTTTGTATTTATCGATGACCCGATGCACCTGTGTCTGCTGCAGCATGATCTCGGACACCAATATCCTGTACGGATCACGGGTCTTTCGCCACGGCAGGTCATGGCGACCGTGCGCCTTGTAGTGCTTCCACACCTCCCGCCGGAACGCCGCAATCGCCTTACGCTCCGGGATTCTCGTGCTTTTCTTCTGTGTGCTCGTGGTGGACATGAATGACGGGGTGGTCGATCGGCATAATGAAAATGGCGACTATGTATGCGAGGCCGAGCGGGAAAAATCCCGTTACGAGTACCGCTGCAACGAACAAGACCCGCAAAACCGTCACATCGATAACGAAATAATCTGCGAATCCGGCGAGTACCCCCGCGATCATCGCCCGTTGTGGAATGCGCTTGAGTGTTTTCATAGACCGGCAGTATATCAAATGTCGTATATCACATCCTTTCGCTCGACTTTGACCTCCCAGTCGAGTCGCTGCGCGGTCTTGTAGAGTTTTGCATTCGGATTAAAACAGATGGGACGCGCGACCATTTCGAGAAACGGTATATCGCTTTCCGTATCTCCCACCCCGACTGAATACGCGAGCGAGAGATCGGCTTTTTCCATCGCGCGCTTTACGACATTTGCCTTGTTGAATATCAGATGCTCGTCGGTGATTACGCCGGTGAACAGATCCTGCGGTCCGATCTCGTAGACGGTACCGTACGATTTATCGAAACCGAGCCGCGGACAAAACTTGTCGAGCACCGTTTTCGGAGAGTGCGACACCGCAAGCAGGTAGTAGCCTTTTGATTTCAGCACTTTCAAAAGGTCGCGCGTATACCGATACGTATGTTTCCACTGCTCTTCGACCATCTGCTCCGACGCCTCGACGAGTTCTCCGTAATGCACGCCCCTCAGATGCGACTTGAATGCGCGCACGACTGCCTCGATGTACTCCTGATAGTCGCCTTCGCGATCAAGCCATTTGCGGCGCTGCTTGTCGTACACGACCCGTGCGTCCTCCGGGAACGCGCCGCGCTCAATAAGCGTATCGACGAGCTGAATCAATAGCGATGATCGGAAGATCGTGCCGTCTACATCGAATACCGCCATCTTTCTGCGTTCTGCCATATCCACATCGTACACACCGGGAGTGCCTTGCAAAATAGGCCCGTCCATTGCATATTCTCTCTCGGTAACAACCAGGGAGAAGACAATGCTGCAGCAGCTTCATCGGCCGGCCCGTTCCTTTCAGGGACGGAGTAACCGAATCCGACAGCCGCAGTCGAAGGAGGGTCGCAAGACGCCCGTCCCGCGTAACGTCGTGCACATGCTCGACGGCACGCACTGTCCGGTCAACAACTTTCAGGACCTGCGCTCCAACGCGCACAAGAAGTTGAAGGCGGACTTCACGGGCATCGCGCAGCGCATCCGCCTCGGACTTGCCGATCACGGCGATGCGTGGAGCTTGATCATGGACTGGATCGACGCCAACCGGCCGAAAGCCGGCACCGTCGCTCACCAGAACGACACGCTGGTCGCGACCGCGATCGTGTATGCGTCGACCCGCTTCAAGCGACCCGTCGACGAGGTCATCAGCGATATCATCCGGACCGGCATGAGCAGCGTCTTGTTCCCTGTCAGGCAGTAACTGATACTGCCGGCGAACCTGAGAGCGGCACCCTGTGCCGCTCTCTTTTATATTGCGGAATGTGTTACGGTGGGTATATGAAAACGGTAGCCGTGCTGATGGGCGGATGGTCGGCTGAGCGCGACGTATCACTGCGCTCCGGCACTGCATGTGCCGACGCAATACAAGACCGCTACACGGTCGTGCGGATTGATGTCGGTCGGGACGTAGTGGAGCGGCTTCGTGAAGCCAAGCCCGATGTTGCACTCAACATGCTCCACGGACCGTTCGGTGAAGACGGCGGCATGCAAGCCATACTTGAGTTCCTGGAAATCCCGTATTCGCATTCAGGTGTTCTGTCATCCGCACTTGCCATGAACAAGTCACGGGCCCGCGACGTATTCAAAGCGGCAGGTATTCCGGTCGCAGCGGGCGAAGTCGCGTCGCGGTTCGAAGCCGCGCGCGAGCACGTACTCATCCCGCCCTACGTATTGAAACCGATTGCAAACGGTTCGAGCGTGGGCGTGTTCATCGTGCGGGAAGGCGATGTACCCCCTCCGGAGCTTGGTAGTGATAACTGGAAATTCGGTGACACGGTGCTTGCGGAAACATACATCGCCGGCAAAGAACTGACCTGTGCGGTTATCGGTAACCGCGCACTCGGCGTGATAGAAATCACGTCAGACCTCGCGTTTTATGATTACGAGGCCAAGTACGCCCCCGGCGGTTCGCGCCACATCCTCCCCGCCCCCATCCCCGAAGACGTCTACACCGAGATCCAAAACACAGCTGTGGCGGCTCACAACGCACTTGGATGCCGAGGCGTATCGCGCAGCGATTTTCGGTATGACCCGTCAACCGGACAATTGGTGTGCCTGGAAACAAACACACAACCCGGCATGACCGGTACATCACTCGTACCCGAAATGGCCGCCCACGAGGGCATGTCCTTCCCCGACCTCGTCTCATGGATGATCGAGGACGCATCGCTCAATAGGTAGACATTCACAACGAAATAACGTAGGTTTTCTCCGGTTCACACAGGGAGACCACGACGATGCAGGAGCCTGCGACCGCCCCCATGGGCGAGGTGCTCACGAAGATCCACTATCTCAGTCGCCACGAGGCCAGCTTTGACGCCGGCCACCATACCGTCCGCTTCATGCGGTACGCGACCGCGCAGACATCGAACTATTTTCGCGAGACCGACACCGTCTTCCCCGAGACGTTTCTGATGGCGATTGTGATGGCGCTCAACGATGCGATGGACGGAAAGAACACGATGGGTGGCGAGCCGCCGAATCGCATGTTGAGCGGGTTCCCCGTTCAGCTCTACGCACTCGTGCAACGCGACATCCCCAAGGTCGTCGACATTCTGTTCGAACCGACCTTCGCCGCGGAAGCGAAGGAGGCCTGGAACGACCTCAAGGCAATGCTCGCCGCGCCGCAGCGCCGCGCCGGCTAATTCGCTCTTTCGCTCTAAAAGGCGGCCTCACGGCCGCCTTTTCTACTTGGACATCTTCATCCACCGATTACGCGACTCAGGCCACACGGCGGTGAGATCGTGGACCGAGCAATCATGCTTGTTCGCCTTACAGATGTACCGACCGTAGAGCACGAATCCGTTGTTCACGAATCGCCAGTCTTTTTTCGGCACGAGCGCCTCGAGGTCTTTGGAAATTTTGTAGAGATCGGTGTGATCGGTGAGATCGAAGCGATACGCAAAACGCTTTACGTGCGTGTCGGTCGGAATGCCCTCCCACATATCGTAGAGCTCACCCAGCACTACGTTTGCCGTTTTGTATGCAACTCCGGGGAGCGTGATCAGTTCCTCGACGGTTTTCGGCACCTTGCCCTTGAACGTACCCTCGACGATCTTGGCTGCAGCAATGATCGCCTTTGCCTTGTTATTGAAAAACGTTACCGACGAGATTTCTTTCTGGAGTGTTTTCAGGTCGGCATTCGCAAAATCCTTCACGGTCTTATATTTTTTGAACAGCGGTTCCGTCACGCGGTTCACCACCTTGTCCGTGCACTGTGCCGACATCAACACAGCCACCACCAACTGAAACGGTGTCTTGTAGTTGAGCTCGGTCTTAGGATTGGGGTACTTTTTCTTTAAAAACGCGACCACCTTTTTCGCTCTCGCCTTTCGTTCCTGAAATTTCGGATGATCTGACATCGTCGCAATACTATCAGCGCGTTTCTGGCATGCAAAACAAAGAAACGCTTGAAATTGGGATGGATTCGAGGCACGGAGAATGTGGCTTTTGAGCCGTACCTGAGCGTACGGTGAAAAAGACACAGAGGCTCCGTAACGAAGAAGCCGCCCAATTTCAAGCGTTTCTAACGCACCAAGAATATGGCTTTGGTCGTAACCATTACAGTCTTCTCTATCGTTGAAGTGTCGTAGGAGCCGTAGTCAGATATATCGGTCGAGTTCGGCGCCATCACCTGCACGACACCTCCTGCCGCTGACTGCAAGCGACCGACACTCTGTCCGGCGCTCTTCGCGATCGATTCCGCACGGGCTTTTGCGTCCTTTACCGCCTCGCCGATGAGCTGCACGCGAAGCTCAGGCAAATTACTAATGTAGTACTGCGGCGGATTCACGTTCAGGAGTATGCCGCGGTTTGAAAGGTCGGCAACATCCTTCGACAATCGGTCGATGAGTGCGGTGTCGTGCGAAACGATCGTGATGTCCTGGCGCACGTTGTAGCGGCGCGGCGCGAATTCGTTGTTCGAGTATTCGCGGTCGGCGGCGATCGTTCCTGTTTGGATCGAGTCGGCATCAATGCCGTTCTTTTTGTAAAACGCGACGACTGCATCGGCATCAGCCGATACCCGCGACTGCGTGGCCGCAATAGCGTCTTCGGTCGTAGCGCGCGAAACGCTTACATACAACTTCCCCGTATCTGCTGTCGATGTCGCCGTGGCGGAGCCCGTCACGGTGAGCGTATTAGAAAGTGCGCGCACGCCGTAGAATGCGTACGCCGCAATCATGGCAGCGAGCACAATGCCGATGGCAAGCACGCCTGCCGGTCCCAACTGATACTCCTTAACGGTTTGAGAGAATTTCATGCCGTAACTATACACCCCGCTATTGAATCACAATGGGGATTTCGAGCGCGTCGTCGTTCTCCGGCAAACCCGACGGATTGTCCCGCATAAGGATCAGCGTCGCCGGCCCTTTGTATGCCGTTTCGATGTTGATGGTCGAGGTGAACTGCACCTGCTCGGTCGTCATCCACTCACCCTGTGCGCTCGCGTGAGTGCGCGCAATCACACTGCCGTCCTTGTCACGAATCTGGACCGGGAACGATGCTTCGAAGAACCAGTTACCCGGAGCTTCACCCTTCACTTCGAACCGCTGACCGACCGTCGTATTCTGTTGCGGAGCGGTCACGTGTACACGCGACGAAAGCGGCGCATCGGTACTCGTATGTGTGGTATCCGGCATCGCTTCCACCGGCTTTTGCGGAGTCGAGGTAGATACGGGGGCAGTTACCGATACCGCAGGCACCGTAATAAGCACCCAGGTCATGCCTAGAATGACGAAAAATAAGAGGATCGCTACTCCCATCCACACTTTTGCACTTGTTTCCATAGGAATTATGACGTGTTCATCTCGCCTTTATTACCGCGCCCTGCGACATAGCGCATGTCAATATATCTGATAGTATAGCCCGAATTGTCTGAATATGGCATCCAAAAAGCGCAAAAATATCGTCGTTTTAGGCGGCGGAACCGGCACGTTCACCGTGCTCACCGGCCTCAAGTCGTATCCCGCTAACCTCACCGCGATCGTCACCATGTCCGACGACGGCGGCTCGACCGGCGTGCTTCGCGACGAACTCGGAGTACTCCCCCCGGGAGATGTGCGTCAGTGTTTGGTTGCTCTCTCGACATCCGACGAGCTCATGCGCACACTCATGAACTACCGCTTCGCCGAAGGAGTGCTCAAGGGACACAGCTTCGGCAACCTGCTGCTCTCTGCACTCGAAAAGATTACGGGCAGTTTCGACGACGCGGTGGAAAAAGCGAGCGAGGTGCTTTCGATCAAAGGCCGCGTAGTTCCCTCTACACTCGACAAGGTTAAGCTTGCTGCCACAGTCGGCGGTCAAACGGTAATCGGCGAGAACGTGCTACATGGCATGAAGCTCAACGGCAACCTCGAAAAGATGTGGCTCGAACCGCGCGGACGCGCAAACCCGAAAGCGCTCGCAGCAATCAAAGAAGCCGATGTGATCGTAATCGGCCCAGGCGATCTCTACTCAAGCCTCATCCCGAACTTGTTGGTCAAAGGCCTCCCGGAAGCGATCCGAAAGTCCAAGGCAAAAAAGGTGCTTATCTGCAACCTTATGTCATACGTCAAACACTCCAAGAATTTCTCGGTCGCGAACTTCACTGCAACGCTCGAACAGTATCTCGGCGGCGAGTTCGACATCGTGGTCTATAACAGCAAGGCGCCGTCGGCGAAGCTTGTCGAGCGCTATGCGCGCGAGGGCGAGACACTCACCCGCCTCGACCTGCCCGAGGATCGCCACCTGATCGGTGAAGATCTGGTTGCAACCTCCGGCCTCCCCAAGCGCCTCAAGCACGACAAGATCGTGCGCTCACTCATCCGCCACGACCCCGCAAAAATCGCAAAAGTGATCGCAAAGATCGCTCGGATATAAAACGAAATAGCGCCCGACTCAGGGCGCTATTTTAATGTACGTTCGATCGTCGGTTGCCGTTTGGCCGCGCCGCGGCATGTTCACTCGAACCGATTTCGTCTGGTCGATTCCGAGCGGATCTTCCAGCTGTGCTTTCAATAGCTCCGACTCAGTCTCCGCGAGGGTCTCGCGAAGTACGTGCGGCGGATAGCCGTCGGTCGCAAGAATGATCGATCCTGTGTTTTCGGGCACAGAAATGCGTTGAACGAACTGTTCGGGTATATCGGTACCATTGACCACACCGTAACCAAGATCAGGCGCATCGGGATTGTTCGCATACGTTTCCTGCCACGTGCGCAACTCTGTCATGCGCGCCCGCGAAGGATCATTCTGGAATATGTCTTCCGCTTGCATCCCCTCTGCCTGCGCACGCGCGATGATGCGTCGACGAAGCTCCGCCTTAGCACGATCCGGCGCAATACCGGGATTATCTCCCTTGCCGTCGAGAAGAACCGAGCAATCGCCGACTACGACAACTTCGTCCTCGAGCGGAAAGAACGCCGCAAACACCAGTGCCGCCGATTCAACACCTCGCGATGTTGATACTTCGCGAACTGCATCAGTCGCAACCTGTGGAGCATCTACTGCCCGAAGATCGGGGTGTGCCTCGAACGCAGCTTTCACTGCTGCGACTGCGATTTGCCCGGGCGTTTCGCCGTCGTACTTCGTTCCATTGCGCGAAACGCCGTCGAAAACCGCGATACAGTGATCCGTAACCAAATGTCCGTCTTCGGTTCCCCGTTCCTGATCGCGGGCTTCCGAAAAGAGCTCAACAACGCGCCACGTCCGCAGATGTTCCGACCGCTCTGGTGCCGCCGGACGTTCGGGCCGTCGAGGTTTTTCCATGCCGCGAGTATACATCACAGTTTTCCCCTTGCTGTGTTTTGTGTGCCTGCTACGATGCTACAACAGCTGAATATCGTATCAAGAGCGCGGTAATAGTTCTGGCTAGATGATCCGCCGGCAACCCGGGAAACCGAAGGTGCCCTCCAGACCCATTCGGGAGATGCATCTAGTCAATGAATCTCCCACACGGGAGATATCTGCTTTTATGGACTCAGCATTCTCAGTATGTTTCATTCACTTAGTCGTTATACGACCGAATCAGTAACATCCGGCCACCCGGACAAAGTCTGCGATCAGATTTCGGACGCAATCCTCGATGCGTGCCTCGCACAGGATCCGAAGAGCCGCGTCGCAGTCGAATCATTCGGCAGCCACGGCACGCTCATGCTCGGCGGCGAACTTACCACCACCGCAAAGATCGATGCCGAAGCGATCGCGCGACAGGTATACAAGGACATCGGCTACACCGATGAGCTCAAGGTGCTCAACACAATCGTTACTCAGTCACCGGATATCTCGCAGGGAGTGGACACCGGCGGCGCGGGCGACCAGGGCATCATGTACGGATTCGCGACCAACGAGACAAAAGAAATGCTCCCGCTCGGCGTCGTGCTTGCACACGCACTTGCCCGCAAGCTCGAAGCTGTCCGACGCGACGGCACGCTCGCATGGGTTATGCCCGACGGCAAAACCCAGGTTACGATCGACGACGGAGCGGTCATCACCGCGCTTATCTCGACGCAGCACAAAGAAGAAGTCTCGCAGGAAGACATCCGCGCAGGACTCATCAAAGAAGTGTTCACGCCGGTCCTCGGCGATGTATCCGGTATCGAAATCCTCGTAAACCCGACCGGCAAGTTCGTGCTCGGCGGATTTGCGGCAGATGCCGGACTCACCGGACGCAAGATCATGGTTGATACCTACGGAGGCCTCATGCCGCACGGCGGCGGCGCATTCTCGGGCAAGGATTCGACCAAGGTCGACCGCTCAGCCGCATATATGTGCCGCTTTGCCGCAAAGAACCTGGTTGCCAACGGTCACGCTAAAAAGGCGCTCGTATCCGTTGCCTACGCAATCGGTCGCGTTGAGCCGGTGATGGTCGAAGCATTCGACGAAGACGGTAAAAACTTGACCGACCTCGTCACCAAGAACTTCGACTTCCGCCCGCAGGCGATCATCGAACGACTCGGTCTTCGCAATCCGATCTTCCGCCCGACCGCAGCCTACGGACACTTCGGTGTCGAAGGCCGCCCATGGGAAGAAGTGATTAAGATCTAAAAGCCGCCAAAACGAAAGCCCCGGACATGTCCGGGGCTTTTGCATTGCTTGAAAGATCAGGTGCTCAGACGCGCGCGACGAGCTGCATGCCGCCGGGCCACGACCATTCGCGATGCTCGGGCTCGGCGAGCGAGATAGCCCATCCGTCCGGAGTCCTCCGCGCAGTCAGGAACACGAGCTTGCCGTGCATGTCTTTCACAAAGGCAGCGAGCGGCGCGTGATCACGTGCGCGCTCTTTATATTCGAGCGCCTTGTACACGAAGTACAACGGAACGACTGCCGTACCATCCTCGCCCGCCACCTCAATGATCAAGTCGTAGTGACTCCATTTTTCAGCAGTCACCTCGACGAGGTGTACCTTTCCCTTTTTCTGAGAATATCCGGTCTCAGGGAGCAGGTTGCGCTTGAACGAATCCGGCAGGAAGATCGGCGTCGTATCGCACAGAAACCAGGTAAACGCCCTGGTGTCGAAGTCGTTGACCGCCGGCACATCGAACACGGTGCCGGGCCGGGTCAGACGCAGCGTATCGCTGCCGAGAAACCCCGCAACGCGACGACGCTGTTCATGAATGTCCGCCCCGCGAAATTTTGCGAGATCATCGCGGCAAACGCCGAACCGCGTCAACAGTTCGAACGTCGCCATCATTTCGCTGATCGGCAGTTCCTTAACAAGGCTCGCCATTGTGGCTCTCCTATGGTGCGAATGTGCTGTCCTGGCTCCCGCGTGCGCGGTCTCCATCAGCTGGAATTATTATACCACAATTCGTGCCCTGTGTCTATATCATTGCATGGCTCTACAGAGCCACTATTCCACAGTCACTGACTTCGCGAGGTTCCTCGGGCGGTCCACGTTGTATCCCTTTTCCTTTGCAAAATAGTACGCAAACAACTGGAGCGGAATGACCGACAAGATCGGCTGCAGCATCTCGATCGTCTCCGGTATATACATCACATCGTCCGCAAAATCCTTGATGCCATCGTTGCCTTCTGTAGCAACCGCGATGATCGGACCTTTTCGTGCACGAACCACCTGAATGTTCGATATCATTTTTTCGTACACGCTGTCGCTCGGTGCGATTGCGATCGTCGGGAAGTTCTCGTCGATCATCGCAAGCGGGCCGTGCTTCATCTCGCCTGCTCCGCAGCCTTCGGCGTGCACATACGAAATTTCCTTGAGCTTGAGCGCTCCTTCAAATGCGATCGCGTAGTTATATTTGCGCCCGATATACATAAAGTCGCGGCACTTCGCATACTTCTTGGCAAGCTGCTCGATGTGCTCTTTGTTCGCAAGGATACGCTCGATCTTTTCGGGTATCTCGGCGAGCGCCTCAGCAATGATCTTTCCTTCGGTCATGCTCATGTCGCGCTGCCGCCCCAGGAACATGGTCAGGAGCGCAAACGCGGTCAGCTGCGACACGAGCGCCTTTGTGGACGCAACACCGATCTCGGGACCTGCGTGGTTGTATACTCCTGCGTCGGTTTCGCGCGCGATGGTAGAGCCGACCGTGTTCACGATACCGAGCGTAATAGCACCTTTGCGCTTCCCTTCTCGCACGGCTTCGAGCGTGTCGGCGGTTTCGCCCGACTGCGAAACGGCGATCACCGCGGTGTTTTCGTTCAAGATCGGTGAGCGATAGCGGAACTCAGAACCCAGTTCCACCTCGACCGGAATGCGTGCGTGCTCTTCGAGCATGTATTCACCGGTAACGCCCGCGTAGTACGCGGTGCCGCACCCGGCAATAATGAGCCGCTTCACATTCCGCAGCTCATCCGCAACCGCTTCGAGTCCTCCGAGCTTTGCGCGCCCTTCTTCCGGTATCAGTCGTCCGCGGATCGTGTTGCGCACAACCTCCGGCGCCTCCATGATTTCCTTCATCATGAAATGGTCGTAGCCGTCACGCTTCGCCTCTTCGGCATCCCATTCGATCTGTTCGGGAGTGCGATCAACGCGCTTCGAATCAAGCGTGGAAATAGAGTGACCGTCGGGCGTCACGACCGCGACCTCGCCGTCGTTCAAAAATACGACCGTGCGCGTGTGCCGCAAAATCGGCGATGCGTCGGACGCGACAAATCCCTCGCCGTCGCCGAGTCCGATCACAACCGGCGCGCCCAACCGCGCGCCGATGAGTTTTTGCGGTTCGTGGCGGTACTGCAGGACCATACCGTAGGCCCCGCGAATATCGTTAAGCGCCTTGAATGCCGCCTTTTCAAAATCCTTTTCGGTCAGGAGATGATCCTCGACCAAGTGGGCCACGACCTCGGTATCGGTGTCGGATGCAAAGGTGTGCCCTTTCTTGATGAGCTTTGCTTTCAGTTCCTGAAAATTTTCGATGATGCCGTTGTGCACGACCCACACGTCGTTTGTGCAGTCACTGTGCGGATGCGCGTTCGATTCGGTCGGCTCGCCGTGTGTCGCCCACCGCAAATGCGCGATACCGGATTTGCCGTAGTAGCCCGACGGGATCTTGCGCTTCAATTGATGTACGGCACCCTTTGCCTTTATGGAACCGCTCTCGGGGGTGTAGACGCCTGCAGAATCGTAGCCGCGATACTCAAGACTGGTCAGTCCCTCGAGCAGCACTTCGCCCGCGTTCTTTCCTCCTGTGTATGCAAAAATCCCGCACATTTTTGCACTCTATCACGATGTTTTGGAATTGAGGACTCTGTCGGCCACGGCGGCGCGAAACGCGTTGATTGCCCGATTATCCTCGGGTCGGGTCGGGTATGTGCGATTGGAAAGTATGACAAGACCCACGCCGCGATCGGTGTCACAGAGGATGCTGGTGCCCGTAAAGCCGGTCTTGCCGAATGTGCGCGGTCCGAATGTTGTGCCCATGAATGCTCCGTGATTGAGCTCCCACCCGAGCCCTTTGTGAGCCCCTTTTACTATGTAGGGGAATGATCCGGCAAGCAGCGCCTCGATGAAGGTTGCCATGTCTCCCGCATTCGAGAACAGTCCCGCATGCCCGACGGCACGGCCGGATCGGGCAAACACGCGCGCGGATTCGTCGTGCACGATCCCCTGCACATCGCCGCTCTCTTCCGTTTCCGTCGGCGCGATCGATATCGAAACATCCGGCTGCGTGCCTGCAATACCGAAAAATGTTGAGCGCATGTTGAGCGGATCAAAGTACGCTTCGCGTGCGAGTACATCGATACCCTTTCCGGTCGCACGCTCAAGAATAATTCCCAGCAGAAATGCCGGCAGATTCGAATACTGCGATGCGCCCGGGAGCGATATGCCGGTTTCAAAGATCCGCGCAGTGATCTCTTTTGGAGAGAGGTGCGCAAGTGTCGCCATACGCTCTCCGTGCACGCGGTATTTCAGCAGGTCTTCGATAGTCGCCGCGTGATCGTTCTGGAGCTCGGGTATCCAGGTACGAACCATGTCCTTGAGGGTAAGTACACCGTCCTGATTCAGTTTTAAAATGAGCGACGCGACCGGAACCGACTTCGTGACCGACGCAAGATCGTAGACCATGTCATCGCGCGCAGGTTCACCGTTGAGCGCACGCGTCCCGTACGACTTGATGACGCGCTCGCCGATCCGCACGATCGCTATCGCACAGCCTGGGAACACACCGTCTTTCACCGCCTGCTCTGCCAGTGTGTCGATCTCGTTAGGCATTGCCGAAAGTTGCTTTGATCTCCTCTGCAAGATACGGATCCCACATCGCACCCGTTGCGCTCATAACAACGTCTGCGCCGGCATCGCGGTACTCTGTGTAGTCGGCGGGTACCGTTACACCGCCCACACCCTCAAGACTAAACGTGTATCCCCGGGCGTCTTTGATCGCCTTCATGCGCTTCACGAAATCGATTCCCGCCCACTTGATCCCGGCGCCGCAGACGCCGCTGCGAAGCCGTGCGGGAGAGCCCGGCAGCGCTTGGTCCCCGAGTGCATTGCGGACTTCAGCCTGCAAGGTATTAATGCCCGAAACGCCGGTCGCATACTGCTGCGTGATCGCGGCAAGCTTTTCCATGTCGGCATTGTCTTTGTAGTAGCCCACTTTCAAAATGAGCGGCGTGTCACCGATCACAGCGCGAATCCCACGGGCAATCTGCTCCGTTACGTCGAGGTTGTAGCAGACCAATCCCTCATTGCCGATATTGGGACACGAAAGATTCGTCTCGAGCACCGGCGCCCCCGTTTCGTATGCGAGCTGGGCTGCGCGCACGTAGTCATCCACGAACTCCTGCTGCGTCTGGTTCGGCACCACCGTGCCCATGAACGAAAGCACGAGCACCTGGCCCTTGCCCGCAGACTCGATAGCTGCGCGCACGTCGTCTTGCCACACCGACGGGTCCTTCGACGGCACGCCGAACGAGTTGGTGATCGAAAGCGGCTCCGAATACGTGGTGTCCGCTATAACCGGATGTTTCAGCGTCTCGAGATCAAGATCACCGTCGGGATGAATGGCGAGCACATTCGGGAACGGATGCGACGGAAATACGCCCGAGCGCACGGTCTTGTACACGGCAATATCAAATCCCTTTTTGAACGCAGCGGCACAAAACGCACTGTTGAGGAGCGGTCCTGCCGGAATACCGAGCGGCGCATACACCTTGTGTCCGTGAAAATCGTATCCGGGTTCACCGGTTTGTTCGTATACGTGCTCGTCGGCAAACGCGCCGAAGGGACCGTGATCGTAATTGTCTTCGTACGAGCGGAGCGGATCGAAGAACGGCGCCTGAAGCATGTACCTATGATACAGCTAAGAAACCAATTTTGTATACACAACAACACGCTCGTCGTACGTCTTTTCGGCTTTGACCCAATTGCCGCCGCAGGTAATCAGGTTGAGCCACGCATCGTCTGCACGCGAAAAGAGCACCTCGAGCGGGACCGAACGGTACGGATACACTTTTGTAGACTGAACGACAAAGTGCAGCTCTCTCCCGGTCTTTGTCACGACAAACACATCGTCACCTGCCTCCAGTTTCTGGAGATTCTTGAATACACCGGAGAGTCCGAGTCCGTTATCGACGTGACCATCGATGACCGCACTGCCGATCTGGCCGGGAATGGTGCCGTGCTTGTACCACGCTACGTCGGAGTAGTTGGTGGGAACGCCCATGTTGCCCTTTGCGTTCACGCCGGTCTGCTGGATCTTTGTATCGATATTGAGCTTCGGAATCCGAAGCGTAACCGGTTCCTCTGCCGGCGGAACGTCGCGCGGTATCGTCTCTGCGGCAGGTACCTGAAGGTCGGAGCCGGGCGCATACCACAGCGCCTGCGCGAGTGTCCCAAAAAAAATAATCCCCGCCACTGCGGTGATGATGAAAACAACTGTTCGGCTTTTCATACGGTTCGTATATTCCCGTCGGGGAGGCATCCGGCCAGCGCCGAATGCCTTCCCACTGTACATCTCGCTATGAGGTGCGTCGACGAGCAAGTGCCGCAACGCCGCCGACGGCCACAAGGGCCGAGCCGGTGAGAAGCACCATGTTCGCAGTCGCGTTACCGCCGGAACCCGTGTTCGGAGTTCCCGGAGTTGTGTCATCCGTTGTCGAGGCAGTCTGTGCAAATGCAGGCCCTGCGATCAGGAGCACCGCGAGCGCGCCGGTTGCGAGTACATTTTTTGCGATTTTTTGTGCTGACATAGAAGGTAGCGTTTCTAACAAATAATAGAGATACGGAGTGACGGCTCCGCACATACGATATGAAAACACGACTGCGCTGAAGCGCGGATGAAGTGCCGATTCGGCATCCTCGCAAACTTAGAGTTTGCAGCGCGCGATCAGGGCCTCTATGTCGTCGCTCGTCGGACTGGAATTCGAACTCTGATTGAGCCGGTACATGATCGATGTTTGCCCCTCCACATGATCCATGCCGAGCGCATGGCCGAATTCGTGCGCGAGCAGGCGCGTCAGGCGCTTCTGGGAATCGAATTCATACACCGTGATCGATTCCTCGCCGGCTCGGCTCTCAAACACGCCTTCTTCAAATTCCTCTCCCGTTTGCGCCCCGACCTTGTTGTAGGTGCGCGCAGTCTCATTGATATCACCCGCCATCATATTGAGGCGACGCGCGAGCGTATTTACACTATCTGCGATCTGGTTCACTTCGCGCTGATCCGCCTGCAGCTGTTGCTGCCGTTTTTCGAGATCGTACTTTTTTGCATTCAATCGCCCTGCGGTATCGGGCGGCGCACCTCCGCGGCGGTTCCAGGTGTCCACTTCCTGTTGATACGAGGTCGCATCACGGTCGAACTGGGCGGCCTCCGCATCGAATGCCGCCTTCTGCTGCATATAATGTGCCCGCGCCGCGTTGTAATCCGCTTTGACGTCGTCGTACTGTTCACTCGAATTCGAGATCTGCTCGCCGAGATCCTTCAAGGTTTCGGTGGTCTGCTGTCGCAGATCATATTGAAGCCTGATTTTGATGACCGGCGTACCGGTCGATATTTCGTGGAACAGATCACGGTTGGCGGCCGTCTCCCACACCTCAACCGCATCCTGTGCCGCACGCGAAACATCCGCGACCGACACATCGAATCGCGGATCCACGCGCTCGATCATGTATGGGATCGAGACTTTGCACGGCGCATACTGACTCACGGTCTGGTATGCGAACACGGTAAGCGGCACGCGAAACACGTAGATGGTACCGATCACAAGAAC
The DNA here is from genome assembly GCA_964512835.1 of uncultured Candidatus Saccharibacteria bacterium. Classification (GTDB taxonomy): domain Bacteria; phylum Patescibacteriota; class Minisyncoccia; order Phycocordibacterales; family UBA2100; genus UBA10103. The sequence continues at coordinate 220,451 of CAZELA010000002.1, read as the reverse complement.
CAGCGGAAGCAACGAGTTAAATATGCGTGCCATCGCTTACCATTGTGTAACTACTTTGTCTTCTTTGCCACTTTCTTCACCGCCTTCTTCACTGCCTTTTTTGCGGACTTCACAACGGGCGCTGCCTCGTCGCGGATTTCGTCCCAGTGCTTTTTGAGTTCTGATGCGGCCTTGAGGAGCGCCTCCTTGTCGATCTTCGGGCCGTTCTTGGCATATGCTGCCTGCGCCTGATTCACGATCTTCATCACTGCGGCTTTGTCGATCTTTTGAAGCTTCTTCGCCTCTTTGACGACATCGCGCTTCATATCACCCGCCCACTTTGCCGCGATCTTGCGGTTCTTCGGAGCGTTTTCGCTTGCGTAAAAGTAGTATCCTGCCGCCGCTGCAGCACCTGCTGCTGCGAGCGCTGCGAGGCCGAGGCCCGCCTTTGAACTTCCACTCGTGCTGACTTTTTTTGCCATACGGAAAATGTCTAAAAATAATAACTCACTACCTACCGCTACTCGTCGTTCTTTGTGCGCGGACGCATAAAGCTCGCGGCGCGCTTTCGGGCAAAACTCGCAAGGTGCGAAATCTTGAACCCCTCACGCTTGATCGATGCCCGCATCTCTGCGATGTCCTCGCGCATCAGATCCCCTTCGTCGCTGACGATCTGCGACACATGCTCTACGTTGCGCAGGATCCGAAGGATCCGATAGAGCGCAACGCATACAAGCGCCGTGACCGCGATAACCGCGATCGTCGTGACCACGAAAAATACGTCCATCTTTGCGAATTCACTCATAGCGTCGTATTACTGTACCAGATGAAGCTACCGTATTGCCGCGCCTCCTGTGGGTGTATCACCCCGGCCTAAAGCCACCATGAAGTCGCGGCAGGTATTTCTATCGGCAGCTGAGCGCCTCGCGGCACTGAGTACGCTGCGGCTCCGGAGCCATGTCGCACGCTTTGCACTGGGCAGTCTTATCGGGCACGCCATTCGGGTTTGCGCTCGACGGCATTTTGCCCTGCATCATGGCGCTCATATCAGAAAACGTGATACCGCCGGGCATGGCGAACTTCGATTCGTCCTTGGACCACTTTTCGCACCTGTAGTCAGTCTTTCGATCCGGCGAGAGTCCCTGCTGGGTATCGCCTTCACCCTGCGCCCCGGTCGGATTGAACGACGTCTTAAAGCCCTGGTTCATGCCATCCATCCACGTGTAAACCGTCGTACCGTCGACGATCATGTGACCGGACATGCTTGCACCCTGGTTCTGCGACGTAAAATCACCGCGCACCTTGCCGTCGGCAATGTAGATCGTACCGGCGGTATTTGACTGCGGTTCCGAGAAGTCGCACTTCTGCGAGCGACCCATGGCAATGAGTTCTTTCATCGACATCTGGAGCTGCGGTTCATTCGACGACATCATCATGTCGCTTCCTTTGCCGGACATAACAAACCACGCGCCTGCCGCCACTACGACGACCGCCGCGATGATACCGATAGTGATTTTGTTCATATGTGCACTGTATATATGAGAGGCCCCTTGTATGCCCCCACTATGAACCTGCCCGCGCTATCTGCAAGTGAGACACCTGCACAGCGCGGGTGCGTATTTACTTGATACCACCGGCTGCCTGCCAGTCCGATATCGCTTGTACCGGGTGAATAAGTCCGATCACGTTGAGCGTGAGGTTGTCGCGGATCATGTAGAGCACGAACAGTTCCAAAAAGAGTGCGATGCCGATCGTAACCCACCACGGGAAGCGCCACGCAGCGATAAATCCGAGTGCCATGAACACCGAATCCATGACCGAATTAATGATGCTGTCACCGGAATACCCGACCGCAAGCGCCTGTTCGCGGTAGTGCTGAATGACCGCCGGCGTGTTCTCGGAAATTTCCCATGCGATCTCTACACCAAGCGCAAGCAGAAGCCGCAATCGGACCGGCACGCGCGGAAGCAGGAGCGCGAGCAGTCCGTAAAAGATGAATCCGTGGACGATATGCGAGAACGTATACCAGTCGGAGAGGTGCTGCGAGTTCCCTGCCGATAGCACACCCGGTTCCCACACTTTCACAAAACCGCAGGTGCAGATCGGCGGCTGGCCGAACAGATACAGCGTTATCGCCTGAGCACCCACGAACGCAAGTGCGATACAGGCGGTAACGGCAAGGGTCGGTCTCCAGGAAATACCGAACATAGTGATACCCACAGTCTAGCAGAACGTGCTCAGGCGTCGTGCCATACTTTTGATAACCGGCACTTATTTATAAGCATCTCACCATTCATATGATGCATTGGATTAAAAACTTTCAACCGACGCCCATGAAGCTCGTGCAGCTCGGGCTCGTACTCATCGCGGCACTCATCGTACTGTCGGTCGCGGCTCAAGTATTCGCTCCGTCGCTCCCGCTGTCGATCATGCCGCGCGCTCCGCAGATGAACGGGGCCATGCCGACGGAAATAGGCTATTCCTACGCATCCGACTACGCAGACGGCGGGTACGGCTTTGCGAGTGCAAAGACCGGCGGCGCACCGGGCATCGCCTACGGAGGCGGCGAAGTCACACTCTCCACACGCAACGTGATGGCACTGAAGGCGGAGGACTCAATCGCACCCATGCCGCCCATCACATCGCAGACAGTGGGCGCCGACGCCGAGGACTTTGAAGTAACCGATTACAACGCCACGTTTGAGTCGTCGAACAGCGATCGCACGTGCGCAGCGTTCGTCGACCTCAAGGCGAAGGAGTACGTGATATTTGAGAACTCGAATTCATACGAGAGCGGATGTTCGTTCTCGTTCAAGGTCGAAAAGACGCATGTGCAGGAAGTACTCACCTGGCTCAAGGGTATGGATCCGAAGTACCTGACCGAGAACAGCTACACCATCAAAAAACAGGTGGACGACTTTACGAGCGAGGAAGACATCTTGAAAAAGAAGCTCGTCGAAATCGACGACACATTGCAGGATGCAACGAAGGCATACGCCGACGTGACGCGCATCGCGACACAGAGCAACGACGCAGGCAGCTTGGCACAGATCATCCAGGGCCGCATCCAGATCATTCAGCAGCTTTCCCAGGAGCGGATCAATATCAACGATCAGCTTGATCGCCTCTCCCGTGCCAAGGAAGAAAGCCTTGATCACCTCGACTACACAAACTTCTACGTGAGCGTAAGCGAAAATCCCTACATCGATACCGACGGCATCAGGGATTCGTGGAAACAATCGGTTCGCGACGTGGTCACTGTAACCAACGAAGCGATCCAGGGCGTCACGATCAATCTGATCGCGCTCGCCGCCCTTGTGATTCAGTACGCGCTCTACGCACTATTGCTTCTGCTCGTAGCAA
>CAZELA010000002.1:17523-217099 GCA_964512835.1 uncultured Candidatus Saccharibacteria bacterium | reverse complement strand
AAATTTGTGTGGATCACGGCGGTCAGAATCTGGAAACGCTAGCGAGCCGCCAAACAAAAAAGCGCCGGGCCCCGGCGCTTTTTTGTTAGCTGAATATCGTGGCGGTATTGCGCAGTCTGAGGCGCAGCTCCTTATGGTCGGGAAATTGCTCGGCCACGAGCGCCCAAAACGCGTGCGAGTGGTCGAACTGTCGGATATGGCAGATCTCGTGCGCCACGATGTAATCCGCCAATCGCGGGTCTAGAACTGCGATCTTGTAGTTGAACGACAAATTGCCATGCTCAGAGCAGCTGCCCCAGCGGCTTTTTTGCGCACGGACCGATATTTTTTTGTAGGTCACGCCGTAATACGCGGCAAAATGTTCGGCACGCGCCTGTGCAAGCTGCATTGCCTGCTTTTTGAGCCCGGGAATGTCGGCGCGGCGGATGCGCAGGATCGTTCTTCCGCGCGTTTCTTCGACACGCGCTCGCACCCAACTCGAATGCTTCATAACAAAGTCTTCGATTGCACGGAGCGCAAAGAATTTCGGCGCAGTGACGACAACATTACCGTCGGGGTAGATCGCAAGACGCATCGTTCGGGCGCGCGGCGATCGTTTTACTGTGTAGTCGATGTTGTGATCCTCGCTCATGCGCGCATCCTACCAGATATTTTTATATTTTATGCATGAAGACTGCTCGCAATAACGCTCGCACAGCATCGCTAACAAAAAACTCGCGCACAGAGCGCGAGTTTTTTGTTTCAAACGATGCACGTTACTCGAGTGTCACGCTTTCGATCACAATCGGCTCTACCGGACGATCCTGCGCGCCTGTTTTTGCGGAAACAATCGCGGTAACCACGTCCATTCCGGCAACAACGTGACCGAACACCGTGTGTTTCGTATCAAGGAAGTTGTTGTCTGCGACGTTGATGAAGAACTGACTGCCGTTGGTGTTCGGTCCTGCGTTTGCCATCGAGATCGTGCCGGCGTTGTTGCTGTTACCGGAGTGAATCTCGTCTGCAAATGTGTAGCCCGGGCCACCGGTGCCCCACATGGACTGCTTGGAGTCGTCTTTGGTAAGCGGGTCGCCGCCTTGGATCATGAATCCTGCGATCACGCGATGGAACTTCGTGCCATTGTAGAAGCCGGAGCTCGCAAGCTTGGTAAAGTTCTCCACCGTGTTCGGTGCAGCCTGATCAAATTCGATCTGGATATTGCCCATCGATGTGTGCAACGTAGCTTTCATACCTTTTTTGTCATTATTTGTAACGCTGTTAGTACCTCCTGTGACCGGCACCGCACCGGATACGCCTCCCTCGAGCGAGAAACTGTCCGAACCGGAACTCGTTGTCGTGCTGTAGAGCTGATTTGCGGCAGCGGCAGCCATGTTTGATGCGTCGGTATTCGTGTTGGTTGCCTGTGTGGACGACCAGTCGCCAAAATACATCCACAAAAGCAGGACCGATATCATGACGATCGCCGGAAGTGCCGTTGCGCGAAGCATATTGAAAAGAGTATAGGCTACTTGCCCACCTTGTCCATGTAGGTGCGAATGTAGTCGGAGAGCTCGGAAGCCCCCGGAATAACGCCCAGAATGCTCAGGAGCCATCCCAAGAGGATGAGCATGGCGATGGAGCCGATGATTGCCCCTGCCCCCTGCAATATGCCGCGCAAAAACCAGGCTTTGTTGGAACCCGTCAGATGCTTCAGGTCCTGGAGGTCGGTCTTAATTTCCTGCAACTGCTCGATATCCTGCGAAAGCTCGATCGTCTCTTCAGTGGCGGCAGGTTCCGGCGAAGGTGCCGCCGGTTCGGGCACAAATACAACATCCTGATCCTCGTCGGCCATAGCTGAAATTGGTGCCGTTAGTATAGCGCCTCTGTACGGAATCCGCACCCGGCTACTCGTCCTTGCGCCGCTTTGATCGGATATTGCTCGGGCGCTCTTCGGCAATCTGCGCGGGCGTTTTGGGGACGTACTCGCCGCCGCGTTCGCGATACCACACAATCGCCTGCTGCATCGCGCGATTATTGAACGACCCGATCTTATCTACTGCTTCGCGCCGGCAGGCTTCCCAGAGATCCGGCATCGTCAGCGTCACTGTCATACAGTCACTTTACCACGCAAACGTAATTCTTTTTATAAAAAGCCGGTGCGTCTGCCGAGGCTATGCATAGAGCACCGCAGTTGAATGTTGGATTCGTCATCAAGCGAACCGCCGTCTTTCGGGCTTTGAATCAGATGAAAGCAGAGTGCGTTCTCGGTGCCGCAATAGCCGCAGCGACCGCGATCACGCAGCCACACTGCCTCTTTGATCTTGGTCGGAATAACGCGCTCGGTGCGATAGATGTCGGTGCCGTCGGCCGGGATCGCGCCGTCGGCCGGAGCGAGTACAAATTTGAACGTGCGGCGCTTATTGTGCATGTGCCGCATGGCGTCAATGAGATTGAATAGTCCCTTGTCGTACCACACACCCGCATCCAGCCGTTCGTACACCTGAATTTGCAGCGGAAACGAGCGGACACCGTCTTTGTAGTTTTGTGCGGCCTTGTAGAACTTGCCGTTGTCGCTCAAGTGCCCGCTTTCGTGCATGAGCTCCTGGTCGACCGCCTTTTTATTCGATCCGGCGGCGGTTTTGTCGTGACCCTCATAAATCAGGACCTGTTCGGCTTCGTGCCACTCATCCGAGAACGACTCTTCGCCGCGATCGGAAATAAGGAACACCGACGGCCGTATGCCGTCATCCCGAAAATTCATGTTCTTTTGAATACCCTGTTGCTCGCGCATCAACAACTCCGCGTGCGAGATGATCGATGAACGGCGGATATCGGCACCCACGTCTCCGAGCAAATTCGACATCGCGCCAGTGTAACCGAACGCGCACTAATATGCATTAATGCGACGAGATGTATGCGCGGGTTTTCGGCCCGAAGTACCCCGCTGCGGGTGAAATACCTTTTGCGCGCTGGAATGTCGCGAGTGCCTTTTTGGTGAGATTGCCGAACATCAGTGTTTCGTAGCCGGGTGCACCGTCGCCGATCGTTGTAAGCAGGTAGCCGTTGGCGTTGAGATATTTTTGCAGCGTGCGCACGTCTTCGCCTTTCATGCCGACTTCGAGATCGCGGGTGAACACATTGGTGGTGTTCGGCATGGTGGCGCTCGTTTGCGCGGAGGCACTGTGCACGCCGATAGTAAGTGCACTTCCGAGCGTGCTGATGATCGACTGTGCAACCGAAACCCCCTGAGACTGTGCGGCTGTAAATGTGGAGCGGAAGTTCTCGGCGAGTGTGCCCGCAAGCGCGACAGGATCTGCAACACGCTCGAGCGCCTGCTGCACGCTCTGCATCCGCTCCTGGAGCGAAAATGATTGTGTCAGGCGCGGATACGGGTCGGTCGCACCGTTCTTGCGGATCTCGAAGTGCAAATGTGGTGCGCCGCCGGAGGCATTGCCCGTGTTCCCCACAAAGCCAAGTACATCACCGCGATGAACCGTGGCGCCGGTCAGGATCGATTTCGCGATCTCGCGCAAATGCATATATACAAATTGTTCGCCGCCGGGATTTGCGGTGCGCACAAATAATCCCGAGTCCGGGCCGTCGCCGGTTGCGAGCACAACCGCATCGGTCGGCGAAACGACAGGTGTGCCGCCTGGTGCCATGATGTCGAGTCCTTCGTGGGTGCGTGTTCCGCCGCCGCGAGCATCACCGAAATTGCGTGTGAGCTGATTGACTTCTACCCCTAACAAGACCGGGATGGGAATACTCTGCACCGCAGTGTCGCCGAGCGCTTGGATTTGGGATGCGTATTGCGAATTACGCCCCCAATACGAAAACCAATCGGCATCGTTCTCCTGCGCCGCGGCCCCAAACGGAACCGCCAGCAATACCGCGAACAACACTGCTATCTGCTTCATCCTCACCTCACTCTGACGCATAGATTTACTCTACCTTACTTCATCCGGGCGGAACCGGATGCCTGTTACTGCCCCATTATCTCCTCGTATTCGCCTTCGCGATGATCTGCCATACCTTTTACCTGTTCGGCGCGCTTTTTGGCATCGAGTGCGTTCATTACACCCTGATCGGTTGCACCCGTACCAAGCGGAGACTCCTGCATATAAAAATAGAGCGCGATACCGATGCCGATCAAAAGGAGCAGCAGCATACCCACGTAGCCCTTGTTCCGTTTCATATACGCAGTGTAGCAGCTTGACGCGTCTTTTGATGAGGCGTACACAGAATGAAGTCCCATACGTGAGCACAGATCGGAGGCTCGTCATGCGAGGAGACACCACGATGTCCGCCCAACGGGCGCGCGGCTTTCTTTCGGAATCGAAATTCTTTTATCTGGCCAATCAATTGCCTGCCGCACGAACACGCGCCCCGCGCGGGTACGTGCGCATGGAACAGGCGACACCCATCATGGATGTGCGCGGCATCGACGGGTTTGTGGTGCACTACCGCGGCTCGAATGCCACGGCGCCTCGGCGGATTCCCGTGAACTTCAAGTGCGGCGCGGATGCGCGAACATCGTACGTAACAACCCACTGCGGTATGCAGATACCGGTATTGGGTGCGCGGATCGACATGACGCAGGGCCATGTGTTCGAGCAAATTCGATTATTGCTCGATGCACACGACCGGCGTCCGCGCGTCTACGACGAAAACCGTCTGCGTGCGCTCGGCGAGAACAAACCGACCAACGGCGAACGCGAAGTCGTGGACCTGGTAGAGCGTAGTCGTGCTGCATTCAATTACTCACCGGCGCTCCCGATGAGCGAACTGATGCAGATGATCGCGACACTGTAATGGGAGTATTTCATACCAGCCGCCCCACGATCGTGGAGGCGGCTGAATTACTGCACGATATCGAACACAAGCTGTTCTTTTGGAATGCCGCGCGTGAGCCCGTGCTTGATCGCCTCTTGCCAGGTAGCGCGATCGGAATGCTTGATATCAAACAGCGCGTCTTTAAACACCACCTTTACGTCGTCTTTGCCCGGCTCCCACAGATGAAAGAACCATTTCGTATCCACGATATTCTGTTGGATCGCCTCGATCTGCTGTTTGCTCAGACGGATATCGTGGAGCGTCCAGCCGCCCGCTTCGCGCGTGCGGATCACGCGGACCTCCTTGAGAATATCGGTGCTGAGGAGCGAGTTCTCGATGAGCACCCCCTTGTACGCGTAGCGGTCGATATCGATCTGGCATTCCTCGAATAGCTTTTTGAGTTTCTTGTACTGCTCTTCCGCCTTTTCGATACGCACGAGCAGATCCCCCGTTTTGGTCCCGGTCACAAGATCGCGCATGAGCTCCTTGCCCATCTCGACCGTTTTTTCTTTTGCCATTGCTTTGAGGTCGGTCAGTTCGCGAAGCTTGTCTTTCATGAGGTTCTCGATATCAAAACATCGGTTGTGTGTTTCTTGCTCCGGGGTGAGCGCGGGCTGTTTTTTTCGCATCCATGCTGCGATCAAAAACCCGAACGGAATGATCGCGAGCACAAGTCCGGCGACGATCGCCCAGAGATACGCGCCATATCCCTCGATTGTATGTGGAGTGGCGGTGCTCGCCGTGGCAGGAGCCGACTGCTCCGGCACAGGATTCGTGTTTGCAACCGCAGGAGGCGGCGCCTGGATTGGTGCACCCGTGCTTCGCGGCGCAGGTGCTTGCGCTGCACCCGACGATGCACTTGGAGTAGCGGCACCGGCAGAAGGCACCTGTGCGGGCTCTGTGCTCGCCGCAGGTGCAGATGCAGCAGGCGCAGAGCCACCGGTAGCACCCGTATCAGCGGGCGCTGTGCCGGTCGATTGATCCGCGGGTGCTGTGCCGTCGGCAGGCACGCTGCCGTTTTGCGCAAACGTGAATAGCGGAATAAGCGCAATGAGAACAATGATCGAACAGCTGATCACACGCGCGTTCATGAACAAAGTATATCGTTTTGTTGACGCACTTGCCGATAGAGCGTATACATGGTCTGGACTACAACGTGCATGGTTCTACCCCAGGGACTAACCACCCCGCTACGGAGTACTGTTGATGACACAGCTCAAGACCAAAGACGCGACCGCCGCCGCCCGTGCATTCATGCGCCAGTACAGCGACATCCCGTCGTTTGCGTTTCCGAAGCCGCGGCAATATTTGCCGATGGATCAGAGCCGCATCTTCGAGATCTGCTACGGCTGTATGCAAACGCATCAGGAATACGTACTGATGGTGATCCGCGTGAAAGACGACGGCTCGGTCAGCCTGTCTGAAGACCGTCGCGAAGTCGTCCGCGCCATGCTCAAGCAGAAAGGCGTGACGCTGCCGGCGACGCAATTCGCCGAAGGCGTGTGCGCCCACTTTGAGCGCGCTGTCCACGAACCCGGCGCCGAGTATCCGGACTGGGTCGTCGGCATTCGCATGGATGACGGCGAGCACCACGACGCGATCGCCACGATCCGAAAGACCAACGGCGACAAGTCGGATGTGCCGCTGTGTGTGTTCCGCAACAGCGGACACAAGGCGGCGTTCTTCTCGCGGTATCAGGGCGACCCGAGCACGCGTATCGCGGTTACGATGAAAGTCACCGCGACACCGGCGCAGATCCGCGAGTATCTCATCGGTCAGCTCGAAAAGCGCCGCAAGACACTCGATGCACGCGACAGCGCAGCCTGATCATAGTTCTCTGCGACAAAACAGCCGCTCGGGTTTCCCCGAGCGGCTGTATCTTTTTATGCGATCGCAATCGTAAACGAGACAGGCTCGTCGTCCACGATACCCTCCGCTTTGCGGACCGATGCTTTGGTGGGCAACAGATACGTGCCTGATTTTTTGTCGGGAAATATTGATGTGTCCCACTTCGTTTTTCCCACCTGCACATGCACGCGAATGGAACCGAATCCCACCGCCTTGGGTGCGTATTTTTTCTTGATCTCGTCGGAGACTTTTTTGTTCACATGCAAAAATCGCCATGCCCCCATACCGGGAAACACGACGATCTTGGACGAGAGTTTGTAGACGCCTTTAGTAGACATGTATGCCCAGTTTACCAAGCAGGTCCCAAATGGGCGCGGCGGTACGCTCGAGCGCTGCCTCAAATTTGCGGTACGCGATCAAATCCGGGCTATCCCCCAGGATCTCTTTGATCTGCTGATTCTGTTCCGAATGATCCTCGTGGTGGTGATGGTGATCATCGTGAGGGTCGTGGACGATGGGCTCGGGGGCGGTAAAGCCTTCCGGCACCTGATGAACCGGCAAATGGTCGAAAATTGCGTGGCGCTGACCGCGGCCATGGTGACCGCCGGAATGGCTGTGGTGATGATCTGTGTGGCCGTGATGACCCCCGGATTTGTGGGGCGGCTCCGCAACTGCGTGTGACATATCGCGGTACCTTAACTCCAATTTCATCCCCCTACAAGTGCGTTATGCACCGTAAAAATGCACCCTTTTTTAGTCGTTGAGCTCCGCCAAAAGCGAATCAAGATCGAGCGGATCGGTCTTCATCGCGAGCGAGCCGTCGGGATTTCGATCCCACAGCTCCATCGGGCGATCAGTGTAGAGCTCGACCCCGATACCATCCGGATCGTCGAGATAAATCGCTTCTGACACCCCATGATCCGAGAACCCGGTGAACGGATAGTTTGCATCGACGAGTCGTTTGAGGACGGTGGCGAGGGATTTGCGGTCGGGATAGAGGATGGCGTGGTGGTAGAGACCGGTGTGGCCTTTGGGTGCGGGCGTGGCACCCTGTCCTGCCCAGGTGTTGAGGCCGATGTGGTGATGGTATTCGCCGTCGGAGATGAACGCGGCAGAATCACCGAACCGCTGCATCACCTGGAATCCGAGCAGGTCGCGATAAAACCCGAGCGACCGATCCAGATCACTCACCGTCAAATGCGTGTGCCCGATCCGTGTGCCCTTGGGCGCCTTCCACTCCCCTACATTGCCATCAGTCATCGCGGCAGTGTAGCAAATCTACTTTTGGTATTCGGTATATTTGCTGTGTCGTCCTTTGGACTTCTCGACAGGATACTTTTCATCGTTTTTCTTGAGCTTGGCTTTGAATGCCTTTGGGATGTCGATATTCAGATCGTGGCCGATCAGGAGCACCCAGTAGAGCACGTCGGCCAGTTCCTCGGCGACGTCGTCCTTGTTGGTCTTTAAATACGCCTCGATCTCCTCGGGATTCTTCCACTGAAAATGCTCCATCAGCTCCGCCGCCTCGAGGACGAGCGACAGGCTCGTGTCCTTCGGATTATGAAACTGCTTCCAGTCGCGCGCATCGCGGAATTTCACCACCGAATCCTGCAACCTCCCCATCGTGTCCTTCGGAGCATTTTTCTTCATCTGCGCATATTCTCATACCCGCTGAATATACAAAATCACCTCCCCAGCCGACCGCCCTGGACGGCTGAATTTCTTATTTCACCACGACTTTGCCGTTTTTGACGTGTCTAACCCCAATGACCCACTCACATCGAGTCAGTGGCTATTCCGCGGCTGCAGTAGGTAGCGCCTCACTTCTAATCAGCGCCCGCTCCTTTTCGGTCAGATCAAATGCGTCTAACACCAGGTCGTCTATGCAGCTTTCCAGTTCAGTCGTATCAGCGTCAATATTCTTCTTTTTTTCAAACAATATTCTTGCGGCCAGTTTAGCAATCGCGGCCTTTTTCTCCGGGCTCACATTAGGGATCGGAAAGCCCTCTAGTTCATTGATTTTGAATTGTGGGAATATCCCCCGCTGAAGCTTCCCGAATTTATGGATGAACCAAAAAGTAATAATCTTTGAATTCAAAACTCCAAGTAGAAAAAGTGGATCGTCTTTAATATTGACCACGTTCATAGAGTTTCTGTCGTTCAGAATTGTTTCCTCTGTATAACAAGCCGGTATGCAATAGGGTGGCTGCGAAGGAATTTGTCTTACCAATATCCGCGGCGTCGAGAAAAGATGGAAATTCCGCGGAGCTGACAGATTATTACCATATTTCAAATAGTCGCCGCTCCATCCAAACGAATATCGCTGAACGTCGCGTCCATCGAGATATTTGTAATAAGAATCGTCCTTTTTCTCAGCGCTGTGATAGACACGCTCATCCTTCATAGTTTCCGTTATTGCCGGCGTTCCCTTACCTACCTCGTATGCCTGCAATCCCGCTTTCACGTCAGCCAATTTGTTTAAAGGTATGGCACGAGACTCAATCTTCTCAACTAGTTCACCGACTTCGGTATTCTTGAGGGCGCTAATATTAATGATTGCGTCTGTTTTTTTGAGAAAATACGAAGTATCTGTTTTCTTGATCAATTGCAGCTTCTGGTCGTCGTCGTATTCATATAAGGAGACCTCATGATGATGGGTCCCATTGGAAAAGACGATTACGGAACTGTCTACGCTCGCGGAAACAAACACCCTTGCATAAAAATTGACTATGACGACATTGGAAAAGCCAAGGATAAATTCACGCATATCCTTATTCGTGTTTATCGTAAGCCAATTGTTCGGCACAATAAATGAGAGTACTCCTTTATCGTCGAGTAATGTCGTACTCTTCTCCAGGAAGAGCGCATATAAATTTATTTGGTATTTTGCAAGCTTGAAATTCTCATAGTAGAAGTCCTTCTGTTCTTTACTAAGCCCTTTCGATTTACTATTTCTTGCAAAGACATAAGGTGGGTTTCCTATCACAACATTGAAATCTCTGACTCCGAACATCCACTCCGGGTCGAACCATGGAGTGGCATTGTGACTAAAAGGATTCCATGTCGAAAGTGTTCTTGTGATCTCATCAGCACCCCCGAGCTCAATCATTCGATTCAACATTTGGTTCTGTATCTCTTTGAAATCTAACTGTAACTGTTGTCTTTCCGAATTTGTGGATCCGAAGAACTGATTCCTGAGATCTCGGAGCTGATCAATTCTTTTTTGGTCCTTGAATAGTGATTGCTCCGTTTTCCCGGGCAATTGAACGAGCGTGTTTGCCGTAACGAATTTGAAATCTAGATTAGGCAAAGGTTCAACACCTCTGTTCTCCAGCTCATCGTGAATGCTCTCATCAACGATGAGGGTCAGGAAACATCTAAGCCTTGAAATCTCTGTGGCAATTGGCTGGATATCCACGCCAAAGATGTTTTCTCGTATAACGCCGCGCTTTCTGATGTAATTGAAGTTCTTATTTGCAAACTCTCGCTCGATAACACGTTTGATTTCAGGCGATGTATTGGCTATTTGTTTCTCAAACCACTGGCGACCATCGGGATCGGCCTGCTGCAAAATGAATACAATTTTTTGCAACGCACCAATCGGGAACGCCCCGGACCCACATGCAGGGTCAAGAATTTTGATAGTGCTGAGCGAATTTACAATCTTATTGTACTCTTCTGCCGAGAGGGGGTGTTCGGTATCATCATCGAGATCGTAGCTGATAATGGCACGCAGCTTTTCGTCTGGTAAAGCAGTCTGCGATTTCAGATAAGAGAACAGGGCTTCATCAACCATGTAGTCCACGATTGATCGGGGTGTGTAGTAACTGCCCGTACGCTTTCTTGCTGATTCGCCGGTTTCCGGGCTAATTTCTGCAAGGAGGTTTTCAAAGATCCTGCCGAGCATTTCAGGATCAATGGAGAGTTCCTCATCAAAACTGACGTTCTCATCAATAGTGAAATTGTATGTCTCCAAAAATGAAATGAATTCCACGAGCCACTCGTCTGGAATAATTACCGTGTTATGAAAAATGGATTGCTTATCCGTGTTGTAACTAAAATAATCATCATAGGATGGTGAAAAGAGACCGCCATTCAAATACGGGATGGTTGCGAAAGGGCCGGTTGCATACTGTTCCCGTCTACTCTTGCCGTGCTTGTTTAAAACCTCAAAAAATATAGGCTCCAAAATCGAGTGGTAATAATCACTTTGATTACTTACGGCCTGTTGCGATAGTAGTTCCCTCGGCATCAATGATAGCCCTGCGGCACTCTTCTTCTCGCGAAGGAACCAACAGAAAATGACACGCCCTATTAGCCTCACGGTAAACTCTAGATTCCTTTGATCGCCCTCGGGCACCGACGGAAGTTGAATCATCGCCTTGTATTCCTTCTTGGCTCTACCAATCGTGTGAGTACCGCCAGTGAGCTTAGTAAACAAATTGGAAATTTCGGCATAAAAATCCTTATTAACAACCTCGAGAGAGAATCGTTCTTTCAGGTCATTTAGATCTCCGATCTTTCCTTTCGCAATCAAATACTTAGTGGGTGTATTCACTTTCGCTTTGGGGCCCAGGACATATGAGAACCGTCGCGGATTGGACACCGTCTCCTTTACACCGTTCTTGTCGCGACTTACTTGGGTCGTCACGAGAGAAAGCCTCCATTCGTCGGATTCTGGAGAGTGGTATGCAATTAGTGCATGAGCTCTTGGATGATTTTTTAGCAAAGCGTATGACTGTTTCGATATCTCAATGCGAGCATGGATGGTTGCGTCCGGCGTTACTGTAAACACGACCAGATCGAGCTTCAGTGATTCTCCAATTTGTTTGACACTGCTGAAACCCCTTCTCACTTCTACTCGGGAATCGGTCGGTCGAAAATCGGGTAGATGCGAGCTTACGAATTCAGAAAATTCCCTTTCAGAGTACTTGGCTTGTAGATTCATATGCGGTGCTCTTGTGTGAAGAGCAGCACGTTAGATGCTTTCTGCTCCTTTCCTTGTCGCTCCATACTTACCGCAACCTGTCGCTCTGGCGCGATCTCGATAATCTTCTTTACTAAGTCATCAACTGATACACTGGTGTCCTTTGCTTCCTTGATGATTGCTTTCATCTGCCCATCTGAAAGGTCGTCGAGTTCGCTCACTACCAGTATGAGATCATCGCAGTAATTACCGAATTGCGTTTCATCTTTGACACTTCTCAGAATGCGTACCACCTCGGTTCTGTTGCCGGACATTTGTGCAACAGGCGGTCTTTCGAATAATCGAGCCTTGATGAGCTCAAATACCTGATCGAATTGGATGTCAGCGCCCTCTCCCGCCTCCTCCGGCATTGCCAAAAACAACCTTAATGCATCTTCGGTATTGACCAATCGTGCCGCGCCATCCACCTCAATAGCGCAGATAATATTTTCACCTTTCATTCCCACGCCTACAGTGCACTTTTTTTCCTTATCAATACGGACTAATCGGGAGCGCATGGGCAATCTTCTTGCCTCAGCTATGAGATCATCGTTGCGCTTTGCGACGTCGTAAGCATCTCTATGTGGCGCATCCCAACTCATATCCTCCGATGTTGCTCGCTCAAACTCGTCTTTGAAGAACGATACCGGATCCTCGTCAGGTGTGAGGGTACGCGAATCACTGCCGACAACTGCGTTGAAGATTTTTATCTTCAGGGTCGATATACCGCGAACATTAACCTCTGCCTCGCCCACTTCCGTCGGGAAATAGTTGTCGATATACAACTCATCAAACATTTTCTTACTAATTCGATTGATGCGCCCGACACGCTGAACTACCCGAGTAGGGTTATAGGGAATGTCGTAGTTGATGATCCGTCCGGCCCGGTGCAGGCTTATTCCCTCACTCAAGGCGTCAGTAGCAACAATGACCTTGAAATCGTCTGCCTGCTTATCTGCCGGGAGGCCTGCGTCGAAATTCTTTCTAATAGTCACTCGATCCGCTCGTGAGTTTGCAGATGTGTAGACGAAGGTAGGGATGCCGGCGTCAAGCAGTGCTTCACCGACGTAGTTCACGGTATCTGCGTACATACTGAAAACAACTATTTTTCGATCCGGATCTTTCTCTCGATGTTCTCTGAGGTCTTGCAAGAGACGCTCCAGCTTCGGGTCCGGCATCTTTGAATAAGCCGATTCCGAACTAAACCATTGCTCGTATAGATTTTTGAGCGTGTCGCGATCGTGCCTCACATCACTGACGAAGCTCTCTTTCAAGTCGTCCAACGCTACAAATACTATCTTACGTGCCGCGGGTATCGTTTCCTCTTCGACCGAAGTCTCTTGCTCAGCGATTTCGGATGCTTCATCAGGTGTTTCGTCCGGCGCAGGGATATATGCCTTCTTCGAGATCGGCACCTTCTGCTTCTTCTCAGCCCATTCCAATATCCTTTCGTGGGATGCGATGACATTACCAAGAGTACTCTTGAATGCAGCACGCGAACTCTCGAAGCGCATGACTAGTAACTTTCGCATGAATGATGCGACGTTCTTCTGAGCTGTACGGATGTCTTCTAGTTCAGGATATTTTTCAACAAAACCGGCCACATCATTAGCGTACGTTGTAGGCATGTATCGAGCGCCCGTCAGTCCTTCGCGCATCTTTGAGTTCGGTTCAATTTTGGAAATGGTGTCGAGGTAGATATCAGCAAGATCACCCAGTTCGTATTCGCGGAGCACGGGATCAGCCATCTTCGCAAACTCCACTCCCTGCGCCGCAAGATCTTCGCGATATCGTTTTATGGTCGTCAGATCTATTCGGGATCTGCGAATAATGAGCGGTGCAATAAGCCTGCGTAGTTCAGACGCTATTGAGTCCCTTTCTTCATCCAATTGTCGCTGTTCAGCAGTGTCTTTTACGCCGTCCGATAACCTGCGACGCAAGCCCTTGTATTGCTTCTCAAGCTCGAGAAACTTAACTGAGAGGTTATCAACCGTGCGAAGCGTCGCGGCACCGGGAGTTTGGAATAGCTTTATTAATGCAAAAATATCTTTTGGATCATTGTTGAATGGGGTGGCCGACAAAACCATGACTTTGTTTCCCTGATGACTACGAGCCAGCTGGTGAAGCATCTGATAGTCGTGAGTTTCCTCGTTGCGATAGCGATGTGCTTCGTCCAAGATTAGGAGTAATGGTTCGCGAGAGTTCTTATACTTCTCATAGGCATCCTCAATTAAGCCCGTGCTGAAGACCTTGTGGCCTGCTAGTCTAAATTCTTCAGCGTAGTCCTCCCACATAGGGACTAGGTGGGGTGGCGACACTATAATGGGCTTGAGTTGTGGTAGATTTGCAGCAACGGCGCTCGCTATTACACTTTTCCCCAAGCCCACAACGTCTGCAACAATAGCGCCATCGAAATTCTTCAAACGCACTAACGCCATCTTTATCGCATCGAGCTGATAGGAGTAGTCGCTGTACTGCCCCTTTGTTGCTGTCTTCGGCGAAATAATCTCACTCTGTTCTTCGGTACCGAATATTTGATCCAATAGTCGGACATACATTGCGTACGGGCGCGGAACTACATTCATCCATAACTCGCTCCGAATCTTGTTGAGAAACATGTCGGAGTTACCTTTCTCCTGCACTGCAATATTGCCCCCATTAATCCAGCGTTCCTGGAAATATGCGGCGTATTCTTTATATTTGTCCTCACCGTCAAACACCTCATTAACTTCCTGCTGACCAATAAGCCCACTGTAAGTGAAATTGCTAGAACCCATATAGACTACTCCATGCGGCCTTTTGTGAATGACGTAGTACTTGCCATGGGCATGCTGCTCCGTCATCTTTATCTCTAGCGTCCCATTTTCCAACTTCTGTTCGAGTATTTTGTAGGCGCCTTGAGATTCGGGCGCATCAAAGATCGCTGTCTGGTTCGCAAGTTTCTTTATTCCTTCAGCAAGGGCATCTACGCGCTTCGACTTTGAATTGGGGATGCTCCTCGGTTGATATGGATCAAGGTTGACCGTTGGCTTCTTTGTCGACTCTATAATTAGATCGGGAATCGCATCCGGGTCTATATACGAGCCTACAAGAATGCGCACAGGTAAATCTTTGAGTTTTTCGGCTAGCAATTCGAAGCCACAAAGATAGAAGTATCCGACCTCAATGTCTACGGCTGTCGTCTCATCAGTGATCGCGTTCGAAATAGCCTGGTACAGGTTGTTTTGCTGACTATTGTTTATTATTCGTTCTGAATTCATTGAAAATAGCAGGATCTTTTCGATCCAATTAGCTAGGATCATCCCACAAATCTTCACTTTGCGGAAACGTTACGATTTGAGCGATTGGTGGACCATTTTGGCGATGGTTTCGGGATCGAAAGCACCCGTGTTTTGGACGCGAAGGAGCGGAAGGTCGGCCAGCGCCAGAATTCGCTCAACTTCGGTGTCGCGATCTACCCTATCTGGTCGTTCGTGCGTCTTGTCATCAACCTCAATAGCGAGTCTTGGCGAAATGTAGTCTTTGTCGCAGAGCAGGAAGTCGACTGATTTTCTATCGATATGGGCACGTGCGGCTTTCCAGTTCTGGCCTGGGATTTTACCGTCTACGAGTTCCGAGATGTGCACTTGCGCGAAGATTCGAAACTCGTGCCCAACCGCCTGTCCGAGGACGTCGTAAAACTCGTGCTCCGCACGAGTCATGAAGAACTTCTTGGCGGTGTAGTTGTACCTTGGCTTTGCTCTGTCCGCATCCGATTCTGCCTCGCCAGATTTTTTGAAAAAAATTGATGCTACTCCTACCACCACAAGAATCGCAACGAGAATTACTCCCGGCCAAAGTAGCATGTGCAGGATTGCGGCGTTGTTGAACATGACGAATTAAAAGCCGCCCTTTCGGGCGGCTTAGTGGTAGTTACGGAGTGGTGGTTGTGGACGTCGGGGCGGTTGTGCCGGTCCCGAGCACCTGCACAGAGTCGCGGATTGTGTCGAACGCGGCCGTGAGTGCTGCGCGATCGAATTCCTTTACGCTGCCGTCCTGCGGATAGTTCTCGAACACGCCGTAGTGAATCCAGTAGCGCACTGCGGTGCACGGGTTTGATCCCGGGATTGCGAACACCCATTCCTCGTAGCGATTGCCTGCGCCTGCTCCCGTCGTGGATGCGAGCGAGTAGCTGTGGCCGTTTGCATCAATTGCAGATGCCTTTACGTTGTCCTTGATGTAGATGTCGCCGGTGCACGATGTGGCGCGCGGGAGCTGCTCAACAGCCACGTACGTGTCGGTCGACAGGTTCGTGCCCGTGGCCATGTCGCCCGGGATCTGGAACTTCACGCCAAAGATCGGCTTGGCCTCGGATACGCCGGTGTACTTGTACGAACCGTCCGGCGTCCAACCGTCCGGGTATGCCACGCTAAACGTGCTCGATGCGTTGGTGAACACCGCAGGCTGTGCTGCCACCGGTGCGCCCTCGCCGCAGTTGGCAAAGGTCATGTTTTCGGGATTGCCGCCTTCGGTGATGAACGCAGTGTTGCCCTTGTTCCAAAACACGACCGATTCGTCGGCGCTTGCGTAGCGAGCACCGGATGCGCTCATGGCCTGCGGCAGCGAGAAGTTGCGGCCGTCGGAGAGCACGACGTCGACAGAGTCTTTGTAGTACGACGCCTGGATGGTTTTGCCTTCCGAGCACACGTAGGACACCGTGTTGAGCGGTGTGCCCTTGCCCGAGCCACCCATCTGGAAGAAGTAGTACCCTGCTCCGGTTACGAGGATGATAAAAATGATGCCGACGACGTATTTAGCCATATCCGTGTGGTAAGCGATTATGGTGGAATAGTCTCACATATCGCCCCGCGTGAAAGGTTGACAAGGCACCGAATTTTTCCTTTTATACGCGACAGAGAACAGCCGCAAAGGCGACCAAATAGGCCCGCTACACAGCCATCCTAGGGAGAACACCCATGTCGCACCGTCGTTTCGGCCTTGGCCGGACCCTGCTTTTGATCGTATTCATCGGCACGGCCGCCACCATGGCCGCCCGCGCCTTCATCCCCCACGCAGAGCCCGCCAGGCTCTTCGACAAGGAAACAAAGCTCAAGGTCCACGACCGCAAGATCGTGTCGATCGCCGCCGAGTTTACCCGGCGCTCATCGAAGCTGCGCGATGTGATCAAGGAGCTCGCGGCGTGCAACCCGCGTTGCCCGACCGAGCTCACGGTCAAGTTCGACCGCACGGTGCAAGCCGAATGGCCCCGCATCGCGGAGCGACTGCTGGTCTACAAGGACTGGGACCAGGGGCAGCTCCGGGCTCGCGAACCACTCGAGACCATCGTCGAGCGCTACGGCAAAGACGGCGTGATTTCGCGATGCCATCCGATGCTCACGGTTACCGCCGGTCGCGGCATCACACCGTTTGCGACCTTCGAAAAGTTCGTTTGCAATTCGTCCCCCGCGCAACACCATGCGCGGGGGTGATTTTTTGCAAAACCGCGGCCATCTGTTATGTTCGATACATGGCACGCACTGTCATACAAATGAATCAGCATCATACAACCCACTCTTGCCGGGAGGGTTGATCTGACAGCGCGCAATTTCTACAGCGTTTCAGCACAGCCCTCTCGTTGAGAGGGCTTTTTCAATTCAGATTGAAAGTCACCCCCTTTTCGAGACGGCACGGCGTTCGCCCTGCCGCGCTCTTTGATGGAGAGATCCGATGCACGATTGGAACGACGACTACCCGCCCCCGTGGGCAGACGAAGAATCGGTACCGGTGCGCGAGCAGATCGAGCAGTCGATCAACCGCGTGCGCAAGAAACGCTTCGAGATCCCCTGCGAAAAAGACGCAGACGACGACAAGCCGTTTTACCCGCTGCGCTGATCTGCGGCCCCGCGCATACGTGCGCGGGTTTTTATTTTAAAAGCGGTGCGAGCACCGGATAAATAGTTTCTGCAATCACTTTGTACCCCGCATCGTTGGGATGGATTTCGTCCGACATGTACTGCCGGTCGCCAAAATGTCCGTCGAGCACATCGGGCACGTATGCCGTATGCATATCCGCCACGATATTCTCCAGTTCCCCGCCAAACGCGCCCCCTACCAAATTGCTGCGTACGCTGAGCACCACCACGATCGCCCCGCGCTCCTGGAATTCCGTAATGATTGTCCGCAAATTCTTAAACGTGGTTTCGTGCGGCACGCGCTGCAACACGTCGTTGCCGCCGAGTAACAGCAGAACAACCTTGGGCTTGTAGCTATCAATTGCACCGATGCGATCCAGCCCGCGCGCCGTGGTATCACCGTTGACCCCCAGATTTACGATCGGTCTCCCGATCTTTTTGGACAAGAGCGACACAAAGTCGTTGCCCTGCGTCGAGCCGTAGCCCGCGATATAGCTATCGCCATATGCAACGATGTCGGTTCCGGCCGACGGATAGTTGAGCACACCACCTTTGGAGTTCATACCGCGTAGCATGAAAAAAGCGAGCACAATAATGACAACGGCGATCGCAACCACGATGTAGCGTTGCTGCATGATCGTGTTACTGATCGTTGCTTCCGAGCACGTCCTTGGTTTGGATGGGGCTCTGAATACCCGGTGTCCATTCCGCCTGTATCGGGCCGAACTGCTTTTCGTAATCAGCCACGTTGTGCGCAAGGTTCTGCGCGAGGCGCTTCATGTGCTGTGGCGTGAGCGCATAGGTTACCCCCGTTTCGCCCGTAAGCATCCCCATCACAAAGAATTCCTGCGAGAACGCAACCATGATGTTTTCGCAGAACTGTTTCGGTATTTTGTTGAGGTCCATAATATGTGTCGTTAGCTAGTACCCGCATCATAGCAAATCGGCCTTCTGCGCATGCAGAAGGCCGATCATTGTTCTACGGTGCAACCGTAACTTCCTGGTCGCGACGCGCGGTAATGCGCGCGTTCACGGCGTTATAAAAATCGAGTCGGTGATCTTCGTAGGGCGGCTCGTTTTCGTTGAGCATGATGCTCACGCGGCTGAATGTATACCTGGCACGGGTAAGCTCCATCCGACCCCGTGCCGTGTAAACAGTGCGGCGCACACGACGATCACCCATGGCAATAACTCCTGACTGGAAGGTGCTACCCGCATCCTAGCCATCCTGTATGCCCGGTGCAAGCTACAAAATTATTTACAGTTTTCGACTGTCGTAGGCCCAGTGCAACAGCGCCTGACGGCGAACCGGCTGACACGTCAGGTCCCCCGGCATGCACGAGTTCCTCAGTTGCGACACGTGACGCGTCATATTGCGCCAGCGCGTGATCTGGCGCGCGTCGTCTTCCATTCGTCTGCCCATGTAGTAGCGGCAATACCATTGGAACCACCCGCGCGGATCGGCCGGATGTATCCATCCTTTGCGCTGCCATTCGGCAAGCGATTGCGAAGCTTTTACCCCGAAAAAGTTGAGCTCTTTGTGATACGTGCCGTCCACTGATAGCTTGGCGCCCTTGAACCAATCGGCGGGAAACTCTTTTTTGTCAGCCTCGAAGTACGACCCGCCGAACACGCCCAGATGCAGCATTTCCTTGGGTGTGAGATCAGGCGTGAATTCGGGATCAAACTCTTTTCCGTTCACCTTCTGCGTTTTCTTCATTGCCCGAGCGTACCACACACAAAACAGGCAGGGGGCGACCTCTGATTACTGAATATTCACGCCACTCACAAATAGCACTGCGAGCGTATACACAAGAAATGAATAGCCTATTACCAGAGAAAGAAACTGACGCGTCTTGAAAGAAATACCAAATTTTGAGCCAGCCACCAGAGCGGCTATGTATATCAAAAAGCTAATGATCGCAATTGGCCCAAACGTCATTAGAAACTCACCAGGAACGACGATTCTACCCAACACAACGCTTGGATACGTCACCATCACTAAAAGAGTAAGCAATGCAACCGACAACTCAACTTTGAAGTTAGCGATTCTGTTCATGCATTAAGATTACCATGAGTAATAAACTGCACCTTTTTTAGATTCAAGATTAATGACCCGCAACCCTGTAAGCGTCGTGGTTTGAATTGGCACACCTCTTTTTAGGACCACAATGGTCGTTTTCTTGTTTCTCTTATCGTATAGCGCCTGCACCACAAATGTCTTATCTACGACTACGGTCTGGCTTATCGGCTCGTTACCGTCCCACACGTACAAGAATGATGTTGGTAATGCGGCGGTCGATGTGCCGTAATTAATTCCCGTCATCCGTGCATAGGTCAAGAAATTTCCCTTGTACTGCTTCTGAAAAAACACAGTGGTCTTATTACCCGACGAATCCGTGATTACCGTAGTCGTCGCACTTTTAGCAACCGTTGTCGATGACAAGTCAAGCCCGCGCAAAACCAAATCTTTCGTTGAAGTACTGATGGTTATGGATACTTCCGGTGCGTCAAAATCCGGTAGAACGATTGCCCCGTTCACAGATCGTAGAGTTTTCTCCGGATTGCCATCACCATTTACATCAACGACCAGCGTGCCCTGTACGGCCGGGTGTTCGGTCGGTTTTACGCCGAACTGCGCAACCGTCGTTGTGGCTGAATCTATCGCAGCAAATGTTGTGCGCGCGAATACAGTATCTCCCGTTTTCTCTATAACATCGAGCGCGAACGACCCGCTACCCACTCCCTGCATAACTACCCTGCCGGCCATCGATTTCGGGACCGAAAGCCATTGAACCTCGCCAACTCGCTTATATTCCACACCCGGAATCTCGAAAGCTACGCCTGCGGGGCGTGATCCCGAGAAACGCCCATTATTATCCGAAAACCCCAATGTGAGCGGTGAATGCAATATAAAAAGTAAGCGCTCAAATGAATTGCCTATTTGCGGTTTCGAGGTACTGACATACGCCGGCAAACTACTGGTCGATGCGCCCGTCAGTAATCTGCTAAGTAAATCTTGTGCCTGAGGCACTTCCAAGATATTCGCGTGACTGTAATTTGAGCCAGCCGCTTCATTGAGGTCATACAAATTGATCCAGTACTGCGTATTCGGACCTCCCGTCCATTGCTGACTTGTAGCGACGACTGTTCCGTCACCATCGAGAACCAGTTGCGGCTCATAAGTAATCTGATTCTGAATCGCGCCTGCAACACAACTGCCGTCGATGGCTCTTATTTCGCAGATAATAGCGGGCAACTTTTCATATTTAATACTCGACAGAGTGTTTTTACCCCACCCACTGATCGAGATGACCTCGACGTTATTCGGGATATTTACGTTGTCGATCTGCGCGTGCGTAGTTGCAGCGCTTTGATGCATAGACGACGGAGTGATTGCGGGCAGTCTTGTGTTGGAATATTCAGGTGTTTCGCGACTTGCGTCGGTCATGAACTGACGCAATCCCGCCTCAGTTGAGATAGTCGCACCATACTTTTGAACCCATTCGGGTAAGGTCGCAGGGTCAAATGAAACAACAGGCTGATTCGAGTTTTGAAAATAGGCCGAGGATGGCAAAAGATTGTAGGACATCGGTGTTGTCTTCCCTAGGTATCGCGCATCAGCATCGGAAAGAAAAAGTGGTAAATATTCCTTTGGAAGCGCCATGTTGAATCCGTGGAGCAGACCGCCGATTGCTTGCGGAGTACCATCGTGCGGTGTGTCTATAAAAATGACTCGATCAACATATTGCGCAAGTTCAGGGCGTGAAAGAATCATCTTCGCTAAAAGCCCGCCATTCGAATGAGCAATGATCGTTACTCTTTTGGTCCGAGAGCTTATAGCTAGCGCCCTCAGTTCCTGGGCAATATATGGAGAAGAGGTGCTTGAAAATGCGCCTCTGTAGTAAATATTGCCGTCGCTCGTTTGAGCCCCGTAGTCCAGAAGATTATTCAGATCGAGTCGCCAATCATACGCGACCGCAGCCCAGTCATTAATTTTCCCCTGCTGTTTAATATCGTTCATTCTCCCTTCGAGACCCGCGTAAACGTCATAAACCTGGTATGCAGTGCGTATAATCTCAGTCGGCTTTGTGAATACTACATTCACCGCTTCCGGGTTATTGAGGTCCAGATTTGGCAAATCAGATCCTATAAAACTATTGGGTAACCAGATCGAATTTTCAGTGAGAAGGCCCGCAACAAACAACTTACTCCCTTCGATACCCGGCAGGAACATCACATTTGAATTGCAGTCGACGGTGCATTCGGGGGTTGTGGTTGCGGGTGTAGATGTCGGCACATCCCCTTCGAGTCGGAAGAACGGGTTAAAGCCTCCGGTCGTCGTGCTGTACGCGCCGAATATTTTGGACGTATAGCTGTTCGGCTGAAACACGATTTCAAGTCGGTATCCCCGATTCGGATAGAGCGGCACGCCGCCCTCGTAATCGGGTCCCTGGAATCCAAACGATGTGGCGTGCGTAAAATCAATAGAAAATTCTCCGCCCTCCGGGTCCCAGTTAGCCGGGTGTATAACGCCGCTTTCCTCCCACCCGAGCGCCGTGTCTTTTGCCACAACTCGTCGGCACTGACTAAGGTTCGGGTCCGGAGCGAGCGGACATTCATACAGATACGCCTGCATCTGATGATCCGCAGTCGGCCAATCAAGCATGTCGAACCGCACGGTCGCACGGCGGACCGTGCCCGTCGCCGTGAACAGCGACTCAAGCGACGGCGTTCGCTGCGATGCGCCGCTAAAAAACTGCGGAGTGTCGCCCACAATCTGCTCAAACTGTGAAAAGTCGGGCTGCTCCAGAATCACTGCCGCCGACGCAACCAAAGGAGCGCAGAGCGCTGCGGCGATGCTCATAGCGATGAGCGGGCCTTTCATGGGCAGCATTATGCATATATATGAATAGCTCATCAAGCTATCGGCAAACGTCGCAGCCCCGCCCTATTTGACTGCGCAAACGGTTGGGCATAGGGTACAAAAAGCCGGATAACCAATGGGGAGTGTTCGATGCTGAAGCGACTGATGTGTATCGCGATCATGCTCTGCGCCGTGTCTCCCGTTTACGGACAGGAGATCTGCGCCGTCACGCCGGAAGGCGCGGCGGCGATCAACAAACTGATGAGCGAGGTCGCTGCGGCCTCCCGTCCCACCGTACCCGTGCAGTCGTTTGTTCCCTTCGGCGACAACCTCTGGCGAGGGTGGGACTTCCGCCAGTTCCCGCCAAAGCCGGTGATCACACCGTTCGGGTCCGACGCGACGCCGTACATGTACGGGCAGGTCATCCCGCAGCCCCCGCGCGAAAAGGAAACGCGTTTCAGCTGGTGGGGCTACGGACACGACGATCTGCATGCCAAGGATCCCGACGATCCCGAAGCATTCAGCGTGATCGAGGAACTCGAGTCCAAGTTCGGCAAGGGCAAATGCTGCAACGGCGTGCACTCGGGCGAATGCAGGATCACCAAGTTTGAAGAAGATCCGAATCCGTCATCGAGGAACACAAAGAAGCGCGTGATCATCGACGGCGAAGCCTGCGACGTGACAAACGACACAAAGTTCACGGCACTCAATTCGTTCAAGAAGCCGGGATTCATTGTGGTGTGCGCCGCAAAGACCTACCGCAGCTCAACCGCTGCCAAGGGTAACGCCACGTGCAGCACGTACTGCATCGGCACCGCCGGCGGATTCTGAAACCCGATTGCTCCAAATACAAACGGCCGCTCCATGAGCGGCCGTTCTGTTGGTAAATTTATTTCTCTTCGAGGTCGAGGCAGAGTCCGTTGATACAGTATCGCTGCCCTGTCTCGGTTGGACCGTCATCAAACACGTGGCCGAGGTGTGAGCCGCATTTTGCGCATGTGATCTCGGTGCGGTTCATGCCGTGCGACGAGTCATTGTGCGTGATTACCGAGCCCTCGATCGGTTTATCAAAGCTCGGCCAACCCGTGCCGGAGTCAAATTTGGCACTCGAATCAAACAAGGGATTTCCGCACACTTTGCACCCGTAGGTGCCGTCTGCCTTTTCGTGCACGAATTCGCTGCTAAACGGTGCCTCCGTTCCCTTTTCGCGCAAGATCGCGTACTCCTCGGGCGTTAGCATCTCCTTGATCTGCTCCTCGTTCTCGGGCATTGGTTTGTTCATAACGGTAGTATACCAAATTTGACATCTGCGCCCGCGCGCAGCATTGTGCTGCCAGCGATATGTAAGAAGGAACGGAAGGAAACCGACCATGACCAAGGCACTGCGCAGCGAGCTGCTCGCACGTTGGCGGAAGCTGTGGGACGACCGCGGCACCCCGCGAACACCCGACATCGATGCGGCGTTCGAGCGGCTGTGGCTGCTCTACAGCGATCCCGAGCGCGGGTATCACAACATCGAGCACATCAAGTTCTGCCTCGATGTGTTCGACACCGTACAGGGTCTCTCGCGACATCGGTTCGCCCTCGAGGCGGCGATCTGGTGGCACGATGTCATCTACGATCCCAAACGCGCCGACAACGAGGAAAAAAGCATGCGGTTCGCGACCAACGAAATGTTGTTGTTCGGTGAATCACCGCACTTCGTTGCCCGCGTCTCCGGCATCATCATGGCCACGATCCACGCCGGCGGCGTGATCGACCCCGATCAGCAACTGATGTGCGACATCGACCTTGCGAGCCTCGGCACGCCGGACTGGAACGTGATGTGTGCGAATTCCCGCGGCATCCGCAAGGAATACGCACATGTTCCGCAGGACGTGTATGTGCAAAAGCGCGGCGAGATCCTCGGCGGATTCGCCGATCGCGAGTCGCTGTACTACACGCCACACTTCCGCGGCCTGTACACCGAACGCGCCAAATCGAACATCCGGCGCGAGATCGCGATCCTGCCCGAGCTTGCGAAGCTCTGATCGCCTTCGGCACAACAAGAAAAGGCTCCGAGAATCTCGGAGCCTTTTGCTTTTGAGTTGAATCGTTCGGTTCTATCGTCGCGACTTAATGCGATCGTTTTCCGTGAGGAACTGCTTTCGCAAACGGACCGAAGTCGGGGTGATTTCGAGATACTCGTCTTCTGCCATAACTTCGAGCGCTCGTTCGATCGACAGAATGAACGGCGGCACAAGGTTGAGTGCTTCGTCGGCAGACTTGGAGCGCATGTTGGTGAGCTGCTTGCCCTTGGTCGGATTCACCATCATTTCTTCGCCCTTAGATGTGTTGCCGATCACCTGACCCTCGTACACTTCCGTTGCCGGACCGATGTAGAGTACGCCGCGATCCTGCAGATTCCAGAGCGAGAAGCCGAGCGACTTGCCGCTCGCCATCGAGATCATCGATCCCACCTGGCGCTTTACGATCTCGCCTGCGTACGGCTGGAAGCCGACGACGCGCGACGAAAGAATGCCCTCGCCCTTCGTGTCGAGCACGAACTGGTTCTTGTAACCCAAGAGACCTCGGGTCGGGCCCTCAAATATAAGTCGCACAGAGTCGCCGTGTACTTTGAGGTCCTTCATGACGAACTTTCGCGTACCGAGGCGTTCGATGATCGCGCCCTGGTAGGTAGACGGCGTGTCGATCACCACTTCCTCGAACGGTTCGAGTTTCTGTCCGTTCTCTTCGCGAACGATGACCTGCGGCTGCGAGACCTGCATTTCGTAGCCTTCGCGTCGCATGTTTTCGAGCAAGATTGAGATATGGAGTTCACCACGGCCGGAGACCTTGAACGTGTCACCGCCCGAGAAGTCCACGCGCAGACCGACGTTGATCTCGAGCTCGCGCTCGAGTCGGTCGCGGATCTGGCGGGTCGTTACAAACTTACCTTCGCGTCCTGCAAACGGTGAGTTGTTCACGAGGAAGTTGAGTGTGATCGTCGGTTCATCAATCGCGATCGCCGGAAGCGGTTCCACATTCTGATCATTGGTGATGGTCTCACCGATGAAAATGTCGGAGAGCCCTGCGATGAGCACGATGTCGCCTGCAGCCACTTCGGTTGCTTCGACTTTCTGCAAACCGTTGAAGGTGTGCATCTTCGTGATCTTGCCCGGGCGTGTTTCGCCGGTCGGCTTTTTTACATACACCGTGTCGCCGGTCTTGAGGGTTCCCTCGTACACACGCGCGATCGCAAGTCGGCCAAGGAAGTTGTCGTAGCCGAGATTGAACGGCTGGAGTCGCGCGGGCTTTGCAGCGAGCGACGGATCCACCGGCTTTACGTGTTTCAAAATCGTGTCGAGAAGCGGAGAAAGGTCAGACGACTCGTCTTCCATCTTGAGCTTTGCGATACCCTGCTTACCGATAGCGTATACCACCGGGAAATCCGACTGTTCGTCGTTGGCACCGAGCTCAAGGAACAATTCCAGCACCTGATCTGCGCTGCGCGCCACATCTGCCGCCGGCTTGTCGATCTTGTTGATGACAACGATCGGCTTAAGACCGAGCTCGAGCGACTTTTTGAGTACGAATCGCGTCTGCGGCATCGGGCCTTCCTGGGCGTCGACGATGAGCAATACAGAGTCGATCGAGCGGAGTACGCGTTCCACTTCGGAACCGAAGTCGGCGTGACCGGGTGTGTCAACGATGTTGATCTTCGTGCCCTTGTACTGAATAGCGGCATTCTTGGAATAAATAGTGATGCCGCGCTCCTGTTCAAGCGCGTTTGAGTCCATCGATGCGCCACCGACACCCGCCTGCGCCAAAAGCGCATCGGTGAGCGTGGTCTTGCCGTGGTCGACGTGTGCGATGATCGCGATATTCCTGATCTCCATAATGAAAAAGATTGATATAAACCGGCTCCCCTTACAAAAGAAAGGCCCCGACTGGGGCAACCCGTTAGGAGCAATATACAGTGAAAATCGGATACTTTCAAGGCAAAAGACAACGGCGCGGGTATGACCCCGCGCCGTGTGGTAACCGCTGAAAGGCGGCAAAGATCAGATCTTGGCAGTGCGCCGCAGCTTCTCCTCGAAGCTCTGACGCGTCTCCTTCAGATCGTCGGAGACGTCGTCGAGCAGCGCGAGCGCGACCGGCGCCGCCGTGGCCAGACGCATCTGGACCGACTTGGCCGTGTTCACCGACGGCTTGTCGACGAACGCCTGGATCTTGGCGATCAGGCCGTCGAGGTCGATCGAGTACTCCTTGAGACGCTTCTTGATGTTGGCGAAGGCCTCCTTGTCGTCGGTCTTCGCCTTCGCGAGGACGCCGGCGAGGTGCTGCACGAACGCGAAGTCCTTGTTCGCATCGGGATCCCGGAGGAACCGCGCGACCTCGGCGCCGGCGTGGCCGGCGTACGAGTAGAGCTTCATCGTGAGCGGCATGCCCTCGTCGAGCATCGACAACAGCGACAGCTTGCGCTGGTTGCGGCTCGGCGGATTGTCGATCATGTTCTGCAGCATCTGCCGGAGGCCGAGCGAATCTTCGCCGGCCTGCAAGCGACGGATGTCGCTGATCGAGGCTTCGCCGCGGTGCAGCACATGCGCACCATCGGGTCCGATCGCCGTCACGGTGACCTGGCCCTTGCCGAACAGTTCGTCGAGGTCGTCGTCGCCGAAGATCTCGCCGAGCAGATCCAGCGGATTGCCGGACCGGCTGCCGAACGGGCGGTCGCCGAAGACATCGTCGAGATCGTCAGACAGACTGTACAGGCCCGACCTGCGCGGATTGGCCGGATGGCCAAGGCGCGGCGGCCCCTTCAGGATCGACTCGAAGATCTGGCCGAGGATATCGTCGGTGCCGTTACCCGGCCCGCGACGCCCGCTCGAGAACGAATCCGGAAGACCGGCGCCGTTGTCGCGATCATGCGAATGGAGACCACCCAAATTACTCTCCGTCATCTCTATGCTCCCAGTGATGTTTGCAAACAGCACTTCCCTTTGTGCCGGCAAGACCATAACACAATTATCATACCAACGCAAGTGCGCTGCGCCACCCCATATCCGGCCCTGCCCCAATCTCTAGGCTCGCAGGAGGCCCCAAATGCGAGGCGCGAAAAAAGCCCGATCCTGAGCCGTACTAGACGTACGGTGAGGGTCGGGCTTTTTCTAAGCAACGAAGCAGGTGGGGTCTATCTGCGAGCCTAGAGCTGTTCGTCGAAGGCCTTGCGGAACTCTTCAATTCCTACCGCCCCCGGTATCAACGTCTTCCCGGTCACAAAGCCCGGCGTACCGCCGATGCCTATGGCCGCGGCCTCTGCCTTGTCGTCATCTGCGAGCTTCGCGTATTCGGTCACATTCGCAGTCACATCG
This sequence comes from uncultured Candidatus Saccharibacteria bacterium, assembly GCA_964512835.1. GTDB lineage: Bacteria > Patescibacteriota > Minisyncoccia > Phycocordibacterales > UBA2100 > UBA10103. The sequence goes on along the minus strand of CAZELA010000002.1, from coordinate 189,361 downwards.
GCTTTCAACTTGTTCGCATCCATGCCGCCCATTTTCTTGATGAGTGCAAGAATGCTTGCTTCGTCGCCGAATCCTGCGTCCCCTTCTTCGTCCTGCGCCTTGAACATTTCCATGCGCCAGTCATAAAAGCGGTTCGGGTAGAGTTTCCAGATTGCGTGTTCGTACATCGCCGCGATGCGCGAGTCATCGCCCAAGAATGCGAAATCCTTGAACACGATGCGGACTTTCCCGGTATCTACGTACTCTTTGATGATGTCCGGCATCGCAGGCTTCGTCGGGATCTGTTCGTGACCGACTTCAACCGCTTTGCAGAACGGGCACTGGTAGTCTTCCCATGCAATCAGTGTGACCGGCGCATTCTTATCCCCGATGTACGGGTCGGTGTCTGACACCGGAATGTCTTTTACATCAACTTTTACGGTCGGCTGCTTGCCGTTTGCGGCAGCTGTGCCGCCGGTACCCTTGAGGGCAACAACAAGCGACAGACCGATAATTGCACCCGCGATCACAATCGCGCCGGGAATATACAATGCCGAATAATCTTTTTTGGCGACCACCGCCGCAGTTGTGACCGGGTCGGGAGTCGAATGTGTGTGTTCGTCCATACGCGGCATGGTATCACCCTTTCAGAAACCTGTGGATATGTCCCGGCCTACTTTTTGATGCCCGTGAGGACATTCCAGATATCGGGATCCTGTCCGCCGTCGAGCTTGAATATCGAGATACCGCGAACGCCGAGTCGCTTTGCAAGTTCCACTTTTTGGAGTGTCGATACTTCGTCCGGCCACACTACGTATCGATACGACAAGTGTGATTTGTAGGTATTCGCGTACGTAGCGGCTGCCGCAGACGCTGCGAGCGCAGGAATACCGCTGCCGCTGTTTGCGGAGATGAGCGAGCTGGTCGCGTTGTCGCTCACCGGCACATACGTAAACCCGAGCTCACCCCAATACTGCCGCTCCGGCGTAATGCCGTACTTTTCGGCAAGCGACTGCTGGCTGATGCCCTTTTGCGGCGCGGCGTAGCCGGGGTTGAACGTCCAGAGAATGTCGTAGAGATGCTGACCGCCTTCGTAGGTCGTGACCGAATATTCGTATCCGTAGGTCGGTACACCGATCAGAATCTTGGACTTCGGAATATCTTTCGACATGAGGTTCACCACCTTTTCGATCCACGCAGGGTCGCCGTTGGCGGCATAGAGGCGCGTACCGGCATCTGCCTGGAGTTTGAGATCGATTCCCTGTTGGTCATACGTCATAAGACGTACTCGGTCACAATAGGTGCCGATCGCCTTGAGATCGTTGGCAAACACGCCTGCGTCCGCCGGAATTTCGGTACCGTAGTATTTGTCTTCGTTCGGGATACGCGTTTCGATGGTGCACATGAGCCACTTCGAACCGAGACGCTGCTTCAGGCCCTTGAGAAAGGTCGAGAAGTAATCCTTGGTGTTCGAGCTCTTGCCTTCAAAGTCGATGTCGACGCCGTCAAACCCTTTTTGCGTTGCAATGGCGGCAATGTCGTCTTCGAGCTTGCGTCGTGAGTCATCGTTGGAGAGTAGCTGATGCACGAGCGCTGCATTGCTCGTCATGATGGTGGGAATCACGCGGACACCCTGCGCTTTTGCAATCGCGTCAAACGACGCCCACGGTTCGCCGTCGAGCGGACCGTTGTCCATAAGTGTCCCGTCGGATTTCAGGGTGTATACAAACGGATTCACCTCGGTGAGCTTATTCAGATTCGCGAGTGTATCTGCGGTGCCCGTTGCTTGCCGCCAATACGGAATCCATCCCGTAACCTCGAACTGGGTCGGCGCATCTGTAGGTGTGATCCCCGTCGGATCAACGGTCGATGACACGCTACCGGATGACGACGAGGCGGCACTACAGAGCGACTTGATCTTGGCTCGCGTAAGCGGACCGACGGTTCCCGTCTGAGAAATTTTGTTGGCCTTCTGAAACGCCTTAACGGCAGCCTGCGTGGCTGCGCCGTAATTCGGAACACTTGTCGCCTTAAAGTACCCCTGCGATTTAAGAAACACCTGCAGCGCGGTCACCTGTGCACCTTTTGAGCCGGACTTCAGGTCGGAGGTGATGGTCGGGCACGATGCGGCAGATGCGGAGACCGGCAGCGCACATGCCGCAAGAAGTGCGATCGTGGTTACTATTTTTTTCATAGGGGTTATTGAGTGCATGCGAGTACCTTTCATAGACGACTGAGTATACCAATTCTTTCGCCGCATAAAATAATCGCCCTCGAGCGACAGCCGGGGCGTACATGCATCGAAGCAGCTCGTAGCTGTGTTTTTGATGAAGTTAGTGCTTACCGCGGAAATATTCCGTCACAGCGTTCGGTATCTCATCGGGCAAACGCACGATGCGCCACGGGTTTCCCGAGAGCAATACATCGTAATTGTTGTACCCCCACGTGACCGCGACGCTATCCACGCCCTGTTCGCGCGCTTCGTTGATGTCGCCTTTGGAATCCGTGATCATAACGCACTCATCGGCCTTCGTTTGGTACTTTTCGAACACCATGGCGATCTTCTCGCTTTTGCTGCGACTTACATCCGCGTCGAGCACATCCGCAAAGCAATCGCGCAGTCCGTGCATGCTCAGAAACGGTGTGATCACCTTGTCGACCGACGACGAGATGATCACCAGCCGGTGCTCTGCGGCAAGATGCCGTACCGTTGCCTCCATACCGTCGAACAATCCGTTCTCGTTGGAAAACAACGACATGAACTTCGCCCACCAGTCGATCCCGTGATCACAGCCGTCGTGGTCGTCTTTCTGGTGCGACATGAACGAGTCCCACGCATTACCCTCGAAGTGCTTCCGATACGCTTCGTCGTCGTTGTGTTTGCAGAGCGCCTGCGCCGTTTGTTGCGCGGCGACGAACGAGTCTGCAATCACACCGTCAAAGTCGAAGAGTACGGTTTTTTGCGACATACTACATTCCTATTTTTTCCATCTCACCCTTGATCATCTTTTCGATCTGACCCTCGAAGAGTCGGTACATCAACGGGAGCTTTGCATACACGTCGAACTCGGTATCGGTCACCGTGAGCGTCCCCTTAATGTGGGTGCCTTGTGCGGTGAAGGCAAAGTCGAGCACGTTGTCTTTCCACTCGGTTTTTACATCGGTTGCGTTCTGCTCAATGGCCTTTCGCTGATCCACCAGCATCTGCTTGATGCGCTGCATGGCCTGAAATTTTGATGTTTTATGTTTGATCTTGAATTGCATAGATGCCGAGTGTACCACACCGTTTTTCCGTCCGGTGCACCGCTAATACCATGTGGTCTTGCCGTCACCGGAGAGCGGAATCGCCTCTCCTAAGTACTTGGGTGCCCGCCGCGTAGCCAGGTCGTAGAGCGCCTTTACCGATGCCGGGATCTCCCGAATGTAGTCGTATATATTTCCCTGCCCGCGCACAGGCACGACACCGTACGCCTGTATGCCGAGGCGCCGCGCAACGAAAACCGCGCGCGGGATGTGAAAGTCCTGCGTAACGATCGTGATCGAGTCCGCCTGAAATACATCGCGTGCGCGATACATGCTGCTGTAGGTGTCGAACCCGGCATGATCCAAAAAGATGTCCTCGTCCCGCACGCCCGCATCGGTCAGGTATTTGCGTACCGGCGTAACCTCGTCGTGCGTGAGTGCGCCGTTATCTCCCGTAACAAGAATCTTCGAGACTTTCCCCATCATGTACAGCGCGACAGCCGTATGCGCCCGCTCTTCCAACACCGGCGAGGGTTTTCCCCGTACGACCGACGCGCCGAGCACGAGTGCCGCACGGGTTTGCGGCACGTCCTCGGGAATATCAAACACGGCTGCGCGAACGGCGGTGCGCATGCCGAGTGGCACCAACATCACAACCAGCAAGAGCAGCAGTGCAGCGATCGTGACGGACCGGTATACCGCGCGCATATTCATAGCAATAGTATGCATCATCCGTGGAGCCATGCACAAAAGGCGCGTCAGAGACGCGCCTTGTGTGTGGTCCACCGGAGTGGGTTAGTTATTGACTGTGATCGTTGCCGATCCCAAGTTTTGAGTCGAGCCGTAGTTGCTTCCCTGAAGGGTCGCGTAGTACGTGCCCGCGTTCGTGTAGATGTGCGAGGTCGTGCGCTGATTGCAGCTTTCGTTCGGGGTGCAGAACGTGCCGGCAGAACCGTCACCGAAGACGATCACTACACCGCCCGAGTATGCGACTCCGCCCGGATTGCCCGAGAACATGACCGTGAGCGGCTTCGTTCCGTACGACGGCGTTGCCGTGAGCGTGTTCGATGATCCGCCGTTACCGACCGTAACGATCGTCGTTGCGTACGTAGTGGACTGATTGGAATTTCGCAGCGACGCCGTGAACGAGCCGTTGGTCGTATACGTGTGGTAGCGCGTCGCGGTGGAATTGCACAGGTCAGCCGGCACCGCTACGAAGTCGGATGTTCCGTCGCCGTAGTAGAGGTAGTAGTTACCGCCGTTGCAACCCGGGAAGTACATCGTGAACGTCGAATACAACGGTGCATTGCCGTACTGCGGAGTCACCGTGAGTGTCTGCGTACCGCTGCCGTTTGCGCTCACCGTTACGGTTGCGCTCGATGTGTTGCTCTGCCCGTTCTGGCCGGAGACCGTGAACGTAACCGTGTAGGTACCGGCGTAGGTGTACGCGTGCGTGAACGTCTGCGTGCTCTGTCCCTGCTGATACGTGGTCTGCGGAGCAGCCGCGTTCACATAACCGTAGCCGCTGTCACCCCAGTTCACCGATGTCGTTACATAATTTGCCGACGGGTTATTGATGACGAGCGTCCACGTGCCGTTCGTGTTGTTCATGAGCGACGTCGGGCCCGTGAGGCTCGTGACAGACGGAGCCTGCGTTCCGTATCCGTTCACCGTGAACGTGAGTGCATTGCTCTGAACACCTGCCGCGTTCGTTACGCTCACATTGTACGTACCGTTGGTGACGACCTGTGAGCCGTAGCCGGAGAGATACGACGGAACGGTGAACGTAAGCGACGTACCGTTGTACGAGCTGACGTTCGAGATGATGCCGTTGCCGAATCGGACCGAGTTACCCGTGTAGCTGAAGCCGGTGCCGGTCACGGTTACAAGCGTACCGATTGCGCCCTGCGACGGAGAAAGATACGAGATCGAGACGTTGTTCGTCGGACAATTGTAGTTCGGGTATTGCAGCGTGCAGTATGTCGGTGTCGACGGGTACGTGGGGTATGTCGGATAGGTCGGGTACGTGGGGTACGTCGGCGTTGAGTAGCCGCACGTCTGCATAATCGCGCCGCGTGTGTTTGCATCCACCACACCGCTCGGATAGAGATTGTGCGATGACTGGAATGTCTGCACGGCAGCGCGGGTCGCCGGACCGAAGTAACCGGTGATCATCCATGATCCGCCGCCCGGATAGTTCTGCGAGACAAGGAAGCTCTGCAGTGAGCGGACATCGGTACCGCGCGAACCGTACGAAAGATCGCGGGTCAAAACCACGCAATTCAATGACGGGAACGTCACCGTTGTCGGCTGATAATACGAGCCGGTTCCGTAGGTGTACGGATACGACTGCGCGGATGCGGTTCCTGCCGTCATCAGTGCGGCGAGAACAGCGATCGATGCAAATACCTTATTCATAACGAGTATATGAAATATTGACCTATCCCCCAATTTCTGGGCTAATGCGGCCACTATGCCTGAAAGCGGGGCCGTATGCAAGGACACCCCGGGTGCCGCTTTTTCGCCCTTTTCGGGCGTATTGCACTCACCGTACGACCCTCCTTGCCGCGAGGGATTGAAGCAGACCGGGAACCCGCGCTAGTGAGCAAAGCTCGACGGCGCGTCGCTGCCGAACTCCTCTTCCAGCTCCCTGCCCGCCTTCTCGAGCGGGCTTTCCTTTGCGTGTGAGCGCAGCGGGATCTCGCGCAGGAACAAGACAACGATCCATCCGATCGCCATGAGGACCGAGGCAACAACAAATACATGCACAACGGAATTAGTGAACGCCACCTTGATGGTCTCGACGAACGTATTGAACATCGGCATGAGCGCCTGCGCGCCCGGCGCATGTTCGAGTGATGCACGAATCGTCGCCTGCACATCAGGGTTCAGGACGGACTGCACGGAATTCGAATCGATGGTTGCGATCGGACTCTGCGGAGCGACCTCTCGCATGGCCCGCACGAACGGATCGGTCGACAGCGACGACAGATTTTTGGTGAGCTGCGCGTTCATCACACCGCCCAAGATAGCGGTGCCGACTGTGCCTCCGATATTACGCGCCAGCTGCACGCTCGCGGTAACCTCGCCCACACGATACGTCTCGAACGCATTCTGCACGGCAATGTTGAATACCGGGAACGTACATCCCAGGCCGACGCCGAGCACGATCATGCGGAGCGCAAGCATGAGCGATGATGTCTCGGTGGTGATCGTTACGAACGAGACCATGCCGATCACAATAAGCGTGCAGCCTAAAACCGCATTCCATTTATACCGACCCGATCGCGAAACCATCTGCCCGGTAATGGTCGACGCAAAGACAATGCCGAGCATGAGCGGTGTAAGCGCAAGACCGGAACCGGTGCCGCTGGTACCTATCACACCCTGCGCAAAGATCGGAATATAGAGAATGGCTCCGAACATACCCATCGCCGTAATGAACACCGTGATGACCGATACGGTAAAGATACTGTTCGCAAACAGCGACATCGAAAGAATCGGGTTCGACGAACGAAGCTCCTGCGAAATAAATATAAGGAGTGAACCGAGCGACCATCCCAAGAGCGCAATGATCTCTGCGGAATTCCACGCATATTCGCTGCCGCCCCATACGAGTGCAAGCAGGAGCGGAAACAAGGTCGAAGTCATCCAGATTGCTCCCCAATAGTCGATGGTGCGGTCTTTTACTTCGTGCATGATTTTCGGCAGTCCGTACCACAAAACCGCAATCGCAAGGAGTCCGAGCGGAATATTGATATAGAAGATCCAACGCCACGAGAAGTTATCGGTGATGAATCCTCCGAGAAGCGGCCCTGCTACGGACGCGACACCGAACATTGCACCCAAGAGCCCCTGCCACTTCGCGCGTTCGCGCGGCGGAAACACATCGGCAATGACCGCGAACGAATTCACCATAATGGCGCCGCCGCCGATTCCCTGTACACCACGGAAGATAATGAGCTGCAGCATCGATTGTGCCGCCCCGGAGAGTATCGAGCCGATCAGGAATATGATGATGCCCAATATATAGAGTCCGCGTCGTCCGAAAATATCCGAGAGCTTGCCGTAGATCGGCACCGTAATAGCAGACGCGAGCATGTACGCGGTAAACACCCACGACAAGTGCGAGAGCGCGTTGAATTCCTGCACGATGCGCGGCATCGCCGTTGCGACGATCGTCTGATCGAGGGCTGCGAGCAACATGCCGAGCATGATGCCGCCGAGTATGGCGATCTTGTCCCGAGTCATAAGCGAATACCCTACCACGAAAACTATGAATTTAGGATATGGTCGCTTTTATAAGTACAGTGCCGCCGTTTGAAAGCACACGAAAATCCCGACTACCCCTATCCCGCTCGATACGTTCTCGCGGCTCATGCTGCGGTTCATCGGTAAGCCGAAACGTGCCGTGATGAATTCCGACGGATGTCTCTATATTGAGCGCATCGTGCATGGCAAGCGCTTCGTCCGGGTCCGTGTGTACCGGTCGCATCATCCAGGCCGGATTGTATGCGCCGATCGGAATGAGGCCGAGGTCGAAGCGTCCGAAGCGGGCGCGTATGCGTTCAATAAAAGGACCGTGCCCCGTATCCCCTGCAAAATAGATCCGTCCCGCCTTGGTTTCAAGCACGAATCCGCACCAGAGTGTGTAGTTTCGATCAGTCACGGAGCGCGCCGAAAAGTGCTGCGCCTGAACCGCTGTGATTGTGATGCCGTGCACATCCACCGTATCGTTCCAATCCATGTCGCGCGCACCCGGAATCCCTTTCCGGGCGAGGTATGCGGCATTGCCGAGCCCGGTACATAGCGCCGGTTTCCATGCATGCTGTATGCGGCGGAGCGTTGCGAGATCCATGTGGTCGTAATGATTGTGCGAGAGCAGCACGATATCGATCGGCGGCAGGTCCTCGAAGCGAATCCCGGGATCGGCGTACCGCGCCGGCCCCAGAAGCGGCAGCGGGCTCGCACGGTATGCCCACACGGGATCGGTAATGATATTTACGCCGCCGACCTGTACCAAGACAGTTGCATGATTAACGAACGTTACGAGTATGCCGTCGTGTACCCGCTCCGGCGGTTTTGACTGCGAGACTGTCGTCGTAGTCCACACACCGCGTGAACGGGTAAAGAGCCACACCCATACCGAGCGGTTTTCCGGGCCCTCGTCTCGTCGCGGCGGCATGTCGGGATTAAAGAATCGCCGACCGTCGAAATGATCGTTCGGATCTTTGCGTATCGCACGCGATGCAGTCGATCGCTCGAACAAAACGAGCAGTATCATCATGAACACAACGGCGAAAAAAGTGAGCATATCCGCGACAGTCCACTGAGCATACATGAACGCACTCATGAAATCAGTACTACAGTATCAACTTCATCGTAAAACAAGTTCACTTCATGCGTCTTACATGTGAGAGTCGAAGGAGGATTAGTAGCGTAATCAAATAGACTCCGTTCTTATGTCGACATTACAGTAACTTCAACACTATGGATCAGCTCATCTATCTTATTCTTGAACTCAAGCGGGCTCAGCTTATGCTCTCTCAGGCACAGAGCGCGCGTACCGCGCGTACCGAACAGCATGCGCCGCGCACCTATGCCGTGCCGACGGTTGCACCCGTGAAATCCGCACCGAATCCCGTTACCACAACGGTGACGACTGCACCGGTGCAGGCTGTGCCGGTACAGAACGCGGACTTTGCGACGCAGGTCGAGCAATACGTGCTTACAGAGACGAATGCCGCACGCGCACAGAACGGCCTCGCGCCCCTTACTGCGGATAGCCGTGTCGCCACTATCGCGCGCGCTCACAGCGCCGACATGCTCGCAAAGAACTATTTCGAACACACGAATCTATCCGGCTGTAATCCCGGTTGTCGGCTCACGAACGGCGGCTACGTATGGAAGAGCTACGGTGAGAACATTCACTGGATGTCGGGATACAAACTCTCTGCAGCGGATACCGCTCGGAAGATCGTGAACGACTGGATGAATTCACCCGGCCATCGCGCGAATATACTCGGCTCGTTCACATACGCGGGCGTCGGTATCGCGGTTTCCGGAGACACGGTCTATTCGACGACCGATTACACCACGCAATAGGCTTCATTCTTGGATCGAACGAAGTGATATGAACAAAAAACTCCCCGACCGGGGAGTTTTTTGGTATCGGAGGCGAGGAGTCGGGAAGATCCCGGGATCCTATCGCTCGCTGATCTCTTTCAGCTTTGCGAGTGCCTGCGGCCACATCTCCGCAAACATTGATTCGTATTGGTCGGCGATATCCATATCAACCCGCACTTCCGTGCCGCCATCAACGTCTTTGAATGTGTAATTCTCGAAGGCGGGCGTCCACTGTTTTACCATTTCGCTTTCGGTGTCGATCTCGCCGGCACTGTTGATCATACCGATATGTTCGATAGACAAGAACTCATTCGGTGTATTTTTCGCAACGCGCGCGTACATACCGCCGATTTCTCCCGACTCACTCGCAGGATCAGGGCCGAGGAATTTCATGGTACTTCCTTCGCTCCAGTCACCTTCTGCCCACCCGCCTTTCGGGTTGAACGGAAGCGTCCATTCGCGATACGTAGCGTCGTCGAGCATGACGCGAAACACGTGTTCGCGGGGAGCATTGATAATGACCGACTGCGTAATTTTTTTCATGGCAAAAGTATAGCAGAGCGACGCAAGACAGTATGAACATGCGTGTCGTTTGACACGTACGCGCATCTGGGATAATTCATAAGGGCACGACAGGTTCGTGCCAGCATCATAGGAAGGGTTAGGAAATGCGATTTGTTATTGCTCTGTTCTTTTTTCTCGGCCTCGTGTCAGCCGCGCAGGCTGACGTGCACGTGGTCGTCGACCGCACGACGCAGCGGGTCACGGCCACCATCAACGGCACCGTCCACGTGTGGAAGACGTCGACCGGGCTCAAGGCCCACTGGACGCCGCCGGGCACCTTCGGCGTGCAGTCGATGGACGCCGACCACTACTCGAGCATCTACGACGACGCGCCCATGCCGCACTCAATCTTCTTCAACGGGGACGTGGCATTTCACGGGACCACCGAGACCGGCAAACTCGGGCGACCCGCATCGCACGGCTGCGTGCGATTGCACCCGACGAATGCTGAGTTCCTGTTCAACGCGGTCATGCGTAACGGACGCCGCGCGACGATCCAGGTGCTGTAACGCACCGCAGACAACGAGACCCGGGGTGTGCCCCGGGTCTTTCTCTTTCGTTAGTGAGTGCCGTACCACTCGGTCATCCACCGATGCATCTGAGCGATCTCTTTTGTCTGTGCTTCTATGATGGCATTCGCCATTTGTTTGATCTCGTCGTGCTTCGCATCGTCCTTGGCGGCCTCGGCCATTTCAACAGCGCCCTCGTGATGCGTGATCATTTCGGAAAGAAAGGCTTTGTCGAAATCATCGCCGGTCTTTCCGTCGAGCGAGGCAGTCATGGAATCCATCGTGTGTTCCATGGTCGCTGTCGCCGGCATCTCGTCTGCGCGGAGTGACGCCGTGCCATAGCCCGCTCCGAATACGGCGATGAGCAGAATGATCATTACTACCCTGTTCGATGCTGTCATGCCTCTAACGTTCGCAGATTTTGCGCATTTCGCAAGCGAAACCGCGCACATCGCTTCGGAACCCGCGCTTTTGCCGTCCCGTGCTCAGGCATTGAATCTACGCGCCTTTTTTAGTATTGTTACGCGCATTGCGGGATCGTCTAATGGTAGGACTACTGCCTCTGGAGCAGTGTATCTTGGTTCGAGTCCAAGTCCCGCAGCACGAGTGAGCGAAGCGAACGAGTCCTAAGGGACTTGGACGTGAAGGGGTCGGGAAACGGTAGTTTCCCGTGGAGGAAGGCAGGCCGTACTCGGCCGTTGGAAACCGTGGGTTTCCAAAAGCGAGCTGAGCGAGCGGTCCTTGTCCCAAAGCGTGAATGAGCGCGACGGCGACGCTTTGGGGTGAGGAAGTCCAAGTCCCCCAGTACTAACTTGCCGCGCGAACGGTCCTTGTCCCAAAGCATAAAAAACAAAGGCCGCTTTTTGCGGCCTTTGTCCGTGAAGGTGTGGCGCCAACTTATTGAGTGTCCGGAGAGCCCGCGACCTGGATAGAGCCACCCGCAGGGACAGAACTATCCGATGTATAGATCACATTCTGCCCCGGTGTCCCGTAGGACTCGACACGCATCGTGCGCACGCCGCGCCCGTCGAATCCGGCGTGGAACATGCGCATGTCCGCATGGCGCAACATAAGGCAGCACGCAATAAGACCGCCGAGCATTCCCGCCACGAATGCAACGAGAAGCACGAGTCCGGTCTTTCTATCGATCTGAATTTTTATTTCCATACAAACAGTTAACGACTATATGCTCATGCTATGGCAGCATGCACATCCCTACAACGTATGGACGTGAACAACTAATCGTGTACCCACACGGTCATTCCGAGCTCAGCCCATTCATACAACTCGCGAGCCTTTTCGACCGGCACATTCACACATCCGTGCGACCATTGTTCTCCGAACTTGTCATGCCAGTATGCGCCGTGAATGGCTGCCCCCTCGTGCGTAAAATATATATCCCACGGCACCCCCGGCAGATCGTAGTACTGTTCAGAAATACCCGGAAGCGGTCCCTGCATGTAGCGCGACGGGGTCATGCTAAACACTTTGAAATACCCGCGCGGCGTCGGCATGTCATCGAGCCCTGTCGATATCTGCTGCTTCATAAACAGCGTATCGCCGTCATATGCGTACAACATCTGCAATGTGCGATCCACTTCAATTCGCTTAGAAGATGTCGCCGTTGCTCCCGCCTTCAGCACATTCGGGCCTTCGTGTTTGAACACGCGAACAAAGGCGCCCGCCACCCACCATTGTTTGGATATGCGTTCGGGATACCGGACCGATTCGTCAAAAATAACGCGATACCAGGTCTCGCCGTCTACGACCCGCGTCTCACCGACACGCAGCACCATGCCCGTGCGCAAATTTCCGACATCGGCATAGGTTGCACCGGGGCCGGACCGAATGTTCACGCACGCACCCTGAAAGTACGGACCACATCCGTCGATAACCTCTATATAGGTGTTGAGTTCGGGAGCCGGCGGGGGCGGCAATTCGTCCACCGATTCTGCCGCCGACGCGACCGCCTTTGTCGGTATACCGTTCGGCACGAGCGACAAGCCGAACAGGACAATCGCCGAAACGGAAAGTGCCGCAAATACGACCGCGAGTCCCCGCTCTATCCGCGTGAGCGTATTCATACCTCAATAGTACGCGCTCTCTGAAAAAGCGATATATCCATTAGCGGGCACCCGGGATATCTTCGTCCGTCGTCGGGATGTTCTTGAGCGTCTGCACTTTTTCCTCCTGATAGGCGGCGATCTTCCAACCGCCGTCGGTCGGAATAAGTTGCGCAACATACGGGACGGTGTCGGCGGTTGCGCCTGCAGTGTCGCCGTTTGTAACGAGGATCACCTCGCCCGTAACGATACGACCGCTTCCCTGTTCGGTAATGGTACCGATCGTGAGGCGCTCCGGCCACGGACTCGACGTGAGTCGGCCCGGTACATGTGTAGGATTCGCCTTCCAATCCGCGAGCAATTCCGGCGTGATGTAGGGCGCATAGTTCTGATCTATTGCCTGTGCAAGCGCGGCAGCGTCCGCAAGGAGTGACACATTCTTCAGGGTGGCGCCGAACTCCATAAGCACGGCTTCGGCCTGATCATTACCGCGTGATTCGCGCGCGGCCGGCCCGAAGTAGAGCGCGAGAAATACCCCTACGATCAAAAGTACGATAACGGCGACGATGCCGATAATCCTGTTGGTTTTTTGCATGCGGGCCATCATATCCCTCTGACGTGAAAAGACAATCCGCCTTTCATGCTCGCTTTAGACACCGGTCGGTTCTCCTTCGGGACAGGTGCGCCGGTCGCGACCGAGGCTCACGCGCGCTTCGCGTACATCCTGCACACCCGTGCGGTCAAACGCGACCGTCACCATGAGACCCGTGCGCACATCGTTGTTCCAATACTGATCAAAGATGAAGTTTCCGAGCGAATAATAGATATGTTTTCCCGCATAGAGTTCCGACTCCTGTATCACATGCGGGTGGGCGCCGATGACGAGTTCTGCGCCCTCATCTACGAATCGTCGCGCAAGTTTTTTCTGGCGATCGGTCGCCGGACTGTATTCATCGCCCCAGTGCGCAAACACCACCGGAATGCGTCCGGCAGTCCGCGCGTCCTTGATCGCGCGCACGGTCGTCTCCGGAGACCACCCGCCGTCAAATTCGTTGTACCCGATAAACGACAAACGGACGGCTCCATGATCGATGTTCGATACCGATTGTCCGCCCGGTTCTCCGAAGTACCCGACGTGTGCCTGCCCGAGTGCGCGCACCGTATCCTGTACACCCTCTTCGCCGAAGTTGTAGATATGATTATTCCCGAGCGAAACAGCACGCACGTTGTGACGCGACAACAGGGGCGCAACGAATTCGGGAAACGTGAATACGAAGTTATCCGGTGACCCCACGGTCGAACCGACACTCTTGGAAGGATTCGGTGTGATGGGCCCTTCCAGATTGCCGACGACAAAGTCGGCCTCCGCGAGTTTTTGATCGATACACGAAAATACAAAATCACCGCCCGAGGACGTCATGGCTTCGCGGATCGAGCGGTCAAACATCATGTCACCCACAAAGAGCACATGCGCTTCCGGCTCACGCGGCGGGAGCGGCAGTGCAATAAAACTGATGTCCTGGCTTGCGAGCGCGATCATGCCCGACAGTGCCGCGGCAAGAAACGCGAAAAATTCGCGGAACGCTTCCATATTGCAAGTATAGCCTTAGTACCTTTTATTGCTTACGGATACGTGCAACAACAGCCATGTGATCGGAAACGCCGTCCTCGAGGCGCACGTTCGCAGCCTCGTAGCGCGGGGTCGTGAACAGACCGTCAACCATATACGGCAACGGGCCTGCGCGATGAAGCGCCCCGTCGATCGATGTCGTGTATTCGCGCGGAATATTGTCGTGATACCGCTCCGCTATGGCAGAAAATATTTCGCGACCGCGCGGCGCATTGAAGTCCCCGGTCAGCACGAACTCCTGCAGTGATTCCAAGACCGGAAACATGCGCGTAAGGTCCTCGCGCTGCTCATCACTGACTCCTCCGCCGTTCACCCACGTAAAGTGGGTCGTTGCAATCCGGTAGACATCGCCTTCATGCGCGCAATCAAGCGAGAGCACCGCGCAATTGGTGAACGACTGCTTCGTGGGCGTCCGCGCACCTTCCTCGCTTCCTTTATAGAACACGGCGCGAGATGCGATGTGGGTGCGTGCAAATATACCGACCCCGGTCGGCATATTCTCGTGCGAGTGCGCACCCCGAGGTCCGAGTATTCCGAACGGACAGAACACAGCACGCAATCCGCTCGACTGTTCGATTGCTTTGATGTCGCCCTCTTCCAGCTCCTGCACGCATAGAACATCGGGCTTGGTAACTCCCAAAAAAGGAATGATGCGGTCCAGATGCCGTGACCGCTCAATATTGACCGAGACGAGCCTGAGGCCCGACATGCTATTTCTGACCGTCGATGGCAGCCTGGAGGAACGACGTGAACAAAGGGTGCGGCGAGAGCGGTCGCGCTTTGAGCTCAGGGTGCGCCTGGGTGCCGAGCATAAACGGATGCACGTCACGCGGTAGCTCGGCGATCTCCATCAGATGACCGTCCGGTGATCGACCGGAAAATACGAGACCCGCCTGTGTCAGTCGGTCGACATACTCCGGATTCACTTCGTATCGATGTCGGTGTCGTTCGGAAATAGAAAGCGCGCCGTATGAGTCCGCTGCGATGGTTCCCTTTTCGATGGTGCAGTCATAGGCGCCAAGACGCATCGACCCGCCGTAGTCTTTGCGTGCAAGCTTCTCGATCTGTTCAGGAAGAATGGCGATAATCGGATGCGGTGTCGACTGATTGATCTCTGTTGTGTTTGCGTCTTTGAGCCCGACCACGTTGCGTGCGTATTCGACGGTCATAAGCTGCATGCCGTAGCACAGCCCGAAGTACGGAACCTTGTTCTCGCGGCAGAATTTAATCGCGTTGATCTTGCCCTCGATACCCGTTTCGCCGAATCCGCCCGGCACGATGATGCCGTCATACTCCGCGAGCTCGGAAACCTTAGACGGATCGGTTTGGTAAGTCTTTGCATTCAACCAATCGATCTTCGCCTTTACACCCAAGTGAGCGGCCGAGTACTTGATCGCTTCGATCACCGAGAGGTATGCGTCGGAGAGTACAAAGTCGCCCGTATCAAAATATTTTCCGACGATACCGATCTTTACCGGCTTCGAACCGTTGTGCATGCGCTGCGCGAGGTCCTTCCATTCGGAAAGATCCGAATCCTGTTTCGGCGCTATATCCAGCTCGCGCAAAATAATATCCGAAAGACCGTCAGCCTCGAAATTAAGCGGCACGTCGTAGATTGAATCCACATCCGGTGCCGAAATAATGTGTGCAGCCGGAACCGAGCACGAGATCGAAAGTTTTTCCTTGCGCTTCTGGTCCATGGGCACGTTGGCGCGCGCGATCAGAATATCCGGCTGTACGCCGTATGAGTTCAATTGACGGATGGCGTTCTGAGTCGGCTTGGTCTTCATCTCTCCGATCGTGCCCGGGATCGGCATGTACGACACCATCGCAAACAGCACATCCCCGTAGTGGCGGAGGTGCATAACGCGCGCCGCATCGATAAAGAGCGCATTCTGAAAGTCGCCGATCGTGCCGCCGATCTCAACGACCGTGATGTCGGACTGTGCGAGTTCGGCAGCCTTTTCAAATCGGGCGATAATCTCGTCTCGCACATGCGGGACCGCCTCGACACATTTGCCGCCGTAGCCCAAGTTTCGTTCGCGCTCGATCACGTCTTTGTAGATCATGCCGGAGGTCATGTAATCCTCGGGACCGAGGTCTCTGCCAAGGAAGCGCTCGTAGTTACCCATGTCCTGGTCCGTTTCGAGACCGGAATCAAGTACGAACACTTCGCCGTGTTCAGTCGGGTTCATGGTACCCGCGTCCACGTTCAAATACGGGTCTATTTTTACGAGATTGACTGAGAGTCCGCGGGCGGAAAGAATTTTACCGATCGAGGCTGTAGTGATTCCCTTTCCGACTCCGGACATCACCCCACCCACAACGAAAATATACTTATGCCCTGCGTGCGCACGCTGCATGTCCCGCAGTCTAGCACAGGCTACGGGAGCCCATAAAAATACGCACGTGGGGAAAGCGGAATGCCCGATGGGCGCTTACATTCTCAGGTATCGTCGTACTGCCAGGTACGAAGACAATGCCCCGATACCGATCCCCGCCCCCATGAGGGTCAAAAACAGTGTCGCAAAGGTATCGGTGTAGTACGTAAACACGTTGAACGAGCCCAGAAACTTTTCGGACCCCGGTCCCAGCCAAATCGTGACCGGGTAGAGCACAATGAGCACAATGATGGCGGATACGATGCCGTAGAGGATGCCGGCGACCATAAACGGACCGCGCACATACCAATGTCCCGCTCCCACGAGGTTCATAACCCCGATCTCGTCGCGTGCCGTATAGATAGCGAGACGGATCGTGTTGAACGCAATCAGTACCGATGAGACCGCAAGAATGATGGTTATTGCGATACCGAGGCGCTGCGACGTCTGGATGATGTTGGTCAGACGGTCGATAGCCGCCTTGTTCTGGAAGAAGTTGATCTTGTCGATGAATGCCGATGAGCCTGTCTGGTTTGCCGCCTGATCGGAAAGATACTTCGAGATTGCCTCGTACTGCGACGTTTCTTTCGCGCGGATCTCGAGCGATGCCCCGAGGGGATTATCGCCGAGCTCTTCAAGCGCCTGCAGTGTAAGCTGATCATTCTTGTGTCGCTCCCTGAACTCCGCGAGCGCGTCTTCACGGGAGACATATTTGATCGACGCGACCTCCGGCAGTGCCTTGAGAGAGTTTTGGATCGTGGTGATCTGCTCGAGCGATGCGTTCGGTGTGAAGTAAACCGTCACATCAACCTTGTTGGTGAGCTGTGCGAGTGTTGCATCGAGTGCCGCCGCCGACATCATGAGTCCTGCGACAACAAACAGCGTGATCGTCATGATCAGAATCGCCGCGAGAGAAATGAACCCGTTACGAACGAAGCCGGCTATGCCGTACCTCGTTACACGCTTCATGCTGAGCCACAGAGACATATTGAAAGTAAGTGTATGTTACAAGACGTATTTACCCTGCTTATCATCGCGCACCACGCGACCCTGGTCCATGGTGACCACACGACGGCCGACTGAATCGACGATCGATTTATTGTGTGTGGTCAGGAGCACGGTCGTGCCGAGGTCGTTGATCTTTTTGAGAATCTCGACGACATCGTGCGCATTGATCGGATCAAGATTGCCCGTCGGTTCGTCTGCAATGAGCACATCAGGCTGGTTCACGATCGCGCGCGCAATCGCGATGCGCTGTTGTTCTCCGCCGGAGAGTTCGTGCGGAAATGACCAGATCTTGTCGGCAAGGCCGACAAGGTCGAGTACGTGCGGTACATCCGCCTGGATGTCTTCGTCACTTTTTCCGGCAACCTCGAGGGCAAATGCGATGTTTTCGTACACATTTTTGGTCGGCAGAAGGCGGAAATCCTGAAAGATAGTCCCGATGTTGCGTCGCATACGAAGCAGCTCCTTATCGGAGAGCTCGGTGATCGGCTTTGAACCGAAATATACGGAGCCTTCGGTCGGAAAGACCTCGGCGAACAGCATCTTGAGGAGCGTGGTCTTGCCGGCACCTGAATGACCCACGATAGAAACGAACTCACCCGGTTCGATACCGAGCGTTACGTCTGCAACTGCAGGCGGCGTGCCGGTCGCATATATTTTGGTCACTTTGTCGAAATAGATCATGAAGTTTTGCATCCCCGTAAATTGTCCGTCAGCGGGACCGGAACAGCCTGACTATCGGATCCGGCTCGTGCCGAACGTCGAATCATTATACCTGTTTGAACGGAGGGTCCAAACGGGGGCTGTGTTGCTTAATTTTCTGCGAGCTTCTTTTCCTCGTCGACGAACGACTGGATGTCGCCTTCGAGTACCGCTTCCACATCGCGCCGCTCGTGGTCGGTGCGATGATCTTTGACCAGTTGGTACGGATGAAGGACATAGGAGCGGATCTGGCTCCCCCATTCGATCTTTGTCGTTGCAGCGACCGATAGACCGCGCGCTTCTGCGAGCTGCTGATCTTCGCGGAGTTTGAAGAGCTTACCGCGCAGGAGCGAGATCGCCTTTTCGCGGTTCTGAGCCTGGCTTCGCTCGCTTGTCACATGCACCGAAAGACCGGTCGGCACGTGCGTCATGCGAACTGCCGTATCACGCTTGTTCACATTTTGTCCGCCCGGTCCGCCGGAGCGCGCGATCGAAATATCAAGCTCGTTGTCCGGGATCTTGATGTCGTCATTTTCGGGCAGCTTGGGCAGTACTTCGACAAGTGAGAACGATGTCTGACGTTTACCTGCTGAGTTGAACGGAGACATGCGCACTAATCGGTGCACACCGGCTTCGTGCTTGAGTGTTCCGTATGCACCCGACCCGTTCACCTCGAACGAAATACTGCGGTAGCCGCCAAGACTGTTCGCATTCGATGAAAGCGCCACCATCGTCCAGCCTTTGGACGCGACGTATTTCCCGTACATTTCGTACAGGATGCGGGAGAAATCTTCGGCATCATCGCCGCCCGCACCGGAAACAATCGTAACGAGCGCATCGCTTTTATCGTACGCACCCTTTCCTTCCAACTTGGCTTTGAGCTGCTGATACTCCTTGAGTGTTTCCTGAGCGCGATCCTTGTCCGTCCAAAAATCCGGCGCAGCCATCTGCGTTTCAATTTCTGCAATGCGCGCCTCGATGGTCGCCTTGTCCGACATGGCAGCAGTATACCCCTTCATCGGTTTTTGCCGATTGAAATATGATGCCAAATAGCGTATTCTCTCTCTGTTTCCAGCAGTTTCGCCACCTTAGCTCAGTTGGTAGAGCACGGCTTTCGTAAAGCCGGGGTCCCCGGTTCAAGCCCGGGAGGTGGCTCCAGGTTGTTCGCCGGTTCATTCCGGCGCACGCCTTATGTGCGCCGTTGTAGCTCAGTTGGTAGAGCACGTCCTTGGTAAGGACGAGGTCACCGGTTCAATCCCGGTCAACGGCTCAAAAATTGCGTGCAATTTTTGTGCACGTTGACCGGGGTTGAACGGGAAAGGGGTCGGGAAATGAAATGCGGTTGACCGCATTTCATCCGGTGCCGCGCAGACGGCAATTCCGTTGTGAGCGGTGCGAACCGGAATAGGTGTTTTCCCCTACTTACACTATCTCGTAACTCTTCAGCATTTCAATTGTGGGCTTGAGCGATTCTTCGGTGAACATCTGCGGTGCGATCGCAAGACCCCCGAAAAGCTTTGCTTCAAGTTGTTTCAGCAGCCCGTGGTTGTGCTCAAACAGTCGGTCGTCTTCGCCGTAATCACTTTCCACCCGGCGCTTGTAGCGATCGTGGCCTTCGCGCAATCGCTCATCCATCGACACAATGCCGTATGGCGCCACGCGCTGATCGGCATATTCCAATATCTGCAGCTCAAGCGAGCCGTCGTGCAAGATCGATTTGGCCTTTGCAAAACCCATAGAATCAAGCATGTGTACGATGTCTTCGCCGATGCCGATCTCGCGCGCAATCGCGGCGGTAGCTTCGTGCTCATCTTTGCCGTATTTTACTTCGCATTCTTTTTTTACCTGCTCCCAATATTCAATCCCCTGCGTACCGTAAAACTCAGGCGGGAACTGCGTAAGATCTGATTTCATGATATTCCCCATGTCGTGCAAGAGCGCCGCCCGCGTAACCTGTTCAGCGTCCGCCTTGAGCGCAAGCGCAAGCTCGCGCGCAACCGCAGCCACCCGCAACTGGTGCAGGCGGAGGTTCGGCATGATCGTATAGCGGTCGTAAATCTCCCAGATCGTCATTGGCAGAATCATACACCTCCCTCCTATTGCTATCTATGGAACGGGGTATACTGGTAGCCATGCACGCAGTATTCAGAAAGATTGCACAGGAAACGAGTAAGCACATGGGCTCTCCATGGGCGTTCGTGATCGCCGTGTGCGCCGTCATTATATGGGGCGTCTCGGGGCCGATCTTTCACTTTTCTGATTCGTGGCAATTGGTCATCAACACGAGCACGACCATTCTGACGTTCCTCATGGTATTCCTGATTCAGAACACACAGAATCGCGACGCACACGCGATCCACCTGAAGCTCGACGAGCTCATCAAGGCGATCAAAGAAGCCCGCGATCAACTCATCGACGTGGAAGACCTCTCCGACGAACAGTTGGAAACCCTGCAAAAAGAATTCGTCGCGTTCCGCGAAGAATCCGGTAATAAACCCCCGGAAACGAACTAGTCCGCACCTGATCTAGTTGATCAGCTCCCCTATCTTTGTCTCAACCTCGACGAGGTTCATCGGTCCCCGCTGGTGGAAGAACACTTCGCCACGGTCGTTGATGAACAGTGTCTCCGGCATCGCGTATCCCCCGATCGATTTATAAAACACATCATCGGGATCTAGGAGGAACGTGATTGTTTCGCCAAGGTCCAGCGCATCCGTAAAGGGTTTCGCGGTGTAGACCGATTCGGCCCGGTTGGGAGCAAGTATTTCTATATTGTCTCCGTACTTTTTCTTGAGCGTTGCAAGATTCTTCAGCTCGTCCGCACAATACACACACCACGTCGCCCATGCGTGGACGACCAGAACTTCGCGTTTGTACTGCGACAGTCGTACGTCGTTACCGCTGTAATCCTTGAGCGTGAGTTCGTACGTCGGTGCAAACGACACGGCACCCGCGCGCGGATGGTATCGGATCCAGAACAGGAGCGACACAAGCAGCACGAGCACGATCGCGGCGAGCGCAATACGCCCATTACGGCTTTTCGGCAGTGGGATTCGTTGTATGAGCGTAAGTCCCGGCATGGTGGCTATTCTACCCCGTCCAGTTAAAGAGCAATATCGAGAAGTCGGACAGGTTCACGATGCCGTCCTGATTGATGTCGGCGTCATCATCGGCCTCGTTCCAGTGCGTGAGCAGGATCGAAAAGTCGACCAGATTCACCTTGCCGTCTTTATTGATGTCGGACCGGTTACCCGTGTCGGCTTTTTGCGACGGATCCTCGCCGTATCCCATGTACGATGGAGCTGAATATTCGCTCGAGGATTCCGGCATGACCGACTTCGCGCGGAAATCATACGTGCCGCGCGAAAAGCCCTTTGCCGGCAACGTGATGGTCCACGTCCCTTCTGCCGTGCTCGATGCCGTGTATTCCCTCGGCGTACCCACACCCGTTTTCGGCACATCTCGCACGACCAGGTTCACCGTACTGTTGGGGATCGCGAGCCCGGAGACCGGTACGTCGTCTCCAATGGGAATCGTTTTTGCGACTGAAACCGTGGGTGAGAGCATGATGCTTGAAATGTAGTTGCTTGTTCCCGATCCGAACGTGATCGTGGACGAAAAGCGCGCGGTCTTGTTACCGTCTTTATCCGTGGCGTAGGTAACAAAGGTATAGGTTCCTCGTTCGAGGCCGGTCACTTTGCCCGAGAACGATCCGTCGGCACCTGCCGGAATAGTGAGTGCCGCCTTCCCGTCTCGAAGCACGGTTACTGTCGTCCCCGGCGGCGCCTTACCCGAGAGCGTTACGTTCGAGAGGAACAGGAGCGCGCTCCCGCCCGCAAACGGTCCGGAACCTCCCGATCCGCCCGAACCGCCGGTTGCGGAACCGCCGCTGGGCGTATTGCCGTCCGATGACGTAACGGTCGGTGTTGTAGCGAGCGAAAATGAAATCACGTAGTCATCAAGATTCACGAGGTTACCGAAATCAGAGCAGCGCACATAGTACGCATATGATGCGCCGTCGACATGGCCTGATACCACGGTATAGAACAGGAGGTTTCCGATATTACTGAACGTATTGGTCATGTCGTCGTAGTCGACGCCGGGCGTCGTGGAATAACGACACCTCGACGGTTTGTCGGTCTGAATCGAAAGTTCTACCAGTGCACTCCCTGCGGGTAACTGACCGGACGGATACCCGTTCGAGATGATCGGTGCCAGATACGGAACTACGAGTTCCGTCGTTACCGGTTGCACGATCGCGATCATGGCCTTTGCGTCGTCGATGTGCGACGGACCGTTCGCCGTATCAATACGTATACGGTATGAACCCGCAGAAGCAGGATTAATCGGCGACGCACTTCCGGCTGTCTGATGGGATGCTGCGGTGCCGAGCACGATGCGCACCATTGATCCGGCAGCAATCCCCGACGACGAATTCAACGTAATCGTGATCGAGCCGGAGGCGCCGGAAACCGCAAACACACCGTCCGACGAGGCGCTTGCCGACGCTGCAAGATCGCGCTCCGCATACGGGCCGCCGCTCGATACTGCAAGATCAACATCGTTAAAGCCAAACCCGACCGGGATGGAAAATGCGTTTTCGGGCGTGATGGTAATCGAGCCGGATGCGGGAATGGCGTTCGTTACTTTAAAAATAAAAATGTGTGAGGCGGCGGTGCTCGGTTTTGAGGTGCTGATGAGGTCCGACATCGGCGACATGTACCCCGCGTGCGCGGTCTGCGCGCACGCGAGCGGTATGAGAACCATGAGCACCGCTAAGAGCCGCCGCATATCAGATATCTTTCACGCAGCGGAATCCTGCCGCCTCGCCCGAGAACGACGGCGGTACCGTGATGTTGATTGCGTACTGGCCCGCGTCCGTCTGACTGTTCCAGTAACCGCCGCGAAGGATGCCGCGTGTGTCCGTCGGGTCCATCCAAAAATAGTCCGAAAAGAATGACGGATCGGGAGCATCGTGATCGGTCGCAATCGGAATACCGTTGCCGTCGATACCTTTAATGTAGCCTTCGGGCGGCAGCTGCGTCGCGCCGAGCATACCGTTGGTCACGGTTTCCTGAGTCCACTCCCACGCGTTTCCGACCATGTCGAACGCACCTGCCGGCGAGACGCATTCGGTCCGCGCACCCGTCTGCGAAAGCGTGCCGGCACCACGTAAACCGATATTGCATCCGTTTGGAGTCGGTTCGGCGCCGTCGGGAGTGCCGAGTGCGGCTTTGTACCATTCGGGCGCTGTCGGCAAGCGCTTCCCTGCCCGCGCGCACGCAAGCTCCGCCTGGTCGCGTGAAATGTTTCTCCATGGCGTGCGCTTTGCTTCGGAGACCGGTTTACACGAGGAGACTGCCAAGTTGTCGCTCGATTGTGATTTGCTTGCAGGGTCCGGTACCGCGCACGAATCTCCCGTCGCATTTTCGTATGCATCAATACAAAATCCGCCGCCTGAGGCACCGATGAACGCCATGCCTTTCGGACATTTTGAGGGCTCACCTTTCACTGCAGTATACGCAGCGCCGAGCATTGAGTTCTGCGGGTTGTCGCGATTATCGAACGCATTCAAACCGAGCGTCGTCAAAACAACGGTGCATACGGTAACAACGATCCATCGAAGGAGCGCTTTCATTCCATGAATTATACCCCGCACTATGCATGATCCGTTCTACACACTGCACCGGATTCGCACAGCGGTTCTTTATGCAACGCGACGATCGCGCCGCCAGTCCATGTAGTAGTTCATTGCAACAAGCATCAGTACGAGAATACTCACAATAAAGCTGCCTGCGGCGAGCATGCGGGTGCCTGCTAGCGAACCGCCGTCGTTTGCACGGATCAGTGCCTCTCGCGCATCAAGCTCGCTTTGCTTTGCCGCAAGCTCTGCCGCAGCGGTGTTATACGGATTCGGTGCAACACCCATCGAGACACCGACTTCCGCCGAACCGAGCATCGATGCGGCACTCTGCACCAACACTTTCGGCGATGCGATAGACGTCGCATATATGAACAGCACAAGAGCGATCACGATCGCGGTTCGCCGGATGATTTCCTTTTCGTCGCGATACGCGTGTTTTTTTCGCTTCGCCATACGGGACTTATGCGAACATCACAAACAACATCAAGAGGAATACGATTGCGAGGAACAGCAGTGCGAGCGCGATGATAAGCAGGCGCGGTACCGGGGATCGGTTGCGCCGCGCATAGAGCTCCGCCCCGCCTCTGCCGCCGCTCATCTCGCGGATCTTTCGATTGATATACGAACGAACGATCATATAGAGAATCAGGAGCGCCACGAAGATCGAACCGAGCACCGAAAGAATAGGCTTCAGCGGGAGCACCCAGAAACTGGTCGCAGACGAAATCGTTTTTCGTCCATCCTCGCCATAGACAACACTCGCAACCGCCTGATACCGCCCAAGAGCAAATCCGTCGTAATTCCAGACCGATGCAAATGTCTTATCGCTCGCAGGAAACACACCTGCCCCGCTGTCGTTTATCTTTACCACTGCCACTTTTGCGCCGCGCATGTCCGTGATCTCGATCAAGCCATGCGGACGCAGCAGCACATTGCCGAGATTCGCAATGCGCGTATTAAAATCGATCGACGCGGCAGAACCATACACGATGTGCCCCGATGAGAACTCGCGAAGCTGCGCATCTTCGTTCACGTCCCCCGCGATGCGCAGGTTCACAATAGATCCCACTTTCATACCGATAGAGGATCCCGTCACACGCTGCTTCGGCGGTGTTGCAAGCAAAAATACGCCGCCAAAGTGCGCGCCCGGCGATGCATCTTTCGGAACAATCACGGTAAACGGTATGGTAACTGTGCCGTCAGCCGGAATCACCACGCTATCCTGCGGCAACTGAATCCATTTACTCAGTTCGTACGGAGTTACTTCGTTCTCTTCGGAAAAAATCGGAACACCCTCATCGGTAATTCCCTTTATGTCTTGTGCGGCCAAATAAAACGTCTTTTCAGTTCCGGATATATTTGTCACGCGCATCGTGAACGAATACGTACTGCCCGGTTCCGCACGATCCTCTATGATAGCGGGCTTGATCTGCACACCCTCTCCGCCTGTCGCAGTTTGCGCGAGCGTCTGCGTTGCACCGAACAAAAGTACGGCGAGTGTAAGCACAAGAGCAAGGGAGGCATTTCGCAGCGTTGCGTTCATGTTTTCCGTCTTAGGGAGTATGGCCATACTGTACCACGCCATGAACGCAACATCCCCGCGTAGTGCGGGGATGTCTGCAAACTTCGAGCTCTGTTTGCTGCGTTTAGAACACCGGGGTTGCCACGTATGTGAGCGTGTTGGTGTAGTCGGTACCTGCTTCCTGCAGCGAACCGATCTCTACCTTGTACGCCACGAAGGTGTCGCCGATATCGTCGGTTGTACCGTCGGACGGTCCGTTGTGATAGAAGACCTGTCGCGGTGTGTCGATGTTGCCGGCGAACAGCGAAGAGCCGAATTCGTCACCCGCTGAGAGCGTTGTATCTTGCGATGTTACGCCGAAGTGACCGTACGTCCATTCACTTCCGAGAGTATTCGTCGGAGACGTCCATGCAGTCGGAACCGATGTCGTTGCTCCGTCCTTGAAGAGGTCAATGTCTGCACCTGTCGATGACAGCAGGTTCGTATCTTCTCGCACTGTTACCGAGAATCCGTAGGCTGCGTTGGTGATTACCGATAGGTACTGACCCATCACCTGTGCACCACCCGAGCCCGGCGTAATGTAGTTGTAATTAATGGCCGTTGCTGTTGTTGAGCCCGTTGTCGTTTCGCCATTCACCACCGTCGATGTCGCAACACCCGCTACAGTGAACGTGAATGTTGTATCAACTGCAGCAGTAACAACGACGTCGTCGATGATTGCAATACGGGTAGCACCGACGTCTCCGTTGGAGCCAACCATATTCACTCGATACGAGCCGGCAGATGCAGGGTTCGTAATGATCGGAGACGATGTTGCGCCGTAGTTAATAACCTTGGCCCCCGCCGGGACGGAGTCGCCACCGCAGACAGTCAGCGTAAATCCTTCTGAACCGGCCGTGTAGTTCGTTGAGACTGTTACTTCGTCTGAACCACCACCGCACGTAGTAACGACCGTCATACCGATAGCCGTAATCTGCGTTGTCGTTGCGGTCGGGCCCGCCATTCCGAATGCGCTGGTAGTCGGATCAAATATGAACTGGATCGTGCCGCCAGCCGGTGTAGATGAGGCCGTGGTGTATCTAAGGATGTGCTTAGAAGCTACACCGAGGTCGGAATCGTACAGCGTATCGCTGATCTGCGTGACCTGTGCCGCATCTGCATGCTTGGTAAGCATCGGTGCTCCTGTCGCCCAGAGAAGCGTCGAGATGATCAGAATCATCGCGAGCGGAGACGACAGGACGGAGGCCATCGACTGCTTACTTTGTTCAAATACGTTCATATAACAGTGAACTAATTCGATTTTTTAACTGCTTTGTACTAATAGGCGTATCTATAGTTCGATAAGAGAGAAATACGCGTCCACCTGCAATT
This sequence comes from uncultured Candidatus Saccharibacteria bacterium, assembly GCA_964512835.1. Taxonomy (GTDB): domain Bacteria; phylum Patescibacteriota; class Minisyncoccia; order Phycocordibacterales; family UBA2100; genus UBA10103. The sequence goes on along the minus strand of CAZELA010000002.1, from coordinate 162,622 downwards.
GCTCGACCAATGCAGCTAGAAACGTACCGAACCCACAAAACACGCCTGTGTAAAGTATACGGTATCGTATTGACAAAGCCTCTGATATCAAGCCAAACGATGGGGATAACCGCTTAAAACCTGAGTTCCGACGCAAGCGGCCCGTGGAGAACAGTCTTAACGACCTTCCGTCGCAACGGTCGACGTTGCGGTCGATTTAAGTTCGTGGATCTCGAAATCCCGCTGTGGAACCAAAACCTTGGCTAAGTAGAGCCACGTACCACCGGAAATTACGATAACGAGCAATACAAAGACAAAAAAGAGGCGGTATTTCGCGAAGAAGCTGCCGACAGTCATCGGTTCGACGTAATCCGGCGTCTCGAGGCGCATCCGCTGCGCGGGAGCCGCCCCAATGGATCGCAGATCCACGACCCCCTCTTTGATCGGCTGCACGAGCGCTTGGAACGTCGATACGGGCTCGCGCGGCGCGATGCGGCGATCGGGAACATCCGGATGGTCGGTAATGCCGAGATGCGCCCGCTCAAGAGAGAGCGCGCGGCGAATGTAGCGGCGAATGAACCAGGTCATCAGGAGGACGATCGCTATAATAGTGCCGATCGTGATCGCGGCCGGCACAACCGGAATTACCCAGAAATACGTCGTTGCCGACGTGTTTTGCTTTTCGTCGTCGCCGTAGTTGAGGGTTACGACAGCGCTGTAGCGACCGATATCAAACGAGTTCTCCTCGCCATTCCACGAGAACTCAAACTTCCGGATCGAGCGAGGCAATACGTTGCCGAACGTGCTCTTTTCGTTTATCAGGACCTGTCCCCGTTCTTTACCCCACATGTTGTAGATCGTGATCGAACCCTGCGGTCGAAGATGCGTGTTCCCCGTGTTCTCAAATCGCAGCGCAAAGTTCGCCTCGGGGCGCTGGTAGAGCGTTTTCTCGGGTGTAAATTCCCGAATGCGACCACTCTCGATGATCTCGCCCTTTATACGCACAAACAGCAGTGATGTGACGAGACTCGAGACTTTCATGTGAGAGCCTTTGATCTTGTCCGGTCCTTCGTACGGACCGACCATGATGGCGGCGTAGTGCCCTCCGGGGTCGGCATTTTCGGGCGTATGAACGGTAAACTCGATCTGGCGGCTTTCCCCCGCAGGTATCATGATCGGATCTTTGGATATTTCGATCCACGACCCGAGTGAACTCCCCGACGATGATCCGTTCGCGAACGATTCGATCAACGGTACAAAGGTCGCCTGACCGGATTCCCCCTGCGTTTCAAAATCAACGACCTGCGCCGCGTACTCCATATCGTAGGAGTTATTGTTTACGACTTTCACATTACTGGACCAGGTATCGCCCGGATTCAACGAGAGCTGAAACAGCGGCGGTGTAACGGTGACCGACAACGATTCTTGTGCGAATGCCGGCAGTGCGCCGGCGATCACAACAAACGCGAATAGTGCAATGAAGCGCTTTACCATACTCAGGAACCGTTCTTTAGGTTGATGACGTGACCTTCTGTGCGCGGAGTCGGCGCGGTCATCTGGGTGGCTGTGAGATCGATGGTCGCCTGTGTGCGCTGTGCACTCGTACGAGCCGCGGGTATCGGCGCTCGGACGGGCTCCGGCGCTGGAACGCGTGCCGGTGTCGGCTGTTCGGGCACAACCGGCGATGCCGCTACCGAAACGGGTGCCGCCGCTTCTTGAGACGCCTTCTTCTTGAAGAAACGGAAGCGCGAAAAGAATCCGCTCTTTGTAGGCTTATCCGCCTTTTCTTCCGTAACAGGTGCAGGCATGATCGCCGCAATAGGCGCAGCGTTAACCGGAGTGATCATTCCGGGCGGTGCAGAGAGCGCTGCGGCACCGCCGTGCATCGAAGCAAAGCGTTGCATGTGTTTGTGCTCGAGCCACCGGTGGAAATACAGCGCCGAGATGATGATCGCGATAATGCTTACGGTCAGAAGCGCAAGCAACTGCTGCCACGGAATGATCCAGAAAAAGACCGTGTCCTGCAGCGTACCGTTCTGGTTGTTGCCGTAATCGATATTCAAAAACGCCTTGAACTTTCCGAACCCCTGCGCACTGCTCCACGCCGAGGCCAGCTGCGCCTTTTGTTCGGGTGTAAGGCTTTTTCCCTCGGCGTTCACGGGGATCGATGCGACCTCCCGACCCTTGCGGTCGTAGATCCTGATCTCGCCCTTCGGTTTTAACTCCTGATTGCCGATGTTTTCAACCTGGTAGTTGAACAGCACATCGTCTCCGGAAAAAAAGAATCCGTCGGTCATGAATTTATTCAATTGCATCGACTCCTTGATATCGGCCTGGACCTCTGTATTTACGGTCACTACCGAGAGCGGGTTCTGTGTTTCGGCCCCCTCGCGTGCACTCCCCTCGTAGAACGAAATGTCGGCGTGGTACGTATCCGGGAGGGCATTGAGGCTCACACGTATCACAAACGGCACTTCGCGCGTCTCTCCGGGACTCAACTCGATGACGCCGCGCGATATTTCGATCCAATTTGCGAGTGAATCCTGCCGATCGGTTGCATCCTGCGCGGAAACAAATGCTTCCTGCCCGTCTTTCGGCTTCACGTTGTTAACCGACGGATAGAGCATGATCTTTCGCTGCGATGTATTGGTGAGCGTGATCGTTTCTTTCAGGATATCGCGCGCCTTTGCTTTTTCGTCGATCACGACCGGACTCACGGTCATAGTTGCTGCAACCTGCGCGTGAGCCGAAACCGGCGTGATGACAGCGAATGCGAGCGATGCCAGCAGAAAAAATCCGATCCTCAATCGCTGCGTCATAGAGTTCGTTCCGCTTAGCATAACAAGGATTAGAGCTGCTTTTTATGCACAACTTAAAAGACGGGGGTAACAATATAGAGAATCGCTCCCTGATATGACCCTGCGTCCTGCAGATCGTTCACCTCAATCTTGTAAACGATGTCCGTCGTCTCGTCGGTCGCCGGTCCTGAACCGAATGCAACCTCGGTCGGGATTGAAGTGAACTTTGCGAATGAATCGTCGGCGGCAAATCGCGTGGAACCTCCCTCGAGCACATCCTTGCCGGTATGGTATCCGTAACATCCCGTCGACGTGGACGTACAGCCGGTACTCCATCCGAGCGGTGCGTCGTTGGTTGCTATAAACGGCGCAATTTCTTTGGAGGTTGCACTCAGCAACCCCTGCCGTTGATACGTGTAGATCTTATACCCGGAGCCTGCATTTGTGTTCACCGTAAGGCGATGCGCAGCGATTGTCGGCGCTCCGAGCGTCAGCGTTCCGAATCCGACCGTAGTGGGAGACGTTGTAACATCGGTCACCACACCTTCCGTAGACGTCCCTGACGCGAGTCCGCCGATTGAAAAGGTCAGCGTGCCGCCTGCGACGGTAAGGCTCGGGTATGTTGCGCCCGAGTTTAATCCAAGCGGAGAACCCGTTTCTGCGTCGACGAGACGGAAAAAGTACACCGTACTTTGCGGCGCGTTTGATTGCTTGATCGTAAAGTCGTACTCACGACGGGTGCTCGGCCAATGGAAGAAGAGTGATGTTGACGTTCCCGACTCGTTATACGTACCGCACCCGTCTCCGACGCCGCCGGAACAGCTCTGCGAATCCGACAACAAATTAGACTGGACAGGCTGATTGTCGGTGCCGCCCCCGTTTGCATAGCACCATGTCGTCGTGCCGCAGGTGCCCTGCTCGCCCACAAACGAAACTCCTTCGGAAAAATCGGACGATGTCGCGAATTGCAGTCGCAGTTTTACATGTGTGACGCCGGCACCGCTGTCGTCCTTTACGGTGATGCGAAGTTTCAACGGATCGTCGTAGCCCACGGCGGACGGGGCGACGTTTTCCGACGCATATGGGATCGTCGGTTCATCGTTCACTGAATCGTCGTACCAACGCCAGTTCTGGGTAACGAGAGGCGTAGTATCAGCCGGGTACAGATACCCCCCGGCGAGGAGAAAGTGCGTACTCTGCGACTCGCCGTCGGCAATAGGCTGTAGTGTGCCGAACTGTTTAAAATTCGTTGTTGTGGAGTAGCCGCCGAGCTGCGTAAAACCCGAGTCATTGAATTGAAAATTCGAGCTCGATAGCTGGTCTGCAAACACGTACGACGTTGTCAGTGCACACAGCACCGCCGCGACGAACGCGCCGATTGCTTTTCGCTGTGTACGCGAGGCATACATATTATTGTGCACTGCCGGTTATCGGCCCGACCTCAATAATCTTGTCGATCGAAGGCCGATACAGAATCGCCTGTTGCGATACGAGGTACATAAGGACCTTGTCGCCCACTGCCGCATTGCGGAAGAACATCTGCCCTTCGAGCGCGTGCAGATCGCTCACGGTCGCGAGTGTCGGGGTTTCGTTCTCCGGCAGGAGCATGTGCTCGCCGACGTCGGCAACCAGAGACTTCATTTCGTATTCGGTTCCGCCAAAAAGCGCTCCCCACGCCTTTGTGATACCGAATATAACGAGTATCAACACAATAAGTGCGATTGCGCCCGCCGCAACGAGCATCACAAGCTTTTCGCGTGACCGTTTCGGCTGCATACGCGCACGCGGAACATCGGTATGCGTCTCCGCGCGCGGCGCGTTCGGCATACGGGCGTGTTCGTATTCCGGACGGGCTGCATGTTTACGGAGATCGATGGTCATAGGCCTTAGCGCTTCGCGCTTTCGATTGACTGCACGACGCGCGAGGAATCTTTCATGTTCTCCCAGAACGAGATGCTTTCTTTGCGGATATAGATGGTGTCCTCCGGACCATGCAGTTCACCACCGAGTTTTACGAGGTTGAGATTGGACTGTTCCAGCTCACTTGCGGATTTAAGGTAGTACACGTCTGAAAGTGTGACGTATCCGATACCCGCGTCCGTTAGCTTGCCAAAATAGACCTGGCCGCCGGAGAGAAATACCGCCTGCCATTTCTCGGAAGGCACAGCAGGAAACGCGCTAACTTGCGAGGGCGCGATGTGATTCGCATACACAAAAAGCACGCTCGCGGCGAATATGGCGAATATGAGGCCCTGCGTGATCGAACGAACGATGGTTTGAATCATGGATACAGGCTTAATGGCTTCTATTAATAGATACTTCCTGAAGCGGGGTGACCGGTCGCCATGAACCGTGCTCACCCTGAGCACCGATCAACAGATAGTAGGTGCCGTTCTGCACTCTCGGAGGGATATCGTCGAGCGTATAGGTGTACGCGCCGTTCGTGCAAGGGTATGCCCTATTCACAATGTACGAGCCCGGGTCGGTTTCGTAGTCGGTCTGGTTCTTGTACAACAGCACGACATAGTAGATATCATCGCATGTACCCGAGAGATGAAGATCTCCGGAAACGGGGTCAGCCGTCGCTGTTACTGCTTCCGACTCACCAACCTTCACCTTGGTCGGAATCGTTTTGCCCGACAATTGCGTCACGAAATCAGGCTCGATGAGCGCGTTGAGCTCTGCATTACTGAGTTCGCGTGCTTCGTCCTTGATACCCGTCGCAACAACGGTGAGGTCAGAATGCGCCTCTACCGGTATTTGGTCGGGTGCAAGATTAGGCGTCGGTTCCGGAAGCGGAATAGTTTCGGGCGTGACCGCATCGGTCGATGTAGCTTCTTCGACCGGTATCGGCGTGCTTTCGGTCCCCCCTTCCGTCGGGTCGACCGTACCGGCAAGTTCGTCGACTCCCGCTGTACTCTGCGTACTCGTGGCAGTTTCTTGCACCGCCTCAGTCGACTGTTCACTTGTGGGCGCGGGCGTATTGACGACAGAATCAGTCGCGGCGGTGTCTGCCGACGCCTCAGGCATAACAGATGTTGTCTCTGCGATCTGAGCAGCTGCATCGGCCGCCTGTGCTTCGGCCTCTGCAAACGCGATAAACGGCACCGTGATCATGAGCGTGATCGCGAGTGAGAGTAGGCACACTGCAGATTTGTTGTCGGATCTATACATACTATTTTCGGTACTTAATAATTACTGGTCACTTTCCAAATACCACCCACCGAAGTCAAATGTCACGATTGATGCGGCAACATTGACCATCCAGAATTGAGGCGCGAGATACGTGGTATTGCTGGGCAGGTTGGTTGGGTTCGTCGTACTTGAAATCTGCGCTCCCGTGGACAAATTCGTGACTCGATAATTTATCACCGTGTCATTCGGTTTCGCGTACAAAATGAGCTCGTACAAGCTTGTGTTATCAATCGGGAAATTCGCGCCGAGATTAAATGCAGTAACGCCGGTACCCGCTGCATTTTGAACAAAGCTCCAGTTGCCGGTATTGAGATTAGCAGCCATGCCTACGCGCCCGATTGTACCCGTCACGAGTGGATCAATGTTCGTCGGGGCAGCTACAGAATCTGAGAGGCCCACGAACACGCGATTACCGGCGGCGGTTGCCGACGTTCCAAAACGGATGGTGTAGAAGAATCCTCCAATATTTGAAGCGTTACCGCGAGTAACCTGCAACGTACTTTGGCGATGAGATGTAATCGTGTTTGCGGTTGCGTTCGTACTGAACGTGGCACGTCTCGTGGATGTCAAAAGGTTCGTCGTTGCAGGGGTCGGATTTGCCGCGGTCGTTACAACGTTTGTAAATGTCGATCCGTAGCCACCGATAAAAGTTGTCGCAGTCGCACCGCCGGCGGGCATCATGAGCGCAGTCCGGTTAAAGCCGAGGCCTGCCTGAAACGGCGTGTCTACACCGGCAGGACCGACCCATTTCGGCATGACTCGTCCAGCGATTTCTTTTGCGTATATATTAAGTTCGCCGGCTGGCGGAGTCGTGGGGTCTGTCGTTGTAGAGAGAGCGACAATACCCATACCACTGACCCCGAACATAACTCGACCGGAGCTCGAGGCGATCTTGAAGATATCGAGCGTCTGCGTTGTGGATGAGCCCGTAAGTGTGAGGCCGTTGCCGACCTGCGACCAGTTAAAGTTCGATGTCGCGGTGAACGAGCCGTCCACGTTTCGGAACTGTACGTCGCCGGTCGAGCTTGCCGCTTCCCCGCCGCAGGTTACCCATCCACCGTTGTAGCAGCGAAATACGCCTATATTCGAGTTGAAATACATCGATCCGTCGATACCCGTTGGGTCTCCTGCCGTGTTCTTCGTGTCGAGCACGAGGAGCGACGGGTTCGATCCGCCGGTGCCGAGTGTGACCCGGTTCGTCGACGGTGTGATCGCGAGCATCTGCGCGGTCGTAGAACCGAATGTCAGTCCCGAATTACCCTGCAACGAAAGCACGTTCGACGACGTTGCGGCGATCGTGCGTGCATAGAACTGCGTTGCCTCGAGCAGGCTCGTCGTCGCATTTCCGAACTGCTGCAAGCCGGTCCAGAGATTCGGATTGGAAAGATTGAGCGAGATGCCCACGTTGCCCGCATTCGGATTTACGGTCAGCGTTGTATTTGTTGCACTCACCGAATTCACGGCGCCGCTCACGCACGTGCCGTTGATGGCAAAACAGCCGCCGGTGAGGTTGATACCCTGTGAGCCGGTGGACGTAGCCGAGAAGCTGAATCGTGTTGCGCTCACCCCTCCCGAGAAGGTCGACGTCGAGTTCGTGCCCGTAACATTGATGACACCGGCGATGGTCGACGTTCCTGTTGAACCGCCCTGCAATATCGTGCCGTTCGCTGCACCGATAGAAAGCTGTTGCAATGCCGAGATCGCGGTCGTTGATGCGTATGGTAGCTGAGAAGCCGTATTGCTTGTCGCGTTAAAGCTCGACGCAGTGGGGGTTGATGATGCGACGACCGTCCCCTGCCCGTTAGTCGCAAGCAGTCCGTTACGAATATTCGAGATCCACAGGTCGGTCGTGGATGCGATGTTGATGCCCGTAATGCTGTTTGCAGCAGCGGCAACGGATCCCGTGAGTGAGAAGCCCGCGAGTGAACCGAAGCGCGCAGATGTCGAGAAGAGGTTCGTCGAGGATGCGACCCCGGTAAAGAGCGACGTGGTGGTAGCACCGGTCGCCGTGATGTTCGCGAATGCGTTCACACCGATGAACGTATTGTTCTTGTAGGTCGTCGGCACCGTTGTTGATGACTGCATGTAGTAATCGGTCGATGACGTCGAGAAGAAATAGCCCTTATCAAACAGCGCGAGTGTGCTGGTCGAGAGTCGGCTGTTAAACGAATTCCAGTCGGTGGATGAAAGGTAGCCGTTCTGTGCTGCACCGGACTGCGTGAGCGTGAGAATGCCGCCGTTGTACGAGAGCGGTCCCGAGAACGTGGTTGCCTGCACTGCGCCGTTCACGGCCGACCCGAGGAGGCCGTTCGAGATACCGACCACCAGGTTCGTGGTCGATGCGATGCCGGTCGAGATAACGGTGGTGGTTGCGCCGGTCGCCGTGACATTCTGGAATGAATTCGTGCCGGTGTATGTGTTGTTCTTGTAGGTTGTGGGAACGGTGGTCGATGACTGCATGTAGTAATTCTGCGAAGTAGTCGAGAACGACGCACCCTGGTTCTGTGACGTAAAGTACGCAGCCGATGTGGTGGAGAATGCGAGACCAAGGGTCGAGAAGAACGATGCCGAAGTGGTCGAGAAGAAATTATTCTGCGATTTCCAGTAATCCGTCGAGGTCGTCGAGAACGCGAGGCCCGACGCCGCAAATACCGATGCGGATGTGGTCGAGAAGAAGAAGCCCTTATCGATGAGCGCGAGTGTGCTGGTGGAGAGTCGGCTGTTAAACGAATTCCAATCGGTGGATGAAAGGTAGCCGTTCTGTGCTGCACCGGACTGCGTGAGCGTGAGAATGCCGCCGTTGTACGAGAGCGGGCCTGAGAACGTGGTTGCCTGTACAACCCCATTTGCACCCGTACCGAGTAATGCATTGGACTGGCCCGATACAACGAGATTCGTCGTTGACGCAATGGTTGTCGAGATAACAGTGGTGGTTGCGCCGGTCGCAGTGATGTTCTGGAACGAATTGGTGCCGGTAAACGTGTTGTTCTTGTATGCAGTCACGACCGTCGTCGACGACTGCTGATAATAATTCTCCGAAGTCGTGGAGTACGACGTGTCGTTCTGCGACTGGAAATATTGTGCCGAGGTCGTCGAGAACGCGAGGCCCGCAGCTGCGAAGTTCGATGCCGACGTGGTGGAGAACGCAGCTCCCTGGTTCAGCCCGAGGAATGTGGATGCGGATGTCGTCGAGAACGCCAAACCGAGCGACGAGAAGTGCGACGCGCTCGTTGTCGAGAAGAAGTTGTTTACGCTTCGCCAGTAGTCGGTCGAGGTGGTCGAGAACGAAAGGCCGCTCGCAGAAAACGCCGACGCCGAGGTGGTCGAGAAGAACTGTCCCCTATCTATAGTATTGAGTGACGACGTGGAGAGTCGGTTATTGAACGAATTGAAATCCGACGACGAAAGGTAACCGTTCTGAGACGCACTTGCCTGCTGGATCGAGAGCGTGCCGGCAGAGAACGAAAGCGGTCCCGAGATTGTCGCGGCCGAAACGACGCCGCCCGCCCCTGTGTAGAGCATGGAATTCTGAAGGGTTGAGATAACAAGGTTCGAGGTCGACGCACTATTCGTAGAAAGCGCGGTCGTCGTTGCGCCGCCCGCGGTGATCGCGCCGAATGCATTGGTACCCGTGAACGTATTGTTCGTGAAGGTTTTCGGGACGGACGACGACGACGCAAGGTATTGATCAACAAGCCCGTTGCTGAAGTACTTGTTGGTCGCACCCTGCGCGAGCGCATCGGTCGTGGTGCCTGCAATCACACCGGCAACACGAGTCGGGGTGTAGTAGAGATTACTTCCCTCCGCAAGATCGCTCGTGGACTTGGTCGCAAGCCATGCGTCCGAGCTGGTGGTTGCCCAGCGGTTCTGTGTTCCCTCCCAGTAGTTCACCGATGTCGTCGAGAAGAAGTATCCCTTGTCGTAGGTCGACAAATTGAATGCTGCAGAGGTTGTGGAGTACGCCGCGCCCTGATTGAGCGCGAGGAACGCGGAGGCTGATGTAGTGGAGAAGAAGTATCCCTTGTCATAGGTCGAGAGATCGTATGCGGTCGAGGTGGTCGAGTGGAAATTATTCTGCGTTTTCCAGTAGTCGGTCGAGGTGGTCGAGAACGCGCCGCCAAGATTCTGTCCGAGGAAGTACTGCGCCGACGTGGTCGAGAACGCAAGACCGAGCGACGAGAAGTGCGACGCGCTCGTTGTCGAGAAGAAGTTGTTTACGCTTCGCCAATAGTCGGTCGAGGTGGTCGAGAACGATAGACCATTTGCGGAGAAGACTGAAGCAGAGGTGGTGGAGAAGAAATTATTCTGTGTTTTCCAGTAGTCGGTTGAGGTGGTGGAGAATGTATTACCCTGATTCTGCGAAACAAGTGTCGAGGCCGCCACGAGGTCGTAGCCGCCAGTAGCGTTACCGACGAGCACCTGACCATTCTGCGGTGCGGTCGAAGTTCCCGTTCCCCCGTTTGAAATACCGAGCACGCCGGTCACATCGCCGGCGAGGTTTACGAGCGTCGAGGTAACGACACCGGCAACCGACTTGAGCACGCCGCTTGCCTTGCCGAACGTGAATCCGTTCGACACGACAAGGTTCGATGTCGATGCGCTCGTCCCGATCGATACCGAATACGTGCTCGATGCGAGCGATACGGTATTCGTGCTCGTCGAGAGATCCCAGTACCCGGACGCGCCGGATGCGCCGCCACCGTAGCTCTCGAGCGCCACGGCTGCATCTACGAATTTCGGCAGTACCAACACCGCGATTGTTCCCTGGCCGCCGCCGCTGTAGCTTTCGAGTGCCTGACCGAGTGCATAACCGGATTTCGACAGCTTGATACCGACGCCCGGCACGTCTGAGGCGGCGATAAGATCACCTGCATTGATGGTGCCGTTTGCGGTCGAGACCGTCGTGCGAATCACGCCGGCAAAACCCACGATATATGCGTTCGTTTCGCCCTCAAGATTTGCATTACCGACGAATGCGGCATTGTCAGAGACGACGCCGATCAGCGACTCGCCCGCCGTCGCCTTTCGATACTCACCGCTCGAGTTGAGCGATACGATATCGCCGACCGCCGCGGACTCGCTCAGCTGCATGTACTCCGCAAAGTCGGCCGCGCCTGAGGTCTGTGTGATGCCCGTTCCTGCAGTCGACAAACGGAGACTGCCCACGCTGCGTCCACCAGTGTCTGATCCCGAATTCACACCCGTGAAATATTCCTCGAATCGCGGGCACGTCGTTGCGCTCGTACATGCGGTCGCGTACGGCGTTCGGAGGTTGAGTCGCAACACATTGTTGCCGGACGAAAGCGTATTGTTGTCGTTCGATATCGCAACAATCGCTGTGCCTGTGGCACCGGTCGCACCGGTTGTCTGGCCCATGAACGAATACTTATAGTTCGTTGTGGATGTACCAAACGCCACCGGTCCCGAGATGGTGGACGTGGCTGTTGTCGATGTAGCGCTAAAGCTGCCGAACAAGCTGCTGACCGCCGACAACACATTTGCAAAGAGCGAGGTCGAGGTGCCCTGCACGAACGTAATGTTCGAGAAACTGTTCGTCCCACTGAACGTGTTGTTCGTATATGTCTTGGGGATCGTTGTTGATGCATCGACAAAATGATTTGCTGATGTTGTCGAGAATGCCGCGCCCTGATTCAGCCCGAGGAAATACGCGGCTGATGTTGTCGAGAACGCGAGACCGAGCGACGAGAAGTGCGACGCGCTCGTTGTCGAGAAGAAGTTGTTTACGCTTCGCCAATAGTCGGTGGAGGTCGTCGAGAACGAAAGGCCGCGGGCCGAGAACACCGATGCCGAAGTGGTCGAGAAGTAGAAGCCCTTATCGACACCGTTCAAGTATGTTTGGACGCGGTTGTCCGTGTAGTACTTGTTATTCGATCCCTCTGCCAGGGCATCGGTCGTGGTGCCTGCAATCACACCGGCAACACGAGTCGGGGTGTAGTAGAGATTACTTCCCTCCGCAAGATCGCTCGTGGACTTGGTCGCAAGCCATGCGTCCGAGCTGGTGGTTGCCCAGCGGTTCTGTGTTCCCTCCCAGTAGTTCACCGATGTCGTCGAGAAGAAATAACCCTTGTCGTAAGTCGAAAGATTAAACGCGAACGAGGTCGTGGAGTGGAAATTGTTCTGGGTTTTCCAGAAATCTGCAGAGGTTGTCGAGAACGAAGGTATCGTCTGAGTCGAAAGCCAGTAGTTCGATGACGTCGTGGAGAATGCGAGCCCGGCTGCCGCGAAATTTGAAGCAGACGTGGTCGAGAAGAAGTAGCCTTTTGAGACCGTGTTCAGGAACGACTGCACTCGGTTATCGGTGTAGTACTGATTGGTCGAGCCTTCAGCGATTGCGTCAGACGTCGTTGCCGCCAAAACGCTCGCAACGCGATTAGCGGTAAAGTAGAGGTTATTCGTTCCCTCTGCGATCGCATCGGTCGTCGTTGCGGCAAGCACGGTTGCCACGCGTACCGGAGTGAAATACATATTGTTTACGCCCTCGTCGAGCGCATCAGTTGTGGTTGCGTACCACGATGCGAGCGTGAAGTAGTTTGCAAGGTTTGCGAATGTCGGAAGCCCGATCGAAGATGTAGCTGCAACACTCCAGCGCGAACCGTTCCATGACAGAATGTCTCCGTAGGATGAGCCTCCAATTGACGGGATCGTGGACGAGCTGTTGATGTATGAGGCAACGCGCGAATCCTGGTAGTACTTGTTTGTTGCACCCTCTGCGAGCGCATCCGTCGTCGTGCCCGCAATCACACCGGCAACACGAGTCGGGGTGTAGTAGAGATTACTTCCCTCCGCAAGATCGCTCGTGGACTTGGTCGCAAGCCATGCGTCCGAGCTGGTGGTTGCCCAGCGGTTCTGTGTTCCCTCCCAGTAGTTCACCGATGTCGTCGAGAAGAAATAACCCTTGTCGTAAGTCGAAAGATTAAACGCGAACGAGGTCGTGGAGTGGAAATTGTTCTGCGTTTTCCAATAGTCCGCCGATGTGGTCGAGAACGAAGCAAAGGTTTTCGTGTTGAGCCATGCATCCGAGCTGGTCGTCGAGAAGTAGAACCCCTTGTCGATTCCGTTCAAATATGTCTGAACCAAACCGTTCGAGTAGTACTTATTCGTTGTGCCTTCGGCAAGCGCGTCGGTTGTGGTGCCCGCAATGACACCCGCAACACGATTCGGTGTGAAGTAGAGATTGGTGTTTCCCTCTGCGATCGCATCCGTCGTGGTTGCGGCAAGCACGGCAGCGACGCGATTTACCGTAAAGTACTTATTGTTTGATCCCTCGGCGAGCGCATCGGTTGTCGTTGCATACCACTGTGCCAAGCCCATGTAGGCACCCAGATCAGAGAATGCGACCAGCCCGAGCGACGACGTAGCAATCTGCGTCCAGGTGTTGGCCGGGCCTCCTATTAATAGAGCGTTTTGCGTCACCGTGCTCAGTCCGGTTCCCCCGTTGCCCGCGGTCAGCGCATTATTGAGCGTCAACGAATTAACCGTTGCGCTGCCCACGTTCGCAGTACCAATGGTCGCGGTATTTGTGAACGAATTCGTCGAGGATGCGGTGCCTGCGTACAAGGTTGTCGTGGTTGCATTCGTTGCGGTGATGACGTTTCCGGTGAATGCGCCCGCGATCAAGGAGCCGATGTTCGCGATGTTCGAATACAGATTGCTGGACGATGCGGTACCCGTAAATGAGGTCGTCGACGTCGCGCTGGCGGCAGTCACGTTTTGGAAATCATTGGTTCCGGTGAACGTGTTGTTTGAATATGTTTTCGGAACCGTCGTCGAAGCCTGCATGTAGTAATTCGCAGACGACGTCGAGAAGCTCTGCGGATTCTGCGAAGCGTAATACGCTGCCGATGTGGTCGAGAAGAAGTAGCCTTTGTCGACGCCGTTCAAATACGTCTGCACCAACCCGTTCGAGTAGTACTTGTTCACGCTTCCCTCGGCAAGCGCATCAGTTGTGGTGCCGGCAATAATCTCCGCAACGCGCGTCGGCGTGAAGTACAGATTGATACCCTCGGCCACATCACTGGTCGACTTCGTCGCAAGCCATGCGTCCGAGCTGGTGGTTGCCCAGCGGTTCTGTGTTCCCTCCCAGTAATTAACCGATGTGGTCGAGAAGAAGTACCCCTTGTCGTACGTTCCGAGATTAAACGCAAACGATGACGTCGAGTGGAAATTCTGCTGCGACTTCCAGTAGTCGGTCGACGTGGTAGAGAACGCGAGTCCGGCGGATGCAAAATTCGACGCCGACGTGGTGGAGAAGAAGTAGCCTTTGGAAATTGTATTAAGGAACGTCTGAACGCGGGAATCATTGTAGTACTTGTTCGCGCTTCCCTCTGCGATCGCATCGGTTGTGGTTGCGGCAAGTACCGTCGCGACTCGGTTCGTAGAGAAGTAGAGATTGTTCGTGCCTTCCGCGAGCGCGTCGGTCGTTGTCGCTGCGAGCGATGCTGCAAACCGCGCCGGCGTGAAATACATATTGTTTACTCCCTCGTCGAGCGCATCAGTTGTGGTTGCGTACCACGACGCGAGCGTGAAGTAGTTTGCAAGATTCGCAAATGTCGGGAGCCCGATCGATGATGTAGCAGCCACGCTCCAGCGCGAACCGTTCCACGATAAGATATCGCCGTACGCACCTCCCCCGACCGACGGGATCGTGGACGAGCCGTTGATGTATGAGGCAACGCGCGAATCCTGGTAATACTTGTTTGTCGCACCCTCTGCGAGTGAATCAGTGGTAGTGCCGGCGATAACGGTTGCGACACGATTATCGGTGAAGTACTTATTGTTCGTTCCCTCTGCCAGCGCATCGGTCGTGGTGCCTGCAATCACACCGGCAACACGAGTCGGGGTGTAGTAGAGATTACTTCCCTCCGCAAGATCGCTCGTGGACTTGGTCGCAAGCCACGCATCTGATGATGTTGTCGCCCAGCGGTTCTGTGTTCCCTCCCAGTAATTCACCGATGTCGTCGAGAAGAAGTATCCCTTGTCGTAGGTCGAAAGATTAAACGCAAACGATGTGGTTGAGTGGAAATTGTTCTGCGTCTTCCAGAAATCCGCAGAGGTTGTTGAGAACGACGCACCAGGATTCTGCGCATTGAAGTACAGCGCCGACGTGGTCGAGAAGAAGTAGCCTTTGTCGACGCCGTTCAAATACGTCTGCACCAACCCGTTCGAGTAGTACTTGTTCACGCTTCCCTCGGCAAGCGCATCAGTTGTGGTGCCGGCGATCACGCTCGCCACACGATTATCGGTGAAGTACTTATTGTTCGTTCCCTCTGCCAGCGCATCGGTCGTGGTGCCTGCAATCACACCGGCAACACGAGTCGGCGTGTAGTAGAGGTTGCTGCCTTCGGCAAGATCCGTTGTCGACTTCGTCGCGAGCCATGCGTCCGAGCTGGTGGTTGCCCATCGGAACTGCGTCGAATCCCAGAACGCGACCGATGTGGTCGAGAAGAAGTAACCCTTGTCGTAGGTCGACAGATTGAACGCAGTCGATGTCGTCGAGTATGCGAGACCGAGCGACGAGAAGTACGAGGCCGATGTGGTAGAAAATGATGCCCCGGGATTAACGGAATTAAAGTACGCTGCTGATGTTGTCGAGAACGCAAGACCGACGGATGCGAACTGTGATGCGCTGGTGGTAGAAAAGTAGAACCCCTTGTCGACGCCGTTCAAGTATGTTTGTACGCGGTTGTCCGTGTAGTACTTGTTTGTTGCACCCTCTGCGAGCGCGTCGGTAGTCGTGCCTGCGATCACGCTCGCAACGCGTGTATCGGTGTAATACTTGTTCGTTACACCTTCGGTAAGCGCATCGGTCGTGGTTGCGTACCACGCCGAGAGTCCGAGATACGACGAGAGAGTCGCAAATGTCGGCAGACCGAGGGACGACGTTGATACCTGCGACCATGTATTTCCCGCCGCGCCGATCAGGATGCCGTTTTGTGATACCGAACCGATACCGGTTCCGCCGCGACCGGCACCGAGTGTTCCCGACCAGGTCGGGGTGAACGTGTGCGTGTCGCCGGATGACGTAATGGTGATGCCGATGTTTGTATCCGAGCTCGTTGCAAGCGTCTGAGACGAACCTGTCTGATACGAGGAGAATTCCGCCCCGAGCGCCGTCAAACCGCCGCCTGCCCCGGCATCTGCACCACATCCGAACTGCCGCGTCGTAGCATTCCAGATGAGTTTGTCCGAACTCGCCGAGCACGAAACAAGTCCGCCACCCGAAACAGTGTTCAGAATATTAAAATTCGAGGTCGTCGCATTGGTGAGCGTTACGTCGCCCGTGAAATTATTCACGCCGCTGAACGAGTTGTTACTGAACGACTTCGCAACCGTCGTTGATCCCGCAAGGAATGCATTGACCGCGCTGTTCGAGTAGTACAGATTCGTAATACCCTGCGGAAGGTTATCTGTCGTCTTTGTTGCAAACCACGCATCTGACGAGGTTGTCGCCCAGGCACCTACCGTCGAATTCCAGTAGTTCACCGACGTCGTCGAAAAGAAATACCCTTTGTCGTACGTTGAGAGGTCGTACGCGGCACTCGTGGTTGAGTATGAATTTGCGCGGTAGTACGCCCCGGTCTGACCGCCGAGCGTTGCAGAATTGATTGCGTACCCCGACGCGGTCACGCGCTGACGGGGTGACAGATTTTCAAAACTCTCTGCACCGTCGCCGGCAGCGCACGTCGCACCGACCTTGCTTGCCACTTCGACGTTGAGGTACACCGCATCGTTCGACTCAAAATCAAAGTTCAACGTGTCTCCCCCGGCATTCGTGTCTCCCACACCCGCATTAAACACACCGCTCTTCACATTGACCGTCATAGTCGACGGCGCCGACGACGGCCACAGCTTCGTGCCGGAACCGACGGATGCGTTGTCGTAGAGCGAGAACTTTACGCAGTAATCCGTGCCGCTCGATCCGCCGAGGAGCGAACCGCCCGAGTTCATGAGACGGCCCTGGTAGTTCATGATTCGCGGCACCCCGGTTGCTGCGTGCGCCGTGTCTGCGAAAGCAATCGTGCACATAATCACACATGCAAGAACCGCGATCAGTCGCGGGATGCTTCGATTCATGCTTACCCATGATCGTGTATGTGTGTTCATGTGATCAGGTTTGTTGCTCGAGGCGCTGAATGGCGCGCTGATTGAGTCGCTGGTCGAGCGAAGTTGAAAATATGTAGAAAACAAGCATCAGGAATGCGACGCTCACGATCATGAGAGCGATCGAAAGCCGCTTTACGAGGCGCGGCGATTCGATCTCTCGCTGAATAGTGTTCATAAAACCCGTCGATACCGCCCCTTTTGTGAGCGGAGCACCACGCTTTTTGTCCATGTAGTCACGAAGTGCGTCCTCGGTCGTCATCCAAGCGACGTTTGCAAACACCTGCTTACCCGGCAGTTTTCCGCTGCGAATCAACTGCCCGACATAGTCGGGAGTGTAGCCGGACATGGCCGCCGCTTCTCGAAGTGAAATGTATTCGCTTTTTTTCGTCATCATAGGCAAATCTCGAGGGTCGAGTTTTACTCATTTATGCAATCTCGGGGGTCGAGATGTCATGAGGTAATTGTATAATCCCTAGGTTTTTAGCCTATTTTTCGATGTGGACAACTTTCGAGGTGTCGAGTTTGTCTTTCGCCATTTTTTGATCCGGTCGCTGTCCTTTTTTGCGCGACGAACCCCTTGTTCTCTACCTGATGACCTATACACTGATGAGACGTCCGCCATGCATACGCACGTTTACAGATATGCGATAGCCATCTGCCTTGTCGGTCTGTTGGTAGGCGGATACCTACTCTACAGAGCGGAGTCATCGGGCTCGTTCGATGAGCGGCTTCAAACCGCTATACAAGCCGTTCAAGGGCTTCGATCGTACGAAATGACAGTGGACACAGCGACCGTGGTCTCGGCGCGCGCTATGCGCATTTCCGGCCTCTATAGGCTGGATTATGAGGGCAAACGATATGGATCGTTCGCAACCACCACCCTCTTCACGCCCGAACTGTCCAAACATGAGCAATCCCATACTTTTAGCCTCCAGAACCTGGCTGTCGGAGACAGCGTGTACGTAAAAATCGAGACTGACAGCCCGCTCTTAAAAAAGACGATCCCAAACGGTCCGGAGTGGCACCGCCTACCCGCAGCTTCCATTCCCCCGCAGTATCAGAACATCGCCGTTGCGGGACCGTTTTTGGACACGCTGGCGATCCTTGGGAACGGCGGCGCGTATCTGACGCTTACCGGTAAACCGACCGACCTCTCGGTCGGCACCACGACGTACCACTCGTATCGTTTCCGAGTATCGAAGGAGGGGCAGCTTGTCGAGGGCGGAACGCTACGATCCCTTGTACAGCGGATCGCCACCGGGACAGTGGACGTACTTATCGATGATACGCCGTCCGTGCGCGGCGTACTTGTCCACGGTGATAATTACGAATCCACGACAACGATCCTGAGTGTAAACACCCCCTTCATCATCCCGTCACCGGCCGTTGAGGAATGATGCTAGACTTTTCTCATGTTCCACAGGATCGCTGATTTCGTGCACAAAATCGGCATTCTTCATGCAATCGCTGTTTTAGTACTGCTTACCGCTTCCACAACCGTGCTCATCAACCGCGGCGACTCGATCGTGACCCTGATCGCAGGGAGCGCCGCATCAATGGGAAACGAGACCGTGCTGTATATCTCCCCTCACAGCTCGTCCACACTGAAAGTCGGCGAGACGACCGATGTCGACATCCGCATCAACACAAAGACGCCGATCAATACGGTCGGTGCGACGATCAAATTTCCGGAGGACATGATAGAGATCGTGGGTATCAGCAAAGAAAACTCGTTCCTGGATCTGTGGACCGAGGAAACCAGCATCAAAGAAAAGCTCGGTGAGGTGCATTTTTCGGGCGGTACCATCGAAGGCGGAGGCCTTTCGGGGATCGGCACCATCGTTACGCTTTCGCTCAAGGCAAAGAAATCCGGCTCCGCGCAGCTGTCGTTCAAAGACGCACAAATATTCGCAGCCGACGGAAAAGGCACGGAGGTACAGAGCAGCAGGAGAATCTATACGTTTGATATCCCGGACGAAGCACCCGCATCCCGTAGCACTGCGGCATCCAAAATGAATGACGAGACACTTGCCCCGCCGACGATCGACTTCAACGGCGACGGCAAAGTGAACGTTGTAGACCTTTCGATCATCGCGATCCAGATCATCGCACCGTATAACGCGAAGTACGACCTTGATCGTGACGGCGCATGCAATCTGGCCGACCTGTCGATTTTCTTTACGCGAATGCGTCAGTAGTTACATGATCCGCTTTGTTGCGGAACGACGGTTATACAAAAATCCGAGCGAGATGCCGGCAACGATGAGTGCGAGCAAATACGGCAAGCCCATCAACAGCATTGGTGTCAGGCTCTCGGCAGCGGCAGCAAATGCGTTGCCTCCCACGGCGATCACAACCTTGTCGGACATAAGCGGTTCGCTGGTTCCTGCCGCGGTCGCCCAAGCGCGATATACGCCGCGCACCGCTTTCTCGCGGGCAACATACGTGAACGATCCGTCGCGAGTCGTGAGCACCGTGCTTTCGATCGGTGTGTCGTCGTCATGCTGCAAAAAAACCGTGATCGACGAATCCGGTGTGGCACTCCCCTGCAAAGTGATGCGGTCGCCGACAGACACGCGGTCGTCATAGCCGCTGATATTCGGGACAGAGATTTGTGCACCCTTCACCTCGGGCACGATGGGTTCAGTCTCGGGCACGGCGACCGTTTCAGGAGGAGTAGGCACGTCCTGTTTTGCGACAATCGTGAGATTGGCGGAACGCATCGATGTAATGATGTTCATCGCACGTGCGTTGTTCTCGAGTATAGCGCCGGATTCGATGTGCAGGTCTGCCGCATGTACCCCGATCGCCCGGAAGGTTATCCGAATAAGCCGCGCGTCACGAGCATTGAATCGCTCGGCGGCAGTTCCCGAGAATCTGATTGTTCCTTTGGTATTCGAGAATTCGGGCGGCGTCGGCCAGAGCGCGAGCACCGAACCGTCGGTCGAGATTTTTTGTACGGCGAGCGACTGCGGATTGAATGCAATATCGGCCTCGGCGGCAAACGACGCGGTTCCGTCGGTATCAGCCAGCACGTCGACTACGAATTCACTGTCGAGCGTATAGGTGCCGTGGTCGGGAGAAATGTAGAGCACACCCTCGGCCGCGCACACGACTCCCGGTAGAGCAAAGAGGCATACTCCTACAAGTGCGAGGTACCGTTTCATGCTGCGGCGGAGGCCTTGCGCTTGCGGTCGCGATACCACATGTACCCGCCAAGCAGGAGCAGTCCGATGACGACTGCGATCGCGATCGAGTAGTCGTTCTCTTCCGGAACACGCGGCGCCGCACTGCCCTGCACATATGTACCCATGCGTTCATTACCTGCTTTGTCGATTGCTTTGATCTGAATATTGAGCAGGTGCTGATCCTTCAGCTGATGCGGGGACGTAACGGGCCGCCAGCTGCCGCGCTCGAAGATCTCGTAGTGGTCGAGTCCGCTCTGTTTGTCCTCGGTCGAAAAGACCGCGTAGTAATCGCCGCCGAATACCCCGCGTGTTGATTCAACGGTAATCACGAATTCATCCGGCGGAGTCTTGTCGTCTCCGACTTGCGCGAGCCACGGATTAGTAGCGGAGAGTGGCGTCGGCTTGATTGAATAAATACCGCTCTGACGAGTGAGCTCGGCACGGCTGCCCTGTCCGTCGTTCTTGTATACCGCAGAACCTTCCTCGACGGAAACGGTTGCGCTTTTTTGCTCGGCACCGACCACACTAAAGACGATCTTGCCGAGCACATTGGAGAGCACGGGGTCGCCCGGGATTCGTCCGCAATACCCTCCCGGGATGCCGCCGGAGAACGAGATTGTGCCTTTATCGGTATCAATCTTCGGCTCTTCGATCCACAGGCTGAGGATCGAATTGCCCTTACTGAAATCGACGGCTCGGAGTGTTTCGGTCGGGTAGCGGATTTCAACGTGGATAGCATTCACACATTCGTTCTGATTGTCGAGGCGAATGTCGGTGATGAATGTGTCGGAGAGGCCGTATGTTCCCTCGGTGGGGTTTACGTAAATAGTCGCCGCATCAACAAGAGCGGGAACAACAAGCGCAGCGCCGAGTGCGATGGCGACCAAAACGCGATTCATACGAGCAGTATAGCGGTTTTTTAGCGTCATATTTATCCGGTCCAGTTAAACAACATGATCGAAAAGTCTCCCAGATTGACCGTGCCGTCGGCGTTGAAGTCGCTCTGAATGTCGTCGGATTGCCACTTCAACAGAAAGATCGAGAAGTCGACGAGGTTCACTTTGCCGTCGCCGTTGAGATCCGCTGAGCCCGTATCGGCAAACGCTCCCTCTCCCACACTAAACGATATCGACTTACCGAATCCGGACTGAATGCTCGTGTCGAGTTTGAAGTACGATTTTACGGTGTGCATGCCGTCGGTCAGTGACGAGGTATCAACACGCAGCGCCCATGCCCCCGTCCCGTCGGCAGTTGCGTTCAGTGTCGTCTTTGTGCCGCCGCCGATCTCGCTCGAAATACTTGCTTTCGGCACCGAAAAACCGGAGACCGTCAGGGGCTCACCTTTCGGCACTTGGCGCTCGCTCACCTGGATCGTTGGCGGGAAGAATACGTTTGCGACGGTGGATACCGCGCTCTGCGCCACATCGAACACGACCGATGTCGTGACCGATTCCACTCCGTTGGAATCCTTTGCCGTGAAGCCGAACGTGGCGGTACCCGGCGTGATCTCGGTCGAAATGAACTGAAAGTCGGCGTTCGAATCCGCGAGTGCGGTACCTTTTATTTTTCCGTCGAGCAGCACATTGACCACAGCGTTCGGGTAGGCCTTGCCGCGCAGCACGACGCGCGTCTGTGTTTCTGATGCGATAGTGCCCGCTTGTGCACCGGGAATGAACGGCGTCGAGCCGACGGTCGGCGAGCCCGATACCGTGGAACCGGCTGGTGCAAGTGTGCGGCATGACAGTGAACACAAGTCGGTCGCTATCGTGTTTCCGTCGTCGCACTGCTCACCGAACCGAGCCTGCAGAATACCGTCGCCGCAGTAGTTGTCGTATGCAGTGCAGCCCGGCATGCATTTACGCTCGGCAGTCGTGGAGCCGTAACCGCCGAGGTTGATCCCGTCGTCACACACTTCAACACCGCCGCCGTTTATACCGTCGCCGCACACGAGCATCGAGAGCGACGTCTGTACATCTGCGGCAAACGCGAACTGGATCATAATGCCGAGCAAAAATGCCGCGACGACAATGAGGCCCGGTACCGCGAGACGTTTGTCGACCATATGCATACCGCGCTAGCGGCGAGCCGCGTTTTGGTATGCGTTACGGCGGGCCCGCTGTCTGCGGCGGCGCACGCCAAGTGCGATGAACAGGCTCAGCAAAAGCAGTACAGGTATCGAAACAACGCCGGCAACTTTCAGTTTGTCCTTTGTCGAGAGCCCGTCAAAACCGTAGCCTGTATACCCCTGCACGGCGCCGAGCGATGCAATCGAAAGATTTATCTGATTCTGTTGCGCGATCTCTTCGCCCTTGTAGATCGTGTACTTAGCCGTGTAGCGCCCCACTGGTAACCGCGTCGGCAATTCCGCGAGCACTTCCTTGATCGCGAACGGATCGATCTGATCGATCTTGTTGGTGTTGTATGTCGTCTCGTATAGCTTCTCCACCTCGCTGTCGTAGATATCAAATTTTACTTTTGTCGGTCCGTACACAGCATTACCCGTGTTCTCGATCGTCATGAAAAACCGAATCTTTGCCGGGAACACAAGTCCCCACCTGCGACGACTCTCTTCCACGTCCGCACTGCGAATGCGTCGCACGTCAAAATCGTAGATCTTGTCGACGACCTTAATATCAACGTCGATCTGCGCACCGAGTGCAATCGACACGCCGGCTCCACCGTCTGAACCCTCCGCTGACGACGTGCGGATTCGGATGGTTCCTTGGTGCCGTGTGTATTCTGCATCTGCCGGCACATGCACCGCGATCACGATCGGTACCTGCGTCTCACCTTTTGGAAGCAGGAACGATGTGCCACGGTCAACGACGAACCAGGATTCGACACCCGGGATGTTCATACTTATCTCCGCTTTTTGATCTACGGTCGGGTCCGAGCGCACAATGGTGATGCGCTGTTCATACACCGTTCCGCGCGTGAGGCGTTCATTCTGGACGTACGGCGGCGTGATACCAAATCCGGCCGAGGCAAACCTGAACCCGCCAAAAAAGACAAGTATCAAGAGTAGGGCGGCAAAAAACCGCAGTCCTAACAGCCGCCACGGCAGTGACATCATGGTCTCAATAGTATCACGGTGAGGCCCTCAAAAGTCCAGTAAAACCTGGATATTCCCCGACTTTGAACCCCTTTTGCGCAACAGCGTACCTACCAGTTAGCAGGACTGCTCTTCTTTCCGACGATAGTGTTTTGGCCCGAGTAGTTACCGGCGAGTGTGATGGTCGTCGGGATCGCGATACCCCAATAGGTGTTCTTGGTTTGCGGCGAGCTCGTAGCAGTTGTCTTTTGCACGTTGATCAGGACCGATGCCGGCGAAGTCGATGCGGTAAGCGTGTACGAATCGGTCGATGAATACGCGATAGATGATGTTGCGACGCGCTGCTGGCCTACCGGGATCTTGGTACCTGCGTTCGGACCACCGACATCGCAGTTATCCGGAGCCGAACCGCCGCCTCCACCCACCCAGGTGGTGCACATGGTGGAACCGTAGAGATCCTCATCGAGACCCACGTTACCGACTGCCTTGAGGTCGGTGTTGGCGATCATCGGCGTTGTTGTTTCGCCCGGCTGCAACGAGCCGTATGCCACAGTCGTTGTAGAAACATCGAACGCGAGGAAGCTCGTCAGCTCATTACCGGTCGAGGAGACCGTAACCGGACTCGACGATGCGTTGTCATCGGTTGCTCGCACCGCAGCGAGCCAGTTGTCGGCAAAGTACACAGACGTTGCAGAGGAAACACCGTCTGTTGCGTCGGCGTTGTACCACAGCGAGAACGTGCATGTCACGCCGACATCGCTGTCCGTTGCGCCACTGCAGGCGTTGACCGCGGAATCAATGGCACACGAATAGAACGGCGTGAACAAGGGCGACGACGATGCATAGCAGTTGTTGGAATCGTAGTTAGAGCCGGATGTGCATGTTGCACTTGATCGGTACACCGAAATCACATTGGAAACAATTTCGCTTGTAGATGATGCATTCAAACACCCGTTGTTGTCCGCGACCACGAACTGAACCTTGAACGGGCCGGATGTCGCCTGCGGTACGGTAAGCGTAAGGTTACCAACGTTGTCCGTATCAAGCAGACTGATGCCTGCCGCACTTATCGAAGGCGTTTGGTTACTTACAGAAAAGAACGAGTTCGATCCTTGGAACGAGGACGTTGCGGCGAGTCCGTATTGATCCGAGATGTATACATAGGCGTTATACAAGCGATCGGCGGTCGGAATCGCAATAGGTGTTGATGTACCCGCATTCGAGGTAACCGCTGTAGACGTTGCCCATGCACCGCCCGTTGTGCACTGCGACCCGTTAAATGCCGCCGTCTTACACACGTATAACGTAATATTTTGCGCCCCGGCCAGCGAATCAGGGTCCGACGATCCGGTGGTCCAGGTTACGGTACCGCCCGGGTTTTGTGGGGAGTTGTTGGAGAGTGAGTAAAACACCGGGATGTGGTTGATAAAGAACGGAGACGCGCTATCAGCATTGGGTGTTCCGCGGTTTGCGGTTGCGTTGCAGCGCGCGAGCGTCGCGTTGTTATCACAAATGTACGCAAACCAGTCGTTGCGCTCGTTATTGAACGGCAGATCGTTCTTGGTGGTGGTTGCGGCCGTTGCTACGGCACCGCTCGCCGTTGCGCCCGATACCGCCCACTGATTCGATATACCGCCTGGGCATGTGGGCGCAGCGCCCGAGTTGCCCGTTGCCGTCCCTCCAACCTTGCAGATTAGCAGGTAGTAGTTGTCTCCCGACGAGTCGGTGGCCTGCACCGTGAACGACAACACCGCCCCAGCGTTCGTGGGCGTTGTCGTAGCGGATGCCGGAGATTCAGCGACATCGGTATCAAATGTGGGCGGTGTGTTAAGCACAGTGACAGACGTCTGCACGTCGTCGGCGCTTGCCACAGGCACGTTCACCTGGAATATCGTAAATACGCATACCAAGACCAAACAGCCGACCAGCGACGTAAAAATCGTGATCTTTCCCTCGGTCGTGCGTGTCCGTTTGAGGAATACGCCTAGCCTCCGATGCATCGTTTCGGACATACTTACTAAGAATCGTAGCACCCGTACCCTCTTTACGAGGGTTTCCAATGTGGATAAGTACCGATTTTACGGCTTAACTGAATGCTATTTGTAACGGATCGCGTCGAGCGGGTTGATCTTTGCGGCACGCCTAGCCGGAAAAAGCCCCGTGAGGAACCCTACCCCGCCCGAGAACGAGCAGATGAATATAAGGAACCAGACCGGGTATTTGAAGAGACTGACCGATTCTCCCCCGAATTTACTTGCAGCCACTGAGAGGAGTCCGTTGAAGAACATGCCGATGCCTCCCCCGATGAGGATCCCCACCACACCGCCCAACAAACCCACGATAATGGCCTCTGCCACGAACAAGATAACGATGTCTTTTGACGATGCGCCGATCGTACGCATAACACCGATCTCGGCCGTACGCTCGAGGAGCGTAACGGTCATGGTGTTGAACATACCGATCGCGGATACCGTAAGCGCAATGCCGCCGAACACCGCGAGAATCACCTGGATGCCCTGAAAGATCTTGTTCGCCTGTTCCACTGTTTTTGAGAGTGCGGTCACGGTAAAACCCTTAGCAATGATGGCGTCCTGGGCGAGTGGCAGTGATTTGGTGTCGATTACACGCACCTGTACGCGATCGAAATACGGAATCTTAAAATTGGACTGAAACTCCTCGAGCGTGATCGCTGCGGACAGGTTGCCGGTGTCGGCCGTTACCCCCTTGATCTTGTACTGCTTGGGCAGCTGCACTTCTGTCGTTGATTCACTGCCTTCGTTCGGTACAAATACGCGAAAGGTAAGCGTTTTACCGAGCACCTCTTCGGGATCTTCGACACCGAAGAGCTTCAGCATGGCACTACTGATAACGACCGCATTGCGATCGGTCTCTGCGTCCTCATTCGTAAACAGATCCCCTGCCGCAGCCTGTGCGCCGGTATACAAAAAGTACGACGGCGCGAGACCCTGAATGTTGGCGTTACCGGTCAGACCCTGATACGTAACAAGCGTCGGGAACGTAACCACGCCGGAAACATCTTTGACCGTATCCATGGCAGCGAACGCTTCGGTCGTCGGCAGGTCGAGCACGACGATCTTTGATGCGGGGTTCGAAACGTTGAGCGAGAGCAGCGAGTCGCCGAGCACGATCTTGTCGAGGATGATGCTCTGGAGACCGAAGCCCAAACCCACCAGCGCCACAACGGCACCCGTTCCCACACCCATGCCCAAAATCGTAAGCCACGTACGAGACGGGTTCGTTTTGAACATACGGGTCGAAAGCAATGCAATGTCGCGTACCTGCATATCAAGTGTGGCCTCCCTCCAGTTCGTTCGGGAGAATGACGTACCCGCCTTGGGCGATAAGTTTTTCCATGTGCACTGCTATTTTGTATCCCATTCGTTCCTCGAATCCTGCGCCGCCCATTTCGTTGTTCAACAAAAGCCTTTCACTGAACTGTTCGGCATCGGTAATGCCGCCTACGCGGTCGGCAACCGCTTCGCGGAGCGTGCGTAGCTGCTCCTGCGAACACTGAAACCCGACTTCTTCTTTCAGGTACGTGAGCAGTCGCTCAACGAACTTTTGTTGGTGCATAAACATGTTGTCGCTCTGGGTCTCGCTTCGGAATCGCTGCACATCGATCGAATAGCGGATAAGGTTGAACACCCTGCTTGCCATCGGCTCCACTTCTTCGGGCGGAATACCGACGCCGCCCAGATGGAACGGCTTCCCCAAAAACTCCGAGAACATCTGTTCGTTCATGGTGCCCTTCAGCACATACAGAATTGCTTCTTCGAGGCGTTGCACCTGGCTGAATCCGATCGACTGCGTAACGAAGTTCACGACACTCTTCACCTTCAACTCCACCGGTTCCGCATACGGATACATGCGTGCAAGCTGCTCGATCTCGGTCACGATGGTCTCGCCGGGCTTCGTTCGTTTGACCTGCTCTTTCTGCGGGTTCACGACGATGCGGCGTAGTTTGCCGTCGCGCATGTAGAACACCCGGTGCGCATACGGAAGGTACTTCGCATCGTGCGTAACGAGGATCACGGTTTTGCGGTCGCGCTCATTGATCTCTTGGAACGAATCCATAACGTGCTCTGCGGAAATGGAGTCCAGGTTACCCACCGGTTCGTCGGCGAGCAGAATTTCCGGGTCGTTGATGAGTGCGCGCGCAACGGCAACACGCTGCTGCTGACCGCCGGACATTTCCACAGGAAGTTTATTCTCGACGCGCTCCGGCACTCCGAATCGACGCAATAGCTGCGCCGCACGAGCCAGTCGTTCGGCAGGTTGTATGCCCAAAAAGAGCATGGGTAGCGCGACGTTATCGATAACGGAGAGCGACGAAATCAGGTTGAACTGCTGATACACGATGCCGATCGTCGTCTGCTGATAGCGGTTCAACTCCTCGGGCGTATACGCATAAATGTCTTCGTTCTGCACGAACATGTGACCGTCGGACGGCGGAATACCGCCGAGCATGGTGTACAAAAGTGTCGACTTTCCGCAGCCGGACGGACCGAACAGAATGATGTATTCGCGCGGATAGATCTCGACGTTCACGTCTTGCAGCGCCTTGAATTCGTTCGATTTACCCTTGTTGTAGGTAATGAACATCTTGTCGGTACGAATGGAAGTTTTTGCCATACTATTTGCCGATGTTGTTGACCCAGCCGAATGTACCCTGGAAGTTCTGAAGAATGATGTCGATGATCGACTTTTCCTTGATCGGCGTGATCAGCACGAAGTCTTCCGAACGGCTTTCGTTCTGACCCTCATCGTTACAGACTACCCAGAATTGATAGACGGTGCCCGGCGTAAACCCGACGATGACCGAGGTGTGCGATGTCAGCGGATTCGTTTCTTTCGGCACGAATTCTGCACCCGTTCCGCCGTTTCCGGTCGAAAGTCCCTGAGAGTAAAACACCTGGCACGTCGCAGGCTCATCGGTCTCCCACGCGATAATGGTCTGGATTTTCACGTCTTCCCCCGGGAAGAGCGTTGATTCGTTCTTTACCTTTGAAATCGCCGGCGGGATCACGTCGCGGATGGTAATGAACTGAAACGGCTGGCTCTCGGCGTTGTCACCGTCCTGGTTGGTGGTACGGATGACTGCGGTGTAACGCGTGCCGAATTCAAGATCGGCAAGCTGCACATTCTGATTTGCAGCAAAGACGGATGAACCTGCGACCTTCGTGATCTTGGTGCGTGTATTCGTGTACTCCACGATACCGCGCGCAAGCACACCGCCGGTGTCCCACGAAATGACGGCGGATTTTTCCTGAATACGGTTTACCTTTACGTTCCTGATCGAAGGCAGGATCGATTTGGTCTTGAACGTGTCGTCTTCGCTTTCACCGGCAAGCCCTGTTGAGTCATCGGAGACGACTTTGAAGTGATACAGCGTCGACGGCTCGAGCCCGATGACCTCGACCGTGTGCTTGGATTCCGACGCATTCGGATCACCCTGCGCAATCGTGTAATCGTTCGACGAGCCGGTGTAGTCACTGTCGGGCGATAGGTACACCATGGAGCTTGATTCACGGTCGGTCGTCCATACGATGGTCGCCTTTGTCTGATCCACCGTCACACGCGGGAGACCGAGAATCGTGGGCGGTTTCAATATGTCGCCGGCGGTTTCCTTTACCTGTTCATTGATCTCAAGGATCGCTTCGGGCTCCTTGATCTTTTTGATGTCCTTGATGATGCGCTCTTTGATCTTCTGTTGATCGTCTTTTGTCGTGAACACATACCCGGCAGTCGTGCTTTTGTTGCCCTCTTCGTCCGTCGAGACGACACGGAAGTGGTACGTGGTCGCAGGCTCGAGGCTGTCGATGGTGAGCGTATGGTCTTTTTTATCAAACGCACTGTCGCGGACCGTACCGAACCGCTCATCAAGACCGAAATTGATGGTCGCATCCGTTTTTTTATCGGTCGACCACGATACAGTCGCGGAATCCGACTTTACGTCGGTGATCTTTACATTGGATATTTCGGCAGCATATGCGCGAAACGCAATCACGACGATCGCAGCGGCACACAGTGTGATGCATATCGCTTTGATCCGTGCGTGTATCGAGTGTTGCATATCAAAAAGAGGCCGCGCGTGGCCTCTTCAGTGTAACACCCGTGTTTCGTTCAACGTTCGCAGTCTCGGGAAAAATCAGTCACGACGGCTGCGTACCCAAATCAGAATCAAAAATACACCGACAACAACGATCGCAATATCAAGCGGACTGTAAAAGTAGTAGGTCGACGGTCGTGTGCATGACAAATAGTCCGCGGTGTTACCGTCGCAGAACTTATCAGCCTCGATCGAAAGCAAACCGACGAGCGTGAGCGCTACCCCGATAAAGAGTGAAGCATCGTGTGCAATGGTGCCGAGCGCCCGCACAAAAAAGTCACTGATGCTATCGACGGTACGCATAAAACCCCCGGTCTCTCGACGCGCATGCACATCGTGGTCGTGTGTGTACGTTTCTTCCATAGTTGCTCGCCATTGTACTCTATTCATTCCGACTGCATATCCCCACCTCCCCGCTATTGGCTCGTGTACCCGAGCTTTACGGCAAGTTCGTTGAGTTTTGAACGGTTGTCGGCCAGCTCCCTATACAGATTTGAACGCTTATTGAATTGCTCTTCGAGCTGCGGGATCTGGCCGTTGAGGTAGGTCTTATGGTCGTCGGTTATCAGACCCTGGTCGTCAATCACCCGTTCAAAGATCTCGGTCGTGTAGTAGTCGGCCCGGTACGAAAGACCGCGAATATCAGCAATAATCTCGGTCTGGCGCTTACCGAGCTTCACGATCTCCATCAGATCCGATCGCTTTGCCGCATTACCCGGTGAGCGTGCGCCTTTTTCAACGGAGGCAAGAAGCGGCGCGACAACATCCCCTTTTTCCTTCACATCATCGATCTGATCTTCAATATCATCAAGGTGCGCGATACCCTGCCGCGCCATGTCTATACGCGCCTCCTGCGACATGTCCACCTGCAGCACCTGTGCAAGTAACTGGTTAACCTGCTGGCGCACCGGATTTTCCTCCGCGCCGGGTTTGAAGGCGGATTCCTCGTAGGCACGTTCAGCTGCGTCGTACGCTCCAAACGACTTCTCGAATCGCGATGCGCTGAAATTGATGTACGCAAAACCGGCCACGCACAACAAAATGACTGCGCTGACGATCATGGTGGTGCGCTTTTTCGGTGAACGGGTATGTGAACGTTGTGTGGTCATGGCAATCATCACGGAGCTCCCGCTTCAAAGTAGTTAGTTCCCTGCTGGAGCCCTGTTGCGGTGGGAATCGGGATCGAGATACCCCAGTACACGTCGCTTGTCGTCGGCGTCGTCGAGGCCGTAGCTTTCGGGATATTAAGCCCTGCACCGACAGGAGTCGACGGGCCGGAGAGCAACGCACAGACCGAGCACGAGGCGTACGTAAACGTGCTCGTCGAATACTTCTGACTGTTCACCGGGATTGAGCCTACATTTTCGCCGGACAGACGGATATCGATCGGCGAATTGCCGGTGTTTGTGACCGTTGTAGTAGCAAGGCGGGAACCGGTGTTCGCACCCGGATCCATACCCGGTATCGTGTCGTCATCGTATGCGATCGATGTATTCACGGAGAGTCCTCGCATAGTACCCATTTCCGCGCTCGTCGTCGCGGTCGCCGAGAGTCCTGCGGCATCCTGGATGCGCACGCTCGCGAGCCAGCTTTCTGCACTGTACGAGGGGCTTTGTGCATCGGTCGGCTCTGCAAAATACTGCACATTTGCGGAGCACGTGATGGTGCACGAATTGCCGGAGCAGAGCGAGAGTGCACACGAAGGAACCTTGTAGCAGTTGTTGTCATTCGCCGAACATGTCGAGCCGACGCCGGATCGGTAGATCGTTGACGAGGCGAGCACGATATCGGCATACCCGTTGAAGTCGGTCACCGTTCCCGTTGCGTATACAAGCGTGGTCGTACCTTCTGTCAGCGCGATACCGGAACTGGTTGCGTAGTAGATGAGCGGGAAGTTGAAATTCGAGATCGTCGGCGGGAACGTGAGGCCGATCTCTGCCACATGGTCGTAGCTGTCGAGTGCACCCGTATCGGTTCGAGCGGTGCGGAAACAGTACGAATTGGCAACGGCGTTCGTCGTGAGCTGGAAGTTGAATTCGACTTCCGTTGCCTCGTTCGTGCCGACATTGATCGCATTCGTCGTTGCCGACGTATCCTCGACGATCTTGCCCTGCGTAAAGGTCATGCTCGCCGGGCGAGACAAGAGGTCAGAGATCGAGGTCTGATCAACGAACTGCGACGACGGTGCCATACACGCAGCGTTGCCGGTGCAGCTGCCGCCGCTTTGCGTCGGAACATCACTGAATCCGGTCGTTGATTCGCAGTTCAATGCGTTCTTGGCGGCGAACTGCAATTTGAACTGCTTACTCGAGAGCGGTGCCCCCGTGTTCTGTACCGTGAATCGCACGCGCACATTCTGTCCTGTTGATATACCGGACGTGACGGTGTCCTCGGCGGCAAGCCACGATGCGCCGTCGCTAATTTGTTCGGTACCAAATACATACGTCGGCGTCGCCGATACGTACGGTCGAACCGAGAAGAAGTCCCACCCGCCCTTCATCGCCCAGTACGAGAACCCGTACCCACCGCTCGTGTGACTTGAATCGGTCGTATTCAGTGTGGCAAATGCCGATCCGTCGTCATTCAATACGGTCACATTAATAGAGTTGTTGGTGAGCCAATCCACCCGTACGTCGTACCAGCCGGTCGAATACGAGACTGTGGTCGATGCGAGCACCGTACCGCTTTCGTCGTTTCTCGTTACGTTCTTTGCGATGGAAATCCTCTCCACCGGATAGTGATCGAGACATACCGCATAGTTATTTGCCGAACCGCCCACGCCGAAGAGCGTACACGGCTCGTCGTCACGCGAGTCATCCACATACTGATAGAAGTGGATCGTATCGCCCTGCGCGCTCAGCGAGCCGGTCTTATACAACCCGCTTGTCGTAAAGTCATTGAAGTTCGTTCCGGCGTCGAGCCCGTAGGTGTGCGTGTGGTGGTATGTAGTACCGACGCTGAAGAGCGACGTGTCGCCTGAATAACCCGACACGGATCCCGATTCAAAATCTTCGAACGTCTTAAACGTGTTTGTGCCGTTACTTGCGTCCGACGCGCCGGAGTTACCGTAATACATATAGATGACCGATGATCCGTTTGCCGGAACGGACGGGAGCTTCACCCACACCGTCGATGAGGCCGATGCGTTCGTGTTTTCGATCCAGTAAGAGATCGACGTCGTACCGGTCGAGTCCGTAAACCGTAGGTCGTCGAAGTCGCTCTGCATGTCTGCGTCGTACGGCACGACGATCTGCACCGCCTGATTCGTGAGCACGGACGCCGTCGAGTTCGAGACGACAACCTTCTGTCGCTTCGACCATGACGCGTTGTACCATTCCGTCGTCGGAGCGCCGACGCCGCCGTCATCGTTTCGCCATCGGTAGTGACCCTGGTTCACAAAGAGACACGAGCTGTCGCTCCAGCGAATCTTGCCGCACGTATCCGCTCCGTCGTAGTCATAGGATTCACCGGCATAGTTTCCGTAGTGCGACAGGAACGTCCATGCAGCAGTCGATGAACTCGTGAGCGACACGTTGTAGCCGGATGCGATGCCGGTTGACGTGGCGAACTGCACATAACTGATCTGCTTCGACGCGTTGGCATCGATGGCTGCGCCGCTGACCGATATCATGCTGCCGCCGTTCACTCCAAGCTGGAAGTCACCGAGATCGAGCGACGTGATCGCCGGCGTACCGGTGAAGTTGAGCCCGTTCACGTCGGTATTACGGATCTGGTAGCGGGTTGCGTTGAACGTGCCGCCGGAAACCGTGAATGCATAGCTGCCTGTACCCTGGTTTTGAATTGTGGTCGTGGCACCTGCAGCGCCGATTATTTCGAGCGAGCCACCCGAAATCGTAACCGAGCTCGACGTTGCAATACGTACGTTTGCGATACGCGACGAGCCGCCGAGCGCCGCTCCGTCGAAGTCGGTCGCATAACTCCAATAGTCGTTGCCTGACGATCGAACATACTCTCCCCAGATGTACAAATTGCCCGCCACAGCCGTACCGTTGATTGCGGCATTGTCCTGCGAGTACAGCGAACCGGTCGAGGTAACGGTCGTGGTCGCGGCGGTCGACTTCCACATACGCACATCGGTGTTTGCTCCCACGAAGAGCGTCCCGTACACATCGTTCCCTGCCGACTTTGTATTAATAGAGTAATTCGTGCCCGAGTACAGATAGAGCGTCGAGGTCGCCCAGGTGGTCGCTGCGCCGCCGACTGAGTTCGTGAACGTGCCCCCGACCGCAAGCGTCTTATTCGGCGAGAGCGTAAAGCTTGTCGCGGCAGTGATCGTTGTGTCACCTGTCGACGTCGCGCTCTGTGATACCGTCCAGCCGCCGGCCGAACTATTGAATGTAACGCCGCCGAACGTCGAGATGCCCGGATCGATGGTCTTCCCGGTCGTGGTCGCGTTGAAGAGCACCGTACTCGTCGTTGCCGCGGTAAAGCCGGCGCCCGTCGTGGTCCAGGAACCGCCGACCGTGAACGTGCCCGTCGGTAGCGTTGTCGTACCGTGCAGGATCGTGAAGTCGCGTGTCGCCGTCGCGCTCGTATCCGTAATGGTCCAGCCGCCGCCGACGCCGTCAACGAGAATGTTGTAGAGCGCAGAACCTCCGAATCGGATCGACTTACCCGTCGCGTTCGCTGTGAACTTCGTTGTGCCGACGCCTGCGGTGTACGTGCCGAAATTCTGGAATGATCCGCCGACCGTAAGCATGGTCGTAGGTGCGGTCACGGTGCCGGCGGTTATCGTGACATTGTTCGACGACGTGGCGGACGCATCGGCAAAGGACCATGCACCGCCGGTGCCGTTGAATTCGATATTGTAGAGATTTGAATTATTCAGTCGCACCACCTTGCCGGTTGAGGTCGCGGTAAGGTAGAGCGTTCCGTTGTTGTGCTGCAGTGTGCCGCCTGAATTGAGGAACGAGCCCGCGACCGTTGACGTTGCGGTCGGCAGGTTAACGGTACCGGCGGTAACGAGGAAGTCGCCGAGCGCAGTCATGGTTGAGCCGCTGAATGCCCAGTTGCCGCCGGTTCCGCTGAACACGATATTGTAGAGCGTCGAATTATTGAGCGTGATTGTCTTACCGGTCGTCGTCGCGGTCATGGTGACCGTCGAGCTGGCAGATGTGAACGTCGCACTGCTACCGATGATCAGCGACCCGCCGATCGAGTAGTACTGATTATTTGCAGCGATCAGGCTTGAGCTCGTTGCAACCTCGAGCGTTGCGTCATAGGCATTTGCAGCGCCCCCGATCAGCGTAATGTTGCCGCCCGGCGTGAATGTTTTTCCGGTAAATACGATAAGTTTTGTGCCGGTCGCAACGAGCGTATCGGTCGCCGCATCGGTCGCATTGAACGGAATGTCACTATCCTGGTCGGCATCGTACTGCGCCATTTTTGCGATAGTGATCGCGCTTGTATCTTCGTGACGAACGATTACGCGATTTTCGTACAGGTGCATGTTCGATATCGAACTGATCGGATCGATCGATACGTTTGCCGCACGGCGCGTGCCCGTCGCGTTGTCCAAGAAGACGGTCAGCGTGTCGCCCGGGTTGAACGCGACTCCCGAGATCGAGTATGCGCCCGTTGCAGAGCTGCACGACGATGTATACGTACCGGCACCCTGCACCTTGAGGCGCACCACCTGCGTGGAGCCGTTACATGCACCGGAGACCGTCGAACCTTCGTCGGAGTACACATTGCCCGAAACAGAGATCGAACTTGCGCTGTCATCCCATCGCAGGTACCCCGGGTCGCCGTCCGGATCGGAATCGTACGCTTCGCCGCCGAATGCGCCGTAGTGCAGGTTGAACTTCCACGAAGAGCCGGAAGATCCCGTCGCCTTCACGTTAAAGCCGCTCGTAATACCGCTCGCGGTCGTGGTCGAGAAATTATTGCGCTGGAAGATCTTCAGCGGATTCGCATCGATCACCGTTCCTGCAACCGTGATCGTGCTACCCCCGTTTACACCGAGCTGCAGATCACCGTCGGACAGCGTGGTAATGGTCGGTGAACCGGTGAACGAAAGGCCGTTGAGGTCAGTGTTTCGGATCTGGTAGTACTGCGCATTGAACGTACCGCCGGAAACAGTAAACGCGTAGCGGCCCGTTCCCTGATTTTGAACTGTGGTAGTCGCTGTTGTTGTACCTGTAATATCGAGTGAGCCGCCGGAGAGCGTGATCGAGCTCGATGTTGCGATCAGGACCGATACGCCACGCGGCGTCGAGGTGGCAAGCGATGTGCCGTCGAAGTCGGTCAGATAGCTCCAATAGTCGCTGCCGGTCGACCGTACATATTCGCCCCAGATATAAAGACTTCCGTCGACCGCCGCGTGATCCTGCGAGTAGAGCGAGCCGGTCGAGTTCACCGTAGTAGTGGCCGCACTCGAATTCCACATGCGCACATCGGTGTTTGCACCGATCAGGAGCGTACCGTACAGATCATTCCCCGCCGACTTTGTATTAATAGAGTAGCTTGTGCCCGAATAGAGCGAGAGGGTCGATGTTGCCCACGTGGTCGCCGACCCGCCGACTGAGTTCGTGAAGGTGCCGCCCACTGCAAGGGTCTTGTTCGGAGATAGCGTAAATGCCGAGGCATTTACCAGCAACGTGTCGCCCGTGGATGTAGCATTCTGAAGTATCGTCCACCCACCGCCGACACCGTTGAATGAAAGTGTCGCAAAGCTCGACTGACCCGGATCAATCGTCTCGCCTGTATCTGACGAGTTGAAGTTAACCGTGCCCGCGGAGGAAGTGAATGTTCCAAGGTTCGACCAGCTACCGCCTACATCGAGCGCGCCGACATTCGATGCAATAAGTGTACTGCCGGATCCGATCGTCACCGTGCCCGAAATCGAAAGTGACGGGTCATTCGTATTTACGTCGACGGCCACAGGATTCGTACTGCCTACGGCGAGTGAGGTTGCCGACAATGTACCGCCACGGAGCGTGTATGTAGGAGTACCCGCTGCGCTCGGTGTGAGCAAGAGCGCCGCATATGCCTGATCCGCGACCGTCGTTGCGCCGGTTCCCGAGAATGTGAACGGCGCCACTTGCGCGGTAAACGTTGCACCGGAGGCAACCGCAAACGGTGTTCCCGATCCCGACAAGACCCACGACGACGTTGCGGCATACAGTCGCTGCAATGTATTGATGCGGAGCACACCGGTAACGGTCGTTGTGCCGGTTCCTGTTTTCACCGACGACCCTGCGTTTGTGCCGTTACCGAGCGAGAGCGTCGAGAACTGCCAGTTATTGTTGTTACCGAACACACCGGTACCGTGGAGTGTAATGGTGCCGCCCGTCATGTTCACGGTGCCTGATCCCGTAAGCGTGCCCTGCGTGAGCGTTAGGTCTCCCGTGCCGGTCAGCGTTCCCGCAGTGAACGTCATGGTATTGAGCACGGTCGTCGTCGAGAATCCGTTATCAAACGACCATGAGCCGCCGGAACCGTTGAATGTCGTGTTCCAGAACGATATCGGAGCGACCGCATAGATCGACTTGTTCGTCGTGGTCGCCGTGAACGTAAACGTCGAGCTTGCGGTCGTAAATGTTGCCCCTGATTGGATCGCAAGTCCGCCGCCGATCGAGTGTGATTCTGCGCCCGTTGCGGTGAATACAGACGAGGTCGCAATGTGGAGCCGACCATCCTTCGAGCCGTTCGCTCCCCCGCTGGTCAGCGACATGTTGCCTCCCGGCACGAATGTCTTACCGGTCCAGACATGCAATTCATTGCCGGGCGAGACCGTGAGTGTGTCGGGTGTGCCTGTTGCCGCAGTGAACGGGATATCGCTGTCATCACCCGAGTCGTACACCGCCATGTTCGCGATCGTAAGCGGAGCAACGTCCTCGTGTCGCACGATGACTTCGTTTTGGTAGAGATCGAGACCGGTCACGTTCGCGGTTGCCGTTCGCGTAACCGTTACTGCGCGTGCGCCGCCGTTCGTATTCAAATACGTCGTGAGGACCGCGTCGCCGCTGAAGGTAATGCCGGAAATTGTGTACGCACCCGTCGAGGCATTGCACGGGGTCGACGACGCGAACGATCCGAAGTTCACCACAATGCGCACGTTCGCGGTGACGCCGTCGCAGGCCGGTGAACCGATCGCGGTACTGCCTTCGTCCGAGTACACATTTCCCGAAACAGAGATCGTAAAGCCCGAGTCGTCCCATCGTACATAACCGGGATTACCGCTATTCGGCCCCGGATCCGAATCAAAACTCTCGCCGGCGTAATTGCCGTAGTGATTGCGGAACCACCAGTACGAACTTGGTGTACCCGTTTCGGTCACGTTGAATCCCGTCGTGATGCCGGTCGAGGTTGCGAATCTCACACGCTGAATCTGGAGCGCACTGTTCGCATCAATGACGGTACTTGTAACTTTGAGTGCGGTCCCGCCGTTCACTCCCAGCTCGAAGTCGCCGTCTGCAAGTGACGAAATCGCCGTCGAGCCCGAGATCGAGAACCCGTTTACGTCACCGTTCTTTACCGAGTAATACTGAGCCTGCAATGTGCCGCCGGAGATCGCGAATGCGTAGCGACCGGTTCCCTGATTTTGGATGGTCGTCGTCGCGGTCGAGGTACCCAGGATCTGCAGCGTTCCCGTGTTGTACGCAATAGTACTCGAAGTTGCGATACGCACATTCACCTGGCGCGATGAAACGCCGAGCGCGGTGCCGTCGAAATCGGTCGCGTAACTCCAGTATTCATTCGCCGAGCTTGTAAATGCTCCATATATATAGAGATCGCCGTCAACCGGTGTCCCACCGATGGTGGAGTTGTCTTGCGAGTATACCGATGCGGTTGAGGCGACCGTCGTCGTAGCCGCGGTCGAGTTCCATGATCGAATGTTCGTATTTGCGCCAAGCGAGAGTGTTCCGTACACATCACCCCCTGTCGTCTTTGTATTAATAGAGTAATTCGTGCCGGAGTAGAGCGAAAGTGTTGATGTGGCCCATGTGGTCGCCGACCCGCCGACCGCATTGGTGAACGCGCCGCCGACCGCAAGCGTAAAATTCGGAGACATGGTGAATGCGGTCGCATTCGAGAGCGTAAAGGCGCCCGCCGCAGTTGTGCTACCCGAGAGCGTCCAGCCGCCGCCTACCCCGTCGAACCACATACTCGAGAATATGGATGTGCCGGTCGATATCGTCTTTGCGGTCGATGTGGCAGTGAACTTAACCGTGCCGCTGTTATGGGTGAATCCGCCGTTGGTCGCTATCCACGACCCGCCGACCGCAAATGTTCCCGACGGAAGGGTCGATGTTCCCGCCTCGAATCGCACATTATTCGTACTGGTAGCCGAGGCATCGAGGAATGACCATGAACCGGCAGTCCCGCTAAAGTATGTCTGATACGCATCCGACCCGCTCCACTGCACTGTTTGCGCATTCGACGCGGTAAATCGGAGTATGCCGTTGTTGTGTGCGAATGATCCGCCCGTCTTTCTGAACGACCCGCCTATCGCAAGCGTTCCCGACGGCATCGTCACCGCACCCTGCGTAATGATGACGTGGCGTGATGACGTAGCGTTCGTCACACCGAATGACCACGAACCGGTGCCCGAGAATGTGAGGTCGTAGAAGGGCGACGTGTTCGGGTTCACCGTTTTGCCGGTCGCCGACGAATTAAACACGACCGCGCCGTTATTCGGCTGGAATGCACCGCCGGTCACAAGGAACGAACCGGTGATAGTCGTTGTCGATGACGGCAAAGTCACCGTTCCGGTCGCGATTGTAAAGTCATTCCCTGCGGTCACCGCCTGCGAGAACGCCCAATTACCGCCGATGCCGTTAAATGTAATGTTATAGAAACTCGAAGAACCCGGAACGATTGTTTTACCAACGGCAGTCGAGCTGAACGTGACCGTTCCGCTTTGTGCAACGAACGAGTTATTGTTCGTCCAATTACCGGTGACTTCGATCCCGTAGTTACCCGCAGTCACATTCAACGTATCGTCGGAACCGATCGTGATATTCGTAGCTTTCACTGCGGAGCCAAGCTGAACCGTCTTTGTCGTACCGTCGATTGCGACCGATCCCATGTCTTGTTTTGCAGCCGTGCTGTCGGTCCACGTGGCAGACGATGATCCGTCGAATGTTGTCGTTGCGGTTCCCTTTGTAAAGGTGCCCGATGCGCCGATTGAGAGATTGCCGCCGATTGTGATAGCCGTCGTGGCGGGCGAGAGCGTTCCGAAGTTAAGCGTGAGGTTGCCGTCAACATCGAGCGGTGTCGTGAGTGTCCACGTAGCAGCAGTGGAGGCGGTACCGAACGTCACATGGTTGAACGTCGAGAGCGAAGCCCCCGTCGAGTCGATCGTACGCGTCGACGACGTGGCGGCAAAGATGACCGTTGAGGCGTCTTTATTGAACACCGCGTTGTTGTCCCACGACCCCAACAATGTCATTGTGTTTCCGTCCATCGTGATCGTGCCGTTATTCTCGAGTCCGTACACTGTCGCGAATCCGCTCGAGGCACTATCGGGTCGGTACGTGGTACCTGCCTTAACCCAGAGTTCCACATCCCAGACCGTACCGGTTGAAGTGGCGGTGAGGTCATTCCCCGCATCCACGTCATAAAAGATGTCGTCATCTGCCGCGACACTCATATCGAACTGCGAAATGTTGTTGTTGGTGATCGTTTGATTATCGTCAGAACCGAGTGAGAGGTGTCGCTCGTACAGATTTAAGCCGGTGATGTCGCCGTTGCCGTCGTATTTGGTGATCGCGACTGCTTCGCTCGCGTCTCCTGCCCCGTCAACAAAGACGGTCACGATATCATCCTGGAATACCGTAACGTTCGCGATCGAGAACGTGCCGCTTCCGGTGATCGTGGCGGTCTTCCCCGTCTGCTTCACGCCGTTGACCGCGACCGCAACAGTACCGGACGTAACATTCGTCGATTGATCATACTGCTGCACGGTACCCTGGACGTTGATGCCTTGTGCCCACGTGAGCGTCCAATCATTGAGTGTCGGACAATTACCGGCAACACAAGCGAGGTTTGCCTTCATGCGAATCGTCGAATAGGTGATTCGATTCACGTTCGACATGTCGAGCGTCGTTGTCGTACCGACCGAGTTGCCGGGGATCACACTGTCAGGAATGAGCGCCCACGAACTCGTGGAGGTAAAGTACTCGACCTGCAGCTTCACCGTACTCGCGCCCGGTGTTGTTTTACTGAACGATATCGCACCCCATTTCGGACCGGTTCCGTCACTGAAATTGATGGCAGTCGACGTGATTGATCCCGCAACGAACGCAGGATATCGTCGTGCGACGATATCGAGCGGGATCGTCGGCGGCGCAACGGTCGTGATCGAGGTCGGCTCGATCTGCTGTTCGGTCGACCACGTCGTTCCGTTCCAGTATGTGACGTCGTATTCAGTGTTTGCGTCGTCGTAGAAGAACGCCATAATCAACCCGTCTCCTGTTCGTGCCGTACGCACTTCGGCGGAGTCGGTTACCGTGTTGATGACCGCAGGCGCGGTCGTGGCACTGCCGTTCCAATATTCATATTCCGCCTGTGTGGTGTCCGAGTGCACCATCATGGTGTAGCCGTCGCGCGATCCTGCGGTTTCGTATTCGCATGAAACCGGTCGATCGTTCACACTGTTACCAAGTGTTTCAACTTCGGTGGATCCGGTCCACGCGGAACCGCCCCAGGTTGCATAGCCGATGTCGGAATCTGCATCGATGTAACACATAGTCATTCGATCGGTTCCCACATCGCGCACAATACGACCGCCTTCAAAGTCGTTTCCGATCGCCACAGTCGCAGTACCGGCCCACGCGGAACCGTTCCAGGAATTCCATATAAAGTTGTTGTTTGCCCCGTTCGAGACCGCCACAATCGCCTGACCGCCGCTTTCTTCGTACTCTACCGCGATACCCTCGTTTGCGACGGTAACCTGTGAACCCATCGTCATGGAATTTCCCCATGCAGAACCGTTCCAGACAAGCGCCTCATAGTCGACTGCACCAGTCGTCGAGTCTCGCACCACCATGATGATCTCGTCGGAGGTCGGATCTGACACCAGCTTGACCCATTCGCAGTTGGTGGATACCGCAAGATTGATCGTCGAAGTCGCCGTCCACGACGACCCGTTCCACACGCGATAGGTCGCTTCGGTGCCGAAACACGCAACCGCGAGCGCATCGCCCGACGATGTTTCGTACGCAACATCGAATCCGCGCTGCGTCGGATCCGAAACGGCCGTGTTGATACGCGCGATATTGCCGGCGGTATCAGTTGCGCCGTCAACGACCTGTGCATCGACAACGCCGGTCGAGCCCTCGGTCATGATGATGTATTCGTCGCGCGTCGGAGCTGCTGCCGCTTCCTCGAAACGGATCGTGTCACCCACCGATACACCGGAGAGCTCGGTTCCCCATACGGTACCGTTCCACAATCGGAAGCGCGGCACCTGCACAGTACCTTCGGAGTACACCATGAATGCCTCCTTGATCGTAGAGGTAATCTGCGCCTTTCCGCCGCTCGTTTCGATATTGTCGAGCGTATCGGACTGGAACTGTTCATCTGTCGTCTGGAACCACGTTGATACGGCAACCGACGTATCGACGGTAAAGCTTCGCAGGTCCGACCACACAGACCACACGTTGCCGCCGGTCGGATC
Source organism: uncultured Candidatus Saccharibacteria bacterium (assembly GCA_964512835.1). GTDB lineage: Bacteria > Patescibacteriota > Minisyncoccia > Phycocordibacterales > UBA2100 > UBA10103. The sequence continues at coordinate 120,510 of CAZELA010000002.1, read as the reverse complement.
GATTGCGCGAACCTTCCACCAGTAGGTCGTACCGTTGGTAAGCGCATCTGCGGCTTGTAGCGTAAAGTTGATCAGATTGTTCTGCGTGAACGGGCTTGTGTCGGTCGATGACGCCGTGTTCGAAAAGCCCGTGTTCAGACTCGAGCGCCGCGTCGTAGACGACGTAAATGCCTGCGTCGTCGATATGGAAACTTCGTACACCAGATCATCGCTCTGCGGATCGCCGGATTTGAATGTGAATGACGGCGTTGTTGTAGCGGTCTTTTCGTTGTCGAACAACGTGGTTATTGCCGGCTGTTCAACTGCATAGCCCCAGGCGATGGTCCAGTCATCGAGTCGCGGCGACGCACCACTGTTCGTCATGTCGGCCCGGATTCGTATCTGGTTATAGATCGTCGGACTCATTGAAAGGAGCGATGTAGTCCCGACGAAGCCCGTCGAATTTCCCGGCAAGTCCGCATCCGGAACGAGGGACCACACGTCGGTGTCGAAATATTCAATGTGATATCGGATCGAGCTCGAGGTCGTGGAGTGTTTGAAACTGAAGGAGCCCCACGCGTTTCCGGTCGTATGCCAATCGAAGTCAATGAGTGAACTCGAGGTCGTACCGACCGTGAAGCCGCTCGAGATAACGACTGAATCGGTCGATGTTGCCTCGGTATCTTCGTGATCGTCTGTAGAGAACTGATAGAGCGTCGTCTGTTTCCACGTGGAAATGGTGACGCTCGTGTCGACCGTAAAGCTCTGCGTTCCGGACCACGCGCTCCATTCGGCGGACTTCGTTCGGTCTTTCGCGCGCACGCGCCAGTAGTAGGTCGTATTGTTCGACAGCGATGACGACGGTATGAACCGCGTAGAGTTTGATGGCGTGAAGGGGTCCTTGTCCGACGGCGTAACCAGGTTCTGGAATTCCGCAAAATTGTTCTGTGAATCGCGGTCAATATTCACGGAGCTGAAGTCCGACGCATCATCGATCTGCACCTGGTACGTAACATCATCGTTCTCCGGATCTTCGGAGACGAATTGGAACCACGGGGTGGTAGATGCGAGTGATTCGTTATTGAACGGCGACTCAAGCGTCGGTGCATCCGGCGGCGAGTCGGTGACAAGACTCGGATACAGGTCGTATTCGTTCAGTGTCACGCCGGTTGATGTGACCGCCCGGAAACAATAGTTCGTGTTGCCGGTCGCGTTGTGCTGAATCACCCAGTCATATTCAAGTTCGTTGCCGACTGAAACCGAGAACGGGTTTACCGCCGAATCATTTGCTTCTTCGTAGGTCGCGCGTGTATCGCTCCCGGCGAGCAACGTAGACGCGAGCGTTGCTCCGTCGGAAAGCGAAGCGTTATCATACCCGCGCCATTTTGCGGTGGTCGATCCTATGGCGCCGACATCCTGCCACGTAAGCGAGGCACTGCACGTTGCCCCCTCCGCGTACTGCAGTTTTACCGAGAGATCCCCTGCCGAAAGCGACACGTTCTCTTCCAAGAGACTCATCCGTAGACGCAATACATCACCCGGTGACGGTGAGTAAATGGTCGGAACCGCTGCATCCTCCGCAAGATCGGTACCGCCCGACGGCCACGCGTCCGACGGTGTGAGCGAGGTCGCCGCGTTTGCATACCAGCGGAAATGCGTTTGCGTCAGGTAGGGCTGTCGCTCCCACGTGACCGACCAGTCATCAAGCTGCGGCGCACTTGTATTGGTTGTCGTAAACGTCGCACGAACACAAATGCGGTTGTATGTCGACGTTGAGAGCCCGGAGATGTTAATCGGCGAGGTCGTGGCGTCATAGCCGATACTGTTGAGACCCGGGTTTGCATTGAGTGCAACATCCGGCACGAGCGTACTGCAGCCGCTACCGCTGTCATACAAGACCTGTAATTTCACGTCGGTACCCGACGGCTCGGTGGTGTGCCACAAGATCTCGCCCCATGTCTGTCGTCCCGGTACCTGGTCGAAGTCGATCGTTCCGCCGGTCATGGTGCCCGACGACGATTCGTACACCTGCGCGACCATATCGATCGGCTGATAGAACGGCGTTGTCGTGGCGGACGGCACCGTCTCAAGCGTCGTTGCAGTCGACCACGAAATTCCGTTCCAGTCGGAGAAGTCATAGCGGGAATTGACATCGTCGTGGAAAAACGCGAGCACGCCGCCTGCGGATGTGCGTACGGCGTTTACGGTCCACGAGTCCTGAATGGTGCTGATCGCCGCCTTCGCGGTCCACGATGTGCCGTTCCAGTACTGGTACTGCGCCGCAGCCGTGTCGGAGTACGGCAACATAACGTAGCCGTCGCGTCCTGTCGTCGTTTCGTACGCACAGTCTACGGCGCGATCTGTCTTAGCATTACCGATCGTGTCGCGTTCATCCAACGCGGTCGTGAATGCATCCCATGCGTTACCGTCCCAAACGAGCGTACCGACGTCTGCGTCTTCGTCGATGTAACAGAGCGAGAGCTTGTCGGATCCGTCGTCCGCACGAAGTCTGCCCCACTCAAAGTCGTCGCCGAGACCCTGCGTCTGCGTGATACCCCACGAGGTACCGCTCCATGTCGTCCACACGAAACCGCTTGTGTTTCCGTTCGAGGTGACAACCATCGCCTGATCACCCGATTCTTCGTATTTAACTGCGATACCTTCATGGGCGGTATCGGTCATGGAGCCGAGCGTCTTGGCATTACCCCACGCGCTTCCGTCCCAGACCTGCGCTTCGTAACCCGCGCCCGTATCGCGCTCTACGAGGATGATCTCGTCGGACGTCGGGTCGGAGGCAAGCGAGATCCATTCGCAGTTGTTCGCGCTCGTAATGTTTACCGTCTGAGGCGCACTCCACGACGAGCCGTTCCAGACACGATACGAGGGGTCGGCATCGCCGTCGCAGTACACCGACATAATGTCGCCCGACTGTGACTCGTAAGTCAGGTCAAAGCCGCGTCGGGCATTATTCGCGACACCCGTCGTCATTTCCGTGACCGATCCCCACGTATCGGTGGTCCCGTTGAATATCTGCACATTCACGTCGTTGACGTTGTCTTGTGTACCGCTTACATATTCATCCCTCGTCGGTGCGGCTTTGGTTACAACCCACTGAATGACGCCGCCGACGGAATTTGCGGAACTTTCCGCGCTCCACGAGGTACCGTTCCATATACGATATCGCGGCGTCTGTACCGTACCCTCGCCGTAGACAACAAGCGCTTCCTGCGAGGGCGATATCGCAAGCCGGGCGGCATCCGACCCGAACGTTTCTGCCCCGCTCATTGTGTTTGAATCAAACTGGACGTCTGTGGTCTGGAACCACTGGGACGGGTCGGTTCCAGCGAGATAGGTGAAGCTCGTCGTTGTTGCCCACGTGCCCCACGTGCCGCCACCGCCGCTCTCGCGCGCACGTACACGCCAGTAGTATGTGGTACCGGAGACGAGCGGTGTCTGGACCGTGAACCGGATACGATTTCCCTCGGTGAACGGTGACGTATTGATCGGCGTTGTCAGGTTTTGGAAGCAGTTCGGCGAGCATCCCGTTTCGACATCCGACGTTCTGTCACCGATCGGTGACGTATCGAGGTCGCTGTCGTCGTCCCATTGGAATTCATAGATGATCGTGTCAGCGCCGTCCGGGTCTGTCGCACTGAATTCAAAGGCCGGTGTCGAAGTTCCCGTTCGTTCGTTCGCAAATAATACGTCGTACAAAGTCGGCCCACTCGGTGCGGCACCGCCCACTCGCTTTGCAAAGATTGCCGTTCGATACGGGGGCAGATGTGAGTCGGTGGAGAACGACGTTATGTTCACATTGTGCGTATGTGCTGCAGTCGCAACGTTTGTACCGGCGGCATTATTTCGGTTGACGGTTCCGCTCGGACCGCCGGTCGGCACGTTGGTCATATCGATGTGACTGTGCGTAAATGCGCCGCCTGTTCCGCCGTATGTCGTGGACGCCTTTATGAACTTGTTCGCCATCGCCTCAGAGGAACTCGATGTCGTTGTCCATCCGGTCGGCGGGTCCCCGCTCCACATTGCGATCATCTGATTCGTCGGCGACGACGTCGCATTCAACTTACCGAGAATGACTTCAATATACGGCGGTTCGTTGCTCACGCTTCCCGTCGTTGTTGCGGTTAGCGTGTGCGTATGTGCAGCAGCGGCGACGGCTATCGTAGTTCCCGGGTTTTGCGCATTCACGGTAGTAACGGCCGCACCGGTCGTTCCGGAAACATCGTGCTTGTGCGTGTTGCTGCCGCCGGTCGTGCCCGCGGTCGAAGTGCTCTCACCTCGAATGTATCGTCCGTTCTGGGCAGTGTACGCGGTCCATCCGCTCGGTACTGCGGCATCGAACATTGCAATCGCTCCGGTCGGGATCGAAGACGGCTCGCCTGCGGTATTGGATTGGATGATCGCAAGTTGTCGGTACGCAGGTAACGTACTCGTCGCAGTGATGACGGGCGTAAACGAGTGCGTGTGCGCCACGACCGGAGTTGCCCGATTGTTCGCTCCCACCGTCTGTGACGATGCAGACGCTGTAACCGCGCCCGTTGCAGTGTGAGCGGTCGTTGCTGCGCCGCCGTTTGTGCCGGCGGTGGATGAACCCATGACGAAGCGCTGGTAGAACGAATCTGCAGGCAAGCAGGATACGCACGTCCACCCTGTCGGAATATACGTACTGTCCCAGTACAAGAGCATGTTCCCGGTTGCGTCGGATGCAATCTTCCACTGGCGAGGTTCCTCGAACGGCAACCCCGACGCGCCCTGTACCTGTGCAGGACCGAGCAAGTACATATACGGCGAAATGTCCGGCGCGTCATACGTGTACGAAACCTTCATCGTCTCCCCCGCTTTCAAGTCAACGGGCCACACGAGATTTTTTGCACCGCCGTACATGCGGATCTCCGCACCGTCACTCGTGAGGACATCGAAGTCGACCGGAACGGATTCCACGAATTCGCCCGCAAAGTCGGCGCTCGATGTCAGTTCCAGATCCATCGTGTATGCCGCGACCGGATAAATACGGGTCATGCCCGCTCGACGGATCGTGAACAGGACTTCTGCGCGCACCTCGAAGGTATCGTACACGCGATGCACGATGAGGCCGCGATCATCGTATTCGGTGGCAACGGCGGTGTACGAGCCGGGGAGCGACGTGGTGTAGACGGCAAGATAGTCTGCAACATCGATGATGTTATTGTCGCCGCAAAGCCCGGACTGTTCGACGGACACCGGCGTCGATGTGCCGGTGGGGTCCGTAACCGTGAGTCGAATGTCGGCATCGCAGATTGTGTCGCCCATGTCATCAAGTGCAGCCAAAGCGATCGGTACCGTCTCCCCCGGTCGATACGAAGACTGATTGATATTCATCGCGAGCACTCCCCAATAGAATTCAACGCGCTCCGTGAATTCGTCGGTGCCTTCGTGCATGACGATGTCCGCCATATATTTACCCGGTCGGAATTCGCGCGGATGCGTTTTGATCTCAAGCGTCCACTGACCGTCCTCGCCGTATTCAACCGAAACCGGGAGCGTGACCTCTGTTCCGTCTTCGCGCAAGAATGTCACGCCGGAAACGCCGAACTCGTTTCCCCGACCCAACAGCACATTGAGGCCGCGTGATACGAAGTTGCGCTTTGACTTGAACTGGAACTTGAATGCCGGTAATTCATCGCCGTCGAACTCCGCACGACCGAACATGCGCGAGTTGCCCTTTTTCTTAGCAAGCGGTTCGCCGCCTTTCAGTTCACGCTCGCTCTTCAAGAGCTCGCTCTGCAGGTCTCCGGAAATCGCCGCACCCTGCGCAAGAAGAGTGAACTGAAGCGCATCCGTTTCGTTTGACTCAAGTCGCAAGCGAACATACACCGTCTGCCCCGGAAGAATGTCGATTGTTTCAGTCGTTTTTGAGAGTACGCGGTACAGCGGCGGTAGAAATTCCGACAGCGAGTCCTGGTCGGTCTGTCCGTCGATTGAAATGAGCGGCACCCAACCACTTGAGTACGTGACGGAGCTTTCCGAACCGACTTGCACCCGGTCAACAGAGCAGTTCGTCTTATCGTCGTTGAGTACCGAACACACTCGCTCTTCGTCGGTAGCGTCACATCGATACGATGCGGCCGGTGAGGAGGACGCAACGGTGTCCGTCGACGTTGCGTTCACCTCGAGCGATTTCCATCCCGCATCGCACAGATAGGTAACCTCCTGGTACTGCGGTGTTTCCGTTGTGGTCGGAACATTCTTTTTCAGTTCGGAAATATCTACAACCGACCCGAAACCGCGCGGAAATGCGGTATACAAACGCACTGAATCAGCAACGCCACTCGTGTTCGTGAGACTCGCATATACGACATCTCCGGCGCGGCTGTATGTAACCTTGTCCGCTCGGATGACCAGTGAATCAGTAAGGTCGTCTGTATACGGGAACGAAACATGCGTGCCGTCAGAAAGTACAAGCTCGCCGACCGCACCGCCTTCGTTCAACTCCAGAACCACATTCTCCGGCAACTCAGGGATGTCGTCTTCGTCGGTAACAACATCCGACAACAGCTCCCGATACTGCGCATCAATCCATACCGCATCAAGATACAGGTCGACCGCAGAATCGTTATTGCGATCGTATTCGATAACGACTTTGATATCGGACATTTCTTCCCACGACGCCACGTCGTCGAGTGTTGCAGTGAAGTAGCCGCCGTTGGATGCGTTGGAGAGCTGCTTGTTGAGGAAAATCTCGCCCACTTCGCGCCATTTACCCGCATGGTAGTAGCGGACTTCGAGCTTGTCGTCGACGAGCTCCGTCTCGCCGATTCCGGCGGCGAACGAAAAGTTCAGGTTCGCCTTTTCAAAATTTGTCTCGGTGATTTCTCCAGAAACAGTGAAGCCGTCGAGCTGAATCGTGTGACACTCTTTTTGCTGCAAAAAACATGTCGGGACGTCTTCCGTCATTGACGATGTTTCTGCCCCGCCGCCGGCCGTGTCGTCCGGAAGCGCGCTTTCGGTCGTGGTTGCATATGCAGTCTTCACCAGTGAAGACGTGATTGTGTGAAAGATTTTGGAGACGCTTGTTTCGACCGGGGGCGCTTCGGTCGCGGGTGTCGTCGGTGTTTCTGCAGGAGTTGCCGCAGGAGTTTCTGCCGGAACTGCTGACGGCGTCTCTACCGGCGCGCTCGGTGTCTGCTCCGGGACCACCGCAGGCGGTACCTGCTCGGGCTCAGCCGTCGGCGCTTCTGATCCTGACGGTGCAGCCTCGGGAGTGGTAGTTGCGTTCTCGACCGGTTGCTGTTCAGTGCTATCCGGTGCAGACGGCGGAATGTTCGGCGTCTCGACGACCGGCGTATTACCCGCAATCGAAAGATGCGCGGAGTTCGTCGTGTCGAACGATTCAAACGGCGCATTCGCCCCGAGCTCCTGTGAGAGTGCCGCCTCGGGAGTATCCCACCCTGTTGCGGTCGCCGTTGTCGGAAAAACGTGTGCACTTTTCGTCTCACGATATGCGGTCACATAATGCCCGGTCGTATAGAGCGCATACGCAACAATCGCCGCAGCAAAAAGAGCCGCTGCGACGCGATTTCTGCGCACGTTGAGGTGAGAGAGCCTCATGTTTTCGGGAGCTTTTTTCTATACGGAAAACACGCCAAAAAATGGCGGAGATCCGTTCCCTAATTTTAGCACCCTACAAACGCGATTTTGTCCTGATTTCAAGCCAAAACTGGACAATTTCTGGGGGTAAAATCCCCACTTTTCAGAAAGTTATCCCCGAATCGTCTTTTTGAGCTCATCCATACCGGTATCCACGATCTCCTCCGAGATCTCGAGGACCTCTTTTATACGCTCCAAAAGGTCGCGCTCCGTGGGCGTCAGCTGCGGCTTGTCGTCCAGATCCTGGACCATCTGCTCGAACTCTTCGCGCATCGCCGAGAAGATCTTGTCGTTTTTGTCGCGCACCGCCGCCACCTCCTGCAGCACGTGGAGCCGATCACTGTCGACATGTTTACGTTTTTGTATGTTAAGCGTCGTGAGTACACCGATCACGAATGCAAAAATGAGCAGTAGTATTCGTTCGGTCGTGAAGAACCCGGGAGCCTCCACAACTTCGCCGGGTTTTGCACCCTTTACGGGTTTCGCGACAACGGGCAGGTTTAGATCTTTTTCCGATTCCCGGATATTCCCCGCCTTATCGAACGCCTTGATGAGAACTTTTTGCACCCCTCCTTCCTGCGGCGGCACCAGGTAACCGTCCGTGAGGTCCGCATCTTTTACACTGCCCACCTGGGTGCCACCGATGTAAATTTCGTAACGATCCATACCCGAGAGCTCGTCAGTTGTTTTCATCGAGAACTTCGGCGTATTCGCGTTGTCACCCTGATCAAGCAGCCCCACATCAAACGCGAGCGGCTGGACGGTATCGATCATGATCTTTCGCTTACCGACCTCGCCCCACCCCGCTTCGTTCTTGTATTGGAGATAGAAATACCAGACGCCGTCTGCAATCCCGGTTTGTGTCGACGATGAGACGTCTGCTTTCAGTACCTGTGTCGGCTTTTCGTCTTCTTTACTGCTGAAAAGCCACCTGATTGAGGTGACGTCGGGCGGAACCTTCCAATCCATCTTGACCGTGCTTGTTCCGTACCAATTTTCTGCTTTCGGATGTGTAGCCGAATTGATCGTCGGCGCGATAGGCGGTGAACCGCCGAATGCCTCCCCCGCAGCCTCGGGCTCCGCCGCGGGCTCAGGCGGCGGCGCGGCGGCGGCCTCTTTGATGGCGTATGTTGCTTCGCCGCCCTTGGTGTACACGTTTGTCCCCTTACCGTCGGCAGCGAGAACCGAACCCTTTGCAAAACTCAACTTTGCATCGCCGACTTTCTTGCCTTTGAATTTAATCGTGATCACGGTGCCTGATTTGGAAAAGGCGGTCGGCGTACCGCCGCTGAAATCGATGGTACCCGCGCTATTCGAGAACGCCGGGTCTGCGGTCCACAAGGAAAAGGCGGAACCGTCTTTCGTGACACTCGAGACTGAAAGAACGTCCTTGTCGAACAGGATCTGCCCGTCGGCGGCGTTCACGCTGTCGACCCCCGGATTGACGAGTACTTTGACGGAAAATTCTTTGCCCGAATCAAACGAACCGGTCGCCGGCGAGAAGGACATCTCGGCGGCGGACACAGCGAACGGTACGACACTTAAAAGCGCCGTAAGTATGAAAATGTATGCCTGCGTTCGGCGGGTCTGCTTCATGCGGGTGCGTTTCGCGGTCACGAAACGTGTGTGAAAATTGATCAGGCCTTGTTGACCCGGATACGAATGCCCGAACTCTCTCCCTTTTTCAACGGAAGCAGGAGCATCAGCACGCCCTCTTTCATCACAGCCTCGGTACGGTCGGAATCGACCTCGGAAGGCAAGATGATCTGCCGATAGAAATTTCCCCACGAACATTCTTCGAGGATCTTTTCGCGGCCTTCGGCAGTCGGCAACTGAAAATGTTCACCTTCCGGGCGCTTTCGCTCGCCCTTTATCGTGACGATGTCACCATCGCCCTCGATAGTGACGCCAAAATCATCGACGTTCGACCCGGCAAGCTGTGCGTAAATGATGATGGCTCCTGGAATTTTGTAGATGTCGACCGGAAGCTGTTCATCCGTCGACGGATTACCGGGCGATTTTTCTGCCTGCATCACAACCTTGTCCTGTTTTTTGTCCTCGGGTGCACCCGGGATCACGTCTTTCGCTTTCAAGCGCTGTAAAAAGGACGACATACAAAGTATTCGTACTCATATTATAGCGCTAAACGCAGTTGCGAATGATCCGCGCGCGACACATTCGTGTGGATAGCATCTTCACGCGATGTGTTTACACATCAATAGCGATGTTCACCCGGAAATGCGGCGAACTTCGTAATCGGAAACACGCGTGCAAACGCGCGACCGACGATGAATTTTCTTTGCAGCGGTCCCCACACGCGCGAATCGGAGCTTTCTTTTCGATTATCACCGAGTACGAAATATTCATCGCTTTCGAGCGTGATCTCCAGCGACCGCGTGTCCGGCGAGACCGACGACACATACGGCTCATCCAAGCGCAACGGCTCACTCATAGAGCTACCCTGCACCGTGACCACGTTATGGTCGATCCGCACCGTCTCGCCGGGCAATCCGATGACGCGCTTTACGAAGTAGACGCTCGGGTCAAGCGGATATTTGAATATAACGACATCACCGCGCACGGGTTCGGTACGACGGTACGTGAGCTGATCAACGATCAGGTACTCCTGCGGCTCGAGCGTGGTACTCATGGACTCGCCGGAAACTATGAACGGCTGCGCCACGAAAATACGGAACGGCGCGACTACGAGCAGCGAAATGAGCGTGTATTTAGCGATCTCGAGGAGCATGCTCCCCTCGTGCGCGGTTTCCCCGTCGTGCGTGCGGGTACGAGAGAAAAATCCCATGTAAAAACTACACCGAGTTCGCGAGACTCTGAATGAGATCACCGATGAAGTGCAGTATGTATACGATCATGTTGATGAACAACATGATGATCTGCACGAGAAAATCGAGGATGGTCTTCAGAAATCCGTACAAGGGGTCCATGACGGAAGTATAGCAAACGCGCTTATTTCACACGGACGTCGATCTTTGTTTCGGTCACGACCGCATCATCCTTCTTGATCTGGGCCGCAAATGACGTGTTCGCAGTAGCGGTATACGTGTGTTGCAAGACAACCGTGCAGAGCCCGTCTGCTCCCTGTGTGCAGCCGCCGTCGGCATTCTGCGCGATGGTGAGCGGCGTGGATGAGCTGTCACCGAAATCCACCGTATATCCGAGACCCGGGGCTTTGATCGTGAATTTAACTTTCAACGGCGACGTGCCGGATGACGGTTGTGCAGAGAATGACGCCATTTCACTCTCCGGGGCGCACGCATTTGCTCGCCAGAATGTCTTACACTTGAGTTTCTCGATCTGCTCCTGCAGCAGATTTTTCTGATCTTCTGAAACCTGCACCGACTTACTCAAATCCCCGATCTGCGTCTCCATGCGCGCGATCGTCTGTCGCGCCGTTTCGTTCTGTGCATAAAAGGAGTAGGTACCGAATCCGCCTATCGCGCCGATGAGGATAAGACAAATAACGAACAGGACCCACGTACGGCCTGATGATCGCTGAGGTTCTCGAGGAGGCATGCGAGATATCCTATCACAATGAAAAGCGCGGCCGGAGGACGGCGTTTATCTGAGAATAAGACGGACTCGGTCAAGCGCTCGCTTTTCGCCGTCGCGAAAAAGCTCCGCTCGGCCCTGGTTTTGCGAGCCCGAAAGCTTTCGGGCACCCGCGCAAAACCCTTCGAGTCCCGACGCAGAGCACCCCGCGCTCTGCTTCACTGCGCAAATGAAAAACGCCCCGAAGGGCGTCGTTCATTTGCGCAAGTGACGGGACTCGAACCCGCAGCCTCTCCCGTGACAGGGGAGTGCTCTAACCAATTGAGCTACACCTGCATCGTTAGCGGTTACCCGTAACGGGCACAGAATACAACGAATTCCCCTATTTTCAAACTTTTTTCGCCCCCCAGAAGTACTTCACAACGTCGAAGCCGGACACGAGCGCCCACACGGTATTTATGACCATGAACGGCAGTGAGCCCAGGTGTGCCGCATACAGAAGCAGCCCGATCGAAGCCAGAAAATTGAGTCCGTCATACCAGACGCTTTCTGCGGTTAATTTGCCGTACTCATTGCCGACAAACGCGGTCAACGTCATACCGGCCGAGACGATACCAAGGATCTCTATGGGTTCCATGAGGCAAAGTGTACCCTATCCCCGGACTCGCAAAAAAAGTCATTTTGCGATATTCTCCACAACACGTCAGGGTACTCGGACCGTCCCCTGCCATCGTTCGGAATAAGGCGAGCATGCTCGCTTTTCTGGTCCTCTCTCGTCAGGGTAGCTCAGTTGGTTAGAGCATAGCATTCATAACGCTAAGGTCGCGGGTTCAACTCCCGCCCCTGACACACAATTGACAGACAATATCGTTCCGTTGACGACGATCTGCCTCCTATGTATCGTTTCCGCGGAGCACATTGAGGCTTCGAGAGACGAACAAACCAAGGAGACAACCATGCGGCACTTTCGCCGGACTGCACATACCCTTTTCTCGCTTTGCATCGGCTTCGCGCTCGCGACCACGCAGGTATCGGCGCAGACTGCTGCACCGCCGCCCGCGCCGGCAAAATCCGCACCCGCTGCGGCACCTGCGTCGGCATCCAAAGGATCTGCGGCGACACCCGCTGCGGCTCCGGCACCCGCTGCCGCAAAGACCGCGCCGGCTCCTGCTGCCGCAGCACCGCAACCCGCAACGAAATCCGGCTTGAACAATCGCAGCGTCGAGATCATCAACAAGAGCAAGGTTGCTCTGAGAAATCTCTACGCCGAGCAGGGCAACAAGGAAGGCACCTGGAAGAATTATTTGCCGTCGAGCTCAAGAATCGAACCCGGTGATTCCAAAGTCGTCGACTTCGGCGACATCGGCACAACCGGCGAAGGGAGCTGCAAACGCGACCTCTATTTCGACTTCGTCGGCGGCGGCGTGAGCGCCCAAGGCAAGGAGAATCTGCTGAACATCAAGGATGTGAATATCTGTTCTCCGAACAAGTTCACGCTCGCCGGCGGCCCGACCACGTTCACCATTTCGGCGACCAAGTAGCCGTCGCCTCGTTCGCATACCACGTCACCCTTGCCTGCGGAGGGTGACGTTCTTTTTTGCGATCAGCGTAGTTCTGTCGCGCTATACTTTCCGCATGAACATTAACTGGCATGAACCGACGCCGTTCTCACGTATGCTCGGGATCATTCTGTTCGTGGGCGTGATTCCGGTCCTTTCGTTTTATATCGGTACCCAATACCAAGATATGCAGTCTACGAAAACGGCGATGCACGTGTACGAATTCCCCCGCCTTACGGTATATCCCGCTTCAGCAGCGGCAGCGGTCACACGTTCTGCAACCTCCAGTGAGTAAGCACCATGCGGAAATTTCTCGTTCGTACAGGACCCCATGTCGCGATTGCGGCGATCATATGTCTTGCCTTTTTTCTGAGATTCATCGCGTATGATCATCCGCTCGGAGTGAATGGCGGCGAGGGCTACCGTGACTACCTGACCGCAAAGCATATCGTTACGTTCCATAACTTCCCCGCTGCCGGTCCGTGGAACGGGACGTTACCGCATCTCGGTAATAGTCCGTTGTATTTCTACCTACTTGCAGTCCCCCTGCTGATTTCTACTTCGTGGCAGATGCTCGAGATCGCGTTCATCGCGCTTACGTGCGGCGGAATATATCTGCTGTACCTGCTCGGTCGCGATTTATTCGGGACACGTACGGCACTTATTGCATCACTGCTCTACGCGGTCGCGCCGGAAATGATACGGGAAACCTCGTCATTTGTATGGCAGCCGTACTTTATGGAACCGTTGTTGATCGGGTCCGCGTTCACGCTATACCGCGCGCACATAAGCGGCCGAATTTCACTACTGATCACGTCGATCATCCTCGGCATATCGGCGCTGGCGATGCATATGTCAGCCCTCGCGGTTGCACCACTTTTCGGCGCAGCGATACTCTATACCTCCTATACGCACCGCGGTGCGCACGGCGTACGCATTGCAGGAGCGGCGGCTATGGGATACTCGTTTCTCATATTTCTTGTCCCTCGAATGTTTGCAGAACCTATCTTTCCGGGCACCGAAACCCCGGCCCGTACGAGCGGTCACCTTATCGCGCTCGTGAAAACTCTTTTTGTGCGCCTTATTCCGCAGGAGAACCCGAACCTGACGAATGCACTGCTCGCGTTCACCGTCCTGATCATTGCAAGCGCAACCTGCCTGTACCTCTATTCAAAAGCGACCGCGTTTAAAAAATACATGATGCTCGGTCTGATAGCGGTGATGCTTTTGCAGTGCACCGTTGCCGCGGTGTTCGGAACACCGGTCGACAGTCGCTTTGTGATACCGGCCACCTTTGCACTCGCACTCACCGTGTCGGCACTGGGTGTCTTTCTATTAGAATATCTCCCGTTTCCCAACGTACTAATGACACTACCGGTCGCCGCAATTATATTCGCTTCGGTGAATTCCCCGTTCATTGCCGCTGCACTGCATAAGCACCCGATTACGACCCGGTCCCGCGAAGCAATCGCAGAACGTGCCCTCGACGCTGCAGCAGCGGATATCAGAATGATCCGCGAAGGCGATGCCTACGCGGATTACTCATTCTTTTCCGCGGTCGGATTCAGGTCCGGTGGTCTTATATTCGTGCCCGACATGCTTTGGGACGGACTCGAGGAGAGGCTCGACACACAATTGGTCCGCCTCTCAGGAAACTCAGGGGGCCTGATCGGTGCAACGAACGGACCCTATATGCTTGTACTGTGTGCCGACGGGGAACGCGTTACCAGCCACTACGATGTCCGCGACTGTCTGGCCCGGCGGGAACTCACGGATTACACGGTCCTGAAACCGTCATATGAGGATCCGGACTTGAACATATTCCTTATGATACGCAAAGATCTCGTCGGTTCTTTCTAGGGGGGCCGCCGCAGCAATTCCTGAGCTATACTGATACCACCATGAAAAAGGTACTCATCGTCGAGGACGACCAGCTTATTTTTTCGATACTATCCCGTGAACTCTCCGATGCGGGCTACCAGGTAGCTAATGCGTTCGATGGTGAACAGGCAATCAACGTAACCAAGGAGCAACGACCCGATCTCGTACTGCTCGATATTCTGCTGCCCCGAAAGAACGGTTTCGAAGTACTCCAGACACTCAAAGAGGATTCGGAGTTATCTAAGATACCCGTCGTGATTCTCAGCAATCTCGGTCAGCCGGAAGACATTCAGAAAGGGCGGGAGCTCGGTGCCATCGACTACATGGTCAAGGTGGAATTCGAGCCGAAACAGATCGTCGCCAAGGTGCGCACACTGCTCGTATAAACCGGTATGTGGGGATCCATCATGGCGGTGAATTCGTTCTTCGTCTGGCCGCTCACCTTTATTTTCCTTATTTACTCGATCGGCCGCATGGTGTTGTTCTTCGACTGGAAGGTGTTTCTTATCGGCGCGATCCTGTTTGCGCTTTCAACAGCTGCTCAGATGGTGATCGGGGTACTTTCCGAATAGCGGCATGCATCCGCGCCTTTCCGTCGTTATTCCGGCATTTAACGAGAGTTCCCGCATCGGACCTACGGTTGCCGCATGCGAGCGGTATTGTGCGTCACTCCCCTACGACAGCGAGATCATTGTGGTCGATGACGGATCAACCGACGACACCGCACGATCGGTGAGTCACGCGGCTTCACAACGCGTGCGATTGATACGACACGAGACCAATCGCGGTAAAGGCGCCGCGGTCCGTACCGGCATGCTCGCAGCGAGGGGCGACATGCGGCTTTTTACCGATGCCGACAACTCAACTCCGATCGACTTCGCAGATGCGCTCATCGCGGAGATACAAAACGGAGCGGACGTCGCGATCGGCTCCCGACGACTGCCCGGATCGAAAATACTGAACAGACAAGGGCCGACACGAGATTTCCTTGGCGCTCTGTTTCGCACGGCAACGCGCACGATGTTCCCCCTCGATGTGATAGATACCCAGAACGGGTTCAAGCTGTTTACGGATCGGGCGGCCAAGGAAATATTTTCACGCACGAAGATCGACGGATTTAGCTTTGATCTTGAGTTACTGGCATTGTCGAAGCGTATGGGATTCATCGTTGCGGAATGCCCGATTGAATGGACGAATGACGATAAAAGTCGAGTTCGGTTCCGCCATATGGTCCGTATGTTGTGGGATCTGATCGTCCTCCGGTGGAGATTTTTTATCGGAGAGGCTTAGTTTGCTCGCAGACATCTTTGGTAGTACAATCCGCGTCGATAGCGGGGTGGAGCAGTAGTAGCTCGCCAGGCTCATAACCTGGAGGTCGCGGGTGCCAGTCCCGCCCCCGCAACAAGAAACAAAAAACTCCCTACGGGGAGTTTTTTGTTTCTTGCGGGAGCAAAAGCAAAGCTTTTGCGGGCGGGACTTGCAGGGTTTTGCGTGGGCTCCCGCCAGTAGGCGGGATCGCAAAACCCCGGTCCGAAAAGAGCAATTGCGACGGCAATTGCGAATTGAGGAAAGTCCCGACTTTTCACGCCAAGTCCCGCCCCGCACCCCCTTTACTCCACAAACTTAAACTCCTTGAATACTTGCTCGTAGAGGCCGATGATGCGTCGCGCTTCACGATCACTTAAGCGTTGCATCGAGCCTTGGTGCGCAATCGCGTTTCGCATTTTGTGCGCCTCCCATGCAAGATCGATCGTTTTCCAGTCTGCACGCTCTACTTGTTTCATTTTGTCGGCCATGGTTTCGCCGCGGTACGCAAGCAGGTCGAGCAGCTCGTTGAGCATGATATCCGCTTCCAGAATAGCGAGGCGCCAAGCCTGTTCGTTCGAGGATGAGACTTCGTCCTTGATTCGATTCCATCGAAGCTGCGCCTTCGGCACATCGCGAGCAGCAACCGGGTGTGCGGCCGCCGCATACCGTTCTTCCTCGTGACGACGGATCTGGAGAATGCGCACGATGCAGTAAATGGTTCCGGCAGTCAAAAAAAGCGACAGCAATACCGAGAGTACGGTGAATGTTCCCCACCAGCGATACAGCTCGTCGGCGTACCCGGGCTGAGCGCTCACACTCAGGAAATTGACGAGCTGGTCGGTCGTGACCGGCTGCGTGACGGGGGTGACGATGGGATTCTGTATGCCGAGATCCGGCACGTTGCCGGAGAGTACCGCGAGCGTTGCGGGAATGTATTTAAAAACAACGTCGCCGATATAACCGACGAGTGCGCCGATGCCGTATGCGGCCGAACCAGGTTCCATGAGAGAAAGTATACAGCGTCGTATCACGACCGCCCGCCTCCTCTCCCCACTCTATCGTCGCTTAGCGCTCGATGTCGGCACCGATGGAAAGCAGCGTCGCTTCAGCCCCGTGTCTCGCAATAATCTGAAAACCGACCGGAAGATGTGCGCCGTCTCGCACAACAGTACCCATCGGCTGCGAAAGTGCGGGAACACCGGCAAGATTTACCGGAACCGCAAACACGTCTTCGGCGTACATAGCGACAGGATCGCTCTTTTCACCGAATTTGAAGGCGGGTGACGGTGTCGTCGGTGTTACCACCGCGTCCACGCCGGCATCGAATACCGAATCGAACTCCGCTCGGATCGACGCCCGGACATCGCGCGCTTTTCGATAGTACGCATCCGCATATCCCGACGACAGTACGAAGGTTCCTATCAGAATACGTCGTCGCACCTCGCGTCCGAATCCTTCGCCGCGCGTTTTTGCATTCACTCCTGCAGCGCTTTCAGAAGGAACCGAGAGTCCGTACCGGATTCCGTCGTATCGGGCAAGATTCGTCGATGCCTCAGCAGGCTGGATGATGTAGTACACCGCGAGCGAATGCGGCAAATTCGGCATCTCGATATCGCGGATTTCGTAGCCCTTTGCTTTGAGTTTCGTGAGCGTTTCTTCAAACCGCGCGAGCACGTCGGCATCGCACCCCTTTGCGAGAAATGCGCGCGGTACGCCGAGCACTTTCGTCTTCGACGCGGGTGTCGGTGTCGTATCAGGGAGCGACGTACTGTCTTTCGGATCGTTACCGCGGATCGCCTCATACACAATGCGGACGTCGTCGACGCACTTACCGAACGGACCGATCTGATCGAGGGACGAGGAAAGTGCCATGAGACCGTAGCGAGAGACCGCGCCGTATGTAGGCTTCAGTCCGACAATGCCGGTAAGCGATGCCGGTTGTCTGATTGAACCGCCGGTATCCGAGCCGAGTGAGACAAGGGCCAGATTCCCTGCAACTGCAGCGGCAGAGCCGCCGGATGATCCGCCTGGAACACGCGAAAGATCGACAGGGTTTTTTGTATTTCCAAACGCGCTCGTCTCGGTCGAGCTCCCCATTGCGAACTCATCCATATTGACGCGACCAAGGAACACCGCTCCCTGCGCTTTCAGCTTTTCAATAACGGTCGCGTCATAGGTCGCGATATAGTTCTCGAGAATCTTCGATGCGGAGCTCGCATGTCTGCCTTCGATAAGCATATTGTCTTTGATTGCCATCGGAATACCGAGCAGCGGCAGGCGTTCCCCTTTTTGTATTCGGGCATCAGCTGCCGCAGCTTCCGCACGCGCACTCTCCTGCCATACCTCGAGGTACGCGCGGATATCCGGATCCCTGTTCTCGATCTCCTTCAGGTACGCGTTGGTGAGCTCGAGCGCGGAATATTCTTTTGCATCGAGAGCACGACGTGCTTCGGCAACGGTAAGTGTCGTGAGGTCCATATTATTTTCCGTCAGCGGGCACCCCTTGAGGACGCTTTCGTGTTATGACCTGCTGTACTGCGATACGGTCACCCTCGCGGACCGGCGCCGCAGCAAGCAGCCGCTCGGTATAGAGCCCTCCTTCGATCGGGTTTTCGTCATTGCGAAGGACATTGTGCAGACCCTGCCCTTTGGTCTCCCCCGCGACGGTCACATTCCGGATTGTCTCGACAAACGCAAGAATGCTCGGCAATTCCCTGCCGAGTGCCTCCATTTCGCTTTCGGCGACATCCAGTCGTGCAAGCTGTGCAAGCGCTTTAATATCAACGGATTCCATATCAGTTATCGCCCTACTATACGTAGAAAGTCGCCTTCTGTCAGTACAGGCACGCCGAGCTCGCGTGCTTTGTCGAGTTTGGACCCGGCGCTCTCTCCGGCGATCACACCGCTCGTTTTCTTTGAGACAGAACCGGATACTTTTGCCCCCGCGGCACGCAGCGCCGCTTCTGCCTCATCGCGCGACATTCGCTCAAGTGTGCCCGTCACAACATAGGTACGGCCGGAGAGCGGCAGCGACGCCGTATTTACCTTGGGCGGCGCCTTGATCGTGAGCACGTCCTTAAGCGCGTCAACGAGCGTCTTATGACGCCGGATGTCGAACCACGACACGATCTCATGAGCGACGATCGGTCCGACTCCTTCAATCGCAACGAGCTGCTCCTCGGTTGCGGTCGCAAGTCTATCGATCGAACGGAACGTGTTTGCAAGCAGGATCGCAGTCTCCTCACCTACCTGTGGAATAGACAGGCCGACGATGAGGCGCGACAGATCCACGGTGCTCGCTTTCTGTATCGCATCGATCGTTTTCTTTGCGGAGATGTCCGCGAAACCCTCAAGATTGAGCAAGTCGCCGGGTGTCAGCGTAAACAACTCGTTGTAATGCTGCACCATTCCCTTTTCGAGCAACTGATCGAGCGTCCGCGGACCGAGACCCTCGATATTGAGCGCGTGTTTAGCAACGAAATTATGAAAGCGCCTTCGAACGACTTCGAATGAGTTTTTATCTACGCACCGCCATGCCGACATGCCCGGGACGCGCTCGATTCTGCCGTCGCCGCCGCACTCCGGTACATGCGTCGGCCATTTGAACTTCTTTTCCTTACCCGTGCGGAGCTCAGGCAGTGTACGCACGACCTTCGGGATAACATCGCCCGCTTTCTCCAATATCACCGTATCCCCGATGCGCACATCGAGTCGCTCGATCTCATCTTCATTGTGGAGTGTTGCCCGACTTACTGTCGTACCCGCAACTGATACCGGTCGCAGATGTGCGACCGGCGTAAGCACCCCGGTGCGCCCCACCTGCAATACGATGCCTTCTATAACCGTAGTCACCTGCTCCGCCGGAAACTTGAATGCGATCGCAAAGCGCGGCGCCTTGCCGGTGAATCCGAGTGCCTCCTGGTATTTTCGCTCATTGACCTTCACGACAACGCCGTCTATCCAGTAATCCTGCTTGCGGCCTTTTTCCTTCCAGGAATCCCAGTATGCGATCACTTCATCGATATTCTGCGCATGCTTGAAATGCCCGTTCACTTTGAATCCGAGCTCGCGCAAATACTGCAGCTCCTCCACCTGCGTACCGGGCTCGCCTTCCGAGGATCGGGCAACGTCGTAGACAAATACATCCAACTTGCGTGATGCCGTGATCGCAGGGTCCAACTGCCGTATGGCACCTGCCGCGACATTCCGGGGATTTGCATACAGCTCCTCACCCTTCTTCGCGCGTTCGGCATTTATCTTTTCGAGCTGAGAGGCACTCATCCACACTTCGCCTTCGACGATCACGTCGATCGGGCGCGCAATAGACAGCGGAATGCTTTCAATCGTGCGGACGTTATGTGTCACATCCTCGCCGACGGAACCGTCGCCGCGTGTAGCCGCAGTTTTCAGAATGCCGCGTTCGTATTCAAGGACGACTTTGAGGCCATCGATCTTCAACTCAACGGTATAGGTGGGCTCCACGTCGCCGAATGTTGTGCGCAGTGCCCGCTTCACGCGGGCATCGAACGCCCGGATATCTTCTTCCGAGAACGCGTCGTTGAAAGACCACTGGGTGACCTTGTGTGTGACCTTTTTGAATCCGGGCAGCGGTGTGCCTGCCACGCGCTGCGTCGGCGAATCAGGGGCGATGATCGACGGGTACTGTTCTTCGATGCCGGCGAGCTCCTTCATCAGGGTATCGCGGGCTGATTCCGGGATAAGTTCTGTATCGTAGACGTGATATGCACGCCGGTATTCGTTGATCGAATTCTTTAGCTTTTCATATCGCTCGCGGACCTGCTTCGGGATCATGGCACCAGTGTACACGGCGATGACCCGGCTTCCAGTCCTTAGTACTGCAGCTCAATTGAACGCTGGAGCGTTCGCGAGTTCGATGAGATCGTGGAACAGGGGGTCGAATAGCCGTCGGCATGGATGACCGTGTACGGTGCCGTCGCATTCTTCTGGATGTACACCTCTGCGCAGTTACCGCCGTTTGTGTTGGGGTTACCCGCCTCATCGAGCGAAAACAGTCCGTCCTGACGCGCGCCGGAGGGTCCGCCGTTTGCCGTGTAGACACGGAAATAGCTCACTGCCGTATTTGCGGTCGCGCTCTGCAACACCGGTGTTACCGTGACCTTGTCACAGGTCAGCGCGTTCATGGTCGCGGAGAGCGTCGAGGTCGCAAAACCCGTAAAGCCGGTTGTGGCACTCTGTCGCACGTCGTAATAGAGCGCACATTCCGCAATCGTGTCCGCCGCATAAAATGCGAACTGCGAGTCACGACCGAGGGACGAGAGGGTCACCTGTTTTTTGGCTATGGAGAAAATGGACGCACCGAGTGAGAGCACGATCGCGGCTACCAGCGCCGCGAGCAAAAGCGTGAAGCCCGAACGCGGATTGTGTGCCTTACCTGACTGTGATGTGAAGAAGATCATATTAAATGGCTGCACCGTCTTCGATCCATCGGTACATGTTTGAATACATCTTGAATGATCGCACGCGACCCGTCGCGGTTTCCCAGCTGACCGTGACGGTTACACGAATTTCATCGTGTCCGGAGTTGATACCCGCGGGACCGGCGTATTGCGCATATGCCGTGCGTCGAAACTTGGTAAGGGTCGTCCAGGTCGCATCATGCCCGTAGAGCACACCCTGAGGGTCAACTTTGAGAAACGCGCAGGTTCCGCCGCATGGCGTGAGTCCCGCGCCGCCTGAGACGGTCGCATCCACCGTAAAAAACTGACCGATCGGAATTCCGTCGAGGAGCCCGTAGCTCGTCCCGGCGGTCGCATTCGACAGAATGTTTCCGTCGCGAACAGCACGCACCGCCTCGATACCTTCCTGAGCAAGCGAGTACGCGGCAACCTGATCGCGCGCATAGTATGCCGTCGTAAGCGCCTGGGAAACGAGCGACATCGGAGCGACGATGGCTATAACCAACAACGACACGGCAACGAGCGTCTCGATAAGGGTGAAGCCCCGCTTATGCGCAGTAATGATGTATGTGATCATATGTCGATAACACGCTGCACAGCCGTCGACTGTACGTGGAAATTGGTCTTTACGTTCGCCTTCGTCGTCCCTGCGGAACCCTTAATGACCATCATAACCTTCGGTTGTGCGATATCTCCGCGAGATGCGCCGAACACATAGAACGATACCGAATCAATCGACACCTCGGCTGCAGTGATCGGCACTTCCCCGCCGGTATTGCCGTTGGTCGATTTATAGATGCGTCCGTTGCGGAATTCATAGATCCAGTCATCGTTCGCGTTCAACGGGTCGCCTCCGTAGTGCTCGAAATAGATGATCGTTCCGTTCTGACAATTCGGGTCCGCGGGTGCGGCTGCGCCGCATCGGTAGTTGCTGCCCTCACGGATGGAGCGCGACATGCCGTCAATCGCGATATTGAGGTTGTTGATCACTGACTGCAGAGCCTGTGCCTTACGATTCGCATCCACCAACGCAACGAGCGCAGTTACAGACACCATCATAACGATACCGAACAGACCGACCGCGACGATCATTTCGATGAGGGTAAAGCCTGACTGGTGGTTCTGCTTCATACTTATTGCACGGAAATCTGACCGTTGGATGAAATGACGATACTCTTCAGGTCACCGCGCGGCGAACGCACGACGATGCGCGCCTGCTCATTCAGGTTTCCGCTGAGGTATCTTCCCTGCGCGCTGAATGTCAGCTGGTCGCTGTTCTTTGAAATGTATGCATCAGGGTCGGGTCGTCGGTATGTGATATCAATCGAGTTCACACTCGTCTCGACACCGCCGACCGGCGTAGTGTAGAGCGCATTCACCGTGTAGCCCGCCTGGATCGTCGTCGACTGCACCAATTCCGGCACGGCACCTCCGGGATCATAGACACCGTTGATCGGCGTGTTCACATCTCCGAACAGCACATATGTGTTCGGCGACGAGACCGCAAAGTGCATGCCGTATGCCGCCGCGAACGTCGAGCTGGTATTAAAGCGCTGGACGGATATCCCGTATACCTGCGCCTGTCGGATCGACAACGCAATATCGTAGGCAAGATTCTGCAGCTGCACGACGCCGCCGAAACGTGA
The DNA here is from genome assembly GCA_964512835.1 of uncultured Candidatus Saccharibacteria bacterium. Taxonomy (GTDB): domain Bacteria; phylum Patescibacteriota; class Minisyncoccia; order Phycocordibacterales; family UBA2100; genus UBA10103. The sequence continues at coordinate 97,545 of CAZELA010000002.1, read as the reverse complement.
ATTATTTGCGAGAATGACTCCGCTGATGATAACGATGATGCCGATGACCACCAGCATTTCGATGAGCGTGAAGCCCGCATCGTGTACACGAGTACGCAGCGTACGTCGGTGTCTCTGAGCGGATGATAGAGGTGTAGTACGCATAGAGTTACGGTCGCACGTCGTAGCAGGACACACCGAAATCAGAAGCGCTGCATTTGCTTCCATTGGTGTCCGTGCCGTGGAAATCCGCAGCGGAGCCGCTGCAAATCGCGAGTTCAGGCGCGATCGTCTCACCCGCACTCGCGACACCGCCGACGTACGCATCCTGGTCGGCCTGGAGTGCGGCGTTCGTTGAGCTCTCGAGGTCCGCGCCGAGGTGGTATGAGCTGCAGAGCGTCGTGTTGCCGTTGAGCGAGTTCACATATGCTGCGTATGAATACGCGCGACCGTCAGACGGATCCGAAGGCAGACGGTCCAGAAAACCGCCTGAAACAAGCACAGTCGAGATCGATGACGGATAGCGGTCGTTCGCATCGTAATACTGCTGGAGGGCGACCTGGATTCGCTTGATATCGGTCACTCGCTGAGCATCGCGTCCGCGCACACGCGCACTGCTGAGCGATGTTACGACGGCAGCAGACAGGATACCGATCACCGATATCACCACGAGCGCTTCGATGAGTGTGAATCCCGATGAGTGAGCTGTGCGGCGCATAAATGTTAGAACGGCAGCGGAAGGTTGAATAGGATTGCAAACCACACGATGAGACAGCCGGCAATCAGAAACGGTCCGAACGGAACTTCGCTCTTCATTGTAAGTGCCGCACTGTGCGAACGAAAGCGCACTATCCCCTTTTTATCGAGCATACGCATGACATGCGGGAGCGGTATCAGGATACACACGCTAATGATCGCGCCGATCACGAACGCAAAAAAGACGGCACTGATGCCGTATACCGGACCGAGCAGCCATCCGATACCGAGCGAGAGTTTTGCATCGCCAAGACCGATCCATCGTCCGCCGGAGACGAACCACAACGTTGAGATCGGCAACGCCGCTATCGGTCCTGCAGCGAGGTACATGAGCCACGACGCTCCGAACGGTATGCCCATGTAAAACATAAACAGGAGTGAGGCTGCAGCAAAGCTATACCCCCACCTGTCGGGGATAATCGTGTGGCGAATATCATACGCCGCGATCGCAACGAGCGTCGCCACAATAAAGAGCGCAATGAGTGCCGCAACGGGATCGAGCGCGAACGGGGTAGCCCCTACGATTGAGAACAGTACTGCGGTCGTCGCCTCTACGAGAGGATACTGCACCGAGATGGCGCTGCCGCAGGTGCGGCATTTTCCCCGCAACGCGAGCCACGAAAAAACCGGTATCAGTTCATACCATTTCAGTTCGGTCTCGCACGACATGCACGCACTGCGTCCGCCGACCGAGAGAATACTGCGGCGAAGCACAACGACGTTCAGAAAGCTCCCTATAATGAGGCCGAAGAGTCCGTACACGAGCGGGAGCATAGGTCTACGAACGTACGTCGTAGCACGCCGTTCCAATATCTGTTGATGGAGGATTGCACTTACCCGAATCAGTTCCGTGGAAATCCGCGTCGCCCCCGGTGCACACCTGCGTGGTTGCAGGAACGGTCTCACCTGCACTTGCCGCAAGCGTTGTCGCATCGGAATCTGTCTGTAAAGCTGTGTGTGTAGAACCGGATTCAAGCGACGCGCCCAGGTGATAGCCGCTGCAAATCGCGGCGTTCAAGGTCGACGCGTACGGAGCGTAGTGATACACATTGTTGTTCGAAGGGTCCACAGGCAAACTCGCGATGTAGCCGTTGGTGACAAGCACACTCGACGTGAGTGTTCCGATCGAGAGCGGATACCCGCCGGTCGAGTCGTAGTAGAGCTCGAGCGCAAGCTGGATCTGTTTGATATCAGAGATACGTCGCGCATCGCGACCCTTGGCGCGCGCACCATTGAGTGAGGTCAGGACGACAGCGGACAAAATACCGATGATAGCCATCACCACCAGGAGTTCGATCAGTGTGAATCCTGTTTTTTTAATGGCTGCGCCGTTCATATTAGTCAGTGTCATCTACCGTCGAACATGTTGATTCGGTGCATGTGACACGAGAACCGTCCACATCGCTTTCGGCTGAAAGAATGAATGCGATTCCGGTTGCAGACGAGACATCGTTACCGCAGTCCGTAGGACCCTGAGTGCCGGCACTGCCGTCACAGTAATTCCATCCTTCCGGCAACTTACCGTACGCACCGGTCTGACCTGCGCAGAGCAATCCCGCTCCCCCGTCGATCGTTTCTGTCGGCATGTTGATCGTTGCAGCTTCGTTCAAGCACTGATTTCCGGCTGACTGTATGCCGTGCAGTGTTTCCTGTACCGCCGCGACCCTCGCCTTGCGACGCGCGTTTTGCAGCGACGAAAGTACCGTCGAGGTCAGGATACCGATGATCGCGATCACGACGAGGAGTTCGATGAGGGTGAAGCCCGCTGCTCTGTTACGCATGAAGAATGTGTCTATGAATAAAAGTCCGTACTAGATGACCGGGCAGTTCGTTCCGGTGCATGTGCACTTCGTTTCGGTGCAGGTGATATAGACGCCGTCCGCTGAACGCATAAGGCGAAGATTGAAGTTATTGCCTGTCGATTGGATCGATACCTGTGTACCGCAGTTACCCGAGCCGATGCTGTCGCACCAGTTCCATCCCGTCGGCAACAATTCGTACTTACCCGGATATCCTGAACAAATCAGACCGCCGCCGCCGTCAGGAGTGTCGAGCGTTGAAGCTGACGCACACGTCCCCGCGGCCGTTTCTCCCGGCAAACATACGCGCGTGTTCTCGCTGAGACAGATACCTGCCGCTTTTTGAACGGAGCGAGCTGTCGCAATAGCAGATGCGTAGCGCGAACGCGTACGCGCATCACCGAGCGATGTAAGAATTACCGCTGATAAAATACCAATAATAGCTATCACTACAAGGAGTTCAATGAGAGTAAACCCGCGGGTTCGCTGCATCGCGTAAGTATACCGCTAAATACGCCGGTCAATTGTCAAAAAGAAAAAGCCTGTGGAATTCCACAGGCTGTTTCTCTAATACAGCGGGTATTAGTTGGTGTAGCAGGAGCTGTCGTTGCAGAACACTGTCTTACCATCGTTCGTCGTTGCGCTTGAAGCAACGATGCGGAAGTAGATGCCCGTGCTCTGAACGCTGGTCGCTGAAGAAGAGGCGTTCGTACATGCCGCACCCGAGCAGTATACCCATCCTGCCGGAAGTGCCTGGTAGCTAGCGGAGCTGCCGGTGCAGAGTGCCGCACCACCGCCGTCCTGCGTGTTCGTCGGGATCGCAACTGCGAGACCGTCGTTTTCGCAGATTGCCGCAGCAGCCTGAAGGCTGTGCATTGTCTGCTGCACCGATGCGACGCGCGCCTTGGAGCGAGCCGTACCGAGCGACGTGAGGACCACGGCGGAGAGAATGCCGATGATCGCGATCACGACGAGGAGTTCGATGAGGGTGAACCCTCGTGAATAATCTTTTTTCATGCGTTAAATATTAAATGATAATACTGCTACACACGGTAATCGTGTCCGTTCATTGTATAACGCAAACCATCACGACGATTTCCCGATGTGGATAACGCCCCGGATTCGTGTCATAAAAATGACCCGCTTTCTGTCTAGAAGCTCGATGCAAGGTTATAGATCGGCACGAGAATAGCGGCCAGAAGTCCGGCAACACCGACGGCCAGTACCACGATCATGAGCGGTTCGATAAGGTCGACCATTGTGTCGACCGCGTTGTTGACCTCGCGCCGATAGAAACGCGCCATGGTCTCGAGAATTTCTCCCATGTTACCCGTCTCTTCGCCGATCTTAATCATTGCGACCACGATACCAGGTATCTCTGGGTACTTACGGAGCGCTTCGGATACCGGCAAACCCGCCTTCACGTCCGCCGCTGCAAGACCAAGGATGCGCTCATAGGTAGCGTCTTCCACGACATTCGCAGTAATCTCGAGACCTCGAAGGATCTGAATACCGGAGCGAAGCATCGTCGAGAGGTTGTCAGAGAGACGGGAGAGATAGATCTTTTGATAGATTCCCCCGATGACAGGGATCTCCAGTCGTGCCTTCGACATGAGTTCTCGGCCGGTACTCGTCTGGGCATACCGCACAAGAAACGCCAAGCCCACACCAAGCAAGAGAATGAGCAAGAGAATGTACTGGCGCATAAAATTACTCACGCCGATGACGACGCGTGTATAGACCGGCACCTGCTGACCCACGTCATTAAGCATGAGCGCAAGCTTCGGGATGACGAGCGTCATCATGAGCGTCATGACGACCGCGAAGGTCGTCATAATGAATGCCGGATAGATGAGCGCATTGCGGGCCTTTTGTGTGATCTCGTAGTTTCGGTCGAGATAATCGGCAAGGAACGCGAATGTTTCGTCGAGTTTGCCCGATTCCTCACCCGCGCGAACCATGTTCACATAGAAACTCGAGAATACGGTCGGGTGTTTTGAGAGTGCGGCGGAAATCGTGGCACCGCTTTGGATGTCGTTACCGACCTCTGAAAGAATCTCCCCCAGTTGCGGCGTTCGCGCCTCTGCCGCAAGAAGACGGAATGCACGGAGCGCGGATACCTGTGCCTCGAAGAGCGTCGTGATTTGTCGCGAGACCATCACGACATCACCGTGCTTGACCCCGCTGAGGAACGGGATCGACGTTTTCATGTTCAGCTTCTTCCCCTGTTCGTCGATCGACGAAATGATCAATCCTCGTCGCTGGAGCGCAGCGATCGCAACATCCATATTGACGGCATCCACCGTGCCATCACGCTGGTTTCCCTGTTGATCGAGTGCCTTATATTCAAATACAGCCATGACTAGAGAAGCTTATCGAGCACATTCGGATTGAGCGAATACTGATACGCCGTCTCTGTCGTGATCTCGCCGCGGGCAACGAGCTCTGCGAGCGACCGGTTCATGTCGATCATGCCTTCGGTCGACGACGTCTCGATGACGGTATTGATCTCGTGTGTGCGCTTCTCGCGGATAAGATTGGAGACAGCCTTTGTATTTATGAGGAGTTCGCACGCAGGGATGAGCCCGCCGGAAACTCGCGGCACGAGGCGCTGCGAGAAAATGCCGGCAAGCGATGCCGCCAACTGCAATCGGATCTGATCCTGCTGGCCTGGCGGAAAAATATCGATGATTCGGTCGATCGTCTGCGCCGCGTTGTTGGTGTGCAGCGTCGAGAACACGAGGTGGCCGGTTTCTGCCGCAGTGACCGCAGCAGCCATAGTATCTGCATCGCGCATTTCTCCGACGAGCAGCACGTCGATGTCCTGACGGAATGCCGATGTGAGCGCCGTCGTAAAGTCTTTTGTATCGATATGCACCTCGCGCTGATCGATGAGTGACTGCTTGGGCTCAAAGATGTACTCGATCGGATCCTCGATCGTAACGATGTGTTCCATGCGCTCCGTGTTGATGAGCTCGATGAGTGCCGCAAGCGTGGTGGTCTTACCCTGCCCCACCGGACCGACCACAAGGAAAAATCCCTGCGAACGCCTCGCAAACGATGCGATGATATCTGGCACGTTCAGCTCAGAGAGCGGCCGGATCTGTTTTGGGATGAGACGGAGTGCGATCGAAATTGACCCGCGTTGCACGAAGCAGTTACCGCGAAAACGGATCCCGTCTTCCGCTTCGTATGCAAAGTCCATTTCCTGCGACACGAGAAACCGTTTCTCCTGTTCGGGAGAAAGCAGCACATGGGCGAACCCGCGCGTGTCTTCCGCTGTCAGGACTTCCTCTTTGAGCATCGGTGCAAGCGAACCCGCAACACGAACAGTCGGATGCGCACCTGTGGAGAAATGGAGGTCGGATGCACCTTCGTGGATCACGACGTTGATGTACTTTTTCAGTTGCGCAGCGTAGTCGGTTGCCATAGGTACATTATGACGTGATATCACCTGAAAGAGCAGCGCGTACCGTGTTGACAACTTCCGACGGTATCATCGTCGCTTTGATGATGTACTGGTCCGCGCCAAGTTCGATCGCCTTTGCCTTCTCCTGTTCGCTCTGCTGATTCGTGAGCGCGATCTTTTTGGCATGCGGCACCAGCTTCTCGGTCCGGATCGTTTCTAGCAGAAAGAACCCGTCGTGTACCGGCATGGTGATATCAAAGGCAATCGCATCAGGCGACAGTCCGTGGCGCAATTGCTCCACAGCGTCGAGTGCAGATGTGCTCGTGTGCACTTCAAATCCCTCACTTTTGAACTTCATGCTGTACATCTGCAGCAAAAAAGCGTCGTCGTCGACGAGCAGAATAATCTGATGCGGTGCAGTCGTCATGGTTTATGCTGCCGAGGCTTCCGCCCCGACGTCGGTCTTAAGCTCCTTTTCGGTCTCCGCGTCGTTCGCAAGCATGAGAGATGAGAGGTTGTTGATCTCCGAGAACGGGACTTTTTTCTCGAACACCTTCTGGATCGCATCTTCGCGCATCGTAAGCATACCCTCTGCGCGCGCAACCTCCCACAGTTTTGATTCGACAGGGTTCTTCAGGACCACGTTCTCGAGCTTCGGCGACATTTCAAGCACTTCGAATACGGCGAGTCGTCCGTGCATACCGGTCGGACATGTCGGCGTTCGCACCGCTTCGTACACGGTATCTTTTACCGGGAATCGGTATTTTTCGGGCAACGAGGACATTTCGCTCTGGATCAATGATTTCGCACTCTCGGTTATCGGAGTTTCCTGCGCCGCACCGTCGCAGAAACGCCGCACGAGTCGCTGCGCGATCGACGCGACAAGTACCGGAGAGATCAGGTACGGCTCCACACCCATGTCGATCAGACGCGGAATGGTACCGACTGCATCGTTGGTGTGAATCGTCGAGAGTACCAAGTGACCCGTGAGCGCCGCCTGAATCGCAAGCTTCGCGGTTTCGCCGTCTCGGATTTCTCCCACCATGATCACGTCGGGGTCCTGACGCAGTGTCGTTCTGAGACCGGAGGCAAACGTGTACCCGATTTCCGGGTGCACCTGGGACTGAATGATGCCCTCGACGAAGTACTCGATCGGATCTTCGAGCGAGAGAATATTTTTGTGTTCACGATCCAGCTCCGAGAGCATTGAATACAATGTCGTCGACTTACCGGAACCGGTCGGACCTGAGATCAGGATCAGACCATGCGGTCGGGCTATCGCGCGTCGCATGATCTCGAGATTGCGGGGTGTCAGACCGATCTGATCGAGCGGAATGAAGCCCTGTTCGCGGTCAAGAATACGCATCACGATCTTTTCGCCGTTGTACGACGGGAATGTTGAGACACGAAAGTCGATCTGACGCCCGTCGATCGTCGCAGAAAATCGTCCGTCCTGCGGCTTACGTCGCTCGTCGAGTCGAATGGATGAAAGCACTTTGATGCGTGCGACAATCGCTCGGTGTGTCGCAATCGGAAGCACCACGCTCGTATGCAGTTCGCCGTCTACTCGGTACCGGACACGAACACCGCTCGGCAACGGTTCAATATGGACGTCGGACGCCTTGCCGTCGATTGCGTAGCGCAGGAGCGTCGAAACGATCTTGATAGCAGGCGCATCTTCCTGAATGTTCCGGTCTTTATTGAGGAGCGACTTTGAAAGATTCGGATCTTCGAGATCGAGCGGGGCGAGACCGTCGTCGTTGGTCTTCGTCGACGCGACCTCGGTCGGAGTCGGCCCTTCCGTCGCAAGGTCTGTTATCGCCTGTTCAACTTCCCCGCGGAGACCGCGGTACATCGTGAGCACTTTGTCGAAATCCTCGCGGGAAATGCTGAACACCTTGAACGGCAGTCCGCTCGTTCGGGAAATAAAGTTCAGCGCGTCGATCGCTTCGATTGAGTCGGGATTCACCATACCGACCTCGAGCACATCGTCGACAATCGAAAGCGGCGCGATTTGATAGTGCTCGGCGCTCTCCTGTGGGATTGCGCGCAACACTTCGTACGGGACCTTCGCGTCTCCGAGCGTGCGCCCTTCGATACCGGACGCCGTCAATGCAGGATTTGCCATACGCGTTAGCGTCGGGGGCCGCCCTGTGTCTGAGGTTGGGTTTGTTGGATGTTGCTATCTCTTCCCTGTTGAGCGTTACCGACCGGAGCGAACGGATTTGAGCGACCGACGGGCTCCGGGACGATGGTGGTACCAAAATCCTGCAGTGCCTTGAATGCCGGGTCGTTGAATATCGTCCCCGAGAGCGTGATTGCGCGGAGCGTGAGTAGCGTTTCCACCAGGTCGCGATCGACAGTGTCTTCAGTCGGTGAACCGCTGTCATTCACAACGTCTGTGGTGAGCAACGGCCCCTCCTGTACCCCACCGCCCGACATGCCGTACCACACACCGCCGACGATGACGATGACGAGTATCCCTATCAATAGCATGTTCTTTTTGATCCACTGCATAATTATTTCAGCCAGTACGTGCGTAAGCTCACCTCGTAGGAGAACAGCGGTTCACCGTTCGAGTACAGATCGTTCTTCGAGACCTTGAGCGTTGAAATATCGACGATACGAAGCGAGGTTTCCAGATCGGTTATCAGCTGCTGGAACTGTGTATAGGTGCCCGTGGTGGAGAACTTCGTCGTAAGCACGTCGTACTTCTGCTTTGAAGAGCTGATGGTACCGACCGCAGTCTGCGCCGTCTGACCTGCGCCCGGCGTCGAAACGACGACGTTCTGCATGGCCATGCCGCGACGCGAAGCGATATTGTCGAGATCCAGAATGAGGCGCACGTTGTCTACGTGATCCGGAAGCAACTTCTGAAGTCGGTCTTTATCTTCCGGAGAGAAGTCGTTGTACTTTTTCAGGAGTGCTTGTTTGCGTTCCTGGAGCTCGTTTGCCTTCACGAGTGCGGCGTCGTACTCGGCGATCTTTGCACGCTCCCCCTGCGCGGAATCATAGGTCGGCTTTGTATAAAAGAAGAATATACCGAAGGCGGCAATGATTCCTACGAATGAAATGATCGTTTTAGCCATATTTATTGGTTCGGTGCCGGCTGTCCCTGTGGCGGAGCGCCCGCTCCGAACGGGTCCGGTTCCTGCGGCACCTGTTGCTGCTGCGCAGCGGACGGGTCAGTTTGCGGACGCTCAGCATCGTTGAGCCCGTTTACGAGACGCACGAAGTTGAGCGAGGTCGGATTCACGAGCGCTGTCAGGTTGAAGTGCACGCCGTCGAACTGTCGGTTGATATCCGAGAAGATCGGGTTGGTTATCGTGCCGTTTTTCGAGAACAAGTCCGCCTGGAGCGCGATCGAATTCACACTCTGCGCGAGCCCGGTCATTTTAATGGTGATGCGCTGCGGATCCTGCGCATCAAAATCGAGTGATTTGAATTCGATCGTCTGGAGCGACGCCTGTTGCAGGATCTGGAAGAACGCCGTCGGCGCGACGTGTGCCGCAAGCAGTTGGTCTGCCACATGCATACGGTCGTCGAGTCGCGTCAGCGTGTGAATGAGCGACGGCTCGAATGCATCCTTTGCGCGCTGAAGCTGATCCACCTTGTTCGCGGCGCTTGTGCGCAGGTATTCTTCATACAAAAACACGGACCCTGCGAGCGCTATCGAAGCTACGAACATCACGATCGTCAGCAATAGAATAAGATCCGACAAACCGCCCTGCTGACGCACGCGTGAAGATGAGCCGGACAACGACGCCGCGTCCTGAGGAATGAACGATGATTGATTAGGTGAATCCATACGTTATGAGCCCTTGAGCGTGCGGAGCGCGAGTCCGACAGAGACCGAAAAACCGGGACCGATCTCCTTCAACACCTTGGAGAGGAAGGCCGGTGCCTCCGTGCGCGCGAACGGGTCGGCAATACTCACCTGCGCATTCAGTGAAGACTTTGCAATATCGGAAATTCCGGGAAGCGAAGCGCCGCCACCGGTTAAAATGACGCTCGCCACATTCTTGTTGTAGCGCTGCCCGTAACTTAATAGTACCCGATTAACTTCGGAAAAGACGCGGGACAGTGTTGATAACAACGCTTCCTTGATGCGGTCGTTCTCACTCATCGAGTACACACTCGAATCGATGAGGCCGCGTTCGCGTTTGATACGCTCTGATTTTTCAAATTCCCACCCCAGCGTTCGCCCGAGCTGCTCGGTCATATGCTGACCGCCGAGCGAGAGCGAGTGTGTCATGCGCACAACCCCGCGCTCGACGATATACATCTTTGTTGTTGCAGCACCGAGGTCTACCACGAGTATCGGCGCGATACCGTGGCCTGACGAGCTGCGGATCGAACTGAATATCTCGATCTCATAGAATGACGCATTCACGCCTGCCGTCTCCATGACCACGCGCGAATCGTTCAAAATCGAATTCGTGATCGCTACGAGCAAAACCTCCTGTCCCTGCTTTCGCAGACCGGACTTTTCCTGTAGCTGATCGAACGCACTGTCCTGTCCGGGGTCAGGTGGCAGCACGAACCAATCGAGCGAAACTTCGGAGACCGGTACCGGGATGTACTTACGCGCCTCGATCGGAATGATGCGCTTCAGAGATTCGGCATCGACTTTCGGCAGATCGATAACTGAAACAAGACTCGACGAGAACGGTACCGAGAGGCCGGCGGTTTTTGCGGTCACATTCGCCTCCTTCATGAGGTCGGTCAACGCTTCAGCGATCTTTTCAGGAGGAAGCCGCACCACTTTGCCGATCGGCTGCTGCGCATAGGGACCGAGCGCAATTTCACCGTATGTTTCCAGCACCGCCATGCCGCGCGATATGCGGAGTTGCACCACTTTTGCCGACGAGGCACCGATATCGATACCCAGCACGCTTCCTTCACCCGCGCTCGGAGTAAGGTTCTTGAGAAAACCGCCTAAAGAAAAGGCCATGACGCTTAATTATAGCATCGTCATCCCTCATGACGGCTCAACAAAAGAATATTTACGGGATTTCGTTTATCTTTGCAGCAAGAATAAAGTCATTCTCCGACAAACCGCCGATTGCGTGCGTCATAAGCACGACCGACACCTTCCCCCACCCGATCGACAGGTCGGGATGATGACCTTCTGCTTCCGCGATCGGAGTGATCTGGTTCGCGAACGCCATTGCATCGACGAAATTTTTGAACGTGAAGGTTCTGGACAGACTCAGTCCATCAGGAGCGATGGTCCAGTCAGGTGTTTGTTCGAGCAGTCTCGCGGATTCATCGCGCATAAGCGGTAATGCTCCCCCTTCGCACGGCACACAGTGTTTTTGCGTGAGATCGTTCATGTAGAAAAACTGTATCACACGGGTATGATGCCCTGATGGACGCCTTGCTGTACCGCACGACAAAGATACTGAGCTCCGTCCTCGACCTGATCCTCCCCCGAAGCGAGCGCCGCATACGCGCAGAGGACCTCAAGCCCGAGGACCTCGTCCTGGCCGCTGAGACGCACACCATGCTCGGACAGGAAGTCACGACGCTCGGCACGTACAACAACCTGAAGGACCCTATCCAGTCGCTCAAGTATGACCGCTCGACTCGAAGCGCACACCTGCTCTCGGTCGCACTCGCAGAGTTTCTGCGGGAAGACATCGCATCAAAAAAACTGTTCTCGCAGAAACCGGTACTGCTTATACCGGTACCGCTCGACGCCAAACGCCGCCGCGACCGCGGCTACAACCAGATCGGCCTCGTTACTGACGCGCTGCCCGATGAATTCAAGAACGGCACGCTCTCGCGCATAGCCTCTCCCGTACTCGAACGTTCGCGCCCGACCCGACAGCAGACGAAACTGGTTCGAGCCGCACGCCTGTCGAATGTCGCCGGCGCATTTGCAGTGTCCGATCCCGATCTTGTACGAGATGCGTATGTGTACGTAATAGACGACGTTGCGACGACCGGTGCCACACTTGTGCATGCAGGCGCACCGCTTCGAGAGGCGGGTGCACATGTTACGTTGCTTGCGCTTGCGCGAGCCTAGAGAACGATTGCCGAATAGATGAGCCACCCGTTGAGAACCACCAGGATCGCGGCGATCCCGCAGGAGACCGACGCGAGCATGCGACCGTTTGTGAACGGTCCCATCAGTCCCCAATCGCCCGAAAACCTGACCAACGGGATAACAATGAATGGCAGCTGGAGACTGAGTATTACCTGACTCAGTACAAGCAATTTGCCCAAGCCGTAGTCCTGGAAAAACAGAATCACCGCGAGTGCAGGGACGATGGCGATAAGCCGCGTGATGATGCGGCGTAGCCACGGTGCGATGCGCCAGTTCAAGAATCCCTCCATGATGATCTGCCCGGCGAGCGTCCCTGTGATGGTCGAGTTCTGCCCTGCCGCGAGGAGCGCCACGCCGAACAATATCCCCGCAAATGACACACCGAGTACGGGTGCGAGGAGATGGTATGCATCCTGTATCTCCGTCACATCCGTATTTCCCGTTGCGTAGAAAGCCGCCGCCGCAACGATCAGAATCGCCGCATTCACAAAGAACGCGATTGTAAGCGCAATCATAGAATCGATCGTCGCGAATTTGACCGCCTCCCGCTTCCCCTCCTCGTCCTCTTCGTACCGTCGTGTCTGCACGACGGATGAGTGAATGAAGAGATTATGCGGCATAACCGTGGCACCGATGATGCCGAGTGCAATGAACAGCATTTCGGTGTTCGTAAACAGCTGCGTAGTCGGTATGAACCCGGCAAGCATGGGTCCGATCATGGGGTGAGAGAGTGCGAGTTCGTAACTGAAGCATGCGACGATGGTCGCAATCAGAACCATGATGAGCGCCTCAAGATAGCGGAAGCCTTTGTTCTGTAGCAGAAGAAGCAGTAATACGTCCGCCGCCGTGATGATGATGCCAAGGGCAAGCGGGATACCAAAGAGTAGATTGAGTGCGATCGCCGACCCGATCACCTCCGCAAGATCGCAGGCAATGATCATGAGCTCTGCAGAGATCCACAGAAGCAGACTGACCGGTCGTGAGTAGGACTCGCGGCACAACTGCGCGAGATCGCGCCCCGTCACGATACCCACCTTTGCGGCGAGATGCTGCAGGATCATCGCGATCACACTCGAACACGCAATCACAAACAGGAGCGCGTAACCGAACTGCGATCCGCCGGCAAGATCGGTCGCCCAGTTCCCCGGATCCATGTACCCGACTGCGACCAAATATCCGGGACCGGAAAAAGCGATGAGTTTTTTAATGAAGGACGCCGTCTTCGGAACATCAACGGTTCGATGAACTTCAGAGAGCGATTTGGTAGGTGTATTCATATCACTGTTTCGGAATGTGCCTGCCGTGCGGATCTGTCGTGGGTGATCCGAGCAGTTTCTCGAGCCGTGCCGCCACCGTATCGCTGAGTGCGTGTTCAAGAGCGTGCGCCTCTTCATGCACCTCGGACGGTTTCATGCCCAGAATCTTTATCAGGAACACCTCTACAAGCCGGTGCTTGCGGGTGAGATTTGCTGCTATTTCATTACCCTTTTTGGTGAGCGATACCGCGCCGTATTTCGGCGAATTCACCAGGCGCTGGCGCGAGAGCTCTTGGAGCCGCTCCGATACGGTCGAGCGACTCAGGTTCAGTTTTGCAGCAAGGTCAATCGCACGCACCTGGGGCGCGCCGTCTTCCTGGAGTCGGTAGATCGCACGTAAATAGTCTTCTTTAGTCGCGGTAAGTGCCATACAGTCCCATATTTGTTCGTATATACGAACATAGTACACATGAAAAACCGGTATGCAACCCTTTCATCGGTCACGGAAGAAGCGACGAGAACGCGAGCGCCGCAGAGAGCGCGATCAATACGCGGAGCGAAAATCCGAACAGTCCCCTCGCCCACTGCACGTCGTCAGCGGATGCGCGAAGTGCCCGAACAAACCACGATATGGCAAACGCCGAGGTTACGACAAAGTACACATACCCGGTCGCGCCGATCACGAATAGGGACGCCTGTGCCAGACCGAACGACGCAATGTAGACGAGTACTGCGGTCTTTGTTGCGCTGATTCCTGCCTCTGAGAGCAGCGTCGGCACACCGGCGGCCGCGTAGTCGGAGGCGCGGTATATCGCGATCGCGTAAAAATGCGGCATCTGCCAGAGCATCATGATGAGAAACAGCAGCATGCCGGTCGCACCTATTTCGTTCGCGCATGCGGCGTAGCCCGCAAGTATCGGAACCGCCCCTGCAATACTTCCTATCAGAGTATGTATTCGGGTCACACGTTTAAGCGGCGTATAGACACCGACATACGCAAGCACACCGGCGGCCGCAACAGCGGTTGTAAGCATATTCGTATACAGCACGAGGATCACGAGACCGAGAACCATGAGCACGATGCCGTACGCGAGAGATCTCGTGACAGTAATCGTGCCGGTCACGGTTGCACGCAGTTTCGTCCGGCTCATGTGCGCATCGATGTCGCGGTCAAAAACATTATTGAGTACACACGAACCTCCGATGACGAGGGCCATGCCGACCACGAGCGCAGAAAGCAGAATCGGGTGCGGTGCAGCGTGCGACGCAAAGAGAAATCCTGCAACAACGGTCAGAAGGTTCCCGTATACAATCCCCGGTTTCGCGAGCCGGTAGTAGTCGCGGAGCATAGTTATATACCCCGCTCTTTCATCATGTAGCGTTCCTGCGTGCCGGCGTCGGTCATCATGCGTGACTGCAGATTCATCATGATCCACATGGAGCCCACAACGAGAACGAGCGCGAGCACCGTGCAGTATAGAAGCGCTATCAACCGATCCCGTGATGCCGGAGCGCCGCTCACATGGAGAAACCCGAGCACTTGGGTCATGAACTGCAGACAGGCGAGAACAAGCAGCATCGGAATGAGTACGGTCTTCGGGACGATGTGGTACACGCTGACGGTGTACGCGGTAAGCGTAAGGATCAGCGAAAACAGAAATCCGAGCACATAGGTACGCTCAAGATGCCGCGCACCCTTGTGCCATACTCCCACCTCTCCGAAATAGTCTTTGTGGTTTGTCATACGATCGCGATGAGATACACGATAGTGAAAATGAATATCCAGACGATATCAAGGAAGTGCCAGAACATACTCAACAGAACAAGCTTACGCATGTTCGATGGCGTGAGTCCGCGCTGTACGATCGCTGCCGCGAGCGACACCATCCAAATGAGACCGGCGAGAATATGCAGACCGTGGGTCCCGACCAACGTAAAGAACGCGGAGAAAAACCCGCTCGACTGCGGACCCATGCCCGCATTGATGAGGTCGCGGAACTCGGCGATCTCGATACACAAGAACGCCGCGCCGAGAAGAACCGTGATGTACATCCATGTAAGGACCGCACGGTCGTGCCCTGCCCGAGCACTCAATAAGAACAGACCGCATGTGAACGAACTCGTGAGGAGTATGAGCGTTTCAGCTAGCACTGACCGCAGATCAAAGAACACACCAGGACCGGATGCAAAAATGTTGCCCCGCAGCACAATGAATACGGAAAATAGTGCTGCAAACAGCATGAAATCCGTCATCAGGTATATCCAGAATCCGTACAAACTCGTACGATCCTCGTGTCCGTCCGTGTGCACCGGTGTCGTACTCATAGTGTTTCCATGCGACGCACTGTTTCTGCGGGGATGACATATTCCGTATCGCTCTCTTCGAGGTACATGCGATGCGTAAACAGTGCGATACCGGCGAGGACGCCGAGCGAGATCATCCACACGATGTGCCAGACCACGCCGAAACCGAACAGGAACGCACAGGCAGCGATCCCGATACCGAGTGCGGAGTTCTTGGGCATGATGATATCGGTGTAGTGCTGCTCCTGCCGCACACCCCCTTCTTTGGTTACCCAAAACTGATCACGCGCATGAACAACCGGCAGCACCGCAAAGTTGTACACGGGCGGCGGAGAGACAGTGCTCCACTCGAGCGACCGGCCATCCCACGGATCACCTGTTGTATCACGCGTCGTGCGGCGGTCACGCACGCTCACCCACAGCTGCACGAGCTGCAATACGAATCCGAGCGCAATAATGAGCGCACCCACACCCGCCACAATGAACAATCCCTGCCAACCGAGCGAGGCATCGTAATGGTCGAGGCGACGTGTCGCGCCCATGAACCCGAGAATGTAGAGCGGCATGAACGCAAGCACGAACCCAACGATCCACGACCAGATGGCCCACGAGCCGATACGCTCGTTGAGTCTGAAACCGAAGAATTTCGGGAACCAGAACGTGATCCCCGCAAAGTATCCGAACAACACACCACTGACGATCATGTTGTGAAAGTGTGCGACGAGGAACAGCGTGTTGTGCAACTGAAAATCAGCAGGCGGCTGTGACAGCACAACACCCGTCACTCCCCCGATCGTGAAAAGCACCGTGAATCCCATGAACCATTGCATCGCATTCACAAGCCGAATGCGGCCGCGATACATCGTGAAGATCCAGTTGAATATTTTTACCCCGGTCGGCACTGCAATAACCGCAGTCATGATCCCGAAGAATGCATTAACGTTCGCACCCGCACCCATGGTGAAAAAGTGATGTAGCCAGACGAGGAACGACAAAAATCCGATCGCGATCACAGAAAACACCATCGAACGGTATCCGGCGAGTTTTTTGCCGGAGAACACCGGCACGATTTCCGAGAAGATTCCGAACGCAGGCAGGATCAAAATGTACACCTCGGGATGTCCCCACGCCCATATCAGATTCACATACATCATCATGTTGCCGCCAAGCTCCGCAGTGAAAAAGTGCATTCCCAGTGTGCGATCGAGACTCAGGAGCGAAAGCGTGACCGTGAGAATCGGAAACACGACCACAACAAGAACCATTGAGCCCAAGACCGTCCATACAAACATAGGCAGCCGCATGTACGTCATACCGGTCGCGCGCTTTGTGACGATTGTTGTGATGAAATTGACACCTGAGAGCAGACTACCCAATCCGCTTATCTGAAGGCTCCATATCCAGTAGTCGACGCCGGAGTTCGGACTAAACTCAATCCCGGACAGCGGCGGATATGCAAGCCAGCCCGCGGTGGAAAAATCGCCGAGGACAAGCGACACATTCACCAGGAGTGCCCCGAACGCGAATAGCCAGAAGCTGACGGAGTTCAGGAACGGAAACGCGACGTCACGGGCGCCGATCTGGAGCGGCACGATGAGGTTTATGAGACCGAACATCACACCCATCGCCACGAAGAAGATCATGATCGTGCCGTGCGCCGTGAATACCTGCTGGAAATGCGACGGGTCGAGTATGCCGTTGGACGCGCCGACGGAGAGCGCCTGCTGCGTACGCATAAGCAGTACGTCGGCAAGCCCTCGCACCAACATGACAAGGGACACTGCGATGTACATCATGCCGATCTTCTTTGCATCGAGCGATGTGAGCCATTCCTTCCAGAGATATGCCCACAGGTGACCACGGGATATCAGCGCGAGAACGATGAGCGAACACGTGAGCATGAATACGACCCCGCCGATCGCGACAATATCGTGCGGGAACACGTCGAGAGAAAGCTTTCCGAAGAGAATGGACTGCAGGCTCATATCGAATGACTATGCTCAGCGACCGGCGCGCTCATGTATTTGGTATGGATCGAAGTATACAAGTCAGGATCCACCGGATAATAATACGTAACGGAATGTCCCTCAGTCGGCGCGGAAAGCGACACGTAGTTTTCCGCGTTCAGCGGAGTGGTCGTGTCGTGCTGCGCCCGCTCAACCCAGGATTCGTATTGATCCGTCGGAAGCGCTCGCACCTTGAACATCATCTTTGAAAATCCCCTGCCGGAGAGATTACCCGACCACCCCTCGAACGTGCCCGCCTCTGAAGCAAGCAGGTTCAGCTGCGTCTGCATACCCTGCATGACCATGATCTGTCCGCCGAGACTGGGTATCCAAAAAGAATTGATCGGCGCATCCCCGGTGAGCGAAAAATGAACCGGCGTTCCTACCGGAATAACAAGCTCATTGACCGATGCGAGACCGAGTTCGGGATATATGAACAACCACTTCCACTGCAGAGCCACGACCTGCACCTCGACTGTGCGTTCCCCCGGTATACGCACATATGGATCAAGCGCATGCGAACTCTGCCATGCGACGACCGACAGGACGCCGATGATCCCTGCCGGTATAAGCCACCAGAGAAATTCGACGGCTGCGTTCTCATGATCCCAGGTCGGATGATGATGTTTCTGTGTATCCGGACCTTGGGCCCGATATCGCCACGAAAAAAAGAACAGCAAAAAGAAAACGGGCACGATGATGAGCGCGGAAAGGAGGAATGTAACAAGGATCACGCGATACTCCGCGAGGGCTATCGGACCCGACGGATGTAAGACAGGGATATCGGCGCCGCGCGTGAGTAGGTACATGACGACCCCGGCAACGAGGAGCACTACTGAAGCAACGAATGGGGCCGGTTTCATTTTGTTCAAGTTTATCACTCGCAATTGCCACATTTCGGCGTACTATGACATCATCATAACGTATGAACGATCTCAAACCTGTTTCCGTAATGCTGCTCGATGACGAGCGGCTACTGCTCGACCTGTACGAGAAAGGATTACAAGATGCCGGATATCAAACGCAGTCATTTACGTCTCCGACGAGCGCGATTGCAGCATTGAAAGGCGGCGCGACGCCCGACATCATATTGTTTGATATAAACATGGGCGACATAAGCGGGTTCGAGTTCATCGAGACCGTAAAAAGAGAAGCGCTTGCTCCGAGGTCGATCATGGTGGCACTCACCAACGAATCAAAAGAGGAAGACACCCGGCGAGTAATGGATCTGGGAGCCACCGGCCACTTCGTGAAGTCGCAGCTCTCGCCCACCGACCTTGTGGAAGCGGTGAAAGGTCTGATTGAGGGGAAGAAATAGAGGGATTCGCCCAAGAACATTTCTTTCGCCGTACGGAGGGAGGGATTCGGTCAAGCGCTCAAAAAAGTGTCGCCACACTTTTTCTCCTCCTGACCACGCTCGCCCATCCCCGCGTGGTCACGGGAACGCTCGCCTGCGAATCAGAGGGAGGGATGCGCCCAAGAACACTTCTTTCGCCGCCGCTCAAGAAGTTTCTCGGGCCTGGTTTTGCGAGCCCGTTTACTAACGGGCCCCGCGCAAAACCTTTCGAATCCCTCACGGAGAGTGCCCCGCACTCTCCTCCTCTCCGCAAACAAAAAAGCGCCCTAGCGGGCGCGTTTTTGTAATTGCGGAGAGGGAGGGATTCGAACCCTCGGAACGGTTTCCCGCTCAACACATTAGCAGTGTGCTCCATTCGACCGCTCTGGCACCTCTCCGTTTTGGTACGCGCTCTACCTTACCATGTCCACCGTGCGGAATCACGTCATACTCCCCAGGCCCTCATTTGCAGGGTATCGTTTCTATATGGATTCCCCGACCAAAAAGACGGTTCTCATGCTCGACGACGAACGGTTCCTGCTCGATATGTACCGCCTCGCCTTCGAACAGGCAGGCTTTGTTGTTGTGACATGCCGCGATGCCGACACCGCGCTTACGGCACTTCGAAGCGGTATCAGACCCGACGCGATCCTGTTTGACATAACCATGCCCGACGGCAAGAGCGGCTTCGAGTTCCTCGAGACCATCAAACAGGAACACCTTGCCCCGGGCGCACGAATGATCGCGCTCACGAATGCAGGTGCCGACGGGGTCATTACACGCGTTGCCGAACTCGGGGCGGATGCGTACCTGCTCAAATCGGATCACCTTCCCTCGCAGCTCGTTGCCGAGGTCGAACGCATTCTTTCGTAAGTGCTAAAACACTTTTTGGATGAGCCACGTGAGGATCGACAATACGATCGCTCCGAGGAGTGCCGGGAAAAATCCGGCAACCTCAAACTGCGGGACAATGAGTGTCATCGCCCAGAACAACACTGCGTTGAGAATGAACGAGAACAGCCCGAGCGTTACGATCGTAATCGGCAGCGTAAGCAGCTGCAGCACCGGTCGGATAACCATCGTGATAACACTCCACACGAGCGCCACCAAAAGCGTTGTTACCCAGCCGCCCGAGATCGTGACGCCCTGCACAATATTGACCGTCAGGTAGACGGCGGCAGCAGTTCCGAGAAAACGCAGAATCATATGCATACCTAAAGTATGCCACACACGGCGCAACAAAAAAGCCGCGGTGCCGCGGCTCACTTGTTCGATCCGGGACTATTCCCAGGTCTTTTCGTCGTCCTTGGGGTTGCCGAATTCGTCGGTCATCTCTTCGTCGCTCTCTTCGTCTTCATCGAGCTCTTCGTCGAGGATCCCGTCGAGGCTTTCGTCACTCACGTCGGCATCGGTGTCCTTATCTTCTTCACGCTCCTCGTCCATATCCAAATGTACAAATGTGACTTATAAACAGCCCCATCTTACCTGCGCTTTTTCCGTTTTCAAGCTCGGGGCGCGATACGTGTGTATAACCGAAAGCCTAGTATCATCTGGCTATGAATCCGACCGACGCGATCACATCGCACTTCCGACTCACGCCGGTTCAACTCTCCGCCCTCAAACGACTCGGAATCCGAACCGTCGAACAGCTCCTGCGTCACTTCCCCGCCCGATATGAGCACGCGGGAACCTCAGCACGCGCCCGAGACGTCATCGCGGGGACAAAAGTTACGCTCTTCGGCACCGTGACCGGACTCAAGGCAAAAAAGCTGTGGAAGAGCCGTCGAAACGCGACAGTCGGCACGTTCGAGGACGCGTCCGGCAAAGTATCCCTCATGTGGTTCAACCAACCGTATATAAAATCGTACATTCCCGAGGGAAGCATGGTTAAACTCTCCGGCACCGTCACCGGTGCTTCAGGCAAGCCGTACATAGCAAATCCCGAGGTCGAGATCCTGCCGCCCGGTGCGATGCCCGAGGGCTTGTTCCAAGCCGAGGACGACAACACTGTGTCTGCTCCCGCAATCTTCGCAGTGTATCCGGAGAGTCGCGGCATCACGTCGCTCTGGTTTCGCCACGCAATCGAACGTGCGCTGTCCCACGGCGTCCTCGATGCGCTCGTTGACCCGATTCCCGATTTCGTTCGAAAGCGCTATAACCTGCCGGATATCCAGACCGCCCTTGTGTGGATCCACTCTCCCGAGAAGGAACCGCACGCCGAAGCCGCCCGTAAACGCTTTGCCTTCGAAGAAATATTTGCACTGCAGATTGTCCGCGCACAGGAACGTGCTGTAAATGATGCGCAATCCTCGTTTCCCATCAAGGACAGCGCCGCATTGTCCGCACGATTTCTTGCGGGGGCGCCGTACCCGCCTACCGGTGCTCAGGCGCGGGCGATCAAAGAGATTCTCAATGATTTCGACGGCTCGCACCCGATGGCACGATTGCTCGAGGGAGATGTCGGCGCCGGCAAGACCATGGTTGCAGCCGTCGCAGCATATACCGTTGTCACTTCGCGCCCGCCGAACCGCCTTTCGGGTACCTTGCAGGTCGCCTATATGGCACCGACGGAAATCTTGGCACAGCAACACTTTCAAACCTTCGTCGAGTACTTCAAGGATCTTCCGATCAACATCGGACTCATCACCGGTTCCGGCTGCAAGAAATTTCCTTCAAAAGTGAAACGCGGACAGCCGACGGATATATCCCGAGCGCAGCTTTTGAAATGGGTCGCGAGCGGTGAAATCGCTATGGTGGTGGGCACTCACGCACTTATTCAAAAATCAGTAAAGTTTCAACACCTCGCACTCGCGATCGTCGACGAACAGCACCGGTTCGGGACGGCTCAGCGCCGCGCGCTTGCCCACAAGGGTGACGCGGCACCGCACTTCCTTTCAATGACCGCCACTCCTATCCCCCGCACGCTCGCTCTTACCATGTACGGCGACCTTGATCTCTCCGTTCTCGACGAGCTCCCGCCCGGCCGTGCCAAGATCACCACGAAGCTCCTGAAGAACACGGAACGAAATATCGCGTACAAGTCGATCGACGAAGAACTCGCCAAGGGTCGCCAAGCGTACGTGATCTGCCCGCGTATCGATGAGCCGGATCCTGAAAAAGAGAACGCGCTCATGGCCAAATCTGCAAAAGCCGAGGCGAAGCGTTTGCAGAGCGATATTTTTCCCGAATACACAGTCGGTCTGTTGCATGGCGCAATGAAGCCCGCCGAGAAAGACGCGGTGATGAAGGAATTCACCGACGGAGACATCGATATTCTCGTTGCGACATCGGTCGTCGAGGTGGGCGTAAATGTGCCGAATGCGACCGTTATCCTCATCGAAGGAGCGGAGCGGTTCGGTCTCGCGCAATTGCATCAGCTCCGGGGTCGCGTGATGCGCTCGTCCCATCCCCCGTTCTGCTTTCTTCTGCCGGAGAGCAAGAGCGAAGCATCGATCAAGCGCCTCAAAGCACTCGAACAGTCGTCCGACGGTTTCAAACTAGCAGAAAGCGACTTGGCAACTCGCGGCGCGGGAGACCTCTTCGGTCGCAAACAATGGGGTGTGTCGGATCTCGGTATGGAGGCGCTGAAGAACGTGAAGCTTATTCAGGCCGCCCGCGAAGAGGCGGTCGCGATCGTTGCGGGCGACCCGACACTCTCCAAACACAAAGCGCTCGCCGATCGTGTGGCGAGCGCTTCTGCACTCCATCATTCAGAGTGATGTGTCAGCAGTTTAGTTCCAGGTCACAACACACGTGAAGTCGTTGTACTGGAGATACCCTGCCATCAATCCGGTCGCAGTATTTTGCGACTGGATGGTCAGACTTTTCGATGTCTGACCTGCGATGCGCTGCGTGTTCGGCTGCCAGTCGAGGAAGTTCGCGACGCCGTGGTAGGTTGTTCCCGAAATCGGGGCCGCCGGGAAGTCTGCCTGGATGGTCTGGTGCGGATTCCCGATCGGGAACTTGTACTCCGCAGTTGCAGCATTCTGGAATGTAAGCACAATCTTTTCGTCCCACGCCTCGGTATTGTTGTCACACTTCACCTGTCCCGCGACCGCTCCGCCACCGGTACTCCCGGTGCCTCCGGTTCCCTGAGTGACCGTGAAGCTCGTCGATTTTGCAATCGCATTGACCGTGCGTGTCGGCACCGTCGCACAGTAGCCCCAGCATGTGTCTCCCGTGTAGAGACGCGCAGTAATGTGGTAGGTACCCGGTGAGAGCGCAAATCCTCCGTGACCCGCGTCGGCAACGATCGGTCGGGTTGCAGACGGTGTCGTCCAGTTGTACGTACCGTTCACGCCGAGCGCGGATGCGTCTGCCGCGATACCCTGGTCGTTATTGCTTGTCGCCTCGGTCGCACCATCACGGTACACCTCGAGACGGACTTTGGAATTTGCCGGCGCATTCGTCGTAGACCATGTGACTGCCAGATTTGCACCGTTGGCCAGGCTTGCGGGTGCCACATAGACGGACAGTGTTGCCTGCTGCGCCACGGTAATGGTCTTTGTTGCGATCACCGTCGCATACCCGATCTCGCAGATTTCGAGCGCATCCTGCGGCAGACCGAAGCAGTTACCGATCGACTGCACCAATTCTGCAGTGTACGAACCGGCTGCCGGATAGATATGCGTTACGGATGATGCGGTAAGCCACTGTGACTGACCGTCGCCGAAGTTGATGCGGTAGCTTCCGGTAGCTACGGCCTTATTGGTGGTGAAGCGGACGGAGAGTGGTGCCGTACCGTCTGACGGCGTGGCAACAAGCGGACCGTCGTTCGTAGGTGTCTTCTTACACTGCATTGCGGCAAGCGTGACCGGACCGACAGTGCCTGTCTGGCTAATGCCGTTGGCTGCCTGGTATCGTCCGACCGCTTTTGATGTCGCTGTGCCGAAGAAGCCCGTCACCAATCCCTCAGGATAGAACGCGGGGTTCGCGGCCAGGAACTGCTGCAGTCGCGATACATCACCGCCGGTAGTCGCGTCCTTATCTTCGCTGCCGAGCGTATGTGTAATATCTGCACATGACTGCGGAGGAGGCGTATTGATGTTCGTTACCTTCACCGTCACTGTTCCGCCGTTGATCGCCGGATCCGAAACACAGTTCGTCTCGGAGCTGCACACGACACGCTGCACCAAGAGGCGCGCGATGTAGGTGCCGGTCGTTGTGTACGTGTGTTTCGCGGTCTTGTTGGATCCGACCGTCTGATCAAGCGGACCGCTCGTGCCGTCACCGAAGTCGACGTTGTAGTACGTATCTGCAGTTGTCGGTATCTTGGCGCTGAATGTTACCTGAAGCGGCTGACGGCCGGTGAGCGGCGTTGCCGTAAAAAGATACGACGCATTCGATGTGCAGCTTGCAGCAATCGCAGCGCGCGTGGACGGACCGACCGCACCGTATCCGTTCGTCTCGGGGGAACCCGACGACACGATACCCTTCGATGCCTGGAGTCTTTCAACCGCGCGGCGCGTCGCATTACCGTATACACCATTCACGATGCCCTCCGGATAGATCTCGCTGTCTTCGGCAAGGAACTTCTGCAGAACGCTCACATCGCCTCCGGTCGTTGCATCGGTGTCGCCCGGGCCAAGGTTGGATGTCAGAACGACACAGGATGAACCGGTTCCGGGGGTTTTGATCGTGAACGCAGTACTTGTTGCGACCGCGTGAATGGTCACCGCAGAGTCATCGATGTACTTTCCGTCAAACGGTGCATACACCTTACCCAGGATGTGGAAGGTGCCCGTGGCGATCGGCGCAAGCGACTGATTGCACACGATATTCGGATTGAAGAGCGCGGCGACGCAGTTTTGGGTTGCGCCCGCTTCCCATGGGAATGTGCTCTGTTCTTTATCCGCCTCGAGTCGGCCCGAAATGAGCGCTGCGTTGCTTCCGTCGGGTCGTACCATCCAGAGCGCTACACCGGAATTCGCCGGCGGGTTCGCGACGCGGTACTTAATCGACATCGGCTTACCTGGCTCACCGGAAGACGGCGTGATCGAGATGGTGAATCCGCCCGGCTGCACGATCTCGTCCTTGATCTCGAAGGTCGCCTCAGAGGAGATCTCGGGATTCGTCGACATATTCGACGCACTCGCAGTGATGCGATACATGCCCGGCTGCAAGAGCACACCGCACAGACCGTTCGGCTGTGTTGCGGAGCAGTTCTTGTCTGCCGAACTCGGGACTTTCCATGTTGCGCTACCGCTCGAGTAGTTGGTGATTGCGAGAATCGTTCCGACGCGGGTACCCGCCTGTGTGTAGAGATCGAATGAGATCGTGCCGGAGTTCGGCTTCGTACCCAGGATCTGCCACGAAATCGAAGCGGACTCCCCTTTGCGAATGACACCCGTCGGGCCGGTTACCTTGATCTTCGACGGACCGCCTGTCACGTTTACCGACGCGGTGCCGATCGTCGTACTTGCGGAGCCGGCGTTCAGGCCGATGAGCTGCGCACTGAACTGAGAGCCGTCCGTGTACTTGTGTGTCTTTGTCTTTTGTCCGCACAGCTCATTCGGGTTACAGAATGTTTCGCTCGTGCCGTCACCATATTTGAGAATGACGCCGTTCACGTAGAGCTGGTTACCGCCATGCGCCGTGAAGGTTACATCGAGCGGCGCAGGGCCGGACGCAGGTGACACCGTAAGCGCTGTCGCCTGCTGCGAGCTCGCCGTAACTGTTGCCGTTTTCAGGATGGTTGTACCGCCTGCGCTTTGCGCAACAAGCTGCACGTTAAACGTGCCTGCCGTCGCATAGGTGTGCGTCGTCGTTTTTTGTGCGCACAACGCATTCGCCAAGCAGACCATCTCGGTCGTGCCGTCTCCAAAATCAAGAATGACACCCCCGGGATACGATGCGCTCGCGCCGTTGAGGAAGAACGTGACCGGAAGCGGCGCAAGACCGATGGCCGGATTTGCGACGAGCGATGCCGACGCAGCCTGACCGCCGGTCACCGAGACCGCAGCCGACGAGAGAATCGGGCACTGCGCACTTACGCAGGTATCACCCGTTCCGTTCGTGCGGCGGAGTTTTGCAGTGAACGATCCCGAGCCGGTGTACGTGTGCGTCACACCGAAGCTACTTCCCATCGGTTGAACACTCGAGAATGTGCCGTCTCCGAATTCGACGGACAAATTAAGTGCAGACGTGACGCCTGTGACATTGATTGTGACCGGAAGCGGCGCATTGCCGAAATTCGGTGTGACCGAGATCGCAGGCCCTGTGGGCACGACGACCGGTTTCGCGATCGGCGTGATCGTAATGCCGTTACCGACAAGAGGCGCACCGCTGCCTGCGGCACCCTGATACAAGTTAGCAACGTAGTTTCCGCCTGTCTGATAGGTGTGATTGACCTGGTAGGTCACACTCGCGCCCTCGGTATTCGGCAGCGGCACCGCGCCGGTCGTACCGTCTCCGAACACGAGCGTCGCAGCGCAGAAGTTGCCCTTGCAGAAGCCGGCATCCGCACTGGTCACGACGCCGGAAAAGCGGACCACAAGCGGAACAGGACCGGTTGTCGGTGTTGCGGAGAATGTTTCGACAGGAAGCTGGGCGACGGAACACTGCCAGCCGACGGTACACCCGTTGAGCTGGACCGATACTGCGTTTTCGCAGTTAGCAGGCTTTTGAATGACCGGGCACTGATTCGAGACGATGGTCGGCCCTGAGGATGAGTTCGATATGCCGCCGCAGTTTGCCATCGCAGCACGGGTCGCGGGACCAACGATGCCGAGCGGCGTGATGCCGTGCGAGCCTTGCCATTCTTTGACGGCTGTTTCGGAGAGCGTACCGAAGAACCCGGTCGCGTTCGAATCAAGAAGACCTTCTGCAATGAGGAAGTTCTGCAGATCTTTCACGTCGTCACCCGAATCACCCTTTTGGAGATTCGTATCAAGCTGGACGCAATTTCCGCCGCTTCCCTGCGACGGCGTGGTTGCAGGTGCGTTCGTGCTCCCGCCGGCGGCCGTCGCGATCTGCGCCTGCAATGCTTTGATCTGCGCAAGTAGTGCGCTCACGTCGACCGTTTGTGCGGTTACAACAGTCGGAGAGAGGAGCAGCGCGATTACTGCAATGGTCTTATAGAGATTTCGCATAGATAAAAAGCTTCCTGATTCGAATAAATATACGTTCATCGTCGCACGGGCGACTTGAAACACCCATTTCGTCGATGGGGATAGCACAGCGCCCTTCACGAAGACGTTTTACTGAACGGTAATTTTGCCGGACATGCCGATACCGCCTTTTGCACCGTGGATCGCACAATAATAGGTGTATTCGCCCTTTGCCGTGAACGTGAGGGCATACGTCTGTCCCGGAGACATTGCCCCGCTGTTATAGCTGCCGTTGTCTGCGGTCACGGTGTGCGGCATCGAGTCGGTATTAGTCCAGGTAACCCGCGTACCGCTCGTAACCGTTATGTTGCCGGGCGAGAAAGAGTTACTGCTCATTGAAATAGCGAGTGCGCCCGAGACAACCTGTCCGCCGGTGGACGAACCGCCCGTAGACGATCCTCCTGTCGTCGATCCCCCTGTGGACGCACTACCGCCCGCAAAATTCGTGTCCATCGTGCCCGAGGTCATGATCGATCCGTTACCCGAAACGGTAACCTTTGAAGTCGTTTGATGCTGACCCGAGGAGAGCGTGACGTTGTATTCACCTCCGAGCGTGTAGAGATGCGTGTACGTTTGTGCGACAACATCGCACTTGCCGGCCGGTACCGAGATGGTGAACGGGAGTGAATTATCTCCCCACGAGAGCGAGTACGTAGCGGGCAGGCATGATTTGACGGTATTGATCGTCACCTCCACATTCACCGTAAGCGGGGCGCTTCCTTCGACGGGTGACACTTTAATGAATCCGCCGACGACGGGATCCCCCGATGAGTCGGACGCTCCCCCGCAGGCTGCCGCCATGACCGCAACGGTACGCGGCCCGACAGACCCGTAGCCGGTGGTTGACGGAGTTCCGGATGTAACGATGTCGTTCTTTACCTGAAAGCGCTGCACGGCCTTTTGTGTGAGTGCGCCATAGTAGCCGGTCACTTTTGCCTCGGGATACACCGAGGGATCTGCTGCGAGAAATTGTTGCAATGCGGATACGGACGCACCGCTTGCACCCGGCTTGAGCGGACCGCCGCTATAACACGCACCGGCCACTCCGCCCGTTGCACTACCGCCGCCAAGCTGCGCCTGGAGCTGTTGTATCTGTTTCAAAAGCGTTTCTGCCTGAGACGTGAGGTCGCTCGTCGACTGCGCACTCGCGAACACCGGCGCAAGGAGTATCGACGCGATAATGACGCGGACGCCGAATTTCATGGACTCATTGTCGCACGGCCCACGCGAAGGAAATCCGGGAATCCACACTAGGCGTGCCCGAGCGTCTCGAGCGCGAAGATCGCGTAATTCCGGACGTTCGTGCGTAGATCGACAGAGTCGAGCTCTTCGCGTGTGAACCACCGCCACTCGTCGCTTCGGTCCCCTTCGTACTGAATGGTGACCGCATCACTCTCTGCAATCCCTACATAGACAGCCACGACGTGTTCGTGTGCGGGTTTCTCGGCAGTTGCCGACGGATGCCTGCCCATTGAGAGCGGCGGGATCAGTTCTTTGTAGTGTTCGTCGGAATTCTCTGGCCATTTACGGGAGTCCCAGAGCGTAATATCGAGACCCACTTCTTCTTTGACCTCCCGGATAGCCGCCTGATTGAAGTCTTCGTCGAGCTCAACGTGACCGCCGACGGAGAGCCAGATCTTGTGCTTGTCGTGCATGCGCAACAAAACACGCCCGTTGTTCACAATGAACACCTCGACGCAGAAATCGATCTTGTCGTGGATGTGGGCCATGGAGAGAAGATAGCATGGCCGCAACACATGTCGTAAAAAAACAAAAACCCCGGGCGAACCGGGGTTTTCGACAACATGTACGGACCGCTAGTAGTCCGTGTGCGGCGATTCGGCGAGCAGTTTCAGTGCCCCGGCCATATGCGGCGTAAAGTCCGCGCGCCGGCCGTTCGCCTCGAGATACTCTCGGATCGCCGGCGCAAAGCGTCTCTGAAACCGGATCAGATGCAAGAGTGTTGAACGAGGCGTTTTCGGCGAGAGCAAGCGCTCCAGCGCTTCGTCGGCGACTTCGGGAATATCGAGACACCGCACGAGCTCATGCGTCCCGGGGTTCGATGCGAGCACAATGTGCGCGGCCCGCACCCGCAGGGACTTCACGCTGAGCATCACCTGACCGAGGTCGTCCTTGCTTGTCGCACGCTCCATGACAAGATTGCCGGCTTCGACACTCACCGAGGCGTACGACGTGTACACGATGATCGTATTGAGCTCTGCGATCGTGAGATCATCGCGATAGCGGTCGATCAGCGTGCGCGCCGCATATTCGCGCAGCCGAGGCTCAAACGGCGACTCCTCGAGGACCTGCAACAGGTCATCGCGGTCGACGCCGAAACCGAGGAACCGCTGCCACGCGGCGGCGAAGTCGTTCTCGGCCGGTGTCGCGGCCGGAATCGGCGGCGGTGCAGGCGGTGGTGCAGTGCGACTGAAGCGGTCGAAAAAGCCCTTCATTGTCCTTCTCCTTTGAGCGACTATTGCAGGTAACCATTGCTTTAATACAAGAGCGATGGGGCTGCGTCAATCCAGAATGTCTGCGCGAGATTTGTCGGCTTACGAGGAGTACTGGGAAACCCACGATTTTCCCAACCCTCCTCCACGGGAAAATTTGTCGGCAACAACTCTCGGCTCGCCGCCGCTCACCTCGGTCGCAGCCCCCGCCTCGCGGTCGCCAAAGCTTTGGCGACATCGCTCCGGCTCGGACCTGTAATCAAAAACGGCACGCAGGTGCCGTTTTTGAATCAGGTCCGCCCACTAGGTCTCCTGGGAAACCCACGGTTTTCCCAACCTTCCTCCACGGGAAAACAGGTGTTTTCCCGACCCCTTTCCCGTCCAAGAGGGCGGACAGAAAATTGGAACAATTTTATGTCCGCCCTCTTGGACTCGAACCAAGGACCCTCGAGGTATAAGCTCGATGCTCTAACCAACTGAGCTAAGGGCGGTGTGGGCGCATTATAGGCCGTTGTTTGGTTCCGACAAACAGTCGTGTACTATGCGGCCAGTTCACGGAGGCATTCCGATGCGGAAAAAGAATACGAATCCGTCGTGGTTTCTACCCGAAGGGGTCGACCCCCTAATCCGACTCTACTTTCAGGTAAATCATCTGAAGCAGTTGTACCGGCAGGGATGGCTGAAAAAGGGGCGCGATATCCCTCCCGAGCAGTGCGAGAGCGTTGCCGAGCACATCTTCGGCATGGCGATACTCGCACTATTTGTGTGCGACACGCACTTCCCCGAACTCGACAGGAACAAGGTCGTCACCATGACGCTCATCCACGAGCTCGGCGAGATCAAGGATGGCGACAAATACGTCACAGATCCTGAGGAACGAAAAGCGCGAAAGATCGCGGAACGTGAAGCGATCACCGAACTCCTATCTGACTTCCCCGATTCGATCTATCTCGAACTGTGGGAGGAATACGAACGCGGAGACACGCCGGAGGCCCGTCTCGTCAAGGAACTCGATAAGCTCGAGATGGTCATGCAGGCGGCAATCTACTCACGACAGGTCGGCGGCGACATGAGCGAGTTCTTTGTATCGAGCGATCCTTTCATCACGAGCGATGCGCTCCGCACGCTGTTTGAAGCAGTGCGCACAATGTAAACAACGGCCGTCTTGCGACGGCCGTTCTGTTTTATGGGGTGAACTTCAGGAGCGTTGTCGCCTGACCCTGATACAGCACGGTCAAATGTGAGGCAAGCTCGGCCGGAAACGGATCCCTGACATACAACTCAGTGCGAATAACCAGGAAAAAAGGATCACCGAGCTCGGCACCGTCAGACATTTGTTGCAACGTCTTGCCGCTGTAATACCGGATCGTATCCAGATACGGATATTGGAACGTGAACACAGGCAAATCATCGGAACTGTTTCGTATCATGGTGCCGATCTGATATTCATTCTCCGCGAGCGTGTCCTCGATCCACAGGTCGCGCACAGACCGGGAGCCTACATATGCCGTACCCGCGATCCCCAGAAGCACGGCACCGATAAGTAGCATATTCAGCAGATCTCTTCGTCGGGGCAATGCGGCGTAGAGTGACTCATACGAAAGCGCAATAAATACCGCAAGGAACGCGAGCGCAGGGATCATGTAGTGCAGCAGTTTCGACTCTGCCACGAAAAAAATACCGGCTAATGCGCACACTGAACCGCCGATTGCCAGTACCGGTTGTACATACGACCGTGCATCGCGGCGTATCCGGTACAGTGCCGCAGCGCATATGGCACTGATCCATATCCAGGGAAACGCGAAGGTCGCCAAAAAATGCACGTAATACCCCGGACCGCGAGCCGATCCCCCGTTCACGTTCGAGGCGAAGCGCTCAAGAACATGGAACACGAGATAATTGTCCCAAAATGTCCTGCCGTACAGATATGTCTCGACGACATGCCACGGCGCGGCAAGGACAAGAAACAATGCCATCGACATCCAAAAATACGGTGCGCGCAACCAGGCGTACTGACGGTGCACAAAAGCCCACACAAGGATCGGAAATACTGAAAAGAGTCCGACCACATTTTTTGTCAAAAGTCCGACTGCCATGCCGACTCCTACTCCTAAGAACCATGCGGGCTTTTTCAAACCCTTCAAAAAAGCGTAGAACGAAAACAATATACCCGCAGTCAACAACACGTCGATACGCACCTGACGCGCGGCATCGAAAATAAGCGGCGTTGTCAAAAGAACGACCCCTGCGATCCACGCGGTGCGGTAGCGCCTATTAATCTCAAACGCGATGAGCATAACGAGCACGACACATACTACGCCTGCAAGCGCAGACGGAAGCCTATACGCAAACTCCGCGGATCCGAACATCCCGCGAGCCGCCATGCCGAGCCAAAAATAAAGCGGCGGCTTATCGTAAAAAGCAGCCCCATCAGAGATCAGCGTCACCGACTGTCCGGACCGGGCAGTATCGTCCATGACGCGCGCATAGATCGCTTCGTCGTAATCAAGGAACGGTCTTGATCCGAGACCGTATAACAACACGACGAGTGCCACGACGGGAAGAACCAGACACAACCGTTTCCAGAGGTGTGACTCGTGCGGAGCATCTGCCGGCTTCATAGAGGAACTCAGGTAGTGTTCTTGCCCTGCTCTGCCGCCGTCTGCCGACGACGCGTGAGAGCAGCCTGCGCAAGCATGTCACGCTTGAGACCCTCCACTTTGCGCTTCCCTTCCGGGATCTTGCGCTTCAGATCGTTGACCTTGCGCATGAGCATTAAAAGCTCCTGCTCGTTCTTTGCCAGCAGATCACTTTCCAGTCGGAGCTTCTGTTCGAGTTGTTTTACGTCCATGGCTCAATTGTACACGCCTTATTTGATGGATTTCGCCACCGCCTTCGGTACGGCCTTGTCGAACATGTCGGGAACAATCTTGGTTGCCGTCGGTTTCTTTACGAATGCCGCGATTGCTTTGGCCGCCTTTATTTTCATGTCGTCGGTTATTTTGCGCACCTTGTTGTCGAGCGCCCCGCGAAAGACTCCCGGGAATGCGAGCGAGTTGTTGATCTGATTCGGGAAATCCGAGCGCCCGGTCGCAATGACCGCCGCCCCGCCCTTCTTGGCTTCGTCGGGCATGATCTCCGGAGTCGGATTCGCCATAGCAAATACGATTGCGTCTTTGCGCATAGTCTTGATCATCTCGGCGGTAATAACGCCGGGCTGCGAAACACCAAGAAACGCATCGCTCCCCGTGAGCGCAACCCCGAGAGACCCTTCGAGCGAGCCGTCGATGATGCCGTCGGAAAGAAGTGCCGCCTTCGTCGCATTGAGATCGATGCGACTGTGCCCCACAATTCCCTGGCTATCCACCGCGAATATCACGGCCTTGGGCGCGTATTTTTTGATGAGTCGCATGGTCGCCACGCCGGCGGCCCCTACACCCGCAACGACGATGCGTGATTTCTGAATATCTTTTTTGACGACCTTCATCGCATTAATAAGGCCGGCAAGTACCACAATCGCCGTACCGTGCTGATCGTCGTGCATGACCGGGATATCAAGCGCCTCGATGAGTCGCTGTTCGATCTCGAAACATTTCGGCGCCGCGATGTCTTCGAGATTGATACCACCAAACCCCGGAGCAATGCGGATGACCGTCTCCACGATCTCATCGGCATCTTGCGTATCGAGCACGATCGGCACCGCATCAACATCAGCGAATGTCTTAAAGAGTGCCGCCTTGCCCTCCATGACCGGGAGCGCACCAAGTGCGCCGATATTTCCTAAGCCAAGTACTGCAGATCCGTCGGAGACGACCGCGATCATGCGACCCTTCATCGTGAGCTCGCGGGCACTTTTCGGATTCTTTGCCACGTGACTTGATACGTAACCGACGCCGGGCGTATACACGAGCGAAAGGTCGGCGCGATTACGAACGGGCACAGCGGGGACAATGCGGATCTTGCCGCCGATCTTTTTGTGGAGTGCTAATGCCTGCTTAGTAAGCTTGTTCTTGTTGGGTGTGGCCATGGCTGCGAAGTATACCAAAGCGAAAACCCCGGCACGCGGCCGGGGTTTAGATACTAAAGATCAGTTTCGTGACGAGGTAATTGAGGGCAAATCCGGCAACTGCCACCACGATCTGCCCGACCGTCGTGTTGAAGCCGTGCCGCTCGACGAGCCGTATCAGCACATACTCATTTATGCGTATGAACACGAAGCGCTTGATCGTGTAGAGCGACATCTGCAGCCACACCCAGTGTTCTCCGTGAACGCGGAACGTGAAATATTTGTGCAGCAGGAAGCCCACGATGAGCGACGGCACGAACGCAATGTACAGACTCTTGCGGTAATGCACGCGAGTAAACCACTGCAGGGGAAAGTACACGCTCGCAAACACCGCGCCCGATACTCCGCTCGCTCCCAAAAATCGCATCGGTTCGTACTGTTCCAGAAAACGGAACAGTTCGACGACGTACTCGTCCATCTGTTCCCTCTCTATGATCAGTCGATCAGCGGAATAAGCCGCCACGATCTGCTTGCGTACTCCCGATACGAATCACCGTAGGTGCGCGTGAGCAGCCGCTCCTCTTCGATCGCGCTGTTGCGCATCACAAAGTAACTCACGAGCGGAATGATACAGACCGCGTAGCTCGCTGCGGTGAGGCTCGTCGCAACCGTGGTGAGTATGACGCCCAGATAGTACGGGTGACGAATCATCCGATACGCCCCTGTTGTCGTCAGCACATGTGCCACAAACCACTCAGGCTCGACTTTCGGCCCTCCCCAGAATTCTCTTCGTCCTCGCTGAACACGCGGCCAGGTCATCATAATCGCCGAGCAGACCGCAACGGCGACGCCGACACTCCGAACAAGCGCATCCGCAAAGGGTCGCAGCCCCATGTGCAGCTCATCTACCCACCAAAACAGTGCCAAGAATCCGATACACGACGAGGCACCGAATACGTTCGCGTACACCTGTTCTTTGCCGATCGTGCATTCCTTACCCCGGAACGGATACCGAAGGTCGTAGAAGCTACGAATCACGAACGCCGCGACCAGTGTCAGGGCCGTTGCGGCATAGTAGTAATAGTCAGGCATTACCTCTTCCTCCAAAGACTGCGGGGAGCATGCCACCTCGGCATGCTCCCCGTCAATGAGCGTCGTTAGTACTTGCTTCCCCGCACGAACACTGCCGCAACTGCACCAGGCAGAGCACGGCCCTCGAGCGCGGACCACCTGACTTTCGTCTTCAGGTCTTCGCGTCGTACCGTTGTCTCGGTTTTCACATTCAGGACCGTAAGCGATCCCACAAATCCCTGTTTGATCTGGCCGAACCCTTTGCCGAAGTTCTGTTTCGGAAACTGCGTTTTCAGGAATCGGTTCACGAACGCACCGGGCAGGTATGCCGACACTCGGGCAATATCCTGCGGCGTGAATGCGTGCACTTTCATCAGCCACGTACACACGAGCCCGTAGGTATCGAGCCACGGTGCACCTGAGTGGTTATTTTCTTCGCAGATCTTACGGAACAGCGCCGTGTCCTTGCGCTTGATATTCGCCGCAGTCTCGATGGGATCCGTACCGCCGTATTCGGACATGTACTTTTTGAAGGCCGAGAACTTTTCTTCTTCCGTGTGCGGCGCGTGGTCCGTGGCGATGAATTGAATGAATCCGTCTTTCAGTCCCCGTATGAGCGCTTTGCGATGCTCGGGGGCTTGGATCGCGGGGTTCATTTGTATCTTCGTCCACAACTCCGGATCCTCGTCGGTCATGGATGTGTCGAACAACAGATGCAACGGAGAGACCTCGAGCACGATGTCGCATCCCTGTTTTCTATACTCGGTGATCATCTCGAAACTCTTGCCGCCGGTCGACCAATGGCAGAGTTTCGCCTTGATCTTGTACTTCTTGATGAGCGGGAGCAGGATGCGCAATCCTTCGTTGACCGCTGCGACCGGCCGGCGATCGCTGTGCGTTTTGCCCGAGAGAGACGCCTGCACGATCGGTTCGTACTCGACATGGAACGATATGTAGTGCCCTTTGTAGCGAGCCAGAATTTCTTCGAGCTCTTCGCCGTACGTGACCGTCAGGTCGCCGACGGATTTTCCGAAGTACAACTTGTACATATGCTCACCGGGCTTACCGATGGGCTTTGTATTCTTGTCGATACCCAGATAATTCAGCATCGTGACGGGCTTGTTGAGCGCTCGGATACGGTTGCGATGCCACGTAAACCGCGACAACGTCACGACCGTTTCCGGCGTATTCGGCATTGCGCACGCACACACGACACCGCCGTGGAGCGCCGCGTCGGATGCGGTCGAGTAGTCCTCCTTGTAGCACTGAGCTTCGGTTTTATCTTCGCGAGCATGGATGTGAATATCGGAGAATCCCGCAAAGATCACAAAGTCATCCGTATAGAAGTGATCGGCTTTCCGATCAAGTTTCTTGGTGACTCTCGTGATGAGACCGGTCTTTCTGTCGATCCGGATCGTGCCGTGGAACGGCTTTTTATCATGGGTCGCGATCAGTCCTGAGATCGTCACGTATTTCATCATGCGCAAAAGCATAGCATCACCTCCAACCATGTGAACTGGCTCCCGCGAGCCTACCTCACCGTTCGACTTGCGATAAGTGTCTATATGTGGTCGGATGTGAACGGTTCGGCCATCGTCACATACCCGAGGAGCATCGAATGCGTTGCATCACATACGCCATCGTCTTCTGTTTCATCGCAGCTGCGGATGCCTCTGCAGTCACGCGCACGTTTTGCTCGACCGATCAGTACGGCACACAGACGTGCCACACAATCAGTGTGCGGTCGAAAACGACACGCATTATGGGCATGCCGGCGCACAAATACATCCGCGGATTGCGCAAAGGCAAATGCATGCCCTCGCCTTCCGGCGGATGCGGCGGCGGTTAACGACTGCCCCACAACGAGATCACCGACCTTTCGGCCGGTGATCTTCTTTTATTGTGCGAGCCCTACGAGCTCCAGGTCTTCCTTTTTCTTCGGAGCAATGCCGTGCAGCACGAGCATCTGCTCGAATTCTTCGCGTTCGATCGTCTCGACCTCCATGAGGCGCTTTGCGATTGCGTCGAGTACCTTGCGGTGTTTGGTGATTACGTCGGTCGCGACATGATGCGCACCGGTGATGATCTTTTTCACTTCTTCGTCGATGTGCGATGCAACCTCTTCGGAGACTTCGCTATCAACCCCTTCACCGAACAGTGCGCGCTGTGCGGAAGCCGCAAATGCGATGGGGCCCATCTTTTCCGACATACCCCACCGAGCGACCATGTTGCGCGCAAGATTCGTGAGTACCTGCAGGTCGTTCGATGCGCCGGTCGTCACGTCGTCGTATACGAGCTTCTCGGCAACGAAGCCGCCGAGGCTGACCGCGATATCGTCGAGGAACTCTTTTCGTGACTGCATTTTGCGCTCTTCAAGCGGGAGCTTGAGCGTGTAGCCGGCAGCGCGACCGCGACTGATGATCGAGATCTTGTGCACCGGATCCGCATACGGCAAAACGGAAGCGACGAGCGCGTGTCCCGCTTCGTGGTACGCGGTAATTTCCTTCTCCATTTTATTGAGCACATGCGAGCGTCGTTCGGGACCGAGCATGACTTTTTCGATCGAACGAATGAGGTCGTACTGCGTAATCTCTTTGCGATCTTCGCGTGCGGCGAGGATCGCTGCTTCGTTCATGAGATTTGCGAGGTCCGCACCCGAGAAACCGGGCGTGCGCTCCGCGATCACGGCGATCTTTACATCCGGTCCGAGCGGCTTCTTGCGTGCGTGGATTGTAAGAATGTCTTCGCGGTCTTTGCGATCCGGCGGATCGATCGTGACACGACGATCGAATCGTCCCGGTCGCAAGAGCGCGGGGTCGAGTACATCGGGTCGGTTGGTGGCTGCCATTACGATCACCGACTCATTCGGCTCGAAGCCGTCCATTTCCACGAGGATCTGGTTGAGTGTCTGTTCGCGCTCGTCGTTTCCCCCGCCGACACCGGACCCGCGAACGCGGCCAACCGCGTCGATCTCGTCCATGAAAATAATCGCCGGTGCGGATTTCTTTGCAGTCTGGAACAGATCGCGCACACGTGAGGCTCCCACACCCACGAACATTTCCACAAATTCAGAACCGGATATCGAGAAGAACGGCACGCCTGCTTCACCCGCAACTGCGCGCGCGAGTAATGTTTTGCCCGTACCCGGAGAACCCATAAGCAGTACTCCCTTCGGGATGCGTGCGCCGATCTGGATAAATTTCTTAGGATTTTTCAAAAAGTCGACGATCTCGGTCAGTTCTACTTTTGCTTCCTTGGCGCCCGCGACATCGGCGAACGTGACCTTCTGCGCGTCTTCCGGACGCATGAGTCGCGCCATCGAGCGTCCGAACGAGAACGCCTGCATACCTCCCCCCTTCAGCTGTCTCGAGAGATACCAAATGACACCGAACAAGAGCAGTGCGGGTACAAGAATCGGCGCGAGCGTGAGGAACCAGAAACGGAAACCGCTCTCATCCTGAATATCGATCTTTACCGCAGCGAGCGCCTCCGCCGGAATGCTGTATGCGGCAAGGGTTTCTACGAGCGATGCTTCGGCCTCTTTGCGCGAGTTCTTTACGGATTCGTCGCCGTAGGTCGCTATGATCTTGTCGCCCTGCACCACAAGCGACTTTACGGAACCGTTCGTGATGTCAGCCGCGATCTGTGAAAGCGGCACGTTTACATCGGGCTTCAGCACGTACTGACGCGCGAATGAATAGCCGATCGTGATAACAAGAAATACCGCGAACGCGACCGCGAGTTGCGTGAACAGATTCGGCCCTTCGGGGGCTTTTTCTTTCTGTTTTTTATTCTTTTCGGGGTTTGCCATATCGGGAGAGTATACAGTAACGAGCCCTTTATGAAAGAAATATGACCTCGGGCTCACACGCCCCCAAGTGGTCTTTTTGGACCTCCGTACTATATAGTATGCGGATGTCGCTGATAGAGAATAAACGCGTCGGATTCGACTACCAGATCCTCGAAACTATCGAGGCCGGCTTGGAATTGTTCGGATACGAAGTCCGCTCGCTGCGCGCGGGTTTGGGCTCGCTCAAGGGTTCGCGCGTTGTGGCGCGCGGCGGCGAAGCGTACTTGGTGGGCGCGACCATCCCTGCGTGGCAGCCGGCTAACGCTCCGAAGACGTATGACGCCGAGCGATCACGCCGATTGCTCTTGAACAGCAAAGAAATCGACCATATTCGCGGCGCTGAATCCGAAAAAGGTTTGACAGTGGTACCACTTTCAGTGTATAATAAAGGACGTAACTTGAAGCTCTCCATCGCGATCGCCCGTGGCAAGAAGCACGGAGATAAACGGCAGACGATTCAAAAGCGCGAGGAAGACATCAGGATGCGCCGCTCTTTGAAAAAAGAATCATAAATACGATTGAGTATCGGAACGTGGAACAATCAAAGGAGCATTCCACATGTCCGAGAGGATTACCCGCGAGAATGCGCTCAACACCGCGTACCTCAACGGCAAGCACGTACTGTTCAATGTCGACACGTCACACGGCATCGAGCCGCTGACCGGACGCGTCCATGAAGGATCGGTCGTCGGTGTGTGCGAGAAATTGCGCTCGACGCTCGTGTGTTTCGGCTTCGGTCATCAGAGCTTCACCAACGAGGTGTCGTTCGACGACATTGTTGCCGTTGCCGACAAGACCAACGGCAGGAACATGGAAATCGACCGCTTTCGCGGACCGTACGTCGACCTGCGCAAATAGATCATTCAAGTGAATCGCCGAGTCCCCCACTCTGTGTGGGACTCGGCGCCACGTTCCGATACTCAAACACTGTTTCCGACCGGTCCCCACCCGTGAGCATCGCAAGATGCTCGTGGGTGGGGGGTGATCGGCTTCGACAGGAAATTCAGTTTACTTTTGTGCATGGCGGAAGTGGGACACTTCCTAAAAAGTTCCAAATTCTAACTGCAAACAAAACTGCAGGGGGGACTCTTTCACCGATTCAGATGA
The DNA here is from genome assembly GCA_964512835.1 of uncultured Candidatus Saccharibacteria bacterium. Taxonomy (GTDB): domain Bacteria; phylum Patescibacteriota; class Minisyncoccia; order Phycocordibacterales; family UBA2100; genus UBA10103. The sequence goes on along the minus strand of CAZELA010000002.1, from coordinate 58,053 downwards.
AGGATCTCGGCTTCGTCCTCGCGTAAGCCAGGCGACCGTTCGCGCGTTGCGTATCTGATAGCGCGCTACCGAACGTCATAAACATCAGATCCGGTCTTTGGTTCACTCCGACCACAGACCTAAAGAAAGAGAGTCCGGTGTTGCGCGATCTTGTGCATTCTTAACGCGCGGCACTCAAACACATCGAATGCCCTACGCCGTGTAGATACGACTGTGAATCATTTTCTGGACCGGGGTTCAATTCCCCGCACCTCCACAAAAAATAGTCAGCCCCGAAGCTATCGCTTCGGGGCTGTTCTGTTATTCGAATGACGGGAATGTGAGGCGCGCCACGTAGTACACGTTACTGCGCTGCGCCTCCTTCGGGAGCTCCCCCTCCGCCGAGCGGATTTGGGACGGTTACATTAATGTTCGTTGTGTCAGGTGCAGGTGCGCGGCCAATGCCATAGCGATAGACATAAAATCCGCCTGCGAGAACCGCGAGGAGGATAATGATCGCTACCATCCATCCTGCTGCGCCGCTGTCATTGCTTGGTGCCGGTGTATTTACGATTGTGTCTGCCATAGATCTGATGTTATCGATAATCCGCCATTGTGGCGCTTGCGTAATGAACAGCCCATGAAGACGGTGGGCTACAATGGTCGTATGCCCTTCGTCTGGCTGCTCGTACGACTCCTTATATACGGACTCGCGATGCTTACCGGCATCGGTGCGACGAATGCCGCCGCAAAGCTCTCGCAACACCGACGCGAGAAAAAACTGGCAGCCGAGCAGCGTGCCCGCGAGAAAAAAATCGCAGAACGTTTCAAGAGCCGCTAGTGTCCTTTCATCTCCTGCGCTTGGCCCTGGAATACTCCGGGCTCAGGATCGCCGGTGACGTGCAGCACGCCCCACGCACCTTTGTCTACGCGCGCGAGCGCGTGATCAACGAGGACAAAATTCCCCGGTACCCGCAGCGTCAGGTCAACCACTGTTGAACCACCTGCCGGAACGAGTGTTGTTTGCACGTTGGTGACGGGCGGACTTGTGATCGAGCCTTCCTGCCACACGCGATCGAACACGGTCCCGATGATGTGGAACGACGAGATCAGATTTACTCCGCCGTTACCCACGTAGAAGCGCACGGTTTCGCCTGACTTCGCATTGAGACTCTTGGCGAGTGCGCCGGTTCTGCCGTTGAACACAACGTAATTCGGAATACCGTCGAGCATCGCTTTTGAATCGAATATTTGCAGTCCTTTTTGGCCGAGCGTTCCGGTGGTGTAGAACTCACCCTGCATCACGTAGTACTCGTGATCGACCGGCGGCAACGGTGTCTCCGGTTCGACAAGGATCAATCCGTACTGGCCATGCGCCATGTGCACCGCAGGATTCTGCGCTGCGCAGTGGTATACGAACAGCCCCGGATGCAGTGCGGTGAACGTGAGCGTTTTCGTCTCGCCCGGATTCGCAAGCAGCACCGCCGCTCCCCCTCCGGGTCCGATGACCGCGTGGAAATCTATGGTGTGCGGGTGGAGGCTCGACTCATCGTTCTTCAGCGTTACAACGACGGTGTCACCTACGCGCACACGCACCATCGGGCCGGGCACCGTGCCGTTGTAGGTCCAAAAATTCTGATACACACCCGGCGCGAGTTCAGAGATGACTTCTTTTGCCACAATGTCGACATGCACGGTGCTGGTCGCGGTCCGCGCGATCGGCTCTCCGACCTGATTCGGGTCGTGTGCGATATCAGCTACACGCTCAAATGCATTGAAGTGCCGGAAGAAAGCGATGACATTCCAGAATGGGAGGGACGGTTTTCCGGCGGGTCCGTACGTAGCGCGATACGCGGCGTACTCAAAGCCGCTGGGTAAACCGTTCGGTACGTAAAAGAATATTGATATACCGATGAACACCGCACACAACGTAAGTGTGATAGCTCGAGAATGAAACCGCCGCAGAATCATATACAAAAGCACCGCAGCTGCCGCGAATGCGATGAATAACCCCAGCGTCTGTACGAGGACGTAGGAAATAAGCGAGAGAAGGATCATATACAGAGTATGGATGATTATTTATACGCCGATGGGACTTATCCACCCTGGAGCGCCGACCTGAGTGCTATTCTGAGGACCGACAAACAGGAGTCAACGATATGGCAGGACGCGATCTACAACCGCCGACCCGGATGCCCGAACGCGGCTACTACTACCACTACAAACACGACCCGAACGGCCCGATCAACAACTACGCGTATTTCATCGACGCCGTCGGTTGCCACACCGAAGACGATTGCCGACCGGAAGATCAGTTCATGCAGGTCTACCGACCGCTCTACCCCGCCTTCGTGTATCAACACGGCATGATCGATGTGCGCCCGTTGCAGATGTTCTACGAACCCGCGATCGTCGACGGTAAACCGGTGCCGCGATTCGTGCGCATTACCGACCCTGCGATCATCGCAGAACTCAAGAAGATCCGGGACGAGATGTACAAATGGGACTAGGTCCCCGTAGCGGCGCCTTCGGCGCCGCTTTTGCTATCCACTTTTCAATCGACGCCAGTTTGCTATAAAAATCACAGACACCCCCTGTGGAGGCTCCATGCGCAAGGTCGATGCCGTGCTCATGCGCCTCTCCGAGGCGCAAAACCATCGCTGTTGCTACTGCTCCGTGCACATGACGTTCGATATTCACTGCGATACATCCGTCACGCGCGATCATGTGATACCGCGGGTCTTCGGCGGAGAAACGACGTGGGACAATCTTGTGGCTGCGTGTGAAAAGTGCAATCACACACGCGGCAACATGGAGGCGTACCATTTTTATGCACTCGTCATCGCGGGCGACTTCGATCGATTATGGAACGCTCGCGTGCGGGAGCACGATCGGTTGGACCGACGCTTCGTACGGAAAGCGGCCAAAGACATCCGGGTGGCGTGGCTCTACATCGATTGGGCCAAACGAATGCAGGTCGGAGTGTGAGCTCCGACCTGATCTGTTTTACGGCGTCGTGCGGGTGCTGCGCGATGTGTTCACGATAACGATCAGCAGCACGAGCGCTGTGTAGATGAACGACGGCAGTCCCCCGAACGGGCCGATGAATCCTGCGATGATCGCGACCGGCAAACTGGCGAACAATGCGGTTGTGTACGAGGTCGCATATGTTTCATCTCGTTTGCTCAATTTGAAGTACACGAACACGAGCAGTGCCACGAGCAGCGTATAGATCAGGTGATACACGAGCATCACGACGCCGCCGAGCACAACGATGAGCGTGAACAGGAACGCTCCACCGATGAGTGCCACCGGACGAACGTATGGTTTGATTTTTTCGGCAACTCCCGTGATGTCGGACTTATGCAGCGTCGAGGTCCCCGTCGAGGTCCCGTAGTCGAACACACGCTGTTCACGCGCACCGCTTGAGTCCCCCTGCACTACGGCGAACGTGCGCTTGAAGAGCACGACCGCCTTTGCCTCATCGAGCGAACGAGGCGTGTACTCGTCGTTTCCCGTGTCGAATACAACAAGATTCTCCGGCAATTCCTTGGTCCACGTGTTCTTGATGCTGAACGGGAGCGGTTGATTGATACTCATCGCGCCATCCGCCAGGGTAACCTCGAGGTTCTCGGGGTACACCGCAACGATGGTGTCGACGAGTTCCGGCTTCACCGTAAGAAGCAGCCCCCACACCGGCGCGGCATAGGCAAAGATCACAATGAACGCGATCACGAGGTAGTACTTTGCCGCGTCGCTCCATGAGCGCTCGCGCATACCCGCGTAGAACTGCGGATCCATGAACGAAGCTCGGATCGTTTCAAAAAATTTCATATTACTGGCGCGAGAATTTTACCTCGGGCATGCCCGCAGCGTAGGCGACCACCTGATACGCCTGGAATATGAACGTCACATTGTACGGCGTTACGAGGAACGTCGCGTAGTTCTCGGGTTTCGGTGCCGCTCCCTCGGTGAATACCGAGTCGCCGAATTCCTGCTTGAGTTGCGCGAGCGCCTGCGCAGCTACATCGCTCAGCGAGTGTCCGGTGAGCGCGAGGGCCCTATCAAGCGTGATGGTCTCGCCGGTCTTGGCATCATAGTTCAGCGTGAGCACGATGGGCATGCCGTGCGCCCCGCCGGTGTCCTGGTACAAGTTGATGCGCTCGCTCACGATATCGCCGCCCGAGTACACGTCGGCAACCTCACCGCTGAACGTGTACGGCCTCGATTCTACGGCCGGGTCAAAATTGGCGGCATCTTTCTTGAATGCGGCAACGGCTTTTTGAATTTCCGCTTCGACGTGCGAATCCACAGCGGGAATACCGAACAGCCGATAATCGATATCGATCTTGTACGCCGCCGTCTCCTCGCTCACATTCATATTGCTCGGGGTCGCGGATGGCTCGGTGGTGGATCCGACCGTCTCCGGTACCCCGCCCGGGATCGTTATAGACCCCGTATCCTGCGTGAGCGCGAACCAGAGGACACCCGAAAGGGCGGCCAAAAACACGAGCACGACGAAGATCCTCTGCATATGCCGACAGTATTACACGCAAAAGCCGGCTCACAAGGAGCCGGCTTTTTGCTGTTTTTTCTATTGAGCGGGCGTTCCTGCACCCGTATCCATCGAGGGTGTCTCGATGTTTATGTTCGTACCCGAGCCTGTATTCGGAACTCCCGCGTCGCTACGGACCCATACGAACCCGGCCACAATGACCGCGAGGACCACGATGAGTGAGACGACCCAGCCGAGCGCACTCGAATCCTCATTGCGCGCTGGTGAGTTAATAACTGTATCTGCCATATGCGTTGTGTGGTTAGTGGTAAGCGAGTGTCGAATGACACGCGTCGAATCTTAGAGGGCACGCAGTGAAGCGTGGATGAATCGGTGCGTTATTTAGTTCACCTCGCCGAGCGACGCGACGCCCAGTCGTCTGCGTGCGGTTTCTCCCTTGAACAGTTCGCGGTGACGCGCAGGCTTTTCTTCGCGGGCTATCGGCGAATGGTTCGCTACCTTGCTCATCTGCGGCTTCATTGCATGGAAGCTCGATCCGAGGAATATCGCGTGCTTGCCGTACTTGGCAGCAATCTCATCCAGACTTTCGTATACCGATTTTGCGGCCTCGGTCTTGAGCACGGAGCCGAACAGGTCGAGTTGCGTCTTGTTCGCGTCCTGCAATTTCATAAGCACGATCCCTGTAGCGCGGTACTGCGTCCCTCTCTTGAACACCCGAAGAAATTGGGTGCGGACCGCCGAAAGAATGTCGTTCGGGATACAGGTCGGATGCGAGAGCTTGATCTCGCATCCGTGGTATTTGAATTCCTGTGTTTTGAGGAAAAAGAATATCTCCGGTGTGGCGAGACCCCAGCGGCGCGCCTTGATGCACGCATTCTCGACATTCTTTGAGAGTTGCGCCGCAACGAATCGCGGATCGCTCGAGGGTGGCGTGAATGTTTTGGTCTTGCTGATCGACTGGTACGACCCGCGGCCTTCGGTGTCGAGTTCGTATACCACTTCACCCTTGAGCTCTCTCCAGATCTCGTAGATGGGTTTTGTAACCATGTCGCGAACTTCTGCTTCGTCACGGTTCACAAAATCCAGTGCAGTGCGGATACCGAACTTCTGCAGGTACGCAGCGGTGTTCGGACCGATGCCCCACACACCGATAGTCGGCGTCTTCGCGAGGAATGTATGCACATCGTAGAGCGGAATCATGGTGAGTCCGTGCGGCTTCTTCCACTTGGAACCCACCTTGGCGAGCACCTTCGTGGGTGCAACCCCGATCGAGAACGAGAGCCCGAGCTCACTCTCAAGTTCTTCCTGCAGCTTCAAGGCGATCTTCGGATACGGCATACGGAGTGTACGGCGCAGTCCGGTCAGATCGGCAAAACATTCGTCGATCGAATATTCCTCGACTGCTGGTGTGTACCTGCGCACGATCTCGTACATGCGATTCGAGAACAGGCTGTACGTCTCGTAATCCGACGGCAGGATGATCGCATCGGGGCATGCCTTGAGTGCTTCGTGCAGCGGTACACCGCGCTTTACGCCGCGCGCCTTGGCTTCGTAGGTCGCGGCGGATACGATGCCTCGCTCTTTGCCTGTTATGACCGGCTTACCGCGGAGGCTGGGGTTCTTCGCCACTTCGCATGCCGCAAAAAATGAATCCCCGTCGATGTGGAGTATTGCGCGCGGAAACGAACCGGATGATCCCCATGCCATAGATTCATAGTGTTATCGAATAACCTGTTCGCCTTCGGAGTACTCAGGTCGGCGTGCGTGCACGCGCTCCTGCGTACGGTCGGTGTGTAAAAGTCGTTCAATAGCATGTGCGAGCGTTCTCGCCTTCCGCCGCTCACCCCACTGTATGAACTGCCAGAGTGCGTGCGCATCATCAAACGCTCGATGACGCGATTCGCACGAAAGCTTGTGTCGACGTATCACTGCAGACAGGTTGTGGCGCTTTGCCCGCGGAGAGAGCAAGCGCGAGAGCTTCACGGTGCACAGACACCGCGCCTCGAAAAATCGGTCGATGCGCGCAAACTCCTGTCTAATGAACGCGTAATCGAATGCCGCGTTGTGTGCCACAAAGATCGCGCCCCGCAGCAAACGCGCCACACGGTCTGCCACATCGAGAAAACTCGGCGCACTCTCCACATCGGAGTCTGTAATGCCGGTGAGGCGGGTGATCCACGAAGAAATCGGCTGTTCGGGATCTAAAAAAGTTTTGAACGTTTCGACACAGACACCGTTCTCGATGCGAAGGATTCCGATCTCGATGACGCGATCATTGAGGCCGGTACCCGTAGTTTCAACATCGACGATAGCGAATGCCCTACTGCTCAGGCTCGCTACACGTTCCATACCTCGTAGCGCGTCGGAACGTAGAGATGTGCGCGGAAGAGGCGACGGATAAACGTTGCGAACTTCGGAGTAAGTGTGATTGAGATTCTCATAGGATGTTTTTATGGTGGTAACTTTTAAATGGTTGTAATGCGAGGAACGAGGAAGCGTCTGTTCTTTCTGGTTTCGTGTTTCGAGCGGACTTTGCCCCACACCTCGACGTTGGTCATGGTGGGAACGGATACGATCTGCGAGGCCTGCGCGACGTATCGCTGAATGGAGAGCCAGTTATCTATTTTTTTCATACGGTGCTGTGGTTTGAAGTGAATTAATATTTCCGCACGACTGCTGTAACGACCGCCTCGATCCGAAAGGATTCTTTCGGATAGATGGGTTTGTATCGTTCGTTCGCCGGCTCCAGATAATGTTTGTCGCCGCTCTTGCGCAGATACTTCATGGTGTACTCGCCGTCGACCGATGCGATGACAATCTGCCCCACCTTGTACGACGAGCGACGCTCCACAATGACCATGTCGCCTTCGCGGATACCGGCATCAATCATGGAATCCCCTTTTACCTTCAGGATGTAGCTCGATTCTTTGTTCGGTGTGAGATATTCGTCGAACGAAAGCACATCGAGCAGCTCTTCTTCGGCCGGCGACGGAAATCCCGCTTCGACGAGGCCAAGGAGCGGAAGTCCTGCATCGTCTTCCATTTTGTGCGGAATGAGGCGGCCGCTCTTGTCCTTGCGCACGAGCCCCGCATCGATCATCTGTTCGAGCTTGTAGTTGACCGCGCTCTTGGTCTTGTAGTCCCAGAGCTTCATCAGTTCAGAGAATGACGGCATCCGCTTGTTGGCACGGTAGAACTTTGCCATTTCATCCCGGTACTGTGAGAAGTCTTCCATAACAGAAGTATATTAGAACGAACGTTCTGATGCAACCATGAAGGTGTGGACATCCCCGTTTCGGGGCATACTGAAGCCATGCATACGCGATTGCGACTGCTCCTTGCGCTTATCCTGGTTGTGATCGCCGCGTATCTCGCCGAAGTACGAATTCCCGATCGGCCGCAAATCCCGGAACTCGACGGCTTCTATAAAGTCATGCAGGTACATGACGGCGATACCATTGTCGTACTGCTCAACGGCAAACGAGTATCGGTACGCCTGATCGGGATCGACTCCCCCGAGGTCGAGACCCGCTACACCCACGCGGAATGTTACGGCTCCGAAGCATCCGCTGCCGCACACCGATTACTCGACGGCAAGATGGTCAGGCTTCAGACTGACCCCTCGCAAAACATGTACGACGTGTACGACCGACTGCTCGCATATGTATACGTACCGACCGACGCCTCACCGGGCGGAGTGCTCGCCAATCAATATTTGGTACAGGAAGGATTTGCGCGCGAATATACGTACAAAGATCCGTACATCCATGCGGGTGAATTTAAGGCATCCGAAGCAGACGCCCGACAGAACGGACGCGGCATGTGGGGAGCCTGTCACAGCGACCGCTAATCTCCCCACCGGGCGAAGCGCGAATGCAAATCACTCGGTATACTTCCCGCATGCATGTGCACAAAGGTGCGAAACTCCTCATCGCGATGTTTGCCGTAGGAATCCTGTGCATTCACGGAGTCGCGAGCGCCGAACCGACTGCGAGCGCGATCTTCGCCGGATGCCACGAGATCACCCCCGAGGAGCGTACCGGACTTCTCGCTATGGGCGCTCTGATTCCGTCGAGCGGTATGTTTTGCGACAAGGACAAGGCACTGCTGTACGGCGGCTGCGAAACGAATCCCTACCCGTATCTGCAGACGAAAGATAAGACCGGAAGGCCCGATACCGTCAGCGGATTGAATTCTGACTTTGCATGCCGTCTCTCTAAATTTTTGAAGGCAGCAGATGCGGCCGGACAAAATATCACGATCGCCTCCGGCTATCGTTCCGTTGAGCTACAAAAACAGCTGTACGATAAATACATCGCGTGCGGTAAGTGCGGCGCGCCGGTCGCACCACCGGGCAGCTCTAAGCATAATTTCGGTCTTGCAGTCGACCTGAGCTTTAGCGGGCAGCGCGGCCCGACGAACACAGCGTCATGCATGTCCACTATCCCGGCATGTAACTGGGCCCATACAAATTTTGCGCAGTTCAACCTACGCTATCCGATGGAGTACGAGCCGTGGCATATCGAACCGGCAGGCGCGGTAAACGGTAAACAACAGCCCTTGCCGCAAACCGGATGGACCGGCGACCAGTCGAGTATCCCGTATTCAAATACCGGCGCGTTTGCTCCGAGCACGTGGAATCCATCGATGATGTCGACAGCGGCCCAATTCTCTCCCTTGGCTGCTGCGCTGCTCAACCAATCGAATACCCCGACGACTCCTACGTATCCCACGACTCCAACCTATCCGGATATCCCCGTCTACACATGGCCGACCGCGACGACGACGTTTGAAGTCCCCGCACCGTACACGTACAACCTACCGTCGAGCACGAGCGCAACGGCGACGAAACAAATTTCTGACCTGCAACAGATCCAGTTAATGACAAAAGAATTTGAGTGGTACACAACATCGACCCAAACATCGACCTCGACGCCGACTCAAACGCAATCCACCGAACCGGAAACACCGGACGACCCGACAAAAGGATCGAACGTAAAAGAGACCATCTACGACGAGGAGCGCCCCATCGCATCGACGTCGGTCGAGATAGATCCCATCCATGTGACCGCGACGTTCGGAGAGCAGAACCAGGCTAAAGCAACCGTCTCGTCATCGACATCATCGTCCGTCCTCGCAACGATGCAGAAGACGCTTATTACATTGATGACAAAGCTGCGCGATACATTGCTCACCCTCGTGCAAAAGCTCAGTATTCGAGTTTTCGGCGGATCAAAGGCGACCGTTCAGACGGCAACCTCTACCGCGACAACAACAAAAGCACTCCGCTAAGCGTTGCCGCGCACCGCAATTCTGTGGTATAGTCCCCCGACAAATGGGTTTTACGAAATACACATCACAGGCGGAGAAGGAACGCGTTCGAATGAACGAAGGCATCCGCGCTAAAGAGGTTCGCGTACTCGGCCCCGAAGGAGAAAACTTCGGCATCCTTTCGTTTGCCGATGCAATGGCAAAAGCAAAGGAGTTCAACCTCGACCTTATCGAGATCTCCCCCAACGCGAACCCTCCGGTCTGTAAGATCACCGACTACGGCAAGTTCAAATACGAGCAGAAAAAGAAGGACAAGGAGATTAAGTCCAAGGCAACCAAGCCGACCGAGACCAAGGAGGCCCAGGTAAAGATCGGAACCTCCACCAACGACATGAATATCAAGGCCTCGAAAATCGGGGTTTGGCTACGCGAAGGTCACCGCGTCAAGGTAGACCTGTTCCTCTGGGGTCGCTACAAATACATGGAATTCGACTTCCTAAAGGACCGTTTAGAGCGGTTTCTTGCAATTATCCCCGAATCGTATAAAATCGCTGACGAGATCAAGAAGAGCCCCAAAGGCCTCTCGGTCGTGCTGGAACGAGATGCCTCTAAGAAGGCGCCTTCCCAAAAGGCGCTTAAAACCGAGGTAAATCAGGATCCGGACGAGGCGGAAGCCTAAATTTGTATGAAAACCAACAAGTCATTCACAAAGCGCCTGCGCGTGACCCGCAAGGGTAAGATCGTTGCCCGAGCACCGGGTAATAACCACTTCAACGCGAAGCGCTCTTCTACCGTACGCCTCCGAAAGGGTCGACCGGTCGACATGAAGATGTCGAACGTCCTCCGATCCCGCTTCCTTGCAGGCACACCGAACACCCAGAAGGAATCAACTGAATAATCATATATGGCACGAGTAAAACGAGGAGTCACAGCAAATAAGCGCCGCAAGAATACGCTCAAGATGGTAAAGGGCTACCGCTTCGGTCGCTCAACCAAGGAGCGCATGGCAAAGGATGCGATCTTTCATGCAGGAACCCACGCATTCCGCGATCGACGCACCAAGAAGCGCCTCTACCGCAATCTGTTCACCCTCCGCATCAATGCGGCTGCCCGCGAGGCAGGATGGTCGTACTCGAAGTTCATCGGTGCCATAAAAGCCGCCGGCATTACGATCGACCGCAAGGCCCTCGCAGGACTTGCAAAGGATCACCCGGAAGCATTCACCCGCTTCGCAGCCACCCTCAAGAAAGACTAACAAAAAACGACTCCGAAAGGAGTCGTTTTTCGATCTGTCCTGCTACAGGATCACGTCGGCGTTCTTGCCGGTCGCAGACCATCCGTCGTGGTTGTTGAATACCAGGTTGGTCCCCTCTTTCATCTTCATGACCTTTTCGATGAGCTGCTCAACGAGCGCTTTCGGGTCGGTTTCAAATACTATGTTCGTATTGGGTCGATGTGCAGCATCAATGATGAGCTCGAGCAACTCATCCGTATCGGACTGGCTGCGAAGTACCCCGATCGGGCGGTGATCTTCGAACGCTACGGCAAACTCATTGATAGTGCCGATTCGGCCCGGACCGATGACCATTGCGTCAGAAGACCTCACAAAGAGGAGGTCGCGGCCCGAATACCCGAATCCGGTGTACATAACCACATCCATGAAATCGAGCGGCAGCTGGTAGGTCTCTACGTGTTCACGCTCGGTAGCAGCAGGAGAAAATCCTATAGAAAAACCGCATTCGTCTTTTGCTCCCATGGCTGCATACAGCGGAAAGCCGGTTGTTGCACCGGTTGTAATGATGGCGCCGTGACGCGCGATTTCGCGGCCGATCTCTTTTGCCTTTTCAAATGCGTCGAGTCCGGCGTAGGTCGTGTCTGCGGCGCCGGAGACGCCGATCTTCACGACACCGTACCCATCGGGAAGCCTGCAGAAGTTCTGCGGCACCGCGGTGTGATTCGGGTGCATTAAACGCTTCTTAATCATTGTTGAGTCAGTATACCACCAGTTTATAAGTCGATGGTCTGTGTCTCCGCTTTTTTCGGAACATATGCACTTACACCGAGAAAATCAGTGATGCGCTGTGCGAGAAAGAGCGATGCCTTCGTCTCCCCCATCGTAACGAACACTTTCTCGAGCGAGTCCCCGGTATTTTCGACGAACTGCATGAGCTGATCACGGTCTGCGTGACCGGAATACCCCGAAAGACTCGCGATTGAGGCGTGCACCCGAATATATTCGCCGTCGATATGCACCTTGTTCGCACCGTCCTGAAGCCGTCGTCCGAGCGTTCCGGGAGCCTGATAGCCGACGAAGAGCACTGTCGCATTTTTGTCACCGAGATACTGCGCCTCGTGTGCACGAATGCGGCCGCCCGCAGACATCCCCGCCCCCGCTATGATTACCTTCGGGGCAGGCTCCTTGTGGATCGCATTCGATTCGTTCTTATTCTTCGTGATCGTCAGCCCCTCAAAGGTGAACAGGTCGCCTTCGGACGACATCATTGCCTGCGCGTCCGCATTCAGATCTTCGGCATATGACCTGAATATCGGCGTCACGCGTGCAGCAAGCGGAGAATCCAGATAGATCGGTATCGGCGCCATGGAACCGTCGGATAGCATCGCGTGGATTTCGTATAACAGCACCTGCGTTCGCTCAACGGAGAACGACGGTATAAGGAGCGTCCCCTTCCGTACACGGATATCTTCGATCGCACTCCGGAGCACCTCTTTTCGGTCATCGCGCTCCTCGTGCAAACGGTCACCGTATACGCTTTCCATGACCAGGTAATTCGCCCCCTCCGGAGATTCCGTATCGCGCAGGAGCGGCTCGGGTGTATTACCGAGGTCACCGGTGAACATGACGGTTCGCCCGCCTCGCGAGATGCGTATGAGCGCCGAACCGAGGATATGCCCTGCGTCAGCGTACTCAACCGAGACATCACCGATACGGAACGGTTCGTGGTATCGATGAGTTTTCCAGAGCGCCATCGTGCGCTCGATATCGTCGGCATCGTAGAGTGCCGGAGTGCCGGTCGTTTCCTCTTCTTCGCGCATGATATGGAGCGCATCGTCGAACATGATCTCGGCGATGTCGCGCGTGGCACCGGTCGAGTAGATCACACCATGAAAACCGTCGCGCACGAGTTTCGGTATGCGCCCGATATGATCCGCATGCGCGTGCGTCACAATCAGTGCCGTAACTGCCCGAACATCGTATCCGAACGGTTCGTGGTTCGCGTCCTGCGGCGACGGGTCTACCGCGACCGTGCCGCAGTCCACAAGGATCTTTGCCGTCCCGGTGTCGAGCAAGAAATTAGCCCCCGTCACGGAACCCGCGCCCCCGTAGAACGTTATCTTCGATGTCATAGGTACATCATGTGCATTGCGTGACCGATACGTGCCGCAAGGTATCCGCCCATGAGGTCGAGTATCACATCCTTGAGCGAATCCATGGGATAGCTCATAAACGGAGAATCCGTCAGTCCGGTCAGGTATTCCATCAACTCCCATGCAAGTCCGGCGACCAGTACCCCACAGAGGACCCATGCGAGACGATGCCGACGGATCTTCAAGATCTCGATTCCGGTGAGAGCAAAGAAGCCGATGCATACGCCCCCGAGGGCATGTTCAAGTGAATCCCACCACCAAATGCGATACGAAAGTTCGTACCGCATATCACAAACAGAAAAGGCGAGGACAACGAGCGCAAGCGAAATCGTCGCCGCGTACACGTACCGACGGGTCAATGCGGAAACGAGCATGAGTCTAGATTCTAACATTCAAAAAACGCCTCCGTGCGGAGGCGTTTTCTGATGCGGCAGATACAGTAAAGCCCGGCTCTGAAGTCCAGGTGGGAGCCCGCACCGGTTTCGTTTGAAATTCCCTATCAAAGGACCGGGACTCTCAGTGGAAGACCGCGTATAGAGGGCCGCCCTTATCTTTACTAAGCAGGTTTTAGTACCTGCCGCGATGGTGAGTATAGCAAATCCCGTTTTTCGGGAAGCGATTACAACACGCTACAGATGTTTTTTGAGTTCGTAGATCGAGCTGTGGAACGGGTGGTCGACGGTCGTGTGGAGCTTGTCCCCCTTCACATGGAACATTGCTCGGGTCGATGGTCCATTCGGGTGATGGTCTGTCGCGTACGCCTTATCACCCTTCATTGCAAATATCGGTTTCGAAGTATCTACAACACCGTTCTTGATGTCGTAAATGTGTCCCCGATCTCGATCCATAGCCATGATGGGCTTTGCGGTATGAAAGCCGCCGACATGCCCGTACGTCGATTGATGCAGGTATTCCATTGCCATGGCGATATTGTACCTCTATGAAAACAACGGGCTAGTGGCCCGTTGGTTTTCTCGCTGTTCGTTTCTATTACTCGAGGATGCCGTCGAGATTGATGTCGTAGAGCGTCTCCTCGGCCAACTGCCGGTAGCTGATGATCTCTGATTCGGTGAACCAGATACCGAGCTCACGCTGCGCTTCTGCTGCGCTCTCCGAGCAGTGGATAAGATTTCGGACTGCGCGATCGTCGACCGCTGCGATTTCGTAGGAATCGATGGTGAGGTCTCCTCGGATCGTGCCCACATCCGACGTGGCCGGTTCCGTTGTACCAGTGAGCTTTACGACGACGGCTGCTGCCTGATTCCCTTCCCAGACCATCTGAATAACCGGGCCGCTCGTCATAAACTTCACGAGCTGACCGATAATGTCTTTTCCGTATTCAATCGGCTCCTTCGTGACCGGAAGGCCGTTGGCCTTCTTGTCCTCCGCGATCTTCGTACCCTTTTTGAGGAACCACGCGTCGTCCTTGCCGTAGTGTTCCCAGAGCTTCTTTTCGTCCGCGAGGCAGATCTTGAGACCGACAAGCTTGAGGCCCGTTCGCTCGTAGCGCTTGATAATTTCGCCGACAAGCGCGCGCTGCACGCCGTCCGGCTTGATCATGACGAAGGTTCGTTCCTTCTTCGGATGTGTGTTATTCATGCGCGGCAATATAGCACGCGCGAGCGCCGTTTTCTAGGCTGACACTGATATCGTCTGGTCGCAGGTCTTCTTCAAACCATTCGGGCCATAGAACGTAAAATGATATGTTCTGACCTCGGGCGTAGTAATGCGCATCGTTTGTTCACCGTTTTGCGGATACGCATTCTGCGGATCGTTGGAATACTTCGCATCTGCTCCATAGGAACCCCACGCGATCGTGAACACCTCACCTACCTTTACGGCACTTTTTGTCGCCGTCACGGCACAATTGATCTCTTCATGGGAAATCAACGCCTGTAAGGCTGCAATGCGTGTGAGTAGCTGGCCGAGCGTCGGTTCGACGCCGTATGAATCCGCGGATGCGAATGATGGCACCAGTACACCGAGCACGATCACGATTGCGAGCAAGGATTTCTTCATGGGCCCAGTATACCCGCGACACCGCCGAGCGAAAGTCCCTAATTCATGAGGGATGAAATAGGGCTCCGCACCGGGGCGTCAGACTGAGTGCCGAACCCGAACTTGCGACGTATTTCGGCCTCGACCGCTTCGCGCGGCACACCGTACCGCTCGTATGACTGTTGTTTAATCTCCTCGAGATGTGAGTGATCGAATTCGGGCAATTGCAGGGTCTCCACCGTAAATGGCTTTGCCGGCACCCCGTTCACAAGCATCGCGGCAACACCGGTACGGTTCGGGAGCTGCTCGAGATCTTTGGCGGTGAACTCGGGCAAAAACTGCTTTTCGAGGAATTCCGCATCGGTCGTTCCGACACGCATCGCGATCTTTGTACCGACGTTACCGATGACCGCATCACGGATCTCGTCTTCGAGCTGCGCCATGAACTGGTGCGCTACCGTAAGTGAAAGTTTGTATTTTCGGGCCTCAGAGAGAATGGTCGAAATCGACGGCGTGACGAAATTCTGGAACTCATCGATGTACAGGTAGTGCGGCGGAAGCACCTCGCGGGTGTCCGCACGCGAGAACGCGGCCTGCAAAAACTTCGACACGATTACGAGCCCCAGGAGGGCCGCATTCTTATCACCAAGACGCCCCTTCGACAGGTTTGCGAGGAATATCTTTTTTCCATCCATGATCTCGCGGAAGTTAAACGCGGACTTCTCCTGCGCAACGATCGGTCGCATGATGTCGTGGGAAAGAAAGGCGTCGAATTTACTCGTGATGTATGGCGCAATACTCTCGAGCCCCGCATCCCCCTCGGCCGCCTCTGCGATCTTCCGCCAAAATTGCACGACGATCGGATTGTTGCAGCGGGAGATCTTGAGGTCCCGGAACGCTTTGTCGGCGAATACACGGGGAATCTCTACGAATGTGCTGCCGGTCGCCGGGTCCTCGACGACGAGCTGTACCGCGTTTCGGTAGTACTGTTCGAACATCGGCCCGAACGCCTCCGGCACATCGGAGTAAAGCTGGCGAAATACGCCATACACCTCGTCGATCACAAACGACTTCATCTCGGGCTTCGAAGTGTCGTACTCAAGCATATTGAGCCCCATGGGCATCGCAGAATACGCCGGGTCAAAGTAAATGACGTCCTTTTTTCGTTCCTCCGGTATGGCGGACAGAATGTTCTCAATATCACTCCCGTGCGGGTCAATGAACGCGACCCCTTCCCCGTTCCGGATATCCTGCAGGATCATGTTCGTAATGAAGCCTGTCTTACCGGTACCGGTCTGACCGATTATGTAGCAGTGACGCAGGCGATCTGCGGGTGCAAAGTGAATCTCGCTCTCATCCGCGCCATAGCGGTTCTTTCCGAGCACAATACCTTCTGTACCCATATCGACTGGTGCCGGCGCCTGCTTACCGTGCGACTTTTTCAGCTCGCGCGACGTCGTCACACGTTCAGCGGTGAAATGGAACATGGCACTGAGTTCGGCGAGCGAGAGCGGCTGCGCGATCGATGCATTGAACGAGCGGAAAGTGTAGTCATGCAAAAACGAATTCAACCCCCAGCTTGAGACGCGCTCAAACTCAAAATGGTTTCCCTTCGGATTATCAAATTGGCTCAGCGCCGATTCGAGATTCGCGAGCATTTCATCCGCGCGTGCGGGGACTTTTGCTGATGCGACGATACGCACCACGACAGGCGCAACACGGGTCTGCATTTTTCGCGATATTTCGTCCATTGCCACCTTATCAACCGCATGAGCAGACTGATGTGTCTCGTGCGATGACGAGAAGATGTGTTTTGCCACATCGCGCAGCGCCTCACCAATCTCCGTCTCCGGCACCTTGAGCGCTTCGTTGATCTCTTTGCCGTTCTCGAGCTCGCGGACAACCTTCTTGTAGTAGTGATTGTAACGATCCCCTTCGGATCCCACGATCAACTGGATGGCGGCACCTTCCCCGTGCTTCGCAATCTTGGCAAATGCCGCCAGCACGAGGTTCATGGGATCGTGCTCAAACATATCCGGAGTCTTAACGGGAAACGCGTGGTGCTTCGCGAGCACGGCATACGAGGCGGCATGCGATCCCTCGTAATCAAATATGTTGTAGTCGCCGCGACTCTCTGAAATTGTCGCGTTCGGAAAGACCGACGTGATGAGCCGTTCTGCGAGCGTACGTTTTTCGCGCGGCACCGCAAGGTAGAGCGTTGCGCTCTCGGATCCCTGCGGAACGGCGATCTCGAGCGAAAATCCCTCCGTACCGTCTATAAACGTGAGGAGTCCTGCGTAGAGTTGCTCCGACGGCGCGAGCAAGTGCTCGAGCCTTTGCTGCCCTGATTCCTTTGCCCCGCTCTCGCCATGAGCCTGAGGTCGAACCTCGAAGAGCACCATGTGGAGTGCACGCTTCACTTTTTCTGCGACTGCCGTGCCGCTATCCGGCAACCCTTCGGCGACATACCGCACCAGGAGGCGATGAAAATCGTCTTCCAGATGCGGATTCTTGAGCCTCGAGGCGACCGAGAGCGCGTTCTTTACGCCCTGCGTCTCTACGATAGAAATAAGCCCGTCGAGCTGCTTGTCATGCGCCTCGGGCTCGAGCTTCAGGATCTGTCGCATGGTCTCGTGCTCGGGCATGACGACGGTCTCGTGCAGGATCTTCGCAGACGGAATATCGGCGTACTGTGCGATCTCACGCTTCGCAATACGGTCCTTTTCGAACGATCCCGGCTGGACAGAAAGCTCGCGTTCTTTTTGTGCCACCTGCTCGCGCAGGTATGCAAGCTCTTCTTCGGCAGATTTGAATTTCTCGGTGTTGTTGCGCGGCGTAATACGCTCGCTGAGAATCCGCGGTTCCATACAAAAAGTATACCTTGCGGTGACAGGTCCCTCTTGTTCGTAATCGTGCGAGTGTGTATCGGACGCACATCCCGCGCACACTAGGATGCGGTAATCGACTTCTGGCCGATATCGCGACGGTAGTACTTATTCTCGAACGTTATCTTTTCAACGGCCCGATAGGCGAGCTCCTGTGCTTTTGCGATCGGTGACCCCGTCGCGGTCACGGTGAGTACCCGACCGCCGGCGGTATAGAATCCGTCGTTTGCGACGGTTCCGGCATGGAATACGACGACGTTCTCGCTCATACCCGCCTCCTTGAGGCCGCTTATCTTGAACCCCGTCTGGAAATCATCCGGATAGCCCTGCGATGCAAGAACGACGCCGACCGTTCCCGCAGTATCCCAGCGCGGTATATGCGTCCCGATGCCGCCGTCGACACATTCGTCGATCAGATCCATAAGGTCGCTGTTAAGCATACGCATGTACGTCTGGCACTCCGGGTCACCGAACCTCGCATTGAGTTCTATAACCTTCGGACCTGCGGGCGTCATCATGATGCCGGGGAACAGCACCCCCTGGTACGGTATGCCTCGATCACCGAGGGCCCGTATGAGCGGTTGGATGATTGTCTTCTCGATCGCAAGCATCATATCTGAATTCACCCAGGGCACGGGTGCAATGACCCCCATGCCGCCGGTATTCTTGCCGGTGTCCCCTTCGCCGATGCGCTTGTGGTCCTGAGAGCTCGGGAATATCGCGTAATTAACGCCGTCTGTCATGACATGGACGGATATCTCATTTCCCTCCAGAAATTCCTCGACGACGACCGACGTGCCGGCATCGCCGAAGATGCGTTTGACCATGATGTCGTCAATCGCCGCACGCGCCTCTTCATGCGTCTGCGCAATGACAACGCCTTTGCCGGCCGCAAGACCGCTTGCCTTGATTACGACCGGGAGCGGCCCGGCCTGCACGTACCCTTGTGCCTGTACCGCATCGGTGAATACGCTGTACGCCGCGGTCGGTATCTTCGCCTCATGCATCAGCTTCTTCGCGAACGCCTTTGAGCTTTCGATCTGCGCGGCCGCTTTCGTCGGACCGAAGATACGCAATCCGGTGCGTTTGAACTGATCGACTATGCCGAGGGCAAGCGGTTCATCCGGCCCGACGACGGTCAGACCGATAGAATGCTGATGTGCAAAATCCGCAAGGCGCGGGATGTCCGTCGCCGGAATGTCGACATTCTTACAAAATGAACCTGTGCCGGCATTGCCGGGTGCAGCGTAGATAGTCCCCACGCGGGGAGACTGTGCGAGCTTCCATGCGAGCGCGTGCTCTCGCGCCCCGCTCCCCAGTATCAAAATATCGGTCTTTCCGTCTGCCACTCGCGGATTATACCCCTGAATACTTACTCCTTGGTGAGGATCTCCGGTCCGTCTGCGGTAACGATCACCGTGTGTTCGGAGTGTGCGGCGTGTGAGCCGTCTTTGGTGCGGTATGAATGCCCGTCCTTATCCACAAACAAGTCGCCGGAACCCAGGGTGAACATCGGCTCAATGGCGATCACCAGACCTTCGACAAGCGGATCACCCGAGCCGGGTGCCCCGAAGTTCGGCACATACGGTTCCTCGTGGACTTTCTCCCCCACGCCGTGTCCCGAAAGATTCTTAGGGTATCCGAATTTGTTTTTCTTCGCGAAGCGTTCCACTGCGTAGCCGATGTCGCCGGTCGTGTTGCCGACACGCGCTTCTGCGATACCGAGGAGCATGGCTTCGTGTGTGCCCCGCACGAGACGCAAGTCTTCCGGATCATGGGTTGCTCCCGCGATGACCGTGTGTGCATGATCGGTGAACAATCCGCGGTGTCGAATGCCGAAGTCGATACATACGACATCGCCCTCTTCGATAAGCATATTGTTCGTTGCGGCCGGCGAGTGCACGATCACGTCGTTCACGGAGACGCAGAGCGCCGACGGGTACGGCTGTTCGTCGCGCTTACCCTTGTAGCCCAAGAATGCCGGCACATCGCCGTCCTTCTCTACCATTTCGCGCGCTTTGGCTTCGAGTTCAGCCGACGTAACACCCGGCTTCACCATCTCGGAAATGATGCGGACGTGGCGGGCCAGTCGGCGACCACCTTCGCGCAATATTTCGATCTGTTCTGCGGTGGTTGCGATCATAGGATTTTATGCGAGCTTGAGCGCGGCAAGAATGTTCTTGTGGATGGTATCCACGTCCGGCTCGCCGTCAATTTCGTGCACGACGCGTCCGCGGCTTCGCAACAGGTCGATCTGCGGCATAACATCAGTCTTCGTCCATGCAAGGCGTCGTCGGATAGCCTCTTCGGTATCGTCGTTGCGACCGCGTGCGAGCAGTCGTGTGACCGCGGTGTCGTCATTAATAACAAGATTGATGATCTGAAAATGCTTTTCGCGACCGTAGAACTGCATCATGTCGTCAAAACCGCGGGTCTGATCCGCGCCGCGCGCAAGACCGTCAGCGATGATGTGTTCTTCCCCGGTGAAACTGTCTGCGACCTTTTTGGTCTGCAGATAGATAGCCATGAAATCAAAAATGCGGATACCGTTGTCGATAATGTTTCCCGTAAGCTTTCCGGTGTGCGTGCCCGTATCGCGGAGATTGCGGAGCTCCTGGCCCATGTCGATGCGGATAATGCCGCGATCTGCACGCTTGCTCAGGTGATCCATGAGCATCTGCACTTGCGTGCCCTTGCCGGCGCCCTGGGAGCCGAAAAACAGTACTGTAATGGGATCCATAGATGAATTTCCTAGAGAGTGTAGCCTTCTTTTGTGATTATTTCCAATACCTGGTCGGTCAGCTCCGAGAGCCCCCCGTCGAAGGACACCACACGGTAATCGTACTTCTGCGCATGAACTCCAAGCTCCTCGCGCGCGATTTTCATGCGCATGTCGAACTCACGGGGGCTCATATCGCGCGAGCGGTTATGAATACGAACTCGATACTGCTCGAAGGACTCGGGTGTAATGAAAATGGTAAGCGCGTCGTAGTTCTTCTTGAGCCATTCGGCACCGGTTATATCCACCGGCGCGAACACGACAGTCGCGGTCTGCAATTTCTTTTGGAGATCAGGCAGATAGATGCCGTAGTGGACGCCGCCGAAGAGCGGTACGTAACGCTCACCCTTGATGTTGCCCTTCTGAACCTCTCGATCGAACTCATCGATCGAATAAAAATAGTAGTCTTCACCGTTGACCTCATGGGCTCGCGGCGGACGCGTGGTGACGGTGGTGAGCGTTGCGGTATGCGGGTGGCGAGCTTTGATCTCGCGAATGAGGGTATTCTTTCCGCTGCCGGACGGGCCCGCGATCACAACCACCTTTTTCTCGATCATATATTCACCGCGTAGCCCTCTTTTTTGAGGATACCGGCAATCTCGCGGATGGCTTCGTCGAGCTTCCCCTGGTGATTGATGACGGTGTAGTCGTACATGTCGGTGTGCTTGAGCCACTCTTTCGTATATTCCATTCGCTCCTGAATGAATTCCTCCGATACATTCCCTCGTGAGCGAATGCGCTCCGCGAGGATCTCAAGCGAGTCCGCCATAATAAATATCGAGAGTATCTCGGGAAAGAGTTTTTGTGCCGTCATAACTCCCTGGTATTCGATCTTCCACGTACCGATACCCGGCAGCGCGTTCACGCGTTCGAGCTCCTCTTTAGTCACGCCGTAGTAGTTGCCGTTGTACTGCTGCGCCCATTCGATCATTTCGTTACTGTCGATCTTCTTCTGAAAATCCTCGTTCGAAATGAAATAGTACGGCGCACCGTTGCTCTCGCCCGGACGCATGTCGCGGGTTGTGGTGGTGATTACACGGTTGATGGTGGTGAAGGCGCTCAAGCCTCCGATGATGGAATCCTCTCCTGCTCCCGAGGGGCCGGAAATAATGACGACATTCTCCAACTTCATGACGAGACAGTACCATAAAACAAACAAAAAACCCGCTGGAGTTGCCGCGCGTTTGTATTACCCGACTAACGTCGCAGCGAGCGCAGAATGACCCGAATACGAGGCACGGGAAAAGCCGCATCTCGACCCGTACAAGAAGTACGGCGAGAGTGCGGCTTGGTACCCGTAACGAAGTAGGCGGGTTATGCCTGCGCGATGCTGCCTAGTATTCGCGGATTGAGGTCTGTGCGTCGATCTTTTTGACGAGGTCAAGAATGACCGAGACGGCGATCAAGAGTGCCGTACCGCCGATCGTGACCGCGGTGATGCCCGTCAGACCCTGGAGAATGATCGGGAACACTGCAAGTAAGCCGAGGAACAATGCCCCTACGAGCGTAATGCGCGTGATGATGTTGCCCAAGTAATCCGCGGTCGTCGTACCGGGACGGACGCCCGGAATGAACGCACCGTTCTTCTGAAGATTCTTCGCGATCTGGTGCGGCTCGAACGTAATTGCAGTGTAGAAGTACGTGAATACGACCACAAAGAAGAAGTAGAGTCCGCCGTAAATCCACTGGTTCGCAAGACCGGTCACCACGGCATGCGCGCCGTTGGCAAGCCAGGTAATGGATACTCGTGAGAGGAACGTGGCGATCATCTGCGGGAACAACAAGAATGACAAGGCGAAGATGATCGGAATAACGCCCGCCTGGTTCACGCGAAGCGGAAGGTACGTGGACACTCCGCCGAGCACCTTGGAACCGCGAACACGGCGCGCATAGGTAACTGGGATCGGTCGCTCTGCTTCGGTGATGTACACAACGCCCGCCATGATGGCGACGCCCGCAGCGAGGAAGCCGAGGTAGGCCGGAGCCTGCGACGGATCGAACGCGAAGAGCGTCTGCGAGATGTCACTCGGGATTCGCGAGACGATACCCGCAAAGATAATGAGCGATACGCCGTTACCGACACCAAATTCAGAGATCAACTCGCCGAGCCACATCAAGAGAATCGAACCGGCTGCAATGACGGTCACATTGGTGACGAGACCGAGGATCGAGAGCGTCGGGACGATGCCGTTCTGCTGGAGGAGCAGGAGGAACGCGAACGCCTGGAGGAATGAGAGCGGTACCGCGAGGTAACGCGAGTACTGCGAGAACCGCTGTCGGCCCGCATCTCCCTCTTCCTGATACATCTCTTTCAAGCGCGGAACGAGGATCGTCATCAGCTGCATCACGATGGACGCAGTGATGTACGGACCGACGCCGAGCATCACGATCGAGAGATTCGAGAAGCCGCCGCCGGAAAAGATGTTGAGGAGTCCGAAGAACTGATTGTTCGCGAGGAATGCTTCGAGCTGTATCGCATCGATGCCCGGGACCGGAATGGCCGCCAACAGACGGAACACCACGAGCGCACCGAGTACGAAGAGGATGCGGCTGCGCAGCCCCTCGTCTTCGAAGACGAGCTTTACCTTTCGTACAAAGTTTTCAAACATAGGCCTATGCAATGGTGCCTCCCGCCTTCTCGACTGCCGCCTTCGCGGAGCCGGTCACACGGACACCCTTGAATGAGTACTTCTTAGACGTTTCTCCGGATACGATCGTTACCGGCTGGCTCTTTCGGGCCAGTTTCATGTCGACGATCATCTGCTTGGTCACATCCCCTGCCGCGAAGAGCGAATCGATCTTCGTGAGCGAGATTGCGCGTGCGCGCGGGGTCGGGATAACGGTTCGGCCTCGGTTCTTGCCGTAGCCGCGGCGCTTCGGGAGCTTCTTGATGATGTCGCGCATCTCCGGGCGCACCTTGTGGCCCGCGCGCGCGGTCTGCCCCTTACCTCCGCGTCCGGACTGCTTGCCGCGGGTAGAACCCTGGCCTCGTCCGACGCGTCGATACGGTCGCTTTCCTGTTCGCTTGAGTTGGTTGAGAGTAGACATACTTATTTCATTGAGACCGATGAGAGTGCTGCGATGGCTGCACGGGCATTGTTGATCGGATTCTTCGATCGTGAGAGCAATTTTGCCGTCACGTCCGAGACACCGGCCATTTCAAGGACCGAACGGACCGATGAACCTGCGACGAGTCCGCGTCCCGGAGACGGTCGGATCTCGACCACCGATGCGCAGTACTTTGCCTCGACATTGTGCTTGATCGAGCGGTTCTTGGTGAGGTTCAGATTGATCATGTGGCGCTTTGCCGCACGAGTCGCCTTTTCGATGGCGAGCTGTGTGTCTGCCGCCTTACCGACACCGACACCGACTCGGCCCTTCTTGTCCCCGATCACGATCGCAACCGAGAAGTTGAATCGTCGTCCGCCTGCCATAACTCGGGCTACTCGTCGGATACCGATCATCTTCTGTGCGAACTCAGAGCGTTCGCGCTCCGGGCGATTGCCGCCTCGGCGCGGACCGCGTGCCCCCGGACCACCACGTCGGTCGCGATTGTCGTTTCGTGCACCGCGCTGCGGTCGCTCTGCGACTGCCGCCTGTGCTCCGTCCGTATTCTGCTGTGTTTCGTCTGCCATATGATTGTGATTAAAATTCTAGTCCCGCTGATCGTGCCGCATCAGCAAATGCCTTGATAGTGCCTACGTACTGGAAGCCGCCGCGATCGAATACGACCGCCTTGACTCCCTTTGCGCTCGCAGCCTTTGCGAGCGTTGCCGCCGCCTGTTCTGCGCGCTCCTTCGGAGTCTTTCCCTTCTCGTTCGCCGATGATACCGCCGCGAGCGTTACGCCCTTGGTGTCATCGATGATCTGCGCCGTGAGTCGCGTGTTCGACTTGTAGATCGAAAGGCGCGGGCGCTGTTCTGTTCCGGAAACACGCGCGCGTACGCGATTGTGTCGTC
The DNA here is from genome assembly GCA_964512835.1 of uncultured Candidatus Saccharibacteria bacterium. GTDB lineage: Bacteria > Patescibacteriota > Minisyncoccia > Phycocordibacterales > UBA2100 > UBA10103. The sequence goes on along the minus strand of CAZELA010000002.1, from coordinate 33,279 downwards.
GGTTTCGCTGTTCTCGTTTAGTGAGTGCCATATTGATGTTTTATCCCGCTACCTTCTTACCCTGCTTCTGGCGTACGACTTCGCCTTCGTATCGGATGCCCTTACCCTTGTACGGTTCCGGCTTCTTGATCGCGCGTACTGACGCCGCGAACTGTCCGACAACTTCTTTGTCTGCTCCCGAAACAGTGACAATGTTCTTTTCAACAAGAACAGTGACGCCCTGCGGGATCGCAACGAGGACCGGGTGCGAAAAGCCGAGTGCCATCTTGAGGTTCTGGCCCTGCATTTCAGCCTTGTAACCGATACCTTCGATCTGAAGCTTTTTGATGAACGGCGTATTGACGCCGGAGATCATATTGCGGACGTGTGCCGCATACGTACCCCAGAGCGCCTTTGCGAGGCGTGAGTTGTTCGCCGGGTTAACGGTTACGTTCTGACCGTCGATCTGTACGGTAACTGCCGGGTGCACCATTTTCTTGAGCGTGCCTCCCTTGCCCTTAACAATGAGCTCCGTCGAAACCACCGAGACTTCGGTGCCGGACGGGATGATTATTTCTTTTTTTCCTACTCGTGACATATGCGTATGTTATTTACCAGATCTCGAAGAGAGCCTCGCCGCCGATGTTCTCTTTGCGGGCCTCTTTGTCTGTCTTGATACCCTTCGGGGTCGAGAGGATAAGCGCACCATGTCCGTACTTCACGCTGTTGATCTCGCCGGCGCCCTTGTACATGCGTCGTCCCGGCTTCGAGATGCGCTTCACACCCTGAATGATGTGCGTACCGTCGGTCTTGTATTTGAGCGTTACGTCGAGGGTCTTCTTGACCTTCTTGCCCTTCTTTTCGATAGCGGTCACGTATCCGGCCTCCTTGAGCTTCTCGGCGATAGCGAGCTTGAACGAAGAGAACGGTACGGAGACCGACGCGTGCTTAACAGCGCCTGCGTTCGTGAGGCGTGTGATGAAATCTGCTACAGGATCGGTGACCATATTACCAAGATGACTTCTTAACTCCCGGGATATTCCCCTCGAGCGCCTCCTCGCGGAAGCAGATTCGGCAGAGGTTAAAGTCCCGCATAAAACCGCGCGGACGTCCGCACTTGAAACATCGGCGTACCGTTCGCGAAGAGAACTTCGGCGTGCGGTTTGCCTTTACGATCATTGATGTCTTTGCCATGTGTCTTTAGGACCTCCTTCTAATGAGGTCATGGTGCCTAAAAGGATGCTTTGGGAGGCCTGCACCCGATCTCGCGATCAGGGTTATGGACACTCCGCTGCTAGACCCCGGATTCTTGCGATATTTTGGCTCTGTTGAGCCAAAATCATTCAACAATCAGGGCCTCCTGCGAGGCCTCCGCAATATACGTGAGCGAGGAGGCGAAGTCAAACCCGCACTTGCGCCGAATGCTCTGCCGTCGCATTATCCGACCCAGTACATCGACCACACACAGGGAGCCTGCAATGACCTCCGATACCGCATCCCCGACCCCGACAACCGTCCTCGATGACCTCCTGTCCCGCATGGCGGGTGCTGTGATCACGGAGACGTACAGCGACGGCCGCGAAAAGGAAAGCGACGACACCGTACTCGGAACGGCGCCGGATCACATCAAACGGCTGTATGTGGTCCTGTCCGGACTCAGTGCCGAACTGAAGCCGCTGCTTGCGCAAAGCGAAGCCATCGCAGAGCGCATCCAGTCGATGCTGCCCGAGGGACTACGGTCCATGGACGAGATCTACGCGGCAGTCCAGGCGGACGAGACTATGCGACTGCTCCACGAAGACAACACGCGTCTCTACGATCTGATGAACCCGCTGCACGAAATGCAGGCGCTGCTCAACAATCTGATAGCAGTCGAAGTCATGCGTGCGTACTCCGAATCGCGGAAGCACTCGAAGTACGGCTCGCTGCAGATGTCGTCGCACTGGGAGGTCGTTGCCCTGAGCCCGCGCGCGATGCGGGAGCTCCGTATGCAGCAGGCAAAGAGCGGCCTCCTATCGACCGATGACGGTATACAGATCGTCATCATGGGCGGCGTCACGGACGGCAATCACGCGCCGCATAAGACCCGCCTGCAATAGCCGATGCAGCACAGAACCTTGAACGACGGCCGCATATCCTGCGGCCGTCTTTTTTATTTCTCTATCCAAAAACGCAGCTTGTGTGTCCCCTTTTCGGTATCGATTACTTCATTCTCCAAGACACCTCCGTTCTTTTCGATGATCTTGCGCGAGCCGACATTGCTTGCGTTGCAGGTCAACAATATGCGATCGATACCAAGCTCGCGCACTTTGGGGATTGCGAGTTCAAGCATCGCACTACCGTACCCCTGCATACGCTTACTCGGCCGCACATCGTAACCGACGTGTCCCCCCTCCTTCAGTAGATGATCGTTCAACTCATGCCGAATGTTGACGCGCCCGATGTACACACCATCATCTATGAGCCACCGTGTCGTTTCAGGGACGAATCCGTCCGGCAGATTCTCTCCGAGCGCACGAGAACACTCGATGCGCACATAGCCGTCAAAACCATGCTCATTGATCTCCGCCGCTGACTGCTCGTAGCGGGTACGCCGATCGTTGGACTCTGCGTTCAGGAATTCCGCGAGCGCGCCCATGAATGTGCCCTGATATTCCGCCGCAGGTCGAACCAGCTCCATACTCAGGACAGTTTCTGCAGATACATCGAGAAGGTGCGGCGCTTCCAGGCACGCTCCTCTCCGATCTTGCCCCTGTTTATGTGCTTGTGTGACTTCTGGATCTTTTTGATATCAAAGTACGGCGAGAAAAACTCAATCGCATCATCTTCGGTCCAGGCGTACTCATACACCCCGATCTTCGGATGAATATATGCACCCGCTTCGTCTGCAGGGCTTTCCTTCAGAAGGCGCTTGGTATGCAAATCCTCATCCGCGAGGAACGATTTAAAGAACAGCCACCCGCCCGGCTTGAGCACCCGGACGATCTCAGCAAGCAATCGCTCGCGCTCTGCCTTCCGCAAAAAGTGCGACGACATCATATCGAGCACGAGTGTCACCGAGCCGTCCTTTTCGGGCAGCGGCTCGGTCATCGAGCGCACCTCGAACGTGAGCGGCAGGTCTTCCTTATTGACCTCGGCCTCCTTGATCGCAACTTCGGCAATATCGTATCCCGTACCGTGCATGCCGTAGTTATTCGACATGTAAATGATGTTGCGACCGTTTCCGGTACCGATATCCACGATACGCGCGACCGGATTCAGGTACGCACGGCCGTATTCCCGCTCCAGCCAGTTCGCGAATTTCTCAAGATCCTCGGAGACGTTCATCGAGAGTGCGAGGTGCTCGCTCGTCTGATATTCCTTGTTCCAAAATTCCTTATGCTTGCCGGTCCCCTGTTTCAGAAGCACCGTCTGTCCCGGCTTGATCTTTCGTACTTTGCGACTCATTGCACGATAGTATCCCACAATGAAAAAACGGCCACTGTGTGACCGTTTTTTCGGAATACTACCCGCTCACTACCACGTTACGTTTATTGACTTCAGGTATGCCGCGATGTCCGCATTTTCTTTGGAGAGATCCATGAAATGCGTGTATGCGCTGAGCTTCTTCATTTCGTCGGGATTGGTCTTCTTCCATTCTGCTGCGCCCGGGAAGTACAGAAGTCCGATATTCGTGATCGTCGGTTCCGTCTTAAGAATCTCGAGGATCGTATTGATCGCATCATTGTGCTTTTTCATGTTGACTGCATCCCCGTAGCGGCGATCGATCGACTCGAGGTAATTGATCTGATTGTAGAACAGCACCTCGTTCAGTCCGTGGATGTCGGCAGCTGCCTTCATCTGGGCGCGGATCGCATCCGCTGCATCCTCATACTGTCGGTCAATCGCGGCATTCACCGACGCTGACGTACCATCAGGCTGATTCGACTTGTAGAGATCGTATGCAAGCGCCATCTTGTTGCCTCCTTCGTACATGATCACGTTCGGCTCAGTGAATGTGAGCGGTCGCAACGACGAGAACTCGTTGATCGCACCGCTCAGCTCCTGCAATAGGCGTGACTTTGTCTCGGCATTCAGTTCATCCTTGAAACCGATCAGGATCTTCGCCGCAATATCCACCGAGTTCAATCGGTTCATAATGTCCGGCTTTCGGGCTTCAGAGAGTTGTGTCGTTGCGTCATCGAGTGCAAGCAACGCCGCGAGCGACTTGGAATAGCCCATCGAGGTGTACCGTTCAAATGTGTTGAACAACGGAATCGATCCGTCCATGATCTCGTACGAGACCGAGCAGCACTGCATGTTGAGGCGAGTGAGCGCAACGATCGAGAAATCGCGGAAGTAGAGATCTGATGTGTTGGGGTTGGAGCGATTGATGAAATCGCGGAACAGCTGTGTTGCAACCTTTGCGTTTGATTTTATGGTTTCGGCATCACCGCGCGCAGTCGACATAACACCGGCCTTGCGGAGCAAAAGTAAGTCCCGCGCTGCATCCGAGATGTTGCCCGCCTGAATGCGCGCATCAACGCCGTCCACGTATGCCTTTGCCGCCTCTGCGGAGGTGCCGTCTCGGTACGCATTGAGCGACTTTGTGTCCTCGGCGACCTCCTGTTTATCGACGAGTGTCTGATCCTGTCCACCTTTGAATACATTCAGTGTAAACGGTACTGCGACCGCCGCGAGCACGATAAGAGAAAAGACGCCGACGATGACGTAGGCCATGTTGTAGCCACCCTTCTGCTCCGGTGTAGGTGTCGGCTGCGAGGTTTGATTTGAATCCATGGCGATATGTTATTTAGACTCCGCGTGGGCCACATTGACCTGGCCGACCGAGCTCGCTGCAGAAGGACCGAGCTTTTCGGATGATGCCTGAATAAAATAAATGCAGCCCAAAATCACGATGAGTGTAAGAACCCCTCGCGTAATGTTCTTCTGTAAAATACTTTTCATATAGATAAATGAACGCGGTGTTATTACTGTTCAGTGTAGCACCCGACTCCCGGCGCCCACGGGGCGGCATATGGCCGTGTGGATAGCTTCATGCAATCTCGCCTCGGGAACCTATTCCTGCTAGGCTGGTGGTCATGCGAGCGGCCCGGATCGACCTTATCTGCCTGATTACCTCTTCGGTCGCGGCACTCCTCTACGTTCTCTACCTCCCCAATGACGTGCTTTTGCGCTCCGTTATTGCCTTCGGCCAAGCCCACTTCCTTATTTCGTACATTTACCGCCTCAAAAGCGGCAAGATGGACCGTGCGTACGTAACGAATTTTCTGCTGCTGACCGTAATCCTCGGCTTCGCGCTCACGTATGTGTACTGGCACGATGTATGGTTCCCGGTGGTTATTTTCGTGACCCTGACCATATTCGTACTGCACTACTTTCTTGATGAACTGCTGATCGCAAAAGTGCCCGCGCAGAACCCCGCTTTCGGCGCCTTTGCGGCATTCTTTGCCTTTGCCGCGGTCTTCGCGCAATTGCTCTTTAGCGCGGGTCCGCTTGTTCTCTATACCCTGACCGCACTCACTGCACTGTGCTCCCTATTCTTTGTGTACTACCTGTTCTCTGACAGCGGAGACAGACTCATGCAAGGGCAGGTGCTGCTGTTCTTTCTGCTCAATATCGGCGTACCTTTGTACTTCGCGTTTTACGGCGGGTCGAATGTGTATCAGATTTCGGCATTCATTATCATGTTCCACTACATCCGATGGTATCTGTTGTACTTCACAAAACTGTACGGTACGGCGGAACTTCGCGTATTCCTCGACTTCGTGATCTGGGTCCACATTTTTGTCATGATCACGTTCTTTCAGTATTCCCTTTCGCCTGGCGTGAACCTCCTCTACGGATTCTATAGTCCGCTGTTCTTCTACGGGTGGACGCTGGTACACATCATTCTTTCGATTCGAAAAAAGGATTATGCAATCTCGTTCTAGCATGGCGATCTTTCATGAGCATGATGCGGCACTCTGGTCGCGGTCGGATTTTTTACTGCAGCTGCTACAGGCGCTGAGCTTTGCGGCCTTCGCTATCGTCGTCAACTACTATGCGGTGCACATGGCAACGGCGCTCGCGGGACCTGCGGTGCCCGATATCGTCTTCCGATACATCCCCCGCATGGAATTCATGTGGCTCGATTCGTACGGTGCACTCTATCTGGAATACGCAATTCTGTTGTACGCATTCATCCGCACACGCTCGCTCGTATTCTTCCTCAAATCGATGGCGGTGCTCATTCTCGTGCGCGACGCGTTCATCAACATGACGAATCTCGGTATCCCGGAAGGAACCGTCCCGACTACGTCGTTCTTCACGCAAGGCGGCGACCTGTTCTTTTCCGGCCACACGGCGCTTCCCTTAATGGCGGCGCTCATCTTTTGGCACATCCCGAAGGTCCGATACTTCATGATCGGCGTATCAGTCCTCCTCGGTATCGAGGTGCTTCTCGGCAGACAGCACTACTCCATTGATGTGTTCGCTGCCCCATTCATCGTCTACGGTGTATATTCCTTGTGTCGGCACCTCTTTGCGTCAGACTACGAACGATCAATCGCATGAAACTAGACTTCAGTAAGGATATGGCGTTCTACCGCACCCTCGCGGAGGGGGGCTTCTTTTTGAGTGTCTTACTCGCGCCGGCTGTTGCCGTCTACACATTCGGTGTTTCCTTGCTCATCGGTCGCGTGCACGGAATCGGGGCGTGGGTGGGTATGTGGCGCGCCGGCAAGCTCACGTACACGTATGTTGCATGGATGCTCGGCATAAGCATCGCGATTTCGTACTGGGGACTCGCGGTCGCGCCGTACATCGCGCTCACACTCATCACATACCTTCTTTTTTCGTTCCACTACTTTTTTGATGAGTTTGAACTTCAGAACCGTATCCACGCACTCCAGAGTGCCGCACAGAGCGGTGCGCCGTTCGCGCTCATGTGCCTCTACCTATTCGATCACTACTGGAATCTGAGCATCCCCCCGCTCACGTACGTCGGCATCGTGATGATCTTTCTTGCCTTCGAGCTCATTTTTACGAAGGTCTATAACTGGTATTTCGTCCAGATGAAGATCACCACCCTCTTCATTCTTGCGTGCGTATATTTCGGAATCACGGCGAATTACACGCTGAACATCTTCCTGCTTTCGCACTACATTTTCTGGTTCATCTACCCGGTCTACAACCTCAATAAGTACAAGCCCGAGGAGCGGGACTCGTTCATCATGATCATGCTGCTTCTGATTGCGACGTCGTTCTACTACGTGTATCTCTTTAACTCCGCAAAGGTCGCACATGCGTTCAACGAAGAATTCCTCGCCCGATCGTTCATGTGCGGCACCCTTGTGCACATCTTTTCTACGGCACCGTTCGGCTACCTGTTCGGTCTCCCAAAACCGAAATACCGCGGCGTTATACCGTCGGCCCAGGCACACGAGCCGTCACCTCAGTCTCAGGCCTAAGATTCGTAGTCGCTTCTCGTACCGAAAATGGTATCGAAGAGCGAGAGGGTTACCCCGTAGGGTCCGCTTCTCTGTATGTGATGGTTTTTGTGGTGCTTCGGAAACAGAAATATCTGGTCGAGAACAGGGATCGTGATCGGTACGTGGTAGTGCGAGAACGCATTGAAGAGCAAGAACAGGAATATATCGATCGGGACCACGAGCGGCGAGGCCTTGAAGACAACGTACAGCACGAACACGAACACGAACGCGAACAGTCCGAGCACAAGCACGTGTTCCTTGCGGCTGTTCACCCACTGGAGGTCGTCGTGAATCGTGTGGTGGAACCGGTGCGCGTTCGAGAACAGCGGCACGCGGTAGTTGTGCACCATGTAGTGTGCAAAATAAATGACGAAGTCGATGCACAGATACGTCACGACTACTTGTACAAACAGATTGAAATCACGGATATCAAGCGCTCCCCCGTGCAGGTGGAAATAGATGACCAGAAAAAAGAAAAGTCCTCCCACAGCTTGCACGTAGATATGCCGAAGAACCTGAAAACGGAACAGATCGGGTAGGTTCTTTTTTATGGTATTCGGCACCCCGAAAAAGGTCGGGACGATCTCAAAGATCGTGAAGAAAATAACGAGTATCGCCGCCAGCTGAATGAAATCGTTCCGTACAATCGTGTACACAATCTCCAGAAACACCGCCGCGTCCATGCCCTGAATCTATCACATCCGAAAAAACGTCGCGTGCTATGATGCGGGTGTTTTACAGCCGTATGACCGTCCTTTTTCTACTGTTAGTACCCGTCGTCATAGAGCTGATCGTAAGCCTCTACAAGAGAGACGGGATGTATACGGTATGGGGTACCGTTGGCAACAGCGTGAGCGCCTTCATCGGCCGGTTCATCGCGCTGCGCATCGTTACCCTCTATCTGGGACTGTATTCCCTCTGGGGCATCACGACACTCTTCGACCTGCGTATGGCACACGATAACCTCGCGGGGTTTCTGCTGTGTTTTGTGATCGTTGACCTCATTTACTACATATTCCACCGTATTCACCACAAGGTGGATTTTTTCTGGACGTTCCATCATGTGCATCACGGGGATCACCAATTCAACCTCAGTACATCGCTGCGCGTATCGTGGGTTGAACAGATCTACCAGACACTCTTTTTTATCCCGATGCTGTTCTTCGGATTCTCCCCGGAGGCGATTCTCACCTGCTACGCATGGCTCGTGCTCTATCAGTTCTTCTGCCATGGCCAGTACATCCAAGTTCCACAATGGGTTGAATACGTATTCGTCACCCCGCGCTTTCACCGCGTGCACCACGACCAGGAGGAACGTCACCAGGCGAGCAACTACGGGGGCGTGTTTACGTTCTGGGACCGGCTGTTCAATTCCTATGTAGCGGATGTTCCGAATTTCATTCCCGGCATCAAGGGCTACAAAGAGGACAACCCGTTCCGATTCCAGACAGACCCCATCATTGCTAAGCTGAAAAAACACTTCGGCAAGAAGACTCCGTAACCATGACCGCGTCCCTGAGGAACCTGTTCGAGAAACTGACAATTCTGAATGTCGACGTGGTCCTCATGTACGCAACAATCAGCGTCATCATGACGCTCTCGTTCATGCTCATTCCGTCGCGCGCCTTTGCGCTCATTCTCGCAAACGTCGCATTCATCATTGCGTCCTACATACTGAATGTGATCGCTGACCATGCCGAAGACTCGGTGAACGGACGTCGTGCCCTGCCCCTAAACAAGGACGGCGTTCGTATGCTCAGCGTTCTCCTGTTGTGCGGATTCACCGTCACCTATGCAATCCAAGGCGGTATACGGTTCTTTGTACTCGCAGTACTCATGTCCGGACTCAGCGTGTGGTACTCATTCCCGCGGCACGCGCGCCTGAAAAACCTATTCTTCATCAAAAATGCGGTGCCTGCCGTGTGCTGGTATCTGTCGCTTTCGACCCTCTACTATCTCGGCGGCGGTATGTACTACTACACGATTCCCCAGGTGCTCTACGGCATTACGCCGTTTTTGATGCTCTTCTTCGCGTTCGAGATCATGTGGGATCTGCCCGACCGCGCGGGAGACAAACATGCGGGCGTCCGTACACTCCCGACACTCATCGGATTCTGGCCGTCAAAGCTCCTCGTAGTGCTTTTACTCGTTGCGGTAGTGTTCGTCATACCGACCGTTCTGAACAAAACAGCGGTCAGTCTGATCATTATGTTCATCTTGTTCGTACCGGAAACAACCAAGAAAATCTCGTACCACGCGTTCTTGAGCGCGCTTATGGTTTTTGCGTGGATCGGCTACGCACTCATTCCGCTCGTACTCAGATAAGGAGCCAGAGCCCCGCGAGCGCAAGGACTGCGAATGCGAGAGCAACCGTATAGTCCCCGTAGGCCACATACGGAGTTGTATAGGTGCGGACGGTGATCGCGGCATTGAAATACGACTGCGTCGATGTGCCGCTCATAGCGACCAGGTCGCCGGTGTCCGAGACTACAAAGCTTTTTGCGTCATTCCCGGCGACGATCAGGTACCGGCCATTCTCGATCGCGCGCACGGTGTCGATCGCGAGCGTCTGCCGCTGCAATGTCGGAGAATTCCGAAAGGGAGAAAGTGCGGATATATTTGTCAGCACCGTCGCTCCGCCCCGTGTTTCGTCGCGGAAAATATACGGCGATATGTTCTCCGCACAAATGGAGCCGGAGAATACCGCGTCGGGAATGAGCCGATCTCGATACAACGCGATACCGGTACCTTTGTGTGAACTGCGCTCAATGATGTGCTGATATGCGGACATCCACGAGTCCTGTCGCGAGGCACGGATAAGGTACTCGACCCAGGTCACGCTGTATTCCCCGATAGGCATAAGCAGCTGCTTCCGGTAGCGGACTCCTTGCGACGTTTGCGGCTCGAAGAAATACATCGAGTGAGCGTGGTCATCCGGCTGCGACGCGAGCACGAGCCGGAAGTTCGACAGCGGATTTGTGCTGGTAGCGTCGGACTGAAGATATGTGTTCAGTACGTCGAGGTTCTCCGGCAGGACAAGGACGCCGCCTCGCTCCGGTATGGTTGCAATAAGATCGAGCGCAGCCTGAGCTTTTTTTGTTGCGATATCGATACTCGTGGATGACGGTAAATGGGTATTCACGACCGAAACCGGAAACGTCGGGCCGACGCCTCCGCTGCGGATACCCGACATGGCAAGTGATGAGACGATCACCAGAAGAGTAATCGCTCCGAGCACAACCGCCACCGGTCGTCGGAGTGCTCGGTCACCGCGTACAGCGCAGTAGCCGAGACTCACGAGCACGTTCACGACAACAACAAGGAGCGTCGGCAGGTAGAGACCGCCGACCGCAAACAGGTCCCGCACAACCGGCACGTTCGATAACACGTACGACAACGAGTAGTACGTGTGATGCGGTCCGAACAGCACTCCCCCGCCGTATGCACCAAGTGCAACGAACCATGACCGGACATACTCGAGTACGATCCACGCAGAAGACGCGATCACGATCTGCACATACGGGTGCAGCCGTATTGCGGCGCGCAGGAATATGATCCAGGGCGTCATCGGCACCGAAAGTGCTACACCAAACCCCACCCAAATCGCCCCGACGATCGCGACGCCGAGAATCGGGTCAGGAATGCCGAGCCAGGTAAGCGGAAACGTTGAGGCAATCCACGGTGTCGAGAGAACCGCAAAGCAGTATGTGGAGACGAACATTTTGACCGCGAGTCTCCCGTTTGACTCGTTCACGTGACTGCGCACATACAGGATTACCGGGACGAGAAAGATAAAAATGAGGACTGAAAGCGTCTGCGGGAAATCCATCGCGAGCGCTCCGAGAACAGCCGATGCCATGAACGGAGCCCAGCCTCGAAGCGTCTGTCCCATATGTACGCGGGATTGTATCACTCTCCCCTCAACGCAAAACCGCGCCTCTCGGCGCGGTTTATTGTTTGGTATTCGTTACTTCTGGAGCGGAACGCCGATGTGGCGGAGGAAGGCCTCTGCCTCTGCCTTGTTCTTTGCGGTCGTGGTGATCGTGACGGCAAGACCGAACACATCCTTTGCATCTTCGTCGGAGGTTTCAGGGAAGACCGTGTGCTCCTTGATACCGATCGTGATGTTACCCATCTCGTCGATTGCGGATGCCTTGAGGCCGCGGAAGTCCTTCACGCGCGGGAGCACGATGTTTACGAGCTTGTCGAAAAACGACGTCATGCGTGCACCTCGGAGCGTTACCTGGTAGCCGGAGAGATCGCCGACTCGGGTCTTGAAGTTCGCGATCGACTTCTTGGTCGAGCGTGCAGCCGGAGCCTGGCCCGTGATGGTCGTCATGCGGTCAAGGATGACTTCGATCTTCTTTTTGTCTTTGATCGAACCGACACCGGTCGAGACGACGATCTTCTGCATCTTCGGGGTCTGCATCACGTTTGTGTAGCCGAAATCACCCTTAAGTGCCTCGAATGTCTGATTCTGAATAGTACGTGCGTTCATATGCTTGAATTTACTTGATTGCCTGGCCGCTCTTCACTGCGATGCGCTCGCGCTTACCGTCCTTGTCCTTCTTGATGGAAATTCGTGACGGCTTACCTGTCTTGCTGTCCACGATCATGACGTTCGATACGTGAATAGGCATCGGCTTGTCGATGATCTGGCCCGAGCGAGCCTGCTGGGTCGGGCGTCGGTGACGCTTCCCCATATTCACACCGTCAATAAGCACCTTGTCGGTCTTCGTGAATACCTGTGAGATCGCACCGCTCTGCCCCTTGGCCTTGCCGGCGATCACCATTACTTTGTCTCCTTTCTTGAGTTTCATATGATTACAAAATTTCCGGTGCGAGCGAACCGATCTTCTGGTAGCCGCGTTCAACGACTTCGCGAGGGATCGGGCCGAACACACGGTTTGCCTTCGGTTCTTTCTTGTCCTTTTCTACAAGAACGACTGCATTCTCATCGAAGCGGATGTACGAACCGTCCTTGCGGCGGAATGCCTTCTTCTGTCGAACGATAACGGCTCGGTGAACGTCCTTCTTCTTTACGGCCTTTCGCGGCTGTGCGCTCTGGATAGAGAGCACGACCTCGTCGCCGATCTCGGCATAGCGCTTCTTTGATCCCCCGAGGATCTTGAAAACGCGTCCGATCTGGCCGCCGGAGTTATCTGCAATTTTTACGAGTGATCGATCCTGCAACATATAGTGATTTACGCGATGATGAAACGCTTACGCTTAGAGATCGGTCGGGTTTCCTTGATGGTGACCTTCGCACCCACCTCGAGCGTATTGCCCGGGTTGTGCACGAGGAACTTCTTGGAAAGCTTCATGTACTTCTTGTACTTCGGGTGCTTTACATAGCGCTCCACCTGTACCGTGACGGTGTCCTGCATGGCCGCCTTTACGACGACACCATCGAACGTCTTTCCTGCTGTTACTTTAGTTTCCATACTTATTTCTGTGCTACCTTACGCGAATTCATCTCTGTGAGCAAACGTGCGATCTCTTTGCGGAGCGTACGACCCTCTCGTACGTTGCGTGTACGGGTTCCTGCTTCGCCGAATCGGAATGTTCGAAGGCTCTCTCGCTTCTTTGCGATCTCCTTCTGCAAATCTTCAACTGACCATGATGTTAGTTCTGCCATACAAATTTATGCGCGCGCGACGATGCGGACCTTGATCGGGAGCTTTGTACCCGCCTTACGGAGCGCCTCGCGAGCCATTGCTTCCGGTGCGCCGTCGATCTCGAAGAGTACTCGTCCCGGTCGTACGTCGAATACGTAGCCTGCAAGATCTCCCTTACCGGAACCCATGCGTACTTCTGCCGGCTTCTTGGTGACCGGTCGGTCCGGGAAGATGCGTACCCAGATCTTTGCGCTCTTGCCTGCAGCTCGTGAGAGTGCGCGTCGGGCTGCTTCGATCTGGTTCGAGGTGATGCGATGCTGCGTCATTGCTTTCAAACCGAATGAGCCGAACGCAACGGTAATGCCGCGTGTATCAGCTGCAACGCGTCGATCGCCTTGGCGTCGTGCGCGCTGCCATTTTCGGTGTTTAACTTTTTTCGGTGCCAACATACAAATTTTTTACTGTTCGTTCTTGTCGAAGATCTCGCCGCGGTAAATCCATACCTTTACGCCGATCACACCGTACGGAAGATACGCCTTCTCCTTTGCAAAGTCGATGTCTGCACGAAGCGTCTGCAACGGTACACGACCGCGCTTGATCTCTTCGGAGCGGGACATTTCTGCACCACCCAAACGGCCGGAGATACCGATGCGCACTCCCTGTACATCGCGGTTCGCCATGACCTTCTCGACAGTCTGCTTGAGAACACGACGGAACGTCTGTCGCTTTTCAAGACCTTCTGCGACCATGTATGCAACGACCGGTGCCTGAGACTCCGGCGAGCGGACCTCTTCGATGTCGATGCGGACGAGCGACTTGCCCTTCGGAGCGCCCTTTACGGTGCGGACGACCTCTTCGATCTCTTTGACGAGCTTCTGGCTTCCCTCTCCGCCGCGGCCGATAACCAAACCCGGGCGCGAGGTCTTGATGAGGATGCGAATCACATTTTGTGCACGCTCGATCTCGACCGAGGTGACATACATACCGCGCAGGCGCTTCGTAAGGAAGCGTCGGATCGTGGTATCGATCATGACGTTCGTTCGGTATTCTGCCGGCGACTTAGCGAACCAGCGCGACTTCCAGTCACGAATGATGCCGAGGCGATGTGCGTATGGATGTACTGTGTGTGTCATAACGATGATTATTCAGACTTCTTTGCTGCCTTTTTTGCCGCCTTCTTCGCGGTCTTCTTCACTGCCTTCGGCTTGTCTTCGGTAACGGTCTCCTTTGCCTTCTTAGCCGGTACGGACGGCGCAGCGTTACGTGAACCGAGCTCGAGCGTGACGATGGAGAAGGTCTTTGCGTAGCGTGCAGCGCGACCTCGTGCCTTCGGCATGAAGCGGCGCATAACCGCACCCTTGTTGACCGCGATCGACTTTACGAACAGTGCATCTACCTCCTGCCCGTTGTTCTGAACAGCATTGGAAACGGCAGAGTTCAGGAGTTTGAGCATGACCGGTGACGACTTCTTCGGGAGGTAGGTCAGCGCCTGTCGGGCAGCCATAACAGACTTGCCTCGGATGAGGTCTGCGACCAAGCGCACTTTGCGCGGTGACTGACTGTAATTCTTGAGCAAGGCCTTCATATACAAATATTATTTCTTCGCCGCGGTCGATGCCGCCTTTGCAGCCTGAGCGGTCGCGATCTCCTGGGCCTTAGCTGCCTGTTCTGCCTCCTTCTGCATCTTACCGCCGTGTCGGTGGAAGCGGGTCGTCGGCGCGAATTCGCCGAGCTTGTGGCCGACCATGTCTTCGGAAACGAAGACCTCTTCGAAGCTCTTTCCGGTGTGCACAGCAAAGGTGTATCCTACGAATTCCGGCGCAATAGAAGAAGCGCGGGCCCACGTCTTAATGGAACCGGCATTCGGCTTGCGATTAGACACCTTTTTGAGGAGCTTCTCGTCTACGTACGGACCTTTTTTGGCGCTTCGCATACTGTTTATTTTGTTTGCAATTGAAAACCCGCGATCGCGGGAGTCCGTGCAATTTATACGAAGTAGTCTGTAATGTCAAATGTTTTCGCCCCAAAATCGAGGTCGTGTTGCAGATTTTCCCGTTTGTGGTCTTATGGGGGCTGGAAATATAGCCCCATGAGGAGGACGCCTATGGATAAAGAACTTCGGGGAGTGTGTGATGACCTCGAACGCGCCACATTGCAGGCGAGAGATGCGACACGAACGCTCTCCCGCAGGCTGAAAAAGATCGGTCCGACACCCGTCATCGACGGGAAGGACGTACCGGGAACCGTCGTGTTCACGGACGATCCGGCGAAGTCCGATGCCTGAGATCCCCTTTCCGCCGGAGAGCCCTGAAATACGGGCGGCGTATGAGGCGGTCGAGGCCGCCATCCTTGATCTTAGGGTGGCAGCGAGGCTTCGAATGCCGCGCGCACCGAGCTTTGCACAGATCATGGACGGTATCCGTGATCGCAAGAATCGTGAGGCACCATGACCGATCGTGATCGCGCACTTGCAACAGGCACCAGGATTGTTCGCCTCGGCGCCGTGTTCTTTCTGGACCCGACGACACACGAGGATACGTACGCCGTCGTCGTGGAGGAGAACCAAGGGAAATGGTACCGGGCGCAGACAGTCTGTCCCCTGCACCCCGATATCATTCCCGGCTTACTCGCGACACACTCGTTCAGTGTGGAGCAATAGCCCGACTAGTCGGGCTATTTACTTTCAT
>CAZELA010000002.1:0-17423 GCA_964512835.1 uncultured Candidatus Saccharibacteria bacterium | reverse complement strand
ACACACTCGTTCAGTGTGGAGCAATAGCCCGACTAGTCGGGCTATTTACTTTCATGAGCGGTCTGACAGTATGCATGCAGTCAACGGAGGGTTATCCCATGGAACTGACTGATTTCCTCGGCCTTGTGTGTATGACGGCGTGGATCATGCTCCAAATGAGCTGGTTCGTGATCATTCCTGCGATTCTCATCTCCCTCTATGCGGGGATGCGGCTTGGAATGAATGCGGTGTGGGTCCTGCTCGCGGTCTGTATCGCCCTGGGCTTCCTCATTCCCTACACGGGTGAGCGCGGTTCCGGCGGACTGGTCTATATCGCGCTTCCGTTCGTTATTCCGCTCTACGTCCTGCCGGCCTACGGCTTCGGCCAATTGCTGCGACGGTGGAGCCGCAAGCCGAAGTCGTACGAAAAGGACGGTATCGACGCCATCTACTGAACGGAGATTTCGATGCGAAAATATTTCAAGCGACAGGACTATAATCCCGTCGGCAGGAAGCGGTGGTTACGCCGCGAAATTGCGCGCGTGAAGGCCCGCCCGCGACGACCGGGCTTCTCGGAAGAGGCATGGGCAACGGCGACCGCATTTTTCATCCACTATCTGCGGCATCCGAAACCGGTTCCTTACGATAGACTCACGCCGCTGCAAAAGCGGATGCAATCGGGCGGCTGGTAGCCGCTCCGAATAAAAAAGCCCCCACATGTCTCGCCGCGACTGCGGCTCGCACGCAGGGCCCGTCTCGCGATCCCAAGCGCCGTCGCGCTTGGGCCCCTCGCTCCGACCGGACTCTGGTCTTTTTCGGAGACGTGCTCCTCAAAAGCCAAAGCCCCGGGTTTCCCCGGGGCTTTTTGTTTTTTGATGTTTATTTTCGCTTACCAACCTTTCGTCGCGAGACAATGAATACGTTTGAGTACTTCTTCGGTCGGCGGGTCTTCTGTCCCTTTCCGGACGGCTTACCCCACATGGTGCGCTGTCGTCGGTGACCGCGACCCTGCTTACCTTCACCGCCGCCGTGCGGGTGATCAACCGGGTTCATGACCGTACCGCGGACCGTCGGGCGGATGCCCATCCAGCGCGATCGTCCTGCCTTACCGATGACCACAAGTCGGTGCTCGTCGTTCGATACTTCGCCGATCGATGCCCATGCGGTACCGATAACGCGGCGCACTTCGGTCGACGGCATCTTGAGATGCGTGTAGCCGGCGTCCTGCGCGATGATCTCGGCATAGTTGCCGGCAGATCGTGCAATCGCAGCACCCTTACCCGGCTGGAGCTCGACGTTATAGACGAACGTTCCCACCGGAAGATTGCCCATCGGGATGCGGTTACCGATCTTGATCGGTGCTGTCTCCGACACGATGAACGTGTCGCCGACCTTCATGGTCTTCGGAGTAACAACATATCGCTTCTCTCCGTCTGCAAAGACCGCAAGGGAGATGAATGCCGATCGGTTCGGATCGTATTCGATGGACTTGATCGTAGCCGGGATGTCCTTTTTGTCGAACTTAAAATCAACTGCGCGGTACTTGCGCTTGTGACCGCCGCCGTGGTGGCGCGTCGTGATGCGTCCGAATGAGTTGCGGCCGCCGGTCGACTTCTTGCCCTTCAAGAGCGACTTGGTCGGCTTGTGACCGGAGAGTACTTTGTTGTACTCGATGCGGGTCATGCCGCGCGTTCCCGGAGTGATCGGTTTAAGGTGTTTCATACAGAAATTACGAGATGATGATGCTATCGCCCGACTTCAGATAGACGTATGCCTTCTTGCCGCCGCCCTTAACGCCGGTTTTGCCGGTGCGTGCATGGCGGACTGACTTTGTCGGAACAGTAACGGTGCGAACTTCGCGCGGCATGACCTTATAGATCTGATAGACAGCGCGCTTGATGTCGCGCTTGGTCGCTCGCGCGGAGATGTCGAAAGTGTACACCTTGTCCTCCTGATGAACCGATGCCTTCTCGGTTATGCGGGCATGCGAGAGGATGTGCGAGAGGTCTCGCTGAGAGACCGAAGAGGTCTCGACAGGTGCGGCAACCGCCGTCGCCTTCTTTGCAGTTTTCTTTTTTGATCCGAAGAGTGCCATATAGCTTATTTATCTGACTTCTTATCGAGCTTCGTCTTGGATGCTCGCTTTGAGATCGCGTTTACCGCTTCGACCGGATTTTCGATCACAATGTACTTGTACTTGAGAACCGAGACCGGGTTCAGATTTGCAACCTGATCGAACGAGACCGAACCGATGTTCTGGAAGCTCTTTGCCGCAGCCTCCGACTTTGTCGGCGATGCAATAAGAGCGAGGTTCTGCTTCTTTGTGCCCGAGAGCGCCTCGAAGCCCTTCACACCGGAGAGCGCAACGAGCGCCTTCTTAGCGTCACCTGTCTTCGGGGCATTGAGTCCGAACGAATCGACGAACAACAGCTGACCGTCGCGCATCTTCTGAGAGAGAGCGACAAAGAGAGCCTTTGCACGCATCTTCTTCGGGATTTCGCGACCGAACACCTTTTCATTGCGCGGACCGTGAGTCACACCGCCGCCCTTCCAGATCGGAGAGCGCGAAGATCCGTGTCGGGCGCGACCGGTGCCCTTCTGCTGCCACGGCTTGCGACCACCGCCTCGTACTTCGCCGCGCGTCTTTGTGTGCGCAACATTTGTGCGGGCGTTCGCCTGCATCGAGATAACAACCTGGTGCATGAGCGCTTCGTTCCACGGCAGACCGAACACCGCTTCCGGAAGCTCTACCGTTCCTGCCTTCTTACCCTTGATGTCAAAAATGTCTGTTTTCATACGAGTATTACTTTGTGCGGATCTCTACCACAGTACCCGGTCGTCCCGGAACTGCACCTGAAATGAGGATCTGATTGTTCGCTGCATCAACCTGCAGAATGCGGAGGTTTTTGACCGTAATGCGGTCGTTACCCATGCGTCCGGCCATGCGCATACCCTTTACGACACGACCGCCTGCGCGACCGCCGCCGCCGATGGATCCCGGAGCTCGTTCCTTATTCTTCTGACCGTGTGATCGGGGACCGCCGGAAAAGCCGTGTCGCTTCACGACACCCTGGAAGCCCTTACCCTTCGAGATCGCAGACACCTCAACGACGTCGCCCGGGACGAAGATCGAGATATCAATCGAATCACCTCGCTTGAGCTCTCCTGCCTCCTGGCGGTTTTCGCGGATAATGCGGGAATTCGACAGATCTTTGAGGTGTCCAAGGACAGCCTTGCCGAGGTTTTTAGCTGCACGTGTGCCCTGACCGAGCTGCACGGCATTGTAGCCATCCGTCTCAACGGTTTTTACCTGCGTGACGGTCATCGGTGTCGCGTTCACGAGCGTTGCAGCGTGAACAACACCCTTCTCGTCGAAGACCTGTGTCATTTTGCCCTTGGTTCCGAGCATGAATTTACCTGCCATACGTATTGTTTGTTTGCTTTGTTTTTGAAAAAAAATTGACCCGCCATAGCGGGCCCTCATACCTGAGTTGCCTCGCCATTGGTCGGCTATTCCGACATGGGTGGAGGCAGTATACGTAAGCTTTAGAAATATGCAAATCCGACCTTTCGGTCGGACGCTATGCCTGCTTTTTCGGCGGGAGGTGGATCGCGTCCACCGTCGGCTCAACCCCGTGCACATGGTGCCGGTGCAGCATCATACTGATGAACAAAATGAGGAGAGCGGACGTGACCCCAAGACCGATCGGAATCGTGAAATCGTCTCCGCCGAATCCGAAAATCTGATTGATCGTGCACAAAAATCCGCATGCAGCAGGCTCCCCTGCACCTGCGCGGGTCGCAGGCCTCCACGTGATATCGGTCTCGCTCACGCCCTGTGCCGCCGCGGTCTGTGCGAGCGCGGATACCATTGCGTCTATCTGTGCCGGCGGGATCTCAGACGAACGCGGATCTTTCATGATCTCGGCGCGGATCGCATTTTGGAGACCCAGCGATTGTGCACCTGCCATGAACGGCACGGCAATGACTGCTGCCGCACAAATGGTCGCTAGTTTGAGCGCTCGTTTCATATCCGCTTATTCGCCCGACGGTTCGTACCATCGCGGAATCACATTCACGGTACGGGTTTCGGTGATCGTTGCAGGCGTGGCACCGACGATTGAGTGGCAGAAGAGTGTGTAGTCAGTGCGACTGCCGATAGGACTGGTTACGACACCGGACGGTCCGGATGAGACCTGATTCCACTGCGTTCCGGTAGTGCCGTCACCGTTGGTTCCGCGCACGGTACAGTCACGTACGTTACGTACGTTCCAATACACTCGCGTTCTGTCGCCCGAGCGAACGAGCGAAGGTCGGACTTCCAAGTGACCGCTCGCAGTGAAGCCCTGTGTTGTGGTGAAGCCCACGAATCCCGGCTGATTCGGCGGGATGCAGTGCCCTGCGCCGTCGTCTGTATAACCCGTGGGGCACGGCGGACAGGTTCCGCCGGCGCCCGGCGTCGAACCATCCCAGCATGTGGTCGGTGCGTACGATGCCTGTGCAGGTGCGTAGGACGACTGTCCTCCGGTATACGAAGACTGTCCCGGCGTGTACGAGCTCTGTCCCGGCGTGTATGACGATGTGTATGAACCTGTGTATGAGGGTGTCTGCGGAGTATAGGAACCGGTGTACGAGCTAGTGTATGCGCCGGTGTACGTTCCGGTATATGTGCCGGTGTACGAACCGGTGTACGCCGCCTGGCTCACACCGGAGGCGGGGACGATCGCAAGGCCCGACGGGGACGCGTCTGCAAACGCGGGTTCCGGAGCATGCGCACTCAAGCGCGTACTTCCCTGTCCGATAAGGAGGTATGCCGCGGAAAATATTGCCGCAGCGGTTATTGCAAGTCGCCAGTAATCGCGATGCGAATACTTCTTTGTGTGACGAGTCATACGTGCGTTCATTGTACTTCACAACACATCCTGAATGTGTTCGGGCTGTGTATATCGCCTACTTCGGTTCGGCTTTGCACTTGTCCCGGAACTGCGGCGGAACCTGTTCGCAGCGATGATCGCGCTCTGATTGCGTACCGATCATATGCGAGATGCTGGCCGCCAGGTAATCCCAGCAGAAGCCGCGCGAGTCCGCATCATCAAGCATGTTGCAGAATCGCGGCGCGAGCTTCGGATCGGCGAAGCCGCCCCAGAAGAACATCGAGACAGCATACGATTCGCACACATGCACATCCCGGATGTCGGGATTGATCTTGCAGAGACGGTCGACTTCGCGCATCTGCGAGTCCGTGTATTCTCCTGCATCACGCTTTCGGAGATCGTGGCTGTTGGCGAACGAAACAAAGTCCTTGCCGAACCCGCCGATACACGCGTCGCGGTCCTCGCCGTACGGCAGTACGGTGCAATATCCCATTCCCGCTTTCAGCTGTGCATCCGTGAAGACCTCGATGTTCGCTCCCGCCAGTTCCATGTAATGAGGCGACATGTAGACGTAGCACTTAGGCTTCGCAGCGTTCGGAATGATCGGGCTGTTACACGGGGCAAGCGGGTCTTTGGTGAAGTATTTTGTATTCGCACTGATCCACGCATCGCGATCATGGCCACCGCCGCTCACGAGCTCCATTGCCGCACCGCCGATGCATTCGTATGCCTGAATGTTGTCGTACTCTGTGGTCCCCATCGACATACAGAATTTCACGGTCTCAGGAAACGAGTAGCCGTAGAACGCGAACACTCCGTGACCGAGTCCGTGGTAGCACATCGTGTATGCGGAGAGCGCATCCCCCGCTTTGTGACAGGCCTCATCGATGAGTGTGCGGGTATCCGCGCCGTCACCAAGCTCCTGCAGTGCGCCGATCACGATCGAATGCGAGCATCCGTTACCGAACTCCTGCGTACAGAGCGCCATGCCGTTGAGACCTTGTTGTTCATACAACTGATGACCGATCTCGTGTGCAAGAAGATGTATGTCCGTCCCCGGCGGAAGCTCGGCTTGACGCAGCACATCGAACGCGTAGGCGGCACCTTTTTCTTTTGCGAGATCCCCGAAGCGAGTCAGCAGATCATCGAACGAGGTTGACCCCTCGGCGACGGTGCGCGACTCGGGATACACAGGGACACCCGTGAGGTGGTCGCTCGCGTATGCGACACCGAAACATGCGACGAGCGTGATGAGGACCGATGCGAGATGCTTCGTCGGGATCATCTTTTTATTATAGACGACGTCTCAACTACTGACGCGCGAGCGCTTCACGGATCTTTGCCAGATTTTCACGAGCGGAGCGTCGTATCGTGTCGAGTCCTTTTTCCGTTGTGTCAGGATTGTTTCCCGGATACGCACTGCGCCACTGCGCCTCTGTAAGCGCGTCTGCGGCTTTCACCGCCTGCTCTCCGGCATCGGCCGCCTCCTGCAGGCGGCCAAGCTCGAACAGTGCGGTCGACTTGATGGTGAGCAGCCACGCGTTGCCGGGATGCTTTTCAAGACCTGTTGTAATAGCCGCGAGCGCCTCCTCTGTTCTGCCGCCCTTTAAGAGCACCCAGGCGTAGTCGTTGTATCCGGCCCACCCGTTCACACCGTCGGGCTTAAGGGAAAGAAATGTGCGGTAATCCTCTGCCGCACGGTCGTAGTATCCGATCGCCCCCTCGATGAGCCCCTTCATGTAGTAGACCTCGGGTATCGGTTCACCTTTTGCCACACGTATTTCCGCGTTGACCGACATGAGCGACATGATGGGATGCCGCTGCACAAAATAGAGACGCGCAAGATGGTAGTTCACCGCAGGAAAGGTCGGGTCGAGCTCGCGGCACGCCTCGAGAAAGTATTGTGCCCGTTCAATATCGTAGTTATACGGCTCGTTAGCGCTCAGGTGCTTCGTCCCGTACCTACATGCACGCCCCGCTGTGTGGTCGTACCGAAACATGATGTCCTCGGCGATGCGGTCGTACCGTACGGCGAGCAACCCCACGAGAACGACCACGGGAAGGAAGATGAGTGCCAGGCGGGCACGGCGCGAGCGAAGCATGTGGCGCAACTGCGTATAGGTGTGCGCGAAAAAACGCATGCGTGAATCATAGCAGCCGTACCGAACAAAAAACTCTCCTGTTCGGAGAGTTTTTTGTTTACATCATTTTGACGTCGATCGATACGCCGGAGGGCAGATCGATGTTGGTGAGCGCTTCGATCACCTTCCCTTCCGGGTTCAGGATGTCGATCATTCGCTTGTGGATGCGCATCTCGAACTGTTCACGGGAATCCTTGTCGATGAACGACGAGCGGTTGACCGTGTATTTTCGGATGTCGATAGGGAGCGGAACAGGGCCGACAACGGTCGCATTGTAGCGGGCCGCGGTGTCGATAATCTGTTTTACGGACTTATCCAAAACGCCGTGCTCGTATGCACGTACGCGGATTCGGAGGCGATGTGCCCCGTCACCCTTCTTCGAGCGTGATGCCCGCTTCTTTGCCGTTTTTTCCGCTGTCATAGAACCCGCAGAGTATGCACTAAAGCCCTGAAAAAGGCAACATTTCCTGTATCAGGGGTCCATCGTGACGCTGAACGAGAAATTATTGTCGTGCTCCGCATACCGCATACACGTCGCGCGCGCCCGTTCGCCGAGCCCCTCACACAGGGCCGGAGCATCAGCCTCGTGACCGGCTGAAATATGAAAAATAAGCGCCGCCATCCCCCGGCAATACAGCGCACCGCCACCCATTATGTGGTCGCAGGCCTCGCGTGAGCGACCGGCGTCGAATCCGAACACCGTCGGTGCAATGTATCCCACACCTTCGTAACATGACTGCGGCGCGGGCGATGCCTCACAGAGGTCTCCCATTTTTTGGAACAGGTCATTTCGCTGGAGCGGATCCCGCTGCCCCTGCCAGAGCGAAAAGAACCACCACTCGGGTAGCCAGAACGTACACACGGCGCGGTCATCCACTGATACAGCAGTGCACGGCGCATACATGTCGTTATGCACAAGCGGTCGTGAGCCCATCGTACCTTCAGCGCCTGCGATGGTGCGGATGTTGTATTCCATGAACGCTCCCCCGTAACATCCCGCATACGTTTTTTCATGTGTAGCCTGAGAACAGAGCGATAGCGCTTCTTTCAGATTATCCTCGGAGTATCCGATACCGGAGACGATGCCGTGCCCGAGTCCGTGCTGACACGTTTCCGCTGAACCGATAACGGCACCGCACTCACGGTACAACCGTGCAATCGAATCGGTCCCGAGGTCCGTGATCGCGTCCCCCAGGAACTGGTGAAAACATCCTAGATTAAATCGTCCGTCACACACGCTGATGCCTTCTTCTCCTTTGAGTTCGTAGAGGACGTGCCCGAAGGAATGTGCATAGCCATGCTGTTCGTCTTCCGGGAGCCCTGTGATCGCGGTCGCCATCCGATCGTAGGCGCGTACACCGCCGAACTCCTTGATGACCTTTCGAAACAGGTCATCTGCGGGATGCATACTCGCCCCCGAGGCAAGGGTGTATTGCGGCGTCTCACCGAAGTACAGGACAACACCGACGGTAGCAGCAACGAACCCGAGCGCAAGGATGCACTGTACGATTGTGGCGCGACTCAAAGAGTTCATCCCTCTATCTTACTGTCTTGTTTGGTGAGCTGCGTGGTACTCGTGCAGTATCTGCAGGCAAATACTCCGATACCCCACAAGCACCCGATCGCACGCATGATCCGAATCGTCACCGTTATTGAGATCGATGATCTTGAGAAACGCACCGATCACACACATGCGCCGTTCATCCCCGGTCCGCGACCCGCACAGACTTTCAATCCCTTCCTGTGTCTTGAGCAGCTGTTCGGTAGAGCTCGCCTCCGCAACTTCGCGTATGCATTGCAACCGGTGTTCACCGAGCGCGCTGCATGACGAGAGCGCGGCATCGACGGTACCCCACGCGTGCAGCCACCCGTACGCTTTGTATCGGTAACATTCCCCTGTGTACTTCGGGTAGATATCACACGGTTCCGGTCCCGTTGTATCAAGCTCCCGTATCCGACTCGGATCAAACAGGTATTCCATAAACACACCGGTAACGCATGAGCTGATGCTGCTTTTAGAATCAAGCACTTCGCACGAGGCGACGGCTTCTGCGAGATCACCCTGCGATAGATAGGCAAAGGTGTGCCCGATACCGTGCGTGCAAAAACGTGAACGCACGACGCTCGCAACCTCCGGACGATCGCACAAATCCGGCGCAAGCGCTTTCACATGATCCAGGTACGAGTCCGGATCTTCTTCATTCACGACACCGCCAAGCGTGTCGCTCTCTGTCGCAAACATTTCCATCATCGCCCCGTGGAAACACCCGTAGGTGCACGCGCCGCCACATTGCTTAATAGATTCCGAAAAATTCTTTGTGTGCCGATAGACAGCG
Organism: uncultured Candidatus Saccharibacteria bacterium; assembly: GCA_964512835.1. Taxonomy (GTDB): domain Bacteria; phylum Patescibacteriota; class Minisyncoccia; order Phycocordibacterales; family UBA2100; genus UBA10103. Next base: position 8,093 of record CAZELA010000002.1, on the reverse strand, counting down.
CGTCCGAATGGGTGCGCCTCGACATGACACACCCCCGCGGAATGTACCGCTTCTACCATCTGAAGCAGTTCGCCCGCAGGATACAGATCCAGATACCGTTCTGATATTCGTATCTGTTCGTGTGCGTCGGCAGCGGCATATTCGCGACTGAATCGCACAAGTGACGGTTGATACAAACGGCTCCATATTGAAAAGCCGACGACTGCGACGACGACGCCCGTGAGAAATATAAGCGACGCCTCGTAGAGGACAGTGCGAACACGGTCGAGCGTACCGACGGCGCGTTGTATGTACGGTTCATTAGCCATGCGCGATGTTTGCGAGGAAGGAGTGCAGAATTTCAAGACAAGCATTCCGGTAGATAGGATCGACACTATCGCACAGAGCATCCGAATCATCTCCGTTATTGAGGTCAATGATCTTTAGCAATGCGCCGTAGACGCACGTTTTGCGCTTTTCTCCGCTCAGTGACCCGCAGATACTTTCGACCCCTGCCCGGCTCCGTACCAGATCCTTGTTGGATGCCGCCTGCGCCGTCGTAACGATACAGAGCTGCGTATTGCCGCCGAATGTGTCACACGCCGCGAGCGCAGAGGCGACCGAGCCCCATGCGTACAGCCAGCCGTAGGCTTTGAACATGTAGCACGCTTGCGTGTATTGAGGATACCGATCGCACGGAGCTTGTCCTTTGCCGGACATGAGCGCAGCAGAAGAGGAACTGAACAGATACTCCATAAACGCGCCCGATGCACACGATTTCGCACCATATGCCGAGCTGAGCGTCCCACATGAACGGATAGCCTGATCCATGTCGTCGGGAGAAAAATATGCGAACGTATGACCCAGACCATGGGTACAGTATCGCGGGTGCACACTGCTTTTCACCTCTGGCAGATCACACAACGTGCGTGCAGCAGCCTGCAAATGCTTTGCGTACGCCTCCGGCGTTTCGTCTTCGATCGCACCGCCGAGTGTGTCGCTTTCTGTCTGGAACATCTCCATCATCGCTCCATGGAAGCAGCCGTATGTGCACGTCCCGCCGCACTGTCGTATGACCGAAGCAAAATTGGGATCCGCCTTGTAGAGCGCCCTCCCTATACCGTGTCCCTGCGAATGACAGTTGCCTGCGGCATGAGCATCTTCGATCGCCTGCAAAAGAACCGCAGCCGGATAATGTTGTAAATATTTTTCTGCAACTGCCTGCTGATGCCACACGTCGCCAATCGCGTATTCACGCTGAAAATCTTCGATTGAGGGTTCCTTTACAGTGGTATACGCCCATACCCCCAGACACCCTAATGACACTCCGATAAGAAAGATAAGCGAGAGCTCATACAAGATCGTGCGTACGCGGTCCATATCAATGCGAGAAATATACGTCTGATTCGTATCCCGTGCGCACCGCGAGGCAACGCGGTCGGTATTCTGCTGCGACGAGATCGCAGACATGTTCGCTGTCATCCCCGTCATTGAGATCAATAATTTTTGTGAGCGCTCCGTCCACGCACGCGTCCCGCTTCTCCCCCGTCAGACCGCCGCATATACTCTCCATTCCCTCTCGTGTACCAAGGAGACCTTCGGTTGCCGCGGCCTCAGCGGTGTTTGCGATACATAACAGCATATTCGTTCCGAACGAATCACACGCCTTGAGCGCGGGACGCACACCGCCCCAGACTTCGATCCAGCCATATGCCTTGTAGCGGTAACACTTTGCGGTGAACGCGGGGTACGCGTCGCACGGCTCCGGCCCTTTTGTATAGAGGATGTGCGCCTGCGAGGGACCAAACAGGTATTCCATGAATACGCCGGAGCGGCAGTAGAGCGCCGCGTGCTCGTTTTTATAGATATTGCACGATGCGAGTCCGCCGTCGAGACTCGTGCCCGCAATAAAACCGAAGACATGCCCGAGGCCGTGATAGCAATACCGCGCATGTACCTCGCTTGCGACTTCCGGTCGTGCACACAGCCCCTCGGCTTCGGTCTTTACCTGAGCGAGATATGCATCCGGTGAGTCCTCGAGGATCGCCCCGCCGAGCGTATCGCTATCGGTCGAGAACATCTGCATGAGCACGCCGTGGAAACAGCCGAACGTGCACGAATTCCCGCATTGCCTGATTGACTCGGTAAAGTTGTTCGTACGTTTATAGACCGCGCGACCGAGCGCGTGTGCCTGCGAATGACAAAAACCCTCCTTGTTCTGCTCTTCGATCGCAGCGTTGAGTTCAGACGTGGTGAACGAATCGAGATATTTTTCGGCAACGGATACTTGTTGCGCAAGCGGTTTACCCCCGTACTCTTTTTGAAACTGAACAATACTCGGACCCGCGAGATACGATCGGGCCGACATGATCACAATCGCAAACACGACCCCGGTGAGGAATATGCGTGCGGCTTCATACAAAATGGTGCGGGTGCGGTCCATACATCAGAAATAAAGATCATCCCGGTATTCCTCACGTACCCGCAGACAGCGCTCGTGTTCGGTTGAAGCGACAGGGTCACACACATGCTCGCTGTCGTCACCATCACTGACGGAGATAACTTTCACGATGGCGCCGTCCATGCACGCCTCGCGCTTCTCCCCGGCAAGCGAGCCGCATAGCGTTTCCATGCCGGCCTCCGATGCCACAACCTTCGGCGACGACGCCGCTTCGGCGATATTTTTTATGCACATAAGCGTGTTTTCGCCGAGGGTGTCGCAAAATGCGAACGCAGGCTTCAATCCTCCCCACGCGTACAGCCAGCCGTATGCCTTGAACCGGTAGCAGCGTTTCGTGAACTGCGGATACGCATCACACGGTTCGGCGCCTTTCGTATAGAGCACGGCTTTTGACGCTGGGGCCATCAGGTACTCCATGAACACTCCGGAGACACAGGAGCCGCGCGCGCCTCCCGCCGGAAAAATGTCGCACCACGTCAGCGGCTCCGCGAGCGTCGTTCCGTCGAGGTATGAAAAGACATGACCGAGCGCGTGATAGCAATATCTCGGATGCACCACACCCTCGAGTTCAGCCTTCGTACACAGATCCTTTGCCATCGACTTCATCTGCTTCAGATACGTCACCGGATCGTCCGCATCAATAATGCCGCCGAGCGTATCGCTGTTGGTCGAGAACAGACCCATCATGACACCGTGGAAGCACCCGTACGTACAGGCATTTCCGCACTGCTTCGTCGCCTCCGCGAAATTTGGTACCCGCTTATAGAGTGCGCGGCCAAGCGCGTGCGCCTGCTGGTGACACAGACTGGTCGTATTCGACGCCTCGACGGCCCGGTTCAACTCGTCGATAGAGAAATAGTTGAGATAGTGTTCCGCGACAGCAACCTGCGTATCGAGCGTCTGACCGTTATAGGCACGCTTAAAATCTTCGATCGTCGGAGTACGGACGAGATTCCATATGTACACGCCGACCACTGCGATTGAAACACCGATCAAGACGATGACCGAAAGCTCGAACAGTGTGTGGCGGATTTTATCGATCATACAGAATCGTGTCTTTATAGTCCGCAAGCGCACGCTCGCAGGCATCATGATATACGGGATCGATCTTTGTACATGCGCTGTCCGTCTCGGCGATATTGATGTCGATATACTTCATCATCTCTCCGAGAATGCAGCGGTCTTGAGCCTGACCCGATAGACCCATACACAGTGCGGATATGCCCGCACCGGAGGCGAGTGTTTTTTCCGTAGCCGCGCCTCGTCCGACCGATTCGATGCAATCAAGCGCGTGATCCCCGAGCGAATTACATGCAGCAAGCGCCGCCTGCGCTCCTCCCCACGTCTTGATCCAGCCGTATGCCTTGTAGCGATAACACGAACGGACGTGACCCGGATAGTCATCGCACGGTTCCTTCCCTTTTGAGAGCGCAACCGTAGCTGCAGCAGGACTGAACAAGTACTCCATGAAAGCGCCGGATGCGCATGAATCGATCGCGCGCGCATCCGGTAGTATCGCGCAGGCATCAACCGCCTCTTTCAGATTTGTTCCGGAGAGCAGCGCGAACACGTGACCAAGTCCGTGCGTGCACGCCTGCGGATGCGTAACACTCGTAACCTCAGGTCGATAACAGAGGTCCCGCGCTTCGGATTTCACGCGTTCAATGAATGTTTCCGGTGTTACCTCGTCGACAACTCCGCCGAGTGTATCGCTCTCGGACGAGAACATCTGCATCATGACCCCATGAAAGCAGCTGTATGCGCAGGTCGCTGGACACTGACGGATCGCTTCTCCGAAGTTGGGTATCTTTGTATAGAGCGCGCGACCGATCGGATGGCCCGGCACATGACATGAGTCAGTGCCATATGTGCGCGAGAGTGATTCATACAGTCGATCCACGGGCAGCGATGCCAGGTAGCGTTCGGCTATGCGCTCGCGGTCGGCCGACGACGCGGTGAAATATTCCCTCTCGAATGATTCGACGGATGGTGCGCGCAATGACGGCACGACCATCAGCACGATTGCAGCAATGATGACTCCGATGAAAAAGATCACCGAGACCTCGAAGAGTATGCGACGAATCCGGTTCATACATTTATATAGTGTTCTCAAGGAATGAATGCAGCTCTCGTACACATGCAGGCCGATACGCTTCCGTGACACCGTCGCAGGCATGGTCCGAGTCATCGCCGTCATTCAGAAAAATCGTCTTAAGGAGGGTGCCTTTGATGCACTGGTCATGATCCGGCCCCGAAAGTCCGCCGCACTGCGCATTGATCTTGTCCTCGCTCGCAAGAATTTCTTCGGTCGTCGCTGCCCGCGCGACATTGCGAATACAGAGCAACTCATGTTCTCCGAACGTCGTACACGCCTTGAGCGCTGCATCGACACTCCCCCATGCCCGTATCCATCCGTATGCCTTGTAGATGTAGCACTGGTTGGTGTACTCCGGGAATGCACTGCACGGCTCCTGGCCTTTAGTGATGCGCAGTGGTGTCGATGACGCATTGAAGAGGTACTCCATGAATACGCCGGTCACACACGCCTCTTTTGCGTGTACGTTGGAAAAGACCTCGCACGACGTGACCCCGCTCGCAATGTCGTTGTTACTCATTGTCTCGAACACGTGACCGAGTCCGTGATAGCAGGCGCGACGCTGAATGACCGCCTCGACCTCGGGGCGAGTGCAGAGCGATGACGCGACACTTCGCACATGTTCCAACAGCATTTCCGGCGACTCTTCCTCGATCGTTCCGCCGAATGTGTCGCTGTCAGTTTGGAACATTTCCATGAGCACGCCGTGGAAACAGCCGAATGTACACGAGTTCCCGCACTGCTTGATACCCGCAGCAAAATTTTGGTCCCGTTTGTAGATTGACCGACCGATCGCGTGACCTTCGACGTGGCAGATATCGTTCTTGTACCGTGCATCGATCGAGCTCAGGAGATCCTGCACCGGAAACAGTTGTATGTATTTGTCCGCAACCGGTTGCTGATTGCCGTACCGCACTGCATCGTATTCACGAATGAACGTCTCAACAGACGGCTTATGCAGCATGTTGCTGACCGCAACGATCACGACCGCGATCGTTACCCCGGAGAGAAAAATGACCGATGCCTCAAACAGGAGTGTGCGGAGTCGGTCCATACGTCAGATATTCATATGTTCGTGGAACGCCTTGAGCACATCGATGCATGTGCCGTAGTACATGAGCGCGATCCGATCGCACGCATGTTCGGAATCATCGCCGTTATTGAGATCGATCACCTTCACGATAGCGCCTTCGAAACACGCATCGCGGTATTGCAGCGGAACGCTGCCGCAAATACTGTCGAAGCCTTCTTTTGTCTCAAGTAGTTTCATGTTGGCTGCCGCCTGTGCGACATGCACGATACAGCTCCTCGCAGTCTGACCGAATGACTCGCATGCAGTGATCGCCGCCCTGGTAGATCCCCACGCCTTCAGCCATCCGTACGATTTGTAGATGTAGCACTCGTTCGTGTACTCGGGGAACGCATCGCATGGGCGGGTATCGCGGGTGTACATCACTGCCGTAGAGGACGCAGAGAACAAGTGCTCCATAAATACTCCGGTCACACACGAGTAGTGTGCGGACGCGTCCTCGAAAACGTCACAGCTTTTGAGCCCACGCTGCAGATCTTCGTGTTCAATATATTCAAATACATGTCCGAGACCGTGATAACAGGTTCGCTTGCGCACGACACTCTCAACCTCCGGCTTCGTGCACAGATCTTTCGCCACACGCTGCACATGAGCGAGGTACTCTTCTGAGGACTCGTCTTCAATCACACCACCCAGCGTATCGCTGTCGGTTGCGAACATCCCCATGAGCACCCCGTGAAAGCATCCGTAGGTACACGCGCCACCGCACTGACGGGTGGACTCGGTAAAATTTTGAGTCCGCTTATAGATGGCCCGACCGATCGGATGAGCCTGCAAATGACAAACATCGTCGGCGTAACGGGCTTCGAGCGTATCGAGCAAATCCTGTGCCGGATAGCGCGTAAGGTACTCATCGGCAATACGTTCGCGAGTCAGGGCATCCCCTTTTGCATATGCCGACACGAACGCATTGAGTGAATCCGTGTGACGCTCCGTGTACACGATGTATCCCCCGATACATACTGCCGCGATGAGAATGGCCACGGCTATCGGAAACAAAAAGGTGCGCACACTCTCCATGCGGCCGATTGTATAACAAAAGCGGCCGCGAAAAGCGCGGCCGCCTGACTCGAGCACGAATTCATCAGAGTGCAAAGGATACGTCGGTCCTGTAGACCCAGCGGTGGATGATCCGGTCGCCGATGGTCTCCGTTGCCAGTGAGCGCCGGAGGACCTCACGGAAGCCCACGAACGTCCAGCGGGGGGCTGACCCCGTGGGACTGGTGAGAACGAAGCGCGGCACCCATATGAACACGGAATGCCATTGTTTCGGATCGGACTCACGCCTGAGTCGTCTCGCATCAGCGCGATCGATGACGAACATCAACACCTCCACGATTGGATGCCCACTAGAACGGTATGTCCCGACGAGACGACTGTCAATTATTGACGAACACCTAAAGTGTACGTGCTAGCCTATATATATGAACCTCCCCGAGCTGCTTCCCTACGCGACATCGCTCGGCATGCTGTTCGTACTCGTGGGGTTTGTGCTCCTAATATGGAGCGAGGGCGCATCACACCGGTTCTCGACGGTGGCATTCCTGTGTTTTGTCGTTGGAATCGCCATGACCGGCTGGACCATCTACGCGCAGGTGAACGAACCACCGACACCCGCCACGCAGATCCAGGGCACGACCGACACACGGACCGCAGCGCACATACGCGAGTGTCTCCAGGCACTCAAGCGCTCGTTCACCGACGAAGTGAAGCGACTCGGGCTCAAATGCTCGACCGACTCGCTCGGCTGGCCGGATCAGAAATGTGTCGAGAAATCCGAGAGCGGCAAAGCGCTCTACGCAAAGCTGCATAGCGAAAGCGAATTCTGCTATCGGCCAGAGAAAAAATAAAAAACAAAGAGCCGCTTCACGCGGCTCTTCACTCAGACGACGCTCGTCAGCGTCGGCAATTCAGTTTTGCGTAGTACCGCTCGCACACTGCCAGTCGGCGATGGAATTGTGCTGCGAGTGCCCGGTAAAAATCCGGCTCCGACAGCCAGAGCACGTGCGAGGAGTGCGTCAGCTCACTGACAATCCCTCGAATGGACCCCGGCACCGACTGTCCGTGCACAACGGGGACCGCGTCGTCGGGATTCGTGTGGTGCTCGCCATGCTGCACGACCGCCTCGATCTCGGCGGCGATCATGCGAGCCTGGTCGACGAGCGCCCCGTTGAGGACGATAAAGTGCACATCGCTCGACATCTCTTCATCATCCATGCTCGCAACGAATGCGTCGATCCACGGATCACGCGCGGGTGGAGCGTCGCCTGCGGCATGCACAACACTATCCTGTACGCGCGGCTTACCCGGAAACAATTCGATGACGGTGCCCATGGCATTTCTCCCGTTTGCCCTATCCGCACAGTGCCACTCCCCCGTGCAAAGTCAATCGGAACATGGTACACAGTGCACTTGATCTTTCACTGAACACAGGGGCAATAGGTGCAGAGCATTCTGAGCCATTTCCA
>CAZELA010000001.1:0-565092 GCA_964512835.1 uncultured Candidatus Saccharibacteria bacterium | reverse complement strand
TTTGCTCCGCGGGTAGGATTCGAACCTACAACCAACTCGTTAACAGCGAGCTGCGCTACCATTGCGCCACCGCGGAATGTGTTGAGGATTATAGTCACAAAACGGCCATTTTAAAAGGGGGATAGCGGGGTAGTCTATCGTACATTGACACATCGTCGATTCAATTTATAATATAAATCGGTACCACACGACATTCATCCAGGGGGAGAGCGCATGACGAAGAGTCCGGCGAAGAAGCAGGTCAAGATTTACGTCGAAGAACCGATCCAGTTCTTCAAGGCCGACGGCACGAAACTCGTGCACGAAGGCTTCATCGACACCGGCTCGTCGTTTACAGTCGGCGCGGCGCAGATGATGGTGTTCGATCACCACGATCAGCCCGCGGTGCCGTTCCAGAAGGACGGCCGCGAATTCTTCGCGCTGGTCAAGCAGCTCGCTCCCGATCAACAGCGGCTGATCATCGATCCCGTGCTCAAGGTGGTGGCGTAGTTTCTGCAGGCGGAGGGCCTCGCAGCGACCCCGCGAGATGGTCATGTTTCGGCATGATCACTCGCGGGGATTTTTTATTTGAAAAAGTATGAAAAGAAAGAGGCGGCATGTCGTTGACATGCCGCCTCGAGTCTAAGAACACTCTATTGTTGTACGTGCTACTTCACTTCCGGCGCCGAACTAGGCGGCGGCGACATCCTTCGGCGCGAGCTTGGCCTTGTAGGCCGCGAGCGCGTCTTCGACGTCGTCGTCGTGGTTCGCCTTGCCGGTGACCGCCGACAGGTTCTGCATCTCGCGTTCGAGCGCGACCGCCGACGTCGCCTGGCGCTGCTTGGCAGAAGCCAGGGTGGAGTCGAGCGCGTCGGCTTCCGTGCCGGCGAGGATCTTGCCGACACCCTTGAGCGTGTTCGCCGCTTCGGCGTTCGCGCGTTCGGTGTGTTCGGTGTCCTCGAGTTCACGGATGCGGCTCGCGAGCTCGCCGTTGCGGGTCGAGATCGCCTGCAGCGCGGCCGTCAGGATGGTGTTCGACGAGATCTCCTTCTGCAGAGCGGCCTCGTCCTTCACGTCCTCGGCGTCCAGGCGCATCTTCTCGGCGATCTTCACCTTCGCGCGCTCGTCCTTGTTGGCGTCAGAGCCGGTCAGGATCCGCGTGATGGAGGTGTCGAGCACCGCGAGACGCGCAGCACGGGCGCCCTTGCGCTCGTTGATGACATTGATGCGGCCCTGCGATTCGTTGATCGCCTGGTCGACCTTGTCCTTGCCGGCCTCGAGTTCGCGCAGGCGCTGTTTCGCAACCGGCAGCGACATCGTCCGCGAGTTCGCGGCACTGTCGAGCAGTTCGTGGAGCGCCGCGAAGCCGAGCGTGTTGAGCTTCTGGAGAATGCCTTGCATTGGTCTAGTCCTTTTTGGGTTTCAGGTTGCAGTTTCGGTCGCTTACGCAGCCGCCGCGGTGTGCCCGGATGAACCGGTCACATCGAGCGGGTCGATCATCTCGCCCTGGTAGAGCTCGAATGATCCCGCATCGAGATCCATCTCCACGGACAGGATCGGCAACGCGCCGTCGTCCGTGGTGGTGAAATCCCAATACTTCGTTTGACTCGACGGCTTGGGGCCGTCGGTCGAAACTTGTCGCACCGTCGTCTTGAAGACGCCGTGCTTGTCGTAGGTGACGCTCTTGTTCTCGTCGATCGTGTCGACGAGCTGCGCACCTTCGAGCAACTTCTCGAAGTCCTTGTCGTAGTCGAACTTCTTGTACGGCGTGAACAGGATGCAGTCGAATTTGCCCTCGCCGTTGTCGATCACACGGACAGTCCGCCAGATGTCATCGCCCTTCCCGTACAGCTTGCACCGCAGGGAATAGTCGGTGACCTTGAACGGCGTGCCGTCGATCGTGCGGGTCAGTTCGTACATCGAGACGAGCTCAAAGAGCTTGTCGTGGATGCCGTCGGCGTCAATCTTCACATAGCCGCCCGGAACGAACCGGAGCGGATTGTAGAAGGTCGACGGGAGCGGATTCTTCTTCACCGGAGCGGGCGGTTCGGGTTTGACCCCGTACCACCAGCCGGCGATAGCGTCGCGCGCCATTTCGAACAGGGTCTGGCCCTGATCACCGCGTGATGCGGTCATGCGTAGCTCCTCCGCGTGTTGAACCGTTTGAAGAAGACCAGGTAGATGAGTGCTCCGAAGAGCAACAGGCACCCGATCGTCAGCCAGAACGACTTGAATCCAGACGACGTCGCAGGCTTGTCGGCCGGCGCCGTAACGGTCTTGTCCTTGTAGTCCGAATCCGGGATACGGAAGTTCGGATCACGTTGCACGCCGCCTTCCTCGAGCTTCCGGAGACGCGCATCGATGCCGCTGTCGCGGCGACGAAGTTCGTCCATCTGCTCTTGGCTGACGCGGTCGCGATTGTGGTAGATCCAGTCATCGCGCTGACGCTGATTCTGGTTGTGCTCCATGAGCCACAGCCAGAAGTAGGCATCGGTACCGCCGCTCGACGTGACCTGACGTTCCACGATCACGGTACGCGTGGGCGTCCATGACGAGGTCGGTCGGGTGTAGTCGGTGCGAGGCGTCTCCGCCTGCCGAGACGGGAAGATCGGACGATCCGCCCAGTTCGTGTGCGACGTCGATGTGGTCGATGTCGCAGCCGGAGGCGGCTTCGGCGCTTCGGGAGAGTTCGCGCGGAAATTCGCACGCGAGTCTTCCGTCGCTTTTGCCCGTGTTGCTCCCGAGTCGAACACGACCGGGGCACGAGCAGCCGGAGCCGCAACAGGTGGAGGCGGGGGAGCCCTCGGCGCGACCGTGATGGACGGCGCCGAAAAGCTTTTCGCAGCAGGTGCGGTAAACGACGGAGCGGAGAAACTCCGCGCGCCGCCTCCGAAACTGCTGCTGCCACCGCCGAATCCGCCGCCGCCCTTGGCAAACGCGATCCCATTCAGGAGCGCGCTCACCAGAACGACCGCAGTCGTAGTGCGAGTGAATCGCATGGACGTCTCCCGTTAGTGGATCTTGATGAACGCGGCGGTGATCACGACGAACAGCAGAAAGTCGATGAGGCCGAGCGACCAGTTACGGTCGACGACGAGCTCCGACGTATGCCGTTCGGGCGACGCAAAGCCGAGATAGATCACGGCGCGCGTGGCTGCCATGAGGGCGAGCCACACGCCGAGCGAGAACGCGATGCCGATCAGGTCCCACACGAACCCGTTGGACGGGCCGTGCACGAGCGAGCCCACCGCCATGCCGGCGGCGAGCAGAAGTCCTGCGAACGAAAGCGCGCATGCTTCGTTGCCCTTGGAGATCTGATCGAAGACATTCGGGAAGAGTCGATGATACCCGTAGGCGAGGCCCACGAGAATCAGCTGTCCGATCACGAACCAGCCGACGTTCAGAACGATCGAGTGGTCGGGAGCGGAGATGCCGCCGGCGAAGATGCACGCAGTTGCGCAATACGTCGAGAACTCGACGATCGCGACCGCAAGATTCTTCTCCTCGACGACAGCCTTGTTGTTGTCGACCATGTGAAGGATCACGTAGTCGTTCAGGTAGCGAGATGCGACGAGGGCCGCGAAGCCGAACACGAAGGCGAATGCCGCGTGCGCGAGCGTCATGGCGCCGTCACCGCCGCTCGGCGAAAACACGCCGAGCATGGCGATGATAACGGCGACCATCATACCGGCCCACCGCACCGTCACTGCAGAATTGTCGTGGTCAAGCGTTTGAGCGGAAAGGCTGTAGCCCTCCGCTTTCGCCAGAAGTCCGAAGGCAAAACGCCCCACGATCACCGTGCCCAGAAGGACGGTGAACAGAAGCGCGTACCCCCACATTGCGTTCAAGACCGATGCGACCATCGTAGTCTCCCAATGAGAATGAAGTTTGAAGTGTGTATGCACGTGTCAGAGAACAGAGCACATGCCGTACGAAATAATAGGACATTTTCATCACTTAGTCAACCCTAAAATATGGCTCTATATATAACTAAAAAGCCCGTATCGCTACGGGCTTTTGTCGCAAGAACGTCGATTCAGTCGTCGCCGCGACGCCTTTTTTTGCGCGGCGGCCTGTCTTCTTTGCGCGGATGTTTCTTGAAATCCGCACACGCTTTCCATCCGCCGATGTTTTTTGCCTTGGCGGCCTTTTCCGCCGCCAAAAACTCGTCGGCGCGCGTGTAGGTTCCGTCGTAGAGCCATTCCTCGGCGTAGCCGGTCTCGATCAGATGCAGATTGAGGTCGATCGCATTCCAGCCGAACCATCCGAACCAATACGACCAGTAGCCCGAATACAGATAGACGTATCCGATCAGGCGATCGTGATCCTCGGTGATCGGCTTCAGCGAATCAAAATCAAGATAGGCGATCTTGTTTTCTGCGAGCTGCGATACATACAGCGCGGCTTCCGGTCCCCAACATTCTTCTTTGATGTTGCGGCCTTTGTGCTCGATTTCCTTGGTGTTGATCCCGAGGAGTCGCACCGAAAGCTTCTTTCCGAAACGCGGAATGATCGAGATCGTGTCGCCGTCGGCGACGTGGTCGATCGCGAGCGGTCCGAGCGTATTCACGCGATACCAGAGAGCCTGCGCATCGTTGCCGTACTTCACGAACGTCCAGATGCCGAGGGCGGCACACGATAGTCCGAAAGCAACCACGCAGCCAATGATCAGCTTAATCTTCATCGGGAGTCCCCACAGATGATGTTCCGGTGAAAAAGTACAATTCACTCGACACATTGTCAAACTCGCGATACATTCGAGACCGGAATACATCTGTACGCACAGGGAGGAATAGCAGTGCCGAAGCCAGCAATTGTCGAATACCCGGATGCACTCGTTGCGGTTGCGAGTGGTGCAGACCGGCTTTCCGCAGCGATACTCGATCGGGCAAAACCGCTCACGAGAGATATCGTCGATGCTGTATTGAAGCGGTCTGTGTTTACCTGGCAGGGTCGCACACCGCAGCCGGGTTACGATCAGGACGGAAATCTGCACGCCGGCGATCTTGATTTCGCATCGTTTTTCGTAGAACTCGCGCTTCGGCGCGCGGTCATCGAGATCCATGATTATCAGAATCGTCGGCCGCTGGTGATCAGGGCAAATATGCACAAGCACGGCAACATCAGCTTCGGCGAGATCAAGCGATTGGTTTCGCACAAAGAAGCGCTGTCATTCTCGATTCATATTCGGGATCAGTCGGTCGGCATCGAGCGCGACGGCACGGAAGTGCTCGGCTATCCGACGAATTTCATGGTCGTCGATATCGACGGCACATGGTACGAAGGGTGCAAAACGATCCACTTCCGTCCGAATGCGCCGGAGAACGAGTTTCTGAAACAATTCGGTCTCATGTCGGATGATTCGATCACGTTCAGATTCTTCGTGCACCCGAATCGGTGGCAGGCGCTCTTTGGTGCGCCGTATCTCTTGATGCATCTGCTCGTGCAGCGCATCGACGACGAAGCCGGCTACTACCGCAAGGAACTGAAGCGTCTGAAGAATCTCGGCATCGAACCCGACAAAGAGCCGTCGGACGAATACGAGGAAGCGGGCGAGAAACGGCGCGTCCGGATCCGTTCGTTCGAGACAGCGCTCGAGGGGGTCGAACTGAAAGGTTCGATCGACGATTACGCGTTGCCCGGCAAGGACAACAAGACGCGTGCGCAGGCGGCCTACGATCGACAGCGGCAGCTCACATATTCCTGGAAGCCGCTTGCGCAGTTCGTGCGTCGTGCCGACGAGCTCGCATTCTTCCAGTTCGGTCTCGCAAAAGACATGCGGCCGGCGTGGGCGTCGAATTTGCCGATCGCTCCGAAGACGTCGCGCGGGCAAACGTGGATGCACATGCCGCTGCCGAGCGGCTTGATCCTCGCGTATCGCGACTTCGATCTTGATCAGGACGTCGCAGCATAATTGCTCTCTATGTTTTGCCCGCGGGTTTCGACCCGCGGGTTTTTGTATTGCGTGCCGTAGGGCATGTGTATAGGATGGCGCTCTATGGCACATACCGCTGCCGCCGTCGCGTACGTGCACCGATTCATCACGACGAATGTTCTTACTATTGCCGTGGAAACGACGGTGCTCTTTTTTCTCATGCGATACGTGTTCAAAAAGCACGAGCTCAGTACGAAACAACTCCTGTTTGCCGGTATCTTTGCGAGCTTCGCAACGATCCCATACGTGTGGTTCGTATTCCCGAATGTCATGATGTGGCCACGGCAGACGTCGCTGTACTACAGCGAACCCTTCGTCGCAGTCGTAGAGGCCATCTGGTACCGCTTCGCACTGAAGACCGATTGGAAAACATCGTTCGCGATCTCAATCATCTGCAATCTCGCGTCCTATTATATAGACATCGTGCTGCGCACAAACGGCATTTGGTTCTACTGGTAAGAGTTATCCTCGGTCGATCACGAGGGCATGCGGTACAATACCGCGGTGACTCTTCGTGAACGATTGAGCGGAACCAAGCGATACGTGCAGGCCGCGGTTCTGCTGCTTGTGGTCTCGTTGATCGGGGTGGGATCGTTTACGCTCGGCTATAAAAAAGGAGCGGCGGAGCTCGCAACGCCGATTCCGACTCTCATCCATACAGATTCAAGCGGAGACCCGTCGATGGTCGTCAGCGATTCTTCCCAAAATGTGGATTTCGGCGACTTCTGGAAAGCCTGGAATATTTTGAACAAGAACTTTTCGCCGACGTCGACCTCCACGCCGGTAAACGGTACAACAACCGAGCAAATGCGCGTCATGTTCGCGATCGACGGACTTGTGCGGTCCTACGAAGATCCCTACACGGTATTCATCCCGAAAGCCGCAGCAGATAATTTTAAAGAGCAGGTCAATGCCGAATTCGAAGGTATCGGTGCCGCATTGTCAGACGAAAGCGGACAGGTGCTGGTGACTGCAATCTTGCCGAATTCACCGGCGGAAGGCTCCGGTCTTGCTGCAAAGGACCGGATCATGGCGGTCGACGGTAACGCGGTTACCGGCGTGCCGCTCACCGATATCATTTCGCATATTCGCGGCGCAAAGGGCACGACCGTAAAACTGACCGTTCTCAAGGCAAAGACTAAGAAGGAGACTGATATCACGATCACGCGCGGTACGGTTGCGATTCCGACGACGGCAACGCGCGTTGTAAGTGCGGCAAAGAGTGTTATTGCAGCCGCGGCACAAAAGGCTGCCGCCGCAGCAGCCGCGATTCCCGGCACCGAAGCGCAAAAGGAGGCGCGCGAAGCCGAGGCGGCAAAAGCCGCGGCGAATCAGAAGTTTTTTGTGCTGCAGCTGACCACGTTCGCAAAATCATCCACCGACGCGTTCGTGGCAGATCTCGGAAAATTCGCAAAATCCGATACAAAGAATCTGATCATTGACCTGCGTAATAACCCCGGTGGGTACATCGAAACGGCGGACGACCTTGCGAGCTACTTCGTTCCGAAGGATGCGATTGTGGTATCCGAGCGACAGGGTGCGAACAATGTCATTCGTGAACATCGCAGCTATGGCTACGGGCTGCTCTCGGATGCAACATCGTCGCGTCGGATTGTCGTGCTCGTGAACCGCAACAGCGCGTCGGCGTCAGAAATTCTTGCCGGTGCTCTGCAAGACTACAAGATCGCAAAAGTGGTCGGGGAGCAGTCGTTCGGTAAAGGGTCCGTGCAGACGCTGATCGATCTCGGTACGATCGGTACGCTGAAGGTCACGGTTGCGCGGTGGTACACTCCCGGCGGTCGCAACATCTCGCACCAGGGAATTACACCCGACGTGGTCGTAGACTTGAAGGATACTAAGTACGCGAGCTCAACCGACCCGTTCATGGATGCGGCGGTTGAAACATTGCTCGACGACGCGCAGTGGAAGTAGGTGGATGACGCGGTTCTCAGTTCATGAACCCTTCATGTTCAATACTGTAGCGTTAGGGCATGAACAGAACCACGTCCGTCGTCGGAGGTCTTATAATCATTCTACTCGCCGTCGTCGTATATATGCTTGCCATGCGCGAGCCCGGTACGACAACAAGTAATGCCGCGACGTCGACCCCAAATGGGGAAGTCGCCGTTGTCGATCCCACACCCACTCAGGATGTCGAAGATGTTGCAGGCAGTGCACCTGTCGCAACCACGAACGCAACATACGCACCGACCGACACTACATCAGTGGTCACCGGCACTGTTGATCCGAATGGTGCGTCAACTGATTACTGGTACGAGTACGGCATTACTGCCAGCCTCGGAAAGCAGTCGACCCGTCAGACCGTCGGGTCGGGACGCACCGCGATCCTCGCACCCGGCTACATTACCGGCCTCACCAAAAGTACGACGTACTATTATCGGCTAGTTGCTCAGAACGAGTTCGGAAAGGGCACGGGCCCGACACTTACGCTGAAAACGTCGTCTTCGAGTGCTCCTGCTTCCGGTACGGTACCGACAGCAAAGACGTTCCCGGCAAATTCGATCACAAAGACGACCGCATCCTTGCGCGGGGAAGTGAACCCGAACAAGGGCACGACACAGTACTGGTTCGAATATGGGCGTACGAACCGCCTGGGCAACACGACCGCATTCGTATCAGTCGGTAGCGGTGATACATCTATCGTTGCGACCGCAGAGCCGAAGCTCACCGCCAATACGACATACTACTATCGGATCAATGCACAAAATGAATTCGGTACAGTGAACGGTACGATCGTGTCATTCAAGACGGTGAAGTAATCGCACGCTCACGTTACCTTCATGTGGTTTGTTTTAGAATGCGAATCGGTCGGAACTATTAATCTCAGGTAAGTAGAGATACATCATATGAACGCAACCGACCAAGAAATCGCAGACAAGAAGGCCACAGAGGCCAAGACTGCAGCCGAAGCGGCAACGAAGACGGACACCGGAACTAAAAAGACCGAAGCCGCAGAGACCGCAAAGGTGTCCGTATAAGGATGACAAAAAACCCCCGCGAAAGCGGGGGTTTTTGATTATGAAGCGCCTCATCGCGCCCACATGCAAACAGGTATACACTGTGAAGGTGATTACACCGCAAGGGGCTCGAGACCCCTTAGGTGACTCAAAGGACGGTCATGTGCTCGCGCGCGCGATCATAGACACGATCCGGGAGCCGCTTATTGTACTCGACGGAAATTTGCGCATTATAGCCGCAAGCCGCTCGTTTTTTAAAAAATTTCAAGTGACGAACGACGAGACATACGGCACGATGTTCTACGACCTCGGCAATGGTGAGTGGAACATCCCGGCGCTGCGCACGCTGCTTGAGCAGGTCATACCCGCTCAGGCAATCGTCGAGGATTACGAAGTTTCGCATGATTTTCTGCGTCTCGGTCATCGGACGATGCTCGTGAATGCCGGCGAGATCAAATTTGAGAGCGGTGAGCGAAAGATGCTGTTGTCGATTCATGATGTCACCGAACAGCATCAAATAGAGGTCGGTCTTGAAAAGATCGCCAACCACAAAACGATCATGCTCAACGAGATGAGGCACCGCATCGCCAACAGTCTCCAGTTGATCGCAAGTATTTTAATGCTCAAAGCTGCGACCGTAGGATCGAGTGAGGCGCGTGAACACCTTGAGGATGCACACGGTCGCATTATTTCGATCTCAAATGTGCAGCGCCACCTGGAGCCGAGTGAACAATTGTCCGACAAGGTCTCGATCGGGCCCTACCTCACGGCGTTGTGTAAGAGTCTGGCGGACTCCATGATCGGCGGCAGGAAACCGATAACGCTCACGGTAGAAGCGGGAGAAGGTCATGGGACCTC
The DNA here is from genome assembly GCA_964512835.1 of uncultured Candidatus Saccharibacteria bacterium. GTDB lineage: Bacteria > Patescibacteriota > Minisyncoccia > Phycocordibacterales > UBA2100 > UBA10103. The sequence goes on along the minus strand of CAZELA010000001.1, from coordinate 555,342 downwards.
GGACGAAGCGGTGAGTATCGGCCTGCTTACCACCGAGCTCGTCATTAATGCCTTGAAATATGCATTTCCGAGTGGGGAAGGTGCGATCCTGGTCTCATTCTCCTCGGAAGGCCACTCATGGCGTCTGTCGGTTCAGGATAACGGCGTCGGGTATGTACCGAATGCTGATCGGCATGGGCTTGGAACGAGCATCGTGCAGTCACTCGCAAAACAGCTCGAGGCAAAGCTGACAGTCGAGAGTAGCGAACGGGGAACGCGTGTGCAGCTCGTGTGCGACGCCGTATAGACCTACATGGTCGGGCCCGGTGCGTGTTCATCGCTATTGCACATGCATAGCGCGTTTTATTTCCAACCCATGAGCGTATACTGATGACATGTCACTACGTCAATTTTTTCTCTATATTACGAATAACGAAGATGTTTCGCGTCACGAAGAGGTCTTCGACATCGCGTTTTTTATTATCAATACAATCGCGCTTGTCGGCGGAGCGGCGTACCTCTCCTATGCTCGACAGTGGGAATGGATACCGTTCCTTGTCATCGAATACACGTGGGCTGTGGACACAATCCGTCACAACAGGCCCTAGGTGTTGTGGGGGATGGTACTATCAAAAACGAGTATCAGCCGCTTGTTATATCCGCTATGAATGAAACGACCAAAAACGATAGCGCGCTCCTCGACGGGGGGCCGCATATCCCGCATTACTACGGCAACGTGGTACGCGTTTTATTTATCATACTTGCGGTTTTTGTTGCTGTGTCGATACCGTTGAGCGGTGAGATGCAAATAGCGATCTATGTGGCAGGGCCGATGGTGATTGCACTGCTTTTGCTCGCCGGACTCACGAATCCTCATAGCACAACGATCTTCACATTGAATACGCTCGTGGCAGGGCTCGGCTTACTGCTCAGCGAGGTGCTCGCCCTCGGTGCGTTTTCGGCATCGAACATGCCGGTCTTCGTCGTCCTCGAAGCGGTGACCGGCGTATGCATTGCCGCGTTCTACTACAGCGTAAAAACAATGCGTGCATCGCGCATGCACATGATAGGCAAGGACGAAAAGAAAGGGGAGTTCGAGAAGCAATAAATCCCGCACCCGTCGTACTTACGCTGCAAGCGGGATCTCGATCATGAGATTTTCGTTGCCGATCACAGGCTTTGAAAAATCGTTCCAGCGGACCGTCTTCGGCTGGATCCACATGAGTGTCGGGATGCCGTCCATTTTTGCGAGCGGCACGTATCCGGGGATATGGGTAGAGAGCACATTCATAAGCGTGTCGATCTTTTCCTGAGCAGATTCATCGTGTACGAGTTCCGATGCCACTCCCTCGATTTGCAAAGACTGCGGGATATCTGAGCGTCCGGCCACGAAGGATACCTGCGGATGGGCCATGATCGACGCGTACTTGCGGCTTTCTTTCTTTGTTAGGAAATAGACGTTGAATGAGTCGTCGCAGATAAAGTGGATCACTGTCGCATGGGGAATGTTGTCATGACCCGCGGTCGCAATGACTCCCGCATTCACCGAGTGGATAAACGCGAGCGCGGCATCTCGTGCCGAAGTAGTCTGATCATTCATGAGCAAAATATATCATGCTGCCGGCGCTCTGTATTTCAGTACGGGAGGCGGGTACAATGTATGCATGAGTGAACGCATGCTTTCGGTCGCCGTCGATGATCATGGTGTTCTGCACAGCTCGCTCGTGGGCGCCATCCCTGCAGAGCGCGTCCCGCAACTTGAACAGGAGATCGCCGAAGCGAAGGCGATCATCAAGGACGCGTACCAGCGCCGCAGTATCGAATTTCGTTCGCTTATCGACCTCACGAAGTTCGAGGGCACGTACGCTCCGAAGGCGATCGGTGTACTTGCTGCCTACATGAAAGCCAATAAGCCGTTTGTGTTCCGATCTGCGGCGTTCGGCGGCGGTGATATGACGAATCTCGCGGCAAATATCGTCGCGACCATGGCCGGGCGGGACAACCTCGCATTCTTTAAGACCCGTGAGCAGGCCGAGCAATGGCTCGCGCAGATCGAACCGCCGGTCGTGAGTCCGATGGTCGCCAACGGCGAAGCGCTTACGAAGTGAACAGGTCCTTCTCCACGTGCTGCGGATCGAATCCGATCGCGACAAATCGGGCTGGTACTGCCTGGAGAAACGGAAACCACTTCAGAATTCGCATAGGTAGCGGCACATGCGTGGTGCTGTTCGAGCGGAAGAAGGGGATCATAATGTTGTTTTGTAGAAATGCCTGAACACGCTGCATCTTTCGTACCGCGGGTTCGCGACGACGCTGCACTTCCGCAAGATCTGAATCGTTCGGAACGCCGCGACGGAACGCGCGAATCAGCACATTGCCTGCCGCGACCGCGTCATGGATCGCCACGTTTATACCGACCCCGCCGAGCGGCGACATGGCATGCGCGCTATCCCCGATACAGAGTGCGCCGCTTTTGTACCACTGTTTCGCGTGATCGAGCGTTACGCTCAATAGTTTTACCTCGTCGAATGACGAAAGCTTCGCGACGGACTGCGCAAAACGTGGAGCCAAAAAAACGATCTCCTCGCGGAACTTGTCGATCCCGTCCTGCCGTATCGTGTCGAACGCACCCTTCGGTATCAGAAATCCGCACTGCCAATAGTCGCCGCGATCGAGGGTTACAAGTGCTTTGCCTCGATTGAGATAGCCGAATGACTGCTCCGGATCCTTTTCGATCGCCACAAGTTTGAACCACAGTACGTCGAACGGCACGGCAAGGTTCTCGATCTCAAGACCGAGCTTTTCACGGACGATCGAATGTCGACCGTCCGCTCCGATTACGAGTTCCGCACGAATATCGAATTGTTTTTCTTTATGTTGCACTTTGACGCCGACGACGCGGCCGTTCTCTCGTACCAGATCGACTGCGTCCGTTTCCATATGGAGGTGGAATGACGGAAAATGCCGCGAAGCATTCGCTAGAAAATTCAAAAAGTCCCACTGCGGCAAAAAGGCGATGTATGGCACTCGCACGTTCAAGCGGGTGATATCGGCGATGGTATACGGTGATCCAGCGAAATAGCCTGTCATCTTGTGCGTTTTGTTGTGGGGGAGCTTGAGAAAATCTTGGAGCAGGCCCAGTTCGTGCAGAATTTCCATCGTCGAGGGATGGATCGTGTCCCCGCGGAAGTCTCGGAAAAAATCCGGCCATTTTTCCAACACATGCACTTCGATGCCGGCGCGCGCCAGCATGTACCCGAGCATCATGCCTGCAGGACCTCCTCCTGCGATAACACACTTCGCCTCAATCGTGTTCATAATGCAACTATAGCGTGTTCCCGCGGATAGTTGACGAAATGCAAAATAATTATATAATCTGTGCAGAACTTCAACCGACAACTTTGGGGGAACCATGTCGATCGTCATCACACCGAACGTGTTCGAAGATCTGATGCTGCTCGCTCTCCACTGGCAGTGGCAGCGTGCGATCGAGAAGATGCGGGAGAACCACGCGTCTCCGATCATCTCCGGATTCACGACGGTCGATAAGATCGTCAGGATCCTGCACGGACTCAACATACTCACCGACAAGCAACGCAAGGTCCTCTATAAGGACCGAAGAACGCAGAGTCTTGTGCTCATGCATTGCGATAAGGTCGGTACGGGCGACTTCCGCATCGATGCACTGCTCGAAAGCTCGCCGAAGCTCTTTGTGCTTCGCTGCGATCTCGCACGCGATCTGAATCGCGAGCGCATGCTTCGCGACATGGCGTTTTTCGTTACCGCGGCGGGTTCGGCGAAAGCAAGCCTGCTCGAAGAGCGGTACAAAGATGTGGTCACGCGCGCGAGCTTCGAAGCCGAGGTCAAACGGCAGGAGGACGAGAAGCCGAAAAGCGACAGCGGTCGAAGCGCCATGATGACGCGCTACCGTAAACGCGTCCAAACCGAGACGTCTTCGTGATCATTCATACTCTTGCAGCCCCGTTTCGACGGGGCTGTTTCTATATAAACAGGTATAATCCTGCGATGAAAGTCATTGTGGTAGGGGCGGGTGCTGCGGGTCTCATGGCGGCGAGAGATCTCTCGCGAGCGAGGCACGAGGTCACCGTTCTCGAAGCCCGTGATCGTATCGGCGGTCGCATTTACCCTCAGTCGCCGGATGTTTTCGGATATGAAGCGATGGGAGGAGCAGAATTCGTGCACGGCGCTGCGCCGATATCTAAGTCTCTTATAGAAGAAGCCGGTCTCACACTCCAGCAAGGTACCGAGTGGTGGAATGTATTTGACGGCGAACCGTCTCGCCGGAATATTTGGGAAGGTTCCGCGCCGATGCTGCTTGATGCGTTACGTTCATTGGAGAGCGATATGACAGTCGCCGCATTTCTCGATGCGTATTTTCCCGATAACGCGTCTGTTCGGGAGTTCGCAACGCGGTGGACAGAATCGTACGATGCGGGAGAAGTGCATCGCGCGAGTGCGATATACATGCGCGACGAAATGATCCACGACGAAGAATATTCGCAGTACTCCATTAAGGAGGGGTACGGCGCTTTTTTGCGACATCTCACTGCGGCGCTGAACGCGGACATTCGATTAAACGAAGTCGTACATCAGATCAATTTTTCGGGGGAATCAGTACACGTTCGCACGTCCGTTGGAACATACGAGGCTGATAGGGTGCTCGTGACGGTTCCGGTCCCTCTCATTTCGACGATCGAATACATCCCGGCAGTCCCGCGCAAGATTGCAGCTGCGACACAGTTGGGCTTCGGCAATGTGATCAAAATCCTTTTGCGGTTTGACCATAAGTGGTGGGTGAGCATCCGCGAAAAACAGTTTGAGCGTCTGTTTTTCATGTTCTCAAAAGAAATCATCCCGACATGGTGGACGCAGTATCCCGATGAGTATCCCGTGCTGACCGGCTGGCTTGCCGGCCCGAAAGCGCATTCCTACGCGCACAAGAGTGAAGACGATCTCGTATCGCTCGCGATCGAGTCGCTCGCGAATATTTTTGCCGTCGACGTAGCGAGACTGCGAGCAATGCTCGTGACGGGGAAAGCCTTCGTCTGGGAGAGCGACCCGTATGCGCGCGGGGGCTACAGCTACCCGACTCCCGAAAGTGAAGCTGCGGTTGATGAGCTGATGACGCCGGAGAACGGCAGGCTCTATTTTGCGGGGGAGGCACTCACACACGATGCGGCGGCAACTGTTGAGGGGGCGCTCGAGAGTGCGCGATTTGCAGTACGCAGCATGTCCGAATAGTTCGGGGTGGGTGTACACTTCATCATATAAAAGGTAACGCTTATTCTGTATGAACGGATTTAAAACGTTTGTTATGCGCGGCAATGTCGTGGACCTCGCGGTCGGCGTCGTGATCGGTGCCGCGTTTGGTACGGTCGTCACATCGCTCGTGAAAGACATCATTACACCGCTGATCGCCGCGCTCTTCAAGCAGCCGGATTTCGGCGCGCTCGCATTCACCATTAACGGTAGTCAGATCATGTACGGCAGCTTCCTGAATGCACTGATTTCGTTCGTGGTAATCGCGGCGTCGGTGTACTTCTTTGTAGTACTCCCGCTCAATCACATGATGGCTCGAATGGGTATGGAAGGTCGCATTGAAGGTAAATAAACGTTTCCCGTATTCTTGAAAGAGCAGGGCGAGCAGCCCTGCTATTTTATATGCGCAAACCCCAGCGCGAAGCATCCGGCAGACGATGTCGACGCGCCAAGAAGAACTGGGAAAAACCGAACAGACACAGGAATGCGGCGGCAAGCAAACGGTAGTGTACCCACGGGTCTTCGCCGTACGCACGCCACACATACTCATTGCCGAATGCGACCGCGAGGAAAAAGAATGACCACCGCAGCGATAGTATCTTCCAGCCGCGGTCGCTGATATGGAACATCGTGCCGAACAATTGTTTTAACAAACCGTGACCATAGATATATCCGAACAGAAGTACTGCGCCGAATGATCCGTTGTATACGGTGTACTCGAGGACGACCCAGTACGGATCACGCGATATGAGCGTGGCACCGCCGCACACCAGTACAAAGGTGCTCGAAATAACCGAGAATAACGGAATTCTGTTGTCGCGCTTCAAGGACCAGATAAGCGCTCCGATCGTTGTGATCACGAGTGATGCGGTGCCCGCAAGAATGCCGTAGGTGCGCGCTATCGCAAAAAATATCAGCACGGGACCGAACTCGATCGCGATTGAGATAAAGAACCCTCTGGTAAACATCGGCCCATCCTACCATCATGCGTCTCATGCTATATACAGAACCCATCTATCTTTCGTACCCATCATTCGGTATCCTTGCATCCTATGACGTCGTTGGAAGGTCGCGCACGCTGGATTGCGCTCATAGTACTGTGTTTGGGAGATCTTATGATCGTTCTTGATACGACGATCGTGAATGTTGCGTTGCCCTCTATCCGTACCGACCTTGGCTTTACCGAAACATCGCTCGTATGGGTGGTGAATGCATATCTCCTGACGTTCAGCGGATTTCTCTTGCTCGGCGGACGCCTCGGCGATCTCTTCGGACACCGCCGCATATTCCTCGCGGGGATTGTCGTGTTCACGCTCGCCTCGCTGTTGTGCGGCATCGCTCAGACGCAGTGGTTATTGGTCGTTGCGCGTGCGCTGCAGGGTTTCGGCGGTGCGATCGTGTCCGCTGTCGCGTTTTCTCTCATCATTACTATTTTTACGGAGCCCGCTGAGCGAGCCCGCGCGATGGGACTGTTCGGATTCGTCGCGGCCGGCGGGGGAGCAATCGGGGTCCTCGTCGGCGGATTTCTGACGAACTCATTCGATTGGCACTGGAACTTTCTCGTGAATCTGCCGATCGGCATCGGGGTATTTCTGCTCAGTCGAGCGTACCTTCCGCATCACCATGCCGAACAGGAGCACAATGCGCTCGACGTGACGGGAGCGATACTTATTACGTCTTCGCTTATGCTCGCAGTCTACGGCATTGTGGGCGGCAATGCGGCAGGATGGCTTTCGCCGCGAACGCTCGGGCTTTTTGCGGGCGCGGTTGCCCTGCTGGTCTCATTCCTCGTCGTAGAAGGTCGCGTGCGTGCGCCGCTTGTACCGATGCATATCTTCCGCGACAGAAATATCGTGATCGCAAGCGCGGTCGGGATTCTGTGGTCGGCGGCAATGTTTGCATCCTTTTTTATATCAGCCTTGTACCTGCAACTTATTCTCAAATACGATCCGCTCCAGGTGGGACTCGCATTTCTGCCGGCGAATGTAATCATGGCCGCGTTCTCGCTCGGGCTCTCCGCAATGATTGTTATGCGATTCGGTAATCGCGGACCGCTTGCCATAGGGATGCTGCTCGTCGGCGCCGGACTATTGTCATTCGGATTCGCACCGGTAAACGGCGCGTACTGGATCAATGTGTTTCCAGGCATGCTCTGCCTCGGTGTCGGTGCGGGGATGGCGTTCAATCCGCTCTTGCTTGCCGCGACGAGCGAGGTTCCTGAACATGAATCGGGGCTCGCATCCGGTGTGCTCAATACGTCGTTCATGATGGGCGGCGCGCTCGGACTTGCGATCTTGGCCTCGATTGCCGCCGCACGTACGGCGGGCATGACCGCCGCGGGTATTGATCCGCTCGCGGCACTCAATAGCGGCTACCAGATCGCATTTCTCATTGGCGCAGGATCGTCGCTCCTTGCCGCACTGTGCGCATTGTTCTTTAGGGCATCATCAAACGCGCCCAAACGCTCTGCGGTAACGCACTAACGTATGGCCGGAGGACCAGCACCAGTACAGCAACCGAAACATATCTATATTTTACTCGCTGTTTTATGGGTGCTCGCCATAAGTATCGTCGGATATTTGTATGTGTCGCACCGGTTCACGCTGTATCTCGATACTCAGCCTGCCGCGGATGATGCGACATCGACAGTCGCGCGCGGCTTCACCGTATCAAGCAGTGCCTTTGGGAGCGGTGACATGATCCCGGTCATGTATACCTGTGATGCAAAGCAGGTCTCACCGCCGCTTACGTTTTCGGGAGTGCCGGACGACGCACATTCCCTTGTGCTGATTATGGAAGATCGCGACATTCCGACGGATCTGAAAGCAGACGGCACGTTCCTTCACTGGACCGTATTTGATATCCCGCCGACAACAAAAGCGATTGAGACCGGAGAGGTTATCGGTGTGCAAGGATCGACCGGCAACGGTGTAGCGGGATATATCGGACCATGCCCGCCGCGAGGCCGTGAGCCGTCGCTGCACCACTACTACTTCGATGTCTACGCACTCGATGCGACACTCGATTTGCCCGAAGGGGCGTCGGTGTCCGAGATCAGGCGTGCGATGCAGGGCCACGAGCTCTCGCATGCGACGCTCATGGCAACGTACGAGCGTAGTGCACAGTAATCCACAGTTCGACAGTCGCGGCTTCGTGTCGTATATACAGAGAGGACTGCAACGAAAGGAAACGAAGCGAAATGAAAATCCGTCCGATCCGGAAACAGCCGGACAAGTCGATCGACGAACTCGTCAAACGACTGAAGGATTGTACCGAACTCGTCCGCGCATACCACAAAGCTCGGGTCGAGCGGCGAAGGCACGATGCACACGCCGCGCGACTCGAGATAGCGATGTTTGTTCCGCCCGGTGTTTATCAGCTCGGCAAAACCGACAAGCACTTTGCCGTCTACGGCGCCATTCTGCACCCGAGCAAAAAGCTCTTGTCTCCGGAGCGGCTTTTTGTCGTACCGGTCATTCCTATCAAGGAAGCGAAAGGGGTGATCGAGGTTGTTGATGACGGGACGTTCAGCAAATGGACGATTCCGCTTATCGATACGGAAGGGTTTCTGACGCCGGTCTATAGCGATGAGTACCGCGGAGAGCGGTACCGGCTCAGCGGACTCTGGTTCACATAGCAGTCGTATGTTCATTCGAGGCCCGTCGGAGTTATCCGACGGGCCGTTCATGTGGCGTACACCCCGGTGGGGTGTACAATCAATATATGAACGTTCGAATCAAAACCAAGGACTTCGAACTCTCCGCTGCAGTCAAAAAGTACCTGAATGTGCGTATAGCCGCACTTGAAAAGCTGCTGGGCTCCGATGCGGCAGTCTCTCAGTGTGAAGTGGAGCTCGGGCGCGCGGCCGGACGCCCTCGTCATGGAGATCATCTCTATTTTGCAGAGTTTACGATTCGTGCGCCGCGCCGAAAACTGGTACGCGCGGTCAACAACGAGGCAACGATCAATGCCGCAATCGATAACGCGAAAGCCGAGGCTGCAAAACAGCTCCGAAAGCAAAAGACCGTCATGCGATCGAGCGCTAAAAAAGACGGCGCTTTAGTAAAGCGTGCACTGAAGGCCGGTCGCTAGTTACTCCATTACCGGCGTTGCGCCGGAGCGCACAAACTCAGAATAGGGCATAGCCTGTTTTCCCTCGGGCTTAACAACATCAAGCACCAGGATGTCGCGATCGATATGTGCATCGAGCAGTTGCACCCGTAGTCGTTTACCTCCGCGTTCAAAAAATGCGTACGCGGTCGGCCAACCTTCGTAGGCGCGGATCTTCAGTAAATTTGTCCGGGCATCGTCCATGAAATTGACGTGTCCGTCCTGTTTGTCGAATTTTTTTGTGTAGGTGGCAATATCGTGATTCTGTTCGCGGGCCTCAATCGAGTCACTCAACCACAGCGGTATTATGTCCGACAATAACCGCCCGCCTTCGCGGGCCAAACGTTCCTCTAAGTAGAGGGCGCGCGGCGGCCACGGTTCGACGGCGATCTTGCGCTGCGCAAGTACCGGTCCGTGGTCCATCTGTTCATCAAGCAGCATGATGGATACACCGGTGTTTGATTCGTCGGTGAGGATGGCAGACCGGATAGGCGAAGGCCCTCGCAGTCGCGGCAACAGTGAAGGGTGCATATTGAGCGTTCCTTTGGGCGGTATATCGAGAACCGCTTTGCGAAGCAGTGCTCCGTAATCCGCAACGACAAAGAGTTCACCGTTCGCGCGTGACAGTGATTCGATCGCGCCATCATCAAGTTTTGCAGGCTTCAATGTGGGAATGGCCAAATTTTCAGCAAGGATGCCGACCGGCGAGGGGGCGAGCGATAGCCCGCGTCCCTGCGGTTTATCCGGCGCGGTCACGATGAGCGACGGGTACAGTTTTGAATTGATGAGTTCCTCGAGGACGTACTGTGCGATTTGTCCGGTCCCGAAAAAGACGAATTTAGGAGCGCTCATGTTCATCATCGTACAGTTCAACCGCTTTGTCCGTGTAGAGGATTCCTTCGAGATGGTCCATCTCGTGCTGAAATATGTGCGCAAGGAATCCGGAGGCACCCCTCATGATGCGTTTGCCGTTCTCGTCATACGCGCGCACGGTCGCTTTTTCTGATCGGGGTACCATTCCCCACTGCCCGCGTACCGAAAGACACCCTTCATGTTTATCAAGTTTTTTTCGCGAGACAGAGACGATTTCGGGATTGATATACACCTGGTCGGGGAGCGGAACCGGTTCGCTCTCGTCGTCCTCGTCCTGAGCGGCTCGGGCAAGGGCCCGGCCCGACACTATGAAAAGCCGTACCGACTCTCCGATTTGTGGGGCAGCAAGTGCAACACCGTACTCCTCCTTTGAAAGGAGTTTTTTCATGTCGTTTATGAGCGCGCGTAGCTGAGGCGTTCCGATCTCATCGACCGGAATTTCCTTTGCGACCGATCGAAGGACCGGGTTATCGTGCTCGGGGATGATTGTTCGCATAGACGCACGTAATGTAGCGTCACTATTACGTTTTTTGGTGTACTTGGCAATACGAAATACCCGCAACTCGCGTACAATGTGCGCATGAAGCATATCGGCATTCAGCTCAATTTTCAGGAGCGAAAGACCAATGAGACGGAGCGAGGTGAACTGATGCGTTATTTCTGTCAGGAGCTCAACAAAACGCGGGTGCCCGACGGCCTACCGCCGATCTCGATGGGTCGCATGGGAAAGCTTTTGCAGCAGATTCCGACCAAAGATCTCTACTATTTAAAGAAGGTCTGCGACGACTCTGCAAACTTCGGGAAGAAGTTTTGGTGGGAAATTAAACCCGAGAATCATACGCCTGCAGCAAAGGCTGCATCAAAAAAGAAGTTTGACGAGATGAACAGACAGAAACGTTTGCGAAGTGAATAGAGCGTGCAACTGAGATTGCCGAGCATATACGCTCGGGTCTACCTCCGCTCGTGCCCCGGAGGGGTATGGGAAATTAAACCCGAGAATCATACGCCTGCAGCAAAGGCTGCGTCAAAGAAGAAGTTTGACGAGATGAACCGACAGAAGCGTGTTCGCGGGGAATAATTTGGAAGCTCAGCGGCGTAGGGTACAATGCGCCCCACCTATGGCGTTCACATTTGCTCCCAAACTCGGCATCGACCTCGGCACCACAACGGTGCTTGTATTCGTGCCGGGAAAGGGGATTGTGCTCAACGAGCCGTCGGTCGTCGCCGTCTCCCAGGGAGACAATAAGATCCTCGCGATCGGGAACGAAGCAAAAGAAATGATCGGTCGAACACCCGACGAGATCATTGCGTATCGACCGATGAAAGACGGTGTCATTGCGGATTATCGTGTGACCGAAGCAATGCTGCGATACTTCATCCGCCGTGCGCTCGGTAAATACAACTTTTTCCGACCCGAAGTCATGGTCTCGGTGCCTGCGGGTGTTACATCCACAGAGCGCCGCGCCGTCGTTGAGGCGGCGACGAAAGCAGGCGCGCGTGAAGCATACGTCGTGAAAGAGCCGATCCTCGCAGCGATCGGTGCAGGCATTCCGATCTACGAAGCGCGTGGCCACATGATCGTCGACATCGGAGGCGGGACGACCGACGTCGCCGTTATTTCGCTCGGCGGCATCGTCGCCTCGACGTCGGTAAAGTGCGCCGGCAACCGCATCGACCGAGCGATCGCCGACTATATAAAAAAATCATCCAATCTCGCGATCGGCGACAAGATGGCCGAGGAGCTGAAAATTCATATCGGCTCGGCTGTCCCGGTTGAGGAAGAGCTCACCATGCTCGTCAAAGGGCGCGATCACCTCACGGGCCTTCCTCGATCGATCGAAGTCGGTACCAACGAAGTTGTGCGGGCCATCGGCAAGGAACTTCGCACGATGGTGAATGCGATCAAGGATGTGCTGCAGGAAACACCGCCGGAACTCGCGGCTGACATCATCGATAACGGCATTACAATGACCGGCGGTTCGTCTCAGCTACGCAATCTGCCGGAGTTGATTTTTCGCCGCACCGGTGTAAAGGCGCGCTTGGCAAAGGATGCGCCGTTTTGTGTGGTTAAAGGTACGGGCGAGGCGCTGAAGCATTTGGAAACCTACAAGAAGGCGATCATTTCAAAGCGGTAAGTGTAGAAGTGTTTCGGACCTTCCGCGAGTATGCGGAAGGTCCGTTGTTGGTCGGCTAGGCGCCGATTCGGAAGAACATCATCGCGCTCAAGACGAGAAGCGTGCCGACGACGAGGATTGCGGCCGTCGTGTTCGAGTCCGAGAGCGGGGCGCCGTCAAAGTCGTAGCGACGTGCGATAGTGAGCTCGCGGCGGTACTTCAGGATGCGGATGACGTCCTTCACGATGACCAGATAGATCGAGGCGGCGAGCGTCGCGAGCACAGCGATGAGCGGAATGAAGAGTGCCACGTGGTACTCGTTCAAAAACCGCATCACCAGCTGACTTTCGTCGCGGCCGGTGTAGAGCGAATAGACGAATACGAAGGCGAACGGAACGCTGATCAGCAGGAACGACGGGATGAACAACATCCAGCCGATCTTGATCTCCTGATGACGCGATTCCGGATCTTGTGACGCCACAAACGACGAGTCGAGCATTGTCCGTCTCCCTGATGGACTGAGATTGAACTATTCGGGATAGTACCATATATATTAAAAAAGTCAATAAATGGCTCTACTGAGCCGCTTTTCATACACATTGACGGTTGAGCAAAATCATGACATAAATTGCCCGGAAACACATCGTAGATGTGTGCAGCAAGGAGAATCGTCATGATTCGCATCGCTATCATCGGTCTGTTCGGCGCGTGTCTTTTTTCGGGAGCAACGTACGCTGCCGAGCCGCGCCAATGTGAACTGTCGTCGTATTCCGCACAGGACTGCATCGACGCACAAAAGACGCTGATCGGTCGCCTGGAGAAGAAGTTCGCCGGCGCTGTTGATTTTTCCCGCGATCTGCTTTCCGTCATTCGCGGGCTCAATCTCGAGGTCGTCCGCAAAAAGGACGGCGTCGGTCCGAAGTTCACGCGTTTGTACGAGACGCTCGCTGAGCGTCTTGGAGTCGACCGCAACGAAGACGACGAAGAGCGCTTTCCGCTGATCAGATCGGCACTGTCCGATCCGGCAACGCTTTCGTCGTTCTACACGCTCGCGAAACCTGTCATTCGAGAAAGCATCAAGCGCTTCGCGATTTACGGCTTCGTTCGCGACACGCTGAGTGCAAACATCTACCTCTTCACGACACCGTTTGCGACGCCCGTTTCGTCCGGCGCACAGGAGTGGTACGAGAATTTCTGCTACGACCCTGAATTCAGCGATGACGACTCGAAGGAGAAGTGTGCGAAGCTCGAGTGGTTTCCCAAGCGATTCAAGGAGACCTATGGCCTGGAGCCGACGGGGGATTCCGCGTGGATCTTGTCGTTCCTGAATCGGCGCTATCGCGAAGGCGGCATGGCGCTCGTCCAGATGTGGCAACGCATGGGCACCGACTTCTTCGACGAGAAGTCGTGATCGATCCTTTGCAACTCAAAAGCCGGGCGCGAGCCCGGCTTTTTTTATTTGTTTTGGAGCTTTGCGATATCTTCCATGAGTTTCCGTAGGTCGGTTTGGATTGTCTCGAGCGTGCGCTTCTGTTCGGCCTTTCGGGCATCTTCTTGCGCTTCCTCGTGAATGGCCGCGGCATCCTCTTCGGAGAGTTCTTCCACGTCCTCGGAAATTTCTTCCACATCCTCCTGGAGTTCATCGACATCTTTCTGAATCTCATCAACATCTTCGGAAATTTCTCCGACGTCCTCGGAAATTTCTTCCACGTCCTCTTGAATTTCCTCCACGTCTTCGGAGATCTCCTCGACGTCCTTTTGAATCTCGTCGATGTCTTTTTCAACCGCCTCGAGTGATTTGCTCTGGATGTTGATCGTCATCTGAATGAATATCGCGAGATAGATCGCTTCGAGTGACACGATGGTCGTCAATATGAGAAGCATTCGATCCAGAGATATCCACCCGGCCGCAGAAACGACAAAGCTCACGACGAACAGGATCGAGTGAACAACGATAGAGACCGGCGAGCCGACACCGCGGGTCACCTTGAGCGCGAATTTTTCAACGTCGTTGGGCTGTGCCATACGGGGAGTATACTATCCGCATTATGCTCGCTGGCAATACATACGTGGTACGAGGTGGAGAAGCGAGTCTCCCGGAACTCTACCGCCTTCTTTTGGCTGAAGGCATATCGGTTGAGGGCAATCCCGACGCGTACGTTCGCATCTATCGTCACTTCGGTATCGACGAGGCGCGGGAATTGTCTGCTCGTGCATACGGTCGCGCGCTCGGTGAGGGCAAGCGCATTTTCATTGCCGTATTTCCGGCCATAACAGGAGAGGCACAAAATGCGCTTCTAAAGACTCTCGAAGAGCCGCCCGCAGGTGCGTTTTTCTTTCTGGTGACCGGAGCTCCGACGGCGCTTTTGCCGACGCTCCGTTCCCGCGCGCAGATGATCGAACTGCCGAACCAGGAGCAGTCCGTTGTATCCGCATCCGCATTCCTCAAAGCGTCCCCCCGGGAGCGCATTGAGATGCTGAAGCCCCTGCTCGAGAAAGACGAAGACGATAAACGCGATATTGCCGCCGTCATCACATTCCTTTCATCGCTGGAGCGCATGCTGAAACCCATGAACAATGCGCGACAGGGCATCGATGCGGTGTATCGTGCGCGCGCATATGCGGGAGATAAGGGCTCGTTGTTAAAACCGCTCTTAGAGCAGGTGGCTCTTTTGTGTTAGTACTTATTTATTGACCCGATGATATAATCCCAATTAATCAAATATTCTATGGACTACGATTTCAAACCGGTTGACGAAAAATTGAAAGCTGCAATCGAGTGGTTGCAAAAGGAATATCGCGGGCTGCGTACCGGTCGCGCGACGCCGGCGATTTTGGACAACGTTCAAGTCTCGGCATACGGGTCCATGACACCCCTGAAACAGGTCGGGAATATTTCCGTCGAAGACGCCCGATCTATCAGGATCGGTGCGTATGATCCGTCGCTCATCAAAGACATAGAGCGAGCGATCACCGCGGCTAATCTCGGTGTCGGCACCGCATCCGACGGCTCGTCGGTTCGTGTCACATTCCCGGAATTGACCGGCGAGCGACGCACAGAACTCGTTAAATTTGCAAAACAGAAGCTCGAAGAGGCCCGGACGTCGGTTCGACTCGCACGTGATGAATCGTGGAAGGTGATCCAAGAGCGGGAACGGGAGGGAACGCTCACCGAAGACGATAAATTTGCGCTCAAAGAAGATCTGCAGGAGCGAGTAGACAAGACCAATAAGGCGCTTGAGGAAGCATTCGATGCAAAAGAGACTGAAATGACGTCCTAACTATGACCGCACTCCTGGTCATTGCGATACTCGTATTTCTCATAGTGGTGCATGAGTTCGGGCATTTCATCGCCGCTAAACTATTCGGTGTAAAGGTAGAGGAATTCGGCGTCGGATACCCGCCGCGCGCTTTTTTGTTCGGTCGGTTCGGCGGTACCGAATACACGCTTAATTGGATACCGTTCGGCGGATTCGTCCGTCTCTTCGGCGAAGAGGAAGAGCATGGTCACGGCAGCTTCTCTGACGCGCCCCGATGGAAACAAGCGGTTATTCTTGTGGCCGGAGTGACGATGAACGCACTCGCTGCGTGGGTACTGTTTAGCGGTGCATATATGGTAGGGGTGCTGCATCCGGTGGATGTGCGGGGGGAGAACACGCAATTGATCGTTTCTCAGGTTGTGCCGGCCTCCCCGGCCGATGCCGCAGGTCTCAAGATCGGCGACGAAATCGCCAACGTTCGAGAAGGTGAGGCTGTTGTCTTTGACCTCACTCCGGAGGCGGTGTCGGATTTCGTGAGCTCTCGTGCCGGCAAGGAAATCGAAGTCTCATTTATTCATGAGGGGCAGTTGAAGACGGGGATCATGCGGCCCGCGCACGCGATCATACCGGGTAGCGAAGGTCGGCCGGCAGTCGGCATGGGTCTGTTACTCGCGGAAACGGAATCAATGGGATTCTCCCGATCGATGCAGGCGGGTCTTTCCCGAACGGCGGATACATTCGTCGTTGTGTGGCAGGGTCTCACCACGATTGTTTCTCAGGCGATTCATGGCAAGCCGGATCTCACCGACGTCGTCGGACCTGTCGGCCTTGTCTCAGCCGTCGGTGAAGCTGCAAGCAACGGGTGGGGCTACGTCCTGTCGCTCGCTGCGTTCATTTCAGTGAATCTCACGATCATCAACCTCATTCCGGTTCCTGCGCTCGACGGTGGCCGGTTGCTTATTGTCGGCATTGAAGCGGTCCTGCGAAAGCGCGCGCCGAAGATTGCGGTGCAGTTGGTGAATGCGATCGGGCTCGCACTCGTGATCATGCTTATGGTCACCGTGACGTATCACGACATCGCACGATTGATTGCATAAAAAAAAGCGGTCGACCGAAGCCGACCGCTGTGACTGTCTTCCTCTCAGAGAGACGATTCAGCTACCCGAACGAGTAGCGTCGTCACATTTGTACCTGTTGGCTGCGCTGCTGCTCTTCGTGAGCGGGGCTGCGATGCTGCGACTGCTGTTGCTGCTGCAGTTGCTCCTGCTGTTCCTGCTGCGAGCGACGGATAACGCCGGCTTCGTCTTTCGACACACTGCGTGTACCGCCTTGCTGCATGGTTTGCATGTGGGCGTCATCTCTCCAACTGGTCATGTGATCATCTCTGTGATTTCCGGAAAACGAAATGAACGTATTTGCAGCCCGTGTGCTCGTCGCCGGGGCGATACCTATCTGCACACGAGAGCTGCAAGTCGGGGAAACTGTACCAACATTTACCGCTTGCGGCAAGATGCGCCTTCATGTCGCAATCATCACGAAATTCCTCGCTATTTTTGCCCGCGCGCCCGTGTCTGATACTATGTGCGCTACTGCTTTTCTATGCGCCAATCTCAGCTCTTCACCAAAACCCGCAAAGAGGCGCCCAAGGACGAGGTCGCAAAAAACGCACAGCTGCTCATTCGTGCCGGGTATATTCATAAGGAGATGGCCGGTGTGTATGCGTACTTGCCGCTCGGGCTGCGTGTGCTAGAAAAAATAAAACAGATTGCGCGGGAAGAAATGAATGCAATCGGTTCGCAAGAAATAATTATGACTGCGCTGCAGCGTAAGGATTTGTGGGAGCGCACACATCGCTGGGACGACGAAACGGTTGATGTGTGGTTCAAATCAAAACTGAAAGACGGGGGCGAGGTCGGGTTCGGTTGGTCTCACGAAGAGCCGATCGGAGACATGATGAAGAACTACATATCGAGCTACAAGGATATGCCGATTTCGGTCTATCAGTTCCAGACAAAGCTTCGCAACGAAAAACGTGCGAAGTCGGGCATCATGCGCGGTCGCGAATTCGTCATGAAAGATATGTACTCGTTCAATGCCGACGAGAAAACGCACCTCGCGTACTACGAAGCGACGAAGCCGGCATATATGAATGTGTTCAAGCGATTGGGTATCGGAGACGATACGTACATCACCTTTGCGGCGGGCGGCGCATTCACGAAGTTCAGCCATGAATTCCAGACCGTCTGTGAGGCGGGCGAGGACATCACATACATTAATCGTGCCAAGGGTATTGCAATCAATGAAGAGGTCCTGAACGATGAGACGCTCAAGGATCTCGGTGTGTCGCGCGATGAGCTTGAAAAAGTGAACACGGCGGAGGTCGGTAATATCTTTAACTTCGGACAGCAGAAAGCGACCGATCTCGGACTTTCAGCAAAGGACGCCGAAGGAAACGACACGCCGATTTGGATCGGTTCGTACGGAATCGGTATCACGAGACTCATGGGCGTGCTCGTTGAGAAATTCTCCGACGAGAAGGGAATCGTGTGGCCCAAAGCCGTCGCTCCGTTTGCTGTTCATCTCGTGATGATCTCCGGCGGCAACGAGGACGTTGCTATTGAGGCGAATCGCCTCTACGACGAGTTGGTAGAGCACGGCATCGAAGTGTTATTTGACGATCGTGACCTGCGTGCAGGCGAGAAGTTCGCTGACGCGGAGTTGATCGGGATTCCGACGCGCCTCGTCGTGTCCGAAAAGACAATGGCACAGGGCGGCGTCGAAGTGACCGACCGAAAGACCGGCACGTCGTCCTTCCTCGCAGACAGCAAAGTGATCGAGCATCTTACCGAATAACAGACGCGAATGAGACACCATGGAACCGTTTCGGCAATTCAAAAATAAAGTACTCGGGTATTTTTCGCATGACATCGGTATCGACCTCGGTACTGCAAATACGCTCGTGTATGTGCGAGGCCGCGGCATCGTCATAAATGAACCGTCCATTGTTGCGGTGAACACCAAGACGGGGCAGGTGGTTGCCGTCGGACAGGTCGCAAAGGACATGCTCGGCCGCACTCCGTCGCACATCCAGGCAGTCCAGCCGGTCGTGGACGGAGTCATTTCGGACTTCGAGGTCACGTCGGAAATGCTGTCGTATCTCATTGATAAAGCGCAAGGGGGAAAGACAAAGATTCTCGGTCCGCGCGTCGCGGTCGGGGTACCCTCCGGCATCACCTCCGTCGAGGTGCGCGCGGTGCGTGATGCTGCTCGCGCGGCCGGTGCCCGTGAAGTGCATATTATTGAAGAGCCGCTCGCGGCCGCGATAGGCATTGAGCTGCCGATCCATGAACCCACGGGCAGCATGATCGTTGATATCGGCGGCGGCACGACAGATATCGGTATCGTTTCGCTCGGCGGTCTCGTAACAGCACGCAATGTCCGCGTTGCGGGCGACCGCTTTAATGCGGATATCGTCTCGCACATCAGAAACGAATTTAAAATGCTCATCGGAGACAAGACTGCCGAGGAGATCAAGATCGCGATCGCGTCCGTTGCGCTGAATCGGGATCGTATCGAAGCAATCATTCGCGGCCGCGACCTTGTGACCGGGCTTCCGCGCGAGATTATGATTTCGGATCAGGACATCCGAAATGCGATCGGACACTCAATTGAAGAACTCGTCGATTCGATTAAAGAGGTCATCGAATCTACGCCGCCGGAGATTGTCGGAGACATCATGCAGCGGGGCATTTATCTGGCGGGCGGCGGCGCCCTGATCAGGGGACTGCCTGAATATTTCTCGCGCAATCTCGGTGTTCCCGTTACTGTCGCATCTGATCCGCTCACGGCAGTCGTGCGGGGAACCTCGATCATTCTCAATGATATGGATCTCTACGGAGAGGCGCTTCTTCGCTCCGACGACGAACTGCTTCCGACGGACAGCAGCTTTTAGCCTATGGTGCGGCAGGATCTTTCGCATCGCAGATTGTACGGTGCACCGCGCGAGCGCAGCCGACTGCTGTTCGCCTCGATACTCATCGTTCTTATATTCGGACTTGATGCATTGCTTGGCGGTCCGTTCCGTAATTTTGTGCGAAGCGTCGCATCGCAGATCTGGACTGGTGTTCACCGTGCGGGTGCCTCCGTCACGGGAAGCGGTGTATTTGCGCGCAACAGTACGCTTGCAGCCGAGAATGTACGACTCACGCAGGAACTCACGAGTGTTCGTGAGCGCGCGGCAGCGTACGATGCGCTCCGGCAAGAGAACGAAACACTCCGTTCAATGGTGCACTTTACCGAATCAGCTCCGGGTGTGACTGCGCCGGTCGTTTCTTCCTATCATGCGTCGCCGTACGGAACTTTTGCCGTCGCCGCGAGCGTCAATGACGCGATTGCGCCGGGCGATCTGGTGCTCAGCGAAACCGGATACGTTGTCGGACGTGTTGCCGATGTTGGACAGTCGCGCACGCTGGTAAAGGCCGCATTTCAGGCAGGCGCAACCGTCGATATCGTCGTCGGAAATGCCGCGGCATCAGCGGTAGGCGAAGGAGGGGGCAATGCGCGCGTGTCCGTGCCCCGCGGTATCGATATCAAAGTCGGTGACACGGTCACATCGCCGGTACTCGGCGGGCATCCCGTCGGTATGGTCGGCAGGGTCGAAGAGATATCGACGACCGCGGAGCAAAAGGTGTACATCGTCCTGCCGGTAAATCTTTCAACGATGCGTTTCGTATACATCATACCGTCACCATGATCCTGTTCCGCTCGCTCGTCTCGGTCATCGGCCTTATCGGGGCGGTTTTTTTGTCTCCCTGGGTGACTGCCGTGTGTATCGTCGTGCTTTCAATCAGATACCGCGCGATCGAAGCGGTTGTGCTGGGAGCAATGCTTGATCTCCTGTGGCTACCGCACGACACGTTGTGGACGATGTTCCCGCTCTGCACCATCGTATCGCTTGTTATCGTCTGGGGTTTTGAACCGCTTCGCATGGAATTTCTTTCATGAATTGAAGCCGCTCATTTTGCGCGTATAGTAGGTACATGTTCGGCCGACGACGAAAGAAACTGCGCGAGATCCATGAGATAGCGCCCGAAGAGATATTTTTGGATTCGACGAACCTTCCGGATTTCAATGCAGCCTCCTTTGAGGGCAGGGTAGAACGACCGGTGGCAAACCGGGCAATCTTCGCGGTCGGCGCGGTATTCATGCTCGTGTCCCTTGTATTCGGATACCGTGCGTTCTCATTGCAGATCGCACAGGGCGCGACCTACGAAAATATTTCAGTCAACAACACGCTGTCGCGCTCGGTCATTTTTGCAACCCGCGGCATCGTATACGATCGCGCGGGCCGCGAACTCGCGTGGAATGAAGCCTCGCTCGACGTTTCAACCACGACCGAGTCGATCCGCGACGGCATATCCGCAACCAATGCCTCGACGAGTCCGATTACCGATGTGGAAGAGGGTGCGACCTACGCGTTCCGAAAATACACGTCGCGTCCGGGAATGTCGCACCTGCTGGGATTTGTGCAGTATCCGAAAGCGGACGCCAAGGGAGAGTGGTGGCGCGAGGAATATTCCGGTGTTTCCGGTATCGAACTTGCATACGATTCGCGACTCGCCGGCGTGAACGGCAGCCGCATGATCGAAGCCGATGCGCTCGGGACCATCGAGCGCGAAAACATTGTTTCTCCGGCTCTCCACGGCGAGGACATGCACCTGTCCGTCGATGCTGACGTAACGAGTCAGCTGAATCAGATACTCTCGAAGCATGCAGAGACGATGGGTTTTAAAGGCGGCGCGGCGGTCATTATGGACGTCAGAACGGGAGAGCTGCTGGCGATTACCAGTTTTCCGGAGTACGACAACCAAGCATTCACTGACGGAGATAAAGATACCGTGCGCATTGCGTCGCAAAGCGCGCGTGCCCCCATGCTCAATCGCGCGGTCGGCGGCCTCTATACTCCCGGTTCGATCGTGAAGCCTGTATTTGCCATCGCCGCGCTGCAGGAAGGGATCATTTCTCCGGACAAAGGCATCCTCTCGACCGGCAAGATCGTGATTCCGAATCCGTACAATCCGGATCAGCCGTCGATCTATCGCGACTGGACGGTGCACGGCTGGGTCGATATGCGCACGGCGATCGCCGTATCCTCGGACGAATACTTTTACACGATCGGGGGCGGATTCGGGGGACAAAAAGGTCTCGGGATATCAAAGATCGATCAGTATGCACGGCTCTTCGGTATGGCGGAAAAGACGGGCATTGATCTGAAGGGGGAGGTAGAGGGCATCATTCCGACGCCCGAATGGAAAGAAAAAGTATTCGGTGCGAATGATCCGTGGCGACTCGGCAACACGTACCATACGTCCATCGGTCAGTTCGGATTCCAGATCACACCGTTGCAGGCTGTGCGGTTTACGGCCGCGATAGCCAACGGCGGAAAGTTACTGAAGCCGCAGCTCATAGCGTCATCAACGCCCGAGTTCCGAGAGCTCGATATTGCGCAGTCGTATTTCAAAGTGGCCCGCGAAGGTATGCGTATGGCTGTTATATCTGACCGGCCCGACGCCACCGTCAAAGCGCTGAATATTGCCGGCATACAGATCTCTGCAAAAACAGGTACCGCACAACTTGGCTCGCATAACGAATACATGAATTCGTGGTCGGTCGGTTTCTGGCCTGCTGATGACCCGAAATATGCCTACGCAGTGGTGCTCGAAAAAGCGCCGGCGCACACTGCCTCGGGCGCCGCCCCGGGCCTGCAGCCGTTCTTTTACTGGCTAATGGAGCATCATCCCGAATACGTGCGGTAGACGGCAAAAGTTTCCCACATTGTCGCCCTGAGGTTCTCCTGTATAATGCGCGCAACCCAAATATGGCAGAAGAAACAAACTACTTGAGCAAGGAGAAGTTCGACGAATTGACCGGAGAGTTGGAGCACTTGAAGACCATCCGCCGTCGGGAGATTGCGGAGCAGTTGGAATACGCGCGTTCACTCGGGGATCTGTCTGAAAATGCGGAGTATGAAGAGGCGCGCAACCTTCAGGCTGCGACCGAAGACCGCATCCGCGTTATCGAGGAACAGCTCTCTCACGCACGGATTATCGAGCACACGAAGGGCAATACCGTTTCCCTCGGATCGTTCGTTACGATCCAGAAGCAGGGAGAGAAAGACGAACACACCTATGAGATCGTCGGTTCCGCAGAAGCAAACATGCAGGAGCGAAAGATCTCGCACCTCTCACCGCTTGGCAGCGCACTGATGGAAAAGAAAAAGGGAGACACGTTCTCGTTCGAGACCCCGAAAGGTCAGCAGAAGTACAAGATTGTCAACATTAAATAACAAACACCTCCGCGAAAGCGGAGGTTTTTGTTGTTACGCTTTTTGTTTCGATCGGAGAGTGGTATATTTTCACGTCGATGGGCCTATAGGTAAGTGGTATACCGGTGCATTCGCATTGCACAGTCTCGAGTTCGATTCTCGATAGGTCCACAAACACGAAAAAGTCTGCCCTGCGGCAGACTTTTTCGGTTTGTGGACGGGCGGAGCCATGTTTTGCGAGCACGCAAAACGGGCGAGCCGTGGTCAGAGAAATTTCCGAGCGGCGGCGAGGAAATTATCGGTGACCCACAAATAAAAACCTGCCCTGCGGCAGACTGTTTCGGTTTGTGGACGGGCGCGCCGTGGTCAGAAAATTTTAGTCGCGACGGCGACTAAAATATTTGTGGCCCACAATGCTAGTTAACTCCCCAGACGGCGATGTTCATGCCGAGCGCGTAGAGCGTCCATGCGAGATATACGAGCAAAAGCCAAAACGCGATCTTGCTGCGCTCCCACGCCGCTGCCGTCAATATAAAAACATAGGTCGCGAGTACGAAGGCCATCAGCATCGCGACAAATACGACGTTGTATGCGAATAGGAGTATGAGCCATCCCACCTGTACAAGCAGGTGTGTAAAAAACAACGGAACCCAGCCGCGAAAATCCCACGGGCGCGGATCGTGGATCCACATGAGTGCCGATGCGATCGAAATGATTGCGTAGGTAACAACCAGTGCAAAAAAGATGACCGGTATCGGCATTGCAAACAGGAGGGGACGATCAAGCGATCCAAAGTAGCCAAGCGACTGACTGGTCATATACAGCGCGGCAATAGCGCCGGAGGCGAAGCAGATGCCGGCGGCGAGAATCACGCGCATCCATATGGGTACGATAACCATAGAGCGCTATATAGCCACACTATTGGCGGTTAGTCAAATTGTCGGGCTGCCGGGCTTGCGCCCTGGCTCGGGAAGGGCGCAAGAGACGGAGCGCGGCGGCGCGAGTCGGGGTCGCGCACATTCGCAGCAGCGAATGATGCGTGACTCGAACCCGGAGATTCCCGGCGTACGTTTCGGAGGATTATGGTCGGGCTGCCGGGGATCGAACCCGGTCTACATGACCCCCAGCCATGCGTACTACCGGTATACTACAGCCCGCATTATCGATGAGATCTTTTGTCGGGCCTCAGGAATCTTTCGTGTCGAGTTGCAGGGTGAGGCGCGAGCGCGCGTAGCGCCGCACGACCCGTCTACACGCACTACAGTACAGTCTTTTGGTCGGGCTGCTGGGAATCGAACCCAGTCTACACGCACCCGAAGCGTGCGTACTACCGGTATACTACAGCCCGGCTAAAAGACTTTACTGATCTGCAATGTGCAAGCCGGACAGCCCGGCAAAAAGATTCCAGAGAAGCTTGCCGGCTCGACGAGCCCGACAAAAAATCTCATCGCCACGTATCCTAGCAGGAAAACATCGAGTGGTCACGAATAATTATCTTGCCGCCGCTCAATAATGTTCGCGACCCCGCCACGCGGTTCGCCCTGCCGGGCTCACAGCGCTCCTGCCTGCGCCGGCCGGAAAGCATGCCGCAGGGCAGGTTTTCTGTGCACCTTTCAGGATTCGAACCTGAGGCCTTTCGAATGTGAATCGAACGCTCTAACCAACTGAGCTAAAGGTGCGTACTCTCCATCCGGAGATGGGTCGCGCCGTGTCCTCCGACGGGGGAAGTCATGGTGCGTACGCGGGATTATAGCGGCTTCGGAAAGAAGCTCCAAAAAACTACGTCTGATACAATACGTATATGGATAACGATACTCCGCGCAAGCAGACAAGTATTCCCATGCTCCTAGGTCTCGCGGTCGTGCTCGCGCTTATCGCGGGGCTTATGCTCTCGCTTTCAAACATTGCCAAGCAGCAAAAGATGTACGCCATCTCCACGTTTGAGGAATGTAAGAGTGCCGGCTATCCCATCATGGAATCGTCTCCGGAACAGTGCGCAACCCCTGACGGCCGCACATTCACCAATGATGCACAAACGGTATCGCACATGCCGCCGCCGCAAACGGGTAGTGTGGCGAACGGCTGTGCCGTGTCCGGCTGTTCGATGCAGCTCTGTATTTCGGCCGAAGAGGCCGCGAACGGCGGCGGTGTTTCTACCTGCGAGTTTCGACCGGAGTATGCATGCTATCGCGAGGCGACGTGCGAAATTCAGGCGAGCGGAAAGTGCGGCTGGACCGAATCCGACGCTCTGAAACAGTGCCTTTCACATCCGCCGGCGATAACAGACCCCCAGGCGATTTAGCATTCGCGATACTTTTTGATACGATGGTCCGCGTTACGGGCCATTAGCTCATTTGGTAGAGCGCTTCCATGGCATGGAAGAGGTGACCGGTTCGATTCCGGTATGGTCCACAAACACGAAGAAGTCTGCCCTGCGGCAGACTTTTTCGGTTTGTGGACGGGCGGAGCCATGTTTTGCGAGCACGCAAAACGGGCGAGCCGTGGTCAGAGAAATTTCCGAGCGGCGGCGAGGAAATTATCTGTGACCCACAAATAAAAACTGCCCTGCGGCAGACTTTTTCGGTTTGTGGACGGGCGGAGCCATGTTTTGCGAGCACGCAAAACGGGCGAGCCGTGGTCAGAGAAATTTCCGAGCGGCGGCGAGGAAATTATCGGTGACCCACAAATAAACTGCATATGACCCACATACATGAAAATTTGCTAGTATATCCGCTATGAACAAAACCCGGCTCGAAAATCTATCCGACGGCCTTTTTGCAATCGTGCTCACGCTGCTCGTGTTTGATGTAAAGATCCCGGATACCGAAGCGATCAAGACATCGGCATCACTTGCGCGAGCGCTGATAGAGCTCGTCCCGACGCTTGAGGAATTCTTTCTGAGTTTCGTCGTGCTTACCATGTTCTGGATCGGTCACAATTTTTTGTATTCTGTTTTTGCAAAAAATATTAACCGCGTACTCGTGATCCTGAACCTCACGTATCTCGCGCTCATCTCGCTTATTCCGTTTTCCGCACGAGTGCTCGACATCTATCGGGACATTCCGCTTGCGGTTGCGGTGTACGGGGTCAATGTGTTCCTGATCGGCGTCCTGAATGTGGTTATCTTCAATTACGCGCTCTCCTCCGACGAAATCGATACCACCGAGGTATCGTCTCGACTCATCAAGCAGGCAAAGATCCGTCAGATGATCACGCCGCTCTTTACGCTTATCGGAATCGGGGTCGCGTTCGTATCCATTCACACAGCGTACGTTCTCTTTGCGCTGCCGATCATTTTCAATGTGGTGCCCGGATCGCTCAATGCGCTCGAGCGCCTGTTCGGGTTTGAACTCAAGTAACGTTTTGCTCACATATCCAAGCTGTGGCATGGTAGGTGCTGATTCATAGGGAGGTTGCAATGGGTGTTGTTATTCTGCCGATCCGTCGCAAGGCTGCCGTATCCGTCATGAGTAGCGTACATGTGCTGCGTTCCGTGCTGTCGCCGAATGAGTGCGCGATGCTGTGTGCACACAGTGGTGCGCGAACGCATCACGACGATGAAGGGCACGGAATCAAGGCCCGCAAAGACGTCCGATTGCCGCTTGTCGCGCTCAAGATTCTCGGCAAGGTCGACGCCGTAGCCATTGCTCCGGATCGTCCGATCGCAATCGACGAGATGATGCGCGTCTACCGTCTTGCCGGCGGAACAGGCGCCGTGCCCGAGCACACCGACGATGATTTCGACGGCCCGAACGGCTCGGTCGCGAGGTACAGCGTGCTCGTATGTCTGAACAGCGGTTACGCCGGCGGCGAAACATTGTTTCGCGGCATTCATCTGAGTGATCAGCTTGCGCCGGGCGACGCGTACCTCTTCCGACACACAGTTCCGCACGAGGGACTGGCCGTCGAGAGCGGTGTAAAGTTCATGCTCAAGACCGATTTGTTCGTCGAATCGTGATCCTTCTGTTCACTGATAAAAGCCCCGGATTCCGGGGCTTTTTGATTACGCGCGAGCAGTTTTTGTTCGTGTGGATAACTGTGATGGGGTGGGGTATAGTGGTATATACTCTTATTCAGTGGGAAAAAGTGGGAAAAGGACATTTCGGTCCGATCCACGGAATGAGTGATTGAAACCCTATGTATATCGGCGAGTACGAACACAGTCTGGATGAAAAGAAGCGCATTTCGCTTCCGAAGTCCTTTCGCACAGGTCTCGGCAAAAAGGTCGTGATGACGCGCGGACTCGATAACTGTTTGTTCGTGTACTCACGCAAGGACTGGGAGAAGGTGGCGGCAAAACTGCAGGACCTCTCGTTCGCGCAAGCTGATACACGAGGATTCAACCGCTTCATTCTTTCCGGTGCCGCAGAGGTCGAGGTCGACGCTGCCGGACGCGTTCTCATACCTGCACATCAGACACAGTTTGCAGGTTTGAAAAAGAACGTCGTCTTTGCTGGAGTTTCAGATCGAGTCGAGATCTGGGATGCGGAACGCTGGAACACCTACAAAGCCCGTATAGAGAAGCAGGCCGACGCTCTTGCCGAAAAACTCGGTGAGATCGGCGCTCTCTAGACAACGGTGGCTTCGGGCTGCTGGAGGAATTTTGATAGTCATGCGCACGCGACGCTCACAATCCTCCAGCAACCCGATGCCGTCATCATCAGGAGCTCGAACCTCCGATGGGCATCGAACGGTTCTTTTACATGAGGCAGTGGAATATCTGTCGCTCAAAAGAAACGATGTCGTCGTAGACGGCACGCTGGGGGGCGCGGGACATGCGCTCGCAATCGCGAAGCAGCTAGGCGAGGGCGGCACCCTAATCGGGGTCGACGCCGATATAGATGCTGTCAGCCGCGCTCGCGATATGTTGGCGGATGCTCACGCTCCCAGAGAGTTCGGTTCGCCCGTCCCCCTTACCGGCGACGGGCCGACCGTGCTTCTTATCAACGACAACTTCCGAAATCTGAAGAATGCGCTTGCAAGTGTGCAGGTGCGGTCCGTTGATAAGGTGCTGCTTGATCTCGGCTGGTCGCAATTCCAGCTGAGCGCAGGACGCGGTTTTTCGTTTCAATCCGATGAACCGCTCACGATGAGCTATGCCAAAGAGCAGTCGCTCACGGCGGGGACTATCGTCAACGACTGGTCCGAGGAATCGATCGCCGACGTCTTGTACGGATTCGGCGAAGAGCGGTACTCGCGACGCATCGCAGAGCGTATCGTTCGTGAGCG
Organism: uncultured Candidatus Saccharibacteria bacterium; assembly: GCA_964512835.1. GTDB lineage: Bacteria > Patescibacteriota > Minisyncoccia > Phycocordibacterales > UBA2100 > UBA10103. The sequence continues at coordinate 527,173 of CAZELA010000001.1, read as the reverse complement.
TGCAGAAAAGCGTATCGAGACGGCGCGGCAGCTCGCCGACATCATCAAGTCGGCGGTACCGGCTGCATATCGGCACGGGAAGATTCATCCGGCTACAAAGTCGTTTCAGGCGCTCCGCATTGCGGTCAATGATGAATTTGGGGCACTTCGAGCTGGTATGGACGCCGCGTGGTCGTTGCTCAGCCCGAAAGGTCGTATTGCGATTATTTCATTTCACAGCTCAGAAGACAGGATCGTAAAGCATCGCTTTGCAGAATGGGCTCGCGAAGGACAGGGAACACTTGTCACTCGTCGGCCCGTCACGCCAAGCGAGCGGGAGGTAACAGACAACCCCCGTTCACGCAGCGCTAAGCTGCGCGTGATAGAAAAAATATGAACAAACACATAGCAGCATTGTCAGTTGAATATTCGTTTGAGCGGGTCGCATTCCGTGTTTTGTTTGCGCTGCTAGGTATAATTTTGTGCGGCTACCTGTACTTTGTCGGCGCATCCGTCCTGAACATCATTGCCCGTAAAGAAGCGTCTCGCTCCAGTGTCGCTTTGCAGAGCTCGATAGCCATGTTGGAAAAGCAGTATTTCGACCTCTCTGCAGCCGTGACACCTCAGACCGGCGAGTCCCTCGGACTCTCGCAGGTGGGCGGGACCGACTATGTGTATCGACCGGGCGCGACTGCGGCGGCTGAAACGGCTGATACAATAGAGCGCAATGCTATTTAGCAGTGCGCGCTATGAAAAATAACATCGCATTTCGCACACGCCTGATCGGCGTTTTTTTCATGGTAGTTGCGGTTTTTTTAATTGCGCGTCTCTACGTGTTGCAGATTGCTCGCGGGGAGGCGTATCGCCGCAGTGCGACCTCACAATATGTGGAGCAGAGTCCCGACACGGTGAACCGCGGAAATATTTATTTTACGACGAAGGACGGGGCATACGTTGCAGCTGCCGTAATGCAGTCGGGCTACCGTATTGCTATTACGCCGGCCGACATCGAGCATCCCGTTGCCGCGTACAACGCGATGAACGGGATCACAAAAATTGACCGGGAGCGGTATGACGCAAGTGTTAAAAAGACAGATGATCCGTACGAAGAGGTCGCGTTCCGTGTGACTGATGAGGCGGCAAAAAAGATACGCGCACTGAAGCTCAAAGGTGTGCTGCTGGTACAGGATCAGTGGCGCACCTATCCGGGAGGAGAGCTTGCCGCGCAGGCGATCGGATTCGTGGGCTACAAGGGAGATAAGAAGGTGGGCGTCTACGGACTTGAGCGCGCGTACGAGACGACACTGATCGAGCGAGCGACAGGGCTCTACGTGAATCCGTTTGCGGAGATCTTTGCAAACGTGGGTGCGTTATTGAGTCACGATGTTTCGGGTCGCCAGGGCGACATCATCACATCGATCGAGCCGTCGGCTCAAGCAGAGCTCGAAAAAGTGCTCGATGGCGTCATGAAGACCTATACACCGAAGATCGCGGGCGGGATTGTTATGGATCCGCACACCGGAGAAATCCGAGCGATCGGGATGCGCCCCGGGTTTAATCCGAATTCGTATAACACCGTCGAGGACCCGGCCGTGTTCGGCAATCCGCTCATCGAGGGTCGCTACGAGCTGGGTTCCATCATGAAGCCGCTCACGGTCGCGGCCGGCATAGATTCAGGAGCTATCACGACCGCGACCACCTACCACGACGCCGGCTGTATAGAGCGAAGCACGAAAACGATTTGTAACTTTGACCACAAAGCTCGTAATACGGTGCCGATGCAGGAGATTCTCAATCAATCACTCAACCTGGGAGTCACGTTCATCGCGGACAAAATGACACATCCGACGTTCACGCAGTACATGCGCGCGTACGGGTTCGGCGATAAAACCGGCATTGATCTGCCGAATGAAGTAACCGGCGATATATCGACACTCGGCGAAGGGCACGGTCCGGATGTGAACTATGCAGCGGCGTCGTTCGGACAGGGAGTGTCGGTTTCGCCGATAGAAATGACCCGTGCGCTGTCAGCGCTTGCAAACGGCGGTATGTTGCCGAATCCTCATGTGGTAACGGCCGTTCGCTACGCAAGCGGACTCACGCGTGAGATCGAAGCATCGTCATCTGTTGCCGTGCTCAAGCCCGAGACCGCGCGCACAGTCAGCGTCATGCTTACCGAAGTCTTTGACGATGCGCTCGTAAAAGGCAAGTACAAGATGGAGCACTACTCGATCGCCGCAAAAACGGGTACCGCTCAGATCGCGGTCCCCGGACAGGGGTACTACGAAGATCGCTATCTACACTCGTTTTTCGGATATTTTCCTGCGCAGGATCCGAAGCTCATCGTATTCCTGTTCACTGTTGAACCGCACGGTGCCGAATTTGCATCGGCTACACTTGCACAGCCCTTCGATGATCTGGCAAAATTCCTGATAAATTATTACAACATCCCGCCTGATCGGTGATGATACGATACATACCTATGGTGAAGTTTCTGCGTTCTCTTGTCGTATTTATTCTGACCGTCGAAGCGCGTGCCGTGCTTGCGCGTCATAAGCCGCACGTCGTCGCGGTGACCGGCTCCGTCGGTAAAACCACCACAAAGGACGCAATCTATGCGGCACTCTCGGGTAGTTTGCATGTGCGAAAAAGTGCCAAAAGCTTTAACAGCGAACTCGGCGTACCGCTTACGATCCTGGGGCTCGAGAGCGGGTGGAACGATCCGTGGAAGTGGGCGGGCAATATTCTGCACGGATTCACGGTCATCTTTTCCGCAACGTATCCCAAATGGCTCGTGCTCGAGGTGGGCGCGGATCGGCCTGGCGATATACGCAAAATCGCGGCCTGGCTTCGTCCCGACATCTCGATCATAACGGGTGTTCCGGATATTCCCGTCCACGTGGAGTATTTCAATTCGCCCGGCGAGGTCTTAAAAGAAAAGCGGGCGCTTGCCGATTATTTGAAACCGGGCGGTACGCTGATACTCAATGGTGATGAGGCGCGCATGCGAATGCTGCAGAACTCGTTCAAGGGCACGTCTTTGACCTACGGGTTTGATCAGCATAATTCGTACGCCGCATTTGATGACTCGATTTTGTACGAGAACAACGTACCGGCGGGCATGCAGTTCAAGGTAATGCGAAAGGGAACCTCGGTACCGATCGCTGTGTATCACGCGCTCGGACGCCCGAGGGTATATGCAGCCACTGCAGCACTTGCTGTAGCGGAAACGATTGGTGTGTCGGCCGAAACCGCTGCCGCGGGCCTGCTCACCTGGGACCCGCCGCCGGGTCGCGTGCGCATACTGCCGGGGTTGAAAGGCTCGGTTATTATCGACGACACGTACAATTCGTCGCCTGCAGCGGTTTTGGCTGCTCTGGATACACTGAAATCGGTCAAGGCAAAGCGCCGAATCGCCGTGTTGGGCGATATGCTCGAACTCGGTCGGTACTCAGCCGAGGCACATAAACATGTAGGGCAGCGTGTTTCGGAAACGGCGCATCTGTTGAAAACGGTCGGATTCCGCGCACGCCTAATCGCAGAGAGTGCGCTTGACGCGGGAATGAAGGAGTCATCGATCATGCAATACGAAATGAACGAGGCTGAGCGCGCGGGCATCGAGCTCGCCGGAGATTTGAAGGCGGGTGACGTAGTGCTGGTAAAGGGGTCGCAAAGTATGCGTATGGAAAAAACAGTGCTCGCCATTATGGCGGAGCCGTTGCGAGCCGATGAGCTGCTCGTCCGTATGGATCCGGAGTGGAAAGAGCGCTGACTACCGCAGCGATGACGGATCGACGCGCACGATGCGGTCGTCGATCGGGAGTGCTCGTCCGCGGCCGTCCGTATTGCTCGTCGTTATATAGAACATGCGGTCGGGCCCGACACGGACGGTTCGAATTCTGCCGTACGTATCACTGAGTGTACGTTCGGTACGAACGACGGTTCCGCCGGAGAATGGTGCGCGCATCAGTGCCGTGCCTTTCAGTGCACCAAAGTACAGTGACCCGTTCCAATACATGAGACTTGCGGGCGCCCAGGTATCATCGCCTGACTGCAGGACCGGCCCGATTGTTCCCGCCTTTGTTTCATCTCCGATCACGTCCGGCCATCCGTAGTTACCCCCGGCCTCGATTTTATTGATCTCGTCATGGCAGCAGCGACCGTCTTCACCGGTCGGCCCGTGCTCTGATTCCCACAGCTGACCGCTGGAATCCCATGCGAGTCCCTGCGGATTGCGGTGCCCGTATGACCACACGGCGGTACCGAACGGATTGTCAGACGGCACGGTGCCGTCGTCGTTCAATCGAAGAATTTTTCCGGCGAGCGAATTTTTGTTCTGGGCGAGCGTACCTCGCGTCGCATCACCGGTCGTTATGTACAGCTTACCGTCCGGACCGAACTCCAATCGGCCGCCGTCGTGATACAGAGCGCCCGGAATGTTCGCGATGATGTCTTTGTCTTTCGTAAGGGTTTCGTTTGCATAGGTATACCGAATAACGGCATTCTTCGTGCCGTCGCCCTCTGCAGTGGATAGATAGAGGTATACGTAGTTGTTGGTCGCAAAGTTCGGGTGCAACACGATTCCCAAAAGGCCGGCCTCGCCGCTCACTGAACGCGTGACCGAGAGGCGGGTTGAGCTTCCGTTATCGGTTATATGAAGTACATCACCGGTCCGTTCGGTTACGAGCATGGATCCGTCGGGTAGAAATGCGATGTCCCACGGGATACTGAGTGTATCGGCAATCACTCGGTCCGGCTCTGATTGCACGCGATCCGTCGAAGTTGCGGTCTCTACGGGTACGAGCGGAGACGCCTCGCGAGGAGAAATAGCGACCAGTGCCAGATACAGAACGACGGGGATCGCAAGTAAGCCGATGAGCAAACGGGTCATGGCCTGAGTATGCTACATGCCGAACGGGTCGTCCAAATGTACGTGTTCGACCTCGGGCGGGTGATCGGGAAATTCTTTTTGGATCGTTACGGTGTGGTCCTCCTTATTGAAAGCGAACACGACATAACTTCGATTGTTGAGATATGCCTGCTCGCGGAGTGCGCCCGCGGGGTTTACCACGAACGACAAGCGGTACGTGCCTGTCGGTATGTCATTGAGATCGATCGATTGGTCCGGATAGTTGTAATAATAGGTGTCGCCCCAACCGACAGATACACCCTGGCGCTCTTTGCCGCAGATCGTATAGGTGGCGGCATTCTTTTTGTCGGGCACCTCCTGTTTCAATCTGCTCACGTCGCGGATACAAAATGTCGCTTTTTCCAGTCTGATCGGATCATCGTGCGCAGTTTCGGAGGTGAGTATATAAGAAACAAAATCTGAGAAATGGTAATGCAGATGCGTTTGATGCCATCGGAACACGCCCACTTTTCTGTCCACGAAGGAGCCGTCTCTCGCAAAAACGCGCTGCGATACAACGCGGTCGATGTCATCGAAGATGCCGGTTGTTGCAGGATCAGCGCGCAATTCGAGCGGCCCTGCGCCCTGGTTGTAATAGGTCGTACTGAACAGAAGCTGTAAATGACCGTTTGCACCGATACTCAAGGTGAGGTCGCGGGCCGGTAGCGGCACGAGATCAGGCAGTAGTTGATGAGGGTCGCTCATGGCGACTTCGGTCGATACCATTTCGTCGAACGACGGCACTCGACGTTCGTACGCCTCGACCGGTGTTGCTACACGATCGTAAACGGATACGCCTGCAGCGACGATCACACCCAAAACAAAAGGGAGGGCGATCTCGCGGAGCGTGTCACGCATGCACGTATGATACGGCACGCACGCTTTGACGCGTACCCTGTAACATGGGATAACAGCGCGAGCTAAGAGGGGAGGAGCGAATGAGGTTATTGGGAGTCAACGGCGTATGGTGCTTCGACAACCCGGTTGTGCCTGTCGTTGCGCGCGCGATCGCATACCGTGCACCGATCGCGGACATTCAAAATACCGAAGAGCGAGGCATGCTGCCCATCGATATACCGCGCATGATTCGCTACCGCGATGCACTGGTGCAGCGCTATGACGATGGGATGGAATCGCTCATCGTGGGACACAGTCTAGGTGGGGTGATCGCCTGTGCGATCGCTCAGCGGCTGCGCAATACGCCGGTAGTCGGCATTGTGACCATAAATTCGCCGCATAACTATGTGGGATATACGCGGGTACTCGGTGCGCGCGGCGATCTGCCCGCACCGATCGTCACGTTTCAAAGTAGTCACGATCGCGTCGTCTTGTGGGGCACTCGCCATCCGGCGGCGAAGCGACACGTCGTGCTCGACGCCGATCACTGGAGGAATATCGCAACGACCGCGGCCCTGTCAGAGAAAATTGCTCGTGATGCGTGCGACGCGCTCTTTGCAAGGCACCAACCGACCGCATCCCCGTGATGCGGTCGTTTTCGTTGCAAGACATTCTCATATTCTCAAGAATGTGGGAATATGTGCGTATGGCACTGTCTACCAAAGGACCAAAAAAGCTCGAACGTCACTTCAAGGGTGTCGCGAATCACACGCGGATCAGGATTTTGTTCTACCTCCGCTCGAACCCGGGCGCTTCGCTTATTGCGATAACAGATGGCCTGAACGCGAATCTCAAGACCGTCTCCGAACACACCCGTCGACTCGCGATCGCCGGGCTTATAGAAAAGGTTCACGAGGGGAGGGATGTACGCCACAAACTGTCTCGCTACGGTAAGATATTCATGAAATTCATCGACGAATTTTCGGCTCTGAAGCCGGCCAAGGATGAGTAGGTGCTGCCCTTTCCCGAATGCGGGATCTGTGAAAAAGTGTCTGCGGATTCATAGCAAACCGGAGGGCCCCCATGCCGATACAGCTCGCAAGCCGAGAAACAACGCTCCGCCTCATGGAGATGAGTCGCGACAAAACGCTCACGCCGCCGCTCAAACTCCGCGAGCACAAGGAGCGCATCGAGCAGTGGAATACGCTGCTCGAAAGGAACTTCGAAGACTTGGGTAGCGTGTACGACTTTCAGATCAAGCACGCGACCGCGCTCAAGATGCGTCTCGATGGTATGTACATCGAATGGGCCGAAGGGGTCGAGCGTACACGCTGGGTCGATCTGCCGGCGAAGCCTGATCTCTCTGCGGAGGATATCGTGCGCGAAACGGTCTTTAGCACCGAGGCGGTCTATGGTGCGACCGGCGTCGAAGTACTTGCGCGGTATCTCGAAATCATGGGTTACGACGGTATCTTCAAGAGGCTCGTCGAGGCGTACATGATCGAGATACGCCCGATTTTGGAGGAAGCGCTTCCGTACGCCGGCGACACCATGCGTATCCTGTCGGATCCGCGCGGATTCTTCGGGACGGACGATGATCAGGAAGTGCGCGCTCGGGCTACAGAGCGCTTCAGTGATCACGTGAACAGGAATTCGCCACAGCACGTGATCCGGGCAATGATCGCGCACGTCGAGTTCGGTCTCGGGAACTTTGTTACGGCGCTCCGCGAGGCCGAGTATGCGCATCACGAGATGTTCGTGCCGAATTTCGGCCAAGAAATCTACAAGCCGAATGCCGGCGCCGCAGAGGACGAACTGATCGGCGTGGAATTGCGCAAAGCTGCCATCCTCATCGATCTTTTGAAGCAGTACTGATCCTGCCTATGTGCATCAAAGAGCTCCGCGTCGCGGAACTCTGTTGTTTGACACTCTTAGGTTGATATCGCACTATGCGCCCGGCTCACAAGAGGGAGGCGTTCGTGAAAGCCGAGGCACAATTGAACCCGACGACTGCCGTAAAGCTCACCGAGAAGTCCATGGCGGCATCGGTGCTCTCGCTGCCGAAGGGTAGGCTGATGGTCGGAAAAATGACTGCGGACTTTTCACCCGAAGTGGTGGTTGATGCTGCACGCAGCATCATCACGCATTTTGAGCATGATTTCGGGGAAGAGACGTTCTATTCGCAGGCGGGCGTCATCGAATATGCCGCGCAGTCCTGCCACTGGAACCGCGATCCTGAATACAAAACGTACTGAGGCCGAATACAGCTCACCGCAGGGAGAATCACCGTGGAAGTCTATGAACCGAGTGAAAATCTGACCAAGGCGGTTCTCGCCGCGATTGCGGCCCCGCTTCCGTTTTTGGTCGGCACCGCTTTCAAGTTGGTGCCGTTCAAGGAGTCGTTGATGTCGAAGGCGCTCGCTGTCGTGATACCGATGTCGCTGCGAGCGCTCGCTGCCACGCAGGAGGTCGGTGGCCGGCTGCGCATAACGTCTCACGGCGAACTGACCGATGAAGTGAAACGGGGGCTCTTGCATCGCATCGCGCGGTGGTTCGTGCCGAACGAGGTCGAGGATCTCGTCAACGAGCTACAGTCCGAAGTGCGCCGTATGGCTCGTGCCACGTACAAGGAAGACGCCTGGTACATCGAAGTGGCCGCTGAGGAGTGCGTGATCGTGGTCACGAGCACATCGTTCCTCAAGGTCTCGGCCGACACGGTCGTCGACGTGTTCTTCGACTCGGTCGAAGGCCTCAAAGCGATTCGCAGCAAGCTACCGTTCGTAGGGAGCTCATGATCCTTCAATAGCTGACACGCGGTAGGGCAATTGCTCTGCCGCGTTTTCATATTGACAAATACGTTATTCAATGAATAATACGCCGGTACGTATCCGCCGCAGATTTCGTTGTTTGCATCCGCGCTTGAAGGACCGGGAGTCCACACTCAAGTCACGGAGAGATCAATGAAAATCTACAAACTTGTAAATTTCGCTGGGTATCAAGGTTACGATACCTACGATGCCATGGTCATCGCCGCGTCCTCGGCAAAACGAGCGAGACAACTCGCCAACGAGGAAACGGGAGACGAGGGTAAGATTTGGGCGGATGCGAACATGGTGTCGTGCGAGATGATCGGACGGGCTTGCTCGTCGGTCGTCGAGGGACGCATCATCGGTTCCTTTAACGCGGGTTAGCCCGCTCGCTCCGGAAGCAATTCCGGAGCGATTTTTTTATGAACGCTTTGTGGGCTTTGCTGCCTTCGGTACACGGTTGAGTGCGACCGCTGCTTTTATCAACTGTTTGAAAGCTGTCTCGTTCAGTTTGTCCGTCTCGGTCAGTGTGATCGCCGTAAATCGATTCAACACGTTTTTAGGATCGTGGTCTTTCTTAAGTGCACGGCCTTTCGAGAACGTAAAGCGCAGGTGCTCTTTGTAGGTTTCGCCGGTGCAGATCATGCCGTCGAGGTACCAGCAGGGAACGCCGCCGGGATTGGTTTTTGTGCGGTACTTTATTTCCTCGGTCACTTTCGGTGCGGCCTGTTTTATGAGAGTGCGCACGCGTGCCATTTGCTTTGAACGCCAATCGGACGTTATTTTCATACCGCTGACTCTTTAGGGAGCGAACCGGAAACAACTGATAGGCGAACGATTTCAGCGACACACATCCGCGAATTCTGTTCAAAACAATGTATATGCGGCATAGTGGCGTCGGGTGAACTTGGAGGACTAGCAATGCGTGACATTCTAAGCGACCGTCCCTTGGTCGTCTACGGACTCAAGCCCTCTCCGGTGGATCATGACGCGACGCGTCACTTTATCGTTTTCAATTGCATCGTGCCGGGAGAATTGGTGCGCATGAAAAGCAGTGCATACCTGGTTTTCAGGTATGGCACTGATGGGTATGAATTGAGCGGCGACTGGGAACGTAGGGCCAGATCTGAGGGAGATGATGTGTATCGTCTGGCGCACGCCCTGCAACATACCAGGGGGCTCTATTGGCTCTACATTTTGCCTACGGGTTTCGTCGCGAAAGGCGAAGCGCACATGGCGGCCGAGGCGCCGCACATTATCCCAAAAATGCGTCAGGCCCTTGCAGACGTATGCGGAGACATCCAGTTCGAGGAAGTTCCGGCGAGGGAGCTCTGGATCCCCTCAATTGCATCCGTCGAGTCCGCGAAAACGAGTGGCGTCCTTTTGCCGCCCTGATTTGGACTCCAAAGAACAATGCACGGCCCTACTAGGGCCGTGTTTTCTTTTGTGCTGATAGCGGATTCGTTAAAAGGAGAATCGACGTGACTCACTGACTGATTTGTAAGCCAATGGGGAAGCGGCCAGCGGTACTTTTCTGCTGAAAAGTCATCCGGCCCGCCTCGGCTTCGGATGCTTGAAAGGGAATCGGCGTGAAGCGTCTTGTGGGCCACAATAATTTTCTCGCCGTCGCTCGAAAATTTTCCAGCCCTTCTACGGAGAATCGGATTTATGAACGAGAATCGGCGTGAAGCGTCTTGTGGGCCACAATAATTTTCTCGCCGTCGCTCGAAAATTTTCCAGCCCCGGACTCGGCCGTTTTGCCTGCTGGCAAAACATGCCTCCGTCTTCCCAAAAACCGCAGAAACCTGCAGCAGTGCAGGTTTCTTGGTGTTTTTGTGACCCTACGGGGAATCGAACCCCGCTTTCGCCCGTGAGAGGGGCGTGTCCTAGCCGATAGACGATAGGGCCGTGTATCCTCACGACCCCGGCATCTGCTCTCGCTCGGAAGAGAACCACAGTTCTCTTCGCTTGGTTTGCTTGATGCTAGGGCCCAGCAATGCTGTGAACAGGATTATACGTATTTTTTTGCGTATTTCTAGTGGCATCCGTTCTTCATCTTTCATCTAGAAACTCGGGTGCAAACATGTATTATGCATACCTCTCATTTATATGGTGCGGTCGGCCGAACAGGGTTTGATTTCGCGCGTGCTCCGCACGATCTTTGGCCGCGAGCTCATACCCGACCTTTTGGTGTTCTCGTCCTATCTCGCGACCGCAAAGCTGGCGCAGTACATATTGTTTACTCTGCAGACGTCTCCTGCTCTTATTTGGGCGCCGACAGGCATAGCACTTGCAGCGGTCCTTTTGAAAGGAAACAAAATGTGGGTTCCGGTGTGTGCGGCGTATGTTGTCGCACTCGTGACACTTCCCAACTACTTGCCGCCGTGGAATATCGCGATTGCAACCGCAGGATTTACGTTACAGCCGCTTATCGGAGCGTGGCTTTTCAGAAAAATGGGTTCAAACGGAACGCTGCATCGCAGTCGCGATGTTCTGGTTTTGCTCGGGGGAGCTGCATTCACGGCTGCGATAGGGCCGTTATTCAACACGGTCGGACAGATCATGCTCGGCGTGCTGGCAGAGACGGTATTCATTACATTCAGTCGCGCATGGGCAGGCGGGGTACTCGGCATTCTCGTTGTAACGCCGTTTATCACCGGATGGTATTACTCGTGGAGCTGGCCTATCACGCGGGAGCAACGCGCGGAGGCGGTAAGCGCATTCGGGCTTCTTATTCTTTCCATATACCTCCTGTTCTGGGTGTCATTCCCATCGATCGTATTCCTCCTCATCTTTCTGCTTTGTGTCGTGTTGTTTTGGATATCGTTTCGATTCGGCTCACGGGTCAATACGACGGCGATCCTGCTTTTGACTGCACTCGGCATCATGGGCAGTATCGTTGCTCATCCGAGTAGTGTCCCGCTTTCGTCACAGTTGTTCGCCGACGAGCTGTTCTTGCTCCTCATTGCCCCGATCTTTTTTCAGTTCTTTGTGCTCGCCGAAGAGCGTCGTCAGGCGGCCAATCGACTCACTGCGCAGATCTCGGAGCTGGAGCGGATTACGACACAGCTCGCCGCCAATGACGCCGCAAAAAATGAGTTCATCGCAATGCTTGCGCACGAATTGCGAAACCCGCTCTCCACCGTGGTGAGTACGCTCGAGCTTTTGAAGCTCGAAAGCGGCGCGAATGCACAGATAATCTCGCGCGCCGAGCAGCAAACATTCGCCATGAGGCGCCTGCTTGATGACCTGCTGGATGTTGCACGTATCAATGAAAAAAAGATCGAGGTCATCCCCGAGCCGACGGACCTCGCCGAACTCATACGGGTCTCGGTAGAGACCACCGAGCCGCACCGCAAGGCAAAGAACCATACGCTCACCATGTGGCTCCCGGAGCGACCCGTTCGTCTCATGCTCGATCCGGTGCGCCTCGAGCAAGTAATAACGAACATTCTTAATAACGCGGCAAAATATTCGCGGCCGGGCAGTGCAATCGAGATCCTCTGTACAACCGAGGATCGTCAGTTGCGGATTGCGATCAAGGATAACGGTGACGGCATACCACCGGATCGTCTCGAGGAAATATTTTCTCCGTTCCAGCAGTTGGCGCCGGCGCCGCATCGGTCTGCGGGCATCGGTATCGGATTGTTTCTCGCTCGTCAGATCGTAGAGATGCACGGGGGCACAATCACAGCGCACTCGTGGGGAGAGGGAACCGGCAGTACATTCACGATTTTGTTGCCCTTGATACATGCGCGTGACGAGGATACTCCGACCTCGAGTATTCTTCCGGCTCGTTCTCACGCCGCTAAACGGATATTAGTAGTCGACGATAACGAAGCGGCTGCGCTCGGCATGCAACGACTCCTTGAACATCACGGACACATGGTAACTGCGGTCCACGACGGCAAGTCGGCGCTGGCTGCGCTGCACGATCTGATTCCCGAAGTGATATTGCTCGACATCGGATTGCCGGATATGTCCGGTCATGATGTTGCGCGCAAAATTAGGGCGCACGGCGGGGTGCAGCCTATACTGATTGCACTGACCGGCTACGGACAAGAAGAAGATAAGTCGGAAGCACTCGTCTCGGGATTCAATCATCACCTCACGAAACCCGTCAGCATCAATGAGGTGCTCGCAATCCTCAATCCATAGTCACTAGGACACGATTTTACCCGTCTGCAACGTGGGGATAACTGTTTTTTGCACCTGTACCATTTCGGCAGGAATCTGAACGTTGCAACAAAGGAGTGTGCGATGCACGTCGCAAGTCTGATAACCGACGGATACGTGAGTCTGCGATATCCCAAAGAGCTGCGCGTACTCGTCGAAGAGGCGATGGCCGCTTGGACTCGCTTCTGCGCGCTTCCGTACGAAGAAAAGGCAAAGCTCTCGGGCGGTGACCGAGTGCTCGATCATGGCTACATGCTGCGCAAAGACGACGGCCCGAAAAGTGACGACAAGGAGCTGTTCCACCTGATCAAGCGCAACATGCCGGCGCTGCTGGCTCAGGCTGATTCGGTTGCTGATCGCGCTGCCGTGCGGTTCGTGCATGCGGTTGATGTGCTCATCGATGCGGTCATGCCGCACGTTGTGCGCTTCGGCCGCGATGTCGAACGTGTGTACGGCATCAGTGGTTTTGAACGTGACGTTGCCGAGTCGAGTCGGGATTGGACGTTTCGTTTTCTCAACTACCGTCCCGGTAAGCCCATCATGGCGGCCGAACACGTGGACCGGGGCGGCTTCACGCTGCACCTGTACGAAAGCGCGCAGGGCGGTCAGTACTACGGGACCGACCGAGCGTGGCACGACTGGCCCGTCGATCATGATCACACGATCATCTTCCCGAGCATGACGATGCAGCATCGATCGCAGTGCCTGCTCAAAGGTCTCTGCCATCGTGTGGTCGCCACCGAGGAGACGATTCGTACCGGTCGGCAATCGATGGTCGCATTCATCGATTTCTACCACTCGCACATCTTCAATAAGTTCAGCGGCATTCGGATGCAGGATTTTGCTCCCGGCGCGCTCGCCGATATGCCGTTTAGCGAGTTCGACAAGCTCTTCGTTCCGCGCAAAGATCGCGCGGCATAAAACCGACCTCGGCGCATTCGTGCGCCGGGGTCATACTGTTGCCGGTGTTGCGCCGAGATCGTTTTGTAGCAATACTGAGCGCATGAACGGCGAAAAGAAGCTTCTCGCGCTCTACGCTGTGCTGCTTATTTTGCTCGGGATGTTTTTCGCGTCCCTTTTCTTTTTTGTTACGAGTGCCCGCCAGCTTCACTCCGAAGGCGTCTTGCGTCGACCGCCGAAACCTGGCTCACGGGAGCCGCACCCGACAAGTCGACCGCCTGCACCCGATCAGGGCGCAGTACCGCCTGCGCCGCAGGAAGCAACAAGCACTCAGTAAAGGTGCTGTAGTACTATTGCGCGATGTTTGAGTCTCTGAGCGCATTTCTCGATACCGCAGCCGAATATTTTGCAGGATACGGCTATGCGGGCCTATTCGGCGTGAGCTTCATTGCCGCGTTTGCGCTACCCATTCCGTCTTCGATAGCGCTTGCAGTTTCGGGCGCGCTTGCAGCTCAAGGGTATCTGAACCTGTGGTATGTGCTGGGTACCGCCCTTGCGGCAAACGTACTCGGCGATTTGATGGGTTTTTCGATCGCACGTGCCTACGGGCGATCGTTTTTTGAGAATGTCGGACTCGGATTTCTGTTGCGGACCCGAGTATACATCTGGCTCGATGAGTATCTGACCGCGTTCCCGCAGGCGATCATTTACACGACGAGGCTCATGACAGAAGCGGGACCGACGGTGAATCTGCTTGCGGGTATTTCGCGCGTACGCGCGCGCACATTTCTTTTGTACGATTTTTTGGGCGAGGCATCGTACGTATTGCTGTTCGGTCTATCGGGGTACTTTCTGGGGGATGCGTGGAGAAACAATTCCGGTTTTTTGTTCAAAGGTTTGTTGGTCCTGATCCTGCTGGGCGCAATCGGCGGTGTCGCGCAGTATGTGTTACGCACACGTCTGCCGCAAAGCGACGCGCGCCCCACGACCTAGGCGCTATACTTTGCTCATGCGGAGATCCATTCTCCAAAAAGGCGGCGTGGGCATTCCCGTCGTGATAGCGCTCGTGGGCGGCGTGGTTGTGTTGTATGTAGGTTATTCATTTGTCGGCTCGCTTGCCGCGCCGGATCTCACCGAACCGGCTCCTGTGGTGTCGCAACAAGCGGCGGCAGAGCAGGAGGCGCAGCCTGCAAAGGCGCAATCATTTGTTTCGTTCGACGACAACTTCTTTCAGTCGGAGGGTAGCTTTTATTTCCGTGTAGCCGACGGGTATGATCTTGACGGCAAGGCGACCTATCGCTACATCAAGGCCGACGTAATTGCTGATCAGAAAACCTTTCACAAAGTCCCCGCGACCGGCGATCTGGAGGCCGGCAAACAAAAGTCGGTCGGCGGCGGCACTATGCCCGCGTTCTATATAGATTCGCAGCACGTGTACTTTTTTAGCGGGACGGATTTGCGCGTCCTCGAGGGAGCCGACCCGAATTCGTTCCAGGTGTTGAGTCCCGTATACGCAAAAGACGGGAACAATGTCTATGTAATTAATACCTCGTGCGACGCGACGGGTAATTGCACAGGTACTGTTACGGTCATTCCCGGCGCAGACCCCGGTTCATTCCAGACGTTCCATGATACGACCGTTCCTGATCCGGACGGTTCGGGACAGGTAACGATCGATGCGAAGGACAAAGACAACATTTATTATTACGGCACATGGATCGGACCGTTGCCCGACCCGGATGACCACTCCGTGCATCCGGAAACGGATCATCCGGTACTGATCTCGCCGTAGGCACCACGGTATCTTCACGGTACGATTGGTCATATACATATATATGAATGAACCTGCGTGGTACCAGACTCTTATTCGACCGTCGTGGGCTCCGCCGAGTTGGCTGTTCGGGCCGGTGTGGACGGTGCTGTACGTGATCATCGCGGTCTCGTTCGGCAGCGTTGCCTATAAGACGTACGAGGGACAGCTGCCGCTGTATGTGTTCCTTCCGTTTGTCATCAATATCATTTGTAATCTTGCATTCACTCCGCTGCAGTTCGGGCTGAAAAATAACATGCTGGCATCGATCGACATTCTGCTCGTGCTTGCATCGCTTGTGTGGGCGCTGATCGCTATATATCCGCATATGCCGTGGGTTTCGTATGTGAACATTCCGTACCTGTTGTGGGTCTGTTTTGCCACGGTATTGCAGCTCACGATCACGTATTTGAACTGGGGTCGCTAGGGGTGGCCTCGGCCGCGGTGTTTGGTAGTATCGCTGCAGGCACGATCCACAGAACCCGGAGGGCGTATGTATATACCCATGATCGCCATTAGCGGCGGTCCGTGTGCCGGCAAGTCATCCTTTCTCGAAGAGGCGGGAGCGTGGCTTGCACAACACGGCATCACGGCAGTTGTCATACCCGAGGCTGCCACGAAACTCATCAGTGCCGGCATCACACCGTGGGACCTGGGCATTGAAGCGTTTCAGCGTCGCGTATTACGAGCGACGCTCCGGCGCATTCGCAGATACAAGCGGGTAATCGAACGCAGCGGCAAGACAAACGTCGTGCTGTTTGTCGATCGCGGATTGCTCGACTGCGAGGCCTATTGCGGCGAAGAGATGTTTCGATCACTGCTATCCGAGCTTGATCTCAATCGCGTGCTCGCGATGGAGGACTATCTGATGGTCATACATCTGGTAACCGCTGCTGACGGAGCCGAGGAGTTCTACACGCTCAGCAACAACGCGGCGCGTATCGAAACGCCCGAGCAGGCACGAGTGCTTGATCATAAATCGCGCCACGCGTGGCGCGGTCACCGTCACTTATCGGTCATCGATAATCGCACCAATTTTCAGAGGAAAATGCACCGCGCAGTCAGCGCAATGAAAAGGGTACTGCATATGCCGACACCGCTCGAAAATGAACGCATGTTCCTGATTCGGAACTTCACGATGGATATGATTCCGGCGGATGCCGCGAAGATCGATATCGTGCAGGATTACCTGAAGCCGCATCCGGTGCACACAGGTGCGCGGCGTGTGCGTTCGGAGACGCTCGAGGGCGTGACGACCTATCACTACACCCACAAGTCGCCGACCGGCACCGTGGGAAGTGTAACCGAGCCCAAGTATCCGCCGCTCACCGAGGGCGAATATCAGGAGCTCTTGAAAGACGCGGATCCCGCGTGTCGGACGATTCTGAAGACGCGGTACCGATTTCCGTTTGCCGACCGAACGTTCGAGGTCGACATCTATCAGTCGCAGCCGTGGAAGCTGATGGGTATCGTGAAGCTCGAGGTGGAGATGGACGACCTTTCCGAGACGATCCGTATGCCTGATGGATGGGTCCTCGAAGAGGTGACCGGTCGCCCGGAATGGAGCAATTACGGCATGGCGAAGCTCGCCGCCCAGGCAGCCTGAGTTCTTTGCATGCATCTAAAAACGCGCGGTCACTCCGCGCGTTTTTGTTTTGTTGACAGGCACTACCGTTCGTAGCACTGTGCAAGCGGGTAAGAGGAGAACAGTGCAATGAAGCTCCAGACAGCTACCGAAGAACGCCTGATGTATGAGTTGGTTCAGGCAGCAAAGGCGGAACAGTGTCGTCAGGAAGACATCGACGACGTCGTCATGTTCCTGATGCCGCTTCGCGACAAGGGACCCGTGTACCACACGCACTACATGCACTCGCTTCGCGTTGCATTGCTTGCGCGAGCGATCGGCACGGCGTGCGGTGATCTCGACGGGCGGGCGCTGCTGCTCGCCGGAGCGCTGCATGACGTGGGCAAGGTGATGGTGCCTGTCGAAGTGCTCGGCAAACGAGATGACTGGACCAATGCGGATAGTCGACTCATGCGCAGGCATGTGGTCGATGGCTACCGCATGATCCGCGGCCGATTCGATTTTTCGGGCGCGATCATGCTCTGGCACCATCGGTTCCAGGCAAACGGGTATCCGCAGCGTATGCCGCGGCCGCTGCACAACTTTTCCGACCAGACCAAGCACCTGATCTACAAGCACGGTCGCATCCTTGCGATGGCAGACGTGTACGATGCATTGCATCGGCCGAATGCTCGTCACGGGGAACTCTCCGGCCGCGAGATCAAGATGAAGATGCTGCAGTATCATGAGCAAGACAAAGATTTTGTGCTCATGCTCTATCAGCTCGGTGTTCTCACGATAGATTGATCCGTGGACGGATCGCGACCGCGCCTCGAGCGCGGTCGTTTTGTTTTCACTCGCAGCACATGTCTGCCGAGTAGGGTATAGGTATGACGACGCAAACCATACTCACAACACTTGGCGCTGCACTGCTCTTGGTAATCGTTGCATTCGCTGTATATGCAATGCGGCTCCCGAGTGTACCGAACACCGGCAGTGACGGTAGTTCAACGCCGGCATACGTTGAGTCGGTATCTGCCGCGGCGCAGAAGTCTGTCGACAACAATGAAAACGCGAACTCCAATCACGACGACCTGAATGATCCGACACCTACGGATCATAGTGAATGATGTAACGCTCGCATTTGTTGACCGAGGGTAGATTGTGTTGTATATTATGCATCAGTCTATTCACTCCACCGTTCAACAAACGTCGAGGTCGACCACATGAAGGATTGCAACGAAGTGCACGTCGGGATGCCCGTCAAAGTGGGTCAACTCCGCCACAGCGAAAGTGAGATGGCGCTGCAGATTCATCAAAAGCACGTATCGGTGCGACGGCCGAACATCGAAGGGTCAATTTGCGGTGTCGTCCCGTGTCACGGTGCCGAAGTTTGGTACGTGCAGCACAAGAACTCGCCGGATATCGGCGTGTATTCGCTTTCGGAAATGAGTGCGGCCTAAAATCGTATACGGTCACGCAAAAAGGAGGACTGAACATGGCCCTGAAAAAAGGCGAAGGCTCGTATCGCCCGACAATGCACGGCACCAGTAAGCGCATTACAAGACCGGCGGCGCCGCGCACTGTGTACCGCGGTCAATCAGACGCGCCGCCCGCGCAAAGCGGCTACGATTGCCGTCACTCCGACGAGTCGTCGAGTAGCTCCACAATCGGAGCGGTCGGGATCGCGGTCGGCCTAGCCATCTTGGGCGGTATCTTGGGGTAAGTGATCTTTTTCAACGTTGTACAGCGTCCGGCAGAAATGTCGGACGTTTCGTTTTCATATTTCATACGCATTCGCGCGGGTATACTGAGGCGAATATTCATAGCTCGCCTCTGTATGGTCATAGCTCACACTGGACTTTCTGTTTCTGATTACGAAAAATCAAAACAATTTTATACAGATGTACTGCAAACCCTGGGGTACACGCAGAACATGGAATACGGCGAAGCTGTCGGGTTCAACGACGGAAAAAATACCGATATGTGGATCACGAAGGCGGCGAGCGTAACGCCCGGTCACATTGCCTTTGAGGCACAGAGCGCAGCTGAGGTCGAAGCATTCTACAAAGCAGCACTCGCTGCGGGTGCAAAAGACAATGGTGCTCCCGGATATCGGACCGATTACTGGCCGGGGTACTATGCCGCATTTGTCCTCGACTTCGACGGTCACAATATAGAAGCGGTCTGGTACGACTACTCGAAAGTACAGCAGTGATGAGCTCGTGGTGTATCGTAGAGTCATGAAAGAGATTTGGTTCAAGCGCCGCAGATTTGGATGGGGCTGGGAGCCCGTTACCTGGCAGGGGTGGCTTGTCGTGGTCGCGTATATTGCCGCAGATGTTGCGTTCGCACTCACGATTGACGAGCGCTCCACCGTTACAGAAGTGCTGTTTACATTCATTCTCCCGATCACGCTCCTTACAATCAGTTTGATTCGTTTTTGTTATGCCTACGGCGAAAAGCCGCGATGGCAGTGGGGGAAAGACCTCGGAGATCCGGACCGGTAATATGGGACTGCCCCCTGAACTCGCGTTTGTATTCGGTGATGTGCCGACCACTTTTCATCGTACCCGCGTTGTATCGCGTGCAATGGTGGCGGAAAGCACGCTTGCACTCACCATCGAGCGACCGAGCGGTTTTACGTTTACTCCCGGGCAAAACGTCATGATCTCGATTCCCGGAGCTCAGGCGGAACATCTCAAAGAATTTACACTCGCGAGCGCACCGTGCGACGAACATCTGATGATCGCGATGCGAGTGCGCAACTCAAATTTCAAACACACTGCATATGCGCTTGCCGCAGGGGATGCGATCATGGTCCGCGATCCCGGCGGTGTACTGTGGGAACGTACAGGCGCTCCGCAGGTGTGGCTATCGGGCGGTATCGGCATCACACCGTTCCGCAGCATTCTGCGCGAATTGATCCGTGGAGGCGAGCCGCTCGCCGTTACACATATTCATTCAGATCGGTCGCGTGCGAGTATTCCGTTTTGCGCGGAATTTGAATCAGTTGCTCTTGAACAAGCGGGATACTCATTTATACCTACGCTTACGCGCGAGGGCGCGTCGGGCATCCTGCGCGGTCGAATCACCGCCGACTTGATCCGTACATCCGCGCCGCATGTGGCGGACAGTCAGTTCTATATTGTCGGTACCGATGCATTTGTGGGAGCCATGCGTGATGCGCTGCACACGCTCGAGGTGCACAGTTCTCAGATTCACACTGAGCGGTTTGATGGCTACAAGGTTCGCGAGAACTAAGCAACGCACCGCTCGACAATTCGGTTCAATCGGGTACGGTGCACAACGGTTAAACAGGAGGAGAACGAAGTGCGGATACAGACTCAAATCGCATTCAGACAGTTCGTTACCGAATTCGAGGAGCAGCCCGGCTACAAGCGGCCGCGCGCTTTCGGTATCGGATTCGTGACCGTCGACAGCAACGGCGCGTATCTCGATGCGCTCTACCCGATGCCGAATCATCGCGAGAACTATGGCACCGCCGCCGTGTTTGCCAAGGTGCTCAACTACACCGGCGACCACCAGGCGATGGGCGTGCTCAATCTCGATATCGTGCGCGAGATGCTCGAATATTTCGAGTGGACAGAAGGCGACGGCAAACACCACGGAAACGTGGATGCGCTTCGCAGGGCGGCAAAGCTGTTGCGGAATACCGCTTTCAGAAACTCGATCAACACGCGTATGCGCGTTGTCGCGTGCGCGATTCCCGAAGAGGAGAGCGACAAAGGACCGTCGAGTGTGCCGGATGCGTACCTGCGCCTGCACTTGCTCAGTCACCGCAAGGTGCGGCCGCACGGTATCAACCTCGACAATCTCTTTGCGGTCCTGCCCAACAACGTGTGGACCAACGAGGGACCGATCAGCGAGGCGGATCTGCATGAGCGCCGCATGGACGCGCTCACGATGGGCCGGCCGTTTTTGGTGCATGCGCGCGACAAGATACCGCAGATGCTCGACTATGTGGTGCCATCGGGTGTGCGGATCGCGGATGCGAGTCGCGTGCGACTCGGTGCGTATCTCGGCGAAGGCGTGACCGTGATGCACGAAGGATTCTGCAACTACAACGCAGGCGCCGAAGGTCCGAACATGATCGAGGGCAGAATCTCGCAGGGTGTGTGGGTCGGCAGCGGCACGGACATCGGCGGCGGTGCGTCGATCATGGGCACGCTCTCCGGCGGCGGCAAAGAGGTGATCACGATCGGACGCAATTGCCTGATCGGCGCCAACGGCGGCACCGGAATTTCGCTCGGCGACAATTGTCGTATCGAAGCCGGGCTCTACATCACCGCGGGCATGCGCGTCTTGCGCCCCGATGGTGCGGTGCGAAAAGCCTCATCGCTTTCCGGTGACTCGGGGATGACGTTCATCCGCGACAGCGAAACGGGACAAGTGCTCATGCGCCCGACGTCTGCACCTGTCGAGCTGAACACATCCGTCCACAAGAACTGATCTTTCGCCTTTAGGCAGACCGGCCGCTCATTACGAGCGGCCGTTTTGTTTTGTTAGCTGATTGACGCATTGCACAAATTGTAGTATAATAATGACAGTCAAATTCCCATACCATTCGGTAACCGGAGGCCTCGGCAATGCAATTGAATAGCCTGCAGGTATACGCGGCCCTTGCGGTCGTGTTCTCGACCATCGCCTTTATCCCGTACTGGGTATCGGCGTGGCGCGTGAGCGGCAAAAACGACACGCGCCCGTCAATCTCGGGGATCGGCAGTTGGGTCTTGTCCGACATGGCGATCCTTGCGGCAATGGTGGCAAACGCCATCAACACGCGATCTGCCGAGAACATCGCCTGGCAGATGATCCCGTATGTGATCGGCGGCGTTGTTGTGGTGGTGCTTGCATTCCGCAAGAACTACAAGATCGCTCGTCTCAACGGCGCAGAGTCTCACTGGTCGGATGTGTTTACCGGCTGGAACAAACTCGACTCGACGTGCATCGGCATCGTTGCCCTTGCCGTCGCGGCGTGGGGGATCAAGAGTGATCCCGACTACGCGATCTACCTCTCGGTAATCTCGGTTGTTCTCGGCGGTGTCGCGATTGTGATCCCGCTGTGGCATGAACCGCATCGTGAGCCGTTTTGGCCGTGGATGCTGTTCCTCATCGGCGGCGGGTTTGGGGTTCTGGCAGTCCCGAACTGGTCGACATCCGAGGCCATTATTCCGGGATCGTTCTTCGTGCTGCAGATCACGATCGTGGCTCTGTGCTCGAAGCGCTACTTCGGCGTGTATGCGCACACCTGATCTTTCGCCTTTAGGCAGACCGGCCGCTCATTACGAGCGGCCGTTTTGTTTTGTTGGTATAAAACATTCTCATATTCGCAAGAATGTGAGAATATGTATTTTTTGGATGCGACAGGGTAGAGTGGTGGCGGACGAAGCTCAGGAGTCGCGCCCGACGGGCGGCCAACTCGCGCGTGGTTTTTGGACCCACGTACTGCCCGTTCCTTAGGCCCGCGCCACGCCTCCCGCGGCCGGGAAGCTTCTTGTCTCGCAGGAGATCGCTCCTAGCGACTATCCTCCCTCGGCGTGTGCGCATCACGCCGAGGGAGACGCTTTTTATACCTATCCGAACTTATCCGTTCTTGATCCAGTTTTTGATGTTTTGCTCGAGTTCGTCGCCGCCTTGCGGGTGATCGGCGAGAAACTTGGCGATTAGCTCGTGCTCGTCTACATCGAATTTAAGGGTGAAGCATTTGCTGGCGGGGCTGTAGCTCACGCCTGCATCTTTGGCACTCTTGCCGGCAATGGCCGAATCCTCGTACCTGTTAACCAGCTCCTCCATCAGTTTTTGTTTGGGCATGCCTCATTATGGGGTCTTGTTCACATATTCGAGCAGGTGCATGTTGATAAAATTTGTCCCACATAGGCCGTGATCTGTCCCAGGTGTGCTAGAATCACTGCATGTCGGATCACATTCGAAAACGAAATATTTTGAACCTCATTAAATACTACGCGGAAAGAAATGATGCGGGCTTTAAGAGCGAGGCGTATGAAATCGCGCGTTATTTTGATGCTGGCGGGGACTCTGAGCTAGCGCAGTACATTATGGCTCTACTATCCGGCGCGAACACATTTGTGCCGCAAGTCAATGATTACGATTTGCCTTTTTTTACGCAGATTGATCTCTCTGAAAACAGGTCGTTACCTCTACCGTCCCAGATAAAAAACGACATAGTTGGGATTATAAACTCTATCGGCCACAAGGTTGGCGTTAATAAATTTCTATTCGTAGGTGCGCCTGGTACCGGAAAAACTGAGACAGTAAAGCAGATTGCACGAATACTAGATCGCGACCTTTTTTCGATTGATTTTGACGCAGTTATTGATAGTAAATTGGGGCAAACATCAAAAAACTTATCGCATGTTTTTGAGGAGCTGAACAAGCTTCCACATCCCGACAAGGTCGTAATTCTTTTTGATGAGCTCGATTCAATTGCACTGGATCGAATTAACGCGAATGATTTACGGGAAATGGGACGCGTCACTTCTTCGATGCTGAAGGGGCTGGATGCTTTGAGTGACAGTATTGTACTCATAGCAACGACAAACCTTGCTGAACAGTTTGATCGCGCAGTGCTGCGCCGATTTGATTCAGTTATAAATTTCAATCGCTACTCTCGAGATGATTTGGTTGAAGTAGCGGAGTCCATACTTGATCGCTTTCTAAACAAGTTTAAGTTTGCAGGTCGAAACATGCGTCTCTTTCGTAAGATTTTGCTAACGATGAGTCACATACCTTTTCCGGGTGATATGAATAATTTGATTAAAACGTCTCTAGCATTTAGCGATCCACATGGCGAATATGATTATTTGCGAAAGTTCTATGAATCCCTGGAGGAGGGTAACAGCGTAAACGATTTGAAACACTTACAAAGTCGCGGATTCACTGTAAGAGAGATTGAGGTGCTTACCGGCGTATCAAAAAGTCAGGTATCGCGAGAACTGAGCGAATAGTTATATGAACGATTTACTCCAGCTCCGTGGCATCCTTCAGCAGCGACAGAGTGTCTCGAAGCCTGGGCCTCGGAATATTCCCGCGACGGCGCAGCCAGTAACGGCCGAAAAGCTCTCCACCCTGAAGGGCGACCTTCAGAAACTGAGGGATTTTTGGGCGAAACGGGATCTTGTAAAAGGGTGTTTAGTAGATGTGTATTATCGTGACGTAATCGCAAAGAGCAATAGAATTCAAGGGTTCTTTTCTGGTAATGGTCCGGTTAACAACTCAATAGTGGGGGCGCGATTTAGAAATGAGGGCGAGATTAAGCATGTAATTACACATTACGTAACGGAAGTATGTTTGCAGCAAACAATTACAAAAATTGAAACCGCTATAAAAATATTGAATGCGGAGTTCAGCGGTCGTATTACGCATGACGAGATATCTGATATAGCAGAGAAAAATGTAGATTTCTCGAATTACGGAACTTCAAAAACTGGCTTCACAAATGTAATTGTGGATTCGCACTATGTGGAGGGGTTCAAGATCCCGCAGAACAGTGCAAATACGAAGGGGCAGTCAATCATCACTGTTTATCGTACAGAAGCGAGTTTAGCAAAGGTGATGCAGTCACTCGGTATTGAGGTGGCCAAAACCAACATTATTAGCGATACGACGATCCTGCTTTATCCAGATGAAATTGCGCTGCTAGCAGCGAAAGCGCCGTATCTAATTGCAATGGCAACGGAAGATTTCTCTGAACTAAGTTATGAGGACGTGATGCAGAGTAAATCGGAGACAGTGAAGACGAAGAAAATCCCTTCACCTAACGGAGAGCCGATTATTGGTGTGATAGACACGCTTTTTGATAAAGGCGCATACTTCTCTGAGTGGGTCGACTACAAAAAAATGACAGATAAAGAGATACCCGAAGACGTCCGTGATTTTGATCATGGGACATCTGTGACTTCGCTTATTGTCGACGGCCCTTCCATCAATCCGGAGCTGGATGACGGCTGCGGGCGGTTCCGTGTCAGGCATTTTGGCGTTGCAACTTACGGACGGTACAGTGCGTTTACGATAATGCGACGAATCCGCGAAATTGTTGAGTCGAATTCTGACATTAAGGTATGGAATGTGTCACTTGGATCAGACAACGAAATTAACCCAAATTTTGTATCTACAGAAGCCGCTATCCTCGACCGTATCCAGAGCGAACTCGACGTTATTTTTATTATCGCAGGCACAAATAAGAAAGCGAGCGACGGTCACGTTGAAAAAATGATTGGCGCACCCGCTGATTCCATCAATGGAATTATTGTTAACTCGGTGAACGCCATGGCAGAACCAGCCTCTTACTCGCGCAGGGGGCTGGTTCTTTCATTCTTTAATAAACCGGACATCTCGACTTTTGGTGGTGACAAGGGCGCTTACATGCGCGTTTGCACACCGTTGGGAGAGTCTTACAGGTCTGGAACTTCTTACGCAGCACCTTGGATAACAAGAAAGGTCGCTTTTCTAATCGAAATAATGGGCTTTACAAGAGAGGTTGCAAAAGCGCTTATTGTAGACGCTGCCGCTGGGTGGAATGGAGTTGATCCTAAAGAATTACGCGCGCCTTACGTGGGCCACGGTATTGTTCCGCAAAGAATAGAGGACGTAATTCAGTCAAAAGATGATGAAATTAAATTTGTAATTAATGGTGTGTCTGAAAAGTGGGAAACTTACTCTTATCAGCTGCCGGTTCCGATACACAATAAGAAGCATCCTTTCGTCGCGAGAGCAACTCTTTGCTACTTTCCTAGCTGCTCACGTAATCAGGGCGTGGATTACACCAACTCTGAGTTAGATGTGTATTTTGGGCGAGTTAAAGGTGATGGAATTAAATCCATAGACAAAAATGTCCAGAACGCTAACGACGGAGAAATTCATTACGTATATGAGGGGCGCGCAAGAACGCTATTTAGAAAGTGGGATAACACAAAACATATCTGCGAAAGACTCGCCGACCGTCCTGGTGCACGCGAAGTATATGGAGCGGGTATGTGGGGGATTAGCGTTAAAGCCAAAGAAAGATTAAGTAAGCGAGACGCCGCGCTCAAATTTGGTCTAGTCATCACATTAAAAGAAATAAAGGGGGTGAACAGAATCGACGATTTCGTAAGACAGTGTGAGCTGCGAGGTTGGCTCGTCTCAAGAGTCGAGATTAGAAATCGCTTGGATATCTATAACAAGGCACAGGGGACAGTTGCCTTCTCGTAACGTGAGAAAACAGCGCGGGGGAACCGCGCTGTTAGGGGATGGGTGAGCCGCAAGGCTCAGAGCCATCGAAGAATTTGTTTGTTCACGGAGGCGGTCGTGTAGTGGTCCGCTTCGGATAGGTGTGCCACGAGCTCCTTGTAGTGCTCGCGGGTGCCTCTGCCCGCGCGGATCGCGTTGTACACGTACCACCAGCCTTTGATCCCGGCGAAGAACGTGCGAATGCGATATTCGTACATCGATGTCAGCATCACTACGCCGAGCACTACGCACCCGTACACGACACTCCACGGTCCCTGCTTAAACAAGAACGCCACCGCCGTCGGTGCCCAGAATGCGATCATGAGCGCGATGATCACGGTGCATCCGCGGGCCATTGCTGCTTCTGCCGGATACGTGGGTACGGCATTCGGTATCAGGAACAGCTGCGTGTCGGGCTTTTCGAGCACGACCACGTAGTCCGACGACCAGTAGCCGTCGGTGCTGAACTCGTCGCGCGGCTCGTCGGGCATTCGTTCGAACACCCGCGTCTTGCCGCGCACCGTGATCACATCGCAGTCGGCGATATTCGGCCACCACTGCCGCCTGGTGTAGCAGCCGTAGTTGCTGCCGCTTTGCAAATGAAACAATCCTTCCGTGATCGCCGTAGTTGCTGCATGACGATCGGCAAAGCTTCCGTTCAATTGCACGATACGACTGGCCATCGGGCCGACTCCTCGCTGTGGTTTTCCGCTGGAACTCTACACGGTGCAGTGCGACGTGCAATGTGTGGCGCAGGCGGTCCGCAAAAGGGTAAACGCGACAATTTCGCAATTTACTAGCTATTCTGTCAATAGTGTGGCAGACTCCCCGCATATGGCAGATTTCAAGCGAAGCTCGGGCGGGCCCAAGCGATTTAACGGAGGGGGTCACAAGGCGTCGTTTGGCGGAAAGCCGGGCTACGCCAATAAGGGCAAGGGTAATTGGTCGGATCGCAGATCTGAGAGCAGCGAACGCTCCACCACGTTCTACAAAGCCACCTGCAGCAAGTGCGGAGACGCATGCGAGGTACCGTTTCGTCCGGTCAACGGCAAGCCGGTATTTTGCCGCAACTGCTTCGTAAAGACCGACGACACTCGTTCACAGGGTCGCGCCGGCGATCGCTTCCAAAAGCGCGAATACGGAAGCGCCCCGGTTACCCGTGCCGAATTCCCCAAGAGTGACAACGCACCGATCTTGAAGCAGCTCGACATCCTCAACACCAAACTTGATCGTCTGATCAATGCTATTGAAGCGACTGCGCAAAAGGCGGCACTCGCTACAGCGGTGCATGCAGCCGTTGCCGAAGAAACGCCGGTCGCTGCGGCAAAGCCCAAAAAGGAGAAAAAGGGCTACCCGAAAAAGAAGACCGCTTAGTCACACATCCTGCGTTTGTGCAGATGGTATAAAAGACCGATGAGACGAGAATTTTCCAAGACAGAAAAGCTCTGGTATTTCGGCTACGGGAGCAATATGAACTCGACCGTATTTCAGGGGCGTCGCAAGATGCGCCCGACAAAGATCGAGCGCGCTGTGCTCAAGGACTACAAGCTGGTATTTAATCAGCCCGGTATACCGTGGCTCGAACCATCGTTTGCCAATATCGAAGAGGCACCCGGTCACTATATAGAAGGGGTCGTCTACGAGATCACCGGCGAAGAAATGCGACTACTCGATATTTCAGAGGGTAACGGTGCGTACGATATCGTTACCTCAAACGTCGAAGCCGATGTAAGCGGGCCGATTCTCGCACACACCTTTGCCACAAAAAACGTATCGCACGGGCTGCACCCGTCGCTTCGCTATATGAACCTGCTCATCGACGGCGCGATCGAACACGACTTGTCGCCCGAGTGGGTGCAGATGCTCCGCGAAGCACCATACAGTTCCGGTGCGATTTCACGTCGATTGTCTCCGATCATCATGTTTATAAACCGCAGCTGCATGCAGATCGGGTTGCCGCACCCGTTTCGATGGTGGAAGCGCTACCACATCAACAGGGCCCAGCGAATCCGGTCAATGAAATAAATAGCGATTCGCGCGTGTACTACAGTAGTCAGCGACGCACTCCCATCTCGCCCCTCGAAGGGCGGTAATGCGGGGCATCGTGATGCGTCCTCTTCATATGAACAACATACTTTTTGGAACAATCGGATTACTCATGCTTGCCATCGTCGGCTTGGGTTTTGCCGAGGTGAAATATCAGGCGCATGGGGGTGATTACGCGGCTGCAAGCGAGCAGTCGGCGGTTTCTGATGTGGCAGGCGTCTCCGGTGCACCCGCAACGTCGCTCGATACCGCTGTGTCGCAGGAAAACACGGTTTCAGCCGGTGTGTCGCAGGCTGCCGCAAAGGTGCGCGCCGCGTACTCGGGCGATAGCGATGGCGACAACGATGACGAAGGCGACGATGACGACGACGATGATGCTCGCGGGGCACCTGCAGCTGTTACGACGAAGCCCGCCACGACAAACCCGGCACCCACTACGCCTACCGCGCCTACGCCAGCCGCCGGCACATTCACCATGGCTCAAATTGCTTCGCACAATACTGCGGCAAGCTGCTACTCCGCGATCAACGGCAATGTGTACGATCTAACCTCGTTCGTTTCGCGTCACCCCGGAGGGGCTGCAGCAATCACATCGCTCTGTGGTGTCGACGGTACGAGCGCATACATGGGTCAGCACGGATCAAGCAGGCGGCCGGCCAACGAGCTCGCGAGTTTGAAGATCGGCGTACTCAGTAATTAATGCTATGGTGCCGCTTCACATACTGTCATTTGGGTTTGTGCTTGGCGTATCGGCGATTGCCGACAAAGACGCGCTCTCGTGGCTTCGCGGCACCAAAACCACGCTCGATCACACAACACTGCGCACCTACCACCTGATGATCTGGGCAGGCCTCGCGTCGCTCGTGATCACCGGGTTCATCTTGTTTTACCCGCAGCGCGCGTTTTTGCTGGGGAACCTTTTGTTCGATATCAAAATGCTGTTCGTTATGATTCTCGCGCTCAATGCGCTACTCATCGGGCGTCTCATGGATCATGCGATGGAGCGCCCCTATGCGGCACTTGGTACGAGCGAAAAGCAGGCGTTGTTTGTGAGCGGTGCCATATCAGTGTTTAGCTGGTTCTCGGCTGCCGCGATTGCGCTGTATATCTTTGGTTAGCGGTGCCGCATCAACAGGGTGCACAAACTACGCTCGTGATGTGCGTTACACTTTGAGTGTGGAAAAACTCCCGCACCGCAAATCTCCTAAGGGTGAACAACTCCTCCCGTCTATCCCGATGGAGCAGATCATCAAGCTTGCGCCCGAGCATCTCGACGAGGTCGCGGCACGCGCAGGCATGACAGCCGCTCAGTTGCGCGAGATTGCCGAACGAAATGTCCGTCGTCAGCAAGAGATGAAAAAAGTGCGCGAGTCGGCTGATATTAATGCTGCAGGAATCACGAAGTACTTATTACCTGTGAGCGAAGGACGACGGAAAGAAATTGCAGAACTCCAAGCACTGAGTGAACGGCTGATGAATATGTTGTATTACTCCGAAAAAGAGCAGGATGCAGAACTCCGCCGCCACAGAGAAAAGAAGCTCGAGCGTGTTCTGACTGATATATACGAAGCCGAAAAAAACGACGCGATATATGCGCTGTACAAAGGCGGCATGGAAATCATGACTGCTACAAAACAAGTGAATGCAGAGCTGCTCGAGCGTGCGCGTCGTGCGGCCAATATGCCCGCGGTGCAGCGAGCGCTCTATGCAAACGCTCGAGCGGAAACCGAAAAAATGTACGGCACAAGCGCCGAAGCGGCGAGTCGCTGGGAGCCCGGCGCAGGGGACTCTACCGGATCCGCTGAATACTTTAGTGTCGCGCAGCCATTGAATTACCGTAAGAATCCGCGACCGCGACGATACAATGACAGCCTTGATCACGACTGACGAGCATTTTCTGTGCTCAAAATCGCGCTCGACACGCGAGGTGCTGTAGTCGCCGCATGAGCACCCATTTAGAGTGGCGGAAACGCTGTCGCGTTGCCCGCGCAAAGCGTAATTCGAGCGCCAAGCAGAGCCATATTTGAGACTTGACACATTTGACAAGTGTGTCGAAATGTGATATCGTGTGCGGTAGCGCCTATTTGGGGGCGTTCATACAGAAACAGGGAGTGTGGAATGAACTACGGAAGTAAGTTCGGCCTGTGGACCGTGGACGACATGTTCGGCTACGGCCCCGGTATGGGGTTCCTGAGCGACGGTGGCAATGTGGGTCCGATGCAGAGCAGTGTTCTGCCGGCTCCGAATTCGCCGCCCGTGTCGTTCGTGTATTTCTGGCCGATCGTGGAGCAGCACCATCACTACGATGTGAGCTACTACACCGGCAACTCCGCTGCGAACGGTCCGTTTGCGTGGGGCGACTACACCTTCTCGAACTTCTCGATCGACACCGTCGACTACTACTCGATCTTCGGACACACGAGCATGTATCATGTCTCGTCGAACTCCGGATACGGCTCGTGGTTTTCGGCACCGGGTTACAACGTCTCGTCCGGCCACTACTGGTCGAGCGAGTCGGCGGGCATCCACACGGATTCCATCTGGGGTTCGTCGGATCAGTTCGCGTTCCGCAATGTCGAGAGCCAGAACTCGCATGTGCAGATCGGTGCGCTCGGCATCGACAACTCGCACATCGAGATCCACGAAGGCGCCGGCGTCCATGTGGCAACGGTGTTCGAACATCTCGACAGCTTCGCGTTCCGCGACGCCGTCATCGACTCCTCGCATGTGCAGATCGGCAACTACGCGTTCGATTCGCTGCACACCGATGTGCGCACCGGTTCGCAGACGGTCTATGCCGACCTGTTCGGCGGCTACGGCGTCTCACGCGGAAGCTCGGTCGCGATCCACGATGAGTGGTCGCAGCAGGGCAATGGCTCCGTCGAGCAGCACACCACCGACTACGCAAGTCACAGCTCCGACTCGATCGTGAGCGGCGTGCCGGCGTACATGATCTCGAGCCTCCAGGTCGATGATATGGCCCTCATGCTCGGCATCGGCGGCAAAGGCTAGACGCCCGACCTACCGAATGATCTTCCCAACAACAAAGGCCGCGATCGCTCGCGGCCTTTTCTATTGCGTTGTACATCAACCGGGATGCACGGTGCCCGTACGCCGGAGCTCGGTGCGGATACGCATCAGCAGTCTGCAGAATGCACGACGCCGCATCGAAACCTTCTTCGGCGTGTCGCCCACATTGTGCGTGATCGTCGCATTGCCGGTAGCGAGCAGCGCTTCGCGTGCCTTGCCGTCGGCGATGAACCGCGCGCGAATGATCCGTTCGAGTAGCGCAGCGTGGAACGGCGAATTGAACGGATATTGTTTGCCTTTCCACCAGATATATTTTTTCTTTGCGAATTTTCCGTAGGTCTTCGCGATATAGCCGTGCGCACGCAGTGCCATGTCGCGCTTGGAATCGGTTTCTTCGAGCTTGATCGCCTGGATCATGCCTTCGGCCGAGTGCGCAATCACGCCATCGACCGAAAAAATGCACAGCACGAATGTACTGAGCGCGGCTTCGCGCCAGTCCTCGGAGTTACTCGACACGTTCACTGCCTTCGGCCGTTTCGCCATTGCCCAGATCCTTCTGTTGTCGCACCCCGGCCATAGTGCCGCGTTTACCGGGATTTGTCATTCCAACAGCCACGCGGGGTGTACAATATTCGTATGACACGAGGACCTGTTGTATTTATAGCGCTCGTACTATTGTCGTGTGCCGCGATCTTTACGTATACGTACAACGACAGCTCGTATGCGGGGCCCGGACTCCAGCCCGAGATTTCGCAGGATGAAGCGCGTCAGGAAGAAGCCTACAAGAATCGCGTGATGGACCTGCCTACGTATATGAATATTCATATTTCAGAACTCTCGCCGGTGCAGGAAACGCTCGGCGGCAAGTTCCAGGTGCGCGATGTGCAGTTCTCGGGCGGCAAAGGCGTCGTGCGATACGACGACGGCCACATGAACTACGTTGCTGATTTTGCCTACTCTGGTTCAGACAGCAGGGGATACACCATCACCAAATTCAAGATTCGCGAACGCTAAATCCATAAAAACAGACGCCGCAGGGGAACCCTGCGGCGACTTTTGCGCGTGCTAGCTGAAGAACGAGATGAATGCCTTGTAGATGTCGTTGCCCATCAAAATGAGAATGAGTAGTACGACAAGCGGGACCGTCGCCCACTCAAACCAGGCTGCCGACTTCTGCCACCCGCCGTATATGAGCGAGTACTGAATGATCTTTCCGCCGTCCAGAAATCCCAGCGGCATCAAGTTGAATAGGCCGACCGCGATGTTCCAGATGAGAAAAAGCTTGAACACCTGCATGACTTCGTACACGCCGTCCGGCATGTACACCACGCTGCGCGGACTGTTCACGTTCTCCGGTGTCGGAGTGCCGAACAATGCCTGCATGATCATGACCAATGCGACGAGGCCCAAGAGAGGCAGGACAAACCCGACCCGCTTTCGCAGAACCCAGAGAGCAGCAACGATGCCGCCCGTGATCACCATGGTAATGACGCTCCGCTCGAATAGTCCGTCGACAGTAGCGAGATACGCGGAGCGCAGAAACCACGCAATCGCGGCCGCTGCAAGGTTTGCAATCGGGCCTGCCGCGATCACATAGATCGTGTCCCGGGCACGCATGCGACCGGGATCAAAATCGTGCGCGCGGACAAATCCACCGATGGGAATCGGATGGATGTGCCACGCGGTCTCACCCCTGGTCCACGAAAGTCGTAGGTTCGGGAGGCGAGGGATCGGAAATCCGATCAAGGAAACATCCCTCACCCGAATGCCGACTTCGCGCATGGCTCCGTAGTGGCCAAGTTCATGGATGGCGACGGCGAGCAACATGCACAGGATCGATGCGGTCACATACAACATTTTTTCTCCTCCAAAGCTTTCAATAAAATACAATAAATCCACCGTATGTCAAATGGGGCGCAAAGGCCTAAGGTATACTTCACACCCATGGCAGACATCAAAGACAAATCTTTAGCAGCGCAGGGTAAGCAGCGCATCGAATGGGCAGAGCGCGACATGCCCGTTTTGAAGGCGGTGCGCGAGCAATTCGAAAAGTCGCAACCGTTTGCAGGTAAGACGCTTGCAGCAGTACTCCACGTAACAGCAGAAACGGCCAACCTTGTCCGCACACTCAAAGCGGGCGGGGCAAATGTAATGCTTGCGGCATCGAATCCGCTCTCCACGCAAGACGACGTGGCTGCCGCACTCACACACGAATACGGCATCGAAACATTCGCCATCAAAGGCGAATCGACCGATACATTTTTTAAGCACATCGAGGCACTCATCGCAGCCGGGCCGGTGCTCACCATGGATGACGGCGCAGACTTGGTCACGCAGCTGCATCAGAAACACGCGGACATGCTCCCGAAAATGCTCGGCGGCACCGAGGAAACGACAACCGGCGTAATCCGTTTGCGAGCGATGCATAAAGACGGCGCACTCAAAATGCCGATCGTGGCGGTCAATGATGCAAAGACGAAGAACATGTTCGACAACCGCTACGGAACCGGTCAGTCCACGCTCGACGGCATCATTCGTGCGACCGACATCCTGCTTGCAGGTAAAACAGTTGTCGTTGCCGGGTATGGCTGGTGCGGTAAGGGACTCGCTGCGCGCGCAAAGGGCATGGGCGCCAATGTCATCGTGACCGAGATCGATTCGATCAAGGCGCTCGAGGCGGCAATGGACGGCTACTACGTCATGCCGATGGCAGAAGCAGCAAAAATGGGTGACTTGTTCTGCACGGTAACGGGTAACATTGACGTGCTTCGCAAAGAGCACTTCGAGGTCATGAAAGACGGCGCAATTGTCTGCAACTCCGGACACTTCGATGTAGAAATAAATCTTGTCGAGCTCAAGGCGCTCTCAGGAGCGGAGCCCAAGGTGGTGCGCAATAATGTCCAGGAATACACGCTCGGATCCAAAAAGATCTACGTACTCGCTGAAGGACGACTCGTAAACCTGGCCGCCGCAGAGGGTCATCCGGCATCCGTGATGGACATGAGCTTTGCCACACAGGCGCTCGCGAGCTCATGGATGG
Source organism: uncultured Candidatus Saccharibacteria bacterium (assembly GCA_964512835.1). Taxonomy (GTDB): domain Bacteria; phylum Patescibacteriota; class Minisyncoccia; order Phycocordibacterales; family UBA2100; genus UBA10103. The sequence goes on along the minus strand of CAZELA010000001.1, from coordinate 492,823 downwards.
CTACGCAGGGCGGACCGCTCGCGGCGGGGGTCTATGATGTGCCGCTCGATATGGAAGAGCGGGTCGCGAGCCTCAAACTGGCTGCGATGGGTCAAAAGATCGACGTCCTCACTCAGAAACAGACCGACTATCTCAACTCGTGGCAGCACGGGACATAAACAGTCTCTTCTACACGGTACCCAAAAAACCGACCGGAAATGGTCGGTTTTTTGTTTGACGAGATGGTAAAAACGAGTCATAGTCTGACCGGTTCTGTAGGGGATAGCCCTACGGCATAAGGAGAGAAGCTCGCATGAGCTACGCAAACGAAGGCTATCGTGCATCGCCCGCCCGCGGGTTTGCATGGGGGACCGGATTCGCAATCGGTGCCACCGCATGCTTCGGCGTGATCGTCGGAGCGCTCGCACTGTTCAACATGGCGAGCGTCGACAAGGGTGAGATCGGGGTCTATTCCGTCCGACCGATGATCTTCGGCAAGGGCGGTGTGCCCGATGAGATCGTGATCGGACCGTCGCGCGCCTACATGGCTCCGACGACCGCTCTCGAACGGCTCAAGATCTCGCCGGAATCGATCGTGGTGCATGCCGACGACTTCATGTCGAAGGATCGCGTGCCGCTCGATTTCGACGTGTCGATCACACTGCAGCTCGGCGAGACTGCGAAGGCTCCCGAGATGTACCGCAAATTCGGCGGCAATCACATCGAGACGTTCAAGACCCTCGTGCTGCAGAATTCCGAGAAGAAGACCGGTGCGGCCGGCGAATTCATGTCGTTTCTGCGTGATCAGATCCGACACCATCACAGCGCAGTCTTCGTCAACGCGCAGGACGAGAACGGTCTCGCGTCCGACGGCGCCAAGAAGGTCGAGGAAGCGACGACGAACTACATCAACAAGTTCCTCGAAGAGCGGGGTGCCGGCATGGTCAAGGTGACCAACATCGCGCTTGGTCGTGCCAATCCGCCTCCGGGCGTCCGGCAATCGATCGAACGGACCGCCGAGCAGGCGCAGGAGCAGAAGACGCAGGTTGAGCGCGAAAAGGCGGCCAACCAGCGAAAGGCCGCAGAAATCGCAACCGCGGGCGCCGACATGGCGTACGTGAATGCGATGGGGCTTTCGGGCGACCAGTTCGTCGACCTGAAGCGCATCGAGGCCATTCGTAGCGTCTGCGGCGTCAATTTGTCGGGGTGCGTCCTCTCGTTTGGCGGCAATACGCCCGTTGCGGTCTCGGCAGGTCAGTCGACCGCGCCGAAAAGCACCATTCGGGCATCAGTCGACGGCAAATAGGCCGAAACTCCGAACGATCCTTCAAAACAGGCGCCATCCGACCAGGATGGCGCCAACTTTTTTTGCTCAAAAAAGTGTTAATTTCACAAGAAATTTCGCATGAAGTCAAATAAAATGGCATAAATATGGCTCAACAGAGCCATATTTTGCTATTGACTCGACCATTGATTAATGCTACTGTTTTGGAGCTGGGGTGACCTGGCAGCGCATGACAACAGCAGTTACAGCGGCCGTGACGGGCGCTTTTCTTTTGTCGAGTTTTGTTCCGGTAGCTTCGGCTCTCGGGATAGACCCTTCAGAAGGAGTGCCGTCTGAGCCTACATATCCGACCCTGACCGTAAAGATGACAGCGTACAACGCGCTCCCCGGTCAGACGGACTCGACGCCGGATCGAACTTCGATCGGCGCCTACACGAACCCCGATATCATCGCGGCTCGTTCACGTGATCTCGCCGACGAATTGCCGTACGGCACGGTTATCGAAGTTGTGCCTGTCTCCACCTCGACCCCTCGCGACGTTAATTGCGGTCGCCAGTTCGTACACGATCAGATCGGTTTGCGTGTCATCGGTGACGCGATGAACCCGCGTATCACGAACACGATCGATATTTTGATGGATCACAAAGAGCTTGTGTCCGTGAACGGCAAAAAGCGAAACCCTGCAAAAGCGCTCGGTATGTGCAAAAACGTCACGATCAAGATCGTCGGCAAGATTGATACGAAAAACATGCCGAAAACACAGGACGAACTCAAGCTCGCCCTCGAAACTCGTAACATCGCGATCGACGACAATCTCGCGATCAACAAATAAATTCGACTGATACCTACGACGGCTCCTACAGGGAGCCGTTTTGCATTACCCGCGGTCCGTGCAAAAGTGGTGCTATGCAACCCGTACATCTCGCACAGATCCTTACTCCAAAACTCGTTAAGCTCAACGGTGTCTGGTATGGCCCCAAAAAAGCAAAGCGTGTCGTTATCCTCGTTCACGGCCTCGGCGGCAACATGCTAAACGCCGTCGCCAGTGAATTCGCGGCGGTACTCACCAACGAAGAAACAGCGGTGCTTTCATTCAATAACCGCGGACACGGTCTTATCAGCAAGATGTATAAAGACGCTCCGAAGACCAAAAAGGGCTACACCACATTTACCGCAGGCTCCGTACACGAAGTGTTCGAGGACTGCGTCGATGATATCGACGGGGCTGTGCAATTCGCGCGAAAACACGGGGCGAAGGAGATATTTCTCGCGGGCCATTCGACGGGTTGCCAAAAGTCCGTGTATTGGGCACATAAACGAAAAAGCGCAGGTATAAACGGCATCATCTTGCTCGCGCCGATCAGCGACTACGCCGGTATGAAAAAGGAAGTGGGGGATGCGGTCATCAACAAAGCGCTCGCCGTGGCGCAGAAGCTTGTTGCCGCAAAGAAGAAACACAATCTGCTCCCGGAATCCGTGTGGCCGTCGGTGATTGATGCGCAACGATTCGTGAGCCTGTACTCACAAAACGGCAGCGAGGAACTATTTCCGTACTGGAGTGACACCAAAGTCCCCAAGGCGCTGAAGTCGGTACAGGTGCCGATACTTGTCGTGCTCGCAGAGCATGACGAATACGCAGATAGACCGGCGGCGGAACTGCACGACTGGTTCATCGAACACATCTACACCGGAGAAGTAACGGTTATACCGAACGTTGTTCATAGCTTTCACGGTGGTGAAAAGCGCGCTGCGGGTTTGATAGCGACGTTTATGAAAGAGCGCTACAATTAAATCGTCTTCACGACAGTCCGATGTAGGATCGGACTTTTACGATTAATCTCGAAATTATGAATCAAAATAAAGGCATTTGGGTAGGTGTCGTATCACTTATCGTCGTTGCCGCGCTCGTGTTGTGGTGGCTTGCCGCCAACCGACCGCTCGGCGGCCTCTCGCAAATGGGAAGCACGACCACCGAGGAGGCTACCGCTACTACGTCCGCTCCCACCGTTACCACGACCACAAAGGGAACAGTGACCGTTAAGAAGGACACCGCTAAGAAAAATCAGGACGTCGCAACCATCGTTCGCGGTCTCTCGACCGGCTCAACGTTCAATGCATATTTCCGCTCGACCGGTGTGGCCGCTACTATCAGCCCCAAGTCGACCTCAAAGTACACCGTTTTTGTTCCGACCAACGGTGCATTCGCACAGCTGCCACCGGGAACGATCAGCAACATGAGTGCTGCCGAAAAGAAGCGACTCATCCAGTATCACGTTGTATCCGGCCGGGCAGTTGATCCCGACCAGATGACAGCGGGCTCAATCGAGGCGCTCTCGCGCGATGTGCTGAACTTCAGCTACGGCCCGACCAAGATCCCTATGGTGAACAGCGCTATTGTTGTCACGCAGTACGAAGGAACCAACGGCGTCGTTATCGTAATTGATAATGTGCTCCTTCCTCCGAAGAAGTCCAACTAAACGCCTAAAAACGTCCACAAAAACACCCCTCTCCGGGGTGTTTTTTGGCTGAAAACCGTGTTAAAGTACCCGCGTCATGCCGGAAACTGCAGTAGTCGAACACGCAGCGGAGGCCGCTCACACGAGCGGCATTCATGTAGCGCTTTCTGCCGAACAGATCGGTACGATTTTTGGTATTCCGCTCACCAACACGCTGCTCATGAGTTGGATCGTCATGGTACTCCTCTTTATATTTGCGATCGTGGTCCGATCGAAGCTCTCGCTCATCCCCGGCAAGTTCCAAACGTTCGTGGAACTGCTCTTCGGCTACGTGTACGATTTCATCGAAACCACGCTCGAGGATTCCACGTGGGCTCGTCGCATTTTTCCGCTTTTGCTCACGTTGTTCCTCTTTATTGCGCTTGCAAACCTGCTCGAATTCGTGCCGGGCGTCGGTTCGTTCACAATCACTCACAATGGTGAAACAGCTCCGCTGTTGCGCAGCATGAACACCGACCTGAACGTAACGCTCGCGCTTACGTTCATTGTTATGTTTGCGATCGAATTCGCCGGCATCTTTGCGCTCGGCATATTCCGCTATGCGGGGAAGTTCATCAATTTCTCGTCACCGATCAATTTTGTGGTCGGTCTCATCGAGCTTGTCTCCGAGCTCTCGCGATTTGTATCGTTCTCGTTCCGATTGTTCGGCAACATTTTTGCGGGCGAGGTGCTGATCGCCGTCGTGTCCTTTTTCGTACCGTACTTCTTGCCGGCGCCGCTTATGGCGTTCGAGATGTTTGTCGGTATCGTGCAAGGAGCCGTGTTCGCGCTTCTGACGCTGTTTTTCGTCAAAATGGCGATCGCCGAACCGCACGGGAGCGAGCACTAGCTGTGTATCAGCAGGTGCGTGCGTCCGTGCGGCTCTGTGATAAAGTGAGCCAAAATTTAGTAGGTAGAAAATCGTAACAATATGGATGTTGAAGCAGCCAAATTGATCGGCATGGCACTTGCGGCAGGCTTGGGCGTTATGGGCCCGGGTATCGGCGTAGGTCTCATCGGCGGTCGCGCAATGGAAGCGATCGGACGCAATCCGGACGCAGCAGGTAAGATCGTTTCAAACATGATCCTTCCGATCGTGTTCACCGAAGCGCTCGGTATTCTTGCACTCGTTGTCGCGTTCATTATTAAGTTCGTCTAGTCTCACCCTGCATGGAAGGTCTTGCAACAGCGTTCGGTTTGGATTGGCGCCTCCTGGTCATTCAGGCGGTGAATTTTACCGTGCTGCTCACGGGCCTGACCTATTTCTTGTATACGCCGGTCATGAACATGATCGCGAAACGACGGGAAATGGTTGCCGAAGGCGTTCGTTCCGCACAAGAGGCGGATCGCGTGCTCGCGGATTCAAAAAAGCAGGGTGAGGGTATCGTCGGCACAGCTGCGCGCGAAGCCGAAGGGCTCGTTGCGGCGGCACGGTCGCGAGCGGATGAGCGGGGTCAGGAGATCGTGCGCGAGGCAGAGGCCAAAGCGCACGCACTGATGAAGGACGCGACGGCGCGAGCCGAAGAGGCAAAGCGCCAGGCCCTTATGGAGAGCGAAAAGGAAATTACCCGCGCTGCAGTCTTGGCTGCAGAAAAGATCCTTCGTAAGGAAGCATAAGGTACGCGTATGGAGAAGATCTATGCACAGGCGCTCTGGGAACTCGTGTCGAACGGCATGGGTGTAAAGGAGGCTGTGCACGCGATCCACGCGCGTCTCGAAAAAGAAGGTCGCGGTATCCTGATGCCGCGGGTAGGGAGTGCATTTGCACGGATTGCCGAGCGCGAATCGCGCAAGCGTGATTACACGCTCAGCGTCGCGCGCGAGAGCGATCTTGCTCATGCAAAGAAAGAGGTAAAGGCGTACACGAGTGAAATGGGAATCGATGTCGAGGACCTCAAGACGCAAGTCGACGATTCATTGATCGGCGGTTGGCGCCTCGAGGGTAACGAGAGGCTCGTGGACGCTTCGTATAAGAAGGGATTACTTGATATTTACAACGGCGTCACGCGCGCATAAGTCAGCACACAATTACTATGGATCAATCAACGGTACAGAAGATCATCAAAGAGATCGAACACATCGCACCGAAGTCGCACAGCGAACATGTCGGTCGTGTCGTTTCGGTCGGCGACGGCGTCGTTGCGATCGACGGGCTTTCGAAGTCCGTCATGTCGGAAATCATTCTCTTTGACGAAGAGAAGGGAAAGCATCTCAAGGATGCGGTAGGTGAACAGTCCGAGCTCTACGGACTCATCCTCAACCTCGAAGAGGATGGTGTGCGCGCAACAATCTTGGGCGACACATCGCGTGTTTCCGAGGGCATGACGGTCAAATCGACCGGAAAGGTGCTGGCGGTGCCGTCCGGTGAATCGTTGCTTGGTCGTGTGGTCAATGCACTCGGCGAGCCGATCGACGGTAAGGGTCCGTTTAAGGATGTAACGATGATGCCGGTTGAGCGCGAAGCGTACGGCGTGATTGACCGCAAACACGTATCTGTGCCGTTGCAGACCGGTATCAAGGCAATCGACGCACTCATTCCGATCGGTCGCGGCCAGCGAGAACTCATCATCGGTGACCGCGGAACGGGGAAGACGACTGTTGCAATCGATGCCATCATCAACCAGAAAAACGAGCCGGAAGGCAAACGCCCGATCTGCATCTATGTCGCGATCGGTCAAAAGGAGTCAAAAACCGCACGTATCATGCAGCAGCTCCGCGAAGCGGGTGCGCTTGAATATACGATCATCGTTGATGCACCCGCATCAGCCCCTGCAGCATTGCAGTATCTCTCGCCGTTTTCAGGTGTTGCTATCGGCGAATACTTTATGGACAAAGGAAAGGATGTGCTCATCGTCTATGACGATCTTTCCAAGCAGGCCGTTGCGTACCGCGAGCTTTCGCTCTTGCTCCGACGCCCGCCGGGACGCGAAGCGTATCCGGGCGACATCTTTTACCTCCACTCCCGTTTGCTCGAGCGCGCTGCGCGCCTCTCCGATGAGAAGGGCGGTGGTTCTATTACCGCTCTCCCGATCATCGAAACACAGGAAGGCGACGTCTCCGGCTACATCCCGACAAACGTGATTTCGATCACGGACGGTCAGATGTTCCTCATTGCGGACCTGTTCAACAAAGGAATCCGTCCCGCGATCGACGTGGGTATCTCTGTCTCACGCGTGGGCGGCGACGCTCAGACCAAGGCAATGAAAAAAGTTGCAGGCGGCTTGAAACTTGAACTCGCACAGTTCCGCGAACTCGAAGCGTTCATGCAGTTTGCATCCGACCTCGACAAGGCCACAGCAGATCGAATCGCATCCGGTCAGCGCATGGTAGAGGTACTCAAACAGAAAAACGGTCATCCGATCGCCTTCGAGCGTCAGGTTGCGATGATCTTTGCCGCGAACAAAGGCATGTTGAATTCGGCCCCGGTAAATAAGGTCGTCGAAATTGAGCGATTGTTCGTCGACTTCCTCGACGGTCAGTACTCGAGCGTACTCAACGACATCAAGACGACCGGCGTTCTCTCTGACGAATCGATGGCGTCTATCCTCAAGGCGGCAGAGGAATTCAAGCTCGCACACCCGGAACTCTTTACGCTCTAGTAGAGCGGTTCCGCCTCATCTCTCATGGCGAATCTTAAAGCAATCAAATCCAAGATCATCTCGTACAAAAAAACGGGAACAGTAACTCACGCGATGGAGGCTGTTTCTGCTGTAAAGATGCGCAAGGCGCAGGAGCGTGCTCTTTCCGGCCGTTCGTACGCTGCTGCGGCCCTCACGGTACTTGAGCGTGTCTCGGGGACCGCTGATATGTCGCGCCACCCGCTTATGTCGGCACGCGCAGGCAAGACGGCGTTCATTGTGATCACGTCCGACAAGGGTCTTGCGGGCTCCGTGAACAGTGCAGTCATCCGGAAGGTGGAGGACGAGATAAAGTCCCGCGGCCTTTCCAAAGGAGATGTCGTCATGGCATGTATCGGCAGACGCGGCGGCGACCATTTTGCTTCTCGCGGGTATGACGTCCGCATTCGTCAGCTCAACAAGAGTGACGAAGTCACCGAGTCAGAAATGCGCGAGGTCACGAACCTGATTTTGTCGTGGCACGAAAGCGGCGAGATCGGTACCGCGATTGTTGCGTACCAGAACTTCGTAACAACCTTTGAACAGGAACCGACCTCTCGCCAGATCATTCCGGTCACCCAGGCGATCATGCGCGAAACCGTCGCGGGTATCCGCCCGGCGCGAGGCAAATATGCACCGTCGGGTGAACCGTCGCTTCCGCCTACCTCGTACACAATCGAACCGGATGCCGATGCCGTGCTCTCGGTATTGCTTCCGAAGCTTTTGAACATAGCCGTGTATCACGCACTGCTTGAGAGCAAGGCGTCCGAACATTCGGCCCGTATGGTCGCCATGAAAAGCGCGACCGATAAATCAAAGGAGATGGCGCATAACCTTACTCGCACGTTCAACAAAGTGCGCCAGGCTGCAATCACCCGCGAGGTATCCGAAATCACTTCCGGCATGGAAGCGATGCGATAACCATGAGCGACAAATTTCTGTTCCACGGGGCATCGTTTCTGGTACTTCGTGGAGACGGGAATACTGTTTTGCTTTCTCAGCGGCAGAACACGGGTCACGAGGACGGAAACTACGGACTCGTCTCCGGTCATATTGAACGCGGGGAGACGGCAGAGCAGACATTGATTCGCGAGGTGTTTGAAGAAGCGAATCTTGATCTTTCGAACAGTGAACTCAAGATCGTGCACGTGATGCAGCGTCAGTTCCCGGACCGTACCTACTTCGACGTGTACATCGAAGCAGAAGCGTGGGAGGGCGAGCTTTCAAACAAAGAACCGGAAAAATGCTCTGATCTGTGGTTTTACGCCGAGGACGATCTGCCTGCGAACACCATTCCGTACATTGCGCAGGCGCTCAGCTGTATCCGAAGGGGAATTCCGTTCAGCAATTACGGATTTGATAACAAATAGCGCATGACCCTCGAAGATCGCGCAGCTGCTCAAAAAAGTGCCTACAAAGAGATGCACGACACGCTCGATGCCGCTGATTACGTAAGCGATCACATGAAGGGTGTACTGAACACGCTTTCCGAAGCGCCGACGCCTGCACTCTACGAAGACGATATCCAAAATCACATGTCCTCGGATATGGAGATGCTGTTCAGAAGTTCGCGGGCGCATATGCAGCAGGAACTGCAGGATCAGCGAGCGTTATCCGAGTACAACGCGGTTATTAAATCCCGTGCGGAATTATTTGCTGCGATCGCGCGAAAACACGGATTCGCGATCGATCCGAACTCGCTGTAATATCGTGCCTATGCGTGAACTGCTGTTGGCAACCGGAAACAAGGGAAAGATTCCCGGTCTTATGGAAGGGCTCAAGGGTGCGCCGTTTACGTTCAAAACCCTCAATGATTTTCCGGAGCTTGCCGGACTCGACGTAGAGGAACCGGGGACGACCTACGAAGCGCACGCAATCATCAAGGCGTTTGTGTACGGCAAACACACAAACCTGCTTGCAGTTGCAGACGACTCCGGTCTCGAGCTTGATGCGTTTCCCGAGGCTATGGGGGTCCAGACGGCACATTATTTTGAAGGAACTCGTGCGGAAAAAGTCGCGCAGTTGCTGGATTTGATGAAAGACGTGCCGACTGAAAAACGTACTTGTCGCTACCGTGATGTGATAGCGATGTACGATCCGACTACGGACAAAGTTCGATTTGCATATGGTGTGACCGAGGGCGTGCTCGCAACCGAGCCGCTGGGCGACGGGGGTTTCGGTTTCGATCAGCTCTTTATTTCCAATGACCTTGGTCGCGCATTCGGAGAAATGACGGTGGAAGAGATCGATAGTGTGAGTCATCGCGGGAGGGCGCTCAGAAAGGCCAGGGAAATTCTCGCGGCCGAATTTGTATGACGGATGATGTTCGCCACATGTATCCGCGCATCGGCACGGCAGTTCACATTGTGAAGGACGGAAAGGTACTGCTCGGCAAACGGGAAAAGGGGAGCCAGGTCGGATCGTGGTGTGTGCCCGGCGGTGCCGTGGATATGTACGAGACCCCGACCGAGGGCGCCATTCGAGAGGTGTTTGAAGAAACAGGGCTGATCATCGAAAAACCCCGCCTCATGGTGGTACTCAATGATGTCGACCACGAAAAGGGCACTCACTGGGTTACTCTGCAATTCGTAGCTAACTGGCTGGACGGGGAGCCTCGGGATGCGGTGGGGGAGATCGGAAACTGGGCATGGTTTGACTGGGACGACCTTCCGGAGCCACTCTTTGCCCCGACTAGAAATTTCGTAAAAAACGGCTATAATCCTCACAACTTCAATTGATATGAATAAAGGAATCATCACCCAGGTTATCGGCCCGGTCGTAGACGTGCGTTTTCAGGATAAGCTCCCGGCTATTCAGAATGCGCTCGAAGTTCAGCATAAAGGCAGCCGCCTCGTGCTCGAGGTAGCCCAGCACTTGGGCCTCAATCGCGTGCGCTGCATCGCTATGCAGGACACCGCAGGACTCCAGCGAGAAATCGAAGTAATCGACACCGGTGCACCGATTCAGGTTCCGGTCGGTGCCGCGTCGCTCGGCCGCATGTTCAACGTGGTCGGTGACCCGATTGACGGCAAGCCGCCGGCCCCCAAAGATGCTCCTCGATTGCCGATCCATCGACATGCTCCGTCGTTCGTGAACCAGTCGACCAAGGCAGAAGTTTTTGAAACAGGTATTAAGTCGATCGACCTCCTCGCACCGTTCATCAAGGGCGGTAAGGTCGGACTTTTCGGAGGGGCAGGCGTCGGCAAGACGGTCATCATTCAGGAACTCATTCACAACATCGCTTCGAATCACGGCGGCTATTCCGTATTTGCCGGTGTCGGCGAGCGCGTCCGCGAGGGAAATGACTTGTATCACGAAATGGCAGACTCAGGCGTCATCGACAAAACGGCACTCGTCTTCGGACAGATGAACGAAGTACCGGGAGCTCGCGCTCGTGTTGCACTCTCGGGGCTTACGATGGCGGAGGCGTTTCGCGACGAAGGCGGCAAAGACGTTCTGTTTTTCATGGACAACGTATTCCGCTTCGTGCAGGCAGGTTCCGAAGTATCGTCGCTTCTCGGACGCGTACCGTCTGCGGTGGGTTATCAGCCGACACTCGCAGAAGAAATGGGACAGCTCCAGGAGCGCATTACTTCGACGAACGCGGGCTCCATTACATCCGTTCAGGCAATTTACGTTCCTGCAGACGACGTGACCGACCCGGCGCCGGCAACTACATTCGCACACCTCGACTCGACGATCGTGCTCGACCGCGGTCTCGCTTCGCTCGGTATCTATCCTGCAGTTTCGCCGCTCAACTCGAGCTCGACAGCACTGACTCCGGATATCGTCGGCGAAGAGCACTACCGTGTTGCGAACGAAACGCGACGCGTTCTCCAGCGCTACAAGGACCTTCAGGACATCATTGCCATTCTCGGTATCGAAGAATTGTCCGAAGATGACAAGAAGCTTGTCTTCCGTGCCCGAAAGATCGAAAAGTTCCTCTCACAGCCGTTCCACGTCGCGGAAGCATTTACCGGTGCAAAAGGTAAGTATGTCTCGCTTGCAGACACCGTCCGTTCATTCGGTGAGATTCTCGACGGTAAGCACGATGCTGCGCTCGAACAGATGTTCTACATGAAGGGTAGTGTCGACGATGTGACCGCAGCCGAAACTTCAGAGAAGTAGCACGCACGTATGGCGGATAACACGTTCCACCTTGTTGTCGCGAGTGTCGGCAAAACACTCTTTGATAGCCGCGCTCAGTCGGTCACCGTACCCGGTGCGGCAGGAGAAATGCAATTGCTTCCTCATCACGAAGCAATCGTTACGACGCTCAAATCCGGTACTATCTCGGTAAAGGACCAGCAGGGAGAAGCGCACACATTTGACGTGGAAAGCGGTGTACTTGAATGTGCGAACAATCGCGTTGTCGTACTTTTGTAATATCTCCACAGCGACTACGCTTTGCTCTTCGTAAAGACGCTACAATGACCCGCAATGCCGCGGATTATTTTGTACACGGTCGTACTCGGCGTATTTCTCATGTTAGGCAAAGCTGAAGCGGCTAATGCCATTAATTGGACGTTTTACGGCCCCGGCGCAGGCGGCAAGATGCAAGGCGGTATGTCTGCAGCATCAAACAATCTCGAGGGCACGAATGTGATCAGAACACTCGACGATGTGCGCACCGGCAAGTCCGCATACGTCACACTCGCTTCAGCGAGTGTGATGAAGGGTCGCTATTACTGTATCGGGACCGTTACCTACACATCGCCCCCGAACAACGGCGGAGACGGTAAAACTCACACGCTGGAAAACGTGGTTGGGTATGTACATGACACCGGGTGCGCGTTCAACGGAACGTGCTCGTGCGCTTTTTTGGCGCAATTTTGTGACGGGAAAGCTCGTACCGATAAAATGGATATTGCCGTCGGCAACTTTACCGGCTACGACGGATCGTTCGCCAATTCGTATATAACAAAGAATCCGAATCGTGCTCCGAAGGATTGGACTCAGCTTGCCGGCTTGCCGAGCGGTCAGTCACAGAACCCTATACAAGCGTGCGGCGGTCAGGTTCGGGAGACAGGCACTCCGATCCCTGCGACGGCGCTACCGGCGCGTACCGATACGCCGGATAACCCGCTCACAAAACTTTTGACGCAACCGCCGGCGCAATCGTATGCTCCTGCTCCACAGCCTCAGGCACAATCGGTGCCGACATCGCAACCGCTCTACCAAAATCAGCCGCTACCGAATACCGGACCGGTTCCTGTTAACTACCAGCCTGATTCTTCGTACCCGGGGAGCCCTGTCCTGACGGTCACACCGCAACCGAATGCAGGTACCGTACCAAAGGCGACCAATTCGATCCTGTCGTCCCTGTTTCGAGAGACGAGTGCTACTTCAGGGATCCGCACACTACAGGTGGTAGCCCAGTCAATATTTGAGCTGTTCGTAGTTCCTACATCATCTGATACCGTGCAGCCGCCGCCGTTGTTTGCACGTACTGAGCTACAACCGACCGGTGATGTATCAAATGTTTCGTTCATGGCTATTTCGCAATACAACGATGAAATGCCGCAGGACGACGCAACCTCGACGCCGGTCTTCGAAGAGCCGGTACGCGCCGCCGTGGAGCGTCCGGTCAGCACGTTCAGCAGTGTCAGTGTCGATCCTCGACCCGATGCTGGTGTGGTGGTGAACGAGCAAACGCTTATGATAAAGGTGCTCACTTCATTCCGTTCGCTCCTCGAGCGGATCGTGCATATATTCGGGAGATAGTTTCTCCACATTGCGCGAATCAAACGAACCGGAGCGACGGTACAATGCGGGGAATGCGCTCGTGTGTACTTTTTCTGTGTGCCGTTCTGCTTGTGCTGCCGTTTTCGGCGAGTGCCCTTGTCCGACCTCCATTTTCCGCAACGAAATGCCCGAAAGGCGCGTCGTCAGAGCCGCAACCGACCGTTCGCCAGGTATTTAACAGTAAGATACCGCAAGCGGAAGCAGAGAAATGGCTTAATACTGCGATCTCGTGCCCTAATGCATGTTATGACCTCGCTGCCTCACTCACATTATTGAATGATGGCGTGCAGGTTGAAGTAACGGCAACGGACAAATGTAAATACAACGACAAATTGCCGAACGATCCTGCTCAGGTGCCGAAGCGGGGGTGCCTAAAGGGGGAGACGGAGCCTGTCATTAAGATCGCAACGAAAGAAGTGTACTCCAGGTACTACGGATTCCAGGTGCCGGATCAAAATGTGTCAAAGTCGCGCTGCGACGAGAATGCGCTGTACAGCGCTGTGGGGAAATTTTTTAACGGATTGAAACAGGCCACCGAATCGAGTGCGACCGAAGGTCAAAAGACCATGGAAACCGCGCTCAGCGATTTGCAGACGCAAACGGATCCGCGCCCCAACGCAGAAAAGCCGCTGACCAATCCGACTCCCGTCGGAACGGGCGTTGCAGAGGAGCCGAAGGCTCCTACCAATGACGAGGCGCTGCAACAGATGCTGCGCGAGCGCTACGGCGTGCCGGCCGATCAGGCAAAGGAGCTCGTCGAGACGAACCCTGACAAGGTCAAAGAGATGGTACAAAAATCGCTGTCGAATGACGTGGCGGGAGCAACCGAGATCGCAAAACAGTTGAAGCTGAACGACGATGTTATCAAGAATATCGCCCAGATGACCCCGCCCGAGCAGATCTCGACGGAAAAGGCCAACGAGATCTATCGGCAGCAGCAGGAGCAGCGTAATGAGAATACGTTTGATCCGAACAAAGTGCAGCCCGGCGGGCTCGCGTCACAGTGCGGGACAGACGGACTTGCGGGCAATATTATGTTTGCCGAAAGTAAGTGCGGCAAGATCAACTCCAACCCGCTTTCGTCGGTACAGGGTCCGTATCATTTCTTGTGCGGTACGTGGTCCACGTACGCGAATTCGACGGGTAACAGTGAATATGCCAACTGCGCATACCGCAATGACCCGACTATTTCGACGCAGGTCATGAATGCAAAGATGGATCAGTTCGCGAGCCAGTACGGGACGCAGTGCACTCAGGCGGGGTTGTCTCTCACGTCATGCCAATACGCGATACACGTATTCGGCGAAACGGGATACAAGCGCGTATTCAACGCATATTTGAACGATCCGAATAATTCTGCGTACTCGCTCTGCGGATCAGCGCTCACAATGGATGCGTGCACGAACAATGTTTCCGTCTTCAGGAACGGTGGCACGGTCGCCGGTGTATTTGGTGAGCTCGATCGACGCCTCGGAGGCAACACAACACAAATAAGCAGTGTTTCGCGTGTGTCGTCTCCGTTGACCGGGTTTGTCTCCGGCAACGGTTCACAGATCTATGGGGCCAGTCCTTTTTCGGGAGCAGGCTTCTTTGATTACGGTACCTCGTATAGCTATACGACGGGCTACTCGACTCCGACCGGGTATTCAACAAACTCGTACGGATCCGGTACGTCGTTCCTTTCGGGATTGTTTTCCGGGCTGTTCGGTAACTCGAATCCGACGACCAGTCAGACGCAGGTTCAATACGGAGCGCAGGGAAGCGCACAGGCGGTCGCGTCGCTTATTGCGCAGCCGCAGACAACGTATGTGGGAAGCAACGTGGTCGTTTCCTGGTCTACGGTCGGTATGCGGACCGATCGTCCGTGCATCACTCGTATGGTACAGGGTGCAGCGTCCAGTACGATCGGTATGAGTAATGAGGGCTCGATCGTCATCACCGCATCAAAAAAAGGCGTCATGAAATTCGCGATCACGTGTGCGGCGCTTTCGGGGCAAGGTATCGTGCAAACCGCGTCAGTTTCGGTACAGTAGCGACATGGCGTTTACGCGCACCATCGAAGACTTTACGTGCGAACACTGCGGTGCGTCGGTTACCGGCACCGGGTTTACGAATCATTGCCCTCGGTGCTTGTGGAGCAAGCATGTCGATATTGAGCCGGGAGACAGGGCGGCAAACTGCGGGGGTGCGATGGAGCCGACTTCGGTGGAAGGGTCCACTCCTGAATACGTGATCGTTCACACCTGCACTGTGTGCGGGCATCGGCGTCGCAATAAGACATCGGCAGATGATGACCCGGCGGCGGTGCTTGCGGTCGTAGAGCGATCTGCAAACGCGTCATGAGTTGTTCACGGGGACCTCAGCCTTTGGATGCTATATAATCAATATATGACCATTTTACCGAACCAGGAGGACCGAGGTATTCTGTCGGACATTCACGATCCGCTGGCGCGCGATGAAAACAATGACGGTATCGTTGAGGACGGCTTGGGTAATCCGGCCGCTCCGGAGGATGACTCCGGATCCTGATATCAGATATCGATTCCTATAATTTTTCATGCAAAAGAAAATTTTTCTGTTACTCGGGCATCCTGATAAGAGCGGGATGTGCGGGTCAATCGCAGATACGTATGAAGCCGCGGCAAAGGCTGCAGGTCACACGGTGGAGCGAATGAATATTGGTGAGATGCAATTCGATCCCATCTTGCATAAGGGCTACCGTGCGATGCAGGAGCTCGAGCCGGATCTGAAGCGATTCCAGGAACTGGTTACAAACTCGGATCACTTCGTCATTATCTATCCGGTCTGGTGGGTCGGAATGCCGGCCATTCTTAAGGGCTTGTTTGACCGGGCATGGCTACCGGGTTCGGCGTTCCGTTATATCAAAACAAAAACAGGCAAGCGCACGATTTTTTGGCACCGCCTGTTCCGTGGAAAAAGTGCACGCATTTTTATGACCAGCGGCACGCAGCCGCTGCTTGTACGCTTTTTGCCCGGTAACGTGAACGCGCAGCTGCGATGGGGCATATTGTGGTTCGCCGGGTTCTCGGTACGCACGAAGTGGTACGGCCCGGCAGAAAACGTGCCCGAGGAGAAAAAGGCAAAGTGGCTTTCACAAGTTCGTTCTATTGCCTCGCGCGGCGCGTAATCTATTCAAATAAGACGGGCGGCCATGGGCCGCCCGAATACGCAGAAAACTAAGGAACTAGATAACCGGCGTAAGCTGCGGGTGTCGTCGTGCGAATCGGCGATCCTTCAGATGGTTCTTGGCGAAGGCGATGCCGCTCGCGATCGTCATTCCCGCAAACAGGATTGCCGGCACGCCGTAATCATGCAGGTCGATGCGAAAGCTGACGAGTACGAAGACGATCAGCATACCAACCGCGAGACCTATACCGACCGGCCACTTGTAGTCGATATTCGCGTGCCGGTTTGCGACGATCAGCTCCACTTCGTCGAGCGTTGGGGTGACAGCATGTTCATCGCTGATTCGGGCAAGCAGCACCATGCAGCTGCCCGGTATGATCGCTGTCACCACGAAGTCGTCAGCGGTATCCGTCCCCCGAATCTGAATGTGGGTGAAACGCTGATCGGCGAACCGCAGAAACTTGCGGATAGACTCCGCGTAGCTCTTTCCCTCGAAATACTGCGGGTGGTAGACGGTCGGGAAATACTCGCGGAGCATCAGATTTCGCGTGTGTTCAAGCCAAACATCCTTGACCTCATCGGCGAACTGTTCGTGAAATGCCCGCCGATAGATGTTTTTCATCGCATCGAGCACCTTGAGCGCCAGTCCCGAACTCGAATTCAACAGGATACGCACCGAACAGGCTAGTGCGCCAATCTGCACGTTTTCCTCCTCTGTGATTGAAGGTAATTTCGCGAGTGTCGCGGGGCTGATCAGGGGATGCAGTTGCAATGCCATCGTGCGGCTCCCTTTGGCTGTCTGTACCGTAAAAACTATGGCACGAGTGGGTAATTTCGGCTAGTATGGGCCGAATGTCACTTTCTATCGGAATCGTGGGTCTGCCAAACGTGGGAAAATCCACGCTTTTTAATGCACTCACCAAAAAAGGGGTACTCATCGCTAATTATCCGTTTGCCACCATCGACCCGTCGGTCGGCGTGGTAGCGGTGCCTGACCACCGGCTCGACGCGCTGGCCAAAATGTCCAACACGCAGAAAACAATACCTGCAGCGGTCGAATTCGTTGATATTGCCGGCCTCGTAAAAGGTGCCTCCGAAGGGGAGGGGCTCGGTAATCAGTTTTTGACCAACATCCGCGAAACCGACGCCATTGCCGAAGTGGTTCGACTCTTTGACGACGAGGATATTCATCATGTAGCAGGTCAGATCGATCCGCGCCGCGACATCGAGATTATCGATATGGAACTGGTGCTTGCCGATCTGCAAACTGCCGAAAAAATGCTTGAACGCGCAGAGCGCGATTCCAAGGGTAACGACAAGGATATCGTCGCAATGCGGGACGTCTTACGAAAGATCGTACCCGCGCTTCAAAACGGCAAAGCCGCGCGCACCGTAACATTCGACGACAAAGAGTTGCCGATCGCTAAGCGACTCAACCTGCTTACCATGAAGCCGCTTTTGTACGTGCTGAATCGCAAGAGCGGAGCGGTCAATATTGATGCCGAAAACGGCCCTCGGTGGCGAGAACTCAAGGACTACTTGGATAACTCCGGAGCGAAATATGTGTTCGTCGACGCGGGCGTCGAACATGAGCTTTCAGAGGTGCATGATGACGAGCGTGCAGATTTCCGCAGGGAACTCGGGGTTATAGACGACGGTATCAACAATCTGATCCGTGGCGGCTACGAGCTGCTCGATCTTATTTCGTTTTTTACGACCGGCGAAAAGGAAACCCGAGCATGGACCATCAAACGCGGCTCAACTGCGCCGGAGGCAGGGGCGGCGATCCATACAGACTTCAAGGATAAGTTTATTCGTGCAGAAGTCGTCCGCTGGGATGTGCTGTTGGAAGCAGGATCGCATGCAAAGGCAAAAGAAAAAGGTCAGCTGCGCATAGAAGGGAAGGAGTACATCGTTCAAGACGGTGATGTGATGGAATTTCTCCACTCCTAAAAAGAAAAGACGCCGCGGGAAACCGCGGCGTTTTAGTTCAAAAAAAGACCTAGCTGCACGAACCGATGTCGCAGGTGCCGACTTCGCATGAGACGTCGGGCATGTCGCAGCTCTTATCGGGCGTGAAGTCGACCATCGCGCAGTCGGACGGAGGACATGCTTCCAGCGGCATGCAGTATTCGGAATACTGTTCCCGCCTTTCCGTGCGCTTTTTGCGCTTGCGCTCCTCGCGTTCCTCCTTGGTCTCGCGCATCAGTGCTTCGTAGGCGAGGCGACATTCGACGAACCTTCCGCGGAGCTTTCGCCATGCTTCGAGCGGCCGATTCTCCTGAAACGCTTGGAGACCGAACGTGGAACATGAACCCTGATCGTGCAGCGCATGGTGTGCGCAGCGGAATCCCTTATAGGGCGAAATATACTTACGGTAGCCCCGGATACCGAGCAGAGCCAACTGACTGACTCCTGACTCGAGTGATAGTGCGGCCATTAGACCCTCCCATTGCCGGACGAATAGTGCAACGGCTACGCTTGTATGTCAACGGGTACGCCGTACGTTATAGTTTCATCATGAATACTCATAAAGTTACGCCCAAAGACTTCTTTTTGTGGGCAGGTGCAATGGTTGCTCTGTATTGGAGCATCGGATCGTTCCTGACCCTTATATTCGCGTACATTAATCAGGCGTTTCCGGATGTGCTCGACGGGCAGCAGTACAACTACGACCCGTTTTCCGCTGCCATTCGTTTCTCGATGGCGAGCCTCATCGTGCTCGTCCCGATTACAGTCTTGCTTTTGAACCTGATTCGCCGCGACATCATCAAAGACCACGGCAAGGCCGATCTCTGGATCCGGCGCTGGGCACTCTATCTCACACTGTTCATAGCGGGTGTCGCGATGGCGGTCGACCTCATCTGGCTCATCAATTACTTTTTGGGAGGCGAAGTGACGGTGCGCTTTGTGCTCAAGGTAGCAACGGTGCTCTTGGTGGCAGCTGCGGTATTTATGCACTTCCTCGCGGACTACTGGGGGTACTGGATCAAATTCCCGGGCCGAGCCCGCTCTGTCGGTATTGCTGCGGGTGTGCTCGTACTCGCAACGATTGTGTCGGGGTTCCTGATTATCGGCTCGCCGAATCAGATCCGATTGCAGCGGCTTGATTCCCAGAAGGTAACTGACCTGCAGAGCATTCAGTATCAGGTGACGAATTTCTATCAAACGAAGGGCCGTCTGCCGGCAAATCTTGCAGAACTGTCCGATCCGCTTAGCGGCATGATTGTTCCGAAAGATGCGCAGACCGGACAGGATTACGGCTATCGTGTCACGCGCGAGCCGTATTCATTTGAGGTGTGCGCAACCTTCAATGTTGAAACTGCAGACATTGCTCCCGCACAGGCAACTGAAGCCATGCATTACGGCATGAATGATGCCGACCTAAACTGGCAGCACAGTGCGTCGCAGACATGCTATGAACGAACAATCGATCCGGAGCGGTATCCCATTTTCCCCAAAGGTAATCCGACGGTTCAGTCCTAGCTCCCATTTGAAAAACCCCGCAATAGCGGGGTTTTTCGCGCATGAGCAGTCGTGATAGGCTAGTCTGAATGAAGTCGTACG
Organism: uncultured Candidatus Saccharibacteria bacterium; assembly: GCA_964512835.1. Classification (GTDB taxonomy): domain Bacteria; phylum Patescibacteriota; class Minisyncoccia; order Phycocordibacterales; family UBA2100; genus UBA10103. The sequence goes on along the minus strand of CAZELA010000001.1, from coordinate 472,988 downwards.
ACCACAAAAAAGTCGAGCAGAAATGGCAAAAAGAATGGGAAAAGTCCGGTGCTAACAAAACCGATACGGACCTCTCTAAGCCTAAATACTATGTGCTCGATATGTTTCCGTATCCGTCCGGCGCGGGACTGCATGTGGGGCATCCGAAGGGCTACATCGGCTCGGATGTCGTAGCCCGAAAAAAAAGAATGGAGGGTCATCGCGTGCTGCATCCGATGGGCTGGGATGCGTTCGGTCTTCCTGCGGAAAACTACGCGATCAAAACCGGCAAGCCGCCGCAGCAGACGACTGACGAGTCCATCGCAACATTCAAATCACAAATATCGAATCTCGGTCTTTCCTATGACTGGGCGCACGAGATAGGAAGTCATCGCCCGGATTATTACCGCTGGACGCAGTGGCTGTTCACGAAGTTTTTTGAGAAAGGACTCGTCTACAAAAAGAAAGCGCTCGTAAACTGGGATCCGGTAGACCAGACTGTCCTTGCGAATGAACAGGTTTTGCCGGACGGTACTGCGGAGCGCTCGGGTGCCGTCGTTGAAAAGAAAGATCTTGAGCAGTGGTTTTATAAGATCACTGACTACGCGGATGAGCTTGCGGACAATTTGGACACTATTGATTGGCCGGAATCTACCAAGATCAATCAGCGGAACTGGATCGGCCGATCAGAAGGCGCGGAAATCGACTTCTTCCTCGATTTTGGCGATGAATCAGTGAATACGAAAACCGACGAGAACGGCATGCGGGCCCACATTACGGTTTTTACGACGCGCCCGGATACATTGTTCGGCGCAACATATCTTGTGCTCGCTCCTGAGCATCAGTGGGTTACGCTCGCGCTCGGCCACGCAACGGTACTCGAGAATAATGACGAGGTGGCCGCATATGTAGCGCAGTCGAAGAAAAAGGCGGACATCGAACGAATGGCTGCCGACAAAGAGAAGACCGGCGTACAACTGAAAGGCGTGATGGCCATCAACCCCGCAACCAACGAGCGGATTCCACTATTCATCGCTGACTACGTGCTTGCTCAGTATGGTACGGGCGCAATTATGGCGGTGCCTGCACACGACGACAGAGATTACGCGTTTGCGCGAGCCTATGATCTCCCGATCCGACAGGTAGTCATGCCTGTATTTGGCCCCGAGAACAAGCGGCCGGACGCTGTGTTTCGCAATACGATAAATGCAGTCGTCCGAAACGACGACGGTCGGCTGCTGTTTCTTAAGTGGAAGGAATATAAGTGGTTTTCGAACGTGATCGGCGGCGTGGATGAAGGCGAGAGTGTGGAGGACGCAGCAGTTCGTGAGGTGCTCGAGGAGACGGGGTACCGCGCGCGTCCGGTCTATGTATCGCCGCTGGCGGTTGAATCGCACTACTATGCAGAACACAAAGCTGAGTGGCGTGCCCGCCTCGACACGCCGATCTTGATGGAGCTCGAAAGTGATCAAAAAGGCCCGCTGTCCGAAGAGGAGCGCGCTAAACACGACACATGCTGGATGACCTACGAAGAGGCTCAGAAACAAGGATTGTTCCATAATAATCAGCTTGCCCTTGATCTCGCACTGGGTCGCGTCGGCGCATACAGTGACGCGCTGCACGGCGAAGATCAGGTCCTCGTGAATTCGGGAGCATTTAACGGGATGTCGGTCGCTGATGCGAAAGTTGCAATGACAGAGAAGTTCGGTCGCGTGAAAAAAACGTACCGTATTCGTGACTGGCTGATCTCCAGGCAGCGATACTGGGGTGCCCCGATTCCGATCGTGTATGACCCTGAGGGGGTGCCGCATGCTATTCCTGAGCAGCACTTACCGTGGCTCCTCCCGACCGATGTCGAGTACCTGCCGAAGGGCACATCGCCCTTAGGCTCGTCGAAAGAACTAAAAGAGCGAACGGAAAGGATATTCGGTGAGGGATGGACGCCGGAGATCGATACCATGGACACGTTTGCGTGCTCGTCGTGGTACTTTTTCCGCTTCGCGGACCCGAACAACGACACGGAATTTGCCTCTCAAGACGTCTTGCGTGATTGGCTGCCGGTCGATCTGTACATCGGCGGCGCAGAGCACACGGTTCTGCATTTGTTGTATGCCCGATTCTATACCAAGGCGCTTCGCGATATGGGATATGTAAACTTCGATGAGCCGTTCCTGAAACTTCGACACCAGGGGCTCATTATGGCCGAAGACGGACGAAAAATGAGCAAGCGCTACGGCAATGTGATTAATCCCGACGACATCGTCGAAATGTACGGCGCCGACACGATGCGAGTGTACGAAATGTTCATGGGCCCGTTCCAGGATTCCATTGCATGGAACACACAGAGCATGATCGGATCAAGACGATTTTTGGAACGAGTCTGGAAGCTGCAAGAGAAGGTACAGCCTGCCTCGGAGAGCGTCGGCATCACGGCGTACCTCGATAATTCGATGCACATCGCGATCAAAAAGATCGGCGAAGATATTGACGGCTTCAAGTTCAATACGGCAATAAGTCAGATGATGTCTTTGTTGAATCTTATGGAACAAAAGGAGCAGACTGTAACCACGGATATCTATGCCGACTTCTTAAAGGTGTTGTCGCCGTTTGCACCTCATATTACCGAAGAGTTGTGGCACGATGTGCTCGGCAAGGAGACGTCGATTTTGACTGAGAAATTCCCGGAACCTGATCCGAGTAAATTGGAATTCGATGATGTAACGATCGCAATTCAGATCAACGGAAAGTTGCGCGGCGAGTTCACGATATCAAAAGACGCCACGAAGGAGGATCTTGAGATTAATGCGCGAGAAGTCATGACGAGCCGCCTGGTGGGGAAAACTATTACGCGAGTTATTGTGGTCCCGAAGAAACTCGTGAACTTTGTTGTTGCGGAGTAACTACTTTGTCGCTTTGCGGTATACGCGAGCCCCGCTCTCCGCATCTTCTACGCCAAGACCAAGAACATCAAGCTCTGTGCGAAGCGCGTCGGCTGTCGTCCAGTTCTTTTGAGCGCGCGCCTCATCGCGCCGCGTCAGTATGTCGGTAATCTGTTCCGAATATTCCTCGGGTTGTAAATAATCTTTTGACTCAGCCTTTGCAAGTGCAATCGCTGCGGCGTCCGGTATCGCAAGATTCAGACCGAGTACGCGGTCAAAGTCAAGCAGTGTCGAGAGTTTTGAGGCACTGTCGAGATCGCCGTCTTTGAGCATTTCCCAGACAATTGCAATCGCTCCAGCGGTATCGAGGTCGTCATTTATCCGCTCGTTGAAACGAGCGCGGAACGATTCGGCAACCGGGCCCGGTTCGGTAACGAATGAAAGTCGGGTCGCAACGAGGCGCGCATACGCATTCTGCGCTGCCGTTAGAGAATCCCACGTAAAATTCATCGACGTGCGGTAGTGGGCACCCAGAAACAGATATCTGAGCGCAATCGGATGGAATCCTTTTGCCGTCACATCCGCTAGGTAGATGGCTTTGCCTTTGGATTTTGCGATTTTACCGCCGTCTATTTGAATGTGCGCGCGGTGCAACCAGAATCGCGAAAGCGGCTTCTTGCCGGTTGCACACTCGGATTGAGCGATTTCGTTGTTGTGATGCACCGGGATGTGTTCGATGCCGCCGGTGTGAACATCAATCTGTTCTCCGAGTGTTGCGCGGATCATTGCAGAGCATTCGATGTGCCAGCCCGGGAAGCCTAAGCCCCACGGAGATTCCCACCCGATTTTTTTATCGGACTTCCACAGCAAAAAGTCGGTCGGATTACGCTTTGCCTCTGATACACCGATGCGGGCACCTTCCTTAAGACCGGCGAGATCGATATTGCCGAGCTTGCCGTAGTCGGGGAACTGCGAGGTGTCAAAATACACACCGTCCTTAGTTTTGTATGCATAGCTTTTCTCTTCGAGTGCTCGGATCATTGCAATCTGCGCCGGTATGAACTCGCTCGCATACGGAAATGTTATTTTTTGGGTGTTGATGTTTAGCTCGCCCAGATTGTGCAGAAAGAGTTCCGCATAGCGACCGGCAAGGATTTTCATATTTTCGAGCGTCGGCTTCATGCCTTCTCGCTTGAGCCCTTTGGTCATGCGATCTTCTCCTTCATCAGCATTGCCTTCGTTGTCGCCGGAGAGATGACCGAAGTCGGTGAAATTGATGACCTGCTGAACGGGGAAACCGTTGTACTCAAACATACGTCTCAAAACGTCGGTAAAAACGAACATAGACAGATTGCCTATGTGCTGCGGACCGTAGACCGTAGGTCCGCAATTGTACATGCGCACCGTATGTACCCGAGAGGGTAGGGTGAAAGTCTGTTTCTCGTTACCGAGCGTATTGTGCAAAAAGATAGGAAGCGCGGATTCGAGGGGTTTCGGGTCCGGTTTGCTTGCGAAAAGCTTCGTAAATCCGAAAAACTTCATCGAGACATTGTATACCGAAATCCCGTATTAGAGCCACTTTCGGTGCTTGAAATACCAAAACATAAACCATCCGGCCGAAACGACCGCAAGGACAAGCATCCAAAATCCGTGCGGAATATGACGGACCGGATTATCCACGGTATCCGTGTCGATGATCGCGACGAACAGCGCAAGCGGAAATGTAAGCAACGCCATAATCGTGAGAACGCGCATGGTCTCGTTCTGCTTAGTGGTCAGGAGGGAATTATTAGTCTCGCGGAGCTCATGGAGTGATTCCGTGTTTCGCATTATGTGGTTGTGCACTCGGTAGTACTCGTTGGACATACCTTTTAGGAACGGAACGAAGTCAGTGCCGAAAAACTTGGATCCGTTTGTCTCGAGGTCGTGGAGTACCTCTCGGTGCGGTTCAATGGCCTGGCGTAGATTCAAAAGATCGCGGGCGCTTTTTGATATTGCTTCAACCATCGCCACTTCGTGACCGGTGAAAACGTGCTCCTCGATGTGGGCGAGCTCTCGGCGGATATATTCTCCCTCGTGATCGACGGCCTTGTATAGATTCTTGAGCATGTAAAAAAGCAAAAACCCCGCGTGTTCTCCCATGTGGGAACGATCGAGCATACTGTTTGCCTCGAATACCTTGGAAAACTTATGAAGCGGATCAACGGCATCATAGTGCGTCGTGATGATGAACTTTTCTCCGACGACAAAATCGACTTCTTGCTCCTTTGTTTTGCGGCCGTGTCGCAGCGCCGGAAAATGGAGAATGAGATAGATCCACTTCTCATTAAAGTCAACGCGGGGCTTAAGCGAAGGCAGCAGCAATTCTTCTGCGGTCGTGTGATCGAGATCAAACTCGATGGCGATGTCGGCGACCTCTTTTGCCGTGGGCGACAAAAGATCGATCCACACGACTCCGTTGTGGTTGTGGCGTGAAAGCATCCCCGACAGTATACCGTGTGCGCAGCTGTGCGAGCACGCATATTCACTTTGTTGCACATGTCCGCTGTGCGATAATGCCGCAATGAAAAACCGAGTCGTTCCGTTGAGCTCCGCGATCGGACTCGGGCTCCTCATCTTGATAGTCGGTGTGATAGGAGGCTACGAAGCCGGTTCAAACAGTACCGCATCGCTTGCAAGCGCAGGTGCTCCGGAGAATGTCGATTTTTCGCCGGTATGGAAAGCGTGGCAGCTAATTGATGAGAAATTCGTCCCCGCATCGGTCGCGTCAACGACCAAGCAGGCTTCTACGACCGCAGAGCGTGATCGGGAGCGGGTCTATGGAATGATCGAAGGGCTTGCGTCGTCGCTCGGAGATCCGTACACGTATTTTATGCCGCCGCAAGAGGCGACCCAATTTGCCGAAGATATGAGCGGTCTGTTCGAGGGGGTGGGAATGGAGGTTGCAATCAAAGACCAGATCCTGACTGTGGTAACTCCGCTCAAGGGTACGCCGGCAGAGCGTGCCGGTATAAAAAGCGGCGATCGCATCTTGGAGATTGACGACACGTCGACCGAGGGGATGGAGGTCGATGCTGCGATCAAGCTGATCCGCGGACCGCGCGGCACGCAAGTTCGGCTTTTGACGATGCGTGAAGGTTGGGGTGAGCCGAAAGAAATCAAGGTGACGCGTCAGGTCATTAACGTACCAATCGTAAATACGACAAAACGTCCGGATGGTGTGTTCGTTATTTCCGTCGCCACTTTTACATCGAATTCGCCCGAGTTGTTCCGCAACGCCCTTCGCGAGTTCGTGCAGTCGGGATCAAATAAACTGATCATCGACATGCGCGGCAATCCGGGCGGCTACCTGGAAGCGGCGGTCAAGATGTCGAGTTGGTTTATGCCGGCCGGGAAGATTGTGGTGACGGAGGATTACGCAGGACACGAGGACAACATAGTGCATCGATCGATGGGGTACAACATTTTCGACAAGAATCTCAAAGTGGTCATCCTCATGGATAAAGGCTCTGCGTCCGCTTCGGAGATCTTCGCGGGAGCAATGCGGCAGAACACAGGAGCAAAGCTCGTCGGAACCAATTCGTTCGGCAAGGGTTCTGTTCAGGAACTTATCGACATCTCGGATGACACTTCTTTGAAGATAACGGTTGCGCGCTGGCTTGGTCCGGACGGGCACCAGATACCGCTCACGGGTATCGTTCCTGATTACGAAGTGAAAATTACCGAGGAAGATGTTAAAGCGGGCAAAGATCCGCAGCTCGATAAAGCGCTTGAGATCCTCGGCGTCAGGGCGGCCAGCAAGGCTGCGACGTCGACGCGCTAGTTCGCGAGGCGCGCTCTCACGCGGACTTCACTTGAACTGCCGACCGGAATAAGTACACTGGCATCATGAAGGTGCTATTCAAAAAAGACGTAGGCGGTGTCGGTCAGCGGGGAACGATAAAAGATGTATCCGACGGGTACGCTCTCAATTTTTTGATACCGCAGGGTTTGGCCGAACAGGCAACGCCGGAGAAAATTGCGACGCACCAAAAGAACCAGAAGATTGCTGCGGCGGAAACCGCGGAGCGCGACAAGGAAAACGAGGCGCTCGCCGCCCGGTTGAACGGTGCAAAGTTTGCCGTGCACGTCCGAACCAATGAACACGGTCATCTGTATAAACAGCTCGGCCAGGATGTGATCATTGCTGAGATCCAAAAAATCTTCGGCGCAACGGTTCCGCCGAGCGCGGTCATGATCAACGGGTCCATTCGCGAGGCGGGCGAGCATAATCTGACGATCAAGTTCGGAAAAAGCCAGTCGAAACTGACGGTTATCGTCAAAGGACTCGCTGCCTAGTGCAGCAAACAAAAAGACCGCCTGTCGGCGGTCTTTTGCGCGATGGTATGAGTTAGATGACGTCTACGACGCGTCGGACAACCGAGCGGCCGTCGAAGTTCGTCTTACGTGCGCTTCGGAATTTCACTTTTCCGGCAGAAAGCGCAAAGAGGGTGTGGTCTTTACCGACACCGATGTTCTTACCGGCCATGATCGCGGTGCCGCGCTGTCGGACGATAACTTCACCGATGCCGACGGCCTGGCCGTCTGCACGCTTAACACCGAGAAACTTCGGATTTGAATCGCGTAGGTTTTTGGCTGAACCACCAGCTTTTGTATGTGCCATATTGTTACTTTAAATTACCCGGACCGACGTGCGATACTGAGTTGTGCGGAGTATACGAGAAATAGGCCTAAAAATCAAGGTCCGAAGCCGGGCTATGGCCGGGGGCGCTTCCCGGACCCTTTTAGGGGACTGGGGGCTGTTTTTTGTGGTTATTTTGGCCGTAACGGGCGCTTTTGGGCTTGGGCGGCTCTCTGTACAGAATACCCCTCAAAACGCTGTGGTGGTCCAAAATACCGCCTCTCCAGGCTCGTCGCTCGGAGGGGGTGGGGCAGGACCGGGGGACCCTCTTTCGGGGCCGATTGCCGGGGCATATGTAGCCGCTAAGACCGGGTCGTATTACTACTTTCCCTGGTGCACGGACGCCCTAAAAATAGCGCCGGATCTGCGGCGATGGTTCATGGATGAAAAGTCGGCACAGGCGGCGGGGTACACACCTGCCAAGAACTGCAGGGGAATGCCAAAAGCCGGCGGTTCGGAATAATACAGCCTCGGGCTATACTGACGCGCATGATTGTAATTGACGTTGAAGCATCGGGAACGGATTCCAAAAAGCATTCGATCGTAAGCGTAGGAGCGCTCGATATTTTGCATCCGGAGAATCGATTTTATATGGAATGTCGCATTTGGGACGGTGCGCACATCATGCCGGACGCAATGCGTGTGAACGGGTTTACGGAGGAGCAGATCAAAGACCCGTCGAAGCCGAGCGAGGCGGACCTCACGCATGCGTTTCTGGATTGGTCTAAAGATGTCGAGGAGCGTACGTTTGCCGGACAGAACGTATCGTTCGATCGTGATTTTATGCGCGAGGCTGCAGAGCGAGCCGGGCATACCGACTGGCCGTTCGCGTTCCGCACTATCGATACACATACACTGTGCTATATGCACATGGTTAAGCGGGGAATGCAGCCGCCGGTACAACATCGACGTTCGGCGCTTAATCTTGATGCCGTGCTCAACTACTGCGGCATCCCCGAGGAACCGAATCCCCACAATGCACTGACCGGCGCCCTGTCGCACGCGGAGGTGATCTCGCGCCTTTTGTACGGCCGCAAACTTCTTCCGGAATTCATGCAGTACGAAATACCGTTCAAGTAAGTAGCTATGGCTACAAAAAAGAATACCGACAAGAAAACATCGTGGGGCGGTGTTGCCGCATGGTACGAAGAGCACCTGAAAGGTGACGACACCTACCACGCGAAAGTCATCGCTCCGAATTTGATGCGCATTCTGGCTCCTAAGCAGGGGATGCGTGTGCTCGATATCGGGTGCGGAGAGGGGTACTTTACGCGATTGATCGACGCGTCGGGTGCGTATGTAGAAGGCGCAGATATCGCAAAAGAATTGATCGCCAAGGCGAAACACGCGTCTCCGGACATTACCTTTCACGTAACGCCGGCAGAGGCAATGCTCGGTGTAAAGAGCGGATACTTTGATTCGCTGACCTGTGTACTCGCTCTTCAAAATATGGAGAAGCTCGATGCTGTCATGAAAGAGTGCTCACGTGTTTTGAAGCCGAAAGGGCGGGCTGTGTTTGTGTTAAATCATCCCGCGTTCCGCATTCCGAAGCAGACCGCATGGGGGTGGGATGACAAGGAAAAAGTGCAGTATCGACGTGTCGATAGCTATTTGTCGCAATCCCGAGCGGCGATCGACATGACGCCGGGAAAAAAGACGGCGGCCTCGACATGGTCGTTTCATCGATCAATGCAGGATTATATGAAAGCGTTTGCAAACGGCGGGTTTGCGATTACCCGACTGGAAGAGTGGATCTCACACAAGAAAAGTGAGAGGGGTCCGCGAAGTCTGGCGGAAGACACGGCGCGCAAAGAGTTTCCGCTCTTTATGTGTATCGAGCTTACGAAACACGTATAACACTGACTGTATATGAAAATAGTCCGCAAGCTAGGGATGCTGCTTTCTGTTTCGATCATCAATACTGTGCACTACACGCGCTACGGCATTGGTGTGATGCGCGGCGACACCGATTCGCACGGCGTGCGCCTGATCATTGTGGATGAGCGACGCGTACTGCTTGTATCGCATTGGTACGCGCCGTTTGCGTGGACATTGCCCGGCGGTGGAGTGAACAAAAGCGAAACACCCGAGGAAGCTGCAATGCGCGAGGGGAGGGAAGAGACAGGACTCACTATTAATTCAATTGCGGGAGAGATCGGCACCTACACCGGAAAGCTCGGTAAGGCCGATCGGGTTACATTCTTTTATACAGGCGACTTTTCGGGTGACATTGCGATGCGCCCGAATCTGGAGATCATGGCGCGGTCGTGGTTCGACCTGGACTCGCTACCGGACGATCTGTCTCCCGGCAACCGCCGCCGCATCGAATCCTATCGCGATGGGATACGAAACGAAGTGGCGGAGTGGTGATTGACCAGCTTCCGTATAAATGGCATAGTATGGTCCGCTCTAAAGCGGACTTTTTCAACCGGGAGATCAGATGATCGAAGCCAATGCAAAGACCCACGACGTTACGTTCAAGAAGGCCTATTGGGATGGCGTGAGGGAGGGGTTCGATAACTGGCCCTACCGTGTCTACCAAGTCGTGATGACGTTCATCGTCATGATGGCGTGGTTCAACCTGACGGCTTCCGAAGGGGAGCAGATCGGTTCGTGGTTGCAGCAGACGGTCGCGATCATCGACATTCCGCGCGCCGCTGTGCTCGGCTTCTTCTATTTTCTCTGGGTAATCTGGTAACAGCCCAAACACTGAAAGGACACAACGATGCGTCTTCCTGGCGAGGATATCCGTCACACCGAAACGCTGATCAAAGTCGGCTGGCGTACCGTGTTCATACGGATCGTAACAACGGCCGTCGGCGTGGCCGCGGTCATCGGGTTCATCATCCTGATGAAAGCTCCCGTTTGATCCGATCGATCTTTCAAACAAAAATAGCGTCGTGCAGTGCACGGCGCTATTTGCTTTTGTACGAGCGGTCAGAACGGCAGGAATCGAATCCAGAACCACGGCCACTCGAAAATGAATCGGGGAGTACGGTCGTAGTAGATTCGAGCTTCCGCGCCCCATCTTGCCAGCGTCTCCTGTTCTTGGAACCATCCGGCGATCAGCGTGAGGATGACGTAGACGATCCAGAGCAACCAGAAAATAGCATCGGAAAGATTCGCGTGAAAGAACGAGGCAAGGGATGCGACGAACATGCCGTGGTACATGGGGTGTCGCGTCAGTGAGAACAAACCGGTGGTGAGCAGTCTATCTTTTTCTTTCCGCAGATAGATCTGCAGCATCGAGACGATCATGATTGTCAGACCGACATTCTGTAACGCGGAATCCCACGTGAGAGTGAATCCGAACTTCAGCATCCGCTGTATATCGAAGTCGAGCGCGTATGCGGGAATGAATCCCCACACAAGCACCATCGGCATTTGGAAGAACGCACCCACCCGAATAGCGCGACGAACCTCCGCGTGATCATGGGTGTTCACGTATGACTCCCATCAAGTTCTTTTTTGAACTCCTCGGACTTCTGCAGACGAATGTTGAGCTCGTTAGTCGCTCGAGCATCTGCGGCATTGATTCGAACGCCGCCCCGAAAAACGACGCTGCGACCTTCCTCTATGCACTCCGGACAAAAGCCGGGGCCGCTTGGTCCATGGTAGTAACAATCAGCCACGAGAATCTCCGTTCATTTCTATTTGAACCGCGGCAACTATTTCAATGATTGAGCGAGTCGTCAATTTTTGTAGTGACCACTTCCCCGGATATCCAAAAAAGAGGGGAGGCGACCCCTACGGGACTCGCCCGAATCCGAAACGGTTTTTTTGAAACAAGCCACTTGCTCGGAAAAATATCCGGAAGAAATTTGGTGACGAATTCAAAAGGAGAGTGTCGCAAAAAAGTCCCGTGGTGCCGAGATGTTTATGAAGGCGAGTGGCGTAATGCGTACTTGTCATACGTCGCACAATATATCTTTTGCGACGCTTAGGCTCAGTAATACACATGTAAACGCGGCTTGAACCGGATTCGTACTTCGTATCCTCTATTACCGAGAGCGCTCATTGGTGCGGTCGATCAAGCGGTACTGTATCCCTACTATCTGGCCGAATTGATTCCCCGTACCCCTCGCATGCTTGCGTATTGTTCGGTCTTGAATCTCTGTATACCGGCTGTGATTGTGCTTCCCTGAATTCCCTAAAATTCGGGGGAGTCGCTTCCCTGCTCAATCCGAGATTGACCCGAGATGTGGCTTTGTTGAGCGGAATCTCGGATTGCCGCTCGCGTTTTTTTGGAGGCTGGCTATATTGGCTTCAGTGCCTCATTGGAGGCGAATACGAGGAATACAGCCATGGTATATGCCGGTTCTAAGCCCAAACGCGGCGGATCGCCGCGGCCGGAATTGCGACTGTCGACAAACTCGTGGGTTTTGCCGCACGAGCCACCCAAGGTGTCCTGTGTTCGAATCTGTGACAACCGATTGCGCATGATTCGCGGATGGACCATTCGCGGTAACGTGCGCTACGTAGCGTTTCTTCGTGCCGATCTCGAGGCTCATATCCAGAAATGGAAGTACGAGTCTCACTTTGCCGATCACGCATGGTACGACAGACTCACGTTGCTGGTCGCGGCAGTGAAGCCTGACGACTACGGATCGTTCGACTCAGTCTACGAGCACATGCAAAAGGCCAAGCCGAGGCATGTTTCGTTCTGAATGCGAGGAGTAATCACATGCGAGTCTTCCTGTTCGGAGGGCTCACGGTCCTCCTCTTAATGTGTGGTGCGCGTGCGGATACGGTCGATCTGGAGCCGGTTACCTGCACGCAGTTCAAAGCCGGCTACGATATCCTGTCGAGTCAGCCGTTCTCTGCGGAAGACGGGTCGCTGGAGGTCGCGATACACGCGATCACAGACAATCACTTGCTGCTCAACAGGATCGAGACCGAGTACATGACACGCGAGCAGCTTGCAGAGTACCTCTCGAGGCAGAAACCCATCGATGCACTGATCTGGCTGCAAACGACCTACACTGCGATCGAGTATCAGCTGCAACGCTGCAATCAGCCTTTCGAGCAGAAGCGTCTGGTGTTGGTGGCGCCGCAGGTCATCGTGAAGCCCGGCAAAGCGTGCGGAAGTCCGACAATTCCTGATCTTTCAAAGCCACTCAAGAAAACCGAGTGACACGACCCCGGCTTGCACCTGCTGCCGGGGTCATTGATTTGACGTACACTGGCGGTATGAGCTTCGCTCTTAAAAAAGTGCTCACCAAAGGGGAGTCGCGACTTTTCACGCGGCTCAACTCCCCTACAAAAATTCAGGATTTTTTGAACTCACTCCCCTTCAATCACGAATACGACGGCGAGACATACATGTCAGTGCGTCGCGTAATTGAATCTAAGACAGCGCATTGCTTTGAAGGTGCTTTGTTCGCTGCAGCAGCACTCATGTATCACGGCCAGAGGCCGCTCCTGTTAGATCTGCAAGCCGACAAGTCCGATCAGGATCATGTCGTCACTCTGTTTAGGTCCGGGAAATTCTGGGGCGCTCTATCCAAAACGAATCACGGCGTGTTGCGCTACCGAGAGCCGATTTATGGCTCCGTTCGGGAATTAGCACTCTCCTACTTCCACGAGTACTTTTTGCAGAAGAACGGTAAAAAAACGCTCCGAGCGTATTCCGATCCGTTTGACCTGTCGAAACAAAAAAGTACGGACTGGCTTATAGGGTCCGAAGATCTCATTGATCTTGTAAATGAGCTCGAAGATTCGCCGCATCACCGCATTGTTACCCCGGCTCAAATACGTACGCTTCGAAAAGCCGATGCTATTGAGATCAAAATGGCCGACCACGTCGAGTGGTTCAAAAAGCGATAGAATGCAATGACTGCCCGAACCAGATGACCTGGGCAAAGCCCCGTGCTCAGTCGCGGGGTTATTTTTTTTGCTATCACCCCGGCAAATATGCCATCGGGTTGAGGTAACCCGAGATAGGTACCACGGGCATGATCGCGTTCGAGCACGCTGTTTTGGATTTTGTTGCGCTGCCGAGGTTAATGATTTGCGTAGCAGATGACACATAGACGCCAAAATGCAGGTGCGGACCGGTGGCATAGCCGGTCTCGCCGGAATAGCCCAAGACCTGTCCGGTGGCAACAGATTGCCCGGTCGTTACACCGATCTGCGACAAGTGCGCGTACATGGTGGAAAGTCCGTTGCCGTGTTTAACCATCACCCATTTACCGAATGAGTAGCATCCCCGCACTGTATCGGTGTTGCCGGTGCCGACAACGACACCAGAGAGCGCAGCTTTCAGCGGAGTACCAATAGAAGCCGCCAAGTCGATGCCATTGTGACCCTTGCCGTTGTAGGCGCCACCTCGTGCAAACGCGGTATCGCCAAATGTCTGTGTGACACGCACTTGGTCTACCGGCCACCGCAAGACGCCTTTGCCAGCAGGCGTAATCTGGTCGGGATTGATGGTGTAGTTCAGTTTGGCCTGAAGATCCTGGAGCGACGCTTCGAACGATGCCTCCTGTGCGCGCTTTTTTGCAATGAGTGCCTGATAGCTGGACTCCTGATTCTTTGTTTCTGCAAGCAGTTCCGCCTGCGCTTTGCGTGTCGCGTCGAGTGAGCCTTGCTGGGTAGTAAGTGTGCGCTTCTGACTGTCGAGTTCCTTTTTCTTGTCCTCGGCCGTCGCTTTTGAATTACTCAAAAGTTTCTTTTCTGACGACAGTGTTTTGATGTCGTTCTGAACCGCGTCTTCGAGTACCGCGTGCGCATCGATGTCTTGCCATGTATCGGTGAGCGATTCCGACGAAAGTACCGCAAGCGAAAGCGGCGCATCTTCAGCCTGTGAAAGGCGGCGTATTGATTGAGCAAGACCTGCGCGGTTTACTTCGATCGAACCTTCTTTGGTCTCAATCCCGGAGGCCAATTGCTGGATCTGCAGCTGGGTCGTATTGATCTGTTTTTGTGTGACACTGATCTGCGAGGTCAGCTTCTTGCGCTGGAGATCGAGTTGCGCAACCTTGTTCTGGAGTGTGTTTTTTTGCTTAGTCGTATTAGTGAGCTCTTTCGTGTATTGATCGATCTCCTTGTTCAAAGCGGCGATCTGGGCATTTTGATCATCGATTTGTGCCTGTAGCTCACTTGCCGTCTGTGCAAAAAGCGGAAACGGCAAAAGACTCACGAGCGTGATCAGTACCACGGCCCTCATACGCGTCATGACAGTAGGGCGCGGGCGCGCTCTATGCGTCGCAATGTTGCATCTTTGCCGATGAGTGACGCGATGGTAAACGGATCAGGGGACTTTGCCCGTCCGGAAAGAGAAAATCGCAGCGGCCACAACACAGAGCCTCTGCCTTCGGCGGTAGCGTAGTCCCACATAACATCCTTTAGACGCGAGACATCGTTAAAACTTTCTGAAGGCGCCGTATGAAGCGCTTCATATATCCAGTTGAGGTGTCGAAGAGCCGTTGCAGCATCATCCCCTTTTTGTGGGATTGCGTCGGCGGCAGGTTCCGGGTCGGTAAAAAAGTAGTCATATTCTCCTTCGTTTACCTGGTCGACAATGTCAGACCACACGGAAATGCGCTCCTTGAGGATGGGGAGTACTGTGTTCCCTATTTCTTCATTCCACGGGATATTGCGAAGATACAACGCGCTTTTCAGTGTCTCGAATGCGCCGTCCTTAAACGCGTCGTCGCTTAGGCGTAGCAAGTATTCACGGTTGTACCAACGAAGCTTTTCCATATCGAATACGGCTCCGCTCTTGTGCAAGTCGCTGATATCGAACTCGGCAATCATTTCATCGAGCGACATGATCTCCCGACCGCTCGGCGGAGTCCAGCCCAGATGAGCAATGTAGTTCAAAAGTGCCTCAGGCAAATACCCTTTTTCGCGGTAGCTTTTTACCGCAACGTCTCCGGTACGTTTAGATAGCTTGGACTTATCAGCACCGAGGTGGAGCGGATAGTGTGCGTAAAACGGTCGGCTAAATCCGAGTGCTTCCTGAATGAGGATCTGTCGCGGTGTGTTCGAAATGTGATCCTCTCCGCGGATGACGTGCGTCACACCCATATCGTGATCGTCCATAACGACCGCGAAATGATACAAAGGATCGGTCTCTGAGCGCGCGATGACAAAGTCTTTTAGCTCCGTCGTATCAAACGTAATGTCGCCACGGATCATATCGGTAAATGTGATTACCGTGCCGGGATTTCGAAGCCGTATTACCCGTACGGTCGCGTTGGGATCATTTTTGCTCGGCTCTTCGGAGATATACGCCTTATCTTCTGCTACGAGTCGCTTCAATGCCTCGGTATGGATTTGCACACGCGCAGACTGCCGTTCAAATTCGTCCCATCCCAAACCCAGCCATGTCAGTTGTTCCTTGATGTCCTCTTCGAACTCATCCTTGGAGCGCTCCCGGTCGGTGTCTTCACTACGAAAGACGATCGTGCCGCCGTTCTTGCGGGCGAACATAAAATTCAATACCGCCATGCGGGCAGTACCTACGTGGCAGTAGCCCGTGGGGCTCGGAGGAAAACGTACTTTGCAGTTTTGTGCGTGGGTCATAGTGCTTCGTGTTCGAGTGCGGTCTCCAGTAATATGTTGGCGATCTTTTTTGCTGCCTGGGGCCTCGAGTACTCCTTTGCCGCCTCAGACATTCGTGCGCGCTGCTCCGGGTCGCTCATGAGGCGGTCAATTTCGGACGTCAGTACATGCTGCGTGAGATTGCGCTGCTCGATAACGATTGCCGCCCCTGCCCGTGCATACGAAAACGCATTCTCCGTCTGGTCGTGCGAAACATCCTCGGGTATCGGGATAAGGATTGCAGGAATTCCCCACGAAGCGATCTCAAAGATCGTTCCTGAACCGGCTCGCGAGATGATCAGCGACGAGATACCGGCAGCCATGCGGATTGCAAGCGTATTCAAAAGACCGAATGCGCGATACCGCTCCTCGTTTGCCGATCCTTTGAGTATGAGCTTCGATACGCCGTCGACTTCTTTGACGTTGGCAGTGCCGGCCTGATGAATGACGTTGTAGCGCGTCACGAGGTCCTTTGCCGCGTCGAGTACTACATTGTTGATGGCCTGAGCTCCTTGCGAGCCGCCCATCACAAACAAAGCGGGCGCGCCCGGGTCCAGATGCAGAAACTCGTAACCGCCCTCTTTGGCGGGCTGCTCAATTTCGAGACGAATCGGATGTCCGACGCGCGCGATCTTGTGACGTACCTTTTCCGGGAAGTGTGTGGCAGCTTCCGGGTGCGCCGTACCGATCCACTTTGCAAACTTTGCGGACCATAGTGTTACGCGTCCTGGCGTCGCGTCCGCGTCATAAATAACAACCGGAATGGCCAGAAGTCGTGCTGCATACAGTGTCGGAAACGCCGCATATCCGCCCGTGGAAAAAATCACGTCCGGATACAGATCATACAAAAGAAAAATCGATTTTATGATACCGACGAATGTACTCACAAAGCCGAAGATATTCAGCTTGTGCCGATGCATTTTTCCCGCGGGCGATGGCACATGAATGATGTCACGCTCGAGCAGTGCCTGAGCATCAAAGGGCGCGGGCCCCAGATAATACAGCTCCGGCTCAAGCAGGGTTCGTTCGCGGCAGATTTCTTCAATCCCCTGCGAAATTGCGATAAGCGGGTAAAAATGCCCGCCTGTTCCCCCACCGACCAGCACAATGCGCATATTGGCGTGATTTTACCACGTTTTATGGCTCTTTAGAGCCCTGTGGGGACCGTAGCAGTCACTATTGTATTCGCCCCTTCTGCCTCGAAACCGCAAGTAGGATGCCGGCACTCGCAAGCGAGACAAGCATGGCAGATCCGCCCTGGCTGACAAACGTAAGCGGCACACCGGTGAGCGGTGCCATACCAAGCATAGAAGCAATATTTATGAATGCCTCTGCCGCAAGATACGAGACAAGGCCGATTCCCAGATACGCCGTAAATGGGTCAGACGCTCGAGAGGAAACGATCAGACCGCGTAAGGCAAACGAAACGAACAGCACGACGATTACAACCGAACCGATGAATCCCAACTCCTCGGCGGCTACCGCAAATATAGAGTCGCCCATAGGTTCAGGGAGATACGTGAACTTTTGGATACCCTGTCCGAACCCGCGTCCGCGAAAACCGCCGGAGCCCACAGCTATCAATGACTGCTTAATCTGGTATGCCTGGTCGTGCTGACCCTGCGACGGGTCAAAAAAGGTCATAACACGCTCGCGAACGTACGGTCGTGCGATCGCAAGGACCGAAAGAGACAGCAGTCCGATCAGAACAACGAGCGCAATATCGCGCCATGTGGCTCCTGCGGCTACGTAGACCGAAAATGCGCCGATCACGATAATGCCGAGCGTTCCCATGTCGGGCTGCAATAGCAACAACAGTGCGGGCGCGGCAATAATCGCAAGAAACCCTCCGAGACCGTACTTTAGGGTCGAGACTTTGAAACGTATCGCAGCAAAGTACGCTGCGGCAATAATAACTGTCGCGACTTTTAAGAGCTCCGATGGCTGGAATGAGGTACCGAACAGTATGATCCAACGCTTACCACCCCCGTGCTCAGCACCAAGTCCCGGTATGAATACCAGTGCGGTCGCCAGGAGTGCTAATCCGAAAATATACGGGGCGTATCGTCGCCATAGCCGCACATCGATCACGGTGCACGCCACCAACGCGACAAGTCCAAGACCCACCCCGAGTGCAAGGTGATTGAAAACAACGGAAGATGTGTGCGTGGCGCCGCGCGCGAGCAGACCGAATGCCGCTGACGCGAAGATCAAACAACCTCCAAAAATAAGGACGGCAAGGATGATGATCAGCGGGCGATCAATACGCGAGGAACTGCGAGACATAGGCACAAATTGTACCACTGCAGATCACGAACCCGTCGGCTCAGCGATCTATTTACAGGACCGAAATGGACGCAAGTGCAATGATCACGCCCGCTACCGCAAATACGACGGAAAGCACCCAGTAGCGCATCACAACCTTGTACCCCGGCCAGCCGATCGCTTCGAAGTGATGGTGCAATGGTGCGACGCGGAACAACTTACGGCCGAAAAAACGCTTCGAAAGGACCTGCAAAATATCCGACATGACAGTAAGCACGAGCAGCATGCCGATGATCGGAAGTACGGAGATCCCGACGCCCCCGCCGAGGCTATCGGTCATGATTGCGAGGGTGCCGATCGTGAGTGTAAGACCCATGGTGCCGGTGTCCGACATATAAAAGCGTGCGGGGGGAATGTTGTACCACAGGAACGCAAGAAGTCCGCCCATGATCGCTGCCGAAAACGCGGCCAGATTGATCTGGCTCTGTGCGAAGGCGATGATGGTATAGGAGGCAAAGATAGATGCGAATACCCCGCCGGAGAGTCCGTCTATACCGTCGATAACGCCCGACGCATAGAGTGCGAGCGACATGAGGATAAAGAACGGCACGATCATCCATCCGAGCATGAGCGGTTCGGAGAACGGAATATTGATCATGGTGATGTCGAGCTTCGCCCAGAACCACCATCCGATGAACGCAGAAAGCAAAATAACAACGATGAGGCGCGCTCTGAGCGGAAGCCCCTGACCCTCAGGCTGAATAACCAAGAGGTCATCGAGGAGCCCGACCAGCGAACCGATAACGAGAACGGCAAGCGGGATCCACGTCTGACTTCGGCTCAGGAAATCAAGCTTCAGTATGCCCGCATCCGGAATGACATGAGCGGCAATCGAGATCGCAACGGCAGTGATAACAACACTGCCCCAGATAACAATTCCTCCCATGCGAGGCGCTCGCACCTCGTGCTTTTCGTGTAGTCGGTTGAATTCTTCCGCCTTTGTACCGTCGAGCGACACCTTCCCCGGCTTCTTCTTCCACGCCTTGTATTCGTACAGATAGTGAGTGAGCACCGGTGTGCACAGGATGCCGACCGAAAAAGCCACCGCCGCCGGCACGAGCACACGTATCATGTCGGTAAGAGACGCGGCCATAGTGTTACTGCATGACCGACGCACGCGCGCGGTCTACAAGGATCTTCATATCGGAAAACCGCGCATGTTCCGTTGAGCCCATAACGACAGCCGCGACCGGGTGTGCAAGTCCAACGTCAAAAACAACCGCGAGATTTCCGCCGGCGAGATCAGTGAAACCGGTCTTTCCCAGAATGAGTCCGGGTAACTGGCCGAGCAGTTCATTTGTATTCGTGACCGACGCAGCCGTGCCGTCGCTCGCATATACGAGCGCTCCGTCGTGCGTCGTGCCGGCAAATGTATCGGGGTAGGCGGCAGCCGCAAAAGCAAAAATCTTTGCGACATCTCGTGCGCTGCCGTATGCACCCGATTGCGTCGTGCTTTCGTCGAGTCCGCTTACGTTCAAGAAATACGTATGCGACAGTCCGAGTTCCGAGACCAAATTATTCATGCGCCACAGCGTTGCCCCACCCATCGGTGCCTGCGGATATTTCTCATTGACTGCCCTTTCGGCCACTGCGCCAAGCATTTCGGCACCGTCGTTGGAAGATGCAATGAGCGTGTAGTCGATAAGATCCTGCAACTTCAGCACTTCACCCTGATGCAACTGCTGCGCTTTTGAATTCCAATTCGTGTCGAACGGGATCGTGACGCGTTCGTCCTTATTCATTGACTCCGCGACGACAACGGCGAGAGGCACCTTGGTAAGCGATGCGAGCGGAAGCTGTGCATCGGCGTTCTTTTCGTACAATGTTTCGCCCGTAGTGAGGTCGATTACAACCGCAGATTTAGCTGCGATTGAAACTCCTTGAAACAGGTCCGCTTTTATCACGGCGGCCGCCTGTTGCTCGACCGGCTGTTCCTGCATCGCGTCGAGATACCCGTATACAATAAAAAAAGCGGCCGCTGCGAGCAGGCAGAGGAGGGTCAGACCGTAGCGGGTCAGCGTGTGTGCGGAAGGCTCATTCCGGCTGGGCGTCTCCTGGTTCGGCATCTGGTGTATCAAACGGGCTGCGTTGCTGGGCCTCAAAAGCGGCTAATTCGTTCGTTATTTTAACATAATCCGGGAGGTTTGTCGCCTCCGTTACGCCCAGATATGCGATCAGCTCGGTCGTGGGTCGGTACAGGTATTCACGCGCATCAGTCGGGTTCGGTATGCGTTCAAGCAGCCCTCGTGCCGCCAGATTTCTGATCGTAGACGACGTATTCACGCCCCGGATGTAGTCGATTTGTGACCGAGTCGACGGACCACGGTAGAGCACGATAGCAATCACCTCAAGACCCGCGTCCCCTACCTCTTTTCCGATTTCCCGCTCAAATGCCTTTTCAATCGTTTCTGCAGCAGCCGGTGCGATAGTGAGCGTGACTTCGGTATCGGTGCGCACGACCGCAATACCGGTCGATGCACGCTTTTCAGCCAGATCCGAGACGGCTGCTACAAGCTCTTCTTCGGTGCAGTTGAGTTGCTGCGACAACTTTTTGAACGACAGCGAGCCGCCTTCCATAAAAAGAAGTGCTTCAACGCGATCTGACAGCGGCAGTGAGTCCGACATGTTCATATTATACGCCGTATCGGGGCGCACCGCCGACATCCTCTGACTCGATCATGATGTCCCCGAATAATTTATCTTGCGTAACTGAAGCGTTTCCATGACGCACCAGCTCGAGCATTGCCAAAAAATACACAACGACTTCGTGGCGATCTTTCTCTTTGGTGAGCTCGGAAAACCGGGCCTTGAATGCATGCGTCAGTCGTTTTTTGAGATTGACGATCACATCCTCCAGCGCGAGAATCGGTGCGACGGCTGCCTCGGCAAGTGTTTCCGGCTTTGGGAACAAAGAAATAAGACGCAGCAGTACAGATGCAGCGGCCGGTACGGATGTTTCTGCCGGATTGAATACCGGTGGTCGTAAAGGCGCGCGCTTTACGAATCGGTACGGTCGCACGCCCCACTGTTTACGCAGAGAGCGTGCCGCTTTACGCACAATCGCGTACCGCGCAAGCCTCTTTTCAAGCTCATCCACGGATTCACGCTCCTCTTCGGTCAATGTGAGCGTGGGCAGTAATGACCGGGACTTGATCAAAAGAAGTGTAGATGCGACGAGAATGAATTGCGCCGTCTCTCCGAGCGGGAGCTCGGGTAGGCGTTCGACGTATGCGAGATACGCGTCCGTTACATCTGCCAAAGAAACTTCCGATATCGAAAGTTTGCGCGCTTCGATGAGGTCCAGCAAGGCTTCGAGCGGTCCCTGAAATGCTTCAGTCTCGAGACTGAAGCGGTCAGCGTTTACGACCTGCTCAGATTCGCTCATGACGCGTCGGTGTGAGTCTCCTCGTTCAGTCTACCGTCGATACGGTTCATGTCGCGCGGGAACATTGTGGCCTCGCGGATATTCTTCAGACCTAGTATCTGCATCGTCATGCGCTCTGCGCCGAACGCAAAACCGCCTTCCGGAGGTACCCCGTACCGAAAGGCTTCTAAGAACATTTCGATTTTCTTCTCATCCATCCCCCATACGGCGACGTGCTCCATAAGCTGCTTGAAGTCGTGTATACGTCGTCCCCCGGACAGCCATTCGACACCGCGACACAAAAGATCCATACCCTCGTTCACTTCGGGGTCCGCTTCGCTCGGGAATACGTAAAACGGTCGCTGCCGAGTCGGATAGCCGTAGACATATACAAAGTCTGAACCGGTCTCCTCTTTGATCATTTCGCAGAGCTGGCGCTCATCCTCAGGGTTGAGGTCCTTTTCACCGCGGACATCGCGACCGGTTTTTGCGTGAATCTTTTCCTGCGCCTCTTTGAGCGTGAGCGTGGGCGTTTTTTCGAGCATGACCGGCAGTGTTGCGCCCAAGTATTCGAGTTCACGGGCGCATCGCGATCCGACCTGTTCAAGAATGTAGCGCACGGTACCCTCCGACATATCGCGAACATCCGTCCACGAGTCAATGAATCCCATTTCAGCGTCGAGTGAGACGACTTCGGTTAAATGACGTGTTGTTGACGACGGCTCCGCTCGAAATATTTTGTTGACTGAAAACACGCGCTCGAACGCGGTCATTACGATCTGCTTATACAGCTGCGGAGATTGTGAAAGATATGCCTGCTTATCGAAGTATTGAACCTGAAACACTTCAGCCCCGCCTTCAGCGGTTGCAGGTACGATCGACGGTGCCTGGAACTCGAAAAAGTCCTGCTGCTTCATGTATTCCCGGAACGAATCGATGATAACCGCCTGCACTTTGAAGATCGCCTGCAGCTTCGGGTGACGCATGGTGAGCGCGCGGTGATCAAGCTCGGTCGTAAGGTCGACATTGTACCCGGTATCGGACATGTCGAACGGAAGCGGCTGTGCTTCCGCCAGCACAGTCAGTCCGAGTACCTCGAGCTCGATATCCCCGTTCTGAACCTTTGCGTTGCGGTTCTTTTCCGGCCGTTGATTTACCTTTCCCTCGACGGCGACCACATACTCCACGCGGACCTCCTTTGCGGTATCAATCGCAGCAGAGTTCGGCAACACGACTCCCTGGACGGTTCCCGAACGGTCTCTGAAATCAAAAAAGACCATCTTGCCCTGATCGCGCCTGACGGACACCCAGCCCTTTATAAGTACGGTTTCACCTGTTCGTGCACCAAGATCTGTGATCAATGTTCGTTCCATATTTGATTATTTATACTTCTACTCCGATGCGTCGTCGGACAAGCTCCATCTTTTTTCGGGCAAATGCACGCGCCTTCGTTTTGCCGTCCGAAAGTATGGCTTCCACTTGTTCTGTCGTGATGTCGCGGCGGCGTACGCGCATGTCATGCGTGCCGTTAATGATTGCTTGTGCGAGCAGCTCTTTGGCCTCTTTGTACCCGACGGTCCCCGCACGATAGCGCGCCGCCAGTGATTCGGCTCCTGTCTTGTCAAAAAAGGCCATTAATTTCAAAACGGTGTCGTCGACGGGTAGCGGCGATCCCAACGGCTCGGATCCGGTCTTGATCGTCATTGCTGCCTGCTTAATCTCTGCGTCGCTCGCAAAGAGCGGGATGGTGTTGCCGTAGCTCTTGCTCATTTTTGCTCCGTCTACTCCGGGGACGATGCCGGTACCCTCAAAAATTCTCTCCTTCACCGCCTCGTTGAATATGCGAGATCGGCCCGGGTAGTTGATGTTGAATTTAGCGGCGATCTCGCGCGTGTATTCAATGTGTTGTCGCTGATCTTCGCCGACGGGAATATCTGTTGCGTCATACAAAAGAATGTCTGCCGCCATAAGCAGCGGATACGTGAACAATCCGACGTTTGCATCAAGTCCTTTTGCCACCTTGTCCTTGTAGGCATGCCCGAGCTCAAGGAACGACATGTTCATCTGGCAGCTGAATATCCACGCAAGCTCCGTATGCTGCGGCACATCTGACTGTTTGAAAATTATGACTTTTTTTGGATCAATGCCGGCAGCTACGTAATCAGCTACAACGTCGATGATATTTTGCTTGAGCTCTTTCGGATTCTTGAGTGTCGTGAGTGCATGGTAGTCAACGACCATAAGGAAAATGTGCTCGTACTCCCCGCTTTTTGACAATTCCACCATAGGGCGCAGCGCTCCGAGGTAGTTGCCGATGTGTAGGTTTCCCGAGGGCTGAAGCCCGGTCAAAAGTCTCGCCATAGGCACAAATATAGCAGAAAAACGGCTTGAATTAAGCCGCTATACATCGACTACGGCTGCGCTGCCGGAAACTCGATAATGAACCGTGACCCTTTGTTCTCCCCATCTGACTCAGCCCAAATACGCCCTCCCTGTGCCTCGATGAACGTCTTTGCCAGATACAGTCCGATTCCGGTGCCGAGGAGATTAACTTTTTGCGCATCGGCCCGTGAAAACTTTTTAAACAGCTGCGGAATGGTTTCTTTCGGAATACCGACGCCGGTATCAGTGATGACGGACCGAACGAACGGTCCGTGACGTTCAACCGAAACGGTAATACCGCCCTGCTTAGTATATTTGAGCGAATTGTCGATCATATTGCCGATCACCTCCTTGATTTTTCCCTGATCACCGAGGACTGAATATTTATGCGTGCGGTCGATTACGATGGAGAATGTGAGACCTTTAACTTCGGCGTGCGGCACATACCCATCAGCAATCGAGGCGGTCGCCTCTCCGAGATCGAAGACCGCCTTATCGTATGCAATCTGCCCGAGTTCCATCTTTGATTTACTCAGGTAGGTGGCAATGATGTTCAGCACATCGTGGCCTGCAACCAAGATTTTCTGAGCTGCATCCCGCGTGTCGGCAGGTACCGGGCCGGTCGTACCGTCTACTATAAGGGACGCAAGCCCACGCATGGCAGTGATCGGGTTCCTGATTTCGTGCGAAGCGAACGTCATGAACTCGGATTTTTCCTGGGAAAGCCGCTCGATTTCTTCGCGCTGCTCGACTTCTTTTGTAACGCTTCGGATGAGCAAGCTGCCGATTATTGCAACCACTATCAAAAGCGTTCCGTTAATCGCGAGATCGGTAAAATTTCCCGTCAAAACTAGTCGTACAAATAAGAACGTAAGTAGCAGGTATACGAGAGCTTCTGCCAGTATCGCTCTCGGATTAAATAGACTAAAGCGAAAAATTGAGTACGTGATCACGATCGCAAAAAAGAATGTGAACACCGGACCGCTCCAGATGTATTGAAAGTTGTGAAATATCGGCGACGGCAATACAAGATTGAAATACATACCGAAGCTGCCGGCCGCAATGACTGATCCGCTGATAATCGAGAGCTGCACGCGCTCCTTTCCGACGGCACCAGGAATCTTGAGAAACAGACGCAGCGTTCCGCCAAGAAAGAACGTGGCAAATGTTCCCGCAAATATCCAGTACGTCACCGGTTCCAGTACTATTTCTTTACCCCAGTCGTGGACCACAATCCCCGTCGTGAGAACGCCCGGCACCAAGAGGTATACGGCAAGCACTGCGGTGAATCCGGTTACCAATGAGTAGTGTACGGAACCGAGCTTTTCTTCATGCGGAAACAGGAACGAAAAACGGTAGTAGAAGTATGCGAGCAGCAGCGCCGAAATATATGACAGCTTCATAAGGTAATACGAAGCGGTATCTCCCGAAATAAGTCGGAATAAGAGAATATCGATGGCCCAGAATGCGATGAATGCGACGAATGCGGAGAAAATCTTGTTGGCGGTTGTCGCGGTGTTGCGATTGTAGATGAACCACGTCAAACCGACATTGACCACTGCCGTGACCATCAAGAGAACGTCGGGTATTTGAAAAAACATATAAAAAAAGACCCTCGCGTGACTGCATTATAGCAGTCACGGAGGGTCTGATGTTCAACCGAATGAACAGGTTACATGCGAACGAGCGCAGCACCGTATTGAGCGCCCGCACCGACGGTGCAGAACACACAGAGATCCCCTTCCGACAGATCGCCGCTTTTGCGGTCTTCATCCATCAGAACGAGCGTCGCAGCCGCCGCGATGTTGCCGTACCGGTCAACATGCATGGCAACCTTGTCGCGGGGAATCCCCTGGCTGTCGACGAACTTCTCGAGGACCTTGCCGTTCACCTGGTGAAAGTAGAAACGGCTGATATCCGACCACTCGAACGAGTGTTTGGATTTCAGGCCTTCAAGCGCCGCCTTGGCGTATTTGCTGAAGCCTACCGCGACACCGCGACCGTCGATGACATACAAGGGCTCCGGGCGGTTGCCGCGAGGCTCAAAGTACATCAACGGATTCGACGGATCGTTGGCGATATACGACGCGATCACCTCGGAGCCCGAGAAGATGTTGTCGCTTTTACGGAGGACCGCAGCGCCTGCGCCGTCGCCGAAGATGTACATCGGCAACCATTGGTTGCTGACCACGTAAGACTCCCAGTCGCCGTAGTAGCGGGACGGGGCGTTCGACGCTACAACGACCATGTTGTCCATTCCGTTGCCGGCGATCATCTTCGTCCCGAGCACCATCGCATGCAGCGCGCCGCCGCATCCGGCGTCCATCTCCATGGCGAGAACATCGTTCCGGAGATTCAGACGCTTGTGGAGTTCGAGCACGCTTTTCGAGAAGTGGTGACGGTCGTGACCGAACTGAGTGCACGACACGAGATAGATACCGTCGACATCGCGCGGCGCAAGGCCGGCGTTGGCAATGGCTTCTCGTGCGGCGGACTCGGCCATGTCGAGTTCGTCGGCATGGGCAACGGGGCGGCCGTGCTCATCAAGACGGGTCATGAAGCGTCGCTCCTTGATTCCCAGCTTGCCCAGAGCCCAGTCGGGTCCGCGCTCACCCTTGCCGATGAGCTTTGCGAGTTCATCGTTGGAAATGACGGTGGACGGCATATGACTGCCGGTACCTGCAATTCCGATCCGTGCAGTCATTTGAACCTCCTGTACTGTACTTGATCAGTTATGCCGCATTAGCGCGGCGGGAAAGCCGCTTTTACGCGGTAGTGAACATCGAGAGCGATCATCATTGCAATGACGATCAGCGACATCAGAATGCTTTTCGGCATTATTGAGGCCATCGGTTTTCCTCCTAATCTGACAACGAGCCTGCGCAGATAATAGCACAAGAATACAATATTGTGAACTGTCAAGACACGGTGTGGATAACCGGCACAGCCCGAACCGCTGGGGGTACGCAGTATGCTATTTCTGGCTACTATGTCCCCGGAGGTGGTCAGTGATTCACTACAGAGCGCTCCTAAGGCTGATAGACCGATTGCTGTGGTCTTTACGGAGAGCAGTACTCAAGCACTACATGCACATACCGGAGAATACCAAGTGGTAAAAAGGTCCGCGGCAGCGGGCCTTTTCTTATGCGTCAGCTTTTTACGAAAGCAAACGATATAAATGCGAGCAGCATCCAGAACAGCTTGTACGGGTCGCCGAATACGCTCTGAATGAGCGGGTTGAAAGTCCAAAAGCTCGCAAGCGGCGTCGCGTGCCACATGACAAGTACGATCACTGTTGTCGCAAGACCGGTCGCTATAGCAAACATCGGTCGTGCTGAATCGTCTGAAAGTGTCGATGTTGCGCGGTACAGAATGAATGTAAGCACAAGCACCATCGCGCCGTAGATACCCGCCGCTGCCATGGGCCCGATCCCGGAAAGCGCGGGCCCTATCATAAACGTGCCCGGCAGCGCCGCAAAAAGCGCATTAGAAACTATAAGTGAAAGGGACAATGCGATTGCGAAACTTGCACCAAGACGCAGTGTCGCGATTGTTATGAACGTGGCAAACAATACCGACGCCACAAGATCAACGGGCAACGTTGTAAAAATGCTTTGAACCGCGCCTATGTCCATCGCCGTATTATAACGGTGGGACGAGCACGCTTAGAGACCCTCTGTGCGCAACTTGTCGATCAGAGTTCGCTGTTCCTTAGATAGCTTTTTCGGAAACTGAATATCGATTCTGACCAAAAGGTCGCCGCGGTTATTGCGCCCATGCGGTACGCCCTGTCCTTTTATGCGCAGCATATCGCCGTGAACCACACCTGCGGGAACTTCAAGAGGCAGATCGCCCTCGACGCCGCGCACGTGATATGTGGCACCCAGCAAGGCATCAGTGAGCTTCACCTGCAGCGTTCGAACGAGGTTGTTACCCTCGCGTGTGAAAGCCGCGTCGGATTTTACATGCAGTTTGACGTACAGATCGCCGGCACCGCCACCGATTGCGACTTCACCGCGCCCCGGCATACGAATCATCTCACCGTCTGAAACGCCGGCGGGCACCACGATATGAATCTCCTCTTGTTTTTTCGCAACACCCGCCCCCTGACAAGTCTTGCACTGCTTCTCGGGTATCTGGCCCTTGCCGTGACACTTCGGGCACGTGCGGGACGATGTAAATGTACCGAAAAACGAATTACGCGTCTCACGAATTTCTCCTTTGCCGTTGCAGGCGCTGCACGAGACCATAGAGCTGCCTTTTTCCGCTCCCGTGCCCGTGCATGTTTCGCACACACCGGTCTTTGAGATTAAGACGCGACGATCGGTACCAAATATAGATTCGTGGAATGAAAGTTCGATGTCGATCGATATATCGCGACCGCGTGACTGTCGCGAACCGCCCCCTCCGAAAAACTCACCGAAGATATCACCCAAATCAAACTCAACATTCTGGCCGTTAAATCCCCCCTGAAACCCTTGGAAGTTCGAAAAATCAAAACCGCCGAAACCGCCGCCCTGGCCGCCGGCAAATGTTTTTCCGTACGTGTCGTACTCGGCGCGTTTCTTTTTGTCGCCGAGTACGCCGTACGCTTCACTCGCCTCCTTAAATTTTGCCTCGTCACCACCTTTTTTGTCGGGATGGTATTTTTGTGCAAGTTTACGGAATGCGGATTTGATCTCGTCGTCGCTCGCTGTGCGGCTGACGCCGAGAATTTCGTAGTAGTCCTTCATTGTTTACTTCGAGTCACCCTCGGACGACGAATCGTTTTCAGGCTTCGGGGCAGCTTCTTGCGACTTCTGCATTGCTTCACCTATCGCGCTCATTGACTGATTCAGCGCTTGTGTGGCACTCGAAATCAGGTCTTTGTCGGAACCGTTTCGCGCTGCTTTGAGGGCATCGATCTTCTCCTGGATATCTTTTTTAACCGCATCGCCTGCCTTGTCGCCGTGTTCCCGGAGGGCTTTCTCTGCCGCATATACGGTTTGGTCGGCAATGTTCTGAGCCTCAACGACCGCCCGTTTTTCGGCGTCCGCCGTCGCATTAGCGTCCGCCTCGGTACG
Organism: uncultured Candidatus Saccharibacteria bacterium; assembly: GCA_964512835.1. Classification (GTDB taxonomy): domain Bacteria; phylum Patescibacteriota; class Minisyncoccia; order Phycocordibacterales; family UBA2100; genus UBA10103. The sequence goes on along the minus strand of CAZELA010000001.1, from coordinate 443,768 downwards.
CATTTTTTCGATCTCTGCATCGCTGAGGCCCGACGCAGCTTCGATGCGGATAGACTGCTCTTTACCGGTTGTTTTGTCTTTTGCTTTGACGGAAAGTATGCCGTTTGCGTCAATGTCGAATGTAACCTCGACCTGCGGCATACCACGCGGCGCAGGCGGTATCCCGTCGAGATTAAACTTGCCGAGCGATTTGTTATCTGCGGCCATCGATCGTTCACCCTGGACCACGTGGATTTCCACTGAGGGTTGATTGTCGGAGGCAGTCGAGAACACTTGCGATCGCGAAGTCGGAATTGTCGTGTTGCGTTCAATCAGCTTTGTTGCGATGCCACCCATGGTCTCGATACCGAGCGAGAGCGGAATAACGTCGAGCAGGAGTACATCTTTTACGTCACCCTGCATGATGCCGCCCTGCAGTGCCGCGCCCAGTGCCACGACTTCATCGGGATTCACACCCATGTGCGGCTTTTTACCGAAGAAGTCCTCAACAGCCTTTTGCATTGCGGGCATCCGAGTCTGTCCGCCTACGAGCACGACCTCGTTGATGTCGGCTACCTTAAACGGTGATGCCTCAACGGCACGCTTCGTAATGGAGAGTGCACGATCAATGTATTCCTGTGTGAGCTCCTCGAGCTTTGCCCGACTCATTTTGATGAGCAGGTGCTGCGGTCCGGCATCCGTCGATGTGATGAACGGAATATTGATCTCTGTCTCAATTGCTGTCGACAATTCAATCTTTGCCTTCTCGGCCGCCTCGTCGAGTCGCTGACGAGCGAGCGGATCCTTGATCACGTCGACGCCTGAGTCCTTTTTGAACTCATCGGCGATCCAATGCATGATCTTCTGGTCGATATCTTTGCCTCCCAAGTGTGCGTCGCCGTCTGTTGATCGGACTTCGATGACGTCGTCACCGACTTCCAATACCGAAATGTCGAATGTGCCGCCGCCAAAGTCGAACACGACGATTTTTTCATCCTTTTTCTTGTTGAATCCGTATGCGAGCGCCGCAGCAGTCGGTTCATTAATGATGCGCTTCACGTCGAGGCCGGCGATCTTTCCTGCATCTCGCGTAGCAGCGCGCTGCGTGTCGTTGAAGTATGCGGGGACTGTGATAACAGCCTCCGTGATCGTTTCTCCGAGGCGCGCCTCTGCGTCCGCCTTCAGCTTTTGGAGGATCATCGCTGAAATTTCTTCGGGTCGATACCATTTATCACCCATTTGTACTTCCACACCGCCATTCTCCGACTTTCGGATCTCGAACGGTACCGAGCCCTTATCTTTCTGGACTGCAGCTTCGTCGTATGTGTGGCCGATGAATCGCTTGATCTGGTAGATTGTGTTCTTCGGATTCGTGACCGCCTGACGCTTCGCGATCTGTCCTACGATTCGTTCACCGGTTTTTGAAAGCGCCACGATAGACGGTGTCGTGCGCGCACCTTCGGAGTTTTCTATGATCTTCGGCTCGCCGCCGCTCACATAGGCGATCGCCGAATTTGTTGTTCCCAAATCAATACCTAGAATTTTTGCCATAGCCGTAGATGATTAAAGATCTAATGATTCCTATATTATACGATGTTTTTTCACTCGGTCAAATTTATTGATGCTATTGTTTTACGATCACTTGCGCGGGCCGTATGACTTTTTCTCCCGCCTTGTAACCAGAGCGCAGAACTCGAACGATACTCCCGCTCTCACCCGGAGCATCGTCTACCTCCTGGACTGCTTCGTGTAAAAACGGGCTGTATATGTCTCCTGCCTTACCGAAACGCTCTACGCCGTTTCGCGACAGCATGTCCAGTAGCTGATTTCTGATTCCTTCGACTCCTCCGCGCCATGTCGGATCAACTGTTTCCCAGGATGCCGAAGCATATGCCATATCGAAACTGTCGAGCGCAGGCAAAATGTCCTCTATCATGCCCTCTTTTACTCGCGCCGCCATACGTATGCCGTCGTGCGCGAGCTCCTTTTTCAGATTGATGGCATCGGCCTTTTCTCGCTGCCACCCGGCAAGGTATTCGTCTCGCTTTGTCTGCGCTTCTTTCAATTCTGCGCGTAATTTCTTAATTTTTGCGTGCGCGGCGCCGATGGATCCCAGCTCCTCCTCCGGTTCAAAATCCATTTCATCGACGAACTCCTCGTTGGGAGCGTCGTTGTGTTCTTCGTGCTCCTTCATGACGGTGCGAGTATATCAAACTGAGATTTGCAGTGCAAAAAAGGCGCCGCTCTACTGCGCGGCGCCTTTCAAAATGTACAAATACTTACACCTCTATCCCGGGATAATACCGATTCCTGATCGCCGGCGGCCTGTCATGAGCGACGAATAAGCGTCTCCTATCGTATGACCGCATCCCTCTGAAGAGCAATGAGTCTACAGTACCTATATCGCCGTCGTGAACGCACGCAAATCGATCTCCGGGTTTCAGCAGCGTGCAAGTATCTTCGCACTCAATCAGCCAGTCTTGCACCTCGTGATCGTAGCGGGTTGCAAAAATGCGCTGGAATGTTTCGTCCGTGTACCGAAGATTGTATTCGGTACCCGGTATGAATATCCGCGAGCCGACCGGCAGGTCTTTCCACTCCGGCGGCCAGTCATCAGCGAATTCATTGATCTGGGTAAACTCGTCGGCGCGCAGGGGCCGCAGTCCTCCTTCGCTCCAACTCGCCTTCAGCGCATCCATAGTTTGCCGGACCGTCTGTGCGGCGGTAGAGCGCGCAAGACCGATATTACTGCCGTTCCATGTCCAGTCCTTACCTTCGACACTTATGCAGTCGATGTGGACCGGATCCGTTACCGGACGAGGTCCGGCAGGCATCGGGACTTCGTTAGACAGTGTGATGCGAACGGAAATCTCCTTCAATGCAGCCTCCCGTTGTTTCTTGTGCAAGTGTGCCCACGTATTTCCTTGCTGTCAAAACAAGGCAGTCCGGGATTTGGACAGCTAAACGAAAAGATTCCCCTTTCGGGGAATCTTTTACTTTTATCGTTTGGACCGCTCGCGGTCCTGGGAAACCCACGGTTTTCCCAAACCCTCCTCCACGGGGAACCGATAGGTTCCCCGCCCCCCTCCTCCCCACAGTGGTCCAAACTAAAAAGGGCTCTCCTTTCGGAGAGCCCTCTACTTTTATCGTTTGGACCACTGTGGGGATCGTCGTGCCCCCTTGAGACCGAACTTCTTTCGTTCCTTGGCACGGGGATCTCGTTTGAGGAATCCTCGGACCTTGAGGTCTTTTCGCTGGGTCGGTTCAATCGCGATCATCGCACGAGAGATGCCGTGTCGGATTGCATCCGCCTGGGCCTTGTGGCCACCACCGTGCACCTTAACCGTAACCGCGAATGTTGCGCCGAGAGCGGAGAGCGGAGAAAATGCCGTCTTTACCATCTGCGCGAGCGGAAAATATTCCTCCGCAGTTCTGTCGTTGACGATCATGGATGACGTCTTTGCAGCCGTCAGTCGCACTCGTGCGCTTGCGGTCTTTCGTCGTCCGACTGCCTCTGTGTATTCCTTGGTTGCCATAGACTTATGCGTTAACGGTAAGATTTTTCATGCGGGCAGTGTGCATCGTGTTGCGCGGGATCATTCGCGAAACGGCCACACGGACGGCCTCACCGTGTCCTTTGCGGGCGTTGAGGTTCGCGAGCGTCTCCTTCTTAAGGCCTCCCGGGTGTCCGGAGTAGTTCGTATAGACTTTCTGCTGTCGCTTTCGCTCTCGTGTATAGATCTTCGAGCAGTTATTGACCGTGACCTTCACGTCCGAGCGAACGTTCGGCGTGTAATCAGCCGAGGTCTTTCCCATGAGCGCCTTTGCAGCCTCGGATGCAATGCGTCCGATTGTCTTACCTGCTGCGTCGATTGTATAGGTTTTTGTAGCCATAACTATTTAACAAATTCGATTCGGGCGGAATCAACAACACGAGTACCGATACGGCCGAGGCGAACGATTCGAGTGTATCCTCCGGCTCGCTCTGCATATCGGGGTGCGATGGTGTCGTGCAACTTCTTGGTTGCGGTTGCAGAATTCAAGCGCGCCATTACATCACGACGTGAGGCAACGCTGTTCTGCTTCGACGTAGTCACCAGTCGCTCGACGAACGGGCGTACTTCTTTCGCCTTCGCAATCGTCGTCACGATACCCTCCTGAAGGATGATTGATCGTGCGAGTGATCGCAAAAGCGCAGTGCGCTGTCGCTTGTCTCGTCCCAATGTTCGGTTTTTAACGTGATGTCGCATACGTATTCAATTACTGGCTGCGGAGCGTGAGTCCGAGATTCGAAAGCGCTCGCTTAATATCCTGCAAACCCTTCTGTCCGAGTCCTTCGATCGCCAAGAGGTCATCCTCTCGCTTGCGTACAAGGCCGCCGACTGTTCGGATCGAGGCATTATCAAGGGCCTGCTCAACGCGCTGCGGCATGCTGAGCTCGGTGATTCGGGTTTTGAGGATCTCTGCATCCATCGGCTGTACCTTTTCCGGCAAACCCATGCGTACGTCAGTGATAGCTGCAGGGGTGAGCTCCGGAGCCTCTTCCTCCTTGAAACCGACAACAGCTTTAAGCTGATGGATCATGGTAGTGATCGAGGTCTCGAGTGCCTCGCGCGGAGCAAGTGTGCCGTCGGTCTCGATAAGAATGCGAAGGCGGTTGAAGTCCGTTCGGTCACCGACGCGCATATTCTCTACTTCGTAGTTTGCGCGGCGGATCGGGCTGAAGATTGCATCAAGAGCGATCGAACCGATATCTACGCGCTCCTTCTGGTGTTCCTCCTTCGGGATATAGCCGAGTCCGCGCTCTGCCCGGAGCTCGAGCTCGAACGTTCCCTTGCCGGTTACTTCGGCGATAACCTGATCCGGATTGAGGATTTCCACCTGACCCGGAAGATTCAAATCTTCCGCGGTTACGGTCTTCGGCCCCTTGACGTTCAAGGTGATTGTCTGAGGTTCGTCAGTTGAGAGCTTCAAGCGAATCTTTCGGATATTGAGAAGGATCGTAACAACGTCCTCCTTTACACCTTCAATCGTAGAGAACTCGTGAGCAACGCCCGGCATTTTTACATGCGTAACTGCCGCACCCGGAAGCGACGAAAGAATGATACGGCGGAGCGAGTTACCGAGGGTGTATCCGTATCCCGGGTAAAGACCGTCGATCTCGTATGTACCGCTGCGCTCGCTTTCGTTGACGACGCGAGGCTTAGACGGAAGTGCGATGTGATAGTCAGACATATTGTTGTTTGAAAATTAGTGACTTGACTAATAAATAAAAGTAAGTGGCAAAATTTCGGCGGATTATAACACTATCTGCTGTAGAACTCAAACACGGTCGCATAATCCAAGCCTGTCTCAACCGTGGTGTACGCAGGCTCGCCGGAGACCTCCGCCTTCAAAAGACCGAGATCGACTGCAACCCACTGCGGTACCGAGCGATTGTTCTCCTTTTCGGAAAGGCCGGCAAAAAGCGGGCTCTGGCGGCTGCCTTCTCGTACGGTGATGACATCACCCTTTTTGAGGTGGTGTGACGGCGTCGTTGTGCGGCGGCCGTTAACCATGATATGGCCGTGCGAAACGAGCTGTCGTGCCATACGGCGGGTACCGGCAAGACCTGCGCGGTATACAACGCTGTCGGCGCGCTGTTCAAGCATGCGGTGCAGTGCGGTCGACGGATCGGCTTCTTTCATCGCCTTTTCCGCGTAGTTGGAGAGCTGGCGCTCATTGAGGCCATAGGTGTATCGAACACGCTGCTTCTCAAGCAACTGTCGTCCGTAGTCTGAACCTCCGCGTCCTCGAGGCTTCTTTTTGGTTGCAGCCGAACGCTGCTCAGACAACGCAAACTTCTGTGTCTGCGTCTGCTCGAACACACCTGCTCCGAGGCGCTTCGCGATCTTGTACTTTGATTTAACAGGCAACATAGATGGTATTTAAAATTAGACGCGTCGCGGCTTCGGCGGTCGCGGTCCGTTGTGCGGAACCGGCGTATCGTCCGAGATTCGGGTAACGTCAACCCCCTTTCCTGCGAATGCACGAAGAGCGGACTCACGGCCGGAACCGACACCACGAATGATGACATCGACTTCCTTGACGCCGATAATGACCGCCTTGTCGCCGACGATCTCACCGACCTTTGCCGCCGCAAACGGCGTACCCTTTTTTGCACCGGAAAAGCCCAGGCTACCGGATGACGACCATGCGATCGCGTTTCCGTTCTTATCTGCGAGCAACACTTTCGTGTTGTTGTATGTCGCATGAATATGAAGCGTACCCTGTACGATGTTCTTTTTTGCGACACGCGCCAAAGCTCGCGACTTGAGTCCCGCGTCAACGCTACCGCCTGATTTTCGAATGATTCGTTTCTTTCCCATAGATTTAGTTCAATACACAATTCGCTAGCCGCGGATCATGTCTTTTCAAGCTTACGTCGGCCTGATGTCATCGTCGTTCGCTTGTTACCGCGGATCGTACGATTGTTTGTCTTGGTGCGTTGGCCGCGAGCCGGCAGCTTCTTCTGGTGCCGCGAGCCTCGATACGACTTGATGTCTTTGAGTCGGCGAACGTTGGCGCTGATCTGTCGGCGCAGTTCACCCTCTACCGTGAACTTCTCAAGCGCTTCGCGGAGCGAAGACTCCTGGGCCGCAGAAAGCTCCTTTGCGGTCAATCCCCAATCGATACCCAGCGCATCGAGCGTCGCCTTTGCGCGCGGTCGTCCCACGCCGTAGATAGCCGTGAGGGAGACCTCAAGTCGCTTATCGTCCGGAATTGTTATGCCTGCTACACGCATGAAATAATGATGAAGCCTACTAATTAACCCTGTCGCTGTTTATGGCGCGGATTGCTGCAAATAACCCAAAGTCGACCGCGTCGCTTGACGTGTCGGCAATGCATACAAATTTTTTTGACGGATGCTTTAACTTTCATGTTTTTGAATACCACCGTTATCCCTACCTCCCAAGACATTCTCAGGCGGGCGGGACTATAGAGACGGGTTTAGGAACGGCGGACGATCCTTGCCCTGCCGCCGTACGGATCGAGTTGCACTTGCACACGATCGCCGACGAGCACTTTAATTCTGTGCAGACGCATTTTCCCGGCAAGGTACGAAAGTACCGTTTCGCCTTTGTCGAGCTTTACGCGAAATAGCGTGTTCGGAAGCGCCTCTTCGACGGTCCCTTCCACAACTTCTGCTTCAGCCATATCTGCGTGGAGTAGAGTATCAATTAGGTGGCTTTGAGTCAAGCTTTTGGCCTGGTGCACCCTAATTTGATACCGCCGGGTCGGCTATTTTAATGCGAATACGCGATGCATCCCCGGGGAATGTGCTCGACCAGAACGGCTCAATGCGAGCGGTTGCCGACTGTATACCCGGGAACCCTGTCACAATCGTCTGGAAGGCACTCTGATCACGCCCTGCGAGCGCCTGGGCGAGTTCGTCACCGTTTACCTGCCACACGAGCATAGCCTGGCCTGTCAGCTGAAACTGGACAGGATCAACGCCCGGGGTTGTCGAAGCCGAGACCAGCAGGCCGCCAAAGTCCTTCATGCCGACCATTTTGATCTGTGCATTATCCGTTTCCGCAGAGACTGTTCGTGCGACCGCAAGCGCAAAATCCGGGGCGGACATGAGCGGGACGGATGCCGATACTTTTTCGTGAATACGAGCCCCGGCGGTCTCCTGCGTTGTCGGAAGATCTACGTATGTAACCAGCGCAAGCTCGGGAAATGTTGCAACCGATTCGTTTGAAAGCGCAGTGATTGCCTCACGCACTTTCTGCTCTAGACGAGCCCGTACCGCGGAACGCGCACCGGCAAGAGCGCTTTCAGAAACTCCCGGGCGGTCTCCGCTGAAACCTCCCGTAAATGCTGCGGCTGACTGTGCGTAAACCTGATCGAATTCAGCACTACCCTTCAGTCCGGGGACCGTGAGCTTCGAGGGCGCAATATTGTATTGATCACCCGCGGCGTCGGCGACGACGGTAACGGTTACTTGCCCCGGCGTGTTGCCTGACTTACCGGGCACAACGATATCTGCCGGTGCTCTAAAAATGAGACCACCCGGTGCTTCAAAGCGAGTATTTTTGACTAGTTTGACCGGCGCAGTCTGATAATTATTGAATACAGTGATCGATCCGCTTGCCTTTTCCTCGGCGTGAACGGTACCCGTGCTCTCTACGGGCTCCGAATCCTCTATTTCCACGAGCTGTATCGTGTATGACAGCGATCCTGTCGAGGCAGCGTCCTTCGGATATGCCGTAAAGCGAGACGTTTCGTCGAAGATGACATTATGAGATCGAGGGACGACCGAAACGGACGTGCCGCGCAGCGCAATCATCCCCAATATACCGAGGACTGCAACAAGGACGAAAACAACCAGCCACAACCAGATGCGGCGGGATTTTTTAGCGGTCGGCATAGGCGGAGAATACCGCGGCGCGTCTTGTAAGTCATCGCGTCTTCGCGGTGCGGATATGTTTCGGATGGAGCGTTCAGGCGCAGCCTCATGCGCCGGTCCGGCATCTTCAGCTTCGGTCGGTACGGCGACTTCGTCTTCGTCACTATCCATTGCAGGCAGCGGCGCCTCCTCTTCTACGGTCGCAGCCGGCCGAACATCGGGGTCCCGCGCAAGCTTGGTCGATCGGCCAGGTGCTTTACGACCGCCGTTTTGCGGGGGCAGGATATCCTGAAAATAATCCTTTGCCATTGAAATGGAAGTATATCACGGTAGGGCTTACCGCAATTCACTCGCTCAATTCCCTGTTAACAAGTGCGGCCGCAAAAATGATCTGCGCATGCAGATCTTCATCGGTAGAAATTTTGAGTCGGGAATCGGTCGCGTCGAGCACAGTCACATTGAACGGTAGCGTCGTGGCGGTGAACTGCGTAAAATCAAGTCGCGAAAAGAACTGCCGCATCCAATCCACAACGTCAGGGTTTGCGAGCAGTACGAGCGTGTTGGCAAGCCGTCGGTCTGCAGCAAGACCGCCGAATGCCTCTCCGAAAATCTTTGCAAACTCCGGCTCCGCCGACGCCATTGCTGCTGATATCGCTTCGCACGCCGTGCCTTCACAGGCATCTCGGCTGAGCATACGGATGAACCCGAGTGTTTCTTCGGCGACTCGCTTGGGATCGATACGGGTGAGGATCGTTCGCAGACCCTGCGGGACGACGCGCTCGCCCATCGGAAATCCGTCGCGTACCGAGATCAGATGCGACACATCGAGCCCCATGTCCACCGCAAGATAGTTCTCATCGTCGCGCAAAACACTGCCGAGCACCACCTGCATTACTCGTGCCGCAGAACGCCATTCAACGGCCGCCGTAGGAAACGCTCGCAGAATTGCCGCTTCGGCGTTCTTTTTTACGGTCTGGTCTATATCGCTGACCAGTGCGCAGACAACGAGTGCGTGAGCGGTTCTGTTTTCGGGTTTTACCACCGGATACCCGTTGAGCCACGTACGAATGACCGCCGCCTCCATCATGGCGTTCATATCAATCCCCTTGATCTCACCCAACATCTCCTTTGCAAGCGCGCTTATATCGGCCTCGTAGATTTTTTTCTCTTCTTTGTAGTCGACACGTTTTCGAACAGTCAAAGAATGTGTCCATGGCTGATGAACGACGCAATACACACGGGAGACCCGCGCATTCAGTCCTTTCTGTGCGCCTTTTTCTAGAAGCCGTTTGCACACGTCGTCTAATCGTTCGCCTATCGCGGCGATCGAATGCTCGGGGGTTTCGCTTTCGATACTGATAAGCGTATGCGTTTGGGCATATACGTGAACCGCGCCGTTGACGTGCGAAGCGAGCGCAGCTCGTGCGCCACCCGGCCCGATATCAACAATCGCGAATACATCTTCGCGGAACGGAAGACGGATATTTAGCATTCAACCAAGTATAACGCGCACGAACACCTCATTGCGGGGTATTCACGTTATTTTGTGAGTACCGCTTTGATTCTTCGAATCCCGGCCGCTACAGCCTCTTCTTTTTGAATCTTGAATGTGCCGCCTTCCTCTATCTCGCTCGTGTTCGACACGTGCGGACCGCCGCAGAATTCAATCGAAAATGCTTTATCAAACTGAGGATTATCGACATCGGCTCCGACCGGTCCGAGCGAGTACACAGAAACGACGTCCGGATACTTTGCACCGAACTCATGTTCCGCACCGAGCTGTTCGGCTTCTTCCTTCGGGAGTGTAGACCGCACCATCGGGAGATGCATTTTTATCTGTTCGTTTACGATGCGCTCCACTTCCGCCTTTTGCTCCGGTGTCATTTTTTCACCGTGAGAAAAGTCGATTCGTAGCCGTTCGGCGGTAATGTTGCTCCCGCGCTGCTTTACATGGTCACCGAGCACGATCTGAAGCGCTTTGAGCAGCAGGTGATGTGCCGTGTGCAGGCGTGTCGTTTCCAACGACGCATCGGCAAGACCTCCCTTGAATTTCTGCTCCGATCCGGCACGCGAAAGATCAGCGTGTTTTACCATGAGCTCCTTATACCCCGTCTCGTCGACCGACAGCTTTCTCTCGGCAGCAAGCTCCTGCGTCATTTCAAACGGGAATCCGTAGGTCGTGAAGAGGGTGTAGGCCTGTTCGGCAGAAATAGCAGTGGTTGCTATCCGCTCGAATTCTTTGAGACCCTGGACGAGCGTGTGTCCGAACTGCAGCTCCTCCTTCCAGATCTCTCCTCGGATCATCTGGTAGGCCTCATCGCTTGCAAGCTCCGGATATGCAGCCTTGTATTTTTCGATGATTACGACCGCGGCGCGCACGAGTGCGCTATCCTCGAGGCTTTCCGACGTAATGCCGAGCTTTTGTGCATGCTGCGAGGCTCGTCGGAGTAGTCGTCGTAGCACATATCCCCGGTCCGAATTGGCCGGTCGCACGCCGTCTGCAAGCATAAACGTGGCGGCCCGCATATGATCGGACACGATTCGGAAGGAACGGCGCGCGGATTCGTCCTCGTACGTTTTGCCGGACATCCGTTCCAAGAACGTAATGATGTCCGCGAGCGTATCGATACTGAACACGTCAGGGTTGTCATTCGATGCGGCGGCAATGCGCTCCAGCCCTCCGCCGAAGTCTACGTTGCGTTGGGGCAGCAATTCGAAAGACCCGTCAGGTTGTTTGATGTACTGCATGAAGACCGAATTGCATATTTCTACAAATCGTCCGCAGTCGCAGTTCGGATGACACTCGTCGCCGAATTTCGGGTCATGCATGGTCCCGAAGTCATAAAATATCTCGGAATCCGGTCCTCCGGGTTCTCCGGCCGGCATTTTTTCCGGAACACCGGCGCGCGACCACCAATTCTTCTTAGCCTCATAGAAAAAGATGCGTCCGCCCTGCATACCTTTCACGTATCCGTCCGCTTCACTACCGATGTCGACCGCCGATGCATCGATCCCTTTTTCGGCAAACAGCCGGGTCCATATGGCAGCCGCTTCATTATCTTTCGGCAGATTATTTTTTTCGTCACCGATAAATGCCGTTACATACATGCGCTGCGGATCAAGCCCGATTTCTGCGGTCAAAAACTCAAACACCCACGACAATTGCTCCTCTTTAAAGTAGTCTCCGAATGACCAGTTGCCGAGCATTTCAAAAAACGTTGTGTGCCGATTGTCGCCGATCTCTTCAATATCTTCGGCTCGGAAGCTCTTTTGTGAATCCGCTATACGCTTCCCCTTCGGGTGCGGTTCGCCGAGCAGGTACGGCAGGATCGGCTGCATACCGGATCCGGTAAACAGAGTCGTCGGATCATTCAAAGGAACAATCGGAGCAGACGGGACGATCTCGTGGCCGCGGGCTTTATAAAATTCGAAAAATTTGGTGCGTACGTCGTTTACTTTCATATGTATTTAAATGAGCGTATCGCGAGAGCGTGAAAAAGCAAAGAGGCCGTCGCGAACGACGGCCTCGTGAGTACACTACCCGTTACCGATCACGCGGAAGCGTGCGCACCCGATCCGTTGAGATTGGGCTTGCGCGACTTCGCGCGCCGCGAGCTCTTGCCGCGCTTCGCCGTGCGAACACTCGCGCTGCGGCGCTTCTTCGACTTGCCGATCTTGGGGCCGCCGAGCGACGCAAAACGCTTGCGCAGCTTTGACAAGGCGCTCAACTGCCGGTCCAGAAGATACTCGACGTGCTTGAACACGTCGGTGACGTCCTTCGCCGAGACACCCTTTTCAGCGAACCGATCAAGCAGGTCGGACAGCGCGCTGCCGTTCTTACGGCTGAAGCCCTTGGAGCGGCCCGACATGGCTGCCTTTACGGCGTCAATGTCCGGCTTGTCCTTGGAACGCTTCGTGATGACCTTCTTCAGGGACCCGGCCTCGAGCTTGAACTCCTTCTCGGCCTGATCGATCGTGAGACCCTTCGCCGCCATGGCCGCGAGTGCGGACTGCGTCTGCTCCGAGACGAATTCGGTCCGCGCGCGCGACATGAGCTTGCGAACGAATGACGGCGGATAGGTTTCGCCCATGCGCTTCGTGAAGCCGCGCGAGATCTTGGCCGGTGACGCACCGCCCTCCATCAGCTTCTTCGCGACGAAGACGGCGTCGGCGAACGTCGGGGGCTGCGAGCCGCCGACGTTATCCGCGTACTTGTCCACGAGCATCGTGATCGGATCACGCGGCTTTGCGACGGGCTTGTACTCGATCTGGCGATTGTGCCAGCCGAGACGCTCCATCGCAGTCGTCCGGTGATCGCCGGCGAACAACTCGTTGGTGCCGCGGTACAGCTCGATCCGCTCGACGTCGGCACCTGATGCGTAAAGCTGCATGAACATCTCGATGCGAGGTTCACTGAGCTGAGTGCGGACGCGCGGACCACGTACGATGTCGCCGAGGCGAATGGTGAATTTTTCGGCCTGATCAGCCATTACTTTTCTCCTTGGTTGGCGTTTCGGTATGAAGGTAATCAACGAACAGTCGGAATGACTGCCTCCATTTCCGACTATTATACAAATGTATGACTGTGTCAACATACAGAAAAGGCCCCGGAAATCCTTCCGGGGCCCTCGTAATTGGGAGAACTATCAGCTTTCGCGGCGTCGCTTTGAAAGCACGAACGCGTCAGAGTTGTGATACACACCCGCAACGAGCGGAGTGATCGCAGTCTCAAACGCGAGCATCGCAGCAGCCTGCTGGCTTTCGGGCATCGCGTTGGAAGTCAGAGCGAAAATGATCGCCGTTTCCTGCATCTGCTGCAGTTTCATCGGCGTCGTATCGCACGCTTCCCACGTCGGATGACGCGTATTGAAGTGCAGTGTTGCCGACGGAACATCGAGCATGAACAGCACATTCGAACGCAACATCGCCTCGGTCGGCGTCGTAGAGAGCTGCAGGCCGAATGCACCGTGCTTCACGGCGCGCCTCGGTTTACCGTCGGGCCCGGAGGCACCGATGGACGATGCGTCGTCGGCTTTCGGATCACGATCCGAATCACCGCCTCCCGATCCGCCGCCTGAACCAGGCGGAATATCCGGAAACGGTGTCGCCGATTCCGGCGCCCCGCCGACACCCTGCACGTTCTCACCTTCACCGCCTTGAACGGTTCCTGATGATCGCCTCGCGCCGCGACCGCGACTGAGATTATCGAATGCGCTGCGAAGATGAGCGAATGACGGATCATCCTTGAGGAGTTCCTGCAGATTACCGAGCGCCTTGCGCATGATGTTCTGCCATCGCTCCTCGCGCCGAGCTTCTGAGATCTCGGTCACATGCGCCTTGCCGACCTTCTCGTACCATTCAACGATCGCCTTACAGAACTCCTCAACCGCATCACTGCGCTTGAAGCTCTTGCGTGACGATTCAAGTTCGACCTTGTCGCCGCGAATGACGCCCTCGAAAATCCCCGACGTGAGTGCGTCGACGACCTCCTTTGGCAGCACACCGGGAACCGAATCGACGAATGTTTCGAATTCGAATGCGAAGGGATCTCCGATCACACCGACTTCAACCTGTCCGCCTTGTCCCTCTTTCGTACGGATCGCGAGATACAGCTCGAAATCCGTGCGACTTGGTGAAAGTCCGCGCGAGCGGGCTACATACGGAGGCAACTCCTTACCGGAGTATCGTTCAGCAACCGCATCGTCGACACGATCTTCACTGCCGTCGCTGTTGGTGAACTTCACCGTGAGAACAGTGTCGTTCTCCAGCATCTTCAGCCGATACCGTCGCTTGATCTCGTCGACCAAGGATTGCGCGGAGTCGATGCGCGCAAGCAGCTTGTCCTTCTTGTAATCGTGGATCACAAGCTGGCTTCGCCACCATGTAGCCTTCTTCACCTTGCCCTTGATCGAGCCGGCGCCCTGCGGCCTGAACACGAGGTCCGGCTGCACAACGCACGGAATCGAGGGCTCATCAGGGCTTTTCTCGATCTCAGCGGTGTTAAACGTCCACTGCAAATACTCGCTGGCCCCCTTCTCGCATGACGTGAAGGTAAACTCGCGACACTTGCCGAGCGGCGCAATCAGCCCCATGCCGAACCGGCCGAGGCTACCCTTGTCGTTCAACTTGAGACTGCGACACACGGTCGCCAGCTTCTCCTTGAATTCCGCCGGGCCGACACCGTTGCCGTTGTCGCGGATCGCGACATAGTTGGTTTTGTGATTGAGTGCGATATTGATGTTGCGAGCCTTCTTGTCGAGTGCGTTCTGCACCGCCTCCAGAATTGCTTCCTTCAGCGTTTCATACCGCCCCGCAACGACACATAGCGCAGAGCCCATGAAAAGGCCGAGCGGCATGTATTCAATGCGAGCTTCGTCCGAGCCGCCGGCCTGCGGAGTCTGTGCGTTCATTTGCAGTTCCCTTCAGATTTGAATTGATCCCGTGCGCGTTCAGAGCACAGGCGATTGAGTTCCGTAGAGATTTGCATCGCCCCGAAGAATCCGAGCTTCTTTCGAAGATCGGCACGTTCCTCAGCCGAGTACTGATCTGAATTGACCAGCTGTAGAAGCGGGTACACCGACGTCAGCATTGCTGCCGTCGCCTGAATGACTGCGTCGTGATCCTTGATCACGTGTTCCGGCGGAGCCGACGACGTCGGTACCGAGGGAACAGGCAGAGCGGCAGGTTCGGCCTTGGCCGAACCCGGTTTCGGAGCGGTCGACGGAACGGTGTTGCTGAGCGCGAGAATGCGCCCCTCATGCACTTCTGCAAGGATTGTCCTGAGCGGCGAGAGGTACAACCGGCCTTTCGCGAGTCGGTCGTCCGCCATCGTGCCGCGGACCAACATATTGGGAAGTCGTGACCACCGATGTTCGGGAATACCGAATCCGGATGCAATCTCCTCTTCAGAAGCGAGGTCGTACGAGAGCAGCTGGCACGCAAGACGAATCTCTTCGGCAGCGGTTTGCAGCTCCTTGATCTTGTAGCCGACGTCGGAAAGATACTGCTGCAGGCGGATGCGATACACACCGTTCGGTGCGGAGTCGACAAACCACCGGCGCAACGTGCCCTCGTTCTTGGAGACGCCGAAATCCAGCATCCGCTTAAACGAGTGGTCCCCGCCGTATTTTCTGTAGTGACTGAGGCACTCATCGAATGTGCCGTGTATTGGCCTAAAAGCCATTGATTGCTCTCCCTTGTCAAAGGTCAGTGTGGATATACCACGATAAAAGTCGGCCTCTACTGTGCCTCGATTTCAGGGTCGTGTCAATTGGCTGAGTTGAGCCCTATTTGAACAATTGCAGCAAGAACGCAAAGTCGAATGCGCGGTCCTTGATCCACTCGTACCGTCCCGATTTGCCGAAGTGTCCTGCAACCATTTCAGTTTTGAGCAATATCTGATTGGAGTCTGTTTTTTTGGCGCGTAGTCGTGCAACCCATTTGGCCCCTTCCCAATAGGGCGTTCGAATATCGTTCATATTCACTCGCACTAGCATTGCCGGGTACTGCTGTGCCCGTACACCTTCATACGGCGAATATTTTTTGAAATACTCGTAGAACTTTTTGATCCTCGGATCACCCACTTCGTCGTAGTGCAGCCGCGTGCCCCCGAGCGACTCATCGAACATCGAGGTAATGATGTCAGCAGCAGGTACGAGCGCGACGCCCGCCCCGAACAGATCCGGCCGCATGTTGAGCACTGCCCCCACAAGCATGCCGCCTGCACTCCCACCCATCAGTGCGATACGGTTACCGGTTGTGTACTTGTTTTTGGCAAGATACTCCGCGACCGCAATCATATCTTCGTAAGTTCGGTGCTTCGTCAGCAGCTTGGCCTGCTTGTGCCAATGCCACCCCATTTCGCCTCCGCCGCGAGGATGTGCAACCGCGATGATCCACCCGCGTTTCAAAAGAGAAAGCTTCGATATCGAGAAATACGGGTCCGATGAGATGCCGTACGAACCGTAGGCTTCGAGCAGCATGGGCGCCGTGCCGTTGAGCTTTACCTTTTTCGACCGCACCAGGATGACCGGAACTTTTACGTCACCCGACTTTACCCAAACGCGCTCGGATACGTAGCCTTTTTTGTTCCAACCGGGCACGTCTTGTTTTTTACGCACCTTGAACTTATCTTCTTCCACGAAATAGTCAAAAACTACTCGCGGAGTCACGAGCGACTGGTACGAGATGCGGATGAATTTCGAGAAATACTCGAGGTCGTCGTTTATTCCGATGGAATGTTCATTCTCGGGGAGTTGCACCTTCTTCCCTTTCGGATTACCGGGCTCGTGAATGTAGATTTCCTCGGACCCTTTTTCGCGTACGGTTATCGCAAAAAAGTTCTCAAACATGAGCATGCCGCTAATGGGGCGATCAATATCGTGCGGCATCCATTCGCGCCAATACTGTTTGGTCGGCGTTTCAGTATTCGTCCGCATGATTTTGAAATTGACCGCCCGCTCGTTGGTCATGATGTAGAAATAGCCGTCGTGGTGATCGACATAGTACTTAACGTCTTTTTTTCGCGGAGCAAGCACGTGGACCGGCGAGAAGGGATGATGTGCCGGCATAACGCGGACCTCCGTCGAATCAAAATTCGCGGCAATGAAAAAGATGTATTTGCGGGAGCGGCTTTTGTCCAGACCGACGTACCACTGCGGATCTTTTTCCTCGTATACAAGAACATCCTCTTTGGTGTCCTCGCCAAGTCGGTGCAGGTAGATCTTGCGCGGCGGATGTGGATGCTCCTCCACGGTGTAGAAAAAATGCTCCCCGTTTTCAGCCCACTCGAAATCGGCGATCGACTCGATTTTTTCGGCGAGCAGCTTACCTGTTCGCAGATCTTTGATGCGGAGCGTGTACTTTTCATCGCCGGAGGTGTTCGTAGCGTACGCAAGAAGACGATGGTCCGGTGATGTTTCAAACAAACCGAGACTGAAGTATTTTTCGCCCGCAGCCAACTTGTTCTCGTCGAGCACGACCTGTTCCTTGCCGCCGGTGATACGTTTTCGGCAGTGAATCATGTACTGCTTTCCCTTCTTTGAGCGAGAGTAATATTCGTACGGACCCTCTTTGACGGGAACCGACATATCGTTCTCCTTCATGCGTGCACGAATCTCTGTGTAGAGCTCCTTCTGAAGCTTCCGTGTCGGTGCCATTACGGCGTCCGCGTAGTCGTTCTCTGCCTTAATGTAGTTCTTGACCGAGGCACTTTCCGCGTTCCGCAGCCAGCTATATTCATCAACCCGAGAATCGCCATGAAATGGCGTATTTACTGGCTTTTTTGGCGCTTTTGGCGGCTGGGGCGGCTTTTGCATCGCGGTACTGTACCATAATCACCCCATTCGACTATGAGGAGAGCCCTGCTTCGTCGCGGACCTAGTGATGCGGATCAGGAAGCTCTAGATGGATTTTTTGTATCTCAGCGAGCACATCTGCCGAGAGCTCAATATCCGCAGAACCGACATCGGTTATCATTTGCTCCATTGAACGCGTCCCGATAATGTTGGATGTGACAAACGGGCGCGAATTGACCCATGCGAGCGCAAGTTCAGCCGTACTTATACCGATAGAACGGGCAAGTTCCGCGTATTTACGGATAGGCTCCTGTGCTTGGGGTGGATTGTAGCGATTGATGTCGCGCAACGAATATGCAAACCGCGAATTTTCAGGTATCACGCCGCCGAGATACTTTCCGGAAAGTACCCCCTTTGATAGGGGCGAATACGGAAGCAGGCCGACCCCTTCACGCATACATATCTCCGACAGACCGATCTCAAATGTCCGATTCAGCAGCGAGTACTGATTTTGGATAGTGACAACCCGCGGCAGGTTCTTTTCCTTTGCGAGCCGCAGGTATTCAGTAAGCCCCCACGGTGTCTCATTTGAAATACCGATATATCGAACCTTCCCCGCCCGAACGATTTCCGAAAGCGCCTCAAGCGTTTCCTCGATCGGAGTACCGAGGGACCCCATCTTTTCAAAGCCGCGTATTCCAAAAAAGTTCGTTTCGCGCTCCGGCCAGTGGATCTGATACAGGTCGACATAGTCGGTCTGGAGTCGCGTCAGTGTGCCGTCGATAGCCGCTTGAATATTTTTGCGGTCATACACCGTTCGACCGTTCTCCGGCACTTCGCGCGTCTGAATAAGCGGCGACGCAGCGATCTTACTCGCAACCACGAGCGAGTCACGCTTCTGCTTCGCGAGCCACGCGCCGACATACGTCTCGGTCAACCCCTGCAACTCTTTCTTCGGGGGTATCGGATACATTTCAGCCGTATCGATGAAATTGACGCCGTGCGAAATCGCGTAGTCCAACTGCTCATGCGCTTCGGATTCGGTGTTGAACGTACCCCAGTTCATCGTCCCCGCACAAATTACTGATACCGAGACGTCAGTCCCCGGCAGTGTGGTCATTTTCATACGCTATATGAGTACCTTTTCTTTCCTAAGGATTGCGCGCTTTTGTTCTGTCCCGCCGCGGTTATACCCGCGCAAGCTGCCATCGGAGCCGATGACACGATGACACGGAATATTCGTATCGTAATTAGCTCGCATAATCGCACCGACCGCACGTGCTGCGCTCGGACTTCCCGCCTGCGTTGCCACCTGCTTGTACGTCATCGTCTTCCCTTCCGGGATCCCTGCAACGATGGCCCGTACTCTATCCCTGAATGTTTTCATACTTATTGTTTAAGATTTTTACCCCCTGTTTTTTGCATGTGATCTCGCATTGCATTCCCTGCCGCCTCGCGGTATCTGCAATAATCGCAGTCGTGCGATGAAGGCGGGATGTCGTCTGAATCAAGGCACTCTTTGATGCTCATGAGGGTCTCTTCGATCCACGACGTGTCGCCCGTGTACGGAACGAGGGTCAGCTCGAAGTCGAGCCGTGCGTCGAACGCTTCCCTGTCTTTCGTGG
Source organism: uncultured Candidatus Saccharibacteria bacterium (assembly GCA_964512835.1). Classification (GTDB taxonomy): domain Bacteria; phylum Patescibacteriota; class Minisyncoccia; order Phycocordibacterales; family UBA2100; genus UBA10103. Next base: position 424,476 of record CAZELA010000001.1, on the reverse strand, counting down.
CGTTCGCATAGAACCAGTACCCTGTATCTGATACTGCAAAGCCGTTTTGTCGGAGCAGCCATTGGTACACCTCGATCTGACGCTTATAGCCGATGTGCCAGTCCTCATCGAGGGATTCAATGGATCCGTCTTTACTCGTCGCTTTGTAGTCCACGACGATAAGCTTTCCGTCGCTCCCCATCCAGATATCGTCGACGCCGCCCCGGACCAGAAGCCCCGTGGCCGGATGGCGAAATTTTACGCCTTCAGACAGAGCGTTGCGCCAGTCATCCATTTTCGGATGCGCGAACGGAACCGCATCGACCCCGTATGCCTTCGCAAGCGGATGTTGAGAGCCTTGTGCACGATGAGTGTCGAGCTCTTTTTTTAACAGTTCGTCAACCGCGGAGTTGAGGTTGAACGGAAATCCCGGTGGCCTTGCCGTGCCGAGTCGATTATCGATATAAAAACACCGCGCGCAGTTCAAAAAAAGATCGATCTTTGATCGCGAAAGGGTCCAATTGGGCCCGCCGTAATTCCAACGCGGGTCTCGTTTGGGCTTATAGAATCCCGACATCGCCGGAGTATAACACTGTCTATCCGCGACGGGATTCGTCGTGATTGTGGGCGTCAAACCAATGTTTAAACATGGATTCAAGCCAATACATGCCCGTAAACATGATCAGTACGAGAATGGTCGAGAATATGCCGATGGAATACATTCCGAATCCGACCGCCATGCCGATTGCGGCAGTAATCCACATGCCGGCGGCAGTCGTTACGCCGTGAAGCGCGTCGCCACGAAAGATAATCAGACCTCCTCCTAAAAAGCCGATACCCGTCACAATTGCACCGGGCACGTACAGCGGTTGGATATCGAGAACGCCGGCATATGCACTTGCGACATAGTTGGAAACAATGACGAACAGACACGCCCCCAGCGCAACCAATCCGAACGTGCGGGTACCCGCGGACTGACGCGCGAGGATTGCACGCTCAGTACCTATAAGTCCTCCAAGCAGCATTGCAAGCAGCAGCTTCAGGAACATTATATTGGTCGGATCAAAAAAGATCGCTGGGTTTCTCATGACAAAAAAATATCTACACCTTTATTGTATCGCGATATCACGGATGAAATGGATCGGTATGTGTATTGCATCAGATGCCGCACAGGCGTTTTGCCTCTTCACGCACATGCTGAATCTTGCCTGGTGCGATACCGTTCTCTTCGAGTAAGTGCGCGGTCGCGACCGACTTGCAAAGCACGATTTTCTGGTCGAGGAGGCGGCGCTTCTCCGCGTCCGACAGTGTAGTCAGCGCAGTTACCGGGTGCACTTGGGCTTCATCAATCATCGCGGACAACCCGCGTGTCCGCGGGTAGTCCCAGCCGATAATCGTAAGATTGGAACATCGCGCATACCTGATTGCGTTACGTGTGAACACAGTATTTGTAACAAGCCACCCTTCGTCGACGCGCGAAGAAAGCATAGGAGCCTGCTTAAGGTCTTCATACCGCGCATGTACATACAAGGCGTCTTTTATATCGGTCTTGCCGCCCTGCTCATTATGAAATTTAACCTCGATACCGACTCGTTTTCCGTCCTTTTCGGCAAGCACATCAACCTCGTGCGGCGCGCAGCGCCCGGTCATCATGATATCGGTTTGAGTTTTCCACCCGTGACCGCGCAAAACCTCGGCGAGGAACTGCTCAAACGGAAACCCGGACGGACCGAGCGCGAAGAGTGCGCGCTTCATTGAGTATCGCGCCGCAACAGGAGCAACCTCCTCCTCGCGCAGCATTTCGTAGGCGCGGCGATATATCTCCTCGCTCGTGGTGAGCGGTTTGAGGTCATGCAGGATGCGCGCAAGGACTCGTGCGCGAGCGACCGACGTCGCGCCGGCTCGCTGCAAAGATGACTCCAGCTTTGCCGGATCGAACGGCTCCAGCTGTCCGTCTGCTTTTGTAATGAGTGTGTGAGCCATATCAGGGAATATACGGAACGACTATGAGCGGCAGCGACGCGCCGTCGAGCGTTGCAATAAAGTGAACGCCGACCGCCGGCGCAAACACGATCTCGTAGAACTGCTTCTGCACGGGATAGTCGGTACATTCGGTATTCGGATGCTCCCACGTCGTGAACTTCAGCTTGAAGAGAAGCGGACTTAATTGCTCCACTTTTTCAGTCAGTTCTGTGCACGAATTTTTTACCGTTACGAGGCCGGAGATGTGGTGCGCACTGGGGCTTATTTGATCGCGTATCCAGACAGTCTTAGTTTTTGCCTGCGCTTCCGCGTATATGGAGGCGCCGGCCAAAAAATACACAAGATATGCGACCGCGCATGCGGCAATCGCAAAGCTGAACATGCGCCGCACTACTTCGCCCATGTCCGTAGTGTAACGGGTACGACGAATCAAACCTACGCGCTCGTGTTGATACCGATCGCAATTCCACCGCCGTAGCACTCATCCCTCTCACGCGCTCCTTGATACAAAACAACAGACTGTCCCGGCGATATGACATGCGGCTCCGTAAACACGAGCGTCGAACCCGTTACAGTCGCTGTCACAGGTCGTTCCCGATACCGGGTCTGTACATGCAGCACGTCACCTTCACGCGCCTCATTGATCCAATGGAGCGCATCCAAATCGATACGGTGAACGGCGGCGCTCGAAAGGTCCGCGGCGACTTCAATCACATTATCAGCAACATGAATGGCAGTGACGTACATCGGTGCAGCCGGTGCATTATGAAGACGAAAACCGTGCCGTTGCCCGATTGTATAAAGAGCGGCTCCGTCGTGTTCACCTACGACGGCACCCGTGCGGTCGAGAACCGCACCACTTTTCAACGAAATATATTTGGAGAGAAACTCCGGAATTGTTACCGGACCCACAAAGCAGAGACCCTGCGAATCGTGTTTGCGCGCGACCGGCAGCCCGAATGTTTCGGCAAGCTCACGCACCCGAGGCTTCGTGAGCCCCCCCACCGGGAATAGCGCCCGAGACAACTCCGCCTGTCCGAGCCGGTACAAAAAATACGACTGATCTTTTTGCTGGTCTGCACTGCGCAGCAATGAATACGTACCCGTCGTTTCTGAAAACTCCTTTTGTGCGTAATGTCCGGTTGCAACGTAATCCGCACCGTGCGAAAGCGCATATCGTAAAAAGTGTCCGAACTTGATCCGCTCATTGCATAGCACGTCCGGATTAGGAGTAACTCCCGATTCGTATGCGGCGATCATATCGTGCACGACCTCGTCCTTGTACTCGTCAGAAAGATCGATCTCGCGAAACGGAATCTGCAAGTACGCCGCGACCCGCATCGCATCGAGCCTATCCTCGCGCCACGTACACTCAGTGAACTCCGGTTGCCAAATTTTTATAAATACGCCGGTAACATCGTAGCCGTCGCGTAGCAACAGCGCAGCAGATACCGCAGAATCGACCCCGCCCGAGAGTCCCACGAAAACTGAGTGTTTTTTGTTTTGCATAGAAAGGTAAACGGGCCGACAAGCGTAACTTGCCGACCCGCACTTCCCGTCGCCGAAAGCGCAATGCCATCGGTCCTCCACAACATCGGTGAGGAACAGTCCGGGAAACGTTACGTGCGGATTGCAGAAGGGTTGCCGGAGAAGCGGCCGCTTCAGGGGGCAAGGGGTGTTCTGGGTACCGACACGGGTGCGACACACGTCACGGTTTTCGACGCCGGAGAGGAGTGCCAACCGTTTCCATTATTCTCACTTCGTACCCCTCTTGTCAAAGCTCACTACCGCCCCAAGTACATGCGTTTTTTTGCCAGGTGTTCCTCGTACGTCTTACTGTAGTGTGTGACCCCTGTATTATCCGCAAGGTAGAAAATATATTTGTGTTTTTCGGGGTGTACTGCCGCATCGATTGAATCGAGCGACGGCGACCCTATCGGGCCGGGCGGCAATCCTTTGTGCACATAGGTGTTGTACGGATTGTCGCTGCGGAGATCAGCGAGCGTGAGCTGAAACGTATTCTTCCCCATCGTGTACAGAAACGTCACGTCGACCTGCAGCGGCATATTCTTTGCGAGACGATTATAGAGAACGCCCGAGATCATGTGCCTGTCATCAGAGCGCGACGCCTCACGCTCAATGATGGATGCAAGCGTAATGATCTCCGAAAGTGTTCTGGACGACGATGCTATCTCGCCCTCGAACGGCTTCATGTGCTCATCAAAATCGGCGCGCATGGCATTTATTACCGTGTCCTCATCGGCGTTCGGTAGAAAGAAATACGTATCAGGGAATAAATACCCCTCGAGCGGCTGCGCTTTCGCAAGGAATTTATCCGAATCGAATCGCAACAAACGACTTTTGTAAATAATAGCCATTGAGCGCGTCGTCGCCCCTTCCGGAATACGGATCTTTTCAGGTTCGAGCCCGAATGCGCCGAGCGAGATAGCCCGCACAACACTGAAGATGTCCTTCGGCTCCTTAAAGATGTAGTCGCCCGCATGGAGCGCCCTCGCGTGACCGGTCACGACTGCAAGCGCCTTAAAGGCAAGTGCCGAACTCACGACACCCTGCGCTTCAAGATCGAACGCAATCTCATCGAGCGACGCGCCTTCGCGCACCGTAACCAACTGTTGGAGCGGAAAGTTCACCGGCGGCTCGATTACGTAGACATACAACACGAGCGCAAGCGTACCGCTTATCGCAAGAATAATGAGCGTGCGGCGGTTTGCATGGAGCCGCCACTTTTCCGACAAATCCTCCTGAATTTCGTCGCTCGTTGCAAAGAACTGCACGACAAACTGCACGACATCAGAACAGAACTCACGAACAACTGCGATAATTTTTTTCATGGTTGTCATCGCGGCAAGTTGGCCGGAGCGGAAGCCTTTGTGGCCGGTATGCGTGCCAAGCCCGGCGCCTGCACCGTTGCGCTCGGCGGGTGCCAAATACTTGCAAGCTCCTCATTCGTCATAATAAATGTCGGTGTTTTCCATGGTGACGTGTAAAAGCTGCGACGGCGGTATGCATCGAGGAAACGACGGGTCTGATTAACGTTGCGAATTCCGTTGATGTCTTGCCACGGGTAGTCAAAATCGTTGGTCCAGCGCTTCGGTTTCAGCGAGGACCGGTATTGTGCGTTATTGAACGGGCGCCAGAGGTATCTCATACCGCCGTAGGTAGGACCGTGCAGATCTCCGGTTGAGATATAGCAACCGCGCATACCGACCTCGAATGCAAATTTACCAAAATTGCGTTCCATAGCGACCAACTGCTCTCTTTGAGATTCGCTGGGGCGCGGGAACTGAGAGCGGTCGTCATCAGTATGAGGGTCCCCGTGACCGTCCGGATCCTTCGGGCGACTGGTTGCTACGAACTGTACACGGTTGATCTCGGCCCGCACCGCATCTTGCCACTCGTGATCCATGTCGGCCGGAAACAAAACGCCGTCGTAGTTGCCCGCCTTTCGCACGACAATCTGCGCCCACGCCTGCTCATTCGGCTTGAGAGAAGAAAAATATTCGATGACCTGCGCGAGCGGCTCAACCTTATGTTCCTCTTTCGGGTCTTTGTCGAGCTCAAAGTCGATGTATGTCTTGATCGGATAGGCATCAACATTGCGCGAACCAGTTTTCGGTCCGGGCACGTACGTCTCGCGACGCCAGTCGGTACAGAATGCAGCATGAACCGAGGGATCGTATCGGAACTTCGACGCGTAGTCCTCAACTTCCACAAGCTCGATCTCCGGATAGTGCGCGTACAGTCCCGCCTCAACAGCAGCCCGGTAGTTTTTCCAACACCATATATAGAAGTGCACTTCACCGCCGAAACTTGCGATCTCGAAAGAGAAATAGGTGCGAATCTGTCCTTTCCACGCGCGATGAACAAACGTTGTTTCACCGGATGATGTTGAAAGATTCGATATTGCGAGCTCCATCGCACGCGGCGACTTCGATATTTCTCGTGGCATACGCATCTCTAGGAGCACCGGGTTTCGGCCGGAAAGAAAGAGTGCCTGTATATACCAGATCCATGCGTTCCAGCACATAACCCAGAGCGCAGCGGGCAGCCAGATTGGCGCGGTCCCGATCATCCAACGAAACGTAAATCCGGGGAGGTTCGGAATCAGGTGCCCGAGGATCACGAACAAGCCGATGTAGGCCGCCGACAAATACAGTGCACGTGAGACACCCCAGTTGCCGACATATTTAACCTGCTCTTCAAGATTAAATACCAGTTTTATGAACCACACGACAAAGTCCAACGGTGTGTGTCCGTCGCCGAGTTCTCCATGACCTCCAGACATTCAAAAATAATATCACGCGGCGACGAGACATTTCCTCATGAAAAGCAAAAGACCGCCTCGCGGCGGTCTTTTGCGTTACATTCGTTATTTAGTCAGAGCGTATCGGCCGTCATTCTGTCGAACGAACATGCCGTTCTGAAGATTAACTGCAATGGTTGCATCTTTGACGTATCGTTCTCGCTTTACGCGGTCGATGATGTCTTCGCGCGAAAGCGGACCTTCGCGTTCCAGAATTCCGCGGATGACATCGCGGACCACGCCCGGCTCATACCCCCACTCTTTGAGCGCATAGAGTCCGCGGCCTACGAGCACGAAACGACCGTCCTTAATCAGTTCATTGTGCGTCGTTGCCGGATGAGTCTCGCGACCGAACAGCTTTTCGATACCCTGAGCGACTTCTGTGAAGTGCATCGGGGATCCGTGTCGTTTGAGCGTAAGGTATGCGAAATCGCGGGTGTTCTTGATGCGAACATGAGGCGATTCGGTGCGACCCCACTCACCGAGCGGATTGCGACCGATGCGCTTCGATATCATGAGCCAACGCGACAGGACTTCGTCCGGCCGGGTCTTTACACCCTCCTGCTTGAGGTACTTCGAGAAAAGCTGCAAAAACTCGTCTTCCGGCGTGAGGCGATTCGGTTCGAGTGACTCGTACAGATTCTGGAGCGCGTTCTCTACCTGCTCCGAGAGCTGTTCGTCGACGTGCCAGCGCGCCTTGAAATCGTTGTTCTCTCGCGCAAACTGAAACGGATGACCGACAGTAAGCAAAAAGACGATGTGATTGTGATCCGCCTCTTGCTTTGCGACGTGTTCGAGCACGGTTTCTTCCGCGAGGACTGAACCGAGCGTAATGAGTGCCTTCTTGAGGTCTTCGAGCGTCGGCTCGTGCGTCGTGTACGAATCAGAGTCACGAACAGCAGCGATACCGTGATTTTCGATCTGACGGATGCGCTCTCGCGTAATACCGTACTCCTGACCGATGGCATCGAGCGTGCGCTGCTCACCCTTTTGCGAGAGACCGAATCGGTCAACAAGCACGCGGCGCGAGCGGTCCGGCAATTCGAGCAAAAGCTCCTTCGTCACGATCTTCGGTGAGAATGAAAGCATGGTTAAAAGTGATTATCTAAAATGTGTTTGCGGCGCTAAATTTGACTATTTTTACACCTGTGGTTTAGGTTGTATCAAATCCCCACGGGGCCGTCAAGGGGCCACCTGAGGCCCTAAAAGACGTGCTCGGCTATCCACACCATATCCTCGGATAGCCGGGAACCACGCACACCGGAAGCCCATACAGGTGGGTTACTATGCCCGTATGGACGCAGACCGTAACAGATCGCGGCAAAAACGAGACATCCCTGAGACCGGTCGCCGCGTGACCAGTCCCGCATACCCCAGCGTGCGCATTCCGCCGCAGAACCTTGATGCTGAGCGAGCGCTTTTGGGGACCCTCCTTTTGAATTCCGGGGCGATGTACGATGTCGTGGACGTCGTACAGGTTGATTCATTTTACTCAGGCATGCATCGCACCATCTTTGACGCGATGCTCTCGCTGTACGGAAAAGGGACGCCGGTTGACGTGCAAACCGTTGCGGGCTTGTTGAAGGATCGCAAACAACTGGAAGACGTCGGGGGTCTGTCGGCACTCGCTGAACTCTCGAACCTATCGGTCTCACCCGGAGTCGCGAAGCATTACGCAGAGATCGTACAAACAAAATCAAACCTACGTAAACTCATTGATGCCGGTATCAATATTTCTGAACTCGGGTTTCAGGAGGAGCGTGAAGTGGAATCGGTACTCGACGAGGCCGAACGCTCTATATTTGCGATTACTCAGGGCTCCAGCGTCCGAAAGTTCTCACAGCTCAAAGACGAGCTGGCCGAGGCGTGGGAACGCCTCGAAAAGTTGCAGAAGGACGACGGTGCCATGCGCGGCGTTCCGTCCGGCTTCCCCGCCCTCGACAACATGCTCTCCGGTTTTCAAAAGTCCGACCTCATTATCCTTGCCGCCCGCCCCTCGATGGGTAAAACATCGCTCGCACTCGACATTGCGAGACAAACTGCGGTTAAACACAAAACACCGGTCGGAATTTTTTCACTCGAAATGTCATCGCAGCAGCTTGTCGACCGTATGCTCGCAGCGGAGGCAAAAGTGAACTCGTGGCAGCTCCGTACCGGCAAAATCCGTAAAGACGACGACTTTGAGCGTCTGCAGCACGGGATTGCAACCCTTTCTGAGGCTCCTATATATATTGATGACGCACCGGGAGCAACAATTCTTTCGATGCGATCCGTCGCACGACGCCTCAAAGCGGAAAAGGATCTGGGGCTCATTATCGTCGACTACCTTCAGCTCATTGTGCCGTCTGACACCAGGGCGAAAGACAACCTGGTGCAGCAAGTTACCGAGATCTCTCGGTCCCTTAAAGGGATGGCACGCGAACTGGACGTGCCGGTCATTGCGCTTTCGCAGCTCTCTCGCGCAGTCGAGCAACGAGGGGGCCGACCGCGTCTCTCCGACCTGCGAGACTCCGGTTCTATCGAACAAGATGCCGACATTGTTATGTTTATCCACCGCGAGGACATGCAGGGCAACCGTGCCGAGAACGACAAGAACGGCATAGCGGAAGTCTTGGTTGAAAAGCACCGCAACGGTCCCATCGGCAAGGTTTCGTTGCGGTTCGACGAAGAAAAGGCCACGTTCTTGTCCATCGACAAGAGTGATTTCGGGGATTTTGTAACCGAAGCCACCATTGAAGGCGGCGGCGAAAGCGCTCCGTTCTAACATTGGTATACTCGGCTCCATGGATCCCATCGAGCGACTCTCGAATTTATTTGAAAAATTTCCCGGTATCGGACCGCGCCAGGCGCAGCGGTTCGTGCAGTACTTATTGCGCTCATCTCCTTCGCTACGACGAGAATTTATCGAATCCGTTCAGGAGCTCGGCGGCAGTGTGTCGCAATGCAAAAGCTGTATGCGCTTCTTCGGTACGGCACGGGCGATCAAATCGGACACGTGCAGCATCTGCTCGAACCCTGAGCGAGACGACACGCTATTGTCGGTAATCGCGTCTGACGCTGATCTGCTCGCGATCGAGCGCAGCGGTACATACCGAGGCCGCTATTTCGTGATCGGTGGCACGATTTCGCTTGCGTCTGAGCAGATGACCGGTCTGCGCGTAAAGGAGCTGATGCGGACGCTCAAGGACAGATTCGAGTTGAACGAAGTAATCCTCGCATTTCCTGCCAACCCGGAGGGTGACGCGACGGCGGTGCGCCTGCGTGAAGAGATCACCGATCAGTTCCCCATGCTCACCATCACCTCACTCGGGCGCGGACTTTCAACGGGCTCGGAGCTTGAGTACGCTGATCCCGAAACAATCAAAAGCGCGATGGCTTCACGCCGTTGACCGTAACCGCTCGATGGCGCATGCTACTCCCCGGAGGTGTTGAATGAAGGATAGGATTGAAACGTTCGAAGCGTATCTGAGTACCAAGCGCAGCATGTATCGTCTGATCTCTCTTGCCGCTACGGTTGCCGCCGGAGCGCTCCACGCAATCGAGCGCGGCTTTGTAGGCCAAGGGCTCTGCATCGCGCTTGTCGTTGCCGTATGGCTGTACTACCGCCGCATAGCGACACGGATCAGAAGCGGGGCCTTCGGTAGCCCACGGGAGACCGAAAACTTCATGCGATGGAAACATGCGCGTGACGGCGCGAATGCCGGCTAAGCTCGGGTACAGAACTAACGGGACCGCTTCGGCGGTCCCTCTTTTTTGTCGAACGATGAATCGTTGACATGAGCGCCGGCCGTTGTCATGCTGCGACACGGAGGTGATCACATGGAAAACTTTGATGCGGTACTCGCCCGCTACCGGCACGCTTGCCGGACGCGCTACGTATTTGTAACAGTCGTGCTCGCGGTCTACTCCGTTGTCGTACTGTTGAATCAGGAGACATGGGCATCGGCCGTCATGTTCGGCCTCATCGTGTCGCTCCTGTGGGGGTTCTACTGGAACGCAGCGCGACGAATCAGAAGCGGCGCCTTCGGATCGGGAGATTCCGTTTGGTCACGAATGGAGTATGCCGACATCGCACGATGGTTGGCACGCGAACAGGGCACGCGGATCACGCGCATGAATATTTCCTAATCGACCACCACGCACACTGCACGACGGGACCCGCTTCGGCGGTCCCGTTTTTTATACACAGGCATTTCGCAGCAATCTGCTCGCGTAGTTGCTACGATTTATGCAGCAATGGAGGTGGCAATGGCACGTGTCCTCTGTCTCAAGTGCATGGTCGTCGAGAATGAGCACAATAAGCACATGTTCCGGATGTGTAATCCGGACGCGATCCCGGTCGCCGGCGCAAAAATGAACTTCCACAAGTGCATGACTACCGGCGGATTCAAAGGACTGGTATCCGCGAGTCCGCACGTAATGCAGCAGGGCGAGGGCCGCTTCCGCTTGGCACAGCGCCAGATGGAATAGCACCTCACAAAAGAAAACGACCGCCTCTTCGGCGGTCGTTGTCTTTTTTTAGAGTGAAGTGATCTTTACCTTCGCAAGATCCTGGCGATGCCCTCGCTTCTTGTAGTAGCGGGACTTTTGTTTGTACTTGATGATGGTGACTTTCGGACCGCGCTTGTTTGTAACAAGCTCGCCGGTAACTTTTGCGCCCTTTACGAGCGGTGCACCGACAGATACTGCCTTGCCGTCGTCGGTGAGGAGGACCTGGTCAAAGGTGACCTTGTCGCCTGCATTTTCTGCACCCTCAACACGCTCGATCTCGATGATGTCGTTTTCTGCGACAACATACTGTTTGCCGCCTGTCTGAATGATTGCAATCTTTGCCATAAACGTTCGCGGCACTATACCTAAAAAGCCTGAAAAACGCAACCTTTGAGCCTGTTCCTGCCCAAATACCTTGACACCTATGGTACATCGTGGCACTTTTTGCCCGGACGTTACCCACGTAGCATCGGAGCTACCAATGAAATTGCCAATTGCACTCTCGATTGTAGCCCTTGCGGTTTCCATCGTTTCCCTCGCCGTCACACTCTCAGTGGGGAATCCCGGACACGGGAGCACTGCCGCGAAGTCTGCTGCGGTGAAGGCTCAGAGTCGCTGCCTGCCGCTTCACAATGCTATCGGTTATTTCGTGGTCGGCTACGGTCCTGAAGCCTGCTGAGCAGGCCGACTACCAGAGGCTCGCGTCTTCGCGAGCCTCTACGTTTTACTCTTCGAGCAAGGTCGGCTTCTCTACCGACTCCAGCACGATATCGTTCGACTCGTTAGTGATCCGCACCACATCTTTATTAATTGCCTTAAATGCCTTACCCGCCTTTTCATAGTGGCCGACGGCCGCCGAGAGTGATTTGCCGAGACTATTGTGTGAATCGGTATATGCATTGAGATGCTTACCGAGGTCTGCGACGTTTTTTATGATGTCTTTTGCGGTTTCCTGGATCTTTGCCCGCTGGTTCCCGAACAGAATCGTCTGGAGGTACGCAAGGAACGTGGTCGGCGATGCAATGATCACATTCTTCTTTTGATATGCGTATTCGATAAGGTCGCGTGAGTTCACACCGACGCCGACGTCACTGTTGAGAAGATCGTAATAGATTCCCTCGGCCGGAATAAACATAATCGCAAACGGCATCGTACCCTCGCCTTCACGGATATATTTTGCCGTTTCGTCGATGCGTTTCTTGACGTCACTTTTAAAGTCGCGCTGATACAGCTCGCGCCGCTGATCATCGGTCTCGTCCATGATGCGGATGTAGTTTTCAAGCGGAAATTTCGCGTCGACAGGGAGGATGCCGTCGCGGGTCTTGATAGCGAAATCCACCTTCTCGCCGTCCTTGAACATGTACTGCGCTTCGTACTGACCGGGCAACACGTTCGAAAGAATGAGCTCGAGCGACGCCTCGCCGAGATTGCCGCGCTGCTTCTGATTTTTGAGGACCTTTTCCAGATTCTGCAGTTGTTCTGCGATCGTAAATACCTGCTTGGTTGATTCTTTCGTTTCAGTTACCCCCTTTACGACCTCCATGAGCTGTTGAGACACCCGATTTGTGATGGCATCCAGCTGCTGCTGTATCTGCGAAATAGTTCGCTGCGACTGGTCTGATTGAACACGCATGCCCTCGAACATACGATCGGTACCTTCTCCGAGCTTTTGATCGACGGCTGTTCTGAGCATCTCCAGCTGACCTTGCAGCAAGTGCAGACTCTGCAGGTCGGTTTGCGCGGGTGCTTTGCGCATGATCAGGAAAAGCAGCGCGACGAGCACAGCCGCAAGGAGGACAATAATCACAATTTCCATGGACGGATTGTACCACCGTGCACATTCCCGCTCCCTGTGGCTAAATACAGAGAGAACCGAGGGAGAGACCCATGCTTGAAACGCTCGCTATTGTCACCTTCTTGCTGTCAGACGGCCGCACTGCAATCGAGCGCATTTACCCGCCCGGCGGCGAATACCACCGACAATTCGGTCATATATGCGAGCGCAACAAAGCACTCGCGTCACGGCAGGTGCAAAAGATGTATGACGACAAGCAGCTGACCCCGCCCCCGAATAGCGAGCGGATTTTGCGGATTGACGTCAGCTGCCAACCCAGCACGCGAGTGTAGGATGGCGGTAGCCCTCAAGCATCGCGGCATCTGTCCGACATGCGGCAACGAGCGAATCTTGCTCACGGGCAGACCGCGCGACGGGCGGTTCATCTGTGGCCCATGCCGATCAGAAGAGTCCCGGATCTGGGCTACGATCGTCAGCAAATTCCGCCGGACTCAAAGAACCCGAGCCGATAAGAAGTGAGACACGACTGTGAATACGGTCGTGTCTTTTGCTATACTCCCGTCATGCTTACAGCCCAGATTAAGACCGACATGATCACCGCGATGAAGGCCCGCGAACAGATCAAAGTCGACACACTCCGCGGCGCAATGACCGCGTTTACCAACGAACTCGTCGCCAAGGGCAAAAAGCCCACGGAAGAGCTGACCGATCCGGAGGCAGTCGCGGTTTTAAAGCGCCTCGCAAAGCAGCGCAAAGATTCCATCGAGCAGTTCACCGCCGGCAATCGGCCTGAGCTAGCGGAAAAAGAAGCCGCTGAATTAGCAATTCTTGAAGTCTATTTGCCGCAGACAGTCGGGCGCGATGCGATCAGGGCGGTTGCCGAAGCAAAGAAAGCAGAACTTGGCATTACCGATGCTGCAGGAGCCGGTAAACTTATGGGTGCCGTCATCAAAGAATTTGCCGGTACCGCTGACGGCGCAGACGTAAAGGCTGTCGTTACTGAACTCTTGAGCTAAAGCGGCTCAAAACAACCCTTTTTTCGTGCGATTCACTGGACAATCATGCCACATGGTGGTATAATCTGTCACAGTACAGCGTATCCCCGCAATGCAAGCCGGAGGATCCGGAATGATCACTTCACAACGAGTGGCTGAACTCACCGACAAGGTCGTTGCGCTCAACCAAGCGTCGAGCGACCAATCGTGGGCAGCAAAGACGAACCGCATGTGGCGCGTCATCGACGGCAACTGCGGCAAAGACATCCGCCAAAAGATGTTTAAGGCGATTCAGGCCGAAATGACACGGCGGAGTGCCGCACGTCGCACGGCACAAGCTACCGCACGCACCGCAATCGGAAAGCGTGCGTGATGACGGAGTTGATCTATCACGAATGTGACCAGATCGGCGCCGACATACGGGAATCAGTTCAGGAAATGTGGCATCAATACGAAGCCATGGTGACGCTCGACTACGAAACCGTCGAGCGCATGATGACTCGTGTGAATATCACGTATCCGGTCGAGGAGTTCGAGGAATTGCTCGAGCACGTGTTGGACAAAGAGGAACGAATTGAACCGTTCGTAGGTCCGATGCAGCGAACGGGTTACAAGAAGTGCCTCGGCAAGATCTACGGAAGACGAAGCGCTGAAGCACAAAAAAGAAATCGTGCGTGGATGAAACAGCACGGTTTCGAATAGAGCAGGACGCGGATCGCGTACCTGCTCTTTTTGTTTGTCTTAAAATGAATGCTTCGTAGCCGTGCGTGAGACCGCAATCGAGTACACGGCAACAAGTGCCGTTATACCGAACAGCGTGAGTGCGAGTACAGGGAAACTGAACATATTTGAAAGCAATACGATCATAAGACAAAAAACAATACGTCCGATACCCTGCCCCATATCTTTGAGCGCCGTGAACTCGTCCACATACGAATTACTGTCAGCGGATTGCTCCGAAGTCAGCAGATCAACTCCTCGCTGCGAAATCCCGCTGCCCGATTGATAGTACGTATCAACCAGTACGATAGAAAGCGGAGCGGCAACCGTACCGCGCAGCATCCATCCGGTTATCGTAAGGGCAGACAGAACGAGACGCTTCTCGGCATGATGGTGGTAGTGCGCAAGTACGGCGCGCGCAAAGATCGTGCACAAATACGTGACAGAGAGAACAAGACCGAGGGCGGCATACGACCACTCCAGCATAACGAGCACGACGATGGGCCACAAAAGCAGCAGTGCAGCACCCTCGAAGCCGTTGCAGATTGCCTGAATAAGCGGTCGGCGATGCGAATACGTGAACAGGTGCCTGAACGTGCCGCGGTACGACCAGCTGAAGCCTTCGTGTGTATTTCGGAATAGGTACACTGGAACGATTGCACAGAGTGCCACAAGTGAAGCGCACGAAAGCACAATAAGCGGCGCGCTTGCAGAGAGCGTCATGACATACCCCGAGATAGCCGGAATACATGCAAGCGCAATATCCGTGATCCTGCTTCGTGAATGCTTCTTTGCCGCCAGCTCATACGGAATCCAATACAGAGCACGGTAAAGACCCATAGATGCCGCAAAAAGGACGATCGCAAGCGGTATCGAACCCAATATGCCGGAAAATCCGAGCGCAAGGATCGCATAGGCACCTGCAAGCGCGATGAGCGCATTCACCAGCATGCCCCGTATACCGTGCCGCAACCGCCGAGCCGTGTACGGCGTGAGCAAAATGGCGACTGTTTGCGCAAATGCATACGAACACGCGGTTGCTACGAGTGCAGCTACTACTCCGCCTGCCGCAATAAAAAAATACTGAAAAATGAACAGCCACGAGAACACATTGACTGCAGATAGTGCTCCGCGCGTCAAAAATCTATGTGCCGCGAATGGTCCCATAATTACGCAAGCGGCCGTTTCGATACGGCAGCGACAACAAGCGGCACAGCAAGCAAGAGCGCATAACCCACCCACGTGTTCGCGTTTGCAAAGACTGCCCATCCGACAACCGGCACCGTGAGGAGCGCATCAAGCGCCGCAGCGATCAAAACCCATCCCCCGGCAAACGGAATAGCGTCCCGCTCGCTCAGCAACCGTAGCGAGCGGGTCGCGATGGTAGCGACCGTAATAATCGCAATTATCATGGAAATTCGCGCTATAAGATTCTCAGAAAATCCGTTGGCAACGATTACAGACCACACGAGATTAAGGACCGCATAGATGACGATCCCCCAGCCGAAGAGCATGCGAAGACGCATGCGTTCATTATGAGTGACGCACGTCTGATCATGCGACACCTCTGTGGATATGTACGGCTACTTATCGGAACCGGATCGGTCCTCGTTCGCCTCAATATCGTCACTCAGGCGGTTTTCCGCATCAAGATTAACCTCGACGGCTTTTGCCGCGCGGATCGTCGCCTGAAACGCATTCAATGCTTCGCCGTACTTACCTTCATTGAGCTTCTGTTCCGCCTGTTCTATCACCTGCTCAATCTCCTGCGCACTCGAACTCGCCTCTGCCGTTGTAGACGCCTGCAGATGGCCGCTCGCCGCGAGTGTGCGGACTTGCCGAACTTTATTGCGCGCATTTTTCTGCTGATTGGTCGCGGCCGCTTTCACGGTTGATTCGCTTTTTGTCGCAACATTCCGCTCGCTCGCCTTGCGTTTTGCGTTCGTCGACTCCGCTTGTGCACGCACCTTGTGCAACAACGGAGCGATCGCCGGAGCCTGCTTCGGAAGATCTACGGAAATTCCGGTCAAGACACGTTCATGGCCGACGAGTGATGCTTCGAGGTCGGATTCTACCGAGGCTGCAGCGACCGCTCCGTCATCGCGAGACTTCAAACGATCGACACTGTTATTTACATCCTGAGCCTTGATCGCAAGCTGTGTTTCGATTTTGGAACGAGCGTCGTCACTGAGATTTCCTTTCGCTGCAAGTGTGGCCGCTTCTTCAAGTCGTCGCGAGAGCAGCTCCGTATCCCATTCAGCCCGAGCGACGGGAGACACAGCAAGCACGCCTTGGATCGGTTCGGTGATGCCGACTTTTATGGCATAGAGCGGATCTCCCGGCAGCGCGGTTTCTGCCGCGTACGACGTACCGATACCCACGACGAGCACCAGCGCAAACGCAAACCCGACCGGACGCAGTGATTCGGAATCAAAATATGAAAGGAAACGCTCATGGCGCGGGACAACAACGGCAGTGCTTTGCAACGGATGCTCAGCCATAACAGAAAGCAGGACATTCTTCATACGAATGCGCTCGTTATCAGTCAGCTTTTCGGACTGCAGAAATTTAAATGAGTTTTTTATGTTGTCTTCCATAGGTCGTCGTTGCGCACTTCCCGATGCAGGCAATAGTAGCGCACCTACAGCACTTAGACGAGCCGAATGGGGCTCTATTACAGGCCGGGAAAGCAAAAGGACCCCGTTGCCGGAGTCCTTTTTGCCAAGTTTCTCGAATGAGAAATTACCAGCTGCGTCCGCCGCCGCCGTTTCCGCCGCGCGAACCGCCGCCGTAGCCGCCGCTTCCGCCGTTTGAGCGGAAGTTATTGCGAGGTCGTTCCTCCATCGGGCGAGCCTCGTTGACCGTCAATTTGCGGCCACCGAAATCCTTTCCGTTCCAGAGGTCGATACCTGCCTGGGCTTCCTCATCAGATGCCATCTCAACGAAACCGAAACCCTTCGATCGGCCGCTCATCTTGTCCATGATGATGACGGCAGATTCAACGTTTCCGGCCTGTGAGAATGCGTCCTTGAGCTCCTCGTCGGTGGTAGCGTAGGGCAAACCTCCGACATAAAGCTTCTTTGCCATGATGCGATATCTGTTCTTCCTTTAAAAAATGTAAACCAACCTTTCCCTTGCTATGCAAATGGAAAACCTTACATTGCGAAAACTATACGCTGGCGAGGTATTCCGTGCAAGCGTCGTACCCCACGGATATTTCAGTTTGAACCGTGCTTTGGAGGCTCCTTTTTAGCCATTTTTGAGAGTTTTTCGATGCCGCGGTGAATGCGGACCGATACGACGTTTTCGGAGACACCAAGGGCTTCGGCGATCTCCCGGGGGGACATTTCGTCAAGATACCGCATCGTGATAGCGGTCCTGTACATTTCATCAAGCTCGCCGAGCAACTTGATAGCCTCGCGTGCGGCCGGCACATCGGCAAAGTCTTTCACGTTGTCATCAGCGGGTTCAAAACCGTCGTCTTCCATCAACGAATCGAGCGACGAGGACTTCTTTTTGCGTGCCCAGTCAATGACCAGATTGTTCGAAACGCGATAGAGAAATGCGCGTAGATATTCAATCTCTTTACCCTCCGACATGTAGACCCACGTTTTTGAATATGCCTCCTGGACAATATCCTTTGCGAGCTCTCGGTCCCGCACACGAAGCATTACGTGCCGTAAGAGCGCATCAGCATATTCCTCGTATGCCGCTAAGAACACCGCCTCGGGTGTCCCGCCTGACTTCTGTATATCTTCGGTATTCCCCATGAAAACGATATGCGCCGCAAGGGCGCACACCTGTCTGAAAACTATAACACTTTGAGCATTCCCTATCGAGCAAACAAAAAGGCCCGCCGGAGCGAGCCTTTCTCCCCCGGAAGCGCTACGCGCTTCCGGGCACGGGTTCTTTTTCATGCAAGATCAAAAGACTTTTGACGATGCTTTTCATGCCGGCGTCCTGCAGGTGATCGTAGAGGAACGTCAGCATTTCGAAGTTGAAGTTCAATCGAGAGAGGACGATGTCGAGCAAATCATTGATCGCACTCGGAGCCTTGATACGCGGCCGCACGGTACCCGCATAACGGATCGGGCGGCGATCATTCGCAATGATCGGACTTTCAGGTCCCGAAATACTTGCAATGAACGCACCGAGCTTGCCCGGACGCGTTCTGAGCTCGCGCCAGGCGGCGGTATCGTTTTCGAGAACGAGCGTTGCGGCGTGCAGCACGATCGCGGAATACAGGAGTCCCCGATCGGCATTCATATCGCTGTCTTCGATATGAAAGGCAATCTGAAACAATGCATCTTTAGTGAGTGCACCCTGCATCATGTGCGGCGCAAATCGGTCGAGTACGGCCATCTCGCCCCGGTACCCGGAACTCGCGAACGCTTCGACGACATCTTGTTCAGTCAATGTCTTCAAGGGTTTCGAACTATGAAGATCTACGGAGTCAGCGCTCATTGCTACGGTCCTTTGCTGTTTGGCGTGAGCTCCCTGCCGCTGCAAAGTATAGGTCGGAATATGAAGAACTCAACTACAAACTTCATCTTCTGGCGAGGTTCGGTTACCCATGACATAGTGCGGGCAGCCACAAAGGAGAAGACGGATGTTTCTTGTACTGCCGAAATCAAATCCGGTTCTGGAGAGCTATCGCGACTACCCGATGTACTTCTTCGGAGGCCCCATTCAAGGCGCGGGAGATTGGCATTCGCTCCTGAGCCGAATGCTGATGAAGCGCCTTGAACGACTGATCATCGTGAACCCGAGCCGCTACGACAGCACACACCCCGACTATCGCTGGCACGAGTTTCTGAATACGGAAACAAAGCATATCCGACGCTCCGCCCCGGCGATGGTTTTCGATCGGCAGACCGATTGGGAACGCTATTACATGCGCCTCGCTGCGGAACTGTGGAAAACGGGCTGCATCATCTTCTGGCTCGCCACGCAAAAAACCGAGCGGACCGACGGCCAGCCGTATGCCACCGACACGCGCGGCGAACTCGGTGAATGGCGCGCTCATCTGATGCACAACCGCGATCTTCGTGTGGTGATCGGTGCAGAACCGGACTTCCCCGGCCTCAGGGTCATCAAACGGAACTTTGAACTCGCCGTCCCCGGCTTTCCGATTTTCGATTCGCTCGACGAAGTTGTCGAGCAGGCCGTGAAGTATGCGGAACCAAGGTTGTCGTTTTCTGAGCGTGTTCGGGCATGATCGCTCTTCAAGACAAAGCACATCCGCCGGATGTGCTTTTTGCTTACCGGACTCGGCGTGACTCAATATGTATTTGGTTCCTTCGGACAAAATTCAAAGTGGTCACTGCCCTGGCTCGGCCGTCGCAAATTTCCCAATTTCTCTGACGGGTGGACCATACCAACTGGGAAACCCACGGTTTTCCCAAGCCTTCCTCCACGGGAAAACAGCATGTTTTCCCGACCCTTTTCTGGGTAAGCTCCACAAAAGCGAAAATCCGCCTTTCGGCGGATTATTCGTCTTTAGTGGACCTTACCGGATTCGAACCGGTCACCCCCTCATTGCAAATGAGGTGCTCTACCAAATGAGCTAAAGGCCCTTGTTGGAGGATTATGCCGTGAGTCGGATAACTTCGCAACCGTCCTCGCACACCCGTTACAATACGGGTATGGCCCGTCGATCGTCTGATGTCCGTTTTCAGCACATCATTCACGACCTTACCATCATCACGCTCAGCATTGTAATCGCGATTCTTCTGATCAAATCAGGGGCGATTTATATGCTCCTTGATTCAAGTCGTGAATTCGGTCACATCGGAAGCTTTGTGGCAGGGATGTTCTTTACGTCTATCTTTACGACCGCGCCGGCGATCGTCACACTCGGAGAAATCTCTACGCGTATGGGTGTCGTCGAGACCGCTCTCTGGGCATCACTTGGCTCGGTTGTCGGCGACATGATCATCTTCCGATTCGTAAAAGACCGCATCTCGCTCCACATGCTTGAGATCCTTCCGCAGCGCCGTGGTTTCAAGCGCCTCGGCAAACTGATGAAGTTTCGCTTCTTCCGTTACCTGACCTTTTTTGCGGGCGGACTGATCATTGCCTCGCCGCTGCCCGACGAACTGGGCATCAGCTTGCTCGGTATGTCACGAATGCGCGAGGTACACTTTATACCGCTGTCGTTTGTGTTCAATTTTATCGGGATCTTTACGATCGGGCTGATCGCAGCGTCACGAATCTCGGCTTAGTGCGACCGCGCAAGCGAGATCGCGTGCTCCAAAAACTCTCCTACGTTCGAACCGACGGCATTGAGCATCACCGGAAACGATGATCCGGGGTACAGACCCGGATTTGTATTCACCTCCAAAAGATATATTCCGCGCGGTGAGACGATGAAATCAGCGCGTGAAAAATGCGACAACGCAAGCACTTTGTGTGCCGTTTTTGCGATATCCATCAGCGACTGCTTCTGCACATACGAAAATCCTGCCGGGGCAACGTGACGCAAGGTGCCGTTCTCGTGGTGATGCCGCTCCAGGTGCAGACCTTCGCGTACAACATGGGCAGGAGGCAGCGCATACAAAGGCTCATTTCGGAATCCGTCGATCACGCCGACTGTTGCATCGTCCCCTCGTATGAATTCTTCGACGAGTACGGCGCCGTATGCGTCGAGTACGTCACCGATGGCGTCCGGAAGGTCCGTATACAGCTCCACGAATCGTATTCCTGCCGCGGCGCCGTCATTTGGCGGCTTTACCATGTAGGGAGGCGCCGTATATGCATGTACCAGCCGAGCCATTTCTGCCGTGTTCAATCCGTCGCGAAGCGTGAACGAGATACCGTTCGGCATACGTAGCCCCGCATTCTTGAGGACCGTTCGCGCGCGGATCTTATTCAGCGCGATAGCACTCTGCATAGACCGTGCGCCTGCGTATTTAACGCCGGCGCGCTCAAGAATCCGCTGAACACTGCCGTCTTCCCCGACACCGCCATGCAATCCGTTCAAAACAACATCAACCTGTGAAAGCGCGCGCGCCGGTGTCGCAGGGATGCCCCGGTGATGCCACATCCCCTTTTTATCAATCAAGATATCTCGTGTATCGTACGTATCTTCCGGAAGCGCGTGCAGGATGGCAGCCCCCGTTTTTAACGAGAGTCCGTATTCGGATGACGTTCCGCCGCGCAATACACCGACGATCGTTCGTACCATTACAAAAGTATAGCAACTAAAAAACCACTACCTGAATATTTTTCCTTCCAGCGCAAACCTGAATCCGCTTGCGCCCCACCATGGAGCACAGTGAATGCGCTCACTCTGCATAATCATGCGCACGTTATCCAAAATCTGGACCCGTAGGTCCGCGTAGCTATCCAGGCTCACATATGGTTCACCCTCCGCAGACCGCGTCATCATCTGACTCGGATCATGCATATTCAGCTCCACGCCCCAGTCAGCGACCTCAATATCTTTCACGTCATGGATATCGAATCGCATATATCCGTCACGCGCATGAATGTAGCCGGTCGTCCTGCGCGTGTCGTCGGAGATATTAAACGAGCATGCGACCGGACGCGTCTCACGAGCCGCATCCAATGTGTGCGAGTCTTGAAAATGCACCGCGCTTGAAAACCATGTTCCGACGAACAGCGCGGAGCCGATCAATACGACCGCTATCATAAAGCCGCCGACCATCGGGCCGTTTACCATGAAAGTATTTTACTATACAAACAGACCCTTCTTGAGTCGTGTTCTGTGCCAGCTGATCGCATATCGGTGCGCCTCGTTGTTGGCAAGCAATATGTCGCGCTCATAGGCGGCAATAGCTCGGGAATCCCCGATCAAACGTTCCGGTTTGTGAAATTCGTTCTTAACAACCCCGACGATCGGTATCTCGATACCGAACTTTTTGAGAACCTTTTCCGCCGCTCTCATTTGCCCCTTGCCTCCGTCGACCGCAAATACACGCGGAAGCGGCCATTCGGCATGCTGGAGACGGCGCTCTAGCATCTCCGTGAGCGCGGCGACGTCATTATTGGTCACCGAGTTAATCTTGAACTTTCGATATGCGGTTTTATAGGCTTCTCCGTTATCCACCACGGTCATAACGCCTACCGTCTCAGCCCCGGCGGTGTGCGCCACGTCATACGCCTCTACACGCAGACCGCCACCGGCCGAGATTGTGTCGCTTTTGATGAGCGAAACATCTTTGATGTGCTCCAGCGCCAAGCACTGTCGCCGCAAGCGCTCCGCCTTCTCAAAATGCTCCTCTTTTGATGCCGCCTTCATCTCGCGAGTCAGATCGCGCTTGAGACCTTTGAAGTTACCATTGAACAATTCCGTAATATGACGGATCGTTTCCAGGTATTCCTCCTTCGAAACTTCGCCGGTGCACACCCCCGGGCACAAGCCGATCTGTCTGTTGAAACACGGCTTGCCGGCTTTGTTCTTACCCTCGCCGCGGGGCGTGCACTTAGTGTCTCGAAACGGAAATATCTTCCGCACAATCTTTACCGCTTCCTGAAGCGCAAGACCCTGGGGAAACGGCCCGAAGAGGTTCCGTATCTGGGAGTCGTTCCAGTTCTGAAACAGTTCGCGTCCGCGGACGATTTGCACCCGCGGGAACACTTCTTTTGTTACGACAAGGTAGTTGAAACTCTTGTTGTCCTTCGTCGCAACGTTATACGGAGGCTGATGTTGCTTTATGAGGTTTGCCTCGAGAATCAGCGCTTCGAGCACATTGTCGGTCTGCTGCCATGTAATATCAGTCGCCTCGGCGACCATCTTTACGATGGCCGGCGATCGGGCTTCGACGAGATCTTTGGAGAAATAGCTTCGCACGCGATCCTTAAGAATCGTTGCTTTGCCGATATACAAAATCTTCCGCTTCGCATTGCGGAACATGTATATCCCGGGCTCGTCAGGTAGCGCAAACCGCTTGAGGTCATCCTTCTGCATTGGCTCAGCCTATATGAAAGTGGAGGGGTTTTCCACAATGGGCAGTGATTATCGGATGCAGGATCAGGTCTATACTGCGTTTTTAATGACTCAGATGCAGGTTCTTGATATCAAGCTCACCCACCCGGGTGTATTTTTTTTGTCCGATTATTCCCGTCCCGCCGCAAGCGGGATTTTTCTTAGTCCGAAACCTACACCCTGCATATGAGACTCTTTCTCGAAGACAATTCCGTGTACGAGGGCGAAAGTTTCGGAGCCGACACAACGATGACCGGCGAGGTTGTGTTCACCACCGGCATGACCGGATACGTTGAAAGCCTCACGGATCCGTCGTTCGCCGGACAGATAGTCGTCTGCACATACCCGCTCATCGGCAATTACGGAGTGCCCGAGCCGTCGGCGTTTGAGTCAGAAAAAATCCAGATCGCGGGCCTCGTCGTTACCGAATACTCAACCTCCTATTCTCATAGCGAGGCCGTACAGTCACTCTCTGCATGGCTCAAGAAAAACAACATTCCCGCGATTACCGGCCTCGACACACGTGCCATAACGAAAAAACTTCGTGAACGCGGAGTTATGCTCGGCGCGATCGCTCACGAGAAGCCGTCTGAGTTCATCGATCCGAACCGCTCCAACCTCGTGGCAAAGGTCTCGCCGAAGGAGCTACGCACCTACGGATCCGGTCCGCTTCGTATCATCGCTGTGGACTGCGGTATGAAAGAAAACATCGTGCGTTCCCTCACGCGCGATTCGATAACACTCACGCGCGTGCCGTGGGACTACGATTTTACAAAGGACCAGTATGACGCCCTATTCATCTCCAACGGTCCGGGCGATCCGGAACAGTGCGTGCCGACGATCGCTCATATCAAACAGGCAATGAAAGATGCGAAGCCGATCCTCGGCATATGCCTCGGGAATCAGCTGCTTGCGCTCGCGGCCGGCGGACGGACTTATAAACTGAAGTACGGCCATCGCGGCCAAAATCAGTCTTGTATCGATACCGCGACCGGGCGGTGCTATATCACTTCCCAAAATCACGGTTTCGCGGTCGACGCCGAAAGCCTGCCGCAAAGCTGGAACGTATGGTTCCGAAACGCGAACGACGACAGCGTCGAGGGCATCCGTCACAAAGACCGGCCGTGGCGCTCAGTTCAGTTCCATCCGGAAGCCGCACCGGGCCCGACGGACACCGCATGGATATTCGACAAGTTCATAGAAGAAATCAGCGGCCTTCGCCGCCTCAAAACACATCATGACGCCTAAACCGACCGAACAACGTATGCCAAAAAAGATCCTTTTGTTAGGCTCCGGCGGTTTAAAGATCGGACAGGCCGGCGAATTTGACTACTCGGGATCTCAGGCCATCAAAGCCTTCAAAGAAGAAGGCATCTCGGTCGTGCTGATGAATCCGAATATTGCGACCGTGCAGACAGACGATGCACTTGCGGACAAGGTGTACTTTCTCCCGCTTACGCTTCCCCACGCGACCGACGTCATTGAGAAAGAGCGACCGGATGCGATATCACTTTCTTTCGGAGGGCAAACGGCACTCAACCTCGGACTCTCACTCGAGGAGAGCGGTGTACTAGCGAAGTACGGCGTTCGCGTGCTCGGCACACCGGTCTCCGCAATCCGCGACACCGAAGACCGCGACTTGTTCGTGCGACGACTCAGCGAAATCGACGTACGGACCGCTCGTTCGATCGCGACAAAAAACATCGCAGAGGCCCAGAAAGCCGCAAAAAAAATCGGGTACCCTGTAATGGTGCGCTCGGGCTTTGCGCTTGGCGGCGAGGGATCAGGAGTCGTTCGTACCGAACGCGAACTGATCGCAAAACTCAAGGAAGTATTCAAAAGTGTCCCGCAGGTCCTCGTTGAGGAATATCTCGGCGGATGGAAAGAGGTCGAATACGAGGTTGTTCGGGACGCCGCCAACAACTGCATCACCGTGTGCAACATGGAGAACTTCGACCCTATGGGCGTGCACACCGGCGAATCGATCGTTATAGCGCCGTCACAGACACTTACAAACCGCGAATACCACATGCTGCGCGAAGTAGCACTGAAGACCATCCGCCATTTAGGTATCGTCGGTGAATGCAATATCCAATACGCCCTCGATCCCGTCCGCGGTGAGTACCGTGTGATCGAGGTCAACGCCCGTCTGTCACGCTCCTCGGCGCTCGCATCCAAAGCGACCGGCTACCCGCTTGCGTTCGTTGCAGCAAAACTCGCGCTCGGCTATGCCCTTACCGAGCTTAAGAATTCGGTCACAAAGAAAACGATCGCCTGCTTTGAGCCGGCGCTGGACTACGTGGTACTCAAGATCCCGCGCTGGGACCTCGCAAAATTCGAAAATGCGGCGCCACGCATCGGCACCGAGATGAAAAGTGTCGGAGAAGTCATGGCGATCGGCCGGTCATTCGAGGAAGTGTTGCAAAAAGCGCTTCGCATGTTGAATATCGGTGCCGACGGACTCGCAACCCCTCAGAGCATTACGTTCAAGAACAAAAGCGCGATCCTCGATGAAATCAAGTTTCCGACAACGCGTCGGGTGTTTGCACTCTCAGAGGCACTTCGCTCCGGTGTCGCTACCGCAAAGCTGCACTCACTTTCGGGCATAGACATGTGGTTTCTCGAGAAACTGCGTCACGTCATCGATGTTGAGAAAAAGTTGCGTAAGTCGAAGCTTGATGCGACCGATATGCGGCTCGCAAAGAAAAACGGTTTTTCCGATTCCCGAATAGCCGCTCTTTCAAAGAAAACGGAAGATGAGATCCGTACCCTTCGCAAAAAAATGGGGATTACTCCTGTCATAAAGCAGATCGACACACTTGCCGGCGAGTTCCCCGCCCAGACCAACTACCTGTATCTGACGTACCACGGTACCGAGCACGACATCACCCGCGGCAGCCGCCAGGCTGCGGTCCTCGGCGGCGGCCCGTATTGCATCGGCTCGTCTGTTGAATTCGACTGGTCGTGCGTACAGGCACTGCGCTCGCTCAAGGCGGCAGGGTTCGGCACGATCATGATCAATTCCAATCCGGAAACCGTTTCCACAGACTACGACATGTCTGACCGGCTCTATTTCGACGAACTTTCGCTTGAACGCGTTCTCGACATCGTTGAGTTCGAGAATCCGGACGGCGTCGTAATCTCGACAGGCGGACAGATACCGAATAATCTTGCGCTCAAGCTGCACACACACTCCGTTCCTATATTCGGCACAAGTCCCGTCGACATTAATAAAGCCGAGGATCGCCACGTATTCTCGAAACTCCTCGATACACTCGAAATACATCAGCCCGGTTGGACTGAGCTCACGACACTTGGAGCGGCGAAGAAAGCCGCCGGGAAGCTCGGCTACCCGGTATTGGTGCGCCCGTCGTACGTACTTTCGGGAGCCGCCATGAGCGTCGCATACGACGAGCCCTCACTGACGCGCTTTCTGAAACGGGCCGTTGACGTGTCCTCCGACCACCCGGTCGTGATTTCCAAGTTCATTGAAAACGCTCGCGAAATCGAAATCGACGGTGTCGCTAAGAATGGCGAACTTGTGGTCTACGCGATTACCGAGCATGTGGAGAATGCCGGCACACACTCAGGTGACGCCACCGTGGTACTACCGCCGCAACGCACCTATCTCGAGACCATTCGCCGCGCAAAACACATCACGAAAGATATTGTCCGTTCACTCAATATTACGGGCCCGTTCAATATGCAGTTTCTCGCAAAAGACAATCACCTGATGGTTATCGAGTGCAATGTTCGTGCCTCCCGCAGTTTTCCCTTCGTGTCCAAGGTAACAGGCTACAATTTCATCGATATCGCGATACGCGCCATGCTCGGACAGGACGTTGCAGGCGACTATCGAACCGTTGAGCTCGACACCGTCGCGGTGAAATCGCCGCAATTCTCGTATAACCGAATCAAAGGAGCGGATCCCATCCATTACGTAGAAATGGCCTCGACAGGCGAAGTCGCGTGCTTCGGCGACTCATATTACGAAGCACTCATCAAATCAATGATGGCCGCAGGATTCCGCCTGCCAAAAAAGAATATTCTGTTGAGTCTCGGCAAAGAGGAGAACAAAGTAAAACTTCTGCCTTCGATTCGGACACTCTCCGAACTGGGCTACCATCTCATAGCCACCGAGCACACCGCGGACTTTCTGAAAGAAAACGGCGTCAAATGTAAACGCGTTTTCAAATTGCACAGCAAGAAACACCCGAACGTTGATGACTTCTGGGATTCACTTGATCTCATCATCAATATCCCGGCACGTGCGCTCGCGCGCGAACCGAAAGACGGATTTATCATTCGACGCCATGCAGTCGATATGAACATCCCTCTTATTACGAACCGCCAGTTAGCCGAAGCGTTCGTCACCGCACTTTTTGAAATTCACGGTAAGAAATTGACCGTAAAGCACTGGAAGGAGTACAGTTCTCAGTAGTGTAAACGGGGATAGGACCGATGCCGGATAAACTTGGAGCGTCTGCACGCGTAATCGCGGTACGACTTGAGCAAACACGATTCATACGCGGTCATGAACTGATCAGCGTTGTCGCTACTGAGCTGCGACGCTGCGAGACTGCAGTAAAAAGCGACGTAATTTCGGGACTCACCGAGCTCTGCGCATACGGATACGCGGAGGCTGTACTACCCGGTGCGCGCTCTAAAGCACTCGCCTGTTGCGCGCAGCCGCTCGATCGCGAATATCGGCTTACCAAGCGAGGTCACGATTGGAAATGCGGTGTGGGCGCCACTTTCACGGGACAAGTACACCGCCTGCGCGGCCATTGATCTTTCCGAGCGAAAAAGGCCGCCGACGTAAGCGGCCTTTTTTCCTGCTATTCCTCGTCATCCTCCTGAACTTTTTTGTGCTTTTTAAGCAGCTTTTTCAGGTAGTATCCGGTATGAGAACCTTCCGTGCGCGAGACTTCTTCGGGTGTACCGTGAGCAACGAGTTTACCGCCTCCCTCGCCCCCTTCCGGCCCCATATCGATGATGTAATCGGCCGACTTAAGCACGTCGAGATTGTGTTCGATTACGACCACCGTGTTTCCCCGATCTACGAGTTTCTGAAGGATGTCGATAAGCTTTGCGACATCGTCATAGTGCAGACCGACCGTCGGTTCGTCGAGGAGATAAATGCTTTTAGTAATGTGAGGTCGATACAGTTCTGATGCAATCTTGACGCGCTGGGCTTCTCCGCCCGAAAGCGTTGTTGCGCTCTGCCCAAGCTCAAGGTAGCTCAATCCGACATCAAGCAATGACTGCAATCTGTCCGCGATAGCAGGAATATCGTCGAAGAATTCTTTAGCCTCTTCAACCGTCATCGAAAGCACGTCGTGAATACTCTTCTTCTTGTATTTCACCTCCAGCGTCTCCTTCATAAAGCGCTTGCCCATACAGACATCACACGTTACGTAGACGGTCGGCAAGAAATGCATTTCCACCGCGACAAGACCGTTGCCCTGACACGCTTCACAGCGCCCGCCTTTTACATTGAACGAAAATCGTCCCGGTCCCCAGCCGCGGGCGCGGGCTTCCTCGCTCATAGCGAACATGTCGCGGATGTGCGTCCACGCGCCGGTGTACGTTGCAGGGTTTGATCGCGGCGTGCGGCCGATTGCGGACTGGTCGATGAGTATAGACCGCCCCAGATACTCGGTGCCGGTGAACTCTTTGACATTGTAGAGCTTCGCCGTGCGGAAGCGCTTATCGAATCGCGCCTGAAGATTGCGGTGCACAATCTCGTAAAGAAACGTCGACTTGCCGGAGCCGGAAACGCCGGTGATACAGACAAGCTTACCCAGCGGAATATCGACATTCACATTTTTTAGACTGAATTTGGAGGCGCCTCGAATTTTGATCTTTCCCTTGTCCGATGTTCGGCGTCGCTCGGGCACTTCAACCATTTTTTCCTCTCGAAGGTACGCGAGCGTGCTGGATCCCGACGTATTCTTTTTTGCCGTCAAAAGCTCGTCCAACCAGCCGGAAACAACGATGTTACCCCCGTGCGTTCCGGCTCCGGGACCGATGTCGATAATGTAATCAGACGCATAAATCGTATCTTCGTCATGTTCAACAACAAGCACCGTATTGCCGAGGTCTCGCAGATGTTTCAATGTTTCGATCAGCTTTTCGTTATCGCGCTGATGAAGACCGATGGTCGGTTCATCGAGAACATAGAGTGCACCTACGAGTCCTGATCCGAGTTGGGACGCAAGGCGGATACGTTGCGCTTCGCCGCCGGAAAGCGTATTTGCCTTGCGGTCGAGCGTCAGATATTCGATTCCAACGTTTAACATGAACTGCAGGCGGCTCGTGATTTCCTTGATCACCACCTTCGAAATTTCGCGTTCCTTGGCAGTCAGCTTCAGTACATCGAAGAACTTCTGGGCGTCTTCGATGGACAACGAGGCGAGCTGCACGATGTTCATGCCGGTCGCCGGACCGTTGTGATCGGCAGGTGCTTTTACGGGACCCAGGAACACATTTAACGCTTCCGGACGCAAACGTGCGCCGTTACAGACCTCACAGTTCTCGTCCGAGAACAGGTATTTTGTACCGAGTCCCTTACACTCCGGACACGCACCATAGGGCGAATTAAAGGAGAACAATCGCGGTTCAACTTCCGGGAACGAGAATCCGTCGTACGGACACATGAACTTTGCCGAGACAATCCGACTCTCGCCGTTCGCATCAAGGATACGCACGAGCCCGTCAGACTCATGGAGTGCACGTTCGATCGCTTCGGAGGCACGCTCATGCGTGCCTTTCGGATCATCCTTGAATTCAGAGACGAACAGCTCGTCTATGACGACATCAATGTCGTGACGATCGTTCTTCGAGAGCACGATGCGCTCGCGCAAAGAGAGCTCCTTGCCGTCCACAATCACCTTTTCAAACCCCTTGTTCAATAGGTCGTACAGCAACTGGTAGTACTCGCCTTTTCTGCCGACGACTACCGGAGCCGTAATGCGGACTTTCGCGTCAGAAACCCCTTTTGTCAGCTTTGCGTCCTTTTTTGCGGCTCGTGGGGATGCCTCTACGATCTCGAGAATTGTCTCGAGGATCTCTTCACTCGAGAGTTTACGGACTTCTCGTCCGCAGATCGGGCAGTGCGGATGGCCGACGCGTGCATACATAACACGCAAGTAGTCATAGATCTCGGTAATCGTGGCAACCGTCGAGCGCGGATTGTTCGAACGCGACTTTTGGTCGATGGAAATTGCAGGGGAAAGCCCTGATATCTCGTCGACATCGGGCTTCTGCATTTGTCGCAAAAACTGACGTGCATACGCGGAGAGCGATTCAACATATTTACGCTGGCCCTCCGCGAAAATCGTATCGAATGCGAGCGATGACTTGCCGGATCCGGAGAGGCCGGTGAATACGACCATCTTATTACGCGGCATCTCCACACTCACATTCTTCAGATTATGCGTGCGCGCACCCTTGATAACGATCTTGTCCTTGTCAGGTTGTCCTTTGTCCTCTTTTGCCATATGAATCTTCCCCGCGCATGACGCATGGGGTTTGTAGGGGCAACTATACCACAGAGCGCTTTTTGACATCTCCGGTGACTGTCTGTACTTTCAAGCAGGAAACAGATAACGGGAGTGGACGATGACGTGGCCGTATATGTATGCCGTCGCAGTACAGGGGCTCGGAGAGGTCGGTATCCTGTTCTTACCGCACGCCTCCAACGATGCGGAGGCTCGGCTCGAGGTTGAAAACTGTGACAAACTCGATCCGCGAAGGACAAGCACCGCGCTGTATCGCATCGAATGTCTTATCGATGAACTCGACGACAAGGATTCGATGCCGCTCACTGTCGTTCGGGGACGTGTGAACCGTGGTCTGTTCATGCAGACCGGTACCGACGGCATGCATGGTCGGGACACGATCTTTGCGGCCGAAAGCGCCTCGGCAGCACGCGAAGCGGCAAGAGCACGCGGCTGGAACAAGATCCGTTTGTACCAATGCGTGCAGGTCCCGCTTACCTCGTAAGGATTGCACATACGAATATAGGCGCGTCCAACGCGCCTTTTTTGCTTTTCCGCCGTGCCGTACGATTACAGCAATGCAGCCTCCTCTTGGAGCTCTATACCGAACCGGTTGAATACCTCCTGTTTGATCGCAGCTGCCAAATTCCGCACGTCCTGAGACGTTGCATTGCCCTGATTGACTATGTAGTTGGGGTGCTGAAGACTCGCTATAGCGCCTCCCACGACATGCCCTTTCATACCCGCCTTTTCGATCAACCACCCCGCAGGTACGCGATTTTCGCGCGCCTTAACCCCTTTTTCGTGCTCGAACAGCGCTACGATCTCTGGCGGCGCAACCGGGTTCATAAAGAATGACCCTGCCGCATTCACATTCTGTAAATGTCGCTTTTCCCGCTCGGCGATGGTGTCGGCGATCAATTTCTGCGACAGCTCTATGTCCGCCTCCTGCAGATCAAGTGTCACATGTGTAATGATCCACTCGGGATGATGTTTAAAATAACTGCTTCGGTAGCCGAATTCGCAGTGTTCCTTGCCGAACAGGCGCTGCTCGCGCGTTTCTTTGTTGATCGTGTGAACCTCGCGAACAAAATCTTTGATCTCGGGACCGAATGCACCTGCGTTACCCCGTACGGCACCTCCGATCGAACCCGGTATGCCCGCAAGCTTCTCCCAGCCGCCGAGTCCGAGCGATGACGCCTCGTTGATCAGATCAAGCAGGCTGCAGCCGGCGTGGGCGGTCACTGATGTTCCCTCGAATTTCCGCTCTGTGCCGTTCATACGGATCACGAGCGCGTCGATACCCGTGTCAGGTATGAGCACATTGCTGCCGCCCGCTATAAGGACGACAGACACGCTATTGGCATCTGCCCAACGCAGCGCATCCATCAGCTCCCCGTCGTTTCGCACGTCGACAAGCCGCTTTGCCTCGCCGCCGATCTCGAATGTGGTGAGCGGCGCGAGCGGAACGTTTTTTTTGATGTGATCAGGCATGGTTATGAGGTCTTCTTCTTTGCAGTCGTACTTGTTTTGTCCTTTTTATCTTTCTTTTCCTCGCGAACTTCAGCTTCGAGCTTTTGGATCTCGTCGCGGAGCAGCGCCGCCGTCTCGAAGTCGAGACCGTCCGCCGCATCGTGCATTTGTCGTCTCTTTTCGGCTATCAGTTTCTTCACGTCGCCTCCGTACGCACTCAGGTCGGCCTCCACGAGATTATCGACCGCACGGCCACGTGCACGCTGAATGTCTCCGATGATGTCCGCGATCTTCTTCTTTACAGTCTCCGGCGTGATGCCGTGCTTTGCATTATAGGCCATCTGAATAGTGCGGCGACGATTCGTCTCGCCGATCGCGCGATCCATAGACCCCGTATGCTGGTCGGCGTACAAAAGAACCCTGCCGTTGACGTTTCTCGCGGCGCGTCCGATGGTCTGGATAAGAGATGTCTCGCTACGGAGGAACCCTTCTTTGTCGGCGTCAAGAATACCGACGAGCTCGACTTCCGGCAGATCGAGTCCTTCTCGCAACAGGTTCACCCCGACCAACACGTCAAACTCGCCTTTACGGAAGTCCGTCAAAATCTCGATTCGGTCGATGGTTTTTACGTCACTATGAACATATTTCGCGCGGATCTGTTTTTCCGTCAGAAAGTTCGTGAGGTCCTCGGCCATTTTTTTCGTCAGGACCGTTACCATTGAGCGAGCACCCTTCGCGGTGACCGCTTCTGCTTCACGAATGAAATCACGCACCTGACCGGGATATTCCGCTCCGGTGAGGGTGTCCGACCCGCCGCTCACAACCGGTCTCACGATGATCTCCGGATCGATGAGACCAGTCGGGCGAATGACCATCTGTACAGGTTCTCCGCTCTTTTCAATTTCGTACTTACCGGGAGTTGCGGATGTATAAATGGTCTGCCCGACGCGTTCTTCAAATTCTTTGAAATTGAGCGGACGGTTATCTACCGCCGAAGGTAATCGAAACCCGTGCTCTATCAGCATATCCTTTCGCGCACGGTCGCCGGCATACATGCCCCCGATTTGCGGGATTGTCACGTGCGATTCATCGATTACGGTGAGGAATTCGGGAGTTCCGTCAGCCGCATGAGGAAAATAACTCATAAGCGTATACGGAGGTTCTCCGGGCGCACGACGGTCAAAGTGTCGCGAATAGTTCTCGATTCCGTTACAGAAACCGAACTCTTTGATCATGCCGATATCCTGCCGCGTGCGACGCTTGAGCCGCTCGGCCTCAAGAATCTTTCCCTGCTCCCCCAAAACTTTCAAACGCTCTTCCAATTCAATCTGAATATCCTTCAGTGCCGCATCCTGCACGTCTTTCGGCGTTACGTACTGACGCGCAGGGAACATGAAAACGGCCGGTTGCTCACTGACGATTTCGCGGGTAACCGCATTAATCTCTTCTATCTTTGCAATTACACCCCCGGTGAGGTCGAGACGGTAGATTACACGTTCTGAAGCCGGCATAATCTCAACACGGGATCCGAGCGCGCGAAACGTTCCGGGAGACAAATCCCCGGCGACACGATCAAAGTAAATGCCGATGAGTTTACGTGTGAGGGTTGCGCGGGTCATCTGCTCGCCTTTGACGAGCTTCAAATTCACCTTTTCGTACTCGACCGGCGAACCGAGACCGTAAATACACGAGACCGAAGCGACAATGATCACGTCTTTGCGTGTAAGCAGTGCCTGTGTGGCGGCGTGACGAAGGCGCTCGATGTCTTCGTTGATCATCGCCTCTTTCTCGATGTACGTATCGGACACCGGCACATACGCTTCCGGCTGGTAGTAGTCGTAGTACGACACAAAATAGTGCACAGCCGCATCGGGGAAAAAATCTCGGTATTCACTCGCAAGCTGCGCCGCGAGTGTTTTATTGTGAGCGATGACCAATGTCGGCTTTCCGATCTGCTCGATCACATTCGCGATCGAGTAGGTCTTGCCTGATCCCGTTACACCGAGCAGCGTCTGATGCTTCTCGCCTTTTTTGATGCCCGAGACGAGCGCCTCGATCGCCTTCGGCTGATCGCCCGACGGCTTGTATTCGCTGTGGATTTTTAGCATACAAAATATCGATCACGCGATCTGCGATCTGAAATGTGCCTTGCACTTGGGACGCAGCAGCGTCCCGGGTGATCGTCCGAGGGTTTATAGTCGCTGACTATTTTCAAGGCCATCCGATTACTTTAGCAAAATTGGCCTGCCGAAGCACTCTTTAGGCCGATGCGCCCTTCTTTGCTTTGTAGCGCCCGAGAAAAGAGTCACGAAACTGCATGAAAGTACCGTCCACGATGGACGCGCGAATGCGGGCCGTCAAGTCGGCAAGAAAATGCATATTGTGCATTGACGCGAGCACCATCCCCAGCATTTCCTTTGATCGGAACAGATGGTGAACATAGCTGCGCGTATAGGTCGTACAAACACGACATGAGCACGACGGATCAATCGGGCTGAGGTCGGTCGCAAACTGCGCCTTTTCTATCGAAAATTTACCGTCCTCGGTGTAGACGGTCCCGTTGCGGCCGTTTCTGGTCGGTACCACGCAGTCGAACGTGTCGATGCCCGCCTCTACGCCGATAAACATATCCTCGGGCTCGCCGATCCCCAGCAGATGGCGCGGCTTTTCCGCGGGAAGTATCTCGTTCACCTTTTTCAGTATCCCGATGATGTCCGCTTTGCTGAACGTGCCGCCGATGCCATACCCGTCAAAATCCATGTTTCCGAGCTCCGTTGCACTTTCGATACGCAGGTCCTCGTACCTGCCGCCCTGCACGATGCCGTAGATGCCCTGTCGATCATTAGCTTCGATGTTTCCGCGGTGTGCCCGCAGTGAGCGTGCCGCCCAGCGATGTGTGCGGTCCATAGATTCTTTCTGATCAGCGTGCGGTTCGGTCGGCGCGATGAACTCATCGAACGCGAAAATGATATCCGCGCCGAGCGCGTGCTGGATCTCAATCGACCGCTCGGGAGTGAATCGATGCAGCGAACCGTCATGATGTGACGTGAACGAAACCCCCTCATCGTCAACGATGGCAAGTTTGCCGTGCTCGCTTGCTATATCCTCGTCGTAGACAGATACACCCGCCTCTCGCGGCTTCTCTTCTTCGGTGATTTTCGAAACCTGTTTACCGAATCCGACACCTAAGGAAAACACCTGGAATCCGCCGGAATCCGTCATGGTAGGCCCATCCCATGCCATGAATTTCGCAACCCCGCCTGCGGCCTGTACTATTTTTTCTCCCGGCGTGAGATACAAGTGGTATGCGTTTGTAATAAGGCCCTGCAGGCCCATGTCTTTAAAATCAAATGATGCCAGTCCTTTTGCAGTGGCCTTTGTAGCCACACCCATAAATGCAGGGGTCTTGATATCCCCGTGCGGCGTATGCAAAACTCCGGCACGTGCTAGTGTGCCGGGCACAGTAGCCTCTATAGATAATGATATTGGCCGCTTCACGGAGCTACACTAGCACATCCCTTAGCGGCCGCCCTTCTTGCCACCCTTTCCACCCTGGCCGCGATTATTCTGCATTCGCGGCGCTACGCGCGCGGGAGTCTTCGAACCAAGATTCTTCTTCATTCGCTGCGATCCTTCGATGGGGTTTTTTGCCATGGTATGAGAATTATAACTGTAATCGTATCACGGCGACACTGCGTTTTCCGCGCTTAAGAAGCGCGTGACCGTTTTGGAAATCGCTTGCATTGAGCGGCCTATCTTCCGTGACCGCGTTTCCGTTGAGGGTAATAGCGTTTCCAGAAATGTATTCACGCGCTTCTCGTTTGGAGCTCGCGAGACGAGTCTCGACGAGCACATCCAGCATACCCGCGCCTTCGTGGACCGCGTGTGAAGGGGCGCCGGTAGCTATGATGCCCCAGTCGGCATCGTTTGGGGACTCACCCCCGAAAAGCAGCTGAGACACACGCTCCGCTCGGGCAGCCTCGTCTGCACCGTGCACCAGTGACGTAACCGCCTGTGCAAGCTTTCGCTGTGCGATTCGCGCACCGGGATTATTCATGTGATCCGCGAGCACAGCATCAATCTCTGGTTTCGAGAGCACGGTGAATTTCAGCATGAGCTCTTCCACCATGTCGTCCTCGGTATTGACGAAGAACTGATAGAACTCAAACGGCGACGTCTTAAGGGGGTCCAGCCATACGGCATTACCCTCGCTCTTCCCGAATTTCTTGCCGGTCGACTTCTCGATAATAAGCGGAGAGGACAGCGCGTATGCTTTCGAGCCTTCTTTGCGTCGTATCAGATCGACGCCGGCGACTATATTGCCCCACTGATCTGATCCGCCGATCTGTACATCGCAGCCGTAGGTTTTGTGCAAATGCCAGAAATCGTAGGCCTGCAAAAGCGGATACGTAAATTCGGTAAATGATATGCCGTCGGCGCTTTCCAAACGGGCGCTGATCGCATCCTTCTTGATCAGGTTATTAACGGTGAAATGTTTGCCTGTGTCACGCAGAAATTCCATCAGATTGAGCGTGGTCAACCAGTCCGCATTGTTTACCAGCGTCAGCTCGACACCACCCATAATCTTTTCTGCCTGCGCTTTTAATTTTGCCGCCCGCTCAGCTACGAGTGACGCATCGGTCAATGACCGCTCGACATCGGGTTTCGGGTCTCCTGCAAGTGCGGTGCCCCCGCCGATGATGAGAATCACTTTGTGCCCCGCCTCGGCAAACCGGCGGAGAAACATATATTGCACGAAATTACCGAGATGTATCGAGTCTGCCGTGGGATCGACGCCAAGGTATACCGTACGAGGACCGCCGTCGGTAATCTCTTCAAGGGTCTCTGATGAAAATTGATGCACGTATCCGCGTTCGCGGAGCATATCTGAAAGATTTGCCATGCGGCAAACTATAGCAAAAAAAAGGACGGTCCGAAGGGCCGTCCTAAAGTCATGCCGACCGCGTCGGCCTGTGCGAGACCCTGATCTCATCGACGCACGTGCCCTTGGCGAGCTATCTGGCGAAGATATAAGCGGATCAGGGCACTCTGTTATATCACAGCGGAGGGTTGTCGCGAATACCCTCGCGGCGTCTGACTTCCTCCTCATCCATACCGAGGTAATGGGCGTACTCATGCCACACCGTTTCGTCCACAACCTTACGTACATGCTCCAGAAACACGTCGTCGGAGGCATCCGGCGGACAGGTCTCTTCCGCCGCATCGAGACACGGCTCTTTGAATATAGTGATCGTGTCCGGCATCACCATGCCGCCGTACTCTTCCCCGCGAGCGGTAACGGGAATACCCTGATAGTGTCCGAGCAGCGTCTCATCATGTTGGAGTTTGTGAAAAGCTCGAACCTCCTCGGTCGGCTCATCTTCGACAAGCAGTGCGACGTTGTCAGCTTTTTTACGCGCCCATTCAGGAAGCTTCTCGTACGCCTCAGCGACGAGCATCTGAAATTCTTCGTCACCCATGGTTAGTCAGATCGAGGTCGCAGCAGCGGAAATATCTGTGCTTCGTGGGCGGGGCGATTCTCGAGGAATGAAAAGAGGCGCTCGGAAAGTCCGAAACCGAAACTCGGCGGCATGCCGTATTCCATGGCGCGAACATAATCCTCATCAAGGCGCTGAGCCTCATCGTCGCCTGCGTCACGAAGTTTTTGCTGCTCCTCGAATCGAGCACGTTGATCAAGCGGATCATTGAGTTCAGAAAAACCCTTGCCCATTTCGGAACCGGCCAGAATTACCTGAAACCTCTCTACGCGCTCCGGATCCCCGGGCACTCGCTTTGCCAGCGGCTCCAGGTAGACCGGCACACCGACGAGAAATGCCGGTCCGGAAACTGTTTTGCGGATCAATTTCCACAGTCCGTCAATCGCACGGGTTTTATTGGGTGCATCCCCGAACACGACTCCCGCGTTTTTTGCCGCCTGCACAGCCTCTTCTTCCGTGCACGAGATCGCATTAACCCCATACTCATTCTGAATGACCGCCACGAAATCTATGATTCCCCACTGCTCGGCCAAATCCACCGTGTGCCCATTGATATCGAACGTGTATTTGCCGTAAACCTCCTTTGCGATAGTGCGGTAGAGTTCCTGAATGAAATCCATGCCGTCTCGCATGTCCTTGAAAGCCTCGTAGGACTCGAGCTGCGTATAATCTTGCAGATGTTCACGCGACTGACCCTCGTTGCGGAAGATCCTGCCTATCTCGAATACTTTCGGATAACCGGCAACAAGCAGACGTTTAAGCCAGAGCTCGAGTGATATTCGCAGACTGACGTCAATGTCGAGCGCATTGTGATGAGTTTCGAACGGCCGAGCGTCGGCTCCGCCCGGGGTCGATTCCAATACAGGCGTCTCCACTTCCAAGAAACCACGTTCGATGTAAAAATTTCGGATCGTTTGCCAAAACTTTGACCGTCGGACAAACATCGACCGAGTCTCATCATTGAGCAAGACGTCGAGATACCGTTGACGCAGGATCAGTTCCTCGTCCTTGAGACCGTACCAGCCGTCGGGTATCGGTAGAACGGACTTTGCGATCATGCGCCACGTCTGAACCTTTATGGACTGAGCTCCGCGCTTTGTCGTGTATGCGGTACCCGTGAGCTCCACAAAATCACCTGTATCAACCGTTTCTTCATACAATGCAAAGACCGACGCATCTATGTCGTCCTTTTGCAGCACGGCCTGAATGCGACCCGTTCCGTCGAAGATATCGGCGAACATAATGCCACCCTGACCGCGCGAAGCCATAACACGTCCCACCAATGTCGACGGTTTCGCATGTGATTCGCGCTCTGCAAAGGTCCCTAAAAACTCGGCGATCGTGGCAGTCGGTTCGGCCTTGATCGGGTACGGCTCCATACCCGCCTCACGAAGGCGGTCTATCTTTTTGAGCCGTTCGGCCCGTATTTCAGCCTCTGACATGAGCGGCATCATACCACGGGCGCCCATTTGACGAATCGGGCTCGCTTTGAAAAACGGCTCGCTCTGTATAGAGTGTGTCTATAGTCGCTGCATGACCATTCTTTACTCCGTGCTCGCCTCGCTATTCATAATGTCCGGCTCGCTCGCCGGCGTTCTTTTTACGTCCAACACGCTTGGTTCGTGGCTGAAGGCCCGCATCGGGTATCTGGCCACCTTTTCGGCAGGAGTACTTTCCGTGCTTTCCTTTCACCTGATAACCGAGGCATTTGAGGGTTCATCGGCGCCGATGGTCGTGCTTGCGGTGTGTTTGGGAATGGTGGCGCTCGAGATCGTACATCGCTTAATCCCTGATGCGCACCACCATCACGAAGCCACCGAGCACTCGCACTCCGAAGTAGACGGACGGCGCGTGCTCATATCAGACGGGATACACAACGTTACGGACGGATTTCTCGTTGTGTCCGCGTTTCTTGCCGGGTGGGAGATCGGTATAGCCGCCACAATCGCTATATTCCTGCATGAGTGTGTCCAGGAGATATCACAGTTCTTCGTGCTGAAACATGCCGGGTATTCCGACAAACGCGCACTGCTTTCGAATCTTGCCGCCTCGGCAACCATTTTGATCGGCGTCGGCATAGCATTCATTTTTACGTCTTCAGGTGTATTGATATCGCTACTGAGTGCAGTTGCGGCCGGCGGATTTCTCTCGGTAATCCTTCGTGACCTCATTCCCCATGCGGCACACGCCGCACACCGATCCGGCACGAGGCTGCATCATACCGCAGCGCTACTGTTCGGCGCCGCGATCATGATCGCCGTGAATATCCTTATTCCTCACTAAGTACTACCAAACGACGCCTGTTTTACGTGCGGCAATACGGCCTCCTGCCCATGTTGCTATGAGCGTAGTAAGTAGCGTAAATATCCACGCGATTCCGACGA
This sequence comes from uncultured Candidatus Saccharibacteria bacterium, assembly GCA_964512835.1. GTDB lineage: Bacteria > Patescibacteriota > Minisyncoccia > Phycocordibacterales > UBA2100 > UBA10103. Next base: position 384,382 of record CAZELA010000001.1, on the reverse strand, counting down.
GCGCTTGAGTGCTCCAGATACGATTCTCTATCTCTCGCATATTACGGCCAACCAGAACATACCCGTCGGTTTTTAGCACATGAACGACAACAATGGCTGACCGAGTATCCTCGTCAGGCTGCCACGTGACACGATTTTCCCCCGGCCCCGTTCCCGCCGCACCCTTTGCGGCCTCGAACACTCCGCGCGGGGGCATCGGAGCCTGAGACTGGTACTCCCCGTTCCAAACAACAGGGTTGAGATCCTTATCATAGATCGCTGCGTACGTCCGTAGACTGGAAGAAATGTCGACGATCGTTGAGGTTGAAATCAAAACACTCGGCTTCGCACCTCGATCAATCTGAAATGCGAGATCCTCGGCGATCTGTACCTGGGGGTCATTGAGTGACTGACGATATATTCGCTGGTCGGAAAAGAAAGTTACGGCACACATGCCCGTGACGGCTATTGCGATCGGAATCCAGATACGCACGAACCACTCCATGTGCTGAATATACACCCGTCCCCCCGGGTTTACCCAAACTATTTTTTGGTGCCGAACAAAATCGAAAGGATAGCCATGCGTATGAGCACACCGTATCCGACCTGTTTGAAGTACACCGCATGCGGTGAGGCATCGACTTCCGGAGTGATTTCTCCGACGCGCGGAAGCGGATGGATGATGATCGCGCCCTCCTTCATAGAGTCGGCAAGCGGCTTATCGATGACGTAGTGACCCTTGGTCCGTTCGTACGCTTCGGGTGTCAGTCGTTCTTTTTGGATGCGGGTCTGATAGATAACATCAGCGTCCCGCATCGCGTCCTTAAGCGAATCCGTCTCCCGATACGTGACATTGTTATCGGCAAGGTGCCGCTTCAACTCCTCAGACATCGTGAGCTCCGGCATTGAAACGCCGGTGATTGTAATATCTTTAAATTTACTCAGGAGGTACGAGAGCGAGCGAGCAGATCGGTAATAGCGCAAGTCGCCCACGATGGCTACATGCACACCGTCGATTCTCCCGAGCTCGCGCTCGACCGTATAGAGATCGAGCAACGCCTGGGTCGGGTGCTGACCGGCACCGTCGCCCGCATTTATTACCGGGACAGCCGAGACCGCTGCAGCGCGTTCCGCCGTTCCGATCTCAGGGTGCCTGATAACGATCGCGTCTGCATAATTATTGACGACCCGGATCGTGTCTTCGAGTGTCTCTCCTTTGATAGCACTCGACATCTCGTTTGCGTTTTCGGCAGTAATAACATGCCCCCCGAGACGGAACATTGCCGACTCGAATGAGAATCTCGTACGCGTACTCGGTTCATAAAAAAGCGAGGCCAGAATTTTTCCGTGGAGAGAATCATCGCGATGATTCTCCATTTTGGTCGCGAGCGCGAACAGCTCTTTGAGCGCTGTCCGGTCGAATTGTTGCGTTTCTAGGACGTGTTGCACGCGCAGATTATATACCCATTCGGGACGGATTTGACAGTGCTATTGTGCGGACAACGGTCCCCCCTGCCCCACCCACGCCATAATCCGATGAAACCAGCCGCTCTGCTCTCTTTTCCCGGTGTTTGGTATCTTCGGCAATTGTTCGCTCACTGATACGACTCGATTCGCCGTCAGCACACGATCACGCACGTTGAACGTGCCGAACGCCTTGATGGTCGCTCCCGGCACGAGATCCGCGAGGCCGGCCTTGTTACCGTCTTTGGTCATAATAGTGCCCGTACCGACAACGATCGTCGATGTGCCGCTATCCGTCTGCATGACAAAATGATCCGGTCCGGCACCGATGACACTGCCGTCAAGAACGACGGCATCATGCATTACACTCTCGTTTCGGAGCGTAGAAGAGTACACGACGAATGCGCCTCCGCGCTGATCAATCAGACCGGAGAACCCGATGATCTCGTGCGGCTGAATGAGTAGTGAAAGATCTTTACCCTCGCTTTCCGGAGTCAGTTTTGTGGCGCTCGTGACTTCAATCTTCCACACAATCTTCGATGCACCCCAGTTTGATGTCGCAATGATCTCGTCACCACGCACCGATGTAACGGTCGCACCGCGGACCGCTACCTGGCCGTTGCCGGCGATGGATACATTCGGCATTGATTCTGCATTCGCAGCGATTGCTGAAAACGCGTAGAGCATTCCGACCGCCGCTCCGATACCGAGCGCGACCGCGCGCTTAAACGGATGTGAGCGGAATATGTGCATATGGCATGAGCGGAGCGCAAAGATACCGACGACACATTCGCCCGTCGCGCTCGTTCAGCGCATAATGCGCCGCTTGTTCTGAAATGAAAATGAAGAGCGCCGTGTAATCGCACCACCGGAGTCAACCGAGATGCGAATGATCATTGTAAATCCACAATTTCCAGGTTGAGGATGACTCAAATCCGCCTTCATGTCGGAGCACGGTAATGCCCGTGTTCTGCATGTTGGCAGAACGCTGAATATTTTTGAATGTCTGAGGAGTGAGCGCGTCTCTGAGCAGCACACGCGCAATGATTGACCGTAAAAAATAGCCGTGGGTGACGACGAGTGCACGGTCCTCGGTTCGAGCCGACAGATAATTGAGCGCTTTGTCTGTCCTCATAACGAGGTCCTCATAATTTTCACCGTCCTCAATACGGAGGTCGGGTGTATGTAGTGAACCCTCCCAAGCACGCCACGTTTTGTTGGCAACGTCGTCTGTATAGGGCTTTCCGTCAATGCTTTTCGGCTTGATGCGCTCTACGAACAAATCCGAGTACTCAGGTGCTTTTCCGGTCGCCGACGCAATAATTTCCGCAGTTTTCTTTGCGCGCGCATACGGACTTGAGATGAGCACGTCAAACGGGATCTTTACGGCTCGTGCCGCGACCGCTTCCGCTTGCCGTATCCCCATTTGGTTAAGGGGCGAATCGGGTCCTTGAAATACGGGTGCAACATTCGCTTCGCTTTGCCCATGTCGTACGAAGTAAACGGTTTTCATGCTTGCGCGCGAACTATCGTGATTCCGGGAATGCCATTCGGAAGAACCGCCGGCTTTCGAATCGTGATCGCTATTTTTTTCACCAACGCATCCTCTAGGATGCGAACCGCAATCCGCTCCGCGACCCGCTCTATCAGATAATGAGACTCGTTGCGGATGACATCTTCTGCAATATCACGAAAACGCACGTAGTCCACCGTGTCTTCAATTTTGTCCGATATTGCGGCCGACCGGGTATCAACATCAGCTACCATATCGAGCACGAATTCCTGTTCTACATGGCGCTCGCGCTCCATGACGCCGTGCTTTCCCTGCACCGACAGCCCGTAGAGAAAGACAGTATCCATGCTAGAGAGCAAATTGGCCCTTTTTGTAGATCACGATCTCTTTACCGTTCTTAAGATGCGCAGTGACCGTGCGATCGGTCGTTGATATCATGTCGGTATGCACGGACGAATCGTTGAATCCGAGGTTCTCAGCCTCTTCCTTTGAGAGTTTGCTGACATCACCCGCAAACGTGTCCCGGTATGACATGCCGACCGCAATGTGCGTATTTCCGTACTTGCCGCCCATGTTTTCGTCGAAGAGCGTCTCCGCCATGAACTTCGTAATGCGCGAGTGACGACTGTCGGTCAGCGAATACTCGCCGACCTTGTTCGCGTCTTTCGTATTGATCATTTCCTGTAACAGTTTCTCGTTCTTGGTCGCCGTCGCCTTCACGCACAACCCGTCTTTGAACCACAGTTGGATACCTTCCACTTTTGACCCATAGCGATACAACGGCTGATTGAAACGGATCCAGCCGTTGGTTCCGCGCCAATCCGGTGACGTAAAAATCTCGAAGGATGGGATGTTGCGACCCGATCCCGCAAGCCAGTTTCGCTTTTCGCCGAGCGTGATCCACAAATCCATGTCTTCGCCGACTGCGTGAAGCTTGTCGATTTGCGGCGACAGCTTGTTCAACTTTGTTCGGAACGAATCGATCTGCTTATAGACCTCCTTCCATTTTTTTATCGGATCCTTTTCGTCGAGGAAGCACGCCTTGATAATCTGGTTCCAATAATCTTTTTCTGAAAGTCCGGCTTCTTTTGCCATTGCAGGCGTGCCGTACAGGCAAATCGTCCAGGTGAACTTGTTATTCCATTCTTTTTCGTTCAACCAGTCTTTGTACGGCTTCATGGCAACTCCACGGCGCATGATTTTTTTCGGGTCGACGCCCTTGAGTGCATGAGGATCGGCATCAGACGCTATGTAGAGCGAGTGATCAATCTGATCTGCGATTCCTTTGAGGTATTTCTCCGGAAAGAAATCAAGCTGGTGGTCTTTCGCGTTATCGTAGAAAAAGCGCGTAAAGCTTTCGGCGCGCCGCTTGTCTCCCTGCTCGTCGTCCGGAGCGTAATTGGAGATCACATGACCGCCCGACTTTACAATTGCGTTACAGATGGCCGTAAAAAGCGGCTTGCCGCTTTCGGTCGCCGAGACGCGCACGACGTCTCCCTTTTTGATCCCCTTGCCGCCGCCGAGTGCAAAGTTCACCATGACGTCGGCGTACTTATCCAATATTTGTTTCGAAGGTGTGTATGACATCAATTGAGCGTACTCGCTCAAGATGGATTTGTCTAGAAACGGCTACCGGTCGCCGCCGGTTGAGGACCCGAGTCGGGCGGCAAGCGTGAGGTGAATCTCATCTATAAGCATTCGCTGCTCGTCCGGCGAGAATGCGTGACCAGGTATCAGTGGTGCAACCCGCTCCGAAACATCAGTTCTGAGATCTGTCGCCGCATGCGAAGCGGCGAATGAGTACCACGGATACGAAACATCTGCCAAGCCGGATGCATTCGCGCTCACGGTCACGCGCAGGACCACTTTTACGAACCGAAAGACGGTCGAGGGCACCGCATAGGTGACCCGAACGTGTGTGTCGGAGGTGTCGATCGACTGAATATTACTGTCCGCGATCAAAAGGTCATGGACGTACGCAGAAAGCTCCGAATCACTCATCGGAACTATGGTCGTTTCGGCATTTGCAGCCTTGAGCGACATTGTTGCGGCCTGCGGAGCAGCCGTGACACTCGCGTTTGAATCGAGTGCCGTCATCTGCATCATTACAGAAGGTTCTGCAGGCGCAGCATATCGTGCCTGTGGTGCCTCCGTCTCGCCCAATATGCCTTTGACCATATTACTGAGTCCCCGACCCAGTCCACCGTCATGTACATACATTTCCGCGGTCGCTCCGGCCTGCGTGTCAGTTTGTGCAGAAACAACCCCCGCGCAGAATGGCAGGACTGCGATCGCTATGGCAAAAATGACGGATCGTGGTTTCATACAACGCAAGTATACCCCGTGAGTTCTCCGCCCACGAGGGTTCTATGTCTCATATAATGGGTCGCGGAAAACGTCGTGGCGCCTTGAGTCGATCCCACGACACTCGCCCGGCAGACGAGCGACGTAGGATCGAAGTCGAGGCTACACATGAGACGGACGAGCGACCGACCTCTTTCAATGCGCCTGAGCAAATGTTTCCATCGACCACGAGTCGATCGAAACAGCATAGGGCGGGACTGCAGTTTTGATCGCCCCCACAATGACGCGGTACGTATCGTCATCGCACGCAAACTCAAATCGCCGCTCATCGAGTGCTCGCATCGAACCGTATTCACCGGTTATCGCTCGTGAGATTGATTCCGAGTAATTGGCGAGCAACCCGGCGCCGCTCCCGGTAATAGCCTCACGGACAATATCCGCGTCTCGAGTGCCGATAAACACGACAACTTTTCTCATGGATGAAGTATTTCATCTCTTGCGGAATTTTTCATGAAGTCGCTCCATGAGACGTCCGACGCAGACCGAACTGATGCTGCGCCACCGGCGCGTTCAACCGGCATTACAGCGCCCTCGTACATGGCCGACGGCAACACATTACTCCCGGACAATTCCTTCAGGCAGTTTGCCCGGCCATCGGAATACGAGGACCGGAATTAGTACGAGTGTAAGAATCATCGCAAACGTAAGACCAAACAGGATCGAGAGCGCCAACGGACCGAATAGCGCGGACGCGTACGTTAGCGGCACCATACCGATCACGGTCGTAAGCGTAGTCAGAATGATCGGTCGCAATCGGGTGGTCGCCGCTTCGACAACGATGTCCGCGAACGTTTTGCCGCTTCCCTCCGCGAGACGCTTAATGATTGCATCCATGAGAATGATCGCGTGATTGATGATAACGCCGGCAAGCGCAATGAGACCCATCATGGACGGGAACGACAACGGCTGAAGCGTGATTGTGAGACCGAAGAACACACCGATGAGCGATAGCGGAACGATCGAAAGCAGGAACGTCGTGAATCGGAACGAGTCAAACGCGAGTACGAGAATTACGAACATGAGCCCGAGGCCCGCAACGAGCGCAAGACCCATCTCAGCGAATGATTTGTTCGTTTCCTCGTTTTCACCGCCGATTGATTCGGTAATGCCTGCCGGAAGCTTTTCGGTCGGAAACTCCTTATGGAACGATGCGAGCACTTCTGCGGGTGTGTACCCGGGGAGTACCGCGCTTGAAAGTGTCATGACTCGCTGTCGCCCTTCATGCGCGATGGCAGCATTAGACTGTGACACGCCTTCAGATATCACGGAGCCAAGAAGCACGGAGCTGCCGTTGGGTGTAACGAGCGGTATCTGGCGCAAGCTGTCGATAGTAGTGTTATTCGCATCGTGCGGATCGGTCGCATTAGGATTGAGATTCAACGACACCACAATCTCGACATCTTTGTCGCCTCCCGTGATCTTTGTTGCTGTTGCGCCCGAGACGGCGGTACGGAGCGTCGCTGCAACGGTCGCGGGTGACAAACCGAGCGCCGCAAGCTTTGCCCGGTCGATGGACAGCTCGTACTGTGTCCCGTCGAACTTATTCGATGAGTCAACGGTGGTTGCCCCTTCTGTTCGTTCTAGCGCCTCGCGGGCCTGCGCGATTACCGTATTCAGTGTGGCCTGATCTTTGCCCAGATACTTCACCAGCACCGCAGCACCCACCGGCGGTCCGCCCGAGAGCTCACCCACACGAATCTCCGCCGACTTAATCGCGGCCATCTTCTGTTTGATTTCTTCAACCATTTCGGCCGACGTTTTTTCGTGATCCTCGACGAGGTTCACGGTTATGTTCGCAAAGCGCGGGTCAGATTGCGGTCCCATGCCTGTCGTGTCGGAAAATGAACTTTGCGAACCGACCGTTGTCACAAGTGACTCAATGTTCGGATCCCCGTACAAAAGTTCCTCGGCAGCACGCGCGGTCAAGTCAGTGGAGTTGAGCGTAGTGCCGGACGGTTTCTCAATATCAACGAACACGATATCGCCGTTGTCACCCGGAAAGAAGCTGACTTTCATGATGCCGAACACCGGCAGCATGATCGCAACAACGAGACCCGCGCCCATGGCGATGAGGAACCAATTCTGCAGCTTTCTATTGTGCAAGAACGTGCGGAGATGTTTGGCGTACCACACGCGAGCAAGCTCGGCGTACTCGTCCTGTTTTTTTGCGATCTCAGACTCATGTTGACCCTCGAACATGTTGGCAAGCGTCGGCACGAGACCGAGCGCGACAAAAATCGATGCGATGAGAACAAAGATGATGGTGAACGGAATCGACGCGATAAACTCCCCGACGATGCCGGAAATGAAGAACAGCGGGAAAAACACGGCGACGGTCGTCATGGTTCCTCCGATAAGCGGCCAGGCGTATTCGTGCAAGGATTCAATCGCAGCGCGCTTCTTGTCGTGATACAGACGCGTGCGCGTGTGGATCGCCTCGACAATCACGATCCCCGCATCGATAAGGATGCCGATCGCCAAAATGAGTGCGAAGAGCGACACAACGTTAAAGGAATTCCCCGTATACAGCAGCCCGATGAACGCAATAAAGAACGATAACGGAATAGAAAGTCCGGCAACGACCGCTTCGCGCCAGCCGATGGTTGCAAACAAAACAAGCATGATCAGCGCAACAGTTTCAAGTCCGGTTCGGGTGAGCTCTTTGAGACTCTTACTGATCTCCTCGGAAGAGTCGTATGAGATGACGACATCAGACCCGTCGAGCAATTGTCCGGGCTCTCGAAGCTGTACCAAGCGAGCCTTTACCGCCGCGGTTACATCGGTAATGTCCGCACCGCGAACCTTAAATACGTAGAGCGTCATCGCCTGCTGCGACGGCTTGCCCTCGATAGCTATACGCGAATACGAGCGCGCATCGACGACTCCGTCCGTAACGTCGGCAATATCACGCAAATACACGACTTGGCCGGCAACGTTCAAAATCGCGATACCTCCTATATCAGCGGAGGAATCAATGCTTCCCTGGAAGTCGATCGCATATGAAATATCGTTGACGGTTATGGAGCCGATCGGAAGCGAGGCGTTGGAGGCAGCAATCGCTCCGATCACCTGTTGCAAGGAAATACCGAGACGAGATATCTCTTCCTTCCGCACGACCACTTGGATTTCGCGGTCACGCACGCCGGCTACGTCAATACGGTTTACGCCTTTCACTGCCTGAAGGTCGCTTTTCAGCGCATCGCCGAGTTCAGCGAATTGCTGAGGGGGGAGGTCAGCAGATACCGAGATGAACTGGATCGGCTGATCAGAAAGATTTACGTCACTAACCACCGGCGTCGTAGCATCCTCCGGCAGATCCGGGACGACTTTATCAACTTCATCCTTGAGCTTTTGGATTGATTTATCGAGATCGGCGTCAGCGTTGAACTCGACGATCACCACAGAGAGGCTCTCGCGCGAGTTCGACGTGATCTTGCTCATGTCGGGCAGGTTCGCAAGACGCTCTTCGACTTTATCGGTTATAAGCCGTTCCACATCCTCGGGCGATGCCCCCGGCATTACAATCGAAACAACGCCCACCGGGATGGACACGTCCGGCGTGGACTCCTTGGTTATTTGAAACGCGGCAACAATACCCCACAGAGATAAGGCCACGATCACGAGTATCGTGAATTGCCTTCGTTCAATAAAAAACTGCCAGAGAGGAAGCATGGTGTTGTTATTGCGTGGTCACCGTCTGACCGTCGCGCAAACCGCGAGCGTCGGTCACGATCTTCATATCTGCGGTTACACCGTCCGTGATAACAACACGATCACCGAGCAGTTCACCGACCTCCACGACATGTGCGACCAAGGCATTATTTTCGCCGACAGTAAATACCAGAGTCTGATCGGCACCGATCTTAATCGCGGAAATCGGCACCGTTACTTTGTCGATCTTGGAAGAGATGCGGGCGTTCGCACGGTTGATTTCTACGATTACGGACTGACCGTTAATGAGGTCCGCAGCGCCGGAAACACCGATGCGGACTTCTATCTTTTTGGTGACCGGATCAAGTGCGGGGGCCACGCGGGTCACGATGCCGGATCCGCCGTTCTCAATCGCAACGGTACTGCCGACCGCGATGTCTTTTGCGTCATTTTCCGTCACATAGGCGACGATCTCGAGCGCACCGTTGTTTGCAACCGTAAGCACCGGTGACTGCATCGCTACATAATCACCGCGCTTCAACGAGAATGAATTGATAGTGCCGGAGATAGGAGCGCGAATATAAGTCTTTTCGAGGTTTGCTCGCGCTGCTGCGAGCGAGCCCTGCGCCTGCTTGAGACCCGCCTGCGCGCCGGCCACGTCTTCTTTTTGACCTCCGGTTACACCCTGTTCAAGATTCTTTTGAGCGACCGTGATTCCCTGCTTTTTTGCCGCGAGGTTCTCCTTTGCGCCTGAGATCGACGCAAGCGCTCCGTTGACGGACGCACGGGCTGCAATCGCACTTGCCTGATAGGTAGCAATGGTTGATGCGGAAACATTCTGCGACGGCACGCCTGAATTCAGGGCACGGATTATCTGATCAAAGAACGAACGTACCGCTCGGAGATCTGCTTCTTCCTTATCAAGCTCAGCTACGAGGTCCGAAGCCGTGCTGATGGACTTGGAAAGCGCAGCCTCTCGCTCAAGAATCGGCCCCAAGGTCACGCGAGCATTATTGATATTAGTCGTGAGCTGAGAATCAGAGCTCAGGACATTAAATTGGGGACTGAACGAATCGGGATTGGAGAACATGGGATCGGCCGTACCGCGCACCGAGGAGTCAACGGTCGCAAACGAAGAAAGCAGTGCGTTGACCGCGGTGGACTGCGCTGAAATGTAGCTGCTTTGCGATATCTCAACCGATGACTGCAAAATTGCCTTCTGTTCGTCGCGCGAACCGCCGGAAATCTTAGCAAGTGCGGCCTGAGCCGCATCAACCGCCCCTTGCGCGGAAAGTACCGCCGCATTTTCGGACGCGTTCTCTATCGACGCGACAATCGTACCCGCAGACACACTGTCGCCGAGCGATCGATTCACGGACGTGACCTGACCGGACTTTTCTGCGCGAACAGTCGCTTCGGATTTCGACGAGACGAGGCCTACGATGGACAGCTTGGGCTGATCCGACGAAAGCTCCGCTACACTCTTTACCTCTACCTGTCGCGCCTGGGCCGCCACCTCCGTTTCGGCAGGCGAAGAGCTCAAAAAAGCACCCAGACCGAATACCACCGCAAACAGAACAACCGCGATCGCGGTGTTCACCTTCCAGCCGTTCTTTTTGAGACGGCGCACCAGCGTGCGGTAGAGGGTACGGATCCGATCAAACATAGAGTTCATATTACAAAATTGATTAATTCGTCGACTTCGCGTTGCCGCGGATGAGTTTTTTTAAGATTGCACACAGTGAACCGACTTCCGACTCGTCCAGGGTCGAAAATGTAGTCCGCATCATTTTTTCGGACTGCTCTCCGTATTCCATGAGAGCTTGACGCCCCGCCGGAGTCACCGAAAGAATGACTTCGCGACGATCGCGTCCCGGCCGTCGTGCAATAAGCCCCTGCGAGACAAGGTGGGCTATCAGCGATGTTGCAGACGGCGCCTTTACTCGCAAGTATGCCGCGACATCGTGCATTGTCGGCGCATCGGCCTCGCTGATGAAACGAATCGTCTGCAAACGCAACCACGCGTTCGGATCTGAACGCTTTGCCCCCGGCAAATTCTGCCGGATGATCTGACGCGTCTCGAAAAACAGTCCCGAGAGCTCGCCGTATGCGGTTGCTGAACGCGATAATTCGCTCATGTTCATTACTTAGGAGTCCTAAGTAATAAGTGTACTGCGCCGCGTATTCAAGCGCAAGGAGGGCCGTGCAGAGCCCCAAAATAGCTACCGAGACGGCGAATGAAATCGGACGCCTTTGAGAAGCTTGGTGTAATGATCGCGTATCGGCGCAGCGGTATCCATGTAGGTTACCGAGAACATGAAGATGCGTGAGTCGATCCGAACCACGGTACTTTCCCCTGTGTAGAGGCCGTCCCAGGTGTACGACAGCGCATCAAGGCCTGCAACGGTGGACGTGGAAAGCGTCTGGTCCCGCGAAAGTTTGAAATTGGAAACCGACGTATTCCGTATCCATCGCTCAAGTCCGAGAGCATCCTGGGCATTCCCGAATATATCGATTGTAATCGCCGTGGGACCTTCGCCGTCTGTGCCCATACGGGCGTAGTCTTCGTTGCGTACAAGTGTAATCGTATGGTGAGGGCGTTCTGCCTGATTACCCACATCATGTTCAATCAGCGTGTAACTATCCGGGTACAAGAAATCAACATCGTATTCCGAGGCGCCGATATACGACATCATTCGTGCGCGCGGATCCGAATCCTCTCCGATGGAGGGTTTTTCCGAGCCCGGTCGCGCCATGATATACGCTGCGGCGGCAATGACGGCAAGCACCACGATAACAGAAACAACTCGTAATCCGTTTTGTTCTTTCATCATAGAGATAGTGACTCCGGCGGCAACGTCTTCTTACTGCTCTCCGGCGCAATAAATGAGTGGAGGGAAAGCAGCGCGAGCAAAAGCGCGATCGAAAGCGGTCCCAAAAACAGCCCGACGGGTCCGAACAGCGCGAGGCCACCGAGAACCGACAGGAGCACCAACAGCGGGTGGATCTGCATTCCCCCGCCGATGAGACGGGGTCCGATCACATTGTCTATGACACTGACGCCGACTGCCCACACGGTAAGACCGATCGCAGACGGCAATGCGCCGGCAATCATGAGATACACAACGGAGGGAACTAACACGAGTGCAGTCCCGACCGGCGGTATGAGCGACACGACAACCGCCACAAGTCCCCACACAACGGGATTCGGCACGCCGAAAATCGCAAGTCCGATACCCGCAAGAACACCCTGAATGACGGCGATGGCAAGTTTACCTTTCACCACAGAGTTAACCGCTACCTCAAGCTTATTGACGATATGTTCGTCGTCGCTGTCATTCAGCGGAGACAGTTCGATTAGGTACTGCTTCAGCCGTCCGCCGTCGCGCAGCAAGTAATAGAGCGTTACAAAGAAAATAAACAGGTCCAGAAAGAGTGACGCGATCGACGAGAACGCGGCTCCGATATTCAGCACGATCCACGAGGCGGCGGTTCGTGCGTAGTCATCAAAGCCTGCGGAAATTTCTCGCAGCGACTGTGACGCGTTTGGTATATAGTGATCTGCCTTCGGACCGTTCACCGCGACCCACTGCGAAAACACCCGCTGCGTGTCGGTATCGTTCAGCGATGTATACAGCGTTTGGGCTTCTTTCAGCAGCTGCAGCGAAACAAAAATGACCGGTATCAGCACAATAATAATACTGACCGCAACGGTTGAGAGCGCCGCGAGCGACGGCTTGCCGCCCACTGAGCTGAGGATCCGGCGATATACCGGCTGCAAAACCACCGCAAACACCGCACCAAGGGCAAGCGCAGAGAAGAAGGGTTTAACAACCAAAAACGCGACCCACAGTGCCCCCGCGAGGAGTGCCAGTAGAAAATAATATTGCGCCTGGGTTCCTTTCATATGTTCAGTATAGCAATTGTGTCCTTATTCGGTGTGGAAATGCCTGAACATCCATTTCGCCCCCTCAACGAGGCTCACATTGAATATGAGCCACGCCGCCACGAATGCGAGCCATATCGGCGGGATCAATACCAGATCGAGCAGATCTCGCAAAAACGGAACCAGCATCGAAAGCGTGAGCAGAAGAACCGCCGAGCCGACTCCCCAGTTCAACGCCCGATTATCAAAAAGCGGATAGCTGAACAATCCGGAATGCAGACTTTTTATTGAGTACGAAATAATGAGAATGTAGCCTGCAAAACTCAAAAAGAGGACGGTGCGCGTCACATCAAGCGGCACCCCGAAATGCAGCAGGCCGGCGTAGAGAACGAACAGTAAGTATGAAGTAAGGATGCCCACTCCAAACGTTATGTACTGCACTTCGCGACTGAATATCGCACGATGTGAGCGCTCTATGCCGACATCCCGATTTTCTTCAAACGCGAATGCGAGCGCCGGTAGCGAACCCGTGAAGAAATTGACCCAAATAATCTGTATTGCCGAGAGCGGCAGCGGGAGCGACAAAATGAGCGCACCTCCGATCAGAAACACTTCGTCGAGACAGTTCGACATCAGGTAGACAAATGTTTTTCGTATACTCGAAATGATCCGCCTGCCCTCTTCGATTGCAAGCACAATCGTCTCAAAACTGTCGTCCAAAAGCACAAGGTCCGCCGCACTCTTTGCTACATCCGTGCCGGAACCCAGCGCTATACCGATGTTCACCGCTTTCAAAGACGGAGCGTCGTTGACGCCGTCTCCCGTCATGGCAACAACCTCCCCGCGTTCCTGAAATAGCTTTCCGATGCGCAGTTTATCCTCGGGTGTGACACGCGCGCAGATTTTGATGAGCGGAAGGCGAGCCTCAAGCTCAAGATCGGAGAGCTGCCGAATCTCGGCTCCCGTCATAACGTTCGCCTCCGTCACGTCCCAGCCAAGCTCCCGCCCCATAGCCATCGCGGTACCTTTCAGATCACCCGTCAGCATGACAACCCGCGCACCCTTGTTTTCGATCCGCGAAACCGCGTCCTTGGCATCCGGCCTGATCGGATCATACAGAACAATGATTCCCGTGAATGACATGTTATTCACTTTGTCGAAATCAATCTTCTTTCGACCCGGCGCCTCGATGCGGGCAACTCCGACGAGCCGCTTTCCCTCTTCGCTCAGCTTCCTGATCATTGATTCGATCGCAATATATTCATCCTTCGTGACATCCGCGTGCTGCAAAAGCACATCGGGTGCACCAAGGGCGACAACATGTCCGGTTTTCGCGTCTCGAGCCGCGGAAAATTTATTGGTCGAGTTGAACGGCAGGACTGTTTCGCGACGCGTCGTCGTCAGCGAAAGAACGTCGAGCCCTGCTGCGTTCGCGGCCAGAGCAATATTTTTCTCCAAGGGCCTCCCAATGAACGCCCATGCACTCCGCTCAACGGATGAGTTTTCAAGTGTTGCTTCGGTCGCAAGCAAGGCATCAGAAAGAAGCTGCTTTTCGTCGGTTGCGTGCTCGGAATCAAGCAGCCCTCGCACGAGCTGATGCTTGGAAAGGATCGCGGTGACCTGCATCTTTGCCTGCGTAAGAGTACCGGTCTTGTCGGTCATGACGATGGTTGTGGAACCCAGTGTTTCGGCGGCGGCGAGCGATCGCATAATCCCCCGCCGAGCGGCGATGCGTTCTACCCCGACCGCGAGGATGACGGTCAACGCAATCGGTAACGCTTCGGGAACCGCACCGATTGCCGTTGCAACGGCAAGCAAAAGCATTTCCAATATGGGCTCCCCACGGGAGATGCCAAGAAAAAAGAGTCCCGTAACTATCGCAAATACTCCGCCGAAGATTACCCACGCAAGATTTGATAGTGATCGCTGCAAGGGTGTTGCCTCGTCGTGTGAAATACTCACGAGCTCGGCGATTCGGCCGATCTCCGTATGCTTACCTGTCCCTACGACAACCGCCGTCGCCGAGCCTTCCACGACCAGCGCACCGGCAAATGCCATGTTGGTGCGCTCGGTTACCTGCGCACCCTCCGAGACCATATCGGTATGCTTTTGAACGGGCATGGACTCGCCGGTCAAAAATGATTCATCAACATAGAGGCCCGTTTCGCTTACGATTCGAACGTCTGCGGGAACTCGATTACCGAGCGATAGGCGGACAAGATCGCCCGGCACCAAGTATGAGGATTCTATCTCGTGCTCATGGCCGGCGCGGATGACACGGGCACGCTCACGCATATAGACTTCCAGACGCTCAAGCGTATTTTCGGCGCGATATTCCTGATAGAACCCGAGCCCTGCGTTGACGACGACCGCGAGCACGATCACAAACGTCTCGACGAGCTCATTGAGCACGATCGTTATAGCTGCGGCCGCAACCAGAATAAAAATGAGCGGACTCATAAACTGTCGGCCCAGTATGATGATTGCTTGCGTGTGCTTTCGCGCACGGATCTCGTTCTCACCGAACACAGAGAGTCGCTTGAGTGCGTCTTCTTCGGTAAGACCGTTCTCCCCGGACCGGAGTATCGCCAATACCTCACTCTGTGTATGAGCCCACGGGAACGTGTCGGGCAGATCGGTTTCAGTGTGTAGGGGTCGATAAAAAGTCATGAGAGAAATGCCGCATGGTGCGGTCGTTCTGCATAAGTATATCGCGCGCTTATACACAGACGCATGAACCGGCGCTGTATATCGGGATACACTGATGAGATATCAAAGGGTAGATCAACAGTCATTTTTTATGAAAGCGTGGCTCGCTGCAGCACTTGGTTCGCTTTTTATCATGGGCTCCTCATCGGGCGCCGTAATGCATGAACGAGGAAAAGCGCCGATGAATGAACGGCCCGCCTCTACCTCGCGCGCAATGAGAGACGGCGCGGGAGATAAGATAGTCGACATCGCCTGCGTTGCCGCAGCCGTCTCCGCACGAGAGACCTCGCTCTCAACAGGAGCAGCACTCCAAACTCAGGCCGTCGCTGCCGCATATACCGCCCGAGCCGCAGCGTTGACCGCCGCATATACAGGGACAGACGCAACAGCCGTAAAGACCGCTGTAAAAAAGGCGTGGAGCGATTTCGCAACCGCAACAAAGGGCGCAAAGCTGACGTGGCAGAAAAACAAAGAAAGCTCGTGGAAGACGTATAAGGAATCCGTAAAGGCGTGCAAGGGCGCCGAGGGCATCACGGACTCTCAGAACGCAGGCACCGAGCAGTAAAATAATTGCATCAAAAAAATCGCACACTCCGTGTGCGATTTTTTGTTATGCACAATTCATGAAAATTTGGCGAAGCAGATGAAGTCGCTTACGATCGGATTCATGCAGAAATCAGAACGATCACTTCTTATTTCACTCACCCTTTCATTCGTCTTCGCTTTTTCTGTCGCAGCGTATCTGTCGTCGCCGTACACGGTTCGAGTACAAACGGTTAAGGCCGCAGCGGATACAATACCCGAGAGCGAGCCGATAACGACCCCGGGCATCCCGTTTAAGAATATCAACATCATCTCATTGATTGAGGTTCCGAGCGTGCTCACATTTGCGACGTCCGGTACATCATCCGCTTCCGTGATCGAAGCGGAAGAAGCTGCGCGCAAAGCCACTCCTGCCACAGTCGTCGTCCAAAAATCACTCGGCAAAGTCACTGCTCATCCGGTGAGACTCATCATCCCCTCGATCGGACTCAATGCCCCGATCGAGTCGGTCGGCCTCAACGAAAAGGGCGAAATGGATGTCCCGGACGGAAACTCAACTGACGTCGGGTGGTACAGGGGCGGTACGATTCCCGGCAATATCGGTAGTGCCGTCATCGATGCGCACGTCTACGCTGCTTTCGAGAAGCTACGATACTTGAAAGTGGGTAGCGAGGTCTACGTAGAAAACTCCGCAGGAGAGCGACTGACGTTCACCGTGAACGACAGTCGCGTGTATCAACTCGGTGAACTGACATCCGGAATGCTGTTCGGCAAAAAGGACGGTCGCCGACTGAATCTCATCACGTGTGCCGGTGAGCCTACAACGGACGGAAGCACGTACACACATCGGCTGGTCGTATACACGACGCGCGTTGCGTAAATAGAATCTCCTCCACCCTTACCAGTCGCGCTTCGAGTCCTCTTCCTCTTCAGCCGCCCGTCGTGCCGCTTCCTCGGCAGCCAGCTTTGCGGCCTCAGCCTCCTCGTCATGAGTCTTTTCCGCCTGGATGGCATTGAGGACCTTTTTCACATGGTCGATGGATGCGGGATCAAGCAGTGAAAGCGGTGTTGCGTTAATTTTTTTCTTTTTCAGGGACGCAAGTTTTTTTGCAAGATCTTCTTCGGATACTGCGTCAGATTTCGAAAGGAACACATGTTCGGGTTTTTCTGCCAACTCTTCGCTGTAGGCGGCAAGCTCAGCGCGAACCGTCGTATAGTCGGCATAGACATCCTCGCTGTCGGCGGCTAGAAAATGAAACAAGGTCTTTGTGCGGGCTATGTGTCGCAAAAATTTCATTCCCAGCCCCTTGCCGTCGCTCGCCCCCTCGATCAATCCGGGAATATCCGCGAGCACCAGTCCGTAATACGCTCCGAGATGCGGCTCCAGCGTCGTGAACTGGTAATTGGCAACCTTACTTTTTGCATTAGTCAGCTCATTAAGCAGCGACGATTTACCGACGTTCGGAAGACCGACAAACCCGACGTCGGCAATGAGGCGAAGTTCCAATTGGTAATCGACAACATCCCCTGGCGTTCCCTCTTCAGCCTCTTTTGGGGTCGTGTTGGTCGAAGATCGAAATTTATAGTTACCGCGACCCCCGCGACCGCCGCCGGCTGCAAGGATGCGCTCACCGACTTTTGTGATGTGCTTTTCGAAGCCGGAATCGACATTACGCACAATAGTGCCTGCCGGCACATACAGCACGAGATCAGATCCGGCGGTGCCGTCCACGAACTGACCGCGGCCGTTCTCTCCCGATTTTGCCTTGATCTCTTTTTTCGCGGCAAAGAATTGCAGGGCGTCGATATTAGAAACGCCTTCCAAATAGATGTTGCCGCCGCGACCGCCGTCTCCGCCCACGGGACCAAGGTTCAGTCGGGTCTTATTGAACGCAACGGCGCCGTTACCGCCGCTGCCGGCTATGAGTCGGATTGTTACATCATCTATCAACATAAGGGGGTCACTCTAGCACAGGGACGATCTTTTCGAACCATACCCGGTATCCGGCCGATGAAGGGTGGAATCCGTCTGCAGCGAAGTAGCGCTCGGGGTCACGGATAAACGGGTCCGTATCGGGGTCTTCGTACAAGTCGATGTAGACGCCTCCGGCTTCCTCAACCTTCGTTTTAAAGATGCCGTGGTACTTCACGGTCAGATTTAGATACGCGCCATTGAGAATAAAGGGAAACAATTGCGTGCCGCCGACATTGCCGGCCATATAGACGATGAGATGCTGATGCTCCGGAAGTATGCGAAGCGATTGCGCGAGCTCCTCACCTGCCGTTTCGGCGTTTTTGAAGCGGACGATATCGTTTGCACCGACGCCAAGCAGAATATACGTATACGAACGCCCAGTGGCCGTTTCTATCTCTGCGGGAATATCCGCGATACGCGCTCCCGAAATGGCGCGGTTCTCCACATTCGTTGCATGCACCGCATCCGCGAAAAGTGCCGCGAGCGATTCCTCTTTGACGCGCGCCCCTACTCCGACCGCTGTACTGTCTCCGAGTACGAGTACCGATATTGTTCCGGGTCCCTTAAGGGTGTACGGGATGGTGTTTCGAATAAGCGCGGTTGATACACCGACTTTACGCGTAAACGAAAATACCGTGTAGCCGATCACAACAAGTGCGACGAGTACGATCGCGATCAGCCATTTCATACGTGCCACAAGTATACCAATACAAAACGACCCCGTTCGGGATCGTTTTGTATCGTTCAGCTGCGAACAATATTATCGCCAGAAGTGACGTATCCAGTTGAGTCCCTCCGTGAGGATCACAACGACGGATGCGTTAACCGAGGTCGAGCCTGCGCTTGTTGTACCGAGCACGAGCACATGCGAACCGAGCGAAAGCGCGCTTGAGCTTGCGGCGGTACCGTTCACCTTGTACTTCGTCGACGAATTCGTCACGAAGGTCGTGGTTCCGGTTGAGCCGAAGTTACCGATTGTAACGGTAGTACCGTTAATGCCGGTCACGATTCCTGCCTTAAAGGCTTGGGACACCTTGCCCGACATGTCAGACTTATCTTTCACTTTGGTTGCGATGATGGTCGAACCTGAAAGCGTACCGGTCACGGCGACCTTGTCGTTCACCTTGAAGGCATTCAAGCCGATGGCGACATTCTCATGACCGACGAATGCTGCACCGGATCCGTTCACCGTATAGACTGCGCCGCGCGGTCCCTGGACCGTAAGCGTCGTGCCGTTGATAGCAGTGAGCGTGCCTTCGACCACAAATGACTTGGTTGTCGTCGCAGTCGTTGAGGTCGCATGCTTCTTTTCGTTGCGATCGTCCTTCCGGTCTTCGCGCCGATCCTGTCGGTTTTCCTTGAGGATTTTTGCAAATACACCTCGATGGAGGCCGTTGTTGCCGTTACCGGAATCTGCGAATGCCGGCGCCGCCGTAAGCAGCGTCGCGGCTATAACGCCGGAGGCAATGAACTTAGAGGTAATTATATTCATGTTTGAGTTCTATCTTATAAGTGCACAGCATTGCTGCCGTACCCTCATGAGACGAACCTGAAGCGCATCAATTACCGACCTCGTCTTGACCTCTACGACTTATTATTGTGTCGCACGCGGTGCGAATCCTTGCCCTCCTGCGGGTCGGATTTGTACAAATTGCGCCGTCAGACTACCGTCCTGATTTGCCTCGCCGGTAACCATAACGTTCGTTCCGATTGATAGATCCGCGACCGTTCCGGTTGCCGTTTTGTTTATCTGAGAACTTTCCGCGAGAAGAACGATCCTCGTACTACCGGCTTGATCCTTCACCGTAATAGATTTCTCGTCCTTCGCGATGATTGCTCCGAACGTACCGTTCCCGGCGGCACCACCGCGTGCTCCTCTGAATTGGCCGACGCCTTGACCTCCTGCAAATTGGCGAGAATTTTGAGACGACGACTGTTGAGTCGCGATGAAGTACCCGCTACCGCCGAATACTGCGCCACCGATCACTACTCCGATAATGAGACTTTTTGCATACATACAATGTGTGTTACTTGTAATTATTCGTACCGCAGGGCTTCGATCGGGTTGAGTCCCGCGGCGCGTCGTGCCGGGTAGTAGCCGAACACTATACCGATCGCTGCTGATACGCCGAACGCGAGGGCGATCGACGACATCGAAACACTCGTCTGCACGACTCCGGTGAGGTTCACGAGCAACGAGATACCCCAGCCGAGCGCGATACCAATGACGCCCCCGACAACGGTCAGTGCGACCGCTTCCGCCAAAAATTGCGCACTGATATCCGCTTTGCGCGCACCGATTGCCTTGCGCAAACCAATCTCGCGCGTCCGCTCCGTCACGGTAGTAAGCATCATATTCATGATCCCGATACCGCCCACTAAGAGCGATATGCCGCCGATTGCGGCGAGCAAGTACGTCAGCGTTGCGGTGATCGACGAGGCTGACGAGAGAATGTCATTCTGATTAAAAATACTGAAATCCGCACTTGCCTCATCCAGATGATGTCGATCAAGCAATAACGCCGTGATGTCCGCCTGCACCTGCGACATGCTTTCAGATGTCTCCGCCTGTACCGCGATAGTCGTCAGATACTTGTCCCCCGAAAAATAGCGCTGAGCGCTCGTGACCGGAATATAAATCATGTCGTCCTGATTCGTGAATCCGCTTCCTCCTTTTGCGACAGTGACGCCGATAACCTTGAATTCGATACCTTTTATGCGGATCGATTGACCGACACTTTCAGTGCCTTCGCCGAACAGGTCGTTTCGGGTTGTCGGTCCCAACACGGCAACCTTCGCCGCAGAAAGATTCTGTGAGTCGGAGATAAACGACCCCTCGGCAATCTGGAGATTCCGAATATCGGGATAGGTGCTCGAAACGCCGTTAACCGTCGTATTCGTGTTTGTTCCCTTTGCGGTAATCTGGTATCGGCCCGTAACTTCCGGGTCGACCGCCTTTACATCAGCCACACCTTCGATCGCTTTGGCGTCATCAATCGTAAGCGTCTTTGCATTACCGCGGCCCCCGGAGGCGCCGAATCCCTGGCCGCCGCGCGAGGCCCCGGGAAGTACCTGGATCAGATTTGATCCGAGCGATTCAATGCTTGAGGAGATGCTTTTGGATGCACCGGTACCGATCGACACCATGGCGATCACCGACGAAATACCGATGACGATACCGAGTATCGTCAGTCCTGAGCGCACCTTGTTTGCGGAGAGCGCACTGTATGTCTCGTGTACGAGGTCGTTGATCTTCATACGATTCCATTATGCGCATGGCGGCGCGCGTGCGTTTTTTTGTCAGACACAATCACCCCGTCGCGGATCGTGATGATGCGCTCTGCATGTTCGGCCACATCGGGCTCGTGCGTAATAAGCACAATAGTTCGACCGAGTTCACGGTTCAAATGCTGAAACGTGCCGAGTACAATAGTGCCCGTCTTCGTATCAAGATTTCCGGTCGGTTCGTCCGCAAGAATAAGCGTCGGATTATTTACAAGAGCGCGCGCGATTGCAACGCGCTGGATCTGACCGCCGGAAATCTGATTACTTTTGTGCTGAAAATGTGTATCCGTCATCCCTGCCGCATACAGCGCCTGCGCGGCGCGCTTCTCGCGCTCGGCTTCCTCCATGCCCGCGTAGACGAGGGGTAACATTACGTTTCTGAGAACGGTTGTGCGCGGCAACAGGTTAAACGCCTGGAACACAAATCCGATGTTGTCTTTTCTAATGTCTGCAAGCTCGTCGTCGCCCAACTGCGATACGTCTTTTCCGTCGAGCAGGTACGTTCCTGATGTCGGCGTGTCGAGACAACCTAGTATGTGCATCAATGTCGATTTGCCTGATCCCGACGGGCCCATAATGGCGACGAATTCGCCGTCGTTAATAGTAAAGCTCACGCCCTTGAGCGCCTCGAACGCGGTGTCACCCGAGCCGTATGTTTTTCTGATGTTGGTTGCTTCGAGCATACTCGAGCAGCCTAAAAGCGAATTCCGCCGCCGGGTGGTCCGCCGGCACTCGTGCGCGTCGTCCCGCCTGAGGTGCGCGCCGAGGCGGTGGCCGAACTTGCCGTCGCGGTTGTGGTACGCGTCACGATTTGTTGACCCTCTTCAAGTCCGGAAAGAATTTCAACCGTGACATCATCTGAAATACCCGTTTGTACGGTTACACGCTCAGGCTCGGTCTTCGACGTGATGCCGGTCGCACTACCGGCCTCGGTAAGCGGCGGGGTAAATACAAGCACATAAGATGAACCGTTTTGCGTCTTAACGGCCGATGACGGCACCGAGAGCACATCGGTCTTGGAATCAGTGATGATTGCAGCATTTACGGTCATCCCCGGTTTGATCCGCTCGTCCTGAGCATCAAAAGAAACCTTTACCGTATAACTTACGACCCCCTGCGTAACGGTGCCGACGGTATCAATTTCGTCGACACTACCGGTCAGGGTCAGATCCTCGACTGCGTCAAATGTAAGCGTCGCCTTGTCGCCGAGCGCGACTTTTGTGGCATCGACCTCGTTTAGTGAAAGCGTTGCTATTTTGCGCTCGGTAACAATCGTCGCAACTGCGCCGCCGTTCGATATCTTTTGTCCGCTTTTAGCAGCTACGTTCGCGACTGTTCCTGCAAACGGCGAGCGAATCGTGTAGTCGGAGAGCGCCGCCTGAGCGTCAAGAACCGCATTTTCCCGTTGCATGACGGTCAATTCGGCACTTTTGATATCAAGCTCATCAGCCCCGTCCTGAATGTCAGCGAGTGACTGCTGTTTTTCCGTAATCGAACGTGCCGAACTTGTAACTGACTGCTTGCCCGAAGTCACCGATGAAGAATCCGAAGCGATCGCCGTTACATGCGTTGTTGCTTTTGTGTTCAGACCACCGAGCGTGGTGATGGCGTTTGTTGCAGAAACTCCGACAGGCCGTTGCTGACCCTCCATTGTTGTTTTGTAGAGCCGTATAAAGGCGTCCGTACTTTTGATCGCTTCTGCAAGCGCATCGAGCATATCTTTGGACTCGGACAACATCGCCTCCGTCTGCTGAGGTGTTGCATTCGTTCCGAGCGTCTGATACTGCGCATATGCGCTTGTGTACGATACTTTTGCCTTCGTGAACTTCTGATACGCATCATTGCGATAGATCTGCGCCTTGTCATTGAACTGCTGCATGGAGTTTACGTAGTAGTCCATATTCCACTGTGAGCGATTGGCGTCGGTTCCGGTAAGGATACTCTCGAGCGAGGCCACCATATCCGGTACATCCAAAAAGACGCTGACGATGTCGCCGTTTGAATTAAAATATGCTTTTGCAAGATTTTCGTCGGCGGTACGCTTGGCGTCTTCCGCCGCTGCAAGCGCATTCTGTGCCTGCGTGAGCGTGAGACCGGATGCGGGCGCCTGCACTTTTTGCAGCGAGAGTTTTGCGGTTTCCAAATTTGCCTGCGCATCGCGAAGCGTGCGATATGCGTCCGAGGAATCGACACGCGCGAGTACTGCGCCGGCTCCGACTTTCTGCCCCGCTTTTACTGCCACCGATGTGAGATCGCCGGATACGTCGGCAGTAACGGAAAGCTCGTTCGAGGCCGATACTTGCCCGGATGCCGATACGGATTCAACGATGGTTTTTTTGGAGACGGTACCCAACGTATACAGCGTTTCCCCGTCTGTCGACGTAATCGTTCCGTAGGCATAGTAGCCGCCGCCGAGTACCACAATAGCGATAAGTCCCGATATATAGAGATGTGCCTTCGCCCATGTATATGTATTCGAGAGACGCGCGGAAAGAGAGCGAACACTAGGCATATGAAGAGAGTATCGCAGGGATTGTGTTAAAAGAGAATACTCGTGCACCGGCACGATACTCTTAATACACTCGAGGCATCGATATTATTTCATTCGCTCCTGCGCAGGAATCTCTTGAGGCGGTCGGCTCCGGTACCCTTTGTCGCTCTCCTTTCGTACGCCGAAGGCGCGAATCGTACCATCCTCATCCTTGTCCCCCGCAACGAACACTACGTCTCCGACTTTGATATTGGACGAAGTCGCTCGTATATCATCAGTCGGCAAGAGGACTGTGTAGGTCGTTGTCGCCCCGTCGCGGAAATCGGCAACCGTGATTGTCGAATTCTCAATAGCAGTGACCGTACAGCGACAGATTCCGTCGTGCGGCGCATGACGGGCACCATGATACATAAACGCGAGCGGAGGCGGCAGGCCTTCGTGTTCTGCTCGATCCATGAGCCGGTCGTTGAAGTATGTTCCGCGATCGAGAGCAAACCCGGCGACGAATGTGAGCGCTAGTATCGCACCCACAATGTAGAGCATCGGAATACGGTATCCGAAGCGAAACTTACGTATGAGCCATTCCAGTATGACGATCATCACCACATCAAGCATGAGCGTTAGCCATGGGAAGAAGATAAGGAACCCCTGAATACCTCGCGGGCCAAACGCCAGGAACGCATCGTGACTGTTGATACGAATGGAGAACAGAATGAAATTGAATATAAAGATCGAGAGCATCAGAACAACAACAGAAACGACCGCAACAGCTCCCACCTGCAACGTGAAATACAGTCGGGGCTTCATTGCCACATCCCCCGCTTTGATCTTTGAAAGAACCGCGTCCTTCAATGACTCCTTTTTGTGATGTTCGTTATTCATAGTTTTTATCTGTGTACTGTGCCCGCAATGCCTCCTTTGCCCGTTTTATTCTGATACCCACGGTGCCTTGCGGCACCTGCAGAATATCAGCGATGTCCTTGTAAGCCATGTCTTCGAAATAGTGAAGCACCAATACTTCGCGGTACTTGGACGAAATGTTGCCTAACCCCCGCTCAAGATACGCGCGCATATCCTTCTGTTCCCGCTCGCTCTCTGCGGGATCTTCGTAGACCGCATGCGGGATGACCGTATCGAAATCAAACGGCAACAGCGGCCTGCGTTCGTTCTTGCGAATTTCGTTCACGAATGCGTTGTGAGCGATGCGATACATCCAGGGCGAGAAGCGCTGCGTCGTATCGAAACTCTGTATGTTCTGGTACGCACTGATGAATACATCCTGCACGATATCCTGCCGGTCCTCGTCGCGCGCAAGAAACTTGCGGCCGTAGCGAAGCAGCTTTGCTTCGTAACGGGCCACGAGCTCGCCATAGGCATCCGCGTCCCCCGCCTGAACACGGGACGCAATCGTTTCGTCTGTATCGGCTGCGCTCATGCGAGACATAGTACGTGTGAAAGTGCAGGTCTTCCATGCCGCAGACCCCCTGTGCTGATAGCGTCGGGGGCCTGCGCGCTCTGGAGTGTGTTGTGTCGTCGATTGATTACTGATTCTGCGTCGGAGCAGCAGACGGTCCGTTCGGGGGTACAGGCAGATCATCCATGATGTTCTTTGCTGTTACCGTTGAGCCCGATACATCGCCTTGTACACCGATTGTGTCGCCCACGACGATGTCGCTGAGCGCGCCGGTTGTCATCTTCTGAACAGTTGCCGAACCTGCGTTCACCGTATAGCTCGTTCCGCTGCGCTGATCGGTGACAGTGATGGTCGAACCGTTGACTGCCGTAACCGTGCCCATAACGCCGGGACCTCGTCCGTGACCGCCCATGCCGCCGTGACCGCCACGACCGAAGTCGCCTTCCAGTACTTCGGTCGCCTTGACCGTCGTGCCGGAAACGGTCCCCATTGCACTGATAGTGTCACCTACTGCGATCTCGGAGATCGTTACTGTGGTCGGAGCCGTTCCTTCCGCGGCCTTCTTGAACGTAGCCGCACTCGCGTCGATCGTGTACGTCGTGTTCTGTCGATCATCAGTGATGGTGATGGTCGTGCCGCTCACCGCAGTGACGGTACCGTGGACGTGTGGTCCGCGATCTCGCATACCTTTCATCATTGTCGCTACTGCCGAACCCGTCGATGAGTCTGCCGTCTGCGCCGAAGCGAGTGTTGCATACCCTGCGAGCGCTCCGCCCGCGAGCAGTGTTGCCGCGATGGCCGGAATAGCGATGAGGGATTGTGTCTTTGTCATACTTTCTTGTAATTAAGCTTCTAAAACCATGGTGAGAATCATTGCTGCTTCTCACTCTCTAATACACGCTGCGGGACGGACTTATTTCATACGCGGCCGCGCATCCGTACTGCCGTGCTTTCATGCCCTCTTCTCCTTCGGTATTCAACAATGCGTTGCAGGTCGAAAAGACACAGCACATTAGCAATAAGGAAAACACATATGCATCAAACAATTACGAAACAGCTCGGGTATCTGGCACTCGGTGCAACACTCGCGCTTGCGCTTTCGATCGGGTACACCACGCTCGCGTACGCGGATACGGCAACGTCAACAACAGGCACAACGACCACTTCGTACGTGTTCGACGCCGACTTGAGCGGGACAAATCAGGTTCCGCCTGTTTCCGCTACCACGAGCACGTCGACGAACGGCGTGGGTACGTCCACCGCAACAACGACCGGTCACGCACGGATCTGGTTCGACATGACGAGCGCTACCGGTTCGCCTACCACCACCACGATGATGTGGCAGGTACTGAGTGTGTGGAACGGTGATGACATCACCGCGGCACACCTGCACTGCGGTCTCCCGGGGGCGAACGGTCCTGTGGTACTCGATATGTATCACCCGAGCGCAAGCTCGACCGATGTAAACGGCACGCTCGTCGCCACATCGACGGTCAGTGCATCGGACCTCCATGCAACCACGACAGGATGCTCCATGCCGATCACAACCCTGACGGATCTCGGTAATGCGCTGAAGGCAGGCATTATCTACGCCAATGTGCATTCCGTCGCCTATCCGGGCGGCGTCGTGCGCGGGCAGATGACACTCACCAGCCAAAGCTCGACCAGTACGAGCACAACGACACCGGGTGTGGGAACCACGACCCCGCCAACGGGCACGACGACTCCTCCGACGGGCACAACCACACCGCCAATGGGTACGCACGACATCTTCCACCGTATCCATCGACTCTTCCCGATCGGCATGAACGGCACATCAACTCCCGTCTCGGGTAAAGCCATCACAACGACCGTGTTCGACCTATTGGATCACGCGTTCGGTGGCATGTTCCGACACTAGTCGGATCATTGTTCTCTCGGACACATCTCCTACAAAAACCGACCGCAGCGCGGTCGGTTTTTGCTATTGGTAGTATCCGGGGATCGTTATGCCGCGGGACTTCCACATTTGAGCAAAAGCCTTTTGGTACACGGGAGCTGTCGTGCTGGCAAAACGAGCAGCAAGCGATAACGGGTCATTTGCCATAAATGTGGCAAACGGCACAGTGGTGTCTGTTTCAAAATCGCGGGCGATATATCCGGTTGTAATAGCATTGAGGACCTTTTCCGACGTTGTCTGGCCCGGATTACGATCGAAGAAGGTCATGAGTCCCGCAATCTGGCCGCCGTTCAATATGACGGCGCCGCCGGAAGAGCCGTGCTGCCCGACCACGTTGCCGTTGAACGCGACCGCATCGATCGTTCGACTCCCCTGCAATCCCTGCTGTGCGTCAACCGTTGCAGGTGACGCGAGTTGGTAGAGGCTGCGCTGGAGACTTTCGTAACTCGCGTACTCGGATGCATACCCCAACAAATACACCGGCGTTTTTACCGCGGGTGGAGCAAAGTTCATCGGCATATACGGGAATGATGCCGGCATTGATACCTGTGCGTTACTTGGCCCCGTAATAACCAAAAGCGCGTAGTCGTCTTTGCCGTATTGGAAGGTGTCGTCGCTCGCGCCCGGCTGAGCAGATACCGTGTCCTGCACATATCCCTGCGGGAAATAGATAAGCATCGCCTTGTATGTAGGATAGGCAGGCATACCCGTGCGCACAACGCATTCAGTGATGCTCGGGTTCGGCCAATCCTGGAACAAGAAATCGAGTGCCACGTGCGCGTTCGTAAGGATGATGCCGCGCGGGTCGATGATCACACCGCTACCGCTCGAGAGCCCGCCGCCGTAGCGATCGGTGCAGAACAAATTCACGACAGCATTGCGCCATTTTTGATCGAACTCGAACGGCGTCGTGGATGTCGCAACGGTCTGCGTGATAGCCGCCGACTGATTACCGCCCGGCAGACCGCCAAGCATCTTTTGCACCTGCGCAATTAACGCCGCCACCTCCGGCGATGTCGATGCGGTGACGGCCGGAATGGTCGGCGTCGACACAGCGGGCGTAGACGACGCTTTTGCCGCACCGAGGAGGCGTACGTTTATTTCTGCACGCGTCATCGGCCCTACAAAGCCGGTTTGTGGTAAACCGACAAGTCGCTGGAATGTTTTTACTCCGTTTTGTGTGATCGTATAAAAATTTCCCGTCGGAGTTCCCACGAGAATATTCTGCGCTATAAGAAATTGCTGAAGCTCACTTACCTGAGGACCTTTTGAACCGTACCGTAGGTCTGAGGTAATCGCGGCGGAAACAAATGATGGCGCAAGCAACAGCAGCGCAATGAATGCTATTCGGGAACGCATTCACACATCGTATCGTGCCCGCGCCCAAAACAAAAAGGCGGGCACGGGGCCCGCCTTGCATGTCGTGTAGAAACGCGTGATCAGTAGTCGCAGGTACGAACCCGCTCGGTCCACCCTCCGCGGTCGACCCAGATGGTGCGGCAGCGCTGCACAGGCGGACCCTCGCGATAGTAGCCGCGCGGTCGATCATCGTAGTATCGCTGACCGGCATACGGCGGTCCCTGCGGGCCGACCGTGACGCCGGCGCCACCGGGGCCGACATAAATCCCGACACCCTGTGCGCTCGCGGGTGCCGAAACATGGCTGGCAGCAAGAACAACTGCCGCAACCAGGACGAATTTCCTCATTCCGTTTCCTCCTCTATATACAGGTGCACCTTGTGGTGCCCGCACTCACGCTATCAGTACTTTTATGGTTGCGCTATGAACGCTTATTTATCTTTACGCGTGGTGGGTTTCGGCGAGTTTGATGAGCGAGGTGTCGGGGGCGATGTGGTCGGCGGGCTTTTTGCGCACGAGCGCGATGTACCCGTACACAACCGCGATCAGCATCGCAGCGCCACCCGTTGCGAGCGCCACGCGGGCGTCCGTGTATTCACCGATCCATCCGATGATCGGGCCGCCAATCGGCGTTGATCCCATCATCGCCATGCTCCAGATCGCCATGACGCGTCCGCGCATTTCCGGATGCGACTCCATTTGGATCATGGAATTTGCGGTCGACACCATATTTACCGTAAAGAACCCCACGAGCACCATGCCTGCAATGGCGAGTCCGAGCGAGGGCGCGACAGACGCGAGTAAAATACTGAACCCCGCAAGTGCGCCAAATCCCAGGAACGGAGCAGGGCCTGTCTCACTGCGGCTTGCGGCGATAATGCCGCCGATAGCGGCACCCGCACCAAATGCGGACATAAGCGCTGCGTATGCGGTTGCATCACTACCAAAGGTAACCTTTGCCAATAGCGCGAGCGAGATCTGGAACTCAAACGTGAACGTTCCGATAATCGTGATCATGATCAAAAGGTCGCGGATAAGCGGCGTATTCCACACGTAGGCCCAGCCCGCTCTGAGCTGACCCGGTGCACGCGATGCGGGTGCGGAGCGCGTTATTTCATTCTCCCGGATAAGCGTGAGCACGTATGCGGCAACCACGTAGGTAAATGCATTAAAGAAAAAACAGAACCCGATACCGGCTGTTGCAATGACGATACCGCCAATAGACGGACCGATCGCGCGCGCAAGATTGTTCACGGACGCATTGAGACTGATGGCGTTTTTCAGATGATCGGGAGAAACGAGTTCCGAAATGATTGTCTGACGCGCAGGCATTTCAAACACGCGCACAAACCCGAGCACAAGCGCGAATATATAGAGCATCCATATCTCGATATGTCCGCTTACGACAAGTAACCCCAGTACAATCGACGTGACGACATACGCGTATTGTGTGTACTGCAATATCATCTTCTTGTCGGAACGATCGGCAAGCAGTCCGCCCCACGGCGCAAACAAAAGCAGCGGTAAAAATTGTGCGGCAACGATCAATCCCAATTGCCCGCCCGAGCCGGTGAGTTGCAGCGCAAGCCAGCCGAGCGCGACAATCTGCATCCACGTGCCCGAAAGAGCGATCGCCTGCGAAACGAACAGGCGACGGTAACTCCGTATAGAGAGCGACGCAAAAGCGGTCGCCCCAAAATGGGCAATCCTATCCATCTCTCTTATATAACACGCTACTGCCCCTTCTTCGTGATGTGGAAACCTTCAAATGATTTCAAAATCTCGAGCGGGACTCCAAACACTACTGTGTTGGACTGATCCGAAGAAATGTCATTGATCGACTGTAGTGTGCGTAGGTGGAGTGCTCCCGGCACTTCTGCAAGAATGCGTGCCGCCTCAGCCATATTGTGTGCCGCCGCGAGTTCGCCTTCGGAATTAATGATGACGGCTCGCTTTTCGCGCTCTGCTTCCGCCTGCTTTGCAATCGTGCGTTCCATATCGCTCGGGAGCGACACATCGCGCAACTCCACACTGTTCACATTGAGTCCCCACGCATCTGATTCCTTATCAACGATCTCTGCGATGCGTGCGGCAAGCTTTTCACGTTGTGCCAGCAGTTCATCGAGCGTTACTTCGCCCACCACATTCCGCATCGTCGTTTGTGCGTATTGCGAAATTGCATAGCGGAAGTCCTCTACTTCGATTATCGCCTTTTCCGCATTGTCGACTTTGTAGTACAGGACGGCATTCACGGTAACCGACACGTTGTCGCGCGTAATCGCCTTTTGGTCCGGCACATCTACCGCCTTTACACGCATATCAACTTTTTCGTAGCTTTGAAAAACGGGAATAACCAGGCGCCAACCCGGCTCCATGATCATATTGAATTTACCGAGCATGAACTTTACGCCGCGTTCGTACTGATTGATTTGCTTAATGCTAACGAGTAGGACCGCACCGACTATCACCAACAATGGAATGAGAAGTGGCATATGCAAAAAGTATACCAAACGCGGGTACATGCGAAACGCCGGCACTGATGCCGGCGTTTCAGACACGGAGACGAATGACGGTCTATAGGAGGTTGAATCCGTAGGCTACCAAGTAGCCGCCCACGAGCACCGAGGCAACAGCACCCGCCATGAACCATTCAGAACGATTGAACGAGCGAATGAACTTCTGCGTGGTGCGATACGGTGATGCGAGGTAGATCAATCCTTCGACCAAGAGCATGTAGCCGATGACCGAAAAGATGCCTTCTACGGACCAGGTAATCACCGGGTACGCGAGTGCAAGCGCAAGACCTGCGCCGATCTCGATGACCGAGATAGTGAGCAGGACCGGGCGATTACCCGCGAGCTCCGTTACTGCCGGCATGACTGCCTTGCGACGAATCAAAATGATAACGCCGATGGTAAGAAAATACAGTCCAAACAACTTAGCGAGAAAGATCTCCATGTAATAAAAAGAGTACTATTAATGTATGACAACAGAGTATCACCTGTTTTGACCACGAATAGGAACACTGTGCTAGGTCTGTTGATATCTCGCGCAACACTATCCGTCGTTCATAAACAAAAAACGCGCCGCAGTCGGCGCGTTTTTTGTACCGAACCGTCAATTACACACTTCGGAAAAGACGAACGATGAACAAAAGTACAACGGCACCGAGCACGGCAACTACAAGGCTGTAGATGTTAAAGCCGGTGACGCCTGCATTACCAAACGCGTTGAACAGCATACCGCCGATGAACGCACCGACAACGCCGACAACAACATTGAGAAAGATACCCTGCGATGCATCGGTACCCATGATGAGAGATGCAATCCAGCCGGCGATTCCGCCGAGAACGAGAAAAGCAATAAGTTCCATACGTATATTAGTTATTTTAATAATGGGTAATTAATGCCCGCAGCGTTGCGGGTATACGGCAATGGTAGCCAAGCGCGAGTGTAGGAATTATGAAGCCCTTCATCACCTACGGTGATGCTTGCTTTTTTCCTAGTTCATTGCATAATTCCCCCCTATGGAAAGTCTCTACCCGATGCGCATCAACAAGTACCTCGCACACAAAAAGTACTGCACCAGACGCGAAGCGGACGAACACATTGCGCACGGACGCGTGCTCATTAACGGCAAAAAAGCCCAGCTCGGCGACAAGGTCAACGAAACGGATACGGTGAAGGTTGATCTCCCCAAAAGCGATTTCCGCTATCTCGCCTACTACAAGCCCCGCGGCGTAATCACTCATTCGGCACAAAAGGACATCGATCCCGATGAACAGGAGATCAAGGAAATCTTGCCGGTTCAAGGGGTATTTCCCGTCGGACGACTCGACAAGGATTCATACGGCCTCATTATTCTGACCGACGACGGCCGCCTAACCGACGCCCTCTTGAACCCCGAACACGAACACGAAAAGGAATATGAGGTTCTCACCCGAGAAAAACCGCCGAGCTATTTTGCAAAGAAACTTGAGGCGGGCATCGATATCGGCGGTTATGTTACGAAACAGTGCTCAATCGTAAAACGTGGTGACAAAAAATTCACGTTTACGATAACCGAGGGCAAAAAACATCAAATCCGCCGCATGTGCGGAGCACTCGGGCAGAGTGTCGGCGATCTCAAACGCACCCGCATTTTGAACATACGTCTTGGAGCACTCAAGATCGGTCAGTATCGCAAGATCACGGGCCCGGAGCTCAAGGAGTTTCTTGACACGCTCGGGCTCTAATTCCCGTTCCTACTGTCGAAAGAGGTGCGCGTACTCGCCGTATCCCTCGCGCTCCAAATCGGCTGCCGGTACGAACCGAAGTGCAGCAGAGTTCATACAGTACCGAAGACCGAGCGGCGCGGGTCCGTCGTTGAACACATGGCCAAGGTGCGAATCGGCATGTTTGGATCG
Source organism: uncultured Candidatus Saccharibacteria bacterium (assembly GCA_964512835.1). Taxonomy (GTDB): domain Bacteria; phylum Patescibacteriota; class Minisyncoccia; order Phycocordibacterales; family UBA2100; genus UBA10103. The sequence continues at coordinate 351,405 of CAZELA010000001.1, read as the reverse complement.
CACTTCCGTGCGTTCAATCCCGAGCTCTGTGTCCGATCGTGTCACGACATTATCGGGCTCGAGCGGTTTCGTGAACGACGGCCAACCGGTACCTGAATCGTATTTGTCTGCAGACGAGAACAGAACTTCTCCGGAGACTATGTCGACATAGATGCCGTCTTGGTGATTGTCCCAATACTCATTTCGGAACGGCGGTTCGGTGCCGTTTTTTTGCGTCACCTCGTATTGCAACGGCGTCAGTCGGGCCTGCGAACGCTCCTGTATGTAGCCGCTCGATGTCGACATGTCTCGCTGCGCAGCAGATCCTGCGGCGCGCTCAACCCCTTTTGTCTGGTGTCCGGCAGCAAATATCGCCGCCGCAAGCGCGAGCATCATCACCCCGAAGAACGAAAGCTTCAGGCTGGTATTCATACCGTAAAGCGTAGCACGCTACTTTGATAGGTCGAGGGTCTCGTCTATCCGCACCCCGGAGACAAATTCAGGAACGTGGCTGACCAGTATCATTGCACCCTTGTATTCGTCGAGCGCCTTCCCGATGACCGGAATGTGGCGGAAGTTGATATGGTTCGTCGGCTCATCAAGAATGAGGATCGCCGGCTTCATCAACACGAGCCGGGCAAACGCGACAAGACCTTTCTGCCCCTCGGATAGGTGTCCGATTTTTGTATAAATGATGTCGCCGGTCAGCAGAAAGCCCGCTGCGACCGAACGTAGTGTTTCTTCATACTTCTTTTCCATTACGGCCATGAGTTCCTCGTGGACCGTTTTATCAAAATCCAAGTTTGAAAAGTCCTGGCGGTAATAACCCACCCGAGCACCATCGGCGAGAATCGTGCCGTCCTCTTTATTAACGATTGACTCGAGCAGCGTCGATTTACCGATACCGTTGGGGCCCGTCAAAAGCAGGTGCTGGTTCTTTTTGAGTGTGACCAACTTCTTTTTAACCTTCGGCTTGTGGTCGAGAATCACTTTGAATGACTCTATACGCACCAGCTCGCCCGTCATATTCTCCGGGCACGGTATGGTGAACGCCTTAATAGTCTTATCTTCCCGGCGGACATCAACCATCTCTTCTTCCGCATCTTCCGCCGCCTGACGCATTCGCTTTGCAACCAAGCGCATGCCGCCGCCCTTGTGGGCGAACACATTAGCCTGATCCTTATTTGCCTGGATCTTCTTCGCGAGCTGCGCGTTTTTCATGTTCTCCTTTTCGATGCGCGCCTTTATCTGATCAAGCACATCATTGTAGTCGCCCACATACTGCTCTACCTTTTGTGTACGAACGTCTAAATACAACACTCCCTGCGTGAACGAATTCAAAAAGTCCGCATCGTGAGAAATAACGACACACGTCTTCGGATATTTTTGGAGGAAAACGGTCAGGTGCGCGATGCCTTCTTTATCAAGATTGTTTGTGGGTTCGTCGAGCAGCAAAACGTCGGGATTCTGAATGAGCGCTGAGGCAAGCAGCAGTCGCGCCTGCTGACCGCCGGAGAATGATCGCACAATGCGATCGTGCGGCGCGTGGAGGTTCACGATCTCGAGTACTTCATCGATCTTAGGATCGATGTCGTACACCTTTTTAGGAAAGACAGCCTGAAAAAAATCCCGTACCGAGAGATCGAGCTCCTTTCGGGGTATTACCTGTCGTGCGATCGCAATCGACAGTCCGTGCGGAATATTGATATCGCCGTCTTCAGGCACGATCGCCTTTGTGATCAGACCGAAAATAGTACTCTTGCCCGCACCATTTTGACCCATGAGCGTGAGCTTGGCCCCGCGCTTAATCGAAAAGGATGCCTCATCGAGGATGCGTTTTTTCGCGTTATATTCGTACGACACACTGTTGAACCGTACGACGGTTTCGATACCGGACATCCACAGAACCTACCGCACAGTTGGCGTTTTACCAACTTTTGCGTTTTTGATGAGCGTGAGTTTCTGCACCCTCGTCAGTCTTTTGATGGCAGCTTCTCGCTTGAGCGCGGTACCTTTGGTTCGCTTGCGTTCGATATATACAAAGCGATCCGCCCGACGCGACCGCGTATAACTGCTTGCCGTTCCTGCTTTATGTGCGCGGAGCCGCCGCTCCAGGTCGTTTGTGATCCCGGTATACAGCGAGTCGTCTTTGCATCGCAGTACGTACACGAAGTACATGCAGGGTACGGTACCACGTGTAAACGGAGAACCGCCCTGTACAGGGCGGTTTGGTTTATGCGTTGATTGCGAATGACTTCATGCACTGCAGGCATGCCGTCTGTTTGGGTCGTGTTTTGATGTATTTACCGCCACATTTACACATGACGACGGCCACCGCGGTCGGTTTCTCGATCCACTTACCATCCTGTAGGAAATTCTTCGTCATAGTGGCAGGGACCAATTCTGCCACAGATTAATGTACGAGTCAATACAGGCCACCTCTACTACCGAGACGGGATACAGGCGAGCCTTGTAGCACCAGGCGGCGCCCCGCACACCCCGGAGACAGTGTCCCCTCGCGGACTGGTGAACGAGCATTCATCGTTGAATGTCGAACTCGCGCACGCGTTCGTTGCTTCCTGCGGGGGTGTGCCTGCCTGCGTCGGCAGACCGCCTTGCGGAGCCTGTTGATTCTGCGCCGCCGGATTTATCTGCTGTGTACCCGTTGACCGTACTCCTGCCTGCTGCGCGCCACCCTGCCCGGGTTGACCGGCGCTCGGTCCGGTCGTTACAGGCTTCGCGCGGAAGCAACCCGCAGAATACGGGAAGTCCACGGTCATGACATAGTGGTATGTCGTCTTCTTTTTGCCGTCTACGATCACGTCACTCGTGATCCCGTGACATTCATCCAGATCGTCCGTCGTTAGGAACTTACCGTCCGCGACTTTCGATCCGGTGATCGGAAATCCGTCGTACGCATAGCCGAGCACCGTTTCCACGCTGTCATCCTTAAAGCACGACGACATGCTGTGGTAGTGATATTCGCCGCTGCCCTGGGGATGCCCGTCGCAGCTGTCCTGTAATTCGTGTGCCGGTGCATCGCGCAGACCCGCATCAAAGGCATTAAAAAGTGGAACCCCCGTGAGCATGATGCCAACCTCTCCACCCATGCAGTACGGCGTTTCTGAATACACGGGATTTGCGGGCAACTTGAGCGATATCGTCTGAGCGGCAATCGTATTCGGATTCGGGTCGTACGCGGCAGCGGCATCGGACCGCGATACAGGGAACGTGCCGGTCGTATGACTTATCGGCAATGCATTACCCGCAAGCGTGCGCGTGTTACCGGAGACCACATTAGTGAATTTTGCGTTCTTCCACGACACACTGCCCGAGACGTTCACTTTGTCGAGAAAATTCCATGTGTCGCCCTTGATCCACGGACCGTTCACCGATGAGCCGGGATTGTCCTTGCGGGCGTTGCACAAATACACCGATCCGCGCTTTGCGACAGTCGTCGAATACCGGTAATCCCCGAGCGGCACCTGCCCGTCCTGATACAACGTGTCGGCAAGGGCCAGCAGTCTGTCTTTTGAAAGTACTACCTGTTTTGCGCCGCCTTTCGGAATCGTTACCGTCACCGATGTGGCGACGACTGCGGCATTATTTGCAGTCATCGTATCCGGTCGGGTAACGAATGGGAGCGGTCCGGAAACGAACCACACAGATACAACGAGTGCGAACACGACCAAGACCGGCGTGTGAAGCTTCATGCGGACAGTATATCGTTCAAATGCTCTATACCTTCTCCGATAGTGCTTGAATGTGGGCAAACTCCCCCTCGGTGACCGGCTGCACCGATAGACGTGATCCGCGTTGTAACAGCACCATTGCCCGAAGCGCCGGTTCTCCGCGGAGCTCATTAAGCGGTACAAACCGCTTCACTTTTGCAACGAAGGCAACATCAACACACTCCCATACCGGTCGTTCTTTCGTGGCTTTCGGCTCGAAATAGTCGCCCTCTGCGAACTGGCTCATGTCCGCGTGCGCCTCGCGGACAACGGTTGCGATACCCGCGACACCCGCAGGATCTGTAGATGAATGATAGAACAGCAGCAGGTCTCCCTTTTTCATGGCACGCATATGATTCCGCGCCTGAAAATTTCGCACACCTTCCCACGCAGTTTTCTTGTCGCGCATCAGATCATCGATTGAATACGAGCCCGGTTCCGATTTTATGAGCCAATAGTTCATACCGCAGTGTACTAATGATGAAACAGCGTGGTCTTCGGCGGATTCATCGATGCGCACGTCGTGGTCCCGTGTTCAGTCGTACCGAGCTCGGCGGATACATCATGTGCCGTAAATGTAACACCGGCACCCTCGAACACATCGGTGGCTATGCGATTCAGCACTGTCTGCGGTACGTAATCCGCACTCGTAGCGGGCACGATCATCAGTGACGCCATATCCTCGCTTGGAACAATAGTGAACTCCGACCCGTCACCGCATCGATATCCGTAATCGACCGACGTATCAGGCGCTTCTACAAAATCGTTCGGTGCACCACGGTAGTAACCGAGCGTTACACCCAGCACGAGCGCTACCACAATCGCGCTCAGCAGCACGCGCTTGCTCATAGTCCGAGTATCCGGTCGCGCAGCGCACTGACCCCCTTACCCGTCTCGGTCGACGTCTGTATGATCTCGGCTTCCAGAGATCGCTCTTTGATATCGCGGACTTTCTCGGTGAGCTCTTTCTGCGAAAGTTTATCGACTTTGTTGAGCACGATCACGTACGGAAGTTCGCGTTCGCGAAGTACCCGCAACATCTCCTCATCGAATCGAGTCAGACCGGCTTTTGCCTCGAGTATAAGAACCGTCAGGACAGGCCGCGCCTCGTCGGACGTGAAATACCAAATAATGAGTTTACGCAATTTTTCGCGCTCGGCAGGGGTTGCCTCGGCATAACCGTATCCGGGCAGGTCCATAAAGTATCGGTCGTTGTTTATGCGATAGATATTGATCTCTGTTGTCTTCCCCGGCTTCTTACCGACTCGCGCAAGCTGCTTTCGTTCCGTAAGTGCATTGAGCAAACTTGATTTACCCACATTGGATCGCCCGATGAAAGCGAACTGCGGAGTCCCGTCCTGCAATAGTTCGTCGGTACCGCGGATACCGCGCATGAATTCCGCCTGCTTTATGTTCATACGCGAGTCATCCGACATTCATCACTGCAAAAAGCCCTGCCGCGCTCGTCGGTGCAATTCGCACACGCCAGAAAATGGTAGTGACACGTGTCTTCAGCACAATCAACGTAGTGCTCGGTTGACGCATTACAGAGACGGCAACGACCTATCACTGAGCGCTCGCCGCCGAAATCCATGGTGAGGCGCTTATCGAATGTGTAGAGCGTCCCTTCAAAGTCCTCTCCCGGAAACTGTTCCATATATGAATGGATCCCGCCGTCGAGCTGATGCACGTCGGTAAAACCGTGACTCAAAAGATATGCGGCCATTTTTTCGCAGCGTACCCCGCCCGTACAAACCGTAACGACCGGTCTGTCTTTGAGCGGACTCAGCTTTTCCATCGCAAGCGGCAAATGACGCGACGCAGAGATGTCGGGCTGGACGGCGTTCTTAAAGTGACCGGATGCGAATTCGTAGTTGTTACGCATGTCGATCACCGTGAAGTCGCGCGCCTCTTCGTACCACGCTTTCAACTCCTCCGGAGTCAGGCGCGGCGCGGTCTTAACATACGGGTCGGCTTCGTCGCGACTAAACCCTGTTCCGACGATCTCTGCACGAACCTTTACTGACAGGCGCGGGAAACTCTCACCGGTACCCTTCGAGCGCTTAATCTGCATGTCGGCGAACCGCGGATCGGACAGTATCCACGCGGCAAATGATTCTGTAGCTTCGATACTGCCCTCGACGGTCGCGTTCAATCCTTCCTCTGCCACAATCGCGCGTCCGGTGAGCGCGAGCTCGGCCGCCCGTACCCGAAAAGCATCGGCACATTCCTGCGGATTTGCTACGGGTACGTACTTATAGAACAGGAGTACCTGCCACTCGGTCGTATTCGTCGTCATTCGGGTCACTATATAGCAAAAGCCGACGCATTTCGACGCATGCTACAATCGCGTCGATGAAGACCCTTCTGTCACCCGCCACGGTCGCTTCGATACTCTCCCTCGTGCTTGCATGCGCATTGGTCTTTGGAGTCAATGAATACAACAAACTGGAGATCGCATATACGGCCGAACGCGAGTTGTCTGCCCGACTTACCGAGCAATCAGATCAGCTCACCAAGGACCTGATCAATTCCGACACACTTGCCGACGACCTCAAGCACCTGCTCGAGCAACGCGAAGCGGAAAAAGCTGCGCTCGGAGCCCAGGTTGAATCGATCGCGGGAACTGTGGGCATCCTGGATAAGCTCAGCAAAACCGACAGACAGCTGCTCGCAAAATATTCGTCGGTGTACTTTTTGAACGAAAATTACGTACCGGCACAGGTTGCCCCCATACCCCCGCAGTATCTTGCGCGACCGGATAAGCAGGAATATTTCCTTACCTCCGCGTCGAAACATCTCAACGATCTGTTCAATGCGGCAAGCTCGAGCGGCGTACACCTACTCGCCCTTTCGGCCTACCGATCCTTTGATACACAGGCGGCACTTAAAGAAGGGTACAAAGTTACCTACGGAGCAGGTACTGCAAATTCATTCTCCGCAGACCAAGGATACTCCGAACACCAGCTCGGCACTACGCTCGACTTTACAATGCCTGAGCTGAAAGCCGGACTCAGCGGATTCGATAAGACGCAGGGATTCACGTGGCTCAAGGAACACGCGCACGAATACGGATTCATACTCTCGTATCCGAAAGGAAACGGTCACTTTATTTTCGAACCGTGGCATTGGCGATATGTGGGCGTCGAACTTGCGACCCGACTGCACGCGGAAGGCAAGACGTTCTATGATCTCGATCAGCGCCTGATCGATACCTATCTGATTTCGTTCAACGACTGAGACGCTCAGGAATTGTAGGCTGCTTCAAGACCCGCAATGTCGATTTTTTTCATCTTCAGCATGGCGCTGAGTGCCTTGGTCGACTTTTCCTGATCCGACGATGAGAGCAGTTCCGCCATTCGCTTCGGCACAATCTGCCACGAGACGCCGTACTTATCCTTGAGCCAGCCACACTGCTCACTTTCCGGTACGGCACTCAAGCTCTTGAAAAAGAAATCGGTTTCTTCCTGGTCTGCAGTTTCAACGGAAAATGATACAGCTTCATTAAATCGGAAGTCATGTTCCTGCCCCGCGTCCATCGCGGCAAACCACTGTCCGTCGAGCATGAAATCCTCGAACATGACGCCTCCGGGCACGCCGGCCGGCATTCCATCGGGATATTTCGCCACCGTACCCATACGGGAATTAGTGAACAGCGATACGTAGAAATTCGCCGCCTCTTCGGCTTTTCCGCTCGCATCCTTCGTGTACATGAGCGACGGAATGATGTTCGGACGCGGTTCTCCGTCGGGATTCGTAAGAATGAGCTGCCAGTTCACACCGAATCGGTCCTCTACCCAGCCGTACATCTTACTGAACGGGTATTCCTGTTTCGGCATTCGAACCGTCGCACCTTCGGATAGCTTGGACCAGAGCACATCCAGATCAGCCGCAGCATCGGGATTGCGGGACGGATCGAAGTTCACCATAAAAGAAATCGCCGGGTTCAGCTTGAAATACGGTCCGCCGTCGAGCGCCTGGAACGTGAGTCCGTCGAGCTCAAAGACCGCGGTCAGCACTTTCCCGCCCATGCCCTGCATCGGGCCCTCATTCATGCCGTCCGGGTATCGTTTAATCGTTTTGATCGACGAATTCGGAAATGCACTCGTATAAAAATTAACCGCTTCTTCGCAGTTTTTGTCGAACCACAGCGCGGGTGTTATTTTTTGCATGACGGGATTGTACCGCGTAATTGTTAAGTTTTACTGAACGCGCTTGTATGTAAGCTTGTTTCCCCGATCCATGAACGTCATTTCAAGTTCATCGGCAGTCAACTTGTCGACGCTGAAAAACATTCCGGGAACGAAATCACCGCCTTCCCGCATGTTGATATATACCAGCCCCGCTTCCGGCGTAAACCCGAGCGTTGTCGTTCCTACATCGTTTTTAGTGAAAACAGTCCACCCTTGGCGGTACGGTTCTTTGTCGTCGTAGGTATCGATCACTGAGCCACTACTTAAAAACTCTCTGAGCGACAAGGGGTCTTCGACACTGCGCCACATCCCCACGATGTTCGCGCGTACGGCCTCGGCACTTTCGTGCGAGACAGCCGCACCCTCGGACGGATCGCCCCAATTGAATGGTGCCTCCGTCTGACTCGGTACCGGGTCGCAGGTAAAGCCCGCCTCGTCATGCCAAAAGAATGTGACACGCTCGCCGACTCCACTCAGTGTGAGGTTTTCGTTCATGTAGCGAGCAGCTTGTCCCGCAAGCGGCTCTGCGCGATTCAATACGCTGGTATTCGCTTCCGTATTGAAACGTACCTGAAGCGACGACAGATCTGGCGAAGGAGTCATCGAGAGCTGTGTTTTCTCGCCACCGTCGCTCATGCATGTATACGAATACGCACCCTGCTCCTCAACGATACGCTCTGCACCACCGCGGTCATAGTGCGTGAACAACAGTACGCCGACTGAGACGACCGCAATAATGCCTGCCGCCAGATAGGTGTGTCTCATGCCCAAAAGTATGAACTTCCGAGCCTATAAGTCAAAAGCCCCGGGGTTACCGGAGCTTTTGTGATTTACGCGCGCTTTTTTGCTGCGCGGGCCTTGAGCATGTCAGCCTTTTTCGCGAGACGCTTAGCGGTCTTGCGAGACTTCGACTTTCGCGGCGCAATCGGTGAAATTCGTCCCATATCGCGATTGTACACGGACGCGCTTATTTAGTCGAACGTGTATGCGCAGTCTTTTTGGCTTTCTTTTTCTTTGCCGGGATAGATTTTGCCATGTCGATCAACAGCTGCGGCAAGTCTTCGAGCGAGGAGAGCTGCGATTCCTCCACAATGTAATAAAGCTTTGATCCCGGGTACGCGTGTCCCTTTTCGCATTCATCCTCTAGTGCGGCGCTTTCCGGCAGAATCTTTACGTACAGGAGGTCGTCGCACACAAACCCGACCGGTTTGCCGTTGGCGTAGAGCGCATACTCACCGAACATCATGCGCGACGTAAATGTTTTGGCATCGCCAAGTTTTTCTAATATGAATTCCATTGTTTCGGGCTGTGTGGCCATCCGTACATCCTACACAAAAAAAGAACAGCCTTCGGCGTGGGCCGAAGGCTGAGTCTCAAAGAACTTACGCTGCGCGAACGCGCCTCCCGAGGGCTCGCTTGTCCGCCGAGGTCGGCCCGTACGATGTGATCGAGACCGGTGTCGAAACCATGTCTGCGATCATCCTGGCATAGGGATCGCCCACCAGGCGCGCGGGTTGGTACAGCGGTTGCGCACGCGCGACCAACTTCGTGATCTCTGCCTGCGCAACAAGATCTTCCTTGACCGGATTCACCGGAATTCGCGCAAACGCACCGTTTGCAGATTTGTATCCGAGGCAGATCTGCGGATCAGCCAGTGCGTCGAAGCGATCGAGATGTGTGATCGCAAGCGAATCAACGCCGCCGCATACATCAAGCGCGTACTGTGCGAGCACCGCATCAAACCAGCCGACACGAAACACTCCCTGCGGACCGATGTTGTCGTTGTGACTATCGGGTAGCAGTTTCGTGAGCGTCGCATTTTCCGTCGGGAACGGACCTTCGCCATGACGCGTATGAAACGCGCGCAGGACGCCGATCGTCTCCGTTGAATACTCGTAGCCTGCTTCCTGAAGCAAGGTTCGAGCATTCTCTGCAGTCGTTGTCGACCACGTGGTATACGGATGAAATCCGCGCCATTCGTCGAGCAAAACTCCCTGCGAACCTTCGAACAGCAAGTTTCCGCTGCGCGCGATGCGCCACAGATGTTTGTCGTCGACGATCGTGATGCGTTTTCCGATCTCGTGAAGCATTCCTGCCCACTCGCTCGGCGGCGCATCTGCGAACCACGCACCCGTGCGGCTCGCAGCCGGCGTATTCTCCAGCTCCTTGTAGAGCGAATCGTCCTTGAACTCGGCCGCAACATACTCCGCGATGCGATTCAACTTGCGTGTGACTACGCTCAGATCGAGCAGGTCGCGCGCACGGATGGCCATGTCCGGATGTTTGATCGACATGTCCATCGTCTCGCCGATACCCATTGCACACGTGCCGTGCCTGCCGTTTCCACGACGGGCTTCGCGCACGCGATTGGCATTCTTGCTATGAGGAGCAACGACGAGCGCATGCTCGTCGATCGAGTGCCGCGCAAGCGGATCACGAACGCCGGCGTCCACCAGGAGATTCGCTTCGTGAATGAGTTCGAACGGATCCACGAGCATGAAGCGCGAGAGATGCGTCCGAATTCCCGGAACGAACGTGGCACTTCCGAACTGACGGAACGTATGGTGTCGGCCGTCGGGTAGGACCACATTGTGTGCAGCCTGACCGCCTCCGTTGAATCGAACGACCGAGGCGTAGCCGCCGCGTCGCGCGACGTAATCAACGATGGTGCCTTTGCCCGCATCGCCGAACCCGAGATCAACGACGATTGTCGCGTGTTTTTTCATTGCTATTCCCCTGTGTAAAAGATCAAAAGCAAAGGAGCGCCCCGAAAGGCGCTCCCGTAATGTGCGATGGTACTGACTGCGTGTCAAGTGAATGCTTCTTCGCCGACCTCGTCGATCACCGCCTGCGCGGCGAACGGCTTGAGCGCGAGCTCGACGTCCTTGATACCCTTCGGATCGACGGCACGTTCATGCATGTCCGCGAGGACCTGCCTGAGTGTCTTCTTTCCGCTCTGGATACCCATGACGCCGATCATGGCTTCGGTCGTCCACTTCGCATCCGTCAGCCGGATGATGTGGCCGTCCGGAATGCACGTGCGCCACTCGCCGAGGATGGTCTCGTCGGCGTAGGCCTCGCGACCCTGCGCGTTCGCCTGCTGCATGCCTTTCGGCACGTAGTCGAACTCGAACGCGATCGTGTCGCTCGGCCCCTTGGTGGTGCCGGCCTTCATGACACCCTCGAAGGTCTTGATCGTGCCGTCGAGATCGAGCTCGACCTTGAACGGCGTATCCTTGCCGTTGCGTTCGTGCTCGGCGAAGTTCTGGACGTAGACACGATACTTGCCCGGCTTCGCGGTCCCCTTGGGCCAGCGGATATTCTCCACGGGCTCGCGGGTCTCGCGACCGGTCGCGTTGCGATCCACATCGAGCGCGCCGCCGCACCTGGAGGTGCGATTGCCGTAATAGATGTGATCGCGATCCGGCGTCACGACATGCAGATCCAGGTCATTGAAATTGTTCCAGATCAGCGTCGCCCGGATCGAGCAGTTCTCGAACCGGCCGCCGGCCTTCAGCAAGCGCTGACGAATCTCGGCATCGATGTCATCCTGACGTTCCGCCATCGGCTTACCCGGATAGATCAGGAAGGTGCGGAACTTCTTCTGTAACTCCGCGAAAATATCCGGCGTCGGGATGTCCTTCTTCAGCTTGTCACCGAAGACGGTCTCGACTTCGGCCTTCTTCACGCTCGGATACGGCGCTTCGTCGGCGGTGAAGAAGCAATAGCCCTTCTTGCCGCGCTTGTCGATCGCGTCGATCTTGGTCTTGCGAGCGAGCAGATACGCAAACAGCTCGTACGACTCCTGGCCTGTTCCGCCGCCGCCGCCCTCGAGCCACATACGCTCGAGATCCTTGTCCATGCGGTCATCGGACTCGAACTGCCCCACCTGGAGCGGCGCCGTGTCGACGGTCGCGTCGCCGATACCCGCAAACAGAATCTGCGGATCGGTGACGGCGCCCGACATGAACAACGAGCCCAAAAGCGGCATCGTCTGTTCGTACACGATTCGCGCATCGTTGCCGCGCGACTTCGTGATATCCATGCCGATCGCGATCGGCGTGACGAACGGCATCTGCCTCGTATCGAGACACTCGCGAACCACACCCTTCGGGTTGAGGTTCGGATGACACCGTCCGGCGCCGGAGCGCGTCATGGCTTCGCTATGCGAGAACGCGGCCGCGCTGGAGCGCACATTGGTGAGTGCAACCTCTGCGTCGGCGCGTGAACTGATCCTTGATGTCTTCACGGTAGTCTCCCTTGTTATGCCATGGGCATGTGGACGAATCGCCGCTCCCACAGGGTGTCTTTCAACCTGTTTTGAGCGTCGTAGAGCTGACGGGCATTGTGCGGTCGAGCCTTGGGGCTCTTCCACACCATGTTCGCCAGAAACTGTCGCAGTTTCGGTTCGACACGATCGGGCATTTCATTGGTGGCAGGATCGCCGCCGATGAGCCAGATGAGCGTTTTGCCGAGACTATAGATGTCGGTCCAGGGACCGACGGCACCCGAATCCCCGATTTCCGGGGCTTCGAATATTCCGCCGACAGAAGCAAGCTTCTGTCCGGTGATCGCCGGCTTGAAGACCGCGTGTCCCCAGCCGGTAAGGAGCGCATTGTGGTTGTACGGCCGAACACGGATTCTCTCCGGCTCGATCCGACCGTGGACGATGCCGAGCTCGTGGTAGTACCACATAAGCCCGAGCATTCTGTCGAGCACCCACACAACATGGCGCTGGTCGAGACCATCGCGATGCAGTTTGTTTGCGCGCACCTCGGTGAGCGTATGCCCGGAGAAGTAGCGCGTCACAAGACCGATACGATCGCCCGCGGAAAAGCGGCCGAGCATGAACGGAATGTGACGCCAGTATCCGACGTCGACACGATGCAATTGATCGAGCATGCCGATCTCGTTGAGAACGTAGGGATTGGTATCCGGATCATTCGCGATCCGGATGATGACCCCTGCGCTTCCCTGATCGATCGCCATGCGTCCCTTGTAGAGAGCGGAATGCTCTCCCACGTGGAACTTTTCACCGACCGTATATGTCGTGCCGTCGACGATGATCGTCCGACCGTTGCCGGTCGGAACGTAGGGCGTGTAGTCCTCGGGCGCGTAGAGGCCTTTGGCCGCGCGCTCGAGCGCCATCCGATAGAACTCTTCGAGCTTCGGCTTGGCGAGTCGTGCCGCCTCCTTGTCATCGAGTGACGAGTAGCGGTCCGCATCAAGCACGGTACGCATCGCATCCATTTCGGGTTGTAAATGCTTTTCCATGAGACGCGGCGGAAGCACGACCGACAATTCTTCGAACACATCCTCAGGCCGTGCGGCCTGCATGATGCGTTCGTAGACGGGCAGAAGATCTGCATCCATCATCGGTGCAATCCTTTTCAAAGAATTCGAGGCGGCACCGAACGGTGCCGCCTCCCATTGATGTCCGTTCTGTTACAGCGCGCGAGGGCGCCGCTCAGTGTCGGGACGATTGCGCTTGCCGAGGCCGAGCTGATCCCACGGGATCGAATTGCCCAGCATCGAGAGCGCGACGAAGAACTGCTGCTCTTCCGGTCCGGCCGAGAGGTCCTTGATCTTGAGCACGCTCATCACGTACTTGATCAGATTGACCTCCATGCGCGGATACGTTGCCGCAACTTCGACGCCGAGCATACGCAGCATCTGATCGCGATTGGCCGCACCGATATATCCGGGCAGTGCCGGATTCTCGAGCGTCTTCACGATCTGCGTCGCTTCGTGCGCGAGCGCACTGGCGATCGGCATGCGGGTGCCGGCGAAGACCTTGTTGATCACGTCGTTGAAGCCGTCGGCCGCATCGTGCAGCACGCCGGTATCCGGCGCCTGCATCATGAATGCCTGCGGAACGGCGCCGACGCCGCCCGACATGATCGCCATCATGTTCTGCATCATCAGTCCGGGATTGTTGGACTGCGTCTGCCACGAGTCGACCCAGCCCTTCAGCGTGCCCTGGAAGGACACGATGGCAGGCCACAGGTCGCCGTCGATGCGGACGAACAGATCATTCTTGCGCTTGTCGGTGACGTAGTTGCCGTCGAGACCGTCGATGCCGATCGCCTCGAACACTTCGGCGTACTCCTTCTTGCGCAACTGCTTGCGCAGCGCGAAGAAGTCGGTGCCGACTTGCTCGGCGTTGTCATCGGCGAACTTCTCGATGCGTTCGACCAGGATCGCCGGCAGGTCGTAGAGACCGGCGCGGTGAGCGAGCGTCGCACGAATCGCAGAGGTGACCGTCGCCTGACTGACCTTCAGTGCCCCGCCTGCGCGGAGCGCCGAGAGCCACGATTGCTCGGTCGGCACGTCGGGCAGAATATCGAGCCCGCCGAACGAAACCGGCGTGGCGGCAACAGGTGCCGCACGGAGCTTGGTGATCGCGAGATTCAGAATGCCGAGCGGCATACCCTGGAACGCACTCTTGATCGCGGCGTCCGGGGTCAGGTTCGCGTCCTTGAGGAGCGCGATCGCCTGGTCGCCGGGGTCGCCGACGATGGAGCTGAGCGCCGTATTCACGTCCTCGATCGGCTTGCCGATCACGGAAACGAACGGGCCGATGTAGTCGATCCACGCCTGCGGCACAACCGCGGGTGCGGCATTGGATTCGGTCGTCATCTGGTAGTTCTCCTCTGGGTTGAACTCAGTTTCAGTTACCTTAGATTCACTAGCACACTGTCAAAGACCATGTGCTAACGAAGTAGCAAACCGGCGAAACTGTCACATTTTGAACTGACACTGTCAATATATGTACGCACTATGTCAGAGAACAAATGTCCTACTCCTACTTCGCACAGTATTCCCGGTTTCACATAGTGTCAATACTACACTAAATAACCTGTTGATAAGTGTATATTTGACAATAACTATTTGTTCTGTACAGTGTATCTATGTCCAACGGAACATTCGTTCCCTCTCCGGAGCATCTGCGCTTTGCGGTGCTCGCAACCGACGTCACGCTGTTTACCGTCAAGGACGGTCAGCTTCATATGCGACTCGTTGCCGTGAATCGACCACCCTACTTCGCAAACTCACAGGGATTCCCCGGCGGCCTTATTGATCCGAAAGAAACCGCAGAAGACGCCGCGCGCCGTCACCTCTCTGCAAAAGCATGTGTCGATCCCGACAAGGTGTACATGGAACAGCTCTATACATTCAGCCAAGTCGATCGCGATCCGCGCGGGCGCGTGGTCGCCGTGGGCTACATCGCGTATGTTCCGTGGAGCTCGCTCTCGCACACGGAACAGTCCGACACAGATGATTGCTGGTGGGCCCCCGCCGGCAAGAAAGTCACGCTTGCATACGATCACACCGACATGCTGTCTGTAGCACTCACTCGCCTACATTCGCGCATGACCTACACAACACTGATCGGTAAGCTCATGCCGAAAGAGTTCACGCTGACGGAGCTCGAACAAATGTACGAGGCTACGCTCGGTCACGAACTTGATAAGCGCAATTTCCGTAAAAAAATCCTGAAGCTCGATATTCTCAAAGAACTGCCGCGCAAGCGAACCGGCGGACGCTTCCGGCCCGCGCAGCTGTATCGGTTTGCGAGCGACAAGGTCAAAGAGATTGAAATTATATAAAAGCACGGCCGCCTCGAAAGGCGGCCGTTTTTTAGTACCCACCTCAGCGGTGAGCGATCTCGTACAGGTCGTCGGCAATGCCGAGCATCACGTCGACACCCATCATGTCTTTGCGCCATGCACCAGGGATGTCGTGAATGCCGAACCGAGCACCCAAAAGTGCCCCCGCAACCGCTGCATAGGTTTCCGAATCACCTCCGACACGAATCGCCTTTTCGATACCGTCGGCATAACTGGTTGCGTGCATCAAAGACCAATATGCAACATGCAGCGTGAACGTTGCCGCTCCACGAGCCGGCCACGTGCCGGGGTCTTTCGGTGTGACCCTATCGCAGTGCATGCTCACATGATCAGAGAGCGAGAATCCGATATGCGATTTGATCGAATATTCGGGATCATGACCTTCGAGCAGATTGCACAGTGTCGCGACAAACGCGCCGGTGCAATCTTCGACAACCTCATGCCGGTGCGTGATGCGCGTTACCGAATCGATGACTACGTGATCCGCAGCTTCGAAGGAGCCGTAGAAAAGCGAGAGCGCAGCCGCACGCATGAGCGAACCGTTGCTCGGATATGTTTCGACGGTAAGCGCTTGCGATTCTGCAAGCGTTGCCGGACGAAGCATTGTTCGTGTCGTGTGGCCGGCATTCTTTGCGACACCGTTCCACAGCGGACTCACGTGCTCGAATGTAATCCGACGAAGCCGAGCATAGATGTCTTCGGGGACGACCCGACGATGCTCGACGAGGCTCAATCCGAGCGCTGCAGCGTGATCGGAATCATCCGTCGGGCGCCCCTTCGGCAGCACCTTCGTGGAGCCTTCAAGCAGCTTTGCCCACGGACTCACATAGTCGAACATGGTGAGGCCGCCGCGACGATCAATGTCTGCAGCGATTTCCGCAGCACCCCACGTCTCGTACGGACCCCCGATTTCGTCACCACCGAGCAATCCGACCATCGCGCCGCGATAGCGGTCGTGCTTATGAATGGCTGTCATCGAACAATTCCTCCTGTTGAACCTATTTTGAATATGCTCCAACTACTCAGTCCGGTCAACCAAAAAGAAAACGCCGCGGCACGGGGCCGCGGCGTCGATTCTTGAGAACTATTGTTTGAGGACTGATCCTACTTCGGGAGCGATTGCACGAGACCGCGGAGCGAGTTGAGCTCGCGCGTCATGCCTTCAATCTTCGAGAGGACTTCGTCGCGGACAGACGCGCCCGCGGCGGAAACCGCGGTAGCCGATGCCGGAGAAACATTGTTCCCCTTCAGCCACGACTCGTAGTCCTGCCTGTGCGGAAAGACCTTGATGTCGTCCGGCTGAGCGGAGTTCGCAACCGCCGTCGCCGAAATACCGGAATAGGTCACGTTGGTGATCGTGAACTTCCAGTACAGCGTGGGATCGTTCGGACGGACGACGTAGACGGGTTCGATCGCGATGATCGTTCCCGTTCCACCCTTTTCGCCCTCGTGATGCCACTGATAGCCCTGGATGTTGGTGAGCCGCGCTTTGGCCGCACCCGCACCGTAGACCACTTCGTGCTGGCCGAACTGATGGAACGTGGTCACGCCGGTAGACGCATCGGTGAAGTACATGCGGTAGAGTCCGCGAGCACTTCCCTGACCACGCGTCGCAGTCACGAGATACGGCTTGTTATCCGCGCCCTGCGTGAGGAACGGAAACTGATTACCGCTCGAGAGCTGTTCGATTTCCAGGTTGCCCTGAATCGTGACGAACGGCGTAAGCAGCCCCCATCCCAATCCGTAGTTCTGGATCGAGATGTAGAGCCGGCTGAGCGCGAGCGGATAAATCCACTTGCCCTTCAGCCGCGGATCCGCAACCGCCTTTTCCGCGTCGAGATCCTCGAGTCTGCCGTCGGAGTGCACGATCACGACGCCGCCCCAGTAGGGCAGGCGCCAGAGAAAATACTTGATCTTCGGCACGACGAGCGAGAGCTTGTCGGGCTTCGAATCATCGAGCGGCAGGTAGTGCGGCGTGTCGTAGTTCGCGAAGAAGTCGTTGTGCGCGAGCTTGTACTGTAGATTATCGAACCATTCCATACCCGGTCCGACTTTCTGTTCGTCGTCGATGCGCACGAGACGCTTCGAGGGATTCGCGTACGAACCGGCCGAATCGTCGAGGACGAGGAAGCCGGGGTTGTTCACGAACAGCGTGTTCCACAGACCGCGCGGCACGATCGGCGCGACCCACGAGAACCCTTTCGACGTCACCATCGGTGCAGCGTAGCTGCAGTCGACATGTTCGCCGCTGGTCGAGATCGAGTTACCGATATCGTTGCAGGCGTTCGCCTTGGGGGTGAAGCGCGTGAACTCCGGCGACGACGGGATGAGCCCGGCGCGTGCCGTAAACGACGACCCGTACGTTTTGTAGATCAGGTAGTCGGTCGAGGTCCACACGAACGCGCACCACAACACAAATGCGGTACCGGCTGTAACCAGCACCGAAATCGGTCGCCGGTGTTTGCCGAGCTCACCCGACATCAGATCTTCGCGGTTACGGGTTCCGAACCGGAGCGCCGCAAGTGCAAGAAAGAAGCCGGGAATGAAATACCAGCCGTTGCGCAGAATCATGTCGAACACGACATTCTGCGTGAGGTGCGGAAAGATCCAGTAGAAGAACCCGAACGTGATCGCAAGCACGATCACGTTGAACTTCCACCAGAATCCGCCTGTGCCGTGCGGACGTTCGTCCGGCACAGCCGCTTTTCCCCCGCCGCCGTTTCCGGTTGCGCGGATATTTCTGGGTATCTGATTCACGCGTGCTCCTCCTCTGCCTGGTTAGTGATCAGTAACGTCTCGTGATGAATGAGCGCTTCGAGTGAAGCGATCCGCTCGTCCATTCCGGGATGGGCAACCATGAGGTCCTGGAAGAACGGCTTCTCGCCGTCTTCCTTCCTGTTCCTCAGAACCCACACGTTGAGTTTCCGCAGTGCGGAAATCATGGGTTTCGCGTCGTCGTTGTAGTACGCACTCAACGCGTCCGCCGCGATCTCGCGTTCCTGCGAAATCGAGAACCGCGACACGGCAAACGCCAACTTGCCGGCGAAGTAGATGATCCAGCCGATCACGAGCGTGATCGGAGACTGTGTGATCATCGCGTTCTTGTTGCTCAGCAGTCCGCGCAGTTTGTCGATGAGACCGAGCGCAAGACTGATGATCGCAAGCAGGCCGGTATCGCGGCACAGAATGTGGACGAATTCGTGTCCGAGAACGCCGTCGAGCTCGTCGTCATTCAGCATGTCGACGAGCTTCCTTGAAATGCCGACGGCACACATGCCGGGAATTCCGGGCCCGTATGCCATCGCATTCGGCTGGTCCATCGGGATAATCCATGCACGCGGCATAACCCACATGCCGGTCTTTTTCTTCACACGCTTCATCGACGCGAGAAACCGTGCGTCGTGTTCGGGATGCGGCGTCTGCGCATCGAAGATGAGGTTCACCACCACTTCTCCGAGGAGAAAGAAGAGGCACATCATCGCGAGTGCGGGGGTCAGAATCGCGAAGATCGCGACCGGGCCGCCGAAGCGCAGCGCAAGCAGTGAGGCGATCAGCAACAGGACAAAGATGTTGAAGAAGCCCATGAGCGTAAAGCCCCAGCTCTTCAGAATCGTCATCCGAAGCTGACGTTTGTCTATGTTCATAAGGCACCCTATGTAGTGTCAGCGAGCAGTTCCGATCGAAACTATGCGTTACCTCAGTACATGTGTCAACGCTCTACTTTTTCGTGTTTTTATACCGCCCCGGCCAACAAACCGGGCACGTGGGCACGTCTTTTGACTTACGAAATGTGTGGCCGCGGCTGCACGTTGTTGGTGTCACGGTCATAGTCTTCAGATTCGCTCGATACACGCCTTGAGATTGTCGAGCATGCTCTGCCATCCGGCCTTTTGAAATTCGACAGGATTTTCTTTTTCGGCGTCGACTACCTGATCGACTCGGGTCGAGTCCCCGTCTTTTGTAAATGTCGTCATTGCCGTGCGACCGTCACCCATAGTGTATGCAATTTTCGAGTGAGGTATGACTTCGTCGTATACGCCGCCGAAATCGAAGCTTTGCGAGCCGTCCTTTGCTGCCATTCTCGAAAGGAACTCCCCACCCGGCTGCAGATCATTCTTTATGGCGGTCGTTTCCCAATCCGGTGAGCCGTTTGCCCACTCACCGATGTGTTTTATGTCCGTGAAATATGACCAGACCAGTTCGAGCGACGCATTAATACTGACGGTTGTCGTAAACGTTTCGTTGTTCATAGATTCATTATATGTACGCGTTTTAAAATTCATACAGATGGTCAATAAAATCGACGATGCGGTTCTTTGCGTCAACTTTCAGCCCCTCCTTTTTATAGAGCGACAATCTTTTTTTGTGATATTCAGGCGACGTCCAGATCTTACCGTCGCTGTACACGATTCGATGGAATGGGATGTTCTTTTCTCCCTTGTCCCATGCCTTGGCCAGTATCCCGGTAACGGCTCGCGCAAGCATCGGCGCCTGGCCGCCGGCCTTACGCGCAATAATTGCATACGTCGTCACCTTTCCCTCAGGGATTGCAAGCGCAAGCTTCACGACCCGCTCGCTGAATGTCTCTTTTTTTCGCTGAAACGGGTTCGGTCGTTCCTCGAATAATGCCATCACGACACTGTACCAAACACTAGGAACGACTGACCGTGAATACGAATCTATACGATGAAGCGGGTATTTCGTCCCCTGCCGACTTGGCAGGAGTCAGCTCGGAGAGCGTAATCGTGTACGCGCCGAGACGAAGCGGCTTGCCGAGTTCGAATGTTTCATCCCGCATCTCGGCGGATGTGTTGATACTGGCCCTTACGTGAGCGGTTCCCGCCCAGATGCACTGCACATCGGTAGGACAACGACTGTCGTCGACAACCTGCCGCGGAGTTATGGTCACATTGAGGGCGCTCTGCGCGCCACCGATGTAGGTACGTATCGTTCCACTCTGCGCGCCCGTCTTAGGGCACGCTGCAAACTCGCACAGTGGTCCTGTCCTGCCGACGACACTACCGTCAGCACACTGTCTACCGTCCGCATTACACTCATGTGTAACAGCCTCCCCACCCGCTGAAATCGCTTCAGTATGTGTGACTCCTGTAGTGGTGGCGCTACCAAGCGCAGGGCGCGCGTCAGGATGTACACTGCCCCAGACAAGCCAGCCTGCAATGATAAGTATTCCTCCTATGATGAGCACCGGATATAGCTTCGCCATATGGTGCTATGACGTACCGGAAACTCGTCGATTACGACGCTGACAGCGGTGAGGTTTTGAGGATTCTGGCTACCGCGACAAGATTACGAGCGGTCGCCTGCGCCATAGCGAGAACAGCAGGATTTGCGCGCCTGCGCTCTGCGTCGGTCTTTGGATCCATACCCACCTCTCCGACCCAATACGTGCACGCCTGCGGCGGAATGGTGAAGTTCAAAAACGTAAGCGTGGACAGGATCCCGGCGAGAGTCGCCTGAGCACCGTCCTCACTTCCGGTTATAACGACTCCGGCAACCTTGTTTAATAGTGCACTACGCCCACCCGCGTGCGCCTCCTCATCAAACGCATCCATGCGCTCGATTACACACTGCATGAGACTCGAACGACCGCCCCACCATATGGGTGTAGCAAAGATCACGATGTCGGCATTGCCGATTTTCTCTGCGATCGATGGCCATTCGTCGTCGTCGCCTTCTTTGAAACCAAGACCGACCGGTATCCGCTTGTCCGCCAGTCGCACGATCTCATGGTCGATGGTGGCGTGCCCCCTCATTGATTCGATTACCATCAGCGCAACATCCTCGGTATTTGAAGCAGCATCACCGTGCTTGAGCGACGCATTCAAAACCAAAACCTTGAAAGTCTCCATACGGAAAGTATACGTGACTTTTGAAATAAAAATGAAGAGAACCCCGCTGTAACGCGGGGTTTCCGGTGCACCTGCACCAAGGTTCATTGGTCGAAGACTTTCTTCGGCTGCTTGAGGCCTGACGCGTACAGCGCCGCTTCAGTGCGATCCGACAGCGCGAGCTTCGATTGGCCGTTGAGTTCGTAGGCGGTCGCTCGCAGGTGGTAGGCGTCGACATTATCCGGCTTGTCCTTCAAGAGCGCCGTGTAATCCTGGATCGCGAGCTCGTACTGTTTCATCTGCACGAACGCATTGCCCCGCAACATGCGGAGCGCCGGATGATCGAAGGCGGTGATCGCTTTCGAGTAGTCGGCGACCGCCTTGTCGATCTGATTGAGCGTGATGTTGCAGTAGCCGCGCATACCGTATGCGAGCACAGCAGTGATCGACGACTTGTCCGGATCGAATTCTTTGTCGGTCACAACTTTATCGAGATCGGACATCGCCTCGGAATACCGCCCGAGTTGAATGTAGATCTGAGCGCGAGTGAGCCAGCGCTGAGTCTTGCCGAGCTCGATCATTTTCGTAACATCTGCAAGCGCCTTCACGAACTCGTGCTGCTCGGTGTAGAAGTTCAGCCGCTCCTCGTAGAGATCCGGGTTCTTCGGTTCCAGTTTGATGGCATCCGAAAAGTCGGTTTCCGCACGATAACCCTGCGACTGATTGAGACGCAGCTTGGCCCGCTGTACGTAGTACGAGGCTTTCTTCGGATGGAGTCCGATCGCCTTGCCCATGTCTGCGATCGCACTCTCGCCGTCGTAGTCCTCGCGTGCAGCCGCTCGCGCCGCGTAGATCGACGAATCGTTCGGCCGGTAGTCGAGCGCTCGCGTCAGATCCGCTTGCGCATCGTCCTTGTTGCCGATGTACACGTGCAATTCGGCGCGAATCTTGAGCGCTGCAACCACGTCGTCCTTCGACGACTTCACTGAGTCGATCGCCGTCGTACACACCGCAATCGCAGCTTCTTGGTCCTTCGTATCGGTCGTACAACCGGACGGCACGGCTGCGGAAGTGTTTCCGCAGAGATAAGCTGACGCGATCAACGCAAACAAAAAGCGCACTGAATTGCGCATGAGTGATCTCCCTTTCCCTATTGCGGCACCTGTGTGCCCGCACTGTTATACCGTATATGAGCGTCCGGGTACAACTACTACGCTACCGGAACCTCGAATAGATTACCGATCACGAACGTAACGATCATCGCAAAGCCTCCGCCGGCGATCATACGGGGTACCACAACGAACGGGTTCGCGTTGCTCGCCCGCGCACTCAGAATACCGGTCAAGGTCAATGCAAATAAGACCGAGAGAAACGTGACCGCGACCCGGTACTGTTCCGGAGGCAGCAGTATCGCTCCAAGCGGAATAATCGCACCGACCGTAAATGATGCAGCGGACGCAAAAGCAGCCTGCCATGCGCTCGTCAATTCATTCGGATCGATATGCAACTCTGCTTCTACATGAGCGCCGAACGCGTCATGTTCCGTCAGCTCGCGTGCAACAATCTCGGCCGTTTTGCGACCGAGGCCCTTGCCCTCGTATATCTTCGTGAGCTCTTCGAGCTCCTCCGCCGGAAAGTGCTCCAATTCATAGCGCTCTTTCGCGAGGAGCGCTTTTTCAGTATCACGTTGACTGCTTACTGATACATACTCGCCGACCGCCATTGAGAGCGCACCCGCCAAAAGACCGGCGATCCCGGCGATAAAGATATCGTGCGTAACAGTTGTTGCACCGGCGACACCCACGACGAGCGCTGCGACCGATACGATACCGTCATTCGCACCCAACACGGCCGCGCGCAGCCAATTTTGATGTGAAAGCGAGTCGTCTTTGTGGGGCTCGTAATGCGGTGTCTCTGACATATGCGGAGAGTGTATCATCTTGCGAGCTTTTTCATGTGGTCACGGAAGAACGGGCCGACCGTCATACCGATTGCGGTTCCGATAAGCGCCCCCGCAATGAACTCGGACAGCCAATGGATGGAAAGCGACACGCCTATACCCACATAAAATGCGTAGATGAGTCCGTAAAACGCTACGTGCCGATGACGCGGATACAGATAGATAAGCGTGATGCCCATTGCGAATGCGATAGTGGTGTGCGACGAGGGCCAACCCCAAAATATGCCGTGATTCAGGAATCCGAACTGGAATCCGTGACTGGAATCGACCAAAAGATTGGTCAGGTCAGGTTGCAATCTGCCGGTTAGAGCCTTCAGGAACGACGAGACGATGGATCCGATGAGCGCCGCCTGTCCGAGTGCCCATCCCACGAGACTCGTTCGCAGTGAATTGAATATTCGGCCGGAAACTACAAGAAAAAGCGGCACTGATACGGGCACGAACGCGCCGATGATAACCGCAGGGAAAAACATCTTGTTAAGGTGCGGATCCCGCACCCACAGTAAATAGTTCCAGTCAGTCCCTGTTTGAACGATCGCATATGTTGCCGCGATCGCCGAAAGAAGAAAGAACAGCTTTCGCCCCGCGAAACTACGAACGATATTTCCCGGTAGCGACCGGATAAACAGCCTCAGCATGATGCCTGCATTATAAATCAGGTTTGATACACATATCGAGCAGTATGCTCATCGATATCGACGGTATTGTCTCACAACCAAAAAGACGAACCGGGCATCGCTGCCCGGTTCTTGCCTTTACCAGAGATCAATCCCTGCGCGCAAGCCGATGGATCGGCTGCGAATCTTCGGTGCAGTACTGCGCACCGCAGGAGTCACATCCGAACTTGTTGCCCTCGCTCCACATATTGGCACTGCCGCACTTTTGGCAGCGACCGGTGAACGTGGCCTTTGTCGCTTCAACCTGGACTGCGATCTGAGTCATTGTGCTCCCCTCGGTTTGAGTCCTCTGCAAGAGTACAGCGAAAAAAGACCGAATGCCACTTACAGATCGAGGTCCGACAATTTTCGATCGCGTACTTTTTTCTTATTCTCTTTCCATGCATCAACCAGTTTCGTCCAACCCATAAGACCGATCGCGTTCCTAATCGCTTCTTCCTCGCGATCACTGAACGAATGGTCGGTGAGCATCTTCGTGAGGACTTCTATCGTCTCCTTGTCCTCCATACGTATTACTGCGAATTGAGTGCGGCGCGCGTTGCCTTGGCTACAAATCCCGTCGCAGTGAGTCCGTGTTTTGTCTGGAATTTTTTGACAGCTGCTTCGGTAGCGGTTCCGTAAAAGCCGTTTGGTGTTGCGGTAAGGAACCCGAGCGATGCAAGTCGCTTTTGTAGTTCGTACACGTCAGTGTAATCGTCATCACCAGGTCCCATGAAGTGATCAAATACGTAACCGCTTCCGGTTACGGGAGTAGCGGGCGCAGAAGTCTGACTACCTGATGTGAGCGAATTGAGCTCCAGTCGCGTTCCCGGTCCTACCGAGCCGAGCTGCGTGAGACCCTTGGCTGCCTGGAACTTTTTTACTGCGGCGACAGTCGACGGTCCGAAATATCCGTTCGGCTCGACGGTGAGATATCCGAGCTTCTTCAGAATCTTTTGAAGTTCCGTGACTTCGTCGTTTTCTGAGCCCTGTTTTAGATTAAGCGTGAAGATGAAGCTGCTACCGACCGAGGTCGTTGTTCGCGTAGTCTGAGCGGATTGCGCACCGCCGCTCAGTTGCGCCTGCAAGAGCGCGAGCTGGGCCTGCAAACTCGACACCGATGCGCCTGATGAGGAGGTTGTTGTGGGCGGCGTCACGAGTTGCCCGTTCGCTCCGAGCACATTGATAACCACGCTCGTGCTCGCACTCTGTCCGTACGCACCCACCTGTCCCGTGAATGTGATCGTGTGCTGACCGGCATCAACCGCGGTCGGTACCCACTGGAAGAGACCGTTGGTCGTGAGCGCATTGTTGGTGATTGATGATGTGCCCGAGAATTTGTCGAATACCGTAAATCCGGTCGGTGAATAATTCAGCGGATTCAAGGTAAACGAAATTGATTGGCCGATAGCAACGGTTGTATTTATGTTTGACGGCACAGTTAGCGTCGGACCGGAGCCTACGCGCATCAGCACAGTAGCCTGCGCGCTGTGACCCTGCGAGTCGCTCGCGTACACCGTGATTGCGTGCTCGCCATTTTGGGATGTATCGGGTGTCCATGAGAACGCACCGTTTTGCATCGTGGACGCATTTGACACGGTAGAACCTCCGAAAGAATCACTCAGGGAAAATATGGGGTTGACGAAGCCCGGCGATGCGACGGTGAACGTCATGACCGCACCGGGCATGATGGAATTCTGTGGCGAGACATTTTGGATCGAGATTGACGGCGGCGGGAGCACCGTTATCTGCTGTGTAACGGCAACCGTGTGTCCGTCACTGTCATTCGTTGTGACCGTAAGGGTGTGCGTACCAATATCGGTAACATTCGGTGTCCACTGGAAATTTCCGCCAAAATTCATATTGGTGGAATTAATGCTGGAGTTCGGAAAGGAGTCGACAATCGTGTAATAGGGCGAGCTGAACCCTGAGACCGACATATTGAACGTAACACTCGTTTTTGCGAGCGGCGTAGCGCTTGAAAGATTCTGTATGCTTGCGGTTGCGGCAGAGGCCAATGCCGGAGCAAAGAGAAGCGTAGCGAATAAAGCCAATAAAACCCGTTTGAGATTGTGCATCTTCGGATTATACCTGATGGCACTGCGCCTAGATGGCCGCTCCATCGACCTGCATATCGGCCTTATATTTTTCAATCACTTCCGGATGCTTGCCTTCTTTGCACTCCGACACGAACCGGTCCGCCTCATCCCCGCTCGGGAATGTCATGTATGCGAGCGCACCCTCACACACAGCATTGATGTTGATCTTTGCACTGCCGCCTGACGTCGGTGTGGACGACGATGACTCAAGCGTCTCGTTCACCGTAAAGATCCCCTTCATATCGTATTTCTGCCAATGGTCTGAGCTCAGCGCTTCCTTGATCACAATATTGCCCTGCACTTTTACGTGTGCGCCACTACGAAACTGCTCTGCAGCCTGCGCAGACGCACCAAAATTGACCGCATACCATTCGCCCGTATCTGCATGCAGCCCGAACGCACATTCATCCGTCTGCGGGCCCGTAGTATCACGATGCGGAAGACAGCCGTAGGTGCCTGCTACTGTCGCATCGTACGGAGTGGAATCCAATACTGCAGCTTCGCGTTTCGGCGCCCCGTAATTCAACGCTATATACCCCACAATAAGAATGGCTACAGCGCCGACAACTCCGATAGATAGTTTGCTCATAGACGTGTGTTGATTGCTAGTGTCAGAGAGACGAAATTCATTCATTCTTCTTACTTGAGGTAGCTGTCGAAGTAGATCGCGTGACAGGTATAGCCTCCCGGATTCTTCTGCAAATAATCCTGATGGTACTCTTCGGCCCGCCAAAACCGTGTGAGCGGCTCGAGCGTTGTGACGACCGGGTCCGGCCAGCGCTCAGACTCGTCGACGATGCGGATAAAATCCTCGCCTTCTTTTCGCTCCTCCTCGTTACTGTAAAAAATCGCTGACCGATACGACGTGCCGACGTCATTGCCCTGGCGGTTTAGGGTCGTCGGATTGTGTATCTGAAAGAAGAAATCGAGCAATTTCTTGTACGAGGTCACGGACGGATCGTATTCGATTTCGACAGCCTCCGCGTGACCGCGATGATTGTCGTATGTGGGATTTTCTACCTCGCCTCCGGTATAGCCGACCTCCGAATGCACGACACCCGGTTGTGCACGAATAAGATCCTGCAACCCCCAAAAGCACCCGCCCGCGAGTACGATCTTTTTTGTCATACGTTCAGTATAGCAATTGCAGTTGCCTAGAGGCCGATGCAAGAGTACGCTACCGCGAGACATACCAGGGAGGCACTAATGTTCACTGAGCCGAAAAAACCGCCTGCACTGAAGAGCTCGTACCCCAAATGCGCCTGTGGATGCGGAAAAGACACAAATTCCAGTTCACCGGTCGTCGGGTACCCGTATTCCAAAACGTCACTGTGGTGCGCGACTGCAGTATGTGCCAGCAATCTGAAGAAAAAGCTTGCCGAGCAATATCAGGCCTGAAAGGATCGCATGATGAGCGGACGGATCATACATCTACCGGAATTGAGCCCGAGCGACGCGTGCGATCTGGAATTATCCGCCCTTTCCTCGAGGAAAGAATTCCAGACCGAGGTTGTGTTCGGCGGTCCGATGCCCGCAAAGATGATCGAGGAGAACACCAGGAAGCGCGCGGCATTTCGAAAGGCCCGCGCCAAGGTCATCGCGAAGCACGGCGTCTTCGATGAATACCTCCAGCCGCTGCTCGCCGACGAGAAGCGACTCAAGGGTGAGCTCGAAGAGATCCGGGACGAGATCAGGCTTCTGCGGTCCGCCCGGGCAAACAAGCTCTAGATGCCATACGAAAGAGGCCGGAACCCAGTTCCGGCCTCTCGTTTATTTCACGACAACTACTAACTCATTGTTACGACCACGAATGCGAGCGCTTCGAGGCACGCGAGCGAACCGAATGCCATGACGAGGATCTTTTTTACGATCCACTGCGGCTGCGTGCCGCCAAATAGCACCGCTGAGACTTGCGTTGGCACGACAAAGCCGAGCCACATGAATCCGACTAATCCGTACCGATTCCAGTCGTACGGCATGCCGTTGAGCAGCAGCACGAACACTGCGGACGTAACGAGCGTGCCGAGAAATTGAACTGCGAGGAGCGGAAACATACCCTTACGCATCTCAGCCTGCACTTCCGGGCTTTCATGGTCGAAGCCGTGGATCTTGCCCCACAGTTTTCCGAAGAGCGGCATATACCAAATTGCCCCGATAATAAATTGCACAACGGTCGCTACTAAAATTGCGATGTAATTGATGTCCATGTGTTCATGGTATACCTGCCCCGAAAAAAGAAAACCACCCTGTGGGGGCGGTATTTCTGTCGACACTTCGGTATTAATTGTTGTACGGACGACTTTTGTCCTTTTTCGGCTTTTCTTTCTTGGGCTTTTTGGCCTCTTTTTTACGATCCATTCCTTTTGACATATGGGTTTATTTTATCATGTCCATCTTTTTTGACAGTGTGGCCAGTGCGTCTATACTTCGCGCGGTCCAGGCAAACACCTAGATGGGAGCCATCCCTCGTGCGGTGTAGGGGTTCGAAGCCCTAATGGCCTGTTGTTCAGTGGGAAACCGCGATCAGCCCCGGAGTTCGAATCTCCGGAGGTGGACTGAAGACTCGTCCTGATGTGCGTAGGATAGGCGGGAGAAAATGAGGATCCGGTTTCGGCTGGGTCTGATTCGACCTTGAAATACCGCCCACACGGGAGACGGAAGTTCTGTCGGCGACGCAACGCGTCTGGCACAGACTGTCGGAGGTCAGCTTGGACCACTTTTTTCGCCGGCGTTCGCGCCGGCGATTTTTTTATTTCTTGGCACGCTTTGCCAAAATACCTTTGATTGAGGGGCTGATGTCTTTGTCCGTACGATGAATGCATCCGATCCAGCAGCACGGTCTGCGCTTACCCTCTTTCAACTCGACAGGTACACGATCCAGATGCTCAGTTCGCGTTTCCTCTTTCTTGACCGAAACAACCCAACAGATCCATTCGTTGCGTGCGAGCGGTGTCAAACTCTCCCATTTTGAAAGCGCCGCTTTGTCGGATGCAAGTTTCTTCTTCAAATCGGCGGGTATCTTGTGCGCAGTTCCTCCGGACATGGCCGTGTCAGACATACAGCACTCTAGCAAATGAACGGGCGTGCGCGAGTAGCCTAGCGCGTTCGCCCCTTCAATTCAGTAACGTCCTTTTGAAGTGCGTCGAGACGCTGCACGACATCAGTATCAAACATCGTCTGCTTGTAATTAAACATGATCAGCTTTATCGAAACCAAGAGCACGCCGATCTCGAGTAACAGATCCTTTGTGAACCCCTTTAAGAATAAGGCCGCGACAAAAAAGATAACGGTTAAGCTGATAACAACAACGTCTCCTGTGCTCAATGTTTTTTTCATACTATTTTTATACACGCGGTTTGCGTTCGCGCAACAGACGTCGGCGATACGAGGGTGCTCAAAGAGCGCGAATATACTCGGGAACCATTTCGGTAGTGATATAGCGAATACGTACGGTGTTCGGTAACGAGTTAAATTGCCCGATGACGCCCCGACACGATGATGTGCCGCACGAACAGCGCATGGTCCAACTATCGTCGTCTGCAATGATTGTCGAGTAGTCAATCAACACTTCCGTACCGTGTGCAATAGCTTGTGCGGCGGCGACATACAGACGACCGTCGTGCTTTATGACTTTGGCATTCGGCTCGCAGGAATGATTTTGAAAATCACCAATCTCTCCTGCTGGTGAAATATAGCGATCTGCGTCATATCGAAATGTGTTCGATTGGAACGATTCATCAACATCGTCATCTTCGTCCCCGCTTACAAATGCGCCCGTGACTTCGTAGAGTGTTTCTCCGGGGTCAAAATCCCGCGCCGCAAAAATTCCGCGCCCATTACGAGTTTTCCTGATCACGAGATCCATAGCATGTACCGTTCTTATTATTTACCCCTATCCGCAGTTCTTGTGTCTACAAAAATTCACGGCCCGAGTTTTTATCATTTACGTCGACGTAATTCACGAGGCACGTATCGATGATCTGCACCTTTTAGAACCGACAAATCAACATCCTTGGGCCAATTGTATACATACACGTCCTCCATATCAGGTACCGGGACCCAGCCACGCCGCGCGTACATACCTTTTGCCGGAGAACTCTGATCGATTCTGTCATGCAGAATTCCGGGCTTTTTCTTCTTGAGCAGCCAGGCCTCTACCCGTGCCATCACCGTACTTCCGTACCCCTGACCGCGATATATATCTCCTTCTCTTGGCTCCCCAACGTAAAGACTGGATAAACGATACATAGGAATTGGTCTGGAAAAATAGTCCAAATCTGCGGCACCTATCTTCCTTCCATCGACAATAAGATCGAATGAATGCTCAGGGAACTCGTCCTGCTCAATTGCCTCTTTAGGACTCTGGTATCGAATCTTTTCCACGCCAGAATTGTATCACTGGTGTTTTCCACCGGTCTCCGGACGTGCACCGCCTGTGCCCATTGTAAGGTTCGTAACCAATCGACCAATCTCTATTGATGAATGAGAGCGAGAAGCTTCGTAACAGTTCCCCAGGTACGAATCGTCATGGATTTATAGAGTGGTGACGACATGATCTTATTCAAACGACTCTTCGTGCGCATAGAACCAAGTCGTTGTGAATACACGACCCGCTTCCCCGCCCATATCGTGTCGACGCCCTCTTTCGGACGGAAAATCGGCATCGTCTGCTTTACTGTGATCCCCATGAGAAAAATCACATCACTGTAATATTTTGCTCGATCATCGCCAAAGCCTTTGGGCTTGTTTTTTACAATGGATGCAAGCGTAGAAGCCGAGAGTACGAGGACCGTATGGTGAATCCCTAGTTTAAATTTCGTGGATAGTACTGTTTCTACAGTGTCTTTTATGCGAGCTTCGGATGAATCGGATTTTAGGATTACGTTCCCACTATTGATATATGTCGCTACATCCGTAAACCCTGCTTTCTCGAGCTCTTTCTTGAGAGCCGCAATAGAGATAGTGCCGGTGCCTCCCACATTCACTCCCCGGAGCAAAACCACGTACGCTTTCATGTCTATATCACGGTTACGTTCCTTGCGAGCGTCTTGAAAC
This sequence comes from uncultured Candidatus Saccharibacteria bacterium, assembly GCA_964512835.1. Taxonomy (GTDB): domain Bacteria; phylum Patescibacteriota; class Minisyncoccia; order Phycocordibacterales; family UBA2100; genus UBA10103. The sequence continues at coordinate 320,252 of CAZELA010000001.1, read as the reverse complement.
GCTCTCCGTTTTTCTGCACGACCGTGATCGTTACGTGGCCGGTTGCACTGGTTTTTATATCGCGGATTGTGCCCGATGCGCCGGCGTGCGTGCCGTTTACAACCCTACATCGCGCTCCATCTTTGATCGTTTTTTTCGCCGTCATGGCACTATTGTATACCGTACTCTCGTTCGAGTATGAGAATGTCATATCCCTTTCGTACCTGATCCTCTGCGCGAATGCCCAGTGTTTGCAGAAATGCCCGCATGTCCTGTTGCACCGAATCTGCATCTACCTCTTCGCCGATCACTTCCACTTCAATAAAAGAGCCGAGGCCCTCTATCTCGTCCAAGCAGATTTCGTACTGGTTGTAGTGGGCTGTCTGACGTGATTTACGCACATGGACCGCCCGGACAAACCCGGAAAGCTCCAGGATACGTGTGAGCTCTTCGGCGGAACTTACAGTTACTTCGTGCTCAGTCTTTGCAAGTCCGTCACCGGCAAACCGTGACGGCTTTTTTGCGGTGTACATGACACGTCCGTCACTTTGCACGCGGATGCGCAAGAACACATCGTTTCCGAGAAACGCATCCATTGATCCCACATTTCGCACATACCCGGTATCGTCTTGTACAACAGGATCAGTGAATGTGCAGCCGAGCGCAACGATCCGCGCGCGTATCGCCGAGAGATCCGCTACTTTTGCCTTTACCTCAATTTCCATATGCACCGATGATAGCAGTTCGACAGCTCGCGCATAGCCGCTTGAATGTGCCGACCCCTGAGGTATTGTCATTACGGTAGAACACAGGAGAACGACTATGTCGGGAACACGGGAATGGAGCGCTCCGCTGACGCCGTGGCGTACCGTGCAGCAACGGTTTTTCAAGGAAAGAGGTCTGGATGCGGAAGCATTCGCCCGCAAATACGGACTGAATGAACAGGATGTCCGGATGGTGCTGGGCGAAATGCTGCCCACGATCTACCCGGCGCTCTGCGATGCTCTCGCTGAGGAAACCGGCATGACCCCTGCATTCTTCGCGGAACTGAACGAGCAGTATCACCGACACGTAGGTGGAGCTCGCGGGTGAGCAGCCCACTCAGACGAACGCGCGAGGTAATCAGGAAATTCGATCCGAATCAACGGTTCTGGCACAGTGCCAGCGTCATTGTTCATGATGACGGATCCGGCACACTGATCACGTACTGGCGAAATCCTGAACTCGCGGGTATCTGGGAATACCGGTACCACATTCTGCCCAAGTGCCTGCGCGAGCTATTCGCGCAGGCACTCATCGAGCATGACGAGTCTGATGATCCCCGCTCATTCATGCTGTCGGCGCAGGGACTCAAACGCCTCGGATAGATCCATGATGCACACCGGAGACCTCGCGGCCTCCGGTGTATTTTTTTGCGCGAATCCGTATACTCTCGACATGGAACTTGAATTGATCCCTGTGCAGAAAGACGGCATTGTCGGCGGCATAAACCCCGGCGACTCTCCCGCACTCGACGAGATTCTCCCCGAGATAACAAAGAACTACACACGCGAGGGCTATGTGCAGCCGTGGGTCGCCTATGTTGCGATCGATAACGGGACCATCATCGGCACGTGCGCATTTAAAACACCTCCGTCAAATGACCGCGTTGAAATCGCGTATTTCACGTTTCCGAAGTTCGAGAATCACGGATACGCGACCGAGATGGCATGCAGACTCATACGAATCGCACAGGACACCGACAACGCGATCACGATCATTGCGCGCACTATGCCGATCGAAGGTCCGTCGGCGAGCGTTCTGCGCAAAAATAATTTTGAAAAAACCGGCGAAGTACTCCACCCCGAAGACGGTCTCGTGTGGGAATGGGAATATCGCGGCACTACAGTATAAGTGCCGACAGGATACCGAGTACCCCCAGCAGAATACCGATCAGAGCGCCCATGGTGGGTACCTCTTTGAATAGGATGAGTGCAAGGATAGGCTCAAACACAACGATTGAACCGATCGATATCGCCGTAACAATCCAGATGTTTTTGAAGTAGAGGTACGCATACACATACCCCGCGACGATCAGCACCCCTCCGAGCGCACCGATGAGGTACATCCACCACAAATATGCAGTCGCACCCTCCGCACCATGAACCACGCGCTTGGACGCAGCGAGCTGAGCCCCGATCGAAAATACTTCTCCGATGAATATAAAGAGGATCGCGAGTATGCGGTGAGTCATGGCTAGGCGTTTTTCTGTTCGTTATAGGCACGCCATAGGTGCTTGATACCCTGCCTGGTCAGCATGCCTTCCACATCTTGAAACGGTACCCACACAAAGTCGGCAATTGCCTGCTCTTCCGCCGAAACTGCGTCGCGATCAAGGTCCACAAGTTGAGCGGACACCAGATGGTAATGCGCGAGCCGGTTTACATTTTTTACCGGATGAAAAAAGAGAGCATGAGAAACAATATCGGTCTGTACGATCGCTCCGACATTCTTGTAACCCGTCTCTTCGTGAATCTCTTTTCGGACCGTGTCCTCTACGGAATCACCCTCTTCGATCCCACCCGTAACGAACCCTTTCCAGTCCGCCTGTTTCCAATTTGCCAGTAAATAAGTATTCTCGCTCGGGTGTTTGATGATGATCGCTATCGGATCGCGTTCAATGATAGGCAGGCCCTCCTGAAAGGAATCAGGTCCGCCGTCCATATTGATATCAATGTCCGGATACTGGTCGATGAGCTCATCTTTCGTCGGAGTCCTACTATGCATACTCGTATTGTAGCCCGTTTAGTATGCTAGCCTGCGATCTCTCCTGTTTGCACTTCGCCCGCGCGCTCATAGTAGGCCAAGATCACACCGTTTTTTGTGACTTTGTGGTCGGTCATCCGAAACGCGGCCGGAATCGTTCCCTCCTGGAACAATCGCTTACCCTGTCCGAGAGTTATCGGAAAAATCATAAGACACAGTTCATCGACAAGATCATTCTTAAAAAGTGACTGTGCCATGTTGGCACTCCCGTGCACCTTTATGTCGCCGCCGTCACCGTTTTTGAGAGTCTTCACCTCGTCCACACTTCGCAAAAAGATTGTATTGTTCCAGTCCGTCTTTTCGAGATCGGGACTCAACACGTATTTCTTTACAGCATTGATCCCCGGCCACATATCCTCGTGAGTTGGCCAAAATTTCTCCCAGATTTTGAAGGTCTTTTCCCCCAACAGAATGTCGGTCGACTGCATCCAGCGCTCCATAAATGTCGCACCTTCTTGGTCCGCTTCGTGGAAATACGGTGCGGTCCAGCCTCCGAATTGAAAATTGCTTTCCGTGTCTTCTTCTGTACCTCCGGGCGCCTGCATGACACCATCGAGTGTAATGAATTCCTGAACAATTATTTTTCGCATAGAAGCAGATTACCATTCCACGCGTACTATCAATCACCTGTTGAATACATAGATACTATCCGCGTCTCTGGGAAAGCCCTCGGTGAAGACACAGGTGCCCGGCTCGGACATCCCGCTCCGCCCGATCGACTTTGTGCTCATAACAATCACGTCGTCGCGTACCGAGCAATGATCGATATACGAATCAGCTCCGGACGCTGCCACGCCGCCGGATGCATGGTGCACATAGAATGTATGGCCCGCCCTGTCTGTGCCTGCAATCTCGTATTGCTCGAAGCCTCGTGCCGAGGCACATCTGAAGTGCGTGACATCTTTTAATTCGAATTCAGGCACGTTGAATGACGGGTTTGCGTAGCCACCTGCGACGACCGATGAGAAGTTGTCAAAACACGTAACACCCATCGGCGGAAATGCCGCTATCTGTGACCCACGTAACACGTCCGGGCCCGGTGCGGCCGACAATCGTATGCCCGGATATATTGCCACGGCAAGAACGGCCGCACCCGAGACGACAAGTAAACACGCGATGACCACATTTCTGTATCGTGGCGCGGCAAGTCCGTGAGCAACAAACAAATATATCCAGTAGCCGATCATCACCCCGAGCCCGTTCAAAAGCACGTCGTCGATATCGAAGATGCCGGTATCGAGCACCACTTGCATACCCTCTACCAAAAACCCCGTCGCAAAAGAAAGCAGGAGCGCGTATTTCCACGAGACGGTTCGCCACACAGACGGCAGCAAAACTCCAAGCGGGACAGTGAGGCCGATATTCCCCGCGATATTCACGCCCACAATAACCAATCCCTTGCTGCCGGACAGATACGAAAGAATCGTTTTAAACGGAACAAGATTTGACGAGCCGTTCGCATCGGCACCACCGAAGTGCAGCATGAGTCGGCCCACCGACACAAGCGGTATCTCGCGAAGCACCATTATCTTGAGCAGAATGTAGCTATAGGCGGCGAGCAGTACTGCACAGACCGCGCGCGTCGACATAGAGCTAACGGAGGAAGAAATACAGAATTGCAGTCGTAATAATCTGCACGACAACCGCGATAATCAGTCGCGCCTTTCCGGTCACGACAAGATTCGATGAGTGGAAATAGTTGACCGCGAGCGATGCGCCGAATATGACAGCAGCGAACACGCCGACAATCAATAGATTCGGCCCCTCAGCATCATTGATCATCCGCAACATGCCCCCTGACAGGATCACAGCAATAAGTGCGAGTACGAGATAAGAAATGTGTTTTGCCGACATATTTATTTTTTTCGCTTCAAGGCAAGCTTGATAATTTTTTCCAACTCTTTTACGTTCACATCCTCTAATGTGTTGATGTACAAGCAGCCGCCCCCTTTTTTGAATTTGCCGAGTTTCAGCAGATGGTCGTTGTCGCCATCCACCAGTCCGCCATTCGTCATCGTGTACACAGTCAGACCATAGAGCGCGATGTTTGCGGCGCGCGGCGCAAATCCGATCACCATCCATTCATTGGTTTTGCCGTTGGCGTACGTATAGGTGCGCCGACCGAATCCCACGATCGACTTCCCCCACATTTCGGGCTTCGATTTCGAGACCTTTTCCATCAGCTTCGAGATGGCGATGCAATCCTCGCGCTTCTTGGGATTTTTGATCGACTTCAGGAAGGTGCCGACACTCGCCTTGTTCACTTGGGTTTTGAGCTCTGCCATATTGATCACTGTATAACGTTCGCGAGCCGCTGGAAACAGCCGGTCCAAGCATCGAACGTTTCCTGATGGAAGGGTGCAGGCGGGACTGAAGTGAGCGACAAGACTGTTTTGCCGTCCTGTTCTTCAAACACAATCTTGAACCCTGCTTTTTCTCCCATTGCGTGCTCGGTGCGCGAGTAGTCAACAACACTAAACGAAAGTTCCTTGAGGGGGTCAACTGTCAGATAGGTACCCGTGTATTCACCGCCGTCGGGCTCCGCCGTATCTGCAAATCGGAAATGGCCACCAGGTCGCACGTCCAACTCGCGCACGTCCATTTCGATACCCGGCGCAAACCACCGCGCTATGAGCTCGGGAGCGGTCCATGCATTCCACACCACTTGGACCAGAGCATCAAAAGTGTACGTAACCAACAATTCTTCATTCATACTATGCGCGCCATATTTTTATTACACACATTGGTAACGGGCAGATATACACAACTTTTTTGTTCCGATCATAAAACACACCGACCCAGAAGTCGTACCAGAGGAACTGAAACGTGACGTGAAAATTCATCATGCGCGCCAATCCTATCAAATGGCACAGGCCGCCATTGTCGGGCTAGCGCATCAGGCCACCGGAAGCGCTCTCAGTTTCAGCCGATGCGCCATCTTCCTGTTTCGTCGGCACTGAGGCGGGGGCAATGGTTCCCGAAGTCGACTGTCCGCCGCTTGAAACCACTTCGACACTCCAAACGAAATCGCACAAATACGGCGGTCGGCACGGGCCGGTTAGTATGCCATTCACGGTGATTTCGGAAGCATCCGTCACCTCTTTTGTAACAACGGGAGAATTTTTTGCCATTGCTTGGGCGCCGGTCTGCCCCTGCATGAGCTGCCACACCTTGAGGCGGTACGTAACAGACTCCTTCGTCTTCGGAACAACAGAAGCCCATCGGAACGTCGCCGACTGTTTGGGTTCCAGCGTAAATTCTTTTTGGCCTTCGGTCAGAACTTTCGCCTGTACAACAGCATCGGATTTCACCACAGTGTCGCCCGCATCATAGTTTTTGGTCGGATTATATTCCTTTGCTTCAGCCACAGGCCGATCGTCGGTCATATGTACCGATGAGTCGATGATGGACTCGAACTGCGCCTGCGTCGGTATATCACCCGTTTGGAAATACTGTTTAAGAGTCTCGCGAGGCACGAGCGCATACACCCCTCCTCCCACAACTATGATTACGCCCAGAACGATGAGTGTGTTTTTCATGCACTCATAATAGTGCCGTTCAGCGGCAATGCCTAGTGCAACTTTTTGCCGGCAATCATCAGCTGCAGGAGTGCCCGAAAGCGCTTTTCGCGCGTCTCCGGTTTCTTGGCGGTCTGCAAGCGCCACGCGATGGCGTATGTGTTCGCACGATTCAACGTATCGAAAAATTCCTTAGCCTTCTTATTCTTGGAAAGTTCCTTCAGGAAGTCTGCGGGCACCTGCATATCCCTGGACCCGTCGTACGCAGCCTCCCAACGGCCGTCTTTTTTTGCAGCGGTCACCTCTTTGAGCCCCGCGGGCTGCATGCGCTTTGTTTTGATCAGCCGAGCTACGTGCTCGCGATTGCGTTTGGACCAGATGCTTTTGGATCGCCTCGGTGTGAATCGCTGCAGGTACGATTTGTCATCAAACGTTTTCGACTGGCTATCTATCCAGCCCCAACAGAGCGCCTCGTCGAGCGCTTCGCTATAGACAATACTTTGCACGCCGGAATTCTTTTTGAAGAATTTGATCCATACGCCGGGTGATTTGGCGTGGTTCCTTTTGAGCCACAACGCGAAGGCTGCGGCAGTTTTGAATGGTTTTACGGGTTGTTCGGATTCACTCATACAATCTCTTGTGACGAGGTCGGTGCCTATCTCGATACTGATAGGTCGTAATAAGTTTTCTTGTGTAGAAAACTATTCTGGTCGCCGATACGTAGTACGACGGTCGCTCTGATCGGCACTCCGCCGAGGCTGTCAGCCATTAGATACGCCATCTCCAAACTCTATCAAATCGGTCGCGCCGTGACGCAGCACAGACGGACTCATCACTCTGCGCGGATTGTCAGGAATGACTGCCACGCAATGCGGATCAGTACCACCGTGATTGCAAGGCCGATGATCGGATCAGCTACGTCGAGCCCCAAGAATACAAGGATCGCACTCGCTACGACCGCGAGACTCACGACTCCGTCGACACGTGCATGGTACCCATCGGCAATCAGCGCCTTACTGTGCAAGTGTTTGCCCGCGCGGATACGAATGTACGCGGCGATCTCGTTACCCACAAAACCGACGATACCCGCCAGTAGCAACACAGGTATATGAGTAACTTCCGCAGGCACAAATAGTCTGTGAATCGCTTCAATCACTGTAATACACGCGCTGACAAAGATAGTCGCAACGACAAAATAGCCTGCATATTTCTCGGTTTGCATGTCTCGTCGCCAAAACGCAACTGCAAGCGGTATAGCGGTCATGGCATCGCCAATATTGTGGATCATGTCCGCAAGGAGTGAGACGGAATTTGTAGTTAAGAAAATAGCAATTTGTATAGCGGCGGTTATCACGAGCACAACGAGACTCTGTGATACAGCGCGAATGCCCTCTTTTGAGCGCAGGATGTCTTCCGATACCAGGCCATGCGCATGACCATGGTCATGATCATGAGCATGATGACCGTGGGTGTGATCGTGGCGCTCGTGCATATTCAGATGAGAATACATTAAAAAACTGACAGAGCGTTTGCTATGAAGGCGGAACCTTACTGAGCGCGGATGACCAAGTCCATCTCAGGAATCAGTGCTCCGCTTTTCATTTGAAATCTATCATCGGTATACCGGCGACCCGAGTCGACAAATCCCAACTTTGAATAAAAACGTATCGCGCGTGTGTTGTATGTCGCGACGCCGACGACGATATCTTTTGCAGGGTCAAAAAACTTTTGTATTTCATTCCACAGCGTCATTCCGATACCGTTCCCCTGGTATTCCGGAAGGACATACATCGCGTTGAGTCGATTCGCCGTATCCGACTGCGTCGCGATAGAAACACCGACAACTTCCCCGTCGGCAGTAGCTACTATCTGTTTGCGGTGAGAATCCTTCTTCTGCAGCTCACTTTTACGACGACTGAGACGCTCTTCGGAGTTACGATCTTTCCATCGCTCCTCAATATCCTCGACGGTTATACCCACTTCGACATTCGGATATGTCTCGAGCCATGTTCGATACAAGACATCCTGAACAGCTTCTACGTGCTCAGGTCGCATTTCTCCGATTTGAATATTCATAGACCGACTGATGGGTGATTGATTCGGGGTTGAACTAGTCTATCAAAAAACGAGGCGGTCATCCTATTCGGATGACCGCAAGAAGATTTCTAGTTTCTCTACCACAAGGCGGCGAACTGACGATTCGATTTGCTCAGCTAACGAATCGCATCACTACGATGTCTGACCGTCGAAATGGTCGTTGTTTTCATCGGCCTCAGAATCCGCTTTTGTCTTATGCACCTTGTCCTTGATGTGGTGGGGCGGTGCGTACAGCGTATACAACTTTAGATCCTGCGTGCTCGAGCGGTTCATAATATTGTGTTTCGTTCCGGCCGGTACGATGACAGCAAATCCGTCGGTAAAGGGGTGTTCTACCCCATCAAGAACAGACACGCCCTCTCCCTGCTCGCAGCGCAGAAATTGATCCACGCCATGTACCTCCTCTCCGATTTCCTCGTTGGGTTTAAGACTCATCAGCACGAGCTGACAATTGTGTGTTGTGTACAGGACGCGGCGAAAATCCTCGTTAGTAAGTGACTCCGTCTCGATGGACGTGGTAAATCCTTTCATTACCGCTTTATTTCATATCGCGATATGTTTTCCGTGAAGTCGGTGGCCGACCGACAAACCCGGGTGTGCCGGAGCTCAAATTTCGCGCGGTGTTTGGTACGAAGCCGGAACTAACATGATACCCTTTCAGGATGAACCTGGAACGGGCGGGTACTCAAGGGAAAAGTAAATCAGCCGAACGCGCCGAAATCCGGACTCCGTCTGATGAGGGAGAGGGCGTTGAGATATTCGGAAAACCTGAAATACCCAAGCTTCTTTCAGAAATCTCTCGGCAAATTCGAGAGCACGTTGCCCGTCCTACAGATCCGGACAGATTTGATTATTCGCCCGAAGCCGACCATTTAGCAGCGAGCTTTGGCGCTAAGCAGAACCCCAATTCAAGAACAGATTTCGACACCGTAAAGAAAATGGGCTCAGGTTCTGAACGACTCGCCTACGAACATACTGATGAACGAAAGGCTGTCCTCCTACACATGAAGGGGTTCGACATAGAGCGAGTACTCGGAATTTGGGACCAGTGGAAGCTAAAAACAGTCTCACTCGATTCAAAAGCTGATCGTGCAAAGTTTCTTCGTCAGTTCGATCTTATAAAGATTCTGCACGCTCTCTATCCTGATCAGATTGCGGACATTCATGATATTTCAAATAGAAGAGGAATAACGGTTCGAGAACGAGTACACGGCGAGGATGTTCATCGCGATGGGACACATACCGAATCCGTATTTCATCGAAGAAAATTCGATTATCTGTGTAGGAAGCTTGGTCTGCGCATAGACCCATTTGCAAAGAACTTTATAAAGGACGATGAAAGGGCCGCCGTGTATATCGATAATATATATGAATTTAAGAATCCGGTGGCGATAGCAGATCTACTCCAGAAAAAAATCGAGCACGCTGACAATCTAACGGCTGAGCAGAAAAGCGCAGCGCTGCTTAAACTCGAGCGATTCAGGAAACTCGGAGCGGTCACGGATGAGCACCCCTGATTTTCTAAGCAATCTTCGACTCAAGTCTGCGGCCGGGGGTTTGGTACGAAGTTGGATCCGCGCGGCATAAGAGCTAGGCCTCCTTGGTATCAAACAGGTATATCTGTACGTGTTCATTATCCGCCAAGATTTTTCGGTCTGCGGCGCACTGCATTCCTATATCTGACGCAAAGGCAGCCTTCAACGCTTCCATGGTCTCAAAATAGAGCGTAGCCACGCGAAACACATCGTTGTGTCCGGTGGTAGACAAGATTGCTCCGTCATTTATTTCATATTTTATGAGCCCTGGGAGCTGGTTTGCGAGCGGAATATGCACATTAAAATAGTGATCTTCAAACGCATCAATATCTTTTGGGGTTTTATAAATTGCGATCATTTTTGCCATAGGGTACATCGATCGATTCGGTACTAGCGAGACTTTCCGTCGAAAGGCATGCGATTCAAAGCATCAAGATCTATACCGTCAATTGTGCGCACATTGACCGCGTACGTGGGATTCCCTTCCCGATCGGTGGCTTTCGCAAACGACTGCATGCCGCATACTTTGCAAAAAAGGTGGGCAATTTTGTCTGTATTGAATCGATACTCGGTGAGCATGTCTTCTCCAGAAACAATAGTGAGATGATTTTCGGGAATGAATGTCAACAACATGCCCTTACCGGCACAGATTGAGCAATTACACTCTATAACTGGCTTCGAGAGATCAAGTTCCGCTTCGTAACGCACCTTACCGCAATGGCAGCCGCCTTTTTTGTTTTCCATTCCCGAAAACTAACACGAAAACGAAAAATGACGAGCTGGGAAACATGGCTCGCGCTCCGCTCTCGTCGCACCATCGTGCTCCTCGGCTCGCTACCCGGCCCTCGCGATTCGGCCTACTGGCCTCATATCGCTCCGGGCTTCGAGTCCATGACCTGGGGGACTAGGACCTCTGGGAAACCCACGGTTTTCCCAAACCTTCCTCCACGGGAAAACAGGTGTTTTCCCGACCCCTTTCCTCTCCATGTCCCCCGCAAAAAATATTCGCGGTGCTCAATTTTTTGCTGGGGGACATGGACTCGAACCATGATATTCAGGACCAAAACCTGAAGTCCTACCATTAGACGATCCCCCATTGATTGAGTACTCCGATTCCCCAATTGGCATAAAGATAACAGGTGTCCCCGATTCCGCGAAACGCGGGCAAAAAAAGAAGCGGAGGGCCGGGCCCTCCGCTCAGTCAACCTACCGACGTTCGATCGTATTGAGTACGTTTGCAAACTCGTCGGCAAAGGTGTTAGCCGTGCCGTCCCAAGCCCAGCCGAGCCATCCCTTTTCCAGGCGATGTCTCAACGACTCAACCGTCGTCTCTTCCGGCTCCCATTGTCCTTCTAAACCGTAGCAAGAACAGTGGTTGCCGTTGACCTCGTACAACTTCCCATCCCGCTCAAACAATACGAAGGCAGAGCCATCGTAATTCTCGCAGGTATAGGAAGCGAGGAGAATACGGACACCAGCAAGCTCGACGTCCGATATCTCGAAGTCATTCTTCATTTCATCGATGTTTTCCCAATCGTTCAAAAACATTTTCACCACCATCGTTGATCACATGCATGACGCATGCAGAGCGACGCGATGGATCTCGATTGCAGTTCAAATGCTGAGCGCGGGAAACCGAAAATACGGTACCATTCAAACATATTCGTGTCAAATAAGGATATTCAGAGGACATTTTGTCCCCCGTGTATAGACCGCACTTCCCCTCGTGCGTGCTCTAATGGACTGAGTCAAAGTCTTCTGACTTTCTTCGGTCTTTGACTCACCTGTACCAAGTATCAAACCAGTGGGAGGACACGATGACACAAGATCTCCGTTCGGGAGACCGTGCCGCGAGACCCTTCTTCAGGTCCGCAACGTTCCGATCGTTTTTCTTCGGTTCACGGCACGTACGACTCATCGCGTGGGGCGGCGCTATTGCCCTCGGCGTCATCGCCGTCGTGAACGCCGTTGCAGCGTACTACCTCGCAACGCTCGGCCGCGTTGTCGGCGATCTCGTCCAAAAAGGCGGGAGCTACGAACAAGTATCGGCTTTTGTGTTGCCGTTCGTCGGACTCTACGTTCTGCTGTTCGTGATCGAACCCAAGAGCGAGCTGATCAAGAACTACTACATCGTGTTCTGGGCCAAAGTATCCAGCACATGGTTCAGTGATTCGTGGATCATGGACTATAAGCGCACATTCAACGGTGACGCACCGGACGGGCTCAGTCAGATCATCGTCGACCGGCCGTTTCTGATTGCACACAATCTTGTGCATCTGTTCGTGCCGCTGTGTCGCTCCGTCGCGATCCTCGCACTCTTCGGCCACATGACGTATTCGCTCAGCGCCGATCTGTCACCGTGGCTCTCTCGGTATCTGCCGGGATGGCTGCTGTACTTTGTTGTTCTATGGAGCACGCTCGAAGGAGTCTTTGCGTACAAGCTCGGACGCCCGCTCCCCGGATTGCTCGACTTGAGCTACACGCTACGGGCGCATTTCCGCAGCGACATCGAAGCCAACGAAGCGCGCATGAAGGATCTCAACAGTCTTTCCATCACGGAGCGCGTCAAACAGCGAGATATCGCCCGCGAACATCTCAATGCCTGGCAGTCGACGTATCTGCGTACGTTTCGTCCGAACCTGAAATTGCTCGGATGGAAAAGTATGAATCAGCAGGGCTGGCAGTTCGTGCTGGTTGCGGTCTTGCCGCTGCTTGTGGCATCGGGCTTTTTTTCGCTCGGTGTCGCCGGTGCGACGGTCTACGCCATTAACGAAATGCGCGGCGCGCTGCTCACGCTTCCGAATCAATGGCCGACAGTCGTTGATACGCAGGCGCAAATGATCGGCGTCGATAAGCTCGAGGACAATTTCGCCACCGCGTCCGAGTTCCCGCTCCCCGACGCATATCTCGCGCCGGCGGAATAGAATCCGAACCGAAACTTGCCGCCTTCCCGAATTCGTTGGGAAGGCGGCTTTCTTTTGCTCGAATGCGATACAGTACGGTGCAGAGGAGGACCTTCACATGATCAAGCTCGACGGACTGTGTTTCTCGGTCGGTCGCGAGCCGCACATCGTGACCCCCGCTCTCATAACGGTTGCGCGGGACGCCTACGCGATCCGCATGTACGGCAACGAACCCTACTATCTCGAGGCCATTCGAAACGGTCTCAAGATCGTGCCGGGCGCATGGCTCGGCGAAGACGCAAGTCTTCACAAGATCGCACTCGACGAATTGATCGAGACCGCACACACGTTCAGGCCGCGACTCGTAATCGTGGGAAATGAATCGCTGCTGTTCAAACGAGTCTCGCCCGAAACACTGATCGCATGTCTGCGGTACGTCAAAGCACGTGTCCCGAAAGGTACGCTCGTAACAACCGCGGAGGACGCAAAGCTCTTGCTCTTGCATCCGGAGGTCATGCGCGAGTGCGACGTGGTCGGCATGCACTACTACCCGTTCTGGCATGGTGTCCCGATTGAGCATGCGCACAGCGATTTTGACAGCATGTACCGACGGATCAGGGTCGCAAGCAGCTACAAGCCGACGATCATTCTGGAAACGGGATGGCCGTCAGACGGCGGCACACATTCATGGGAAACGCCCGACGGCATTCGGCATTCGTCGGTCGCATCTATGGAAAGTGCTGCGCGCTACTGCAGCGAGATGATCGCGTGGTCACGTCGTAACGGCGTTGTGATCTTCTGGTTCGAAGCGTTCAATGAACTCTGGAAGATTCAGTTCGAGGGCTTGCCCGGAGCACACTGGGGCATTCGCGAATCCGCGAATTCCCCGCGCAAGTATTGGCCTGTTGAACTCGTTGTTGCGTAGTACAAGCGCCGATGGAACCGTTTCCATCGGCGCTTTCTTTTTGGGCGCCGCGGGTGTACACATTTGGAGGTTCAATAAGGCAAAAAAGGGGTTTGCCATGGCACTACGAGGCGTACGGGCACCGTCGTATACACCGTTTCCGAAAGGGTTTCTGTGGGGAGCGGCGATGGCGGAGTATCAGGTCAGCGGCGGCACACAAGGCAACTGGCCGGACTGGGAACGTTCAAAGCCGCGCCTGCGGCAATTGCTGCAGGACGGAGTAGAACCGAAACGCCTGCGCGAATTCATCGCCGGCGACGCGTGCAAGTTCAACGAGCACTACAAGCAGGACTTCTCGATGGCGCATGCGTTCGGTCACAACGCCATCCGATTCAGCATCGACTGGCTCCGTCTCGAACCCGAACAGGGTGTCTACGACGAAGCCGAGCTCAACCGCTATCGCGACATGTGCAACACGGCGCGCTCGATGGGACTCATCCCGATCATCACGCTGTACCACTGGACGCATCCGCGGTGGTTCGAACGTGTCGGCGGCTGGACGCAGTACGACGCGGCGGAGCAATTCGCCCGACTCGTACAAAAGGTTCTGCCCTATCTCGGCGCAATCAAGTACTTCACGGTCTTGAACGAGCCCAACGTCTATGCGACGTTCTCGTATCGCTGGGATATGTGGCCGCCGCAGATGGCAAGCGAAGGCGGGTATTGGGAAGCATTCCGGCAATTGCAGGGCGCGTATCGTGCGTCGCACACGCTCATCAAGGAGCTCTTGCCGGATGCGCAGGTCGGTATCGCGATGGCTATCAATTGGAACTCATCGAATGATCCCGCACAGAAGGCTCAGGAAGACAAGTTCCACACGGACTGGATCGACCCGTTGCATGCCGCAGGCCTTGTCGACTTTGTCGGCATTCAGACCTACATGCATTCGTACTGGGACACCGCCGACGCGACGAAGAATCGCTTCGGATGGGAGGGGCACGATCCGTGCACCGACCATCCGGTCCGCTCCGACATGATCGGCGCGAAGCACGAGCATTGGGGCATGTGCCCCGAGGCCATCTACCACACGGTCACGGAGACGTACGCCCGCTACAAGGTTCCCGTCATGGTAACTGAGCATGGGCACGCAATATCCGAACAGCTCGATCACCGGCGATGCTGGTATCTCTGGGAATCTATCGGCTGGCTCGAAAAAGCCGTGCGCGAAGGCGTCCCACTGATCGGATATCTGCATTGGTCATTGATGGATAACTTCGAATGGAAGTACGGGTTCGGCCCAACATTCGGACTGTTCATGGTCGACCGCACGACCCAAAAGCGCCATCCGCGATTCTCTGCGGTGCTGTACCGCGACATCATTTACGCGAACGGCCGCACGCTGGAGCTCGCGGGCAGGTATGCCAGCGTGATCTCGCGGCCGATTGTCGCTACTGCCGTCTAGTTCTTTTACGATCAACGGGTCGGCTCGCCAGAGCCGACCCTATCTTTTTTCGGTTGCATATGCCGTGCTTCAGGGCTATTCTGAGGCAGTTGTCGGGCCGCAAGCCCGATTTTCTGCATTTATAGATGCAAAACCCCGGAGGCTCCAATGACTGCACGTGTTCCGGACTTGGTCCTTGATACAGCAATTCGGGAACGCCGCTCGCTGGTGTTCTCCGAGGTCCGCATGGCTACGCGGCACTCAAAGATTCTGCCCAAAAATACCGACGTGCGCACCACATTCGCCGGCGACGTCACGCTCAATATTCCGTTCGTCTCGTCGCCGATGGATACGGTCACCGAACATCGAATGGCAATCGCGATGGCGGAGAACGGCGGCATCGGCGTCCTCCACAAGGGCCGCGGCATGAGCGTGGAAAATCAGGCGCGCGAGGTGGATCGCGTAAAGTTCTACCGCAACGGCCTGATCAAAACGCCGATTACGGTCATGAGTGATTGGACGGTGCAGCAGGTCCTCAACCTGAAAAAGGAAAAGGGCTACCCGTTCGATACGTTCGCGTGCGTCGACACAACCGGCGAGCTTGCCGGGCACATGTCCTCGAGCGACTTCCAGTTCTGTCACGATCATTCCACGCTCGTGCGCGACGCGATGACACCGTTCGACCAACTGGTGGTCGCACCGCAAGGCATCACGCAACGTGAAGCGTACGAACTCATGATCAGGCGCAAGAAAAAGGTCGTGTACCTGCTCGGCGACAATCGTAAAGATGTCCAGATGTATCTGTACTCGAATCTGGAGCGCATCTTCAAGCCGGGCAACTTGCCGCTCAATATCGACAAGAACGGGCAGTTGCGCGTTGCGGTCGATATCGGGGCGGGCAACGACGCCATGGATCGCGCTCACGAAGCGGTTCGTAAGCACGGCGACGTGCTCTACATCTCAACGGCACACGGTGACAGCGAAAACGTCATCGAGACAGTGAAGAAGGTTGTCAGTAGGCACCCGAATATTCCCATCGTCGTCGGCAATGTATCCACCGCCGAAGGCGCACTTCGTCTCGCGGAAGCCGGAGCGCATGCAGTTCTCGTCGGACAAGGACCGGGCCAGATCTGTACGACACGTGTCGTTGCAGGTATCGGCAAGGGCCAGATCACCGCAGTGTACGAAGTTGCTCGCGCACTCTGCGGCTCCGGCGTTATGGTCGGCGCAGACGGTGGCCTGAAATATTCGGGTGATGTGGCGGCGGCGCTGTCTGCCGGCGCTGACTTCGTTGTTGCAGGCGGTCTGTTCGCCGGCACCGACGAATCGCCGGGGCAACTTCAGTTCGATCCCGAACGTAACGCGATGGCCAAATTCTATCGCGGCATGGGGTCGATGGGAGCAATGATCGACAGCGACGCGGCGCGTGATCGCTACGGCGTCGAAAGCGATCTCGATGTCGAAGAGCTTGTTCCCGAAGGCGTCGAAGGCACGGTCCCCTATAAGGGACCGCTCCGCAAGGAGCTCATTCAGCTTACGGGCGGCATCCGTAAATGCATGGGATACCTCGGCGTCCCGGACATTGCCGGCCTGCATCAGTACGCGGAGTTTTGGGAACAGTCCCAGGCAGGGATGGCCGAAGCGCACCCGAGCGTAAAAATCGTTCGTCCGGCGCCGAACTACTCTCGCTAACCGGTCAGCACAAACATGGCGGCCGCAGGAATTCCTGCGGCCGCCTTTTCTTTTATTTATTGCTGCACGATCACGAGCGTCCCGAGCGGTGTCCACTCATAGAGTTTTCGCGCAAGATTGAGCGGCAAGTTCACGCAACCGTGCGAATGTTGAAATCCGAATTCATCGTGCCAGTACGCACCGTGGATAGCAGCTCCGTCGTCGGTGAAATACATCGTCCACGGCACTCCGGGCAGATCGTATTCGTCACTCGTTTGTCCGGGTATCGGCCCCTGCATGTATCTACTCGGTGTTTTGCGGAATATTTCATATGCGCCGACCGGCGTGGGAATGCCGTCGAGGCCGGTCGATACGTCCGCGACCATAAACAGCGTGTCCCCGTCGTATGCGCGCAGGACCTGATCCGAAAGATCCACGTAGATCCGCTTGTTCTCATCACGTACCTCGTTTTTTCTGAGATCATGCGGCGCCTCGAGTTGAAAACCCTTCACGGCATCGCTCGCAACATAGAGCTCCGGTCCCAAGCGTTCGGGATACCGCACAAACTCGTCAAACGTGATCTTGTACCAGTCGCGGAAATTATTGCGCACGGTTTTTTCAACACGAAGCACAACCCCCTTTCGCAATTTTGTCACAGCGGGAAACTCTGTCCCCGGACCGGAGCGAATATTTACGCATTCACCCGCATACGCCCAGTTGCACGAATCAGCCACCTCAACATATGTCACCGCCTCTCCTGTGCTCGGCGTCAGCGGCATGAGCGCATTGCGCATGGCCGCAGCAGCCTGTTCGTCGTTCTTTATCACCGGGATGTCGCCATTGTGTTTGACCCGATACGCGACACTGTCCTGTTGTTGCAGGTCGTACAGATACGTCACTCCTAAAAACAGTACGATCAAAAAGAAGATCGCAAAAAGCAGCGTTTTCGTTGACGTCGTCGATTGCAATTCCACACCTACAGGATAGCAGTGCAATTGAGCGTTCAGATAAAAAGAAGCGCGCCTGTGTGGGAACACAGGCGCTGTTGAATGAACCGTCAGGCGTCTTCGATGGTAGCGTCGAAGAACAGCAGAATGTCGTCCGGAATGTCGACGTATCCTTCGCTCAGGCGACCGTGGTCGATGAGAATCGGATCAGTGACCTCGAGCGACAACTCGTGGTCGCAGGTCGTGCATTCGGGCAATCGCCACCGCATGCGTCCGATGACTTTTCCGACGACGGAGCGGTCGAGGACCACACGCGTGCACGTGAGCTCCCGCGCGACAGCCGGAAGACTGCGCGACGCACATTTCCTGCAGACGAAAACCTTCGCATCCGTGGCACCGACTCCGGCGTTCGTTTTTACGAACAGATTCTGAACGTATCGAATCTGTTCGACAAAACGCTTGTTCGCGCCGATGCCCTGCGTCCGGAAGCGGTCCGGCGCGAGCATGTAGATTGCATGTTTGATGCTATCGAGCGACGGCAGCTTCGGAAACCATGACTTTCTCGTAAAAGCGAGCATGAAGCCCTCCCCCTGATTGCTGTTTATACTAAACATTAAATATACCGATACGTCAACTGATACAAAAAGAAAGGCGGGTCGCATCGCTGCGACCCGCCCGTCAAAAGGAACTTACTTCGCCCGTTCGCTCCACCGAGGGCCGAACTTGGCCTTCAATTTTTCGTCCCACTGTTCGGGGTGGTGAGCATCAACCCATTCCACCTCGCGTGAGTCCGAATCGGTGATGGCGATGAACGGAGTCGAGCCGGTCGTGACTTCCGTCGCTCCCTTATCGTCCGTTTTCTTCTCCACGAGCACCACGACGGAGAGGTACATGATGCGCCGCTTCACCCGGCCCTTCGTGTCAGGAAGGTCACGGATGTAGTAACGATGCTCCTCCACGCGGCGGTCCGACCAGAAGAAATCAGGGCGTGATTGGCGCACCTGACTGTCCACGTAGGTAATGCCCATCGGTGCTTCGTTGCGAAGCGAGTGCCGATAAACATAGCTCGGACCGATGCCGTCGCCGGGAACGAAAAGGCTCGTCACGAGCGTCTTCTTTCCCACGTCATTCGGCTCCAGTGCGAACGAGTCGTAGAGCTTGTCGCCCCGGTTGTCCGAGAGCGGCATCTTGTAGTACGACGTGTACGGCTGCTTGTTCATATCGCCTTCGCTGTCCGCGATACGCACGTCGCCGGCCTTGAAGAAGCCGAGCGGTCCGAGGATGCTTTCCTGGAACCGGAACGATTCGGCATACGAGCGCGAAACGCTGTCCGGCATCAGATTCTGGCCACGCAGGAATTCGTGATTGTGCACGTCCTGCGCAGGTATCCATTCTCCGCAGCCGGTGAGAACGCGTTTCGGCGCCTCCCAGAGCCAACGGCGGAGTGCTGAATACTCCGGTGTCTCAGGAATGATCTGCACGCCGCCGAACTCCGGCCGCGGGAAGAACACACCGAGTGTACCGACCCATCTGATCCACGGCACAATCCACACACGCTTGCCGTCACGCTCCGCAACGAACGGTCGCTCCGGTTCATAACTGAAGAACCGGAACAGTCCGAGCGCGCGTCGCGAGCAGGTGTCGATGTTGCGTGACCAGAGCAGATTCTCGCCGAACGTGAGGTGCACGGGGATGAGCCCGCGCCTCGCAAGATCGGGCGATGAGTCGCCGCCGGGCACACACAAGACCTCATCGATGTCGTCGTGCCATTGCTGCCACAAACGGTCGGGTTCGACCGCCATGGACCAGCAATAGCCCGTCGGCGTTTTGATGAACGTCGGTTTCGACACACGCTCGGTCTGATCGCGCAGCGATTTGGCGAGCGTGTAGATGCCGTTGAGCGACAGCACACGCTCGTGCTCTGTGATCGGCATCCGATCCAGCTCGACAAGATTGAGTGTCTTGTAACGCCAGTACTGACCGATATACCTGTGCACGCTCGTGCCCGCCCACATAAGCGCAAGCGCGACGGCCACGCCGGCAATGGTGCCGACGAAGCGCATTCGCTTCCACTTGGTGAAGTACCGTGCGAGCACATACCATGTCAGTGCGTACACCGCTCCGGTGACGACGATCGCGTCCGCGTAGATACGCAGCGCAACCGCCGTCGGCTGAAACTCGTATCGGAATACGAAGAGTCCGAACGCGAGCGCAAGCGCGACACTCACAAACGCAGTGCGGTGCTGCACGACGAATCCCCACGCCTGCGAGCCGTAGCTCGAAAACGCGAGTTTGTAGTGCGGCGGCTGCCACTCCCAGTCGAGCGCGATTGCGCGCTCCGGAAACGTTTCGTGCGAGTTCAAATCGCCCTCCCGTCTTTGTGCCGTGCGATGATATCGGCGGCGCTCATGCCGCCGTCTTTCGGTCGTGCGACCGGCGTCGCGGGTTGCGCGGGAGCCGGTTGCGACGTCGCAGGAGCTGATGGTGAAGTCGGTGCATTCATCGGCGTCATACTCGCGATCGTCCGACGCGCAAACAGCGCGCTGACTTTCGCGACCAGAGCCTGCCACGACATCCCCATCATCCGCGTGCGAATTTGATCGGCCCGCTCGATGTACTCGTCCTGTTTCCACAGATAGTTGAAGGCGAACAGTCCGAGCCAGAGGCCCGGCAATGTCACCCACGTTTCTGCAAGAAATGCGACGAATTCGAGTAACGCATTCGACCCGAACGCGACTGCTCCGAGTGACTGCGCGCCCGAAACGAGCATCGCGCGGTTGTGACGCCGGCGAAGCGGCTGGTTATAGAACCAACCCATAGTGCCCGGAGGCAGCTGCTGATCAACGGGCCGTGAGCGGTTGTACCATTTGCGGTACGACGGCACCCACGGTGAGTCCTCGTACTTCACCGTGAACATGTCGATGACCTGTAGCACGATGCCGAGGACGAGGAATCCGCACAGCCACCAAAACAGGTAGCCTGTGACCCACGTAGTAACAGAGGCGATCATGTCTGTAACCCCTTTTCTAGTGTGAAGATCAGTAGAACAGTTCCGACTTTTTGAGACGGAATCTGGAACTATTATACCATAAAAACAAAAAGCATGGAAGGGGTCGCCTTCCATGCTTTGAATGTGAGAACAGTATGAGTTTTTTGACTTACGACGGCGTCGGCGAGGACTTACTCGCCAGATCGTAGTGCTCCCTGATTCGAGTCAGGGCCCACTGTCGCTTCGGCGTCTTCCACTCCGTGGCAAACGCCTTCGCGAACTCCGTCTTTTGGTGTCGATAGAACAACGGCACGAGCCGCCCACCGTTGATGTAGGTGAGAAGCTGTCCGACCACTTCCCGAGTAACGGGCGTGAGATCGGCCGCCGAATGGATCAGGAAGCGTGATGCTTCATGTCCCACACGAACGTTCGTCTCGCCGTTCTCGAGCTGCCGGATCAGACGACGCAGTTCGAGATGGATCCCGAGCTGGTCGCCGTATTTCCGAATGATCGCCTTCTGCTCCGCGCTGTTGAGCGAGAGGAACTCGAGCTCGGGCTCCTCCTTATCCAGCACGTCCATCAGAAACGACTCCGCGATGATCTGCAACCGGTAGAGGTTGCTTCGCCACCAGTTGACGTCGTTCTGGGCGTACCCGCGCGAGAGCAATTTCTCATGCATGTGTTCCCCCGCGACGTCCAGACCGTACTTGCGTGCGATCTTGGGGTCGCGGCACATGATGAGCGGTTCCCCGCGCGAACGGAAGATAAATACACCCCCGAACGCGCGCGAGTAGAAGTTGCGCAGATCAGAAAACGCGTAATCGCGGATCACGAGCGCTCGCTTGCGCAAGTCGCCGTTCTCGTTGCGGTTAACGCGGATCTTTTCGATGAGCGCGCCGTCGAGGTACGAATCTTCCGTGCGGATGAATTCGTTCACGAGGTCGTGCTGCACTTTGGCGCGCGCGATGAGCCCGTCGGGCGTCCGCGCGCGCACCATCACTTCGTAGACCGTCAGCAGGTCACCGGGGCTCTGGTAGAGATCGACCTCCTGGTCGATATCAAGCCAGATCGCGGTGTCGCGTGTCAGCTCGAATACCTGCGTGCGGTGAGCCTTGTCCCATTGCGCCATCAATTCCCAATCGAACGAGTGTTGCGGGAAATAGATCGGCACTTTGGGCGAGCACTGCTCGGGCATCAGCACTATCGCCAGAGGATTCGCATCCCCGTGCGACAGGTAGTAGTCGTTGCCCTGTTCGGCGGCGATCTCGGGACTCCAGCCCATCTTGTCGATCTGGAAGGTCTGCAGCTTTGTCTGCTGCAGATCCATTTCGGCAAGACACGCGTTGTAACGGTCCACGAGTACGCCGTCGTTTACGGTGATGAGGCCGCGCCCGAAGAGCCCGGCCGCCACCAACTGCGGCATGATCGTCATTTACGCTGCTCCCTTGAGTTCGGTCTTGATGCCGAGGCGGCGCCTCACTTCCTCACGCACACGGATCGCATGAAGCTCAGCTTCGACCTCGCGGTCGAATTGCTGATCAGCGATCGTGGCGTAGTTGTCGAGATACCGCACCCATTCCTGACGAACGATGTCGCCGTATCGCAGACCTTTCATGTTCGCATTCCGGAGCTCGAGGACCATCGCCGTCTGACGGGCAAGATCCTGATCATGGAATACGTCATTCTTCTCGAACCATTCGTCCGGGACATCGAAGTCCATGACGCGCAGGTCCGTTGCGGAATCAATATTCCGCAGGTCACGCGAGGAAAACGCGGGGTACCGCTCGGTCACGGCAACATAGAGACGCGCGAAGAACTCGTGCGTATCCGGACCGTACTCCTTCGCGACAGCACCGAAGATATCCTTCATTATCGGATTCTCCGGCACATCTCGTGTCTGCGCAGCGTCGGCGAGCGACCTCAAAGCACCTTGCTTGCTTTGGTACGCGTACCAGGTCGGATCCTTCAGATTGATGAATTCCGGCTGGTCCGCGTACTTTTTGCGGGAGCGCTGCATCTGGTCGAGCGCATCTTCAACCGTTTCGGCACCGTTGATGGCGAATCGGCCCTGGATGCGCGAGCGCACCGCAGGGTCGAACACTTCCGGCATGTTCGTGAACGCACCGATGGTGGCGTTGCCGCGAGTGATCGCGTATGCACCTTCGGTATAGCGGAGGAACACGCCGATCGCGGCGCGCTCGCCCTCGCTCACTCCCTGCCGTGAACGGTCCTGAAACACGTTCTCACTGTCGTCGATCGCACCGAATGTGATGCGGCCGGGATCGAGGAACGCTTTCATGTAGTTGACCATGTTCCGCGCCGTGTTTCCCTGATACGAATCGATCAGGTTGTCCGGCAGCGGATGGAACAGGAACGGGATACCCCGGGCCTTGCAGAGGTCGTCGAGCAGCGTCGCTATCGCGGCGATGATCATCGACTTGCCCGTACCGGGTTTGCCGTATCCCATCCACACCGGCATGAGTCCGCCGAGCCTCTGGAACACGTTCGCCTGTTCGCGCATGTTGTAGCACGCGAGCCGGCGCGCGAGTCGTGTCGAGGCATGTTTGGCATCGGCGTTGCCGACGATGCCGTCCATTTCCTGACGGTTGAACTCGACGCTGACCGCGCGACTGTCGTGACGCTCGAGACCCTCGACCGTGAAGTCCTCGCCTTCGATGCCGAACGCGATGGACTGGAACGATTCGAGGTACGTGAACGATGCCTTGCGGGCTTCGATCTCGTCGAGGACCTGACGGAAGAACAGATACACCGTCGCGTTGAGCGCCTTGTCGTTGCTCACGCTCGGATGTGCCAGGTTCAGGCTCAGGTAGTAGAGCGCGCATTTGGCCGCGGCGATCGGATTGTCCAGCGCGCATTCGGGAAGCACGACGTGCTCCTTGTGCGCCTGGTCGTCACCGACGTCCGCGAGACCTTCCGAGACGTAACGCGCGAGCGTGTACAGCGAAAGTGCTGCCGCCGTGCGCATCTTCTCCTGGATGACACCTTTCTGCTCAGGGGAAATTTTTGAGAGATCCCCCACGTTCTCGATGCCGACCGTGCGGCGGTACTCCTCGGCGACCGCGTATCCGATCTGGATACCGCGGCGCACGTCGTGGAGCACGCGATGCTCGGCCTTGTCGACAATCGAAGAGCCGTCCTTGCGGATGTTCTTGATCGCTTCGATAAGCGAGGCACTCGGGGTTGCAGCGGCGCTTGCAAGCAAGCGTTCGCGGTACAGATTGCCCGGTGCAGGTGGCGCTTTCTTGGCTGCCCAATCGACTTTCGTCACGAGCGCATCTGCATTGCGCAGATGCTCCGCTATTTGAGCAGCCTTGATCTCCGTTTTGGATCCGCCGTTCACTGGATTTCTCCTTCTTGGGTATACGGGATGAGTGTGTAGTCGGTGCTTACATGCGATCGCGTCGTGGGCGCCATGTCCTGCAGCATGCGATGCGGCAGGATCACAAGTCGTTCAACCTGTTCCGCTCCGCGTTGGAAGCAGAGCGGGTCATTCACTTTGGTCGCGTACACGAGCTGTTCAGCCGGTGACACGCCCAACTTCACGGCGAGTACGCTTGTCTTTCTGATGCTGACCGCATGCGTATGATCGGCAATAAGCTCGATCATCATCTCCTCTTCGCTGTTGCCGGAGAGTTCGCGGACCGTATCCGTCATGTCGGTGAAGCCCGGCAAGTGAATCGGTCCCACGGTGACCCGCGTGAACACGAGCGGTCTCACATCGCTGTTGCCGGAATCGATCCGCTCCGCGAGGGAGACGATCGATGTACCGGCACTCGTTTCGTGCTTGAGGAGCAACTTCAACGCCTGCATCGACCTCGTAAGATCGGCACCGACGTGTTCGAATGCCATCCCGCACAGAACCGGCAGATTAACCGCCGGATCAAACGCTGCCCACTGCAAACGATATCGTCGCTTCGCGACATTGACCGAAACAGGCTCTCCGCACATAAAGCGCGGGTCGAATGCCCCGTCCATTTTCGCGACGACTTCCGCATATTGTGCACTCGCGATCCTGTTAAGGAGCGCGGGATTGACTTGTCCGGTGGCGAAGAGGTCGTCAAGAAAGACGACTTTGTATTCACCGACGGAAAGCGGTTCGCTCTTGAAGTGCTCGGCAAGCGCCTCCGCACGATCGGTAGCGATCCGCGTCAGCATGAAGCTGTGCGGAAACCCCGAATGCGAAAGATCGACCATGAACGAATCAGATGACTCAAAACTGTAACGGGAGCGCAGCATGGTAAAACAAGCCGCGAGTCCCCGTAGATAGTTCGCGTGCCACGATCCGTCGATGGTGCCGCTCGCGTATCCGCGCGCCCACGCATTAATCATGCGCAGCGCCCGGTCGAGCTCGGTAAAGTAGCGGGCATATCGTCCGTCGCCATTATTCATGAGCGTGACGGTGTTGCCCGCGCCGGTGATAGGTCGCTGCATTCTGCTCTCCCCATGAGTGTTCATTCGATCGGCCATTCCTGTCTGCATAAGAGAAATGGGGCGCCGCGATTGAATCGGGCGCCCCACCTAACAGTTCAGTTCAACGGCTTACGCCGCCTTCTTTTCTTCGACGTGCTGTTCAGCGAGATGCAGCCAGCTCGACCCCAAGGGATCGATGCCGTAGTCCTGCCTCATCCGCGCCATGATCTCGGCGTCCCTGACCGCGATGTCCGCGCGCCCTTCGGCGAGCGTCGACCGCACTTCTTCGAAGCCCTTCATGTCCTTCTCGTGATTGAGCAGCATGTTGAGGCGCTCCCGTTCGCTCGCAATGAGCGCGCGGGCCGCGATCTCGAGAGACATGCGATCCATCGACGAGCCGGCCTGATGCAGCCGCGAGGCCGCATCTTCCTGCGCCGTGTTCTTGATGACCGTGACGATATTCTGCGCCTGCTGGAAGCGCGCCTTCACATCGATCGAGAGCTTCACGGCGTGCGAGCGCTGGTTCTCACGCTGAACTTGCAGCGTGGCCAGGATCGTCTCGTGCTTCTTGGCCGCCGATTCTTCGGCGTTGTGCGCAACCTGGAGTTCCTGTTTCTGACCGTTGAGGTCAGCGAGCTCCTGATTGGCGACACCGAGCTTGACGTCGACCGTCGCGCGAGCCGCTTCGTCGGCGGTCTGTCCGCGTTCGGATTCGAGGTTCATCACCTCGTTCTCCTTTTCGCGGATCTTGCCGGCGATTTCGGCCATCTTCAGCGCGGCCGACTCCTTCTGCTTGAGCGATACAATGAAGGCGTTCTGAGTCTCCTTCATCCGCACTTCGCTGCCCATCACGTTGTCGAGCAGATTCTTCTGAATCTGCTGCGCCATCGCGATGAACCGATCGAACTGCGCATCGAAGTCCGCCTCGCGGATGCGCTTGCGGCGCGCCCGCTCGACTTCAGCCTTCGCTTCCTCGACGGCAATTCCGGCGGCCTTCACGTCGGCCTCCTGCTGGAGATCGAACGCGGCGAGCTTTTGATTCGCCTCGGCCGTCTTGCCGGCGCTGTTGAAGAACGCGCCCTGGGCTTCGGTGACCGCGTCGGTCAGCAGCTTGCGCGCGATGACGCCGTCGTCCTGCACCTTCTTGAGGAATTCCTCGGCACGCTTCACGACGCTCAGGTCGGTCTCGGTCGGCTTCTGCAAGCCGGCGAGCGATTGCCCGATCTTCTCGAAATGCGCCTCGAGGCCGGCGATCAGCTCAGCGGTGTCGTCGCGGTATGCGGCGATCTTGGTCTGGAGCGAATCCAGATTCGCGTTGAGGATCTCGGTCTTCGCAGCACGCTCCTTGGCGTCGTCGAGCTGAGCGACTTCCTTCTGTTGATTCAGCAGGGTTTCCTGCTGCGTCAGGAGGTCGTTCAGCGTCGTGCGCTGGAAACTGCTCATCGCAGAATCCATCTGCGCGATCGATGCAGCGGCCTCATTGAGGCCACCTTTGGTCAGGGTCTGCGCTTCGGTCATTGCCTTCTCCTTCGTCCTTTGCTGGAGGGTGGTAGTCGTAAACTCTTTGCTGTTTTCAATGATCAGAAAGATCATCGGTAGCCGGGCGCAAGTATGCCAGAATTCACATTACACGTCAAGTCTGCACCGTGGCTCCATTGAGCCATATTTTCGCATTTTTATTGACGCACTTTCTTTCATATTTCATAGGTATATAGTGAAAAAAGCCAAACCTGAAGGAAGGATAGCGCATGCCCGCTCCCGTTATTGCCCTTGCCGCAATTGTTCCGCTCGTCATCAAAACCGTGATCGGTGCAAAGATCATCGGCTTCGTCGCGTCCTGGACAACATCTGCCACCAGCGCATCCCTGCGCAACACGTTTCTCGATCACGTCGAATCCGTGCGCGAAGGACTACAGCATGCGGGCATCGCACCCGAAAATAGCGACGATGTCGATCTGCTGGCCAATATCGAAACCCTCCGATCATCCGCTAAACATGGCTGGACGGAACTCCATCAGACGAAGGCGTTGTGGGAGGTCATGAAATTCATTTCGTGGGCTCATTCGAAAGCCACTGCGGTCGGCGTCGGTAAATTCACCGCGTCGCATATCGGATCGGCATTCGAGATGGCCGAACGCGCCGGTCTGCGCTTCATCGACTTCATCCTCCCCGAAAAGAAAAAGGGCGACTGAACGTCGGGCTCTTTGAAACTCATTCGGCTCCGTCACGCGGGGCCGATTTTTTTATTTCGCGGCGCACAGGTCTATGATTGCAAGTTCGAGCGGTAAAAACGGCACCGCCGCATACGCCATCTTTCCGTACGCATCGAGGACCGAACGCAATGTATCAGAATTAATCCCCGGCTCTTTCGTGAGCGCCCCCGCAATCTCGCGGTCTGCTTCGGTCAGCTCATCGGCCAGACTCTCGGACAAATCCGGTGCGTACCGCATGAGCAATATCACGCGCAAGCGATGTATCAATAGTTTTGCGAGCGTTCTCGCATCCATGTTGTCTTTTTCTGCGGTGCGGACGACCGAGAGTGCCGCTTGGGCGTCTTTTTTTGCGATAGCCGAGAGTAATGTACGGATCAGTTCACCACGTGGCGCACCGGAAACGTCTTCCACGTCACCTATCTGGATCTTCTTTCCTTGAGCGACTGACAACACCTTTTGCAGGATAGAGAGCGCATCGCGAAACGATCCTTCGGCAAGGAGCGCAACCAACTCCGCTGCAGCACGCTCAAGCGTATACCCTTCTTTCTGCGCCACATCGGCGACCGTATCGGCAAGCATGTCCCGTGACGGTTGTTTAAATGTGTAGATTTCGCAACGCGACTGAATCGTGTCAGGCACACGATCCCGCTCCGTGGTTGCAAGAACAAAGATCGCGTGAGCCGGCGGCTCTTCGAGAGTTTTTAGAAAAGCATTCCACGCTTCTTTTGTAAGCATGTGTGCTTCGTCGATGATGTAGAACTTGTACGGTGATTCAAACGGGAGCGCATAGACTCCCTCGCGAAGCTCACGGATGTCATCGATACCACGGTTTGACGCGGCGTCCATTTCGTACAGATCTTTGTCCGAGACGCCCAGTTCTCGTGCGAGAATACGGGCCACCGACGTTTTGCCCGTGCCGCGCGTGCCGCAGAACAGGTAGGCGTGACCGATCTTTTTGTTTTTGATCGCTTTTTCGAGAACAAGCGTTACCTGGTCCTGACCACGAACCTCTCCGAACCCTGACGGCCGATACTGACGATACAAGGTCTGATGAGACTCTTTCTTCATGGCGGCAGTATAGCAAAGTGCGGTCAGAGCAAAAGAAATAGCCGACAGATCGCTCTGCCGGCGTGCCTGAATTGCATTTACGTTGCGGGTACTGCGTCGGACGTGCCGAAGTATCCGTATGCACCCGGGGTAGTGATCTGCAGGCCTTGCTCCCGCTCGATCTCCTTGGCGTCGATATACAGCTTGCCTGCCTTTCGGAACCGCTCAGGCACTCGCACGTCGGTGATGCCGAGGACATCACACAGGGCGATCATCGTCTGTTCTGCGGACACGCCGGGACCGTCACTTCGCGCCGCGATTTCCTGATCGATGCGAGCGAGCGCGAATCCGTAGGAATAGCGTGACAGCACGAACACTTCGATCTCACTGAGCAAGCCCAGTCGTGCACATTCTGCTTCTGATGACCGCGCCATACGCACACTCCCCTCATATGTAAACGCTTCATGCGTCAACCGCCTCCAGAGTACCGCTAGAGCGCGGTTTGTCCACTCTCGCGAAGCACCGCAAGCGCACTGTCCGCATCATTCGTTTCCATAAGCTGCACCCTCAAATCCTTTGCATTGTCCCAGCCGTTTATGTACGCCTTAAAGTGTTTCTTCATCACGGCATAGTGCGTCGTGGACCCGAGTAATTCATTAAACAGACTGAGATGCTCTATGAGACCGAGAATGCGTTCCTGCGGCGAAGCGCTACGTTCCGCGAACAGCCACGGATTACCGAATATCGCGCGTCCGAGCATAACGCCGTCGCATCCGCTCTCCGAGGCTTTCGCCCGCGCATCAGAGAGATCTTTCACATCACCGTTTCCGGATACTACCGTTTCCGGCGACAGCTCATTGCGCAGTCGCACCACATCCTTCATACGATCCCAGTGTGCGGGCACATCCGACATTTCCTTGCGAGTCCGCAAGTGTACGGTAAGGGCCGAGGGCTTCTCTGCAAGAATTTGAGGTATCCAGCGCTCAAGCTCGTCGGTGTTGTAGCCGATACGCGTTTTGACAGAAAGCGGGAGATCGGGTGCACCGCGGCGAACCGCGCGCATGAGCTCAACCGCGAGCTCGGGGTCTTTGATGAGCGCGGCACCGCTCCCCTGTTTTTCTACCGCACGATCAGGACACCCCATGTTAATGTCCACGCCATCAAATCCGAGCTCCTGCGCGAGAGCGGCAGCCTTTTCCATACGCTCGGGAGTTGATGAGAACAACTGCGCCACGATCGGCCGCTCGATCTCGGAGTACAGCAGCTTTTTCATGAGCTTTGACCTGCCCGGTTCGGGCGCAAGCACGAGTCCGTCTGCCGACGTGAATTCCGTGTACGTAACGTGCGGCTTTCCGTGCAAGGCGAACATCCGACGAAACGCAGCGTCGGTCACATCCTCCATAGGCGCCATTATAAAAAACGGTCGCGGCAGCGTTTTCCAAAAATTCATCGCGGTCACCATAGCACGACTACCCGCCGTTTTCCTCTGTGGGCTCATCGACTCCGCGGAACTTGTAGTACACGCGATTCCCGAATCGGAGATCGATATACTCGAGACTCGCCTCTTTTCCGCGCAGCGCCGGCGAGACGGAAACAAGCTCAAGATTATGGACGATTGTATCAATCTCTTGTCCGAACGACGCTTTGATCGTGAAACCGTTCGATAATGCGATCGTATAATCCTGGCCGTCGAGCACCCGCATCGAGACCGGAATGAACCGGGCCTCCCGCATGCGTTGCAACAGATCGAGCACTCCGCGCAACTGTTCCGGCAGGAACACCGACCCGATCACGGGGTCCGTTTCAATGCCCCCGTAAAACACATACGGAAGTTCGGGCTTACCTGATCGGTCGGTGGCTGCAAAAATCAGACCGCCCTCGTCGAACACGTAGCAAATCTGCGACTCCGCGCACCATGTTGCATAGGCGGCACGCTCATCCACATTCACAATCAGCGTCGTCCCAAACAGACTACTGCGACCTAATCGCGCAGATTGCAGACGGGGAAAGGTTCGCATGACGCCTGCCCGTATTTCCTCCTTCGGATACGCAAAGATGTTGTCGCGGGCAATGTAATGATTCGAGCTATCGGACAGCGCATCGAGCGCGTAGTTCGCGATCTCTTGCGGATCCTGCAACATCGCACCACGCACGGACACCTCCCGGATACGCATCATCGGCCGATACGAGATCCAGTGCAAAAAATAGAGCGTAAGCAAAAAGAAAAGCACTCCGCCTGCGATAATCGCGATACGCAGCCTCCGTCGTCGCGTTTTGAGCGGAATGGGTTTTTTCGATTGTTTAGGAGCCTGTGTATGTGCCGCGGGCTTCCGATCGGGCGAACGCGATGAATGCGTAAGCGACGGCCGAAGGTCTACGATTTTCTGGATCATAAAAGATCCCGGAGTTATGCGCCGATCACGTCTTTGCCCATGTAGGGGCGCAATACTTCAGGGACTTCGATAGAGCCGTCCGCTCGTTGGTAGTTCTCGACGATCTGACAGATGATGCGGGGCATCGCGAGCGCTGTGTTATTGAGCGAGTGCACGTATCGCAACACTCCCTGCTCGTCACGGTAGCGGATGTTCAACCTTCGGGTCTGAAAGTCATGAAAATATGAGGACGAATGCGTCTCACGGTACGTCTGTTCGCTCGGCATCCATGCTTCAATGTCGTACTTTTTGACCTGTCCGAGACCAAGATCACCGCCGCAGTTCACGACGACATGATACGGAAGCTTCAACTCCCGGAGAATCGCCTCCGCATTGCCCGTAATCTCTTCGTGGATGCGCACCGATTCTTCGTGCGACGCTTCGCACAAAACCACCTGTTCATATTTTATGAACTCGTGTATGCGGAATACACCCTTAGTGTCCTTGCCATGACTTCCCGCTTCACGGCGGAAACACGGTGAGTATGAAAAGAATTTGATCGGCAGTTGCGCCTTGTCCAACATTTCGTCCGCGTAATACCCCATTGTTGCAACCTCTGCGGTGCCGGCAAGATAGTCGGCATCCTGCGTCTTATAGAGGTCTTCTTCGCTTTGCGGCAAATAGCCCGTTCCCATGAACGGCTCTCGCCTGACCATCGACGGCACAACCATCGGTGTGAACCCTTCGCGATGCATAAAGCGATCTTCGACAAGTCGGCGCAGTGCCCACTCGAGTCGCGCGCCGTCATTTTTCAAAAAATAACCCCGGAATCCGGCCACCTTCGACCCTCGTTCGAAGTCCGCCATATCATGCATGAGCATGAGTTCGACGTGCGACTTCTGCGCGAAGGTGGGTGCCTCCGGATCACCGCCGTCTCCTGAAACAGGCGACCATCGGCGGACTTCAACATTGTCGGCGTCGCTCTCCCCATCGGGGACGGACATATCCGGCACGTTCGGCACACGAACCATGAGTGACTGCCATTCTTTCATAACCTCCTGTAGCGCCTCTTCGTCTTTTTTGAGCGCTTCTTTTACGCTTTGCATTTGTGCGATGAGGGTCTGGCGCTCCTCCGGGGATGCCTGTGCAATCTTGTCTGAAGCAGCGTTCTGCTGTGCGCGATTGGCATCGAACGACGCCTGCAGTTCGCGGCGTTTATCGTCGACTTTCAGCAGCTGCTCGATATCAACCTCGATGCGCTTCTTCTTCGCACCGGCTATAACGATATCTTTGTTTTCACGTATGAATTTAATGTCGAGCATGAACGTGGGCTTCGTGGCGTTACGGTATGATAGCACTATGGAGCAGGCGCTCAAACAGCTTACGCCCGCCGAATTCCCGACCCTGCTGAGGGAAATTCCCGACCGCCCCAAACGCCTGTACGTTCGCGGTGAGCTACCCGGCAACGACATGAAATACCTCGCCGTCGTCGGCTCTCGCGCAGTTTCCCCCTACGGTCGGGCGGCTATCACTCATTTAATAGAGGGTCTACGCGGTTACCCCATCGTGATCGTCTCCGGCCTGGCGTACGGTGTGGACGCCGAGGCACACAAGGCGGCGCTCCGCAGCGGACTTACCTGCATCGGCGTGCCCGGCTCCGGACTCGACTGGGGCACGATCTCACCGCGCGCAAACGTACAGCTCGCGCGCGATATCCTGCGAAGCGGCGGCGCTCTGCTGAACGAATTTGAACCGACTCAGCCGGGAACTGACTACACGTTTCCGCAACGCAATCGAATCATGGCCGGCATGTCACACGCCACACTCCTGATCGAAGCAAAGGAAAAGTCCGGGACGCTTATCACGGCCCGTCTCGCAGTCGAATACAATCGCGAACTCTTGGTCGTTCCCGGATCGATCTTCAGCGAAACGAGCCGGGGCACCCTGCAATTTTTAAGACTCGGCGCGACCGCGATCACTTCGCCAGACGACATTTTGGCGGCACTGGGTATCACAAAACGCGACGGCGAGAATTTCGCGAGCATGCGCGATGACTTATCTGACGACGAGCGCCGCGTTCTTACCATCATTGTCTCGCCGCTCTCGCGCGATGAGCTCCTTGGAGCGCTCGCTATTGATATTTCAGAAGCCAATGTGCTTCTGTCTGCGATGGAGATCAAAGGATTGATAACCGAAGAACTCGGCCTCGTGCGCGCACGGTAGCTTTTTTTCTAAGCGGATTGCATACCCCTCGCCGGGGTGTATCGTTCAAACAGTTCACAAGTACGAGGCATCACCATGCACAGTGTCTGGACACACGAACGCGACGTAGCGCTCGTGCGGGCGTGGCACGAGGGCTTGAGCGCCACCGAGGTCGCCGCACAGTTTGATGTTCTCCACAGATATCGCGATAAGGGAAAGAGTGCCGTGCTCGGTCGCATCGACCGATTGCGCAAAGCGGCACACAGCGATGCTGAGCGCGCATTTTGGAGCCGTTCCCTGCCGGGATGGTCACACGAAGCGGACATTGCGCTTGCGCGCATGTGGAGCGAGGGCGTCACCGCACAGAAGATGGTACGCATGTTGCCGTTTCTTGCCGCATATGCCGACCCGCACACAGAGATCCGCAAACGCGCAACGATTCACCGGCGCACCGCATGCTCCGCTGCTGAGCTCGCGTTTTGGGATCGGCGTGACCGGCGCTTTGTGCGATCAACTGACGGAGTTTCAAAGCGAACGATCGGTCGCCATCGAGCGAGATGGACGATCGGTCACGTTGCAGAGCTGGCACTGTGTTGCGCGCAAGGTCTGACGGCATACGAGATCGCCGAGAAACTCGGCATCTTTACGCACTGCAACGACGGCGGCCGATGCGCCGTGCTCGGCAAGATTGACCGTATGCGCGATGCAGCCACGGATGACGCCGAGAGACTGTTCTGGACGTGCTCCGAAAACCTTGCACGCGGAGTGCGCAAGAAACGGAGCAGCCGCCCGCGGGTCGTTGCGATACAGCGGAAGCCGCCTACACCAAAGCGGCCGCGATCCAGAAAGCTCTCTCTTCAAGAGCGCATGGCTCTGATCGACTCGGTCGTCATTCCTCGCTTACCTGCCCCGACTGATGACGAGGTGCGGATTGCCCATGCTCGTGAGGTAATCGCAGAAGCTGACCGACTGCACGCACTTGTTCCGGCTGAATGAAGAATGCAGGCGCTCCCATGGAGCGCCTGTTTGTTTCTGGCGTGCACCGTTTCCATTTGTTAGCATCGCGTGAGTAGATTGTTGCGTTGCTTCTGTTGCGTTGCATTACACCGCTACAACGGAGCGACATTATGGCAAAACGAAAGAAGCCAACGTGGACTGATTTCGATCACGCTACACGTCTCGAGCGCATCGCCACACTGTGGAATACAGGCATGTCGGACCAACAGATCGCTGTCGAGCTGTCGGCCACAAAGGGACAGATAGTCGGCTATCGACACACGCACCTGCCCGGCGTGACGGCCGCAACGAGGAGCAGCACAGCAGTCCGTGCGGCTCGGGTGCCGAAAACAGCCGTTTCGCGACGTGAGACGAAGGTGCCTCCGCATACACCCGCCGTGGCACCCACGCAGAAGCAGCGGGCGCCTGCCCCACCCTCCGAACCAACCACACACAAGGAGTTACAGATGAGTAGCGGTACGCACCAGGGATTCATTGCTGAGCCTGCCGGGGAACCTTCACCGGGATTCGTGGGCAAGATGACGAGCGACTGGAACAAGCAGTGCGGTCATCGCGGCAAGGACAACAAGCAGTGCGGTTTCCACTTCACGGTGCGACTCGGCACGAAGAAGCGATGCAATATCCATGCCCGTGAGTTGAAGTAAGTTCTTTCGTTTTCTTGATCAAAACGTCCGTCGTTCGCGCCGGACGTTTTTGTTTTTTGATAAAAAATTTCACGCCCGATATTTGACATGTGCTAGTGTAGTAAGGTATCAATCCGCTTCGTATGAAATTAGTCATCGTTGAATCCCCCGCCAAAGCAAAAACGATCGAAAAGTATCTGGGTCACGGATACACGGTCCGTGCATCGGTGGGCCACATACGCGATCTGCCGAAAAGCAATAAAGACGCCGTCGATATCGAGGGCGGTTTTGTGCCGCGCTATCAGATCGTGAAAGAAAAACAGAAAATCATCGATGAACTGAAGGACATTGCCGGTCGCTCGACTGAGGTTATTCTTGCAACAGACCCAGACCGCGAGGGCGAAGCGATCGCGCACCATTTGGCCGTTACGATCGGACTCAAAAAGCCGAAACGCATCGTATTTCACGAGATTACGGAGAATGCCGTACAGGAAGCGATTGCCCACCCCCGCAAGATCGATGAGCAACTCGTATCCGCCCAGGAAGCCCGTCGCGTCCTCGACCGCCTCTTCGGCTACGACCTCTCCGGCCTCATATGGAAAAAGGTGCGGTATGGCTTGTCGGCCGGCCGCGTGCAATCGCCGGCACTCCGCATCATTATGGAGCGCGAGCGCGAGATCCGTGCATTCGTCCCCGAGAAGTTTTGGGTGGTGAGCGCCGATGTCAAAACAAAGAAAAAAGAGCAATTCACGGTTACCTGCGTCGAGGAGCCGAAGACCGAGGCAGAGGCCGAGCGCATCTACAAGGCGGCGACCACAAAAGATTGGAAAGTCATTTCCGTTGATGAGTCCGAAGCAAAACGCTCGCCGCGTGCACCGTTCACAACATCCACACTGCAACAGGCCGCGTCGACCCGGCTCGGGTTCTCTCCGTCCCGCACGATGGGTATCGCGCAGAAACTCTACGAAGCCGGTCACATCACCTATATGCGAACCGATAGTCCGAACCTCGCCAAGGAAGCGCAGGCGGCGCTCGTTGCAGTTGCTACAAGCGAATTCGGCGCAGCGTATGTAGAGGCACGTGAATACAAATCAAAAAGCAAGAATGCGCAGGAGGCACACGAAGCTGTACGTCCGACCAATCCGCACAAAGCAACATGCGGCAACAACGAAGAGCAGAAGAAGCTCTATACACTCATCCGTGCCCGAGCACTCTCGAGTCAAATGGCCGACGCGAAGACCCTTCGAACGAAGATCATCGCAAACGTCAGCGGTGCAACCATCCCCGATTTTTCCGCCAACGGCTCCCGCGTTACATTCGACGGCTGGCTCGCAGCAGATCCGGATGCCCGCGGCGAAGACGTGGAGCTGCCGAAGGTTGCAGCGCACGATCCGCTCGATCTCGTAGAAGCGCACACCGAAGGCAAGGAAACGCAGCCGCCGGGACGCTATTCAGAGGCAGGTCTTGTGAAGGAGCTCGAAAGTCGCGGCATCGGTCGACCGTCGACCTATGCGTCGATCATCCGCACACTCGAGACGCGCGGCTATGTGGAAAAGCAGGGTCGCACCATGATCCCGACGGCAACCGGCGACGTTGTGTCCACGTTCATTGAGAATAATTTCGGTGAGTATATTTCGGACACGTTCACCGCGGAGATGGAGAACGAACTCGATGAGATCTCTGACGGCACTCGAGAATACGAGAAAACTCTCAAAGATTTCTACACACCGTTCAAGAAAGCGGTCAAAGGCAAGGAGAAGATCGCAAAGATCACCGGCATGGGTGATGCCCCCGAGGAATTCCCCTGTCCGATCTGTAAGGGTCCGATGGAATACAAACTCTCCAAAGCGGGCCGGTTTATGTCGTGCAAGAAATTCCCCGAGTGTCTTGGTGCGCGACGCGAGGACGGCAGTGAGATCCCGCCACCCAAGGAAATCGGCGAAGTCTGTCCCGATTGCGGCGAAACGAAGGGCGGCAAACTGATCCTGCGCGAAGGCCGATTCGGACCGTTCATCGCCTGCTCGAACTTCCCTAAGTGCAAATTCGTGAAGCAAGACCCGGAACAGGAAGCGAAGGCAAAGACCGGCGTGAAGTGCAATATCTGCAGCGACGGAGAGATGGTGGAACGACGCGGACGATTCGGTTTATTCTACGCGTGCTCCAACTACCCTAAGTGTAAGAATGCAATCAAAGCCCGACCCACGGGAGCTCGCTGCAAGCTATGTGACTCGCTCATGATGGAAGGCACAAAGACGATCCCGGAACGATGCAGCCAAAAGACATGCCCCATGCACAACCCGCATAAGCTGGAGGGTGTCGCCAAAAAGAAGAAGTAAACACGAGGCCTGCGCCTCGTGTTTCGTTTTTGTGAGGCGGAAGGATATCGCACGCAGCAGCGTGCGATCCTGAGCCGGGGTCGCACGTCGTGGCGTCCGACGGGACGACACGAACGTGTGACCAAAAACGATTCCGGAGCGCTGTAGTCAAAAAACATGTCCCATGCACAACCCGCATAAGCTGGAGGGGGCATCATCCGACAAGAAGACGGCGAAGAAAAAGAAGTAAGGAAAGCTGCGCTCCGAGCGCCGCTTTTCAGTTCATGTGATTTGACCGAACCGGGTCTCAGAGTAGTATCAATGGATGACATCCGTCACTCCGAGGCCGCTGAAAGCCATCCTTTCAGAGATGACGTCGAAGTCGCCCGAGGACGTATCGCTCGTAACCCGGGCCTACGACTTTGCCGAAGAGGCACACCGCCCGCAAAAAAGATACTCAGGCGACCCGTACTTTGTACACACGGCAGAAGTCGGATTTTATCTGGCGCAGGTGGGTATGGATGCCGCAGCAATTGCAGCGGGCCTACTACACGACACCATCGAGGATGCAGGCGTGAAGCCGCAGACCATATCCGAGCAATTCGGCGAAGACGTGCTCGTTCTTGTCGAAGGCGTCACGAAGCTCGGCACACTGCGCTATCGCGGCATGGAACGCCATACCGAATCGCTTCGCAAACTGTTTGCGGCTACCGCCAAAGACATCCGCGTTCTCATCATTAAATTGATGGATCGCCTCCACAATGCCCGCACGCTTGAGCACGTACCGAAAATCGAGAAGCGTACCCGTATCGCACTCGAGACACTCGAGATCTATGCACCGATCGCCGATCGACTCGGTATGTCCGTGGCAAAGCAGGAACTCGAAGACGCCGCGTTCCCGTGGGCACATCCTAAGGAGTACGAAAAGACCCGCGAGCTATTAAAGGAGCGCCGCAACGAAAACGAAAAGCGCCTCGAAAAGACCGAGCATGATCTCAAACGCGAGCTCGCCGATGCCGGCATCCGTAATTTCCGCACCGAAGCGCGCATTAAGGGCGTGTATAGCCTCTACAGAAAACTCGAACGCAAAGACTGGGACATAACTAAGATCTACGACATCTTGGCACTGCGCATCATCTTCCCCACTGTCGCTGATTGTTATTCGGCACTCGGGATCATTCACGGTCATTGGCGACCGGTGCCGGGCAAGATCAAGGACTACATTGCGTTCCCAAAACCGAACGGCTACCAGTCAATTCACACGACGGTCTACACCGGCGACGGCGGTGCACTTGAGATGCAACTCCGCACCGAAGCACAGCATCGCGAAGCGCTCTACGGCATCGCATCACACCTCACGTACAAAGACGTGCAGGCCGGCGACAGTAAGCGCGGCGGACTCGAGTGGATACGTCAATTCTTCCCGGGATTCGGCGCGCGCAAACCAGCACCGACTCTGGAAGAGGATGAACTGCAGCCGCTCATGCCCGAGTGGGTGCAGGAACTCGCACACGTACAACACGGCGGCGAGGCATCCGGCGAATATCTCGATACACTCAAGAGCGACTTTTTCAGTCATCGCGTTTTCGTGTTCACACCAAAGGGCGACGTTATCGACCTTCCGATGGAAGCGACGCCGATCGACTTTGCCTATGCGGTGCACTCCGACCTCGGCAACCGCATGTCAGGCGCTCGTGTGAACGGAAAAATGGTTGCGCTCGATACCGCACTTCGAAACGGCGACATGGTAGAGGTAATCACCAAGGCCTCGGCCAAACCGTCGCGCAAGTGGCACGACATCGCAAAAACAAACATGGCAAAAAAGCACATCCGTGCGGCGCTTGCGCAGGAGCAACGAAAATCAGTCTAACTAGAGACTGAAATTCTTAATCGAGTACAGATCCTCCTCCTCTTTTGTCACTTCAGGGGTCTTTTCGGGCTGCGGCTCAGGCATTGTTTCCGTCTCTACGGGAGCTTCGGTCGGCTGTACCGGTGACGCGACAGCTTCGGTGACCGCTGCAGCGATCGCGGGCGCAGCTGTGGCCTGTGCGGCGTTTACTTGAGCAGTGAGTGCGATACAGAGATTCGTCAGGTCTTCCGGAGAAAAGAAATCAATATGAAGTTTGCCGCCGGTGTCCTTCTTTTCGATACGCACACGCGTGCCAAGGCGCTCTGACAGCTGCTTTTCGAGCGACATGAGATCGGGCGACACTAATGCCTTGTGCCGGACCTTTTCGATCGCAACGCGTCGCGCAAGCGCTTCCGCGTCGCGGACAGTCAATCGTCGCAATACGATTTCTTTGAACAAAGTCTCCTGCTCTTCGGGTCGGTCAGCAAGCATGAGCAGCGGTCGCGTGTGACCCTCGCTGATCTCGCCATGCTCGAGTGCCGTCTGCATACTCTCCGGCAACGCCAAAATACGGAGCGTATTCGATACGTACTCGCGGCTTTTGCCGACACGCGCACCAATCTCTTTGTGCTGCAGTCCGAACAAATCGACGAGCTGCTTAAAAGCCTTTGCGCGGTCCAGCGCATTAATGTCCTCGCGCTGCAGGTTTTCGATGATCGCAAGCTCGAGCTTCATTTGATCCGTGTCTTCTGCCGTTCGGATCACGACAGGCACCGTGGTAAGCCCTGCGAGTTTCGACGCGCGCAAACGGCGCTCACCCGCGATCAGCTCGTAATGAACAGCAATACCTTCACCGGGGCGTTCGGTTTCCTTCTTGGTAACGGTAAGCGGCTGCAAAACGCCGTACTGACGGATACTTTCGGCGAGTGACGCAAGCGCGACCTCGTCAAAGCTTTTACGAGGCTGGTACGGGTTCGGAACGATGCGATCTACCTCTACCCAATATATTGAATCCATCATGCCGCCTGCCATATGACGCGGATTATATCCCAAAATAAAAGGGCCGCATTGAAGCGGCCCCGTGTGCAGTCTGTGCATATTCAGGTATACGTGAACGAATCCTGTACACCGCTGGTTTTCTTGGCGTCGTAGAAGATTACGGCTGAAAAATTACCGAACACCGTCTTGCCCCATACGCGAAGCTCGCCCACCGAGCCGCTTGCGGCGACCGGAAAGTCGAGCGCGGTATCGAGCGCCCTGCGTATGAGTTCATTATCGGTTTCCCAGTACCGCATCTTCTGTTCACCGGCCCGGAACTCCGTGATCGACACGATCTCGTACTTTCTGTCGCTCATTCGTACAACGACAATACTGTGACGATCCTTGATCGCCCTCGGCTCACCGACTTCGTCGATGACCCGTCCGTCGATCTCGTCACCCGGCTCAGGAACCCGTAGTGCCATGTGTGCCCTCCCGAATGTTGCCGGGGCGATTATGCCACACATGCGCATATTGTAAAAAGCCGGAAGTGGGACTCGGCCAAGAACACTTTTTAACGCCGTCGCGTTAAAAAGTTTCTCTGCCCTGCTCGTCCATCCCCACGTGCTCGCGGGGGCCCAGGACTCGCTTTCGAGTCCCACTTCCGTGCCACAAAATCAAAAAGCAGGGACATGCCCTGCTTTTTGATTTTGTGTGCCGGAAGTGGGACTCGAACCCACAAGCCGTGAGGCGCACGATTTTGAGTCGTGTGCGTATACCAATTCCGCCATTCCGGCCCGCGGACAATACTACCGCATTAGCCCTTTCTCGACCAACGGTGGCGGTTGGCAGAGACTATTCGATATACGAGTGCCCCGAGCTGCTTTATACCGGGTAATGCCACAATCGGCGCCACGTATTTCCCCTGCGGATGCCATCGCAGGATCACGATCACGGCATCTATCCCCGTATGCATCACGCCGTTCTCGTCCATTGCATGCAGTTCGCGTACGAGCGTCTCTTTGTCGATGAACTGTCCGGTGTCCGACGACGCTCCCCTGATGGATACACCGATTTCCTTCTGCAGTCGCACGGCGGCGTCCTCGCACAGTTCGCACTCATCATCAAAAAAAACCGTTCGCCGCTCGGGATGATCGGGGTGGTAAACCATAGGAAATATTGTACGCTTCCGCGCATGCAAATGCAGCCGCACAGGGTTGTCGTTATTGTCGGTCCCACCGCTTCGGGCAAAAGCGGCCTTGCCGTGCGTCTGGCCAAAAAGCTCAACGGCGAGATTGTCTCCGCGGATTCGAGACAAGTATACAAAGGTCTCAATATCGGCACCGGCAAGGTAACGAAAAAGGAGATGGCGGGTATTCCGCATCATCTGCTCGACGTCGCCTCGCCGAAGCGTGTGTTCAGTGCCGGCGATTACACAAAGGCCGCACACAGAGCGATCGCCGATATCGTCAAACGCGGCAAGCTCCCCATCGTAGTCGGAGGCACCGGTTTCTACATCGATGCACTTATGGGCCGAGTCGATCTGCCGAACGTCGCACCAAATCCGAAATTGCGAGCGTCACTTACGGGAAAAACCGCGGCGCAGCTGTTCGCCATGCTGAAGAAAAAGGATGCGAAGCGCGCACAAGCCATGGACACACCGAGCGAGCGTAATAATCCCGTGCGCCTCATTCGAGCGCTCGAAATCGCCGCTTCAGCACAGCCCCCAGAATCTCCGAGGTTAGACCCCGAGGCGTTGTATGCGCCGCTCTGGCTCGGAATCTCTCCGAGCGCGAGCGTACTGGAGAAAAAAATACGGACCCGGCTGCTCGCACGTATCAAGGCGGGTATGGTAGCCGAAGCTAAGCGCCTCAAAAAGCAGGGTGTCTCGTACAAGCGAATGCGCGAGCTCGGTCTCGAATACCGCTCACTCGCGGACCTGCTCGAAAACAAGATCACAAAAGAACAATTGATCACCACCCTGTTGAGCGAGATCCGGCGATACGCCCGTAAACAAACGGGCTACTGGAACCGGAACAAAGACATTCACTGGTTCGACCCAACTGCCTACGCGGCAATTGAGCGTTGCGTGAAAGCGCACATCTCGCACACTGCAGTGCCAAACAAAAATCGCCGGTAGAGCCGGCGATTTTTGCTGAGCGGAGTCTCCTAGCGACCAAGCGCCGCTTTGAGCGTGTTCTTTGCCGCCTCGTATTCAGCCTTAAACGTTTCCATTGCAGCCTTTACTGATGCATCGCGCGTGTCGCGCAATACCTGTACCTGACCCTTAAGGTCTTCAGGGCGCTTTGCCGCAGTCTTGAATGCATCGTTTGCAGCCTTGATTGCATCACGCATTGTCGTGCGCACCCCTGCAGGATCAACACCGGAAGCACAATCAGCCTTTGCCTTAGCCTGCGCAGCATCAATCGCGCTCTTGTGCGTCGCCGCAGCAGCGTCCACCGCCGCTCGACGGTCGGAAATAAGCTTATCGACCGCCGTGCGGTACGTGGAAATGGCCGCATCAACCGCAGCTTTTCGTTTAGCAACCGCTGCCTCTACCGTCGCTTTGAATGCAGCGACCGCCGCCTTTTGCTCGGTTGTGGTTGCGCGCGCCTCCATCTTTGCGTAGCCGTCCATGCGGCTCTGATCGTGCTCGGACCGTTTGTCATCGAGCGTCTGTGTTTTCTCGCCGCGCTTATCGCTCATCTTCCCGTCACGAGTCTCGCGCTTTTCGTCGCGATTCTCACCGACCGTGGCTCGACCCTCATTCATCTTTGAGAGTACCGAATCAATGTTGGTACAGAAATTTTTTCCTCCCTGCCCATTCGGTGTTGTACTTGCCCGACGCTCCTTGGCTGCATCACGCGCAGCATCGAGACGCTCGCCACGAGTCTGTGCAAGCGCAAATGTGGGCATGACCATACCGGCAATCAGTGCCGCCGCGGTTGCCGCGCGCCACGCATTAGAGGTTGTTCGGGTCATACAATCGTGAACTATCGCCGGTAAGTTGAATACCTGAAACCGATGCGTCTGTCTGAGCGTCCATGTCCTTCATTCCTGCCGCAGTTGCCTGCAGTTCGCTATCGATTGAAGCACTAAAATCTTCGACGGATCCACTCTGGGCAGGAACGGCAGCTGTGCCGCCACTCACTGCATCTTGTGAATCATTCATTCCTGATAGTGCGGGTATGTTTGCGCCACCCTTCATCGAGACGAAGTAGTATCCTCCGCCTACGAGCACGAGTAGCACAAGTACGATACCGATTGTTTTTCCCGACATGTCGTACAAAACTATGTGACTA
Source organism: uncultured Candidatus Saccharibacteria bacterium (assembly GCA_964512835.1). Lineage (GTDB taxonomy): Bacteria > Patescibacteriota > Minisyncoccia > Phycocordibacterales > UBA2100 > UBA10103. Next base: position 277,114 of record CAZELA010000001.1, on the reverse strand, counting down.
ATGCCTCCATAGTACCGCACGATCACGACAGCAACTCGGGCCCACTGAATAGCAGCGTTAGCTCATGTGCTGCAGTACTGCCTCGGAAATAACACCGTCGTCGATAAGCTTTTTAAAGTAACTGTCGAGATTTGGAAGCGCTGTAATCTCCGAAAAGTCGAACCAGCGATACTCAATATGCTCTTCGCTCAAACGTACGTCGCCGTCCGCAGCTCCGAGGTATGTGATTCTCACTACATGTCGATGTGCAAGCTGTTTCGGCAAGAGGTCCTGTGCCGCAACAATGACAGGCGTCGCAGTCATCACGAGACCCGTTTCCTCCGACACCTCGCGAGCAAGGTTTTCCATGAGCGGCGTACCCGGATTGATGCGCCCGCCGGGCACGTCCCACTTATTTTGTACCGTGTGTTCCGGATCGTAGGCTCGACGGAGCAACAGAAACTTCCCCTCGCGATTCTTCAAGAGCACTTTTACGCCGACTTGCAGTTCCATACAATTTCGTTAGCGAATGAGTCCCGAAATGATTCCCCAAAACGAACCCGCGATGAGCGGCAGCAGCGCAAGGTACGAGATCACCGAACCGTAGCTGTGACGAGTCTGCGCAGATTTGTAGTAGCCGTACATGTAGCCGATTCGTCCCACAGACCATGCGAGCCCAAGCCATCCTGCGACATATGGACTTACAAGCAGCGCAAAGAACCAGAGTGATGTTAGGAAAATCGGCAAATTCTCGAGCGTGTTGTAGTGCACACGGAATACGTTTTCAAATGCCTCGTTGCCGGTTGTTTTTGGGGCTGCAATACCGTGCTTGCGACGGGCGAGCGATACAAAGATGCCCTGCGAGTAATACACCATGAGCGCGATCATGGTCGAAAGTGCGGGAAACAAGAGTTCGTTATTCATGCCGTGCACTGTACCACTTGTTGCGGGCGATGAGGGAAGCGGCGTAACTCACTAAGCCCTTCGGGCAAGTGGTCACTGCCCTGGCTCGGCGACCCGCGGGTACGCGGGTGCCCCGCCTCCGCCTTTCGATTCCCTCATCGCCTCGCAATGTTTGGCAAAAAAGACGCTTGCGCGTCTTTTTTGATCATTGCGGGCGATGAGGGAATCGAACCCCCACTAGCGGTTTTGGAGACCGCTGTTCTACCACTAAACTAATCGCCCTGACGTCGCCAAGTATATGGTGTCTCGGGACATAAAGAAAGAGTCCGGTTTCCCGGACTCTTTCTTTTTTTGTTATTTCTTGGTCTCTTTGAAAATCACGTGCTTGCGGAGCTTTGCGCTGTACTTCTTGAGCTCTACCTTTCGGGTCACGAGCTTTCGGTTCTTGCGCGTCCAATACACCTCTCCGGTGGCTGCGTGCTTCAACATTATGAGCTGGTCCTGCGACATAGTTCGAGCACTATACAGAAAGGCCGGGCTAAAATCAACCCCTGTTTCTTCCAATGATACGGACCCCGTCGCACTGCGACGGGGTCCCAAAGAGCTGTCATTACCGGACAACCCACCCCACGACGGCCATGGCCGACGAGGCAATGAGTACCTGGAGCTCAAGCGGCTTCAGTGGCCAGAGCTGACCGGTCTCGATCCGATATTCCCAGACCCCCCAGCTCCGCAGACTGCCCACGGGCCAGATGTAGTGCGGATCCCCGATAGCCTGAAACTTTGGGTCAGCGTGCGTGAGAATATCGATCACAATGTGCACCAACCAGCCGAGCGCGAACGCAGTAACAACCGGCAGCACGAGCAGCATTCCGATCAAGCCACACGCGCCGCAGAGGAAAATCGAATGACTCAACTCCTTGAGTGTGAGTACGATCGGCCCCTGTCGCACGAGCGGCTGCCGTCCCCGTAGTTTGTCGAGCGCAAATAGCGGCATCATGACTACATCCGGACCGACTGATGCTGCCACACACGAGAGCTGCAGGATCGGTTGATGTGGGAATGCAACAGCGCCTATAGCGGCACCAATCGCCAAGTGAGTGAGTGTTTGCACGAACAAGTCCTCCGTGATGAACCGGGGAAACAATACAATTCCCTGCTGTAGTGTCAATTTCCACTACACGCAGATCCCCGCTCCAGTCAGGCCCGTGCCGGTAAAGGTTTTCATCAGGGTATCGATCACAATCCAGCCCGCCAGGATAATGATGAGTCCGATCAGAACATTACTGAATACCCGTTTCCCCTTTGCATACACTTCGGCATTACCTCCCGATGTGAGCATGTTCCAGCCTGCGTAGGCGAACAAAAAAGCGGAAATGACCACCGCCATAAAGATGCCAAAATTGAGCACGTTCTGGGCCAGTACCACGATCGCACAGATAGAATCGCATCCTCCCTCCTGATCACAGTTGTATTGTGACGGAACGATCTGCGTGGGAATGCCGGCTGCCGTCGCGTACAGCGGGAGCAGCATCATCACGAAGACAGAAATGGTCGCAAGTACCTTCACCTGCCTCAATATCATGCGGTAAATCGTACCACGCAAAAAGCCCCGGTTAGGGGCTTTTTGCACTTTGTGCGCCGAGCAGGATTCTCCCTCGACTAAACTTTTGCCGTCGCAAAAGTTTGTCTGGGCACCGCCTCGCGGTTCGCCCTACTGGGCTCACATCGCTCCGGCGTTCGAATCCTGCCGCAGAGTGCTCAGCACTCTGCTCTCGTGCTGCACAAACGCAAAAAGAACCCAATTGGGTTCTTTTTGCGTTTGTGCGCCGAGCAGGATTCGAACCTGCGCAGACCGAAGTCGCTTGGTTTACAGCCAAGTGCGATTGACCACTCCGCCATCGACGCTTGTGGCACTAGTATGCACCAATCAGGGCCTATCTGCTAGAGCGGGCATCAGGAATACTTGATAAATACGCAAAAGTGTTGCATTATCCCGCGCAGCAAAAACCAAGGGAGATTGCAATGCGAAAGTGGTTTCTGAGACTGCTCGACGGCACATTCGGCGTTGTGATGCGTGACATCATGTATCAGATCATCCGACCGTTTGTCGCGTGGCGCTACCCCGTCACGATCGAAGGCGGCGATGCCGCACTTTCGTGCAAAGAGAGCGGCGCCATCGTTGTGGCAAACCATCATTCGATGGAAGACGGCCCGCTCCTCATGATCCTCGCGTGGCCATACGCACGGCTCCGCGCGACCGCGAAGTACTCGCAGTACATGCGCATGCACTTCCGATGGGCAATGGTGCTCTTCGGCGTGATCCGACTCGGTTCCCCCCGGTCGTGGACTCCGGAGCAGCGCGAAGCCGAAAAGGCATTCGGACTCGAGACGATGAGCAAGGTTCTGGCCAAGAAGAAGCTGCTGCTTGTCTTCGCCTCCGGTCAGATCGGCGACGGCGTGACCGAAGTCATCGATCCCCGCTACTCCGGCATCTATACGATGATCAAGGAGCATCCGGGATTGCCGGTCCTGCTCGTGAAGCACCACGGACTGCACACATCGCTGCAGAACGGCGGACTGCTCGGCCGCGTGCCCGTGAATATCGCGATCACACGGTTCGACAACGTGTCACTCGACGGCGGGCCGGCCGGATTGAATCGGCGACTCGAACAGTTCTTCAACGAAGGCATTCCGCTTGCGGTGAAATCCGCAGCAGCAGCCTGATCGTACACTTCGTGGGCGCGCCAAATCGGCGCGCCCTTTACATGTACCGACCGGTTCTGTTCTTCGACTCACCCGTGCATGTGTTGAACTTTTTTGCCTCGCATGTAGTATCACGGCGGAAACAAAGGAGAGAAAACATGACGGAGTATTTTAATCCGGCCCCGGTCGTGGTGGGCCTTGTCTTTCCGGAGCCGCAAAAGGTCGTGACAATCACCCGATCCATCGAGCCGTTCATCGGCCAGGATGCCCTGCCCGGCGGTTATGTCGAGCGTGAGCCCTGGCGAGAAGCGCTCGCGCGCGAGATCAACGACGAGGCACACATTTCGGTTTCGACCGATCCGCAGCACATGCAGATCTTCGATGCGCACAGCACCCCGGATAACACGAGGTTGCTGATCTTCGCCGTCATTTCACCGTGCGGCGTCATCGAGGTCCGTCCGTTCAAACCGACGAACGAGACGTCGGCCCGCCAGATCACCCGTATCTGCCGTCGTCTCACGCCACCCTCGCTGTGCTTTCCGCTCCACGAGCTTGCGCTGAAGCGTTACATCCGGGAGCATTGCCACGATCGTCCGTGAGCATTTCGCCCGCTGATCTTTCATCAACTAACAAAACCCCGCCGAATGGCGGGGCATTGTTTTAGATATTAGGCGCGAGCGGCGGCGCGAGATGACGCGCTTCGCGTTGCGCGTTCGGGTCCTTTGCGCACATCAAACGAAAATTCGTTGTCTTTGATGTCCACTTTTACATGCCCTCCTTCCATGACCCCGCGCGATACCATCATGTTCGCGATCGCGGTAAGAATCTTTGCCTGGATCAATCGCTTGAGCGGGCGCGCACCATACTGCGAGCTATACCCTTCGCGACCCAGATAATCGAGTGCCGCATCTGAGACGGTAAGCGTAATGTGTTTTTCTTCGAGGCGCTTCGCCACGATATCCACCTGCATCTGCACGATGCTTCGGATGCTTTCCGGCGAGAGAATGTTGAACAGTACGATGTCATCCAATCGGTTGAGGAACTCCGGTCGGAAATACTCCTTGAGCGAGTCAGTCACCTTTTCCTTAACCTTTTCATACTTGTCACCCTCGGTCACATTCAACCCGCTTCCGAATCCAAGCGACGACATCTTGTCGATGTGTTCCGCTCCGATGTTAGAGGTCATGATGATGATTGTGTTCTTGAAGTTCACCGTGCGACCCTTTGCGTCGGTCAATCGCCCGTTGTCGAGCACCTGCAACAGAATATTGAACACCTCCGGATGAGCCTTTTCGATCTCGTCGAATAGGATCACGGAATACGGTCGGTGTCGCACCATTTCAGTAAGTCCCCCTCCCTCGTCGTGCCCCACATACCCCGGCGGAGAACCGATCATTTTCGAGATTGAGTGCTTCTCCATGTATTCCGACATGTCTACCCGGATGAGCGACTTGTCGCTATTGAACATAAAGTCCGCGAGCGCCTTGGTGAGTTCGGTCTTACCGACACCCGTCGGCCCAAGGAACAGGAACGATCCGACGGGACGATGCGGATCCGAAATGCCCGCGCGAGAGCGCTTAATAGCGTCTGCAACCTTCTGAACAGCCTCGTCCTGACCGACAATGCGTGACTTGAGTTCAGCTTCGATGCGCGACAACTTCTCTGCTTCTTCTTCGAGCATGCGAGATATCGGTACACCGGTCCATCGCGACACAACACCCGCAATATCTTCGCCGGTAATATCTTCGCGCAACACACGACGCGTCTGCTGGAGTTTCTTCAGGCGCTTTGTCGCAGTCTCGATCTCCTTTTCCAAATGAGGAATCTTGCCGTAGCGGAGCTCAGCGGTCTTGGTCAAGTCCGCCGCAATTTCAGCAGCGTCGGCATCCTGTCGCGACTTTTCAAGCTCTGCCTTTGCGCGCTTGATCTCGGTAAGCGTGTCCTTTTCGTTCTTCCACTTGGTCTCGAGTTCGCGGGTGGAATCGCGCAGGTCGGCGATCTCTTTTTCAATCGTCTTAACGCGGTTCTTTGCCTTTTCAACGCCCTCCTCTGCCTCTTTCTTGAGTGCCTCTTTTTCAATCTCGAGTCGAGTCACCTTGCGATGTGATTCTTCGAGTGCCGGCGGCATGTTCTCGAGCGACAAACGGAGCGCAGATGCCGCTTCGTCTATGAGGTCGATTGCCTTGTCCGGAAGGAATCGTTCGGTGATGTAGCGCGACGACAACTGTACGGCTGCAATGATTGCATCGTCGGTTATATGCACGCCGTGGAACAGTTCGTAGCGTTCTTTGAGGCCGCGCAAAATAGCGACGGTATCATCGGTCGACGGTTCGTTGATGTATACGGGCTGGAACCGACGAGTGAGTGCCGGATCGTGCTCTATATGCTTTTGATATTCCTTGAGCGTGGTCGCCCCGATGACACGCAGTTCACCGCGTGCAAGCGCAGGCTTCAGCATGTTGGATGCGTCCATCGAGCCTTCGGCGGCACCGGCTCCTACGATCGTGTGCATTTCGTCGATGAACAAAATAATTTTTCCTTCTGAGCGCTCTACTTCTTTCATGACAGCCTTGAGGCGCTCTTCGAATTCGCCACGATATTTTGTGCCGGCAATGAGGAGCCCAAGGTCGAGCTGCACAAGCTCCTTACCGCGAAGCGACTCCGGAACGTCGCCTGACGCCATGCGCGAGGCAAGTCCTTCCGCTACTGCAGTCTTACCTACCCCTGCTTCTCCGATGAGGATGGGGTTGTTCTTTGTGCGGCGGGAAAGGATCTGTATGACCCGAGTGATCTCGGTGTCGCGACCCACAACAGGATCGATCTTGTTCTCGCGCGCTTTATCAGTGAGTGACCGCGCAAAGCGAGACAGCGCACGGGTCTTTTTGCTGTCGTCGACATCACCGCGGATCTTGCCCTCTTTTATATCGGTCAACACACGCGCAAGCGCAGTGCGGTCGACACGGAAACGCGACAGCGTTTCCGATGCCGGTCCCGGGTGTTCCGCAATACCGAGCAACAAGTGTTCGGGAGAGACGAACTGATCATTGAACGACGCCGCGATGCGCGGAGCCGCTTCGAACACGCGGACGAGTTCCGGTGTGAGATACAGCTGGAACGACGGTGAGACGGCGGTAGAGCCGGCGGTACCCTCGATAAGTTCCAGTACGGAGTCGGTCAGGTGTGTTACATCGATCTCGACCTGTTCGAGCATCGGCACCACCATCGTTTCTTCCTGTGTGAGAAGTGCCGCAAACAGATGCAGCGTAGAGACCTGATTATGGCCACGCTCCACTGCGAGCTGATGCGCCCGATGGATCGCCTCTTTTGCCTTCGTTGTGTAGTTATTGAATGGAGTCATATCTATAGAGAGTATATCGCAAACGGGTATGCGGCTCAAATCGCACCCACACACCGTCTATTAATTCTTACACGCAAAAATCTGTGCGCACAACTCGGATTGCCGAGATGAGTGCACGGCCTCAGGTTGCGGTCGCAGCGTGCGCTACTTAGCGGGTGTTTTCTGTGAAGGTAGGAGCTCTGCGGCAGCTATAAAGCCCTGCTCCGAAGATGACCGCGAGACGCCGGTACTTACACCGACCAGGTTTCCATTCGTGTCCACGAGCGGTGAGCCGGCCATGATCGAATTCTCGGCGATATTGGTATCGATAATCGAGCCGTTGTCTCCTTGCAAAAGTGCTGCAACAAGGCCGCTCGCGATGCGGGCGACTGTTTTACCGGAAAGCGCGACCACTGTGGCCCCGAGGACGGGTTTATCCGTCGCAATAGATACCGGTTTCCAGACGATCGGCTTCTTTGCCTCTGCTTCAGTCGTTGTGCTTGTTCGCAGGTATGCGATCCCTCGCTTCGCATCTCGCTCGACTACAAACGCGCGGACGCGCGTTCCGTCGGGGAGCGATACGATCGCCTCTGCCCGATCATCGATCGCGGCATTATCGATAAGCATCGTGCCGCTGGAATCCATGATCACACCCAACCCGAGGAACAGCGGCTCTTCGGACGACGTGTATATATGCACGATAGACGGGCTGACGTTGCTCACAGCCTTTGCGATCTGTTCTGATTCAGATACGACAACAGTCTTCTCCTTTGTAACAACTGTGGTTGCAGCGGCGGCCGGCTGACCGGCGGGCGCCGGCATGACCGTTTCGACGGTCTTTTCTACGACTCGACCGACGGTTTGCGTGATGATTGGTGGTGCCTGATCGACAAGCGATACGGTCACGATGCCGGTCGCAATCGACGTGACGAAACTAACAAGGAGCGTGAGGAGTACGATCTGAGATTTACTGAGATGCTCCATGTCCATGCGCGCATCCTATCACGCGCCGCTACGAATTACAGAGGGTTTTGCGTGTTTACGCGCGGTGAACAATCCCCCTCAGCGCGTCGACGAGCCGGGGAATATCAGTGCCCGTAGAATCCATACCAAGAGAGAACCGAAACGTGTTTTCCGCCTGCCACGATGCACCCCGTAGTGCCTCGACAACGTGTGAGCGACGTTCCTCGCCCTCGCGACAGGCGCTTTTGGTGGAAACAGCAAAGCCGGCATGATCAAGCGAAAGTGTCACATACTCGCTACTGACCCCCGGTATGGAAATATTGAGCATGTGCGGCAGCGAACGCTGCAGATTACCGTTCACGACCGCACTCGGGATCTCCTTTTGAATAGCGAGCCACAGAGCATCTCGAACCTCCCTGATGCGGCGGGCCTCCGCTTCCCGGTTCTGCGCGATCACTTCGAATGCCGCGGCGCATCCGCACGCGAGCGCGACATTTTCGGTGCCGGGCCGGAGCCCGCGCTCCTGCGGACCGCCATGCACTGTACGCATCAAATCAGCTCGATTACTGACGAACAGTACACCCACACCGTGCGGACCGTAGAGCTTATTGCCGCCGATGGCACACAAATCAACACCAAGACTATTTAAACCGGTAGCGAGATACAGCGGCGCCTGTCCGGCATCGGCATGCAGGAGGATCGTGACACCATGCTCCTTTTCGTATGCTCGTATCACATGTGAAATATCGGCGAGCGGCTGAATAGTACCGATTTCATTGTTTGCCCAGCCGACCGACACGAGAACGGTGTGCTCTGTAAGCGCAGCGGCAATCTTTTCTGCCGCAATAATCCCGCGCTCGTCGGGATCAATATGCGTAACGACGCCACCGAGTCGTTCGATTTCGGCAAAGCAATCGAGTACTGATGTGTGTTCGATCGAGCTCACGATCCAGTGCGTGCCCGAGAGTGATCGATGCTTACGCTCATGTGCCCGCGCTGCACCAAGAATCGAAATATTATTCGCCTCGGTCAGTCCCCCGGTAAATATGACCTCGCGCGCTTTCACGCCGAAGAGCGCCGCGATCCTTTCACGAGCCTCGTCGAGTGCATGCTTTGCGGCCACACCTTCGCTATGGATCGCCCCGGGATTGCCCGTAAATCGCGCCGCAGCATGCATGGCAGCCTCCGCCTCAGGGAGTACGGGCGGAGCGCTCGCGTAATCGAGATAGACGCGTTTTTTTGAAGTGCCGAACAGGCCAAGCATTGAGCCATTGTACGGAAGGCTCGTTCTTTTACAATCAGGCATATTTGTCATATAATCCTGCGCATCGCGTATGCAAACGCTCCGATACACCACCTATGTCAAAAGCTTCATCAAATCCGCAAGAGCGTCCGCCCGTCGTGGTGGTCATGGGTCACGTCGATCACGGTAAGTCGACACTGCTTGATTTCATTCGCAAATCCAACGTCGTCGCCGGCGAAGCCGGTGGTATTACGCAGCATGTAGCTGCGTACGAAGTTGAACACAAATCAAAACGCATTACCTTCATCGACACTCCCGGGCATGCTGCTTTTTCCGCCATCCGCGCACGCGGCGCAAACGTAGCGGATATTGCAATCCTCGTCGTCGCAGCCGACGACGGCGTGAAGGCGCAGACACTCGAAGCGCTCGCACAGATCCGCGAGTCGGGTATTCCCTTCATCGTTGCGATCAACAAGATCGACAAACCCAATGCCGACATGTCGCGCACACAGGGCTCCCTCCTCGAAAAGGGCGTATACCTGGAGAAGCTCGGCGGCGATGTGCCGTGGGCCGCGATCTCTGCAAAAGTGGGTACCGGCGTGGACGAACTGCTCGACCTCGTACTCCTCGTCGCAGAGATCGGCAACTACAGTGCTGATCCGTCGGTCCCCGCTACGGGATTCGTAATCGAAGCTCATCGCGATCAGAAGCGCGGTATTGCCGCCACACTCATCATCACCGAAGGCACACTCGAGAGCGGTTCAGCTGTCGTGGCCGGTGGCGCCATCGCGCCCGTACGCATCATGGAGAATCATCTGGGAAAGCAGATCAAATCGGCCACCTTTTCGACGCCCGTTGCGCTCGTCGGATTTGACGAACTCCCTGCCGTGGGCGAACAGTTCAAAACGTACAAAAACAAAAAGGACGCAGAGGCTGCGCGCGCGGCAAACGGTCAGGCAAAGCCTGTCGCAGCTGTGCGCGAGGAAAACGCCGATCGCTACTACATGCCGGTAATAGTCCGTGCCGACGCATCCGGCTCGCTCGAAGCAATTCTCTCCGAGATTGCGCGATTGGGCGATGAGCATTCTCGCATTACGATCGTGCAGAGCGGTATCGGCAATGTGTCCGAGGGAGATATGAAGACCGCACTCGCCGGCAGCACCAAGGCGATCATCATCGGATTCAACGTGGGAATTGATCCGATCGCAGAGACGCTCGGACGCCAGCAGGATGTGCGCGTCGACATGCATTCGATTATCTACAAGCTCACCGAAGATCTTGAAGAGCTGTTGCAGGCGTCACGCCCCAAACGAACCGTGGAAGAGATCGTCGGCAAGGCGCGCGTACTACGCGTATTTTCGTCACGCAAGATCGAACACGTGGTGGGCGGTACTGTCTACGAGGGATTTTTGGAAAAGAAGGGATCGATCCGCATCATCCGACGCAATGTGACCGTTATGGGCGAAGGAAAGCTCATCAACATGCAGATGGCAAAGACCAACGTGGATCGTGTAGAAAAAGGCAACGAATTCGGTACGCAGATCGAGGCGCAGTTCGAGATCGCTGAAGGCGACATCCTCGAATGCTTCCGACGCACGACGATATAAATATCGCTATGGGAAGCAAACGACAAATACAGGTCTCCGAAACACTCGCCCACTTGGCGGCGGACTATTTTGCGCGCGAGTCGAATCGCCTTGCGCTCATTACCGTGACGCGCGCCGATGTCTCGCCGGACCTTAAGAACGTCACCATCTTCTTCTCTGTCCTACCCGAAACCTACGAAGAGCAGGTGCTGCATTTTGCCCGTCGCAGCCGCACGGATTTCCGCGACTATATCAAGAAGCATGCCGCAATGAAGTTTTTGCCGAACGTGGATTTTGAGATCGACTACGGCGAAAAGAACCGCCAACGGATCGACGACCTGACGAGAAAGCCGACGGAAATGTAAAAAGCGCCTACGAACGGCGCTTTTTCTTTTTTCGCTTCGGTGTGATGTCGATCATCACCCGAGTAATGCCGGGCGTCTCGTTGATGATCTGCGTCGAGAGTTCACCGGCTCGCTTAATCGAGATCCGGCCCCTCGCTTTCATGATCGCGACGGGTCCGTAGACCCTGCCATCGCCCACCACGCCGACTGACCTGCCGTTAAATGAATCGAACGCATACCCCGATCCTCGGAGTACACGCTTCATTGAGCGGGCTTTTCCACGGCTTTGAACGTAGTGCTTCCCGATCTTTTGGGAACCTTTTTCCTTCTTTGACATGTGTCACCTCCTCTTCGGACTATATCATTTGTGCCGGGAGTGGGACTCGAACCCACACGGCCTTTTACGGCCTGGGGATTTTAAGTCCCCTATGTCTACCATTCCATCACCCCGGCAATGCGCACCATAGTAGCGCTGATTTATGTTACAGTACACGGCGTTAGCTTTCGCTGGCCATATGGCGAAGTAGCAACGCGACGGTCTGCAAAACCGTTATGGGCGGGTGCAACTCCCGCTGTGGCCTCAATTGTAGTGTTCGTAATTCCAGCTCGTCGCACGCGACGGTCTGCCCAGTTAAACAAAGGGCGTTATGGGCGGGTGCACACCCCTCGTGGCGTCACTTAGAGCCGGAGCAGCAATACGCCAAGCAAAACAAACACTGCGCCAATGATTTTCCTCAGCATGTTTCCCTTTTCGCCGAGCAGAAAAATGCCACCAAGGACCGTGAGTATCGTTGATGATGATGTAATCGGCACGACCACCGAAGCGTCCGCAACCTGAAAAGCACGATACAAAAAGTAATATGTCGTAACTCCGAGCAGCGAAATCACGGGAATCCTCCATGAGAACTGTCGCCACTCTGCGCGCACCGAGGCAACCGTGCCACCTTTTGCCGCATAGATTGAAGACACGATTATAGCGGGAATAGCATATACCGTGATGGAGTACAGCAGAAACGGGATGTACGGGAACGTTACTTTATCGACGACGTACGCTACACCCGAGACCGCCGCGACAGTAAGGCCGAACGCGAGACCTGTTCGCGTTATGCGACCGTGGGATTTGTATATCGCAACGATATTGCCCGTGATGATGAGAGCGACCGCGGCAAGTTTCAAGGCGGTAATCCCCTCCTTCAAAATAAGGACGGAGAGGATAAACGCAATTACAGGCGCAGTCTGAAGAATTGTAGAAAAACTTGATGCCTCAAGGTGTTTGCGAGCCGAGAACTGTGTAGCGTCGTACAAGCCGTACAAAATACCCGCACAGATTAAAAGCGGCACATACGACCAGGATGCTGAAGAAAAGTCCGGCGGCACCACAAAAAAGAGACCGCAGGAGATGATCGCGGAGCACACGGTAAACAAGATTGAAAACGCGAGCGGGTTGGAATCACCCCGTATTACATAACGAGCAGTAAGCGCATAGACCGAGGCAGAGACGGCGGTCAGAAGCGCGAATACGAGCCCTGTAGTCGGGAGCATTGCTAAAGTATAGCTTCTTATTTGTTTGACCTGAGACCGATCTGTATTCGTAATAGTACAAATCGCTCCCGTATCGTTGACTGCGTAGGGGTCGTTGGTAGTCTCATGGCAGGCCGCCTTTTAGCGGCAATACAGGCAACGTAAACGGGAGGACTATCGAATGCTTCATGACATCTGTGTATTTTCAGGAACGACCGCGGAACGACTCGCCACGACCATCTGTAACAACCTGAGCATCCCGCTCTCAAATCGAAAGCTCAAACCGTTCAAGGACGGCGAGCTCGATGTGCAGCTGCTCGAGAACGTGCGCGGCAAGGACGTGTTCATCATCAACCCGACCTGTCCGCCAAGCTCGAACAAAGACGAACTCACGCTGCTTGCAGATGCAGCACGGGACTCGTCGGCAGGAAGGATCACGCTCGTCATTCCCTATCTCGGCTATAACCGTCAAGATCGAAAGTCGGCATCACGCACGCCGGTGAGCGCCTGGCATATGATTCAGGAGATCAAGATCTGCGGTGCAGATCACGCACTCCTGCTCGATGTTCACTCCGAACCGACGGTGGTGCACTTCAAGCCGAACATGACGACCGACCACCTCTACGGATCGTGGACCGCCGTGCCGTACATCAGGGAGCTGCTCGCCGGCAAAGACTTTAGCGTGGCGTCGCCGGACGCCGGCGGCGTTTCACGGATGCGAAAATATGCACAGCATCTTGCACGACGCAGGCTCGCCGTTTTTCTGAAGCTGCGATCCGGCGCCAACGAGATCGCCGAAGATGAGACGATCGCTGTCGGCGATATCGACGGCTATGACATCATCTTTGTCGACGACATCATGGACACGTTCGGCACCATGGACAGTAACGGCAAATTAGCGAAGTCCTTGGGCGCCAAAGATCTGTACGCCTTTGCAACCCACGGGCTTTTCTCCGGCAACGCGATGGAAAAGATTGCGAACGGTCCGTTCAAGGAAATCATCACCACAGACTCGGTCTGTAATCTGGAACCGGGCTCGCGCATGATCGGCAACACCAAACTGACTGTGCTATCGGTCGCACCGCTGCTTTCCACCGCGATCCAACGACTCCACCACGACAAGTCGCTTTCCGACCTGATCATTGCCTGAGACACATTCCGTTCATTGCCGCGCGACCCTTTCGGGCCGCGCGGTTTCTTTTTGCGAAAGTGCGTGTTAGCATCTGCGCCGCTGTCACAGGGACAGCGAACATTGAGGGAGTTCTTTATGCAAAAGGTATTGCTGGCCAGCATCGCCATGCTCGTGCTCGGTACGACCGCCGCCCACGCCAATATCGACTGCAGGGTCGATCAGCGGCCTGTGGAACGCCGCATCTGCTCGGATTCGACGCTGCTCGATCGGGATGCGACGATGTCGGCGTACTACTACCGCCTGCGCAACAATATGGCGCGGCGCGGCGCCCGGGAGCTGTTGGACAATCAGCGCGAGTGGCTCTCGATGCGCGACCAGTGCATGAGCAACAAGTGCCTGATGGAGATGTACGACCTCCGCATCCGTGACCTGCGCAGCGTGCTCGACTGATGCCGTGACAGTGGCTTCTTGCCCGTCGCGCGACCCGAAATCGGGTCGCGCGAATTTCTTTTGGACAGTCGGATGTAGACAGACCTGATACGCGGATACACTCAAAACACCTTCTGACCATCAACAAATTCGTTCGCCGACACGATGCACGTATTGCGCCTGTTCGCCGAAAGCTCACTGCACAACGAAAACATCTGCGCAGGGTCGGCCTTTGCCCTACGTACGATACTTTGAGAGAGGCGCAAAAAACACCGGTCCTTCATATCCTTTGTTGGAGCCATGTCACACACATTAGATATGTAGCTCGGCTCGTACCGAAGGTGCTCCTCTGAACCATTCCGCATCTCCGAGAAATAGTTTCCGATAGCAGACGCACAGGCTACGTCGAATTCTTTTGCAAGCGGAGCACAGATCGACCACGGATCACGCTCCATGCTGACACGATCCCAATCCCACGAATTATCCATCAGGACCCCTTCGACACAGTCAGGGGCGATCGCATCGGGAAACCGACGACACCAATCGAGCGACACACCCAGGTCCCTCGCAGCGGCCTCATCGATCCCGTGGCCCGAGCCGTGAGCGCAACTATTCGGATCAATTTGCGCAGCGCAGATTGAACCCATCGTAGCCGGTGAGCCGGATCCCGCCTGCTCGATCATCCGTGCCACGACGCCGTGCATACACCCTTCGCTGAACGAGTGATCACATTCACGCAATGCTTGTGCGAGACCATACCGATCGTACATCCCCTCACCTACCGTGTGCGCTATAGCATGTCCGTCAGCATTGCCGTAAACGATCGAATGGTCGTCGAAGTACACGCGCTTCGTGAATTTCCATGCCGCAATGGGCCCCTCTGTCTCGGTCATTATCCTGATCTCCTTTTGTGCTGCAGTCGTCGTGAGTTTTCGGAATCGGGCAAGCTCTCGCTGTTCGGCAGCGCGATCAAATGCGTATTGGGAGCCGATCACAACACCCGAAAGAGCCAGCGCGGTCAGCCCAACCAAAACCTTCATGCGTATGGACCGAGGACCGATCATACCGAGCATTGTACGGAATTCTCCGTCGGTACACCCTTCAAATTTCCGATAAATACGGTATAGTGCCTGCGTTGCGCTCATAGCTCAGCTGGTAGAGCAGTCGCCTCTTAAGCGAACGGTCCCAGGTTCGAATCCTGGTGGGCGCACTTGAATCAGAAAACGGCCTTAGGGCCGTTTTCTGTTTACAAGTGCGCCCACAGCTAGCGAAGCGAGCGTCAGGATTCGAAAGGTTTTGCGTGGGGCCCATCAGCAGATGGGATAGCAAAACCAGGCCCGAGCGGAGTATTTTGCGACGGCAAAATACGAGCGCTTGGGAGGATCCTAGTGGGCGCACAGACAAGTTTTCAGTTTCGTGACATAGTTTTCCTATGTTGAAAGCCATCGTTCGGAATCCGAAGTATTTTTGGATTGGCGCCAGCATCGTGTGGATTTTTATTTGTTTCTCTTTTTACAGCACTATTCTTAAATGTGGTTTTGGACCCGGTTTAGCAGACTATGAATATCAGTTAAATTCACATTGCAAACTGAACAGGAGCAGTGCATATGCTGTATATGTAAATTGCACGGATATTGGTGATGCTGGGGGGTTCATTCCCGAATCCATATTTGAAATTGCGTGGGATGACGACTATGTTCTTGCGAAGACACACCCGCTGGAGAAACCGCACCCACGCATGGAGGATTGTTCAAATTGCATCCCCGATGAATCGATAACCTACTGGTGGGTTATTGACCCGCACTCGGGTCAAACGATGCAGGCATTTACTGAAACTCAGTTCGAAGAAAAGCGCCATCAAGCAGGTGTTCCAAATAATTTACAGCTGAGAAATATTGATGAGGCAAAAAAATCGGCAACATGGCTAACTGGCGATCTGCGTGACTCCTGCCAATAGTTCCGTTCCGATAACGTCCCATTGGGCGCACAAAGACGAAACAAACCTGGCCTGCGCCAGGTTTTTTCGCTTTGTGCGAGCCGGAGCCATGTTGCAAAAGCTTTTGCGACAGGCAAGGCAGAATCGTGGAATTTTCCGAGCGGCGGCGAGGAAAATATCCCTGACCACTCATGGAGCGTAGTCGATGTCGCATCTCGATACTTGCCGGCACCACATCTCGGAATCAGCCTCAAACAAATCACGATTCATTGACACATCATTTTTCACATGGTATCTTTTACGTATCAACCAGAGCTGATCCAGAGAAGCAGGGATCGACCTAAACTCCAGTCCTGTATTGATTTCCCTCACGGGAATCTATTCAAGATATTCTCATTGCCATGCAAGAAGGAACCATCGCCCGACTCACCGACAAGGGATTCGGATTTATCTCCGTCAACGGACAGGAAAAGGATCTCTTTTTCCACATGAACGAACTTCAGAACGTTCAGTTCAACGACCTCCGCGAGGGAGACAAAGTAAGCTTTGAAGTAGGTGAAAGCCCGAAGGGCCCGAACGCTCTCAAAGTGAGCAAGATCTAAGCGATCTACATGAAAGGCCCCGTCGTAAGACGGGGCCTTTTGTATTGAACAGTGACGGACCTACGGGCCGACGATTGGTTGCACCGGTGCAAGGTGACACACGCGCACGTCGAAATCGTGATTCATCGGATGATGCGACGGGCACGCGTACCTGAGGGCCGGCATGTTTGTCCGCACATTCAAATACGGTACATGTACCCCATTATCCGGCGACGTAAACGACGTCCCCAGGAAAAAAACTTGCCCGCGGAAGTCGCCGAACAACTTGAACATTCGCCGTTCGACCGAGCGCCCATCCAAACCATCCTTCGTGACGTACGCCACGATGCCGTCGAGAACGGCCGCATCGCACATCATGTCATCGCCATGCGCGTCGAAATATCCGTCGTACGTCATGCCCAGCGGCATCTCACGCAATTCAAAACTATGCGGCAGCAGCGACATACGGCCAGTTCCAACTGGCCGATGCCGGCTCAAACCGCTCGCCCCTATTGGTATATAGAGGGGCTTGGAGTAGTCCACGTCGATCACAACTGCACTATCAACGAATGTAGAGAACCAGCGTCTCAGCATTTTCATCGATTCATCCTCCCTGAACTGCTGGCAGGTGTACCATTGCGAGACCACACTGACAAGCGCCGCCCACGGTGAAGTGCCCTATAATCGACCGATGGCCGAATACTGGTGGAAATCAGCAAAAATATACGAGCTGTATGTCGACAAGTTCAACAAAGATTTGAACGGCCTTACGGCGCAGCTGCCGTATTTTGAGGCACTCGGTATCAACTGTCTCCACATCCTGCCCCACTACCCGTCGCCGATGATTGATGACGGATACGACATCTCGGACTACCGCAATGTGCGCGAAGACCTCGGTACCATCCACGACATGGAACGGCTCGTGCGCGAAGCGCGCGGTCGCGGCATACGTATCATCCTCGATCTCGTTCTTAATCACACGAGCAACAAACACCCGTGGTTTATCGAAGCGAGCTCCTCACGCTCCAATCCCAAACGCGATTACTATCTCTGGTCGGAAACGGGAACCGAGTTCCCGCTCGCTCAAAACATGTTTGGCGATACCGTATGGATGCCAAACGAGACAACGGGCGACTACTATTTCGCCACGTTTTATCCCGAGCAACCGGATCTCAATTGGGACAACGACGAGGTGTTCAATGAAATGTTTGGAGTAATGAAATTCTGGGCAGATATGGGCGTGAGCGGATTCCGGCTCGATGCTGCCCCATTCCTGGTAAAGCGCGACGGCACCAATTGTCGCGGATTGCCCGAGACGCATGCGGTGCTCAAGCGACTACGAGCCGCCCTTGAAAAAGAATACCCGGACGTGATTCTCCTGTCCGAGGCACACTTGAGTGTAGAGGATACAAAGAAGTATTTCGGCGACGGTGACGAGTGTCATATGGCCTACCACTTCAATCTTATGGAGCAAATGTGGCTCGCACTCCAAAAGAGCGAGACGCTCGCCGTGCAAGAGATGGTAGATGCCACATCGGATATTCCCGATAATTGTTCCTGGGCAATATTCCTACGCAATCACGACGAGATTTCGCTCGCCACACTTGAACCGGGCATCCGATCGGCACTCGTCGCCTTCCTCGATCCGGATGGATTGTTCCACTTCAAAAAGACACCGTTTACATCGGCGCGGGTCGGTCAGGTGTTTCGCGGAGACCGCGAGGGTATGCGACGCGCATTCAAACTCCTCTACTCACTCCCCGGCTCGCCCATCATGTACTACGGCGACGAGATCGGTATGTCGAACCTACCGCACGAAGAAGGCATCCAGGACAGCCGCAAGTATGTTCGCGGGCAGTTCGACTGGGCACTTGCCGAGAAACAGATGTCGGACCCGACATCGCTGTGGCACGAGGTGGCTACACTCATCAAAGGAATGCCGCAGACGCCCGACAGCGCGGCCTAGGCGTCACGCTGCACGACCCTCCTGATCGCTTCGGTATCTTTTTCGATTACCAGCGATACATAAGGTATACCAATGCAAAACGACCCCTCTTGAGGGGTCGTTTTTCCAACGTCGTGCTGTTTAGCCGACAAATGTCAGCGCCTTTCCCGCCTTGCCTGCGCGGCCTGTTCGGCCGATGCGGTGTACATAGTCATCGTAGGTCGTCGGCTGATCGTAGTTGATCACGTGCGATACGTCCGAGACGTCGATACCTCGGGCAGCGACGTCTGTCGCAACGAGGATATTTACCTGTCCCTTTTTGAACGATGTGAGCGCGCGGTCACGCTTATTCTGCGTTTTGTTGCCGTGAATGGACTCAGCTTTGAATCCGTTCTTTGCGAGCATTTTTGCAAGCTTTTCGACGCCGTGTTTGGTACGTCCGAAGACTATTACCTTTTCGAATTCCGGCTGAGCGAGCAATTCCTGCAGCACGTCGATCTTTTCACGACCGCGCACATTCACGATGTCCTGATCCACTGACGCAGCAGTATCGCGCGTCTTGATCTTGATCTGGACCGGATTATTGAGGAAGTCGTGCACCATTCGTTCGATGTCGCGCGAGAGCGTCGCTGTAAAAAACAGCGTGTGCCGCTCCGTCGGCATGTGCGAAAGAATGAATCGCATGTCCTGGATGAAACCCATGTCGAGCATGCGGTCTGCCTCGTCGAGAACAACAGTGTTGAAGTCCGAGAGGTCGAGCTCGCCCTGGCTCATGAGATCTTTCAGTCGTCCCGGTGTACCGATTACAAAGTTCGGTCGTCGTCGGAGCGTCTGGATCTGCTTATTGATGTTCGCACCGCCTACAACGGTCACCGCGCCGATGCGCATGTGGTCTGCGAATCCCCAGTACTCGTCCTCGATCTGAGTCGCGAGTTCACGGGTCGGCACCATAATCAATACCTTTTGCGATCGGTCATTCAATACTTTGTTGATGAGCGGAATGAGGAACGCTGCGGTCTTGCCGGTACCGGTATCAGCAATACCGAGCACATCTTCACCATGGAGCACATGCGGGATCGCATGGTCCTGAATAGGAGTCGGAGTTACGTAGCCTTTCTTGATGATGTTGTTTTTCAGGCTGTCTGCTACGTCAAAGTCCGCGAAGTTATGCTGCGGCACGAATACGTCCTGCACCTCGGTGACTGTCGCCTTGTTTACAAAGCGAGCCGGATCAATGTATTGACCCATCTGTCGCGGTGCGCGACTTTTCGGATAATTTGCGCGGCCGCCGGAGCGTCCGCCGAATCGGGAGCGAGAACCGCCGCCCGAACGTGAGTACTGTTTGTACATATAGTAAGCCGAATATACGGCACTAGTCGTTAATTCCAGCGCCTCGAGCTTTCCTCGACCCCACAATTCGACTACGGGGCGGTCTCGAGAGGTAGCTCAAGACAAAAGAATACGAGTACGTTGGTGTGTGGATAATAGCATGTTGAAATACCATTGTCAACATTCGATACAATTGGTGCTATAGTGTGCCGCGAATGGGCAAGTGGCGGAATTGGCAAAGGAAAATAGTGCGTTACGGCGCGAGTTACCGATAGCTCGGTCGAGCCGAAAAGGTGTAATATCGTGCAGATGGGCAAGTGGCGGAATTGGTATACGCGCCAGTCTTAGGAACTGGTTCCGTAAGGATTGGGGGTTCGAGTCCCCCCTTGCCCACACAAATACAAAAGATCGAGGCATGCCTCGATCTTTTGTATTTGGTAGAGCAAAGGCGGGGACGAGAAAGCGAGCGCTGGGGCCCCGTCAGTAGACGGGGATGCGCGAGCAGGGCCGAACGGAGCTTCGTCGCGACGGCGACGAAGCGAGCGCTTGGCCGAGTCCCCCTTGATCGCGACGGCGTGGATTTTATTCGTGATCGAGTCCCCGTTTCTTACCTAAACTGCACATTGCTGAACCCCTGCGCATTACTCGTATCGGTCGCACTCGTCTGATTGATTCCAAAGGTGTTGAGGATGATGGAAAGAATTCCGCCCACCGAGATCATCACGAACATGCCCACGATACCCCAGAGCATGTGCTGCTTACCCTCGGTCGCAACTTCCCCTTCGCGCGAATTCCACAAAAACACAACCAACCCCCACATGAACAGGAAGAACCCGCCGGCAAATACCAACAGGATCAATGGCCTGATGATCAGGTCGTTGAGCCGTTGGACTATCGTTGCTGCCGCTTCCATATGCCCGCAATATCAGAGCGAGCTTAGAAGGAGCGGATACCGTCAGGAGTGATCGACGTGTTCTGCGTAACACCGAATGTGTTCTGAAGGAGTCGGATGATGCCCCAGATTGATACCATCACGAAGATCGCGATGACACCGTAGAACATGAGCTTGAGACCTTCTGACTTATCTTCACCGCCTCCCGAGAAGAGGTATTTGATCAAACCCCAGAAGAACGCGAGGATAGCGACGAGAATGAGGAGACCAACCAAACCGTTGAGAATGCGGTTCGCAAGCGCGAGCGTACCCAAGAGTCCCTGTGCAGCCGTCTGCTGTGCGGCAACGAGTGACGGAAGGCCTACGAAAGCGAGGGTCGCTGCTGTCGAACCGATCTGAATAAGCGTTCTGCGCATAAAAATAAAGAAATAACGTTAGTACTAGTTCCTCAATCGTATCCCGTGTACGCACGAGTACAAGGCCACATTTTTATGAATGTGGATAGCGGGAAGCGTCTGCACAAACCACTAGTGGTGTTCTTCCTCGTCTCCGCCTCCGGCCATAAGCTGTGTACCGACAAAGTACACAACAATGGCCGCGACCACTGCCCCGAGCGCAAGCATAGAGAGAGCCATGTGAGTCTGAACGTATTGCGCAATGCCAAGCAGCACGACAAGAACGAACAGCACTGATACTCCCCACCGCATGTAGTCAATCGCTTCGTCGCGATATGTCGGCCACGTACCGAGGCGCACGTACCAGAGCCCCAGGCCGCCGAACATCATGAGGATCGATATCACCAGCATCCCCCCGACGACAATATTAAACAGTGCAACGACCGTAGACAGGTCCATACTATTCGAAAATAATATTCGATCCGGGGTCATTCCGCACACCCGATCCTCCGCTTCCGTTGATGCCGGAGCCGCCGCTGCTTGATCCGCCGGCACCCGTTCCGAAGAGCGTCTGCTGAAGTACATTGAGGATGCCCCAGATGGATACCATCACGAACAGAATGATCACACCCCAGACCAAAAACTGCCTGAGGGCTCCGCTTCCACGTTCGCCCGCCTTCATCATGTTGTAGGCAGCGCCGTACAGAAACGCGACAAGCGCCGCAGCGACCAGGACGCCGGTCGCCGTGTTTAATAGGTTCACAATCTGACCGACAAGGTCGCGCAGCGTATGTGCAACTTCCGCAGAAGCGCTGAACGGCAACGCGAGGGCCAGAAACGGTGCGATGCGCAGTATCGTCCTCATGTGCCGCTCGTGAGTTCGGATATGGTTCCGCCAAGCAGTGACGCAAAGACCCACGCACCCAGGATAAGGATTGCGCCGATGACTACGTATACGAAGTTTGTTTTTGCTTTCGCAAGCTGCTCCTGGTTTCCTTGTGCAAGTACGAACAAAAAGCCCGAATACACCATGAACAGGGTAATAATCGGGAGCGCCACCATAACCATCACTTTCAAGGCGCTCGAGATGAATTGCGGAATAGTACTGATGCCTCCCCCTTCGAGCGGGTTACGAAGCCCTGATTGTGTTTGCGCAAACGCGACATCCGCCCCCAAAAGTGCGACCATCGCTCCCACGAGCACATGTGCAGTTATCACCGTACGTGTCTTCATTGTATTTGTTGCTGATTACGCTGCTGGTTGTATGCGTCCAGGATAGCCGCAATCTCGCGGTCTGCACGCTGCACAGACTCGCCGAGAAGCATCGATCCGGAGACCGTGTCTTCAATCATAGCGCGAAAGATCTCGCTCGTGCGAGCCGGATTCGGGTCGGTCCACGAACGCACCAGGATCGCCTGCTTATTAAAATCATTGAGATCGGTCGTGAAAGGTTTTGAGAGCACGTCGCGGCGTGCAGAGGGCAAATTAAACGTTTGCGAAAGCGCGAGCGCGTTTTGACCGTTCGCGAGCGTGGTAGCAACCGTGAATGCGCCGGTCTGATTCTTACTCGTCCTCGGTATGGAGAATGCATACGTAAATCCGGCGTTGCTCGCGGTCGTCGCGGAGCGTCGCTGCGGGATCGCGGCGATCGCCATATTGAGGTTCGGATTCGCAGCCCTGATCGTGTCTTTTTCGCTCGCATGCCCGATATAGAGCGCAAGGTCCCCCGCAATAAACGCTTTTCGCGCCTCAGGCAAGGATGCATTCCATGAATAACCGGGCTTCGCAGGATCGGCAAATTCAGTATAAAACCTCAGTGCGGCAAGCGATGACTGAGCAACGTCGCGCTCCTGAGGCGCAAGTTCAGCCTGGAGTACGTTGTCCTGATCCCGTCCGGTGATCTGGCCGCCCGCCTGCATAACAAGCATCGACAGAATCTCCTTTGCGTTGTTCACGTTGCGGTACAGACCGAACGGAATGGTCGCCTTTATGATCGTGCCGGTCTCTGTACGCTTAGTGATCTTTTGTGCCATGTCCTGCACCTCGTCCCAATACAACGGCGCACGCGCATACCCGGCCGTGTTCAGCATGTCTTTGTTCCAATAGAGAACGAGCGGGTCAATGAAAAGCGGAATGCCCATGCTGCCCTCGGGAGTCAGGAAGGGCGATATCGAATCCGCGAAAATAGTCTGATAATCGTTCATCGTGAGCGATTGCTGTCCCACCTTTGCCGTATACGGAATCTTGATTACACGACTTTCCTGAGAGAGTGCCTGATCATCTCGCATAATAAACAGATCCGGCCCCTTACCGCTCGCGAGCGCATCAGTGAGCTCCTGCATGTATGAATCGGGATCCTTCTGAACATACGTAACACCGAGCATGCTCGAATCCTGATCCTGAATTTGTCTGAGCGAGTCGGTAAATGTGTTGCCGTCAAACGTTCCCCAGATCACCACATTGCCGATCGAACTCGAGTTCCCTTTGCCGACCGCAAGCGCAAAAATAAGCACGCCGGCAATCGCTCCTGCACCGAATATGCAGAGCAAAATGACCTGGAACATCGACATGCCGCTGGCCTTCATACGTGTGCGGGTTTCTTTGCGAGTAATCCGTAGTGATGCGCGCCGGCTTCGAATTCATGCACCATCACGAACCCGGCAGCTGTGATGTGCTTAACGGCCGATTCTTTCTTAACGACATCTTTCTTTTGGGGACCAAGCCCTCCGAACGATTCGCTCCAGTCGATCACGGCCAAAAGACCGTTCGGCTTCAGTATTCTGAACGCCTCGCGAAGCGGAATGTCTTTGTCTTCGAGCTGAAACAGGAGATTCGATATGAGGACACGATCGGTATGATTTGCCGCAATCTTTGATCCGTGTGAGCGCTCAAGATCTCCCCACACGGTTTCCACATTCGCATATCCGCGCTTATGCGATTCGTTCTTGATTCGTCGCAACAAATCCTGTTGTACGTCGATCGCATAGACGCGACCCGCGTGCGCAAGTCGCTCTGCAATCAGATGCACGTACGCGCCTGATCCCGAACCGAAATCGGCGACGATCATGCCGGGTTCCACTCCAAGCGCACCGATATTGCGGGGCGGATGCGCAAAATTCGCCGTCTGAAGCGGATTCGTCATTACACACAAGTATACCGCCACGACGTGGCGGTATCTCGAATTACATTCTGAATATGGGGACTATTCCTTACCCTCTTCCTCTGCCTCGAAGACTACGAACGATGCGACTTCGTCTCCATCGCGCATTTTCATTACGCGAACTCCCTGCGTTGCACGCGACAGGGTCGGAATCTCGTCGAGTCCCGTACGGATGGTCTGCGACTTCTTCGACATAGCAACGAGTTCACCGTCTTTCAACAGGACGTATCCGCCGACCAATTGTTTTGTCTTCGCGGTAATCGACATCGTTTTAATACCGGAACCTCCTCGCCCCTGTGTCTTGTATTCGGAAAGCTTTGTCTTTTTGCCGTATCCGGTCGATGAGACTACAAGCAGCTCCGCATCTTTTGAGCCTTTCGGAATAACACCGGCACCTACAATGGAGTCCGCTGAACCGAGCTTCATACCGCGCACACCCGCCGCCTGTCGGCCCATTTCACGCACGTCATCCGCAGCAAACCGGATCGACTGACCCTTTGCGGTCACGAGCAGCGCGTCGTCGCCCTTTCGCACGAATTCAGCGGATATGAGTGAGTCGCCCTTATCCAAACCGATGGCGATCAGGCCGGAGCGTCGAACTTCTTTAAAGTTGGATGCGGCTACGCGCTTCACGGTGCCGTTTTTCGTTGCCATGAGCAGCGAGAGGTCGTCAGCGGCCTTCTTTTCTTTCGGCATCGAGAGAATCGAGGTGATCTGTTCACCCTGCTCGAGCGAAAGGAAGTTCATGATAGATTTGCCCTTCGTAGCACGCTTACCCTCCGGCAGTTCGTACATTTTGAGCTGGTATGCCTTTCCGCGATCCGAGAAGAACAGGAGGTCGGAATGTGCCGACGCGGTCAAAAACTGCGTCACAAAGTCCTCTTCCTTGGTATCAAGGTCCACGACACCCACGCCACCGCGCTTCTGGCGTCGATATTCGCTGGGATTAGTGCGCTTGATGTAGCCGCCTGATGTGAGCACCAGCACCGACTCGTCGTCGGCAACAAGATCTTCTGCCGAGAGAATGGTCGCACCACCCTTTACGATCTTTGTTCTGCGGTCGTCACCGTATTTCTCGACAACCTCGCGAATCTCCTTCTTGATGAGATCCATGAGTTTCTTTTCGCTCTTAAGGAGCGCACGAAGCTCTTCGATAAGCGCCTGAACTTCCTTCAATTCGTCTTCGATCTTCTGGCGCTCGAGAGCTGCAAGCTTCTGGAGTCGGAGGTCAAGGATCGCCTGTGCCTGGATTTCGGAGAACTTGAACTTCGTCATGAGGCCCGAGCGAGCATCATCGACGGTCTTTGACTTACGGATGAGCGCGATAATCTCGTCGAGGTGGTCGAGTGCTTTCTTCAGACCGAGCAGGATGTGCTCGCGCGCCTCGGCGATCTTCAGATCGTACTTGGTGCGGCGTGTCACGACCTCTTTGCGGTGCGCAACGTAGTACTCAAGCATTGCTTTGAGCGAAAGCGTCTGCGGAACGCCGTCGACGAGTGCCACCATGTTGTAGTGGAACGTATCCTCGAGCTGTGTGTGCTTGTACAGATAATTGAGAACGGTCTGCGCGTTTGCGTTGTTCTTGAGCTCAATGACGATACGGATATCCTTTGTTGATTCATCACGAATGTCTCGGATTCCTTCGAGCTTTTTCTCCTGCACAAGATCAGCGACCTTGGTGATGAGGTCTGCCTTCACCACACGGTACGGAATCGAGGTAATGATGATTTGGTAGTCACCCTTTTTACCTTCAACGATCTCGGCATTGCCACGCACGACGACCGGTCCGCGACCCGTCGTATATGCGGCCGCAATGTCTTTTTTATTAAATGCGATGCAACCTGTCGGGAAGTCCGGCCCCTGTACGAATTGCAGCAAGTCTTCCGTCGTAGCTTCCGGGTTCTCGATGAGATGCACTGCAGCCTCGCCCACTTCGCGCAAATTGTGCGGTGCAATGTTCGATGCCATACCGACGGCAATACCGAGCGTGCCGTTCAAGAGGAGGTTCGGAATCGTGGTCGGGAGAACCGTCGGTTCCTGTTTTGTATTGTCGTAGTTTGGGCGAAAATCGACAGTTTCTTTGTCGATATCGCGAAGCATTTCGCCTCCCATGCGAGACATCTTCGCCTCCGTGTAGCGGTACGCTGCCGCACCGTCGCCGTCGATAGATCCGAAGTTTCCCTGACCGATTACGAGCGGATAGCGCATCGAAAAGTCCTGCGCCATTTTCACCATCGCGTCGTACACCGATGCGTCGCCGTGCGGGTGATATTTACCGAGCACATCTCCGACGACCGTTGCCGACTTTCGGGTCTTTGCATTCGCAGTAAGACCTGCTTCCTGCATCGCATACATGATGCGTCGGTGCACAGGCTTGAAACCGTCTCGCACATCAGGGAGTGCGCGCGCGGTAATAACCGTCATCGCGTAATCGAGATACGATTCTCGCATTTCCTGCGTGATTGATCGTGCGATTACATTACCGGTAGCTATGTCTGATCCTGCACCCTTGTCGTCATCTGACGGGGTGTCGTTCTTTTTTGCGCGCGCCATATACCCTGAATTCTATCAAAAATGAAGTATAACTGCCAGTAATGAATTGCTGAAAAAACCCCGTATCTAAGCCATTTATTTGCCCTACCGAATCTTGATGATGTCTACTGTGCCGTTCGTTGAACTCGCAGTGTAGCCCTGCGGCTGTGCACCGCTACTAGCCTCGAGTGCCGCCGCTGCCGAAGCCGCAGACGCTGCCGACGGATTTCCCTGTGGCGCAGTCTCTACCGCAACCGCGCTTGCCCGCGGCGCATTCAAGCGCATCGCAGTCCTACCGAGCGTTCGCAGTGTAAAGAATCCCCAAAACAGCACGAGGAAACCGACAACACCCACCGCCCAGTACATCGCTACCGCGCGACGTTCATGATGAGGACGTTCTTTCAGTTCTTCGATCTTATTGAGGGTTCGTTGAACCACCATATCGCTATTATGCACCCAAAACGACGACCTCGCCCTGTTTTCCTGCAAGGTCGCGCGGCTTGAGCGTGAGCTTGTCCACCGGTTTCGTGCCTTCGGCACCGGCTTCCTTCAGGAAGGTTTTAAGGGTCTTGTCGTCGTAGAGAATCGGAATCACGATTTTTGCCTCGAGTTTGACCGCTAGCTTTTCGGCCTCAGCAGGATTGAGCGTCCCTTCGCCTCCGATCGGTACAATGAGTATGTCCGGCGAATCCATTTCCAACACCTCGTGCGGCAAATCCATATCACCGAGCGCACCAAGGTACAGGACCGACAGCCCGTCGAAGTGAATCGAATACACGGTATTGATCTTGCCCTCTTTGTCGTACATCGATCCCGCAGGATAGCCGGACGCGGTGATCTCCTTCACCTCGTACTCACCCGGACCGAATACGACGAACGGCTGCTTTTCGCCTCGGCCGGCTTCTTCTGCCCCGTTCATATCCGCATGATTGAGCGATATAAACGCAACGTCGGCACCGAAATTAGTCGGCTTAAAGTTCTTGGACTGCTTGGATACGGGACCGAACACTACTGTCGTGTCGCCCGCGCTCGCGCGAATGCATGAGCCATCGTGGAATGTCAAAATCATGCGGCGCAGTATACCGCGGTCAAATCAAAAACCGAATTCACTCGTGTTCTGTGGCGATTTGACAATGTTCAATAACAGTAGGATTATATTCGCGGTCAACTCTAACGCCTCCACGAGGGACGAAATGAAAGCACTTATCGCCGCCGCATGCGCCCTGCTTGTAACGATGTCCGGTGCGCTGGCACTGTCGCAATACGCGGAAGACCCGTCGGCACCGATTGTCCGCACGTTCACGTGCTGGTACTACGACAAGGCGGACGAGAACCGGGCACGCAGCTTCGACGTTGAAGCGTCGACCGGTAATGCGCTCCATGCGTGCTTCAAAACGCACCGCGAGCACACGCAAGGGACAAACAACATCATCCGTCGCACCTGAGCGTCGCGATCGCACATTGAAAAGCCCGGGTTCCCGGGCTTTTTTCTTAGTCTTTGTGCGAATGAAGATTCGCTTTCAGAAGATCGCGTATTTCGATCAACAACTTCTGGTCGTCGGTGGGTTCCGGTTTCACCTCGGGATTCGCCTCCTCTTTCTTTGCGAGTCGCTTTCGCAGGCTCGAAATTACTTTAAACATAAGGAAAATGGAGAGTGCGATGATGATGAAATTCAGAAACACCTGCATCAGGTGCCCGTAACTGATCACCACGTTATTGCTGAGCTGGTACTTGAGTCCGCTCAAGTCCTCAAGTCCGCCGGTCGCGATCGAGAGCGTCGGCATTGCGACATCCGCGACGAATGAGTTAACAACCGCACCGAACGAGTTACCGAGGATAACGGCGACCGCGAGGTCGAATACGTTTCCTTTTGCGGCGAACGCCCAGAATTCATGCAAAAAACCGCCGGCCCGGGAGCCTACTTTTTCCTGAAGTTCTGCGACTCGCTTCATCATGAAACGGCATAGTACCATATCTGCGCCCGTCGCCTCGAGCGGCGTCTTGCATAAGCGTCGCGCTCTATATATAGTGCACGGACCATTTATTAGTTTCAGTGTGCGGGTTACATCTTGCTTCCGATAGACCTCGGTAGCGTAAGGAGCAAGACCCCAAACGCTCAACACAATGGCAGAAAACATCAAAGACATCGAGGATACCGATGTCGAAGTAGTGCAGGAGAAAAAAGGCCCGATGGCCGAGCTTCTCCTTACCGCACCGAAGGTGCCGGTAATTGACGACGTGGTCGAAGGACCGGTCGTCGCGATCGGACGTGCACGCGTGTACGTCGATCTCCACCCGTTCGGTACGGGTATTATTTACGGCCGCGAATACCTCTCGGCACGCGAAACCCTCAAGAACGTCAATATCGGCGACTTGGTAACCGCAAAGGTAGTCGGCAGCGAAAACGCCGACGGCTACATCGAGCTGTCGCTCCGCGAGGCACGACAGGCACTCATCTGGAACGAAGCCGAACAGGCATCACAAAAGAAGACTGTATTCGAGCTTCCGATCACGGATGCCAACAAGGGCGGCCTTATCATCAACTGGAACGGGATTCAGGGCTTCCTCCCTGCCTCCCAGCTCTCTCCGGCGCACTACCCGCGCGTTCCGGACGGCGATAAGGACAAGATCTTTGTCGAGCTCAAGAAGATGATCGGCACGAAGCTCGAAGTTATGGTCATCACCGCAAATCCGAAGGAGCAAAAGCTCATCTTCTCGGAAAAGGGTGCAGGCACCTCTGAGCGCGCATCGCTCGTCGGCAAGTACAACGTGGGCGACGTGCTCGACGGCGTCGTCACCGGCGCGACCGAGTTCGGCGTCTTCGTTAAACTCGAAGACTCGCTCGAAGGACTCGTTCACATCTCCGAAATGGATTGGGCACTCGTTGAAAACCCGAAGACCCGTTACAAGGTCGGTGAACCGGTGAAAGTGAAGGTCATCGAGATCAAGGACGACAAGGTGTCGCTCTCGATCAAGGCCCTCGTCGAAGACCCGTGGAAGGCTGCTGCAGCAAAGTACAAGAAAGATCAGCAGGTGGAAGCGGTTGTCATCAAATACAACAAGCACGGTGCACTCGCCTCCATCGAGGAAGGCGTCGCAGGACTCGTACACATTTCCGAATTCGGCAGCGAAGACGAACTTCGCTCGAAGCTTGAACTCGGCAAGGTGTATCAGTTCACGATCACCTTCTTCGAACCGAAGGAGCGCCGCATGACTCTCAAGCCGATCGCGTAAGCGAACGACAAAAGGAAAAGCCCGACACACCGTGTGTCGGGCTTTTTTCGTGATCCAACGATCAGACATGCGCGGCAATGCGCCGATCCGCGCGAACTTTCATCCACGTCTTGCCGAGCTTGTTCAACCCGGTACCGGTTTTACCGTTACCCCAGTATTCATCCCAGGGCGCGTTCTCGACGATCTCGCGGTCACCGGTTGCCTCAAGCTTCCTGGCGACCCACGGGTGCTGTCGCGCCTTTTCGGCAACGACTTTCTCCATGATGGAGTCGCGGACCGCGTACCAGTCCGGGCGCCACGCATCCTTGCGCTCATTCGCACGACGTTTCGCCTCGTGCGGCGACTCCGCCTCGCGAACCCACGCCCGGAGCGCAGGGTCGGTAAACTTCTCCGCCTGATAGATGTGTTCCGACGTATCCCACACCAGACCACCCCAGATCATCCGGAATGCGGCGAAATTGGAGCACCACCAGAAGTAGTCTCCGCCGAACAGGATCGCAGGTGTCGCAGTCATGCATACCCTCCTTCAATGACCGACCTGACCCTACCAGAGGAACGGGTAAAATAAAAATGCGTCACATGATAAAGACCCGGTATTGTCCGGGTCTTTTCGCAACAGGCATGCATCACGTCGGCGGTGGTGGTGGAACGAAGCATGTAATAGCAGTCCCACTGACCATCAGATAGATGTACGCCGAGATCTCGTCACCGTTCGGCGGACGCTCGTGCACTATTTTATCCTCCGGCACCCGGACCCAGTCTTTTTCGAGCTTACCGTTCGCCCGGTAGACATTGATCCAGACATACCACACGGCCTCCTCGTACTTTCCTCCCGGCGGCAACTCCATCCGCGTCTGCACCGTGGCAACGTCTTCGTTCGTACAACATAGTTTCGATTTTGCGTCCCGATCCGGATTCTTGTCGTTATCGGGACGCGGAAGCGTGTTGAACCAATCGCCGTTCCCTCCCGCAAACGATTTCGGATGGTCGTGCCCGTAGGCCGAGACCGCGCCTCCCATAAGGAGCAGCACTACAAGGTGTACTACCTTCATGCCGATATCCTCCGTATCCGTTGTATTCCCTCGCGATAGTACAGAAGCGTATCTGATATTCAATAGCAATCCGGCTTTGCCTCACGAACACCAAAGAAGAAAGACCGGATGCATTTACGCCCCCGGTCCCTTTCTTTTATTACACGCACAGATGAAGCAGTAGATCAGGAACGTCCTGCGCAGCGAGGTCCGCGGATAGCCGAGCTCAGTACCGTCGGGCAACTCCACCCAGAGCCATGAGCCTGATACGTACCCCTTCGCGTCGATGTCGCGCGTCGCTGCACGGACGATCACCCGAGTTCCTGCCGGATAGCTGCGGATCTCACTGACGAAAACCGGTTCCGTCGTGACAAGACACTGCCCGTCACGAACCTTTTCGATGGATGGAAACAATGGGAACTCCATTGCGGGCACTCCTTTCTACTGTGATACCGGGTGCAGATAACCACACCACTTCTCGGGGGTCAACACACCTCTCACTAATTGAAGTGATTCATCGCGATGGCGGGTCCGTCCGCCACGATCGCCTCGATTGCTTCGGCCACACGCTTGAACACCTTCTTGAGTTCGTCCATTTCGGACGGCTTGAACGTCTTGAGAATGAAATTATCCGCCACTGAGTCGCTATCGGGTTTCTGTATCTTTCCTGCCGCCGTGTGCGGCGAGATACCGATACGAATCCGGGTAAATTTCTTTGTTTTCAGTGTCGTCATGATCGATTCAACACCCTTATGCCCTCCGGAACCTCGGTCAAACGACAACTTGATGGTACCGATCGGCAAATCAAGATCGTCATACACAACGATGAGCTTCTCAGCCGCCTTTACGCCCTTTACGAGCTTAGAAACAGCCGCTCCGGACTTATTCATAAAGGTATTCGGGAGTTGAAGGGCAACCATCGCCGTTTTAATCGCGGCTCCGGCGGTCAGTGACTGCGACCGCTTATCCTCTTTCCACGCGGGCGCACCCGCGTGCTTTGCAAAATGCACAACGGCCATCCTCCCGGCGTTGTGGCGGGTATTCTCGTATTCGGGACCGGGGTTCCCGAGTCCTGTAACGACCCAAGTCATTGCGGCGCATCATAGCATCCGCTCACGCGAACAGTCACCGTGCGCAATCCACAGAAAAAATTGTGATTTTACAAAAAAGTCTGCGATAATTTTTGTTCAAAAATATTTTTTCTGATTTTTTTTGAAAATTTTTTATAAAAATAAAAAAAATATGCGGTGCGCGATGCCAAAGACTTTGTGTCAACGGCACTCACAGAGTATGATGCTCGCACATGAAATCCGTTGGATGTGGTTCTAATGGAAAGTCGCTCAACCAGGGGTTGGTATCGCTATGAACGATACACTCCACACAACTGATGCAGGTACACCGACGCAAACAGGTGCACCGCACACTCCCGTTGACGGGGACGCATCGTCGACTCGATCACTCATTATCTATACGATCGCGGCGCTCGGCCTCGCATTCTTCATACGATTCTTCATCGCCGCTCCATATGTGGTTTCCGGGGCTTCGATGGTGCCGACCTTCTATGATTACCACTATCTCATCATCGATCGCGTTACGTACGGTTTCGAAGAACCGCAGCGCGGCGACGTGATCGTGCTCGATCTCCCGCAAGACACATCCCGCGCACTCATTAAGCGCGTCATCGGCCTCCCCGGCGAGACCGTATCACTTGAAGGCAACGACGTAATCATCTCGAACGCCGCGCACCCCAACGGCTTTAAGCTCGATGAAAGCTACATCGACCCGAACAACTTCGGCGGCCCTACGGATACGAAGATCACTCTCGGCCCTGATCAGTTTTATGTTCTGGGCGACAACCGGCGCGTATCCGCAGACTCACGTTCATGGGGTGTACTCCCCCGCGAAGATATCGTCGGCCGTGCAGTCCTGCGACTCTTCCCGTTCGACAAAATAGGCATTCTTCCCGGAACGGTTCATTTCGACGACTCCTCCATTACAAACGTTAATTCATAGAGCGCACTATGATCAGACTGAAAGACACAGCCCACGGGAATACTGCGGAGTTCCTGCAGAATGCGATTAAAATCGCAGAATATTACGGATTCGTTCCATTGGACGAAATGAAAGGTCAGACAAAGGAACGCGACGAAGCCGCTCGCAAGGTGCAGCAGGCAAAGAGTGAGTCCGATATCAGCTTCGCACGTCGCGATGAGCGCGCACTTGCTTCCGTTGCACGTCGCGCCGTTTCGGTCGCACGTGCGCAGCAAGGCACGCTGCTTGCGTGGCGCACTGCCCAGGGGCAGGGTGACGGCCAGACGGTTTCGTTTGAATTGCACGTGCTCGGTTCACAGTCGGCGATAGCCGAAGCAATCCTGCTTGTCGTAGCGAACACCATCGCCGAGGAAAGCGGCGTAAAGAACCGCTACCTCTCGATCAACAACATCGGTTCTCACGAATCGTCGAACCGTTTCGTTCGCGACATCGGATCCTACCTGCGCAAGCATATCGACTCCATTTCTCCGACGCTTCGACCGCGTGCTGCCACTGATCCGCTCGGTACGCTCGTGCAGCTGATCGAGAAAGGTCACCCTGCCACGCCGCGCGCTCCCCAGTCGATGGAATACCTTACCGAAGATGAGCGCCGCCGATTCTGGGACTTGCTCGAATATCTGGAAGTGTTCGGCCTCCCCTACGAACTCTCCCCGCACGTTCTGGGCTCCCGTGACTGCTGGGCACATTCGCTCTACGAGATCTCGTCGACCGACGAAGAGACAGGGGGCCGTGTAGGATTCGCGCTCGGCGGCCGCTATGATCCGCTCGCGACCCGCTTCGCTGCAAAGCACATTCCGGCCGCAATGATCTCCATCACCTGCGAAGTGCGGGGCAAGACGAAATTCAAGCGCGAAAACCGTGCACTCCCGTCTATTTACTTCGCGCACCTCGGTCCCGAGGCGCGACGCCGGGCGCTCATGGTCCTCGAGAGTCTGCGCCGCGCAGAGATACCGGTCCATCAGTCCCTGCTCTACGACAAGATCGGCGAACAGATGATTAAAGCCAAGGAGCTGGCGGTACCGTACATCC
Organism: uncultured Candidatus Saccharibacteria bacterium; assembly: GCA_964512835.1. Lineage (GTDB taxonomy): Bacteria > Patescibacteriota > Minisyncoccia > Phycocordibacterales > UBA2100 > UBA10103. The sequence goes on along the minus strand of CAZELA010000001.1, from coordinate 242,854 downwards.
TGATCATGGGCTACAAGGAGGCAATGGAGAACACCATCTTGGTCCGAGAAGTTGCCACAAATTCCCAGGATGCAGTCCCCGTGGACGAGCTTCCGAACTACCTGCGCCGTCGACGCATGGGGGCCTGGAAGGCGCTTTCGCCCAGCATCTAAGCCCCGCGTTGACTTTCAACCCACTTGCAGGTATTATCTCGCGACATGTCAATCAACGCAGAAGTCACTAAGGTCGGCAACGAATCCGCTCTTGCGGTCATTCGTAAATTCAGCCGCCGTGTTCAGGGTACGGGCCTCATCAAGAATTCCCGCAAGACCCGTTACTACGAACGAAATGCATCCAAGTCGGTGCAGAAAAAGCGCGCACTCAAGCTCTTGAAGCGCCGTGCGGAATTCAAGCAGCTCATCAAGGAAGGTAAGGTAGCAGAGGCTCCGGCACGACGCGGCTACAATCGCGATGCGAATCAGTCCCAGGCCCAGGCAAACAAAGCTGCAGAAAATACCGGACCGGCACGATTCGGTGAATCGACTCCAATCGCACGCTAGTGCGTCTCAGACGATGGGTTCGCCCTCAATAGACATCAAAACGACGATCCGCGGCCCCGTGCCGCGGATTTCGTTTGAAGCGATAGCTGAAGCCGTGCTCGGCAAACACTACGAACTCTCGCTCGTCATCTGCGGCGACACACTGTCACGCCGTATGAATATGGAGCACCGCAAAAAGTCGTACCGGCCGAATGTGCTTTCGTTCCCGTACTCAAAGACTGAAGGCGAAATATTCCTGAACGTGCGCTGCGCCGCGCGCGAGGCGAAACGTGGCGGCATCCCGCTCACTAAACGTCTGGCACTCCTCTACGTGCATGGTCTTTTTCACCTGAAAGGACTCGATCACTCAGATCACATGGAGGCTGCGGAGCAAAAAATACTTCGCCGATTCAAACTCGCGTAGTATTCAGCAGAAATCCCCCTTTTGTAGGCTGTAAATGAAGCCGTATCGCGCTATAATGCGCGTGCAATGCGGACGTTTTACACCGGTATCGACATCGGAACTTTCAATGTAAAGGTAGTTATCGCGGCGCCTGCGGAAAATCCCGAGGCGCCGATGCAAATAATCGGTACCGGCACCGCAGTTTCAAAGGGTATGCGCCATGGCTATATCGTCGATCGCGGCGAGGCCACGCGTTCTATTCGCGAGGCGCTCATGCGCGCGCAAACCGCCGCAAAAGTCACCGTAAAGAGCGCGCGCTTGGCGCTCGGCGGCGTCGGACTTGATGACATCCGCTCAACGGGCGACGTGACCCTCACCCAGTCGGGAGGAGTCGTAACCGAGCGTGACATCGAACGCGCCATGCAAGACAGCGAAAAGCGCGCCACACCGAAGCTCGTGAACCGCGTCGTCGTCCACACGATTCCGCTTGAATACCGCGTCGACGGAAACAAGGTATTCGGCAAGCCGGCCGGATTACAGGGAACCAAACTGTCTGTCGATACCCTGCTGATTACGTTGCTCGCGCAGCACCACGACGACCTTATCGAAGCGGTAGAGGCAGCCGGCGTCGAAGTTGAAAGCGTGATGGCATCACCGCTTGCGGCGTCGCTCGTCTCCCTCACGAAAGCACAAAAAATGGCGGGCGTATGTCTCGCAAATATCGGATCCGAAACGCTGTCGATCATCGTATTTGATAACGATACGCCGATTTCTCTCAAAGTATTTCCCGTCGGTTCCGGCGACATCACGAACATGATCGCGCTTCAGTTCCAACTCCCCCTCTCTGAAGCCGAACAACTCAAACGCGGCGGAGTGACCGGCGGCGACATTCCCCAAAAGAAGTCAGACACGATTGTCACCGCTCGCTTGAAGGACATGTTCACACTCATCAACGGCCACCTGAAAACGATCGGTCGGCAGAAGTTGCTCCCCGCAGGTATCGTCATCACCGGCGGGGGTTCCGGTTCGGCTTCTGCGACGGAGATTGCGAAGGCTGTATTGAAACTCCCGTCACAGGTCGGACAGATCGCGAATGTTGCACGCACCGCATCGACCGATGCCACCTGGGCTGTCGCATACGGACTGTGCCGATGGGCGTTCGCGGAAGACGCATCCGACAAAGGAACGACACTCGGAGATGTACTCAGCGGCGGATGGAACTCTTTGAAAGCAAGTTTCCGCTCACTGCTCCCCTAGTCGATTTAGCGGCACAAATACTGTGTTTTTTCGATGTAATTCAGACATGAATGCATATGGGCGTCAACGTTGCCCTCTACGCAGAAATGCTATGATGTGCCCACTATGTCAAAGCAAGTGAAGCCCGAAGTTGAATCTTTCGCGCGAATACGAGTTATCGGTGTCGGCGGATCGGGTGGAAATACGGTCAACCACATGGTCGCAACAGGCGTCCAGGGCGTTGATTTCATTGCGGTAAACACCGACGCACAGGACCTCCACAAATCAAAGGCAAAGCACAAGATTCACATCGGTAAAACACTCACCCGCGGACTCGGTACCGGCATGAATCCGGACATGGGTAAACAGGCGGCGGAAGAAACGCGTGAAGAAATTCAGGATGCGATTAAGGGTTCCGACATGGTATTCGTAACCTGCGGAATGGGTGGCGGCACCGGCACCGGCGCGGCGCCCGTTGTCGCAAAAATCGCACGTGAACTCGGTGCTCTGACGATCGGTGTTGTTACACGACCGTTTGCATTCGAGGGCCAGCAGCGCATCCGACTCGCAGAAGCAGGGCTCGCTGAGCTCCGCAAAGCAGTCGATGCCACCATCATCATTCCGAACGACAAACTCCTTGCGATTGTCTCTCGAGAAACCGGCATCAAGAACGCGTTCGCAATGTGCGACGATATACTGAAGCAGGCAGTCGAAGGCATCTCCGACCTCATCACACAGACAGGCATCATCAACGTCGACTTCGCCGACGTACGCGCGATCATGGCGAATGCCGGTTCCGCACTCATGGGTATCGGTACAGCGATCGGCGAAAAGCGAGCAGAAAACGCAGCTCGAGCCGCGATCAACTCCCCGCTCCTCGAAGTCTCTATCACCGGGGCAAAGGGAGTTCTCTTCTCGATCGCGGGCGGCGACGACCTCGGCATGCTCGAAGTTCAGGATGCCGCAAACGTCATCACCGAGGCAATCGACCCGGAGGCGAAGGTCATCTTCGGCGCGATCACCGACGAGTCGCTCAAGAAGGGCCAGGTACGCGTCACTGTTATTGCAACGGGCTTCCCGGAACAGCCGGCCCGTCCTGCTGGCGGCGCTACATTCGCCACGCGCGTTATACCGTCCCGAGCAAAAGACACGGACGTGCCGCCGATTCAGACAATCCCGCGTCCGGAACCGAAAAAGATCATCGACGCGCTCGCGACGGACAAGCCGCAGGTTCGCGAAGAAAAGAAGCCCGAGGTCCGCATTCAGGACACATCGGTAGAAACCGGACCGACCGACGAAGACGACAGCTGGGGCGGTCTCCCGTCCTTCCTACGACGAAAATAGCCGACATTATCCACGGTGAGCGTGTGCGGGCCGTGCTATTCTGCTCAGACTAATCCTATAGCTATGTACGACCTCATCATCATCGGCGGCGGCCCGGCAGGTGCATCTGCCGCCATTTACGCCGCTCGAAAACAACTGAAGACTGTTCAGATCACTTCTGAATGGGGCGGCCAGAGCAATGTTTCCAGCGAAATTCAAAATTGGATCGGCACGAAAGCGATCGCCGGTGCCGATCTCGCAAAAGCGCTCAAAGAGCACGTCGAAGCATACAAGGGCGAATATCTCGAAGTCGTCTCCCCCGCGCTTGCAACGAAGTTTGAAACATTCAGCGATCATGTCGAGGTCACGGTTGATAACGGCACGGTCTACAAGGCGAAGACTGCGCTGGTCGCCGCGGGTGCGCAGCGCCGCAAGCTCGACGTTCCGGGTGCCGCAGAATTTGATAACAAGGGCCTCACCTACTGCGCAACCTGCGACGGACCGCTGTTCGCTGATCAGGACGTCGCGGTCATCGGCGGCGGGAACGCCGCGTTCGAGACCGCACTGCAGTTACTGGCCTACTGCAAAACAGTCACGCTCCTCAACAGGACCGAAACGTTCCGGGCCGACGAAATCACCGTGGCCGCCGCGAAGTCAAAACCGAATTTCAAACTCCTGACGAGCGCCGCACCGACGGAAATTCTCGGCGACAAGTTTGTGAACGGCATGAAGTGGAAGGATGCGTCCGGTGTGGAATCGACGCTTCCGGTAACGGGAGTATTCGTGGAAATCGGTCTTATTCCGAACACCGCATGGCTCGGTGACACAATCGCACTCAATGAGGTTAAGCAGATCAAAGTTGATCCCCGTTTGCAGCGCACGTCACACCCCCGTGTATGGGCTGCAGGAGACATCACCGACGGTATCTACCACCAGAACAACATTGCTGCGGGAGACGCCGTAAAAGCCCTGGAGGACATCTATATGTTCGTTCACAAAGACACTGCGGTCGCCGTATAAAAGCCGCATTGATACGGAAAAAGGGCTCCGGAGCGGAGCCCTTTTTCTTTGAGCGACTAGTGTACTATCGGATCGAGCCGGGTCGGTATTTCACCGCAAAATACAGCGCGATCGCCGCGATCGAAAGATCACGGAATACAACTTGGAATTCCGAGCGGTCGAGCACCACAATACCGACAAGCATCAGGAACGCCGCGAGAGCCGGCCAGAAAATCGCCCGTCCCCAGAGGACCCATATCGCAATGATCACCTCGATGACGCCGAAGCCGTGCAATAGGATCGTGTCGTCCACAATGCCCCGGACGAACGGAGGAAAGTAGCCGATCCAGGCGTTCGGGTCCACGACTGCGTTCAACGGCGGATACAGGAACGCGAACGCGAGCCCTATCCTCAGAATGATTTCCGCTGAATCACGATTCATAGAGCGTTACTGAATAGTAACCGTACCGTGCGCGCTCGGGTTGATGTGGTCGTGGAACTCAATCGTTCCCGCCTTAGCAAACGTAAACGAGTAGTCTGCGGCTTCCGGCTTGCACTGATCAAACGGCTTTTCACCGGCATATCCTGCTGCGCAGTGCGTTGCACGCGATGTACCGTCGAACTCAGTGTGCGTCGGATGCTCGTCAGACGCCACCCACATGTTCTTGCCGGAGGTGTTTTTGAACACGACCGTATCACCCGCCTTGATCGTCACATCAACCGGCGAATACGCTTTACCGTCGTAGGTAACGGTGACCGTTGACGGTGTCGCAGCCGGTGTAGTAACGGCTGATTCCGGGGTTGTTGTGGCCGTGACCGGTGCAGGAGATGCGGCGTTCTCATTGACCATCGCTGTAGGCTGGGCAGACATAGACCACCACCAATAACCGCCGCCGATGATGATTACCGCAAGAATGATCCACAAAAGATTTCGCATAGATAAAGGCTTTATATTCCTAAGACTGCTAGTTGTCTCAGTATATCACTCCACGTTATGGAGGTTGTATGAGCACAATCGCGCGTTTATTGCGCTACCGTGCCGATCTTGAACTCGGCCAATACATCGGCCTGGACCTTATTGTCTCGATGCTGACCATGAAATGCAGCGGTGCCATCCTTGCCGCACAAGGAGAGGATTGCACGCTCACCACCCGGATGCTCAGCAACCCATCCTGTCAGATCGTATACATTGCCGTCTATGGCACTCCAGCAACTCTCGGCCCCCGCATGCATGGCAACATCTGCCATGGTGGCCGGTGCGGTCAACTGCGTGACAGCCGGCGCGGGCATTGCAGCGTATTCCGCGGCTTCCCGTGCTTTGTATATATAAACCGCGGCTCCGCCGATAAGCATGAGCGCCACAACTGCAATAATGATCTTTTTCATGAAAGTATTGTGCTTCGCTTTTGTAAAAAGTCCTTACCATGACCGACATCGGTATTGATCGGAATACCCCGCGCGCAGAGGTCACACTCCGCTTCCGGCCACTGATCAAGCTCGACAGTCAGCATAGACATGAATTCGGGCGGGTTTCCGGCCATCTCGCGCGTAACGTTCCCACGGTTGCAAATAGCGACAGCCGCAAGCACATGCGCACCTTCCTGGCGAGCCGCCTCGATAACTTTCCGAAGCGAACCTCCGGTAGTGACAAGGTCTTCGACTACAATCACCTGTTTACCCTTTATCAATTCGTTATACCCTCGTTTGATCACGAACCCGTCGCCATCCTTATCCGAGTACACGCTATACACTTCGCGGCCTTCAAGCTCAGATAAATGATACGCGACCCATTGCGACAAGATGATGCCGCCGGTCGCCGGTCCGACGACCGCTTCAACCCCTCGCCCTTTGAACCGCTGTGCAATCTCGCGACACAACGTCGACATCTCGCGAGTGTACGGATACATCGCATTCTTATTCACGTACGTGTCGGCATGAAGGCCCGACACAAACACAAAATGACCCGCACGGAATGCCCCTACTTTCTGCAAAACATCGAGTACATGTGCTTCGTCCATATGAAGAGTGGTTCAAACTATATTACGACGCTTTTATAATGGAGCCATGAAGCTCCTGTGCAGAACGCGCAGCTGCTGTCGCAAAGTCTTCACCATCTGACGCGTAGATGATGGAGCGGGACGCGGAAATGAGTGTTACCCCACCGCGAGCGGCGCGCACGGTCGCCTCGAGATCTCCGCCTTGAGCGCCGATTCCCGGTATCAGGAGCGGAAGTGTCGGGGCGATCTGTCGCACCTGTTCGATGTCGGCCGGATACGTCGCACCCGCAACAAGGCCGCAGTTCTCGTTATCATTCCACTCATGTGAGACCATACGCGCTACAGTTTGGTACAGCGGTGACCCGTCCACGTTCAAGTCCTGCATTTCACCCGCACCCGGGTTCGATGTCCGACAGAGGATGAATGCGCCTTTGTCGTCGCGATCAAGAAACGGTTGCAGCGCTTCCTTTCCGAGATACGGATGCAACGTTACGGCATCGGCCTGCAGGTATTCATAGATAGCCGCCACATATCCGTTATTGGTATTCCCGATATCGGCCCGTTTTGCGTCCGCAATAACCGTTGCGTGCGCTGCGCGCTCCTGAGCATACAATGTTGTTTCGCGAAGCGCATCCCACCCGTCCGCACCGAACGCCTCATAAAATGCTGTGTTCGGTTTATACGCCGCGGCAACGGACGCCGTTGCATCGATGATCGCACGATTGAATGCCACGATAGCGTCACGCGCGGAAAGGGATCTCAGGTGAGCAGGCATTTTATCGAGATCCGGATCGAGTCCGACACATACATATCTATGTTGGGCCGCATTTCCCTCCGTAAGCTCCCGGAAATCCCGTTTCATTGACATGCAATGTACCACACGAAAAACAACCCGAACGCGTGCGTTCGGGTTGTCAGATCATGCTGTACGGCTCGCGCCACGAACGCGAGAACATGCGGGATGGGCGAAGCGTGTCGGGTTCCACACTCTCCCAAAAGCATTGACCCTGTTCGATGCGCTCATGAAAGACCAGTCCCGAAAAGAAACGGTCGACCCGGCTGATCTGGCGGAATACGTCCGGCAGATCCGCGTATTCGGTTATATTCCATGAGCCGAGCGTTCGTACCGTGTCTGTGACATCGATCAGTCGCACCGTGGTGGTATCGGAGCACGAAACGGTACAGACGCGCAGCGGATACACATATCCTCCGCGCGCACGCCAGGTACGCTCTGCAAGCGTGACGAGCGCGACGTCCTGGACGACAAGGTGCCGCATGCAACCTCCAAAGAGCTGATGCATATACAAAAAGCCCCGCGCTCGGCGGGGCTTTTTGTTGTATGCAAAGGTGATTATGCAGTACGAAGAGCGCCGCTGAGCGGTTGGTTCATCGCCATCATCATTGATGTATATGACTGCATGTATTTAAAAGTAACAGACGCCGCTATCGTGTCAACGCGGCTTCGACCGCACGGGCAACGATATTTTCCACGCCGCCGGTTTCCGCGTCGATCGTCACATGTGCGTATTGCTCGTAGAGCGGCATTCGCTCGTCAATGATCTCCTCGAGCGATTTTCCTTTGATACCAATGATCCGGTCCGCGCGACCCGCATCGCTTTGAATCCGCTTCAACAACGTCGCCTTAGATACACGAAGATATATGACGCGTGAACGCTCCTTGAGCGATTCCATTGCGGACTCCGAATACACGATACTTCCACCCGTCGAAATGAGTTGATTATCACCGTCGCATGCTTTCTCGACTGCCGCCCCCTCAACGCGGATGAACGCCGCCTCACCGAGCTCATCAATTATTTCCGAAAGCGGTTTCTGTGCATGCTTCTCAAGGACCGCATCCACATCGACGAACGTGAGATCGAGCGCATCGGCAAGCTGACGACCGACATACGATTTTCCTGCACCGGACATTCCGATAAGCGATACATTCATAGTCAATTTCCGAGCGCCTCAAAGGAGGCGTCGAGCACGGCAGAGCCGTCGTCATTAAAGTGCACCACGCCACGCAGATGTTCTCCCGCGAGCGCGCGTTCAAGCCAGAGCGAATCGGACACCCACATCGTATCGAACGGCATCGAACGAATCGGAAACCACTGCGGACGCATTTCTTCGCTTTCGGCCGCATCGTTCTCCCAGCTGCGTGCGACGTACGCATGACACTGGAACACAGGCTTTCCCGCAAAATAGAATTGGATATCCGCGATTTTTTCGAGCGCGTTTGCATCGGTCGCAATACCGGATTCCTCGAACAGTTCGCGCGCAGCCGCCTCTTCGTTGCTTTCTCCCGGATCGACCTTCCCCCCGTACCCGTTCCACTTTCCCGCTCCGAAGCGCACCTTTTTCAGACCGAGTAAAATCTCGTCTCCCTTGATGCAATAACAGAGCGTCGCCTGTTTCATTGCGCCAGTATACCGCCCCTACGAGGCGTCTTTTTCCTGCATGCGGAACGTGAATGTGGCGAGAATATACAGGATGACCGCCCACACGAGCATACCTACAAGATCAATCCATATACCGCTGAGACCGGTTCCCTTGGTCATGATCTCTCGTACAGCGGTCGAAAAGAACGTGAGCGGGAGCAGTTTAGCCACCACTTGAAGCCAACCCGGCATGTTCTCAACAGCGAAGAATGTGCCGCCCAAAAACATCATCGGAAAGACAGTGAGGTTGGCGAGAACGGGCACGGTATCCGTAGTTTTAGCCAACCCTGAAATCGTGAATCCGAGCCCCAGGAACATGAATGCACCGAGCACGACCGTAAGGGCAAGCAGGAAGTATGAACCCACCACATGGATCTTGAACAGGATAAGACCAAGAATAATGAATATCGCAGCCTGAGCGATCGATACAAACAGTCGCGTAATCGCATTCGAGAGCACGAACGCAAACGGCGGCATCGGCGTTGCAAGCAGACGCTTAAGCACCCCTTTTTCCTTGTACTGCGTAAACACGAATGCGACCGAGAACACCGCCATCTGCATGATCGAGAGAGCGATCAGGCCCGGCAGCAAAAACTCGATGTACCGCAAATTATGCGCATTTATCTCTTCGGTCTTTACCGCGACGATCGGTTGCTGACCGCTCGCTTGGATCGTCATCTGATAGATCGACTGATTCAGGATCGAGACGACCGCTTGCGCTTCGCCTGCTTTGCTTGCGTTTGTATACACCGTAAGGTCTTTCGGGGTCGTTTGACCGGCCGTCAAAAGATCATCGCGCACATCAATAACCGCTGCACGGTTACCGTCATCGAGCTCGCGGCGCTCCGCCTCAAGCGTGTCCTCGTGCACCGTGAATGTCGGAAATGTGCGGACAGCCTCTATGAACTGCGCGGTCTCCTGATTCGGTGTATGCACGACGAGACCCACATCGATCTTCTGCGGTTTGTCGAATCCGATGTATCCGAATATGAGCATGATAAAGAGCGGCATGAACAGCGTGAAAAAGAGCGCCTGCCTGTTTCGCAGGAACATTTTCAATCCGACTTTGGTCAGCATCCATGTTGTGTACATAGCAATTGAATTTACCTGCGTGTCTATTCGCGCAGGGCGTGGCCGGTAAAGTGCAGAAACACATCTTCGAGGTTCGCCGGTTGCGGTACCGCTTCTTTCTTGAAACCGGTTTTCAGCAGCTGCCCGATAAGATTTTCGGGCGTATCGAGCGCGATGATCTTTCCATGATCCATGATTGCAATGCGGTCGCACAAAACCTCGGCCTCGTCCATGTAGTGAGTCGTCAGAATGATCGTCTTGCCGCGGCCCTTAATCTTCTGGACCAACTCCCACAGGTGCCGTCGCGCTTGCGGATCGAGCCCTGTCGTTGGCTCGTCGAGAAACAGCACCTTCGGGTCGTTCACGAGCGCAATCGCCACAGATAATCGCTGTCGTTGGCCGCCGGAGAGCTCTTTTGCCTGGTTCTGCGCCTTATCGGTCAACTCAACGTCTTCGAGCAGCTTCATGGCGTCCACGCGATTGTTGTACAGTGAGCCGAACGTTTCGATCAGCTCGATCAGATTCAGATTTTCAAAAAAATTCGACGACTGTAGCTGCACTCCGATCTCGGCTTTCACCGCATCGGTCTGTTTCGAAACATCCTTGCCGTCCAGGAGCACGGTGCCGCTTGTTATTGCCTTCAGACCCTCGATCATCTCAAGCGTGGTGGTTTTGCCTGCACCGTTCGGGCCGAGGATGCCGAGCGTCTCACCGCGCTTCACGGAAAGTGATATACCGTCCACAGCGGTAAAATCGCCGTACTTTTTGGTAAGGTTTTTGATCTCAATAATGGAATCTGACATAGGGCCAAAGTATACCCCTCTCGTGGAGTCTTTGTGAAATGCCTATACGAACGGCGAACGGCTCCAAAAACTCTCCTCCCCGTGCGGGTTCGGGTCCTTTATGCGCAGACTCTCGCGCATTTCTGCGCCAAGCTTACGGTTGTACATATAGTTGATCGCAAAGACGATCAACACCGAGATGAGCGCTCCGACGCCTGCTGCCGCCATATCCTTCTGGGTGTCCCAGATATCGCCCTGCGAACCCAAAAAAGAAATGCCGGTCGACGGATCGGCGATCTGGGCCGTCAACCACTCGATGATCTCGTAGATGGCAGAAAATGAAAGTACAACGTCGAGCGGAAAGTAATACCCCCACACACCCTTTGCGCCCGTAACGCGAACAAATACTTCGCGGATCGGGTACGCCATCAAAAGACCGAACGAAAAGTGAACGACACGGTCATACATATTGCGCGGTGAATGAATGAGATCCTGGAGAAAATACCCGAACGGTACTTCGGAATAGGTCCAGTGCGCCCCGATGAGATGCAGGATCAGGTATATCGTGATGAACGTGTACGTAACATCCGACAATTTGAAGTACCGTGCGAGGAGGAGCAGCACGAGCGCGAACAGTACAACGAGTATGTTCTCGACGACCCAGGTACTCCGGTCGATCGGGTTAATGGCTGCGAGTACCCAGGCAAGCGCAAATGCGCCCAGGAGTGCCCGTCGGTACCAATTCATGTGCGCCAGTATACTCCCGTTTTACAAACCGAGCGCAGCTGCAATGATAACGGGCACCATGCCCCCGGCGATCGATGAAATGCTTTGTGTTACCGGAAATCGCGATCCCGCACGACTCGTGCGCACATACAGCGCACCGAGAACCGTGACGACGAGCAACATATAGAGCGCGAAGTTATCGCACACGGACGCGATCGAGATCGACGGGGAAAAAGCGGCGAGGAGCGCGCCGGTCAAAAGCTCGAACCCCGCAAGCGCACTTAAGACGCGCGCCATGAGCGTGAACGAACCCGTAGAATTTCGCACGATGGCAAACATCGCGTAGAGCATGAGTGCGAGTGTCGCGACCGCAACGGTTATATGTATGACGAGGAGCGCACTATACATGTCGAAAGTATATCGCATCTAACGCAGGAATTTTTTCAGGAGATAGTTCTGCTTCATGCGGATAAGCGGCGCGATTATATCGAGAATGACCCCTATAGCGCCGAGCGACTTCCCTTCGAGGAGCGTCGTATCCACAATATGAAGTCGATGATTATCGTCGACAAGTATGTTTGCAAGCATGTTTCCGATCATGCCGTGATGACCGACAAGATCAATGAGCGGATGACCGTCCGCCTCCATTCGGTCTGCAATCTCTGTAATGCGTTGCAATTGCGCGCGGACTTCCGGTCGCGAACAGTGTTTGCGCGACAATGGCTCTCCCTTAATGAACGGCTGGATCTCGATATGTTTGCCTCCGCCCTGCGTTACATCATGCGTTTCGACAACGAATTCCGGCATGTAAAACCTGCAGGTACCGTAGTCGCGCGCCAGTTTTTTGTGCAGCTTATCGCCGGTCAAAAAATAGAGACTAGAAATCTTCACGACCTGATCGGTCCCATAGCGATACACACGACGGTCGCCGCCGCTTGCGATTCGCTTACCCATCAATGTCGGATTGAAGACGACATTCACGTACGCAGTGTACCGCGGTGTCCTGCTATGCGCGTGTCCAGAACGGAACAAGCGAACCCCCGGTCGCGTACCAGCCGAACTCGGCAAGTACACGGAACGGCGGCGGACAATCCTCTTGTTCGACCGCACAATTGTAGTGAACAATCGAACTTAGATACCGCACACCGGTATACGCACCGAGGACAATCAGGAGCGTGAACAGTAGAGTGAAGAATCGGCTCATCATAGCTATTTTGTAAACTCAATAATGTCTCCCGGCTGGCAATCCAAGGCCTTACAGATCGCCTCGAGCGTCGAAAAACGAATGGCCCGCGCCTTTCCGTTCTTCAGGATCGAAATGTTGGCCATGGTGATACCCACCTTTTCTGTGAGTTCCGTGACGCTCATCTTTCGCTTCGCGAGCATGACATCTATGTTGATAGTGATAGCCATACGCTTATACAGTGAGCTCGTTCTCGGATTTAAATTCGATCGCGCTTCGCAACAATTTTTCCAGGACCGCAGCGAAGACTGCTGTAACCAGCGGTGCACCCATGAACACGAGTGCAATCACGATGACGCCCGGCGCGTCGTCGAGATCGGCGACGTAGGCGGTATACGGCATGGAGATCGCATACGCAGCACTGATGATCGCTCCACAGTATTTAATGACTCGGATCGCTTGCACGGAATGTTCCGCAAACGCCTCATTCATGTCGATCCATCGCAATAACTTGAAACCCTGATACAACGCATAAAAAAACGGTACTGCCGTTGCGAGCATAACGAGCATCACCGGTATATACATGCCGGGGTGACCGCCGATCATGACGCCGCACAAAATGATGCACACACCGAGAACCGCGAGGCCGATCAAAATAATAAGCGCCTTCAAAAATAATGTGGATCCGTTTTTCATATCATCAGTCTAGTTTTGATTTATCGTTTGTCAATAAATTATTATCGAAAGTAAATGAATTCCAGCATTCGTCAAGTCCTTGTGAGCCACAATAATTTCCTCGCCGCCGCTCGAAAATTTTCCGGCCCCGGGCTCGCGGTTCGGCCTGCTGGCCTCACATCGCTCCGCCTTCACAAACGCTAAAAGGACTGGAATTATCCAGTCCTTTTGGCAGTTTGTGACCCAAGTGGGACAGAATTGGAACCAGTTGGTGCAGGAGCTGTACCAGTGGCAGGGGTTTGGTCAGGCTTTACAGGAAGTAGGGAAAGTAACATAGTGCGATCAGTTCTTTGGATTTGGAAAGGACCCTGTCAAATGCCCGAGGCCAAGATAAACCTCAACTACTCTCCCATCGAGCACCTGCTCTCATTGATCGACCAGCCGAACCAGCGGATATGCCGCAACATTTTGGCTGACCACCGCACTCTCTTTGAGAAAGCACGGGGCTCCACCCACAACCACCAGACGTGGGACGGTGGGTACCTCGACCATGTGACAGACGGGATGAACCTCTGCCGCCACCTCTATGCTTTTCTGTTGGCTACAAAACGGCCGTTGCCGTTTTCGCTTTCAGATGCGCTGCTCGTCTTCTTCATCCACGACCTCGAAAAGCCGTGGCGGATATTGGTCGAAAACGGCCACGCTTCCAACCGTGAAGGTCTTTCGACCAAGGAGGAATTCAAGGAGTTCCGCGAAGCCAAACTAGTCGAGTACGGCCTCGTTCTTACGCCAGCGCAGCTCAATGCCTTCACCTACGTCGAAGGCGAGTACAAGGACTATTCGAGCGAACGGCGTGTAATGAACGAGCTGGCGGCCTTCTGCCACATGGTCGACACATGGTGCGCTCGCGGGTGGTATGACTACCCCAAAGAAAAAGGTGACGAATGGGCTGACGCGAAACGCTTTCGCTCCGCCTGATCGACAACCCCAGCATCTTCAAACGCGGCTTGATTGGCCGCGTTTTTCTTTATGTGGTTCCAACTCGCTATATTTTCCCGTTTGGGTGTTCCAAACAGCGTTGGTAAATAAGGCTAAAAAAATTGTGACCCTACGGGGAATCGAACCCCGATTAACGGCTTGAAAAGCCGGCGTCCTAACCATTAGACGATAGGGCCCTCGTAAACTCGGGCCCTGACATCTGCGCTCGCTCGGAAATAAGCTATTGCTCATTTCGCTCGGCTCGCTTGATGCTAGGCCCTTAAAAACAGGCCGCAAAACGGCCCTTGGCTCAGAATATAGCTTATTTTTGCTCGCACGGAAAGTGTGTTAGCTTTACGTACGGCCAGATCATTCGGCTTTTTGTATTTGCATCTTTGCAGGACAAAAAGACGTATTCCGAGGCATATTCCTTGGAAATCGGCGGGCGTAAGCTCGCCCTCGGAGAGGTGGCTGAGTGGTCGAAAGCACCGGTTTCGAAAACCGGCATACCGTAAAGGTATCGAGGGTTCGAATCCCTCCCTCTCCGCATCGATACATACAAAAGGCCACGGGAGTGGCCTTTTGTATTGAGCGACACAATGGAGAGAGAAAGATTCGAAGGCGAGCGCCGGGGTATTTGATTGATACCAGGTGCTATAGTTTTTTGATGACTTCCTTAGAAATGGGTCGCAATCGCCGTGCTGCAGGGCGCACAGTTCCCGAGGGATTACTGGCACAAAAAACGCTCAGTCAGGATGCACACGAGCACGCAGAAAATGCTTTACTCATCGCCGCTCACAAGCGCGCCGTAAAGATCCTCAACAATCCCCAGCACCGGGTTTCTGCAGAGTCGTATATAAAAACCTACGGCAAAGAAACGGTGGAAAAGGACATGGCTCACGCCCGCGAACAGCGCGCACGCTACGAAGCAGAACGTACTCCCGAACAAAAAGAATCCTACATGCTGGCCGAAATATTCGAGGCCATGATGCTGACCGAGGGGCAGGAATCCGGATGGCTCGGCGAAGACGTCAAACTACAAAAGACCACCGACTACGACGATATGTTCAACCACACCGATATGATCGCGGAGTGGCATTCCAACCGCGCCGAGTCCCACACACTCGGCCTCGCAGTCGACGTCACATTCGGCGCACGCTCACTCGAAAAGAAGTTTGATCGCCTGCAGGAAGATATCGATAAAGGGCGCTTGAGCAAGATCAAATACGCACCCAAGGAACAAACAGGCGTCCCCCGCGTGATTATCGGCATGAGTCGCGAGACGGTGCATGAACTCATGGACCTATGGATGGAGGAAGAATACGACGCGCTCGGCAAGCATCCGATTCAGCGCGCAGTCCTCGAACAAATTCTCGCACAGCTGCAGTCTATCTCGCGATATGCCGAGCACCGAAAGTCCCACCACGTCGCGGAGGTGTACAAGAAATCCATACAGACCGTACGCACGCTACTCAATAGCACATCATCTGTCAGATCCGCTGACGGCCAGCACGACGCCGTCTCCGCCGGAATACAGTCGCAGCTGTCGAAACGATTCACGGTATAATTTCGGAATATGGCCACATACCTTCTTCGGGCTTTTTTTATACTCACCATTATCGTTTCATTCTTTACAACAGGTGTCGCGTCTGCCGCTGTCACGTGCCCCTCAATCACGAGGACACTCGGATACAACTCGAAAGGTGCGGATGTGTCTGCGCTCCAAACCTATCTCGCGAGCGACCCTGCCATCTATCCCGAGGGCGTCGTCAGCGGCTTTTTCGGTCGCGCTACGGAGAAAGCTGTTCAACGATTCCAGGCGTCGCGAAAGATCGTGAGTTCCGGTACAGCAGCAACAACCGGTTACGGTTCGGTCGGCGGCAAAACACGCGCCGCACTCGCCGCCTGCAATACGGTCAGTTCAACCGCGCCGACATCTACCCCGACCACCGCAACCGTAGCAACAACTACCGTACCCGCGACGCCATCGCCTACGCCGACGACACAGCAAAACCCGCTCGTCACATTCGCGGACGGCGCCACAACCACCGTCACCCTCGGCGCGGGACCGGCGCCGATGATCACCACGTTCTCCTTTGCTCCGCGCGCGGTTGATCTTACCAACGATCCCGTAACGATGTATTGGATTACGTCCGGCGCTCGAAGCTGCACGGTCGAGAAACTGAACGGTAGCACCTATGAGGTCGTGAATCCCGATGCCGGTGTGAACGGTAGCGTAACCTACAAAATCACCGCTACTCCGACCACGTACTCACTCAACTGTATGGGTCTCGGAGACAACAGCACATCGACCGCATCATCAATCCGACGGGACGTGCGCGTAGTCATCAACAATCCTGTCCCGACATGCACGGTAACGACCGATAAATCGTCGTACATATACGCAAAAGACACGATCAAAGTTTCCTGGACATCTACGGGAGCGGATTCGATCAACTGGGAACACGGAACCGTTAAGGATCCGATCGCACTCCCCTTCGGAAACCAGTATCCGACCGGTTCTCTGTTCGCGTCTTCGATCGCGGGTGACTCGCAAACCATCAAACTCAATGTCTCAGGCTACGGCGGGTCCACGTCCTGCACGGCCGCATTCTCAATCTCGAGCGGCATCTGATATGAAAACCGGGATCGTTCTCGCGATCATTGCGGCGCTCGTCGGTGTCTGTATCTTTCTCGCTTTCACGCCGCGAAATGCCTACGCACACGGTAGCGGGCTTACATTAAGCGCAACGACAACCTCCCATTACATTGACGTCGACTACAGCGACTACGTCGTGTACGCCGGTGAATCGGGTCGATTCGATCTGAAGCTCTATACGGATCCTGCCCGCACCAAATCGGTTGATTTTGAACGCGTTTGGGTACGCATTGTGCAGAAAAATGAATTACCCGAGGGCGACACAATCTTCTCCGGATGGATCGCAAAAGCATCATTCGGACCCACCGGCTTTTCGATAGCACTTCCTTCGGCCGGTCAGTATTCGATCAATGTGCGGTACGTCCGCGGCGACACAACGATTGAAAACGGCACGCTTCCGTTTCGTGTCGACGACCGAAAACCATCGTACTGGTCAACGTCTTCGATTGTAGGCGCCGTCGGCGCTCTTCTTGCCGCCCTCGCCGGCGTAGCATTCGTCTTGTTCCTGCTCACTCGACGTCGATCGTAAATGCGGCAGGGATCACTCGCCCGCCCGCACTGAACTGCGCCCATACGGTGTATCGCCCCGGGCTCGGGAACAGTACATGCGCTTCAAATGCCGGTCCGAATGATTCCGGTGCAGTCATCGAGGTCATTGAGTGAATAATCTTTCCGTCCCGCACCACAATCGGCGGATACGGTTGCCCGGGCGGATGTATCTCACCGTGCGTATGAATGAACGCCGTAAAATCGTTCTTAACCACCGATATATGCGATACGGCAGACAGATACGGCCGCATATCGGAGACCGGCTTGCCGTCTTTCTCTACGACGAACTTAAGTGTCGAAACTTCACCGCTATACACAGCAGACGCATCCATGGAGACGGTGTACCCCCCAAAGAGACCGGGAGACGGATAGGTAACGACCGACGCTCTCTGTTTGACCGCTCCATCAACATTCACGACAAATTGTTTTGATTCAAGCTGTGTGCCGTGCGCATAATCGACCGACACCAGATATTTCCCCGCTTTCGGGAACGCATAGCGGACCGTAAAGGTGGAGGTGTCGATCGCCGTAGGAGAAAGCGGACGCTCGTCGTCGGGGTGAATGTGCGCGAAGACCGACTCATCTTCACTCACAATAACGACGTGCATGTATTTCTCCATATCAACCAATAGAGTCGCCGGAGACCCGTCGGCATTTTTGAGCGCGACCGTCATATCCGTGGTCGCTCCTGCACGAAGTTTCGCAGGCATCGTCTCCAGCGTCACGATTGCAGGGCCGAGTGTGCTGAGGTACTCATACTCGCGTCGGTCGACGAATTGATACGCATACCGTCCCATCCCCCACATGCACCCTTCTTCTGAACCGGCGGCTACCGGCGTGCCGGCCTTTGTGGGCTGCATCATGTGCCACATATTGCCGTCGGCGACGCACGCCGCCTGGAACCGATTTGCTATCAGGTGAGATGCGAGGGCACAGATCGCAGCAACCCCCACGCATGCAGCAGCTGCTCCCGTGATTACCGTGCTCGTCATACGCCGGTCAGGAATGCCGGCGGGTACAGACATTCTGCCCGCGAAAGCAAGTGCGACAGACAACACCACGCCCGCGATCGCAATCGCGATCATGCTTACCGTGAACACATCGAATCGCCTCCCATGCCCGTCCGTGATCGCAAAATCCTGCGGTTTGACCGCAAATGTCACATCCGCACTGTATGCATCTTGCTGCGGAACGATTACCGAAACATTGTCCGGTTTCGATATAAGACCGCTCGGGAACACGAATCCGCCCTCGAACCGCTGCTCGGTTTTAACCAACAGTCCGCCGTCACGATCGCCGATAATGACGGTCGGAACACTCTCAGAACCCGTGATGCGTAACAGCGCCTTGTCGTCCTCGTACCGATACCGTGAAAGTTCGAGATGCACTCCGTTCGAATCGGCCTGCAATACATGCGGCGTCGGCGAGGTGGACGGCGGCGACGTGATAATCACAATTGACGTAAAGAACACCACGAGTGCCGCAGCCGCCGTTTCGGCGCCAAGCAATACCGGAAATATGCTCGATACGGAACGTGGTTTGTACCGTATATACACGACGAGCGTCGTATGAATCGTGATCTGTGCAAGCGCTGCGACAAAGAGCGGAACTGCGGCGGTGCCCCACGCGCTCGACCACATATTTTCAAACCGATGCAAATGCAACCACACAATGTATCCGGCGCTCACCGAAAGTACCGCAAGATTGGCACTCAATAGATTCACCGCCGCGTGTGTATGTTCACGAGCAGCTGAGGGTCGGGTAACGAACAGCGTACACAACACGAGCAACACGCCGAGCCACAGATCCTTCTCAATCACGTGCACAACATTAACCGCGATCGACAGCATCGGATAAAACGGGTTCGCCGTCGCGTGGCTGATAATCGCGCGGAAGTACGCGAATAACAGAAGCGCCGGTACAAGGATGATCGTCGTTGTTCGCACGTTCCGGAATCCGGCAAATGCCGCGATCATGCCGCCGAGCGTAAGCGCAACACCACGGATCAATGTAGAGAGGCCCGCTGCGGTATGTCGATACAAATGAAACGCATCACCGAATCCGATCCCGTGTAAGCCCGCAAGTTCATATGTCTTCAAAATCAGTTGTCCCGCCGCTCCCCCTGCCGCACACAAAGCGGCTATTGCGGCGAGCACGGTGAACGGTTTACGAAGTCGTACATCACCGCGGGAGAGCACGACGAGCGCAATCACCCCCCACAGCAAACTATTCCCGAGAAATTCGACGAACATCAGCCCCGCCTCTTTTGTCGTTGCGATCTTCACCATTTCCTCGCTGGCGGCCACTGAAACCGTCGTGGAACCCACCGCAAACGCATACGAGCCGCGGGTAAAATGACCGTCGTCCTTAGAAACAACGCTCCACGACACCGTGTACAGACCGTCGGTCGTCCGCGCCGGCACCGACAACGTTCGCCCGTCAGCGGCGACAGTCGCCCCAGTTGTGCTGACCTTGTTGCCCGCCTGATCGGCCACCGTGATAAGACTGGACCCCGGTTCGAGATGTTCACTGAACATAATCGTGACATCCTGCGGCGCGGTCGTAAGCTGGGCACCGGAGGGCGGCGCCATCTCGACCGGTGTCGCATGCGCCAGAGCACTCGCGGGAGCGAGCGCACAGAGTATAGATAGTGTGATGATCAGTCGTCGCATATGAGCAGGGACCGGCGGGTTAGACACCCGCCGGTCCGAATCGACTACTGACGTCGTCGCGCAAAGGTCGCACCGAGCGCTATCACAGAAAGCGCAATGGCGGCGGTTGCGAGTCCATTGTGTGCCGGCTGCGGTACGAGCGATCCGAGGTCGTGTGAGGCCTCAGGAAAGCCCATATCAGCTTTCGGTTGCGGACATCCGAATGCACCGGATTTGAGCGTGCGTACGACACCCTCGGAAATGTCTACAGAAGACGTGTCCTCGGTGGCGAGCTCGTGACCGCCCGACGAGCACGTGAACGTTACGTTGAACGCCGTGTTGTTGATTGTGCCGAATACACGATACGAAAGCTGTGTAGCAACTGTCGGAAAGAACACCGCTTTATATGAGCCCGGCGTTCCCCACACCGTCGTGAACGGAAGCTCCTTCTTCTTATCGCCCGCAATGAGCTCTACTTTCAATGTCTCCTGAAGGCCTTCGACGGGCTTGCCGGCGGATGTGACACGCAGATCAACGCCCGACTTATCGTCAACGATGAGCGGCTCACCGAGTGAACCGACGACGAATTCGTACGGTCTGCCGTTAATTTTAAATTCCTGTTCTTCGTGAGCACTTGCAACGAATGGCATCGCAAATATGAGCACGAGCGGAACGACCGCAATTTTTTTCATTGAGTTAGTGTTAGGTGAATAGGAAAATATTCCCGCTCAACCGAACACTCGGTACGGGGCAATGCCACGCCTCAGATAATCGATACGCGAATCAACAATCGCGATCATTGGTCGCACGCGCCCGCGCGAGATACATATGAGCGCGGCGAGGATCGTGAACGTACACAACGCGGGGAGTATCGCCTTATCTTCGTGCCTCAGTGCATTGTGCAGGCTCTGCCAGATCACGCTTTCTCCCGCATTGTGATGGTCCGAGTGTTCGTGCTGCACGAGCGCGTGCGTTAGGCTCCCGCCGATAAGAGCGAGCGAAAGAAAGAGTCCGAGCATGATCGCGAGCCCATGTCGTTTCAGCATGGGAGCAGTATAGCCGAATCAGTACCCCACTTGTACTAGTACTTTATTTGTGGTCAAATCTCGCCACGCACCCTATGTCAGGGTGTTTGCTCTTTGGAGGTCATTCATATGCCTGCGATGTTTCTGATCGCACTCGCGCTACTCGCGATTCCGGACCCGGCGCTTGCTCAAGCAGCATGTCCCGACATGACTACACTGCAACGTTGGGCAGGGTATCTCTCGTGGGTCGGTTTTCTTCAGATCCTCGGAATCGGACTCGGTGCCGCCGGCATCATCTTCGTGTTCTACGGCGTCATCAAACAGATCGCGCACGCCATGCGGTACGCGATCGAGACGTTTGCGTACATCGCGAGCGCACTCTTGATCGCGTCGGGCCACATCTACAGCGTGCCGGGAGAGTTTCTGCTGTGGCCCGTCATGACCGGCTGTATCACGTTCGCGGCCAGCGTCTTCTACACGCTCTGGCTGCACAAGATCAAGGGTGATGACCCGCGAACGCTCTACACATTGTTCATGGTCGTGTGGGGCGCGGTCGCGATCTTCTATGGCCAGAGCGCGATCGGCTTCCTTGCGGTCCTCGCATTCATCGGCATCCTCGGATTTAGCATCGGCATCGGTCCGCTCAGCTACGCGTTCGGATACGAGCGCAAAGCACAGATTCCGGGCGGCACCATGGCTGCGCTGATGTTGCTTTCGGCATACGTCCTCGCGCATCTCTTCTGGAAGGACGCGCCGATGTTCGTGCGCGTGTTCATGCCGGGTGCGCTCTGGCTCGGTTCGTTCGTCGCCTTCATCGGCATCCTGATCCTGTCGAGCTCGTTCTACGACGATGACGACGGTCGGTTCTGGGTGATGCAGCTGGTGGCGTGGGTCGTGTACGGAGCCTTCGGGATGCTCGGCCTGATCTACGATATCGTGCCGCTGCCTGCGATGGCACTGACGCTGTTCGCGTTCTACCTCGCGTCGAAGCCGCTCGATTTCGAGTGGGAGCAGTCGCCGATCACGGTCGGCATCTCGCTCCTGATGGCAAGCGCAGTGTTCGGCACCGCATGGTTCTTTGCGACGTCGAACGCGGCAATGGCCCGTCACTTCATCGCGATGGTCCAGTAGACCACGCAGATCGAATGCTCAAACAAAAAATGCCGCGGCTCGACCGCGGCATTTTACTTTTTACGTCAGCGCCACTCCGAGATGACCTTTGCTTTTATATTGATCGCAACACCTGCGGCAATGAGCGTGATGCCGAACACAATGATCGGCCCCAAGAACGGAATGATCCCGATGACAAAGTACAGGACCGTACCCAGTAGGGCCGTTTTCCAGGTTACCTCGTACTCGTGTTGTCGAAACACGTATTTGTAGACCGTACTGCCGATCAGGATAGGTGCAATCATCGTCGCGAGTATCATGAGCGCCGCAAATCCAAGCAGCCCGAGCGCCCCGAACGCTATACCGATCACCGTGAACAACAAGAGGACGGACACAATCGGTGTCACGATAACGAAAATGACGCCGCGGCCGAATTCTGCAAGCGGTCGCGAGACCGCGCGGAGCACGAGCTCATCGGCAAAGCGCTGGAACACATATGCGATAACGAGCGCGCCCGAGAACACCATAAACATCTTTGCAACGAACCAAATAGAGAAGAACGCAACGAGGCCGAGCTTTGCAGCTTCGCGGACATCGGGGCTCTTCGTGTATGCAGTTTCGCCGACGACCACCGCTCCGCTCTCCAGTACTGCCTGTTTCGGAGACTTGTAGGTAAATGTGCCGTTAATGTGCGCATTGGGACCAAGCACTATATTTTCTGCTTGAACTGCAAGATTTCCGTTCACTACCGAGTCGATACGCACATCGCCGCCGACGAGGCGAACATCGCCTTCTATGTCCGGCACATCGATACGCACAACCCCGCCTGCGACGGCAACATCACCGCCGATCCTCGCGCCGCCAAGCGTTACCTGCCCGCCGGCAAGAAGGACATCCCCCACAACAGCGCCCTGTACAACAACGGTTCCTCCGGAAGCCCGGACATCATCATGCACATCGGAGAGGATTGATACCGTGCCGCCTCCGGCGGTAACGTCGCCAAGCACTTTTCCATTGATCAACACATTGCCTCCGAATGTGAACAAGTCACCGCGCACTGATCCGTTGCTCGTTATCCCTCCTCCTAACAGGTAGATATCGTCATTCAGCGCTTCATTTTTTAGATACGTGGCCGCCTGACCGGTGCGGAATTCAGCGGCGGCCGATACTACAGGCACCACCATACAGGCCGCGAGAATGATAGCGAGAATCGTCGTTGTGCGTGTCATCATACGAATCATTCTACCCCTGTGCGCTCTCCCCGCAATCAGAGAATTTATACGGTACACTGCTCGCCATGCGGCGTATTCTTACGCGACCGGGATATACGACGTTTGCCGTCTCCGTCTTCTTATCGGCATTTCTCCTATTCGTGATCCAGCCGATCGCGAGCAAGCATTTACTCCCGTATTTCGGCGGCTCTTCGTCCGTGTGGGCGACATCGCTCGTATTCTTTACGACCATCCTGTTTTTGGGTTATGCATACGTGTACGTCATAACGTCCCTTCGTTCTTCGCTACAGGTTGCCATCCACGGCATCGTCGTCGCTGTAGCTGCCGTCATTTCTCTGGTAGCGATCACATCGTGGGGATCCATTTATCCGCCGCTCGATTGGCTGATCGTCAGCTCACTCTCTCCCGTACTGCGCGTACTCACGGCACTTTCGGTCGGTATCGGTATTCCATACTTTCTACTTTCGACAACCGGGCCTTTGTTGCAGTACTGGTATGGGATTACTTCAGAACGGGAGCCGTACAAACTGTACGCACTTTCAAACGCAGGGTCGCTCCTCGCTCTCCTTTCCTATCCGTTTCTCATCGAGCCGAATATCTCGCTACCGAGTACCGAGATCACGTGGGCGGTGCTGTTCTGTCTCTATGCCGTACTCATTGTCACCGTGACATCGTCCGTTCGAAACACACATCCGAACGTCCGAACAACCGCCTCCACGGCCGGTACGTATGGCCAAAAAGCCGCCTGGATTGCATATGCGTCACTTCCGGCATTCATGCTGGTATCGACAACAACCGTACTTACGCAACTCATTTCGCCGGTGCCTCTTTTATGGGTAGTACCGCTCGCTATCTATCTGATTACGTTCATTCTCGCGTTCAGCGGGTACGGATCGACGCGCTTCATGCCGGTCTACGTATTCATAGCCGCAGCGAGCGCATACGTATACACGCCCGCCCATCCGCTGCAGATCGTCAGCGAAGTGACCGCATATCTGATCCTGTTGTTCTTCGTGTGCCTCCTGTGTCATGCACAGCTCTATCGACGACGCCCGGAAACGTCGACTCTGCCGTTCTTTTATGTGTGCACGTCATTCGGCGGAATGCTCGGAACAATGGCGGCAACCGTACTGCCGCCGGCACTATTCAATGATTTTTACGAATTCCCGTTCGGTCTTGCTGTGAGCGCTTCGCTAGCGATCCTTTTGCTTCCGTCTGAGTTGTATCCGCGAATTGTGTCGGAACGAGTCATACGAATGATCCGATTCATCGCACCGTTCGCGTTCGCCGCACTCTTTTCCGTAACACTCCTGAATGCGACGCAGACGGGTGTCCGTTCAGAACGAAATTTCTACGGCGCATTCCAGATCAATTTTACTGAGGAAGCGACGGTTCTGATGAACGGAACGACAATGCACGGTCTGCAGCCCACCGCAAAAGAGTGGTCATATGTGCCGACATCGTATTACACCGCGAACAGCGGATTCGGACGCTCGGTACGCGCCGTACGCGAATCTACGACCGATAAAAAAATCCGCACCGGTATCATCGGGCTCGGTACGGGCTCCGCCGCAATCTACTGTGAGCCGCATGATACGTTCACCTTTTACGAGATCGATCCGGATATTGAGCGAGTCGCAAGATCATATTTCACGTACCTCGCGCGCTGCCCGGGATCTTCCGTGCGCATCGGCGACGGACGGCTTGTGCTTGCCTCCGAAAAAAACGAAGAGCGATATGACCTGTTCGTCGTTGACGCATTCACCGACGATGCTATCCCCGCTCACCTTCTTACGACAGAGGCGGTGGGCTTATACACCGAGAAGATCACGGATTCCGGCATTCTCGCTATTCATGTATCAAATCGATTTCTGATCCTGTACCCGATGATTTTGTCGATCGCGCGGGCACATAATCTCACCGCTATGGTGGTGTTCAATCCGGGGGACGACGGCCATCTCGGCGCGGCGTCGCAGTGGGTACTGCTCTCAAAGCACCCGAAAATATTCGAGGCGGATGCGTTTATCGGCGTACCGCAGTGGAGCGCACCGCTCCCCTTGCCTGCACCCTGGACCGACAACTACACGAGCCTGTTCTCGGTACTCAGCGTACCGCTCCCGAAACTGGGCTTTTAGCGTAATCACTGCGCATCGTATTCAAGCGCAGCACTCGAGGTTGCGCCGGTATTCGGCACAAGCGGGCCCGTATCGACGGCTGTATACCACCAGACGGCAACAGTGATAGCGATAACCACGATAACCGCAGTCGCCCAGTATGTTGACGATCGTTCTGTATCCATGGAGGCATTGTCACGAACAAGACCAAAGTTCGGATGAAGCGCGTCATTTTGTATACTCAGACCATGGCACAGCCTGACTACTCCGCCGCGCTGAAGGCGCTCAAGAAAGACCCCAGATTCGCCCCGCTTTTGAAACGGCACGGCTCTCCGGATTTGTCCCGCCACCACGGCGGCATAAACGTCTTCCAGTCACTGCTCCGCTCCATCGTGTTTCAGCAAATATCAGGCTCCGCTGCCCGGTCGATACACGGCAGGGTTCTTGATCTCTTCCCGCGCAAACATCCGACCCCGCAACGATTGCTCGCCATCCCCGCAGATCAACTCCGCACGTGCGGTCTTTCGGTACAAAAAATCGTATATGTCCGCGACCTCGCAGCACGCTGCCTCGACGGCACTATTGATCAGAAAAAATTCCCGACCATGACGACCCAAGAGATTGTCGACCATCTCGTCGTCGTCAAAGGAATCGGTGTATGGACCGCACAGATGATGCTGATCTTCAATTTGCACAGACTCGATGTACTGCCGGTCGGCGATCTGGCAATCAGAAAAGGATTCAAACGCGTATATAAACTTCGCGCGGACCCGACGCCAAAAAAGATGGAGCAGCTCGCGAAACCATGGCGCCCATTCGCATCCGTCGCATCGTGGTACCTCTGGAAGGAAATGGACGGAGCAAAATCCGCCGCTTAGCAAAAAGCCCCGCAAACGCGGGGCTTTTTGATTGTGATCCTCGATTAATTCGCCTTAAACGAACCGCCCACCGGACCGCCGTCAGCGGTGATGAGCTGATCCTTTTTGTAGTCGAATTTCTTATCGCCGTCATCAACATAGATGACAAGGCGGTACGACGTGCCGGCCACTGTTTCGCGCTGCAATTTAATCGATCCTGCAGTTGCGCTCGACGGGAACCACGCTGCACCCAAGATGCTCTTGTCGTCGCGCACAGCAATCCAGCTTGCGCGAGTGAGCGAGATCGAAGAAAGCATAACCGATTTGCCCGCTGCCTGATCAGCTGCAGCCACCGATTCACCGTCGCTTGTCGCGGTTACCGTCCCTTTCGGTACGTTCGTCGTCGCGTCAACGGTTGTCGTTGCCGGAACCGTCGTCGTTGCCGCCGCCGTGTCGGACGCCGGTGCCGGAGTTCGTCCGCGAAGCGCGAGCCATGCGCCGCCGACAATCAACACAACGACCGCAGCCGCAATAATTACCCACTGAGTCATGTTATTCGTTTCCATATCGTTCAACATTATTAGTATTACAGACTATGCCCCAAATAGTAGGATAATTGCGTCATGTCTCATATGCCATGGGGTGGGGACAATTATCCACACCACATTTCGGCCAAAACCACAGCAAATCTTCATCTTGAACACCTATATTGAGGGCCATGGAGATCTGGTACACGCTCACCGGCAACATCGACAAAAAGGGCGTGCAGGAATCAATCAGCTGGATCAACGGTGAGCTCTATTCAAAGCCGGTCACTCGGATGAAGTTTTTGCTCGCGAGCGGCGGGGGCGACGTCGGAGCGGGTGTGAACCTGTATACGTACTTAAAAGCGCTACCGATCGAGGTTGAAACAATAGGATTCGGCGAAATGGATGTTGCCGCGATACTTGCCTTCCTCGGCGGAACGTCGCGTACCGCGATTGAGGAATCACATTTCTTTTTTCACGAAGGTCGCTACACGATCGAAGACCACATCGCGCCGGTGCATACACACGAAGAAGCAATATCAGTGTTTAAACGCGAACTGCACAATATGATTTACATCATTGCGCGCGAAACAAACAACGATACTGAAGTGGTCGCGACAATGCTTCGCAAATCAAAAAGCATGCGCACCGATGAAGCGAAAGAATTCGGACTTGTCCATGATGTCGTCGCCACGCTGCCGCTCAAGCAGCAACAGGAAAAGGGATTCGGGTTCGGACCGAAACAATGACATTACGACGCACCGAGCGCACGACGGATGTCTGCCGCAGGGATCGCCCCCTCGCGCAGAATGTTCGGCACATCACCCGAACAATCCACCACAGTCGACGGCAGGCGTTTTGGCAGTTCACCGGCGTCCACTGCAAGCGCCACCGTTAACGCGGTATCCCCGAGCTGCTCCGCTATGGCGGTTACCGTTGTCATCGGGATCATGCCCGCGCGGTTCGCACTTGTCGTCGTGATCGGGCCGCCGAAGCGCTCGGATAGTTCGCGACAAAATGAATTGTCGGGTATGCGGATCCCGAACGTATCGATCCCCTTTGCGATACCGGTCTCGATGCCGTCCTTCTTTTTCAAAATGAGCGTCAGCGCTCCGGGCAAAAATGCATCGGCGAGCTTTTGAGCCGATTCAGTAATATGTGCGTACCGTGCAGCCATCTGCATGTCCGAGACAATCGCGTGTATGGGCTTGCCCTCATCTCTCCCCTTTATCCCGTAGATGTGTTTGACCGCGGAATCAGAGAGCGCATCGGCACCGAGCCCATACAGCGTATCGGTGGGATATATGATGACACTTCCGGCATCTACCTGCGCCGCAGCATAGTCCGCTACATGTTCGTCCTGTACCCGCATGATCTCCATCCGAGCACTATACAACCGCGGTATACTTTTGGCATGGAATCCCTTCAGCCGCGTGGGCGGCAATCTCGTCTGCGCGAAAAAGCACTGGACACAAAGGTTCTACTTTCACTTGAGCGCCCCGAACGGGATCGCGTTATGACCGAAACGGCACAGGAGCTCATCGGAGCCCTGCGCGATTCCGGCGCCGTCGAATTCAAAAATATTTCTGACATGTACGCCGCATTGCGCGGCACCGGCAAGATAATAGTACGACGCGAAGATCCGGAGCGAGTATTGGACCTGGCGGTCCATCACGACCCCGTCGCGATCGATTTTCCGCCGGGAGACCGCTACTCAAATGCGGTTGAATGGGAAGCGTCTTTGGGTTCGATCGGACTCAGTAATGCATATATGGAAGGATACGGGCATATCAACGGAGCGGTGACGGTCGCCGGTTTTAAGAAAGGCACCCTCGATATCGTGTCGCTCCCGGATGCCGAACAGCGGTTCCACGGACTGGATCGGACCTATGTGCGATCGGTTAAAGGAGAAGTAAAACCTGAAGACATACTGTTCGTTGCTGCGCGCGTACCGATAGCTGCGTACCCTGAATCTGATATGACCGAAACGGAACTTGATCTCCTCGATGCGTACCGCGAGTTTGAGAAGAACGGAAAGAAGCCGCCCGCATTTTTTGTTCAACGCGGGTTTTTGTATACAAAAAATTTCGACAACGTCGAACAATAAAAGCAGAAAGTCGTCGCGCCTTAATGGCGCGACGACCCGTTTTCAGAGATCTCCTGACACGAAATGCAGCGCAGTGCTGCGGGAACAACTTCCAATCGCGAATGCGAGATCGGCTGTTCGCAGTCCATACAGATCCCGTATAACCCGTCGTGCAGCCGTTGAAGTGCCAATTGCTGTGACGGGATGATGTGGTTGGCTTTGAGCGGCGCATCGAGTCGTTTCGTTTCGACGACTTTGAAGCACCGTGCCATCCGATCGAGGATCCGGGCTTCCTGAATTTTCAGGTACTCGGCTCTGTCCATGAGGATGTAACTCCCTGTTACCCGTCCGCTATTAAATATAGCACTATTATCCCACATTGTCAAATTCCCCTCTCACCAATATGGCAATCCGGGGCTAATCTGCTACACTTGCGCCACGCGCGATTAGCTCATTTGGTAGAGCGACCCCTTGACGTGGGGTAGGTGACAGGTTCGATTCCTGTATCGCGCACCTGATCAAAAAACAGCCCCTCCGGGCTGTTTTTTGTTTCAGGCCAGCCTGGCTGACTCCCCTGTAAAAAGCACCCTTGCCGCGCGAGCGACAAGGGTGCAGTTGAACGCACTCAGGCGTTATTGATAGCAAACGAGCGCTTGAACTGATCGGCAATCGTGCTGTGTACGATCAGCGTATCGTGTTCGCGCTTCATGACACGGATCGGGAGCTCGGGCACATACTCTTCCCACGCGTGCCCTTCCGCCGGTCGCATAAACACATACCCGAGCGCCTGCGAAATGCCGATGACCGGCGTCGAATCCCAGGGGGTTTCGTTGCCTTCAGGCATGAGGAGCGCACCGACTTCGCGCTTCCACAACCGCGCCGCCCACGTGCCGATCGAAGAACCCATGATCTCGTAGTTCTTGAAATGCGGCAGGAGTGAACGCGCGTGATTGCCGTACTCCTCCGGCGGATCCCGCAGCATCACATAGAGCTTGCTCATATCGACCGGCTCGGGAGCCTCGAGTTCCTCGAAGTGATCGAGTCGCGAGATCCGGAACACTCGCTTGGAATCCGGCCGATAGCCGTAGACCTCGTCGGCCATGATGTCGCCGATGTAGGCCGAGATCACGGTGCCGTCGAGCACGAGCGCGACCATGGTCGCGATGCCGTGCGACTGCCGCCGGATGAAGGCGCGCGTGCCGTCAATCGGATCCACCGTAAAATACGCACGGCATCCGTTTTTCGGCTTCACCCACAGCTTGTCTTCTTCGCCGATCACACCGGCATTCGGAAAACATTCATCAAAGGTGCGCAAATATATCGCCTGGGCCTTCGTGTCCGCACTCGTGAACACATCGTCCATCTTGCCGTCGTACCCGAGCTTGGTCGTCGCTTCAAAAACGGCGCGCTCAAGCTTGGCGATAACCATCGCACGGCGAACCGCTTCTTTCACGACTCGCCCTACGATGTGACCGTTGACCTGTCCCATTCCGAGATCCGTAAGCATTCCGTTTGCCCTTTCCTGTCGAACTGACACAAACCTACACAATGGATCAGACGTGTGTCAATAAGTCCGCTTTCCTGCATCCCGGCCCTATATAATTGACGGTGATGATCCCTCACAACGAACCGCAGCATCTGTCGCAGGCGGCGTTCTGGTATTCCGCATATCCGGCGATCATACTCGCGTTCATTGCGGTGATCGCCGGCGCATTCATGCGAGACATTGTCATTACCGCGTGTATGGAAAGCGCATGTCCGGTGTTCATGCCCTATATAGTGCCCGGCATCGTTGTCATTTTCATCATCGCAGCGCTCGTTCAACCGGTACTCAATTTTGTACTTTTTTCTTACACACTGACCGACCGTACGATCACCATCAACTCAGGCATTCTGTATCGTCAGTACGAAACGATCGATTTCAATCGCATTCAAACGCTCGATCTTGAACGAGGGCCGCTCTTGTGGCTGTTCGGTCTCACCGAAGTACGTCTCTGGACCGCATCCGCCGACCAGCTCAATCACGAGCATGACGGCCCTCATGCGGCACCCGATACGACACTGATTCTTGAACGCGGGACGGCTGAGATCCTGAGAGATCACATCCACAACGCGAAGCAGCCGGTTGCAGCACCTGTTGCTGACGCGACCACCCCGGTGCCGGCACAACCGGATACGACAACTGCTACACTCACAACATGACATCACTGAAACTGTTCGTATCTTCAATGATTGTGTTCGCATCGCTCGATGCAGTCTGGCTCGGCTATGTAATGACCGAGCGATACAAAGAGTGGTTCGGTTCACTCGCCCGTTTGCATCCTGACGGCTCACTGAACGTGAACTTCGTCGCTGCCGCACTCGTCTACGTGCTACTTGCCGCAGCGCTCGTACACTTTGTGCTGCCGTTATCCGTGAGCGGAAACTATGGTCGCCTATTCGCAATGGGCGCACTGATGGGCCTCATCATCTACGGTGTGTACGACCTCACGAATGCGGCCACACTCACGCGTTGGCCGCTGGATCTCGTCCTCGCCGATATGGCGTGGGGCACGATCGCGACCGGCACAACCGCAGTCGTAGTTGCCTATCTGGCAAAAACGTTCGGCTGGATCAGCTAGTCGACGTCTTGGATAAATCCGCCGGCTTGGTGCTGCCACAATTCTGAATAGATGCCGCCTTTTGCGACGAGTTCGTCGTGCGTGCCCTCTTCGGTTATCTGACCGCGATCAAGCACGATGATGCGATCCATCTGGCGCAGCGTAGAGAGTCGGTGTGCAATCGCGATCACCGTCTTTCCTTCCATGAGTGATTGCAGTGCCTTCTGTATTTCCACTTCGCTTTCGCTATCGAGCGCACTCGTCGCTTCGTCGAGCAACAGCACCGGCGCACTCTTGAGTATCGCGCGGGCGATCGCAATACGCTGACGCTCACCGCCGGAAAGTTTTACACCGCGCTCACCGACCATCGATTCATAGCCCTGCGAAAGTCGCTGAATGAACTCGTGTGCCTGGGCCTGTTTTGCAGCCTCGATAATCTCGGCTTCCGACGCATCCGGCTTACCGTAGCTGATGTTCTCTCGAATGGTTCGGTGGAACAACAGCGGCTCCTGCGGCACGATTGATATCGCGCGTCGTACGCTTTCCTGCGTAACGCTCGCGATATCGATACCACCGATCTTGATGGTGCCCGCCTGCACGTCGTGGTGATGCATCAGAAGTCGGATCAGTGTCGATTTGCCCGCACCGGAGCGACCCACAAGACCGACACGCTGTCCCGAGGGAATGGTGAGCGAGAGGTCCTTGAATACTTCCTGCCCCTGAAACCCGAACGTCATCGATTCAAAGGTGATATCCGCACTCGCGATGCGCAGATTCAGTGCCCCGGGTTTATCCGGAATCTCGTGCGGCTCGATGATCTCCTCGAGACTTTCGCTGATCTCACCCCATGTTTCGGCGAACTTATTGAAGTTAGATCCGAGTGACTGCAATTGCCCCTCAATGCGGAAAATGATCGCGATAACAAGCACAATGTCCCCGACCGACATCGCACCGGCCTTGGCAAACGCAACCGCCATATAAATGAGCACGCTTCCGAACACAACTAACAGCACGCTGTTCAATGCGCGCGTCCATTCCCCGAAGAACCAGCTCCGCAGATGTGCCTGACGACGAAGCTCTGCCATGCTCTTGAGCCGTTCGATCTCGAATTCGCGACGCGCGTATTCCTGCATCGCACTCACATTCGACAACAAATCGACGGTCGCACCGTTGATCTGCGTCTCCAACGTGTGCGCATAGGTAGCGAGCGGCACGCGTCGCTTCCCCAGGTACATGTTGATACTGAACATGAGTATCACCCACACGATGAATACGAGTGCAATGATGGGACTGACAAACCACGCGAGTATAAAGCTCACGACGACGCTGATGCCGACTTCAAGGAATTCCCACAGAATCATGTCGATCGTCTCGCGCACGCCGGCGGTCGCGTGACGGATCTTATTCATGATTGATCCGGAGAAACGGTCAGAAAAATACGATCGGCTGTGCAGGGTTACATACGATGTGAGCGCAAATCGGGCAGTGGCGGAGGCGCCGGTTGCCCACCGCGCCGCCGAAAATCCGGCAATACGCCACATAAGCTTTCCGATACCGAGCACCACGATATACGCGACCGCCCACAGTACGACTGCGTTATACGAGCCGCCGGTCGGAATCGCCGCCGCAGCGTTCGTGATGAGCTTGAAGAGGTACGCGACACTGGAGGCGAGCGCACCGCCGGCCATTGAGATGACTATCGCAACCGTCGCAGCCTTCCAGTGCGGACGCGAGACGTACAAAAAGAATCGCAACGGATTTTTTGTCTGCGGCACATCGCTGCGCCACATTTTCGGATTTTCTTTGTACAGATTCAGCATACGTTTGCTTGATTCTAGCCGAATGTCGACGCTCGAGCTATTCTATGAGCACGGATATGAAAATTCTCGGCATCGAAACAAGTTGTGATGAGACTGCAGTTACGCTGATCGATGCCGGCGGTGAGTTCGGCAACGATTTCAAGTTCGATATTTTGGGCAATGCGTTATTTTCGCAGGCATCATTGCATGCGGAGTACGGCGGCGTGTTTCCCAATCTCGCAAAACGCGAGCATGCAAAGAATTTGATTCCGCTCTTGCGCGAAACACTCAGACAATCCGGCGATCTCGAAAGCGGCCGCGCCGATCTCGCCGTGATCGCAAACGACCTCAAATCAATTCTGCATCGCGAACCGGAGCTCCTAGAGGCAATCACCGGATTCGCGCTCGAAAGCGGCAAACCGAGTATCGACGCGATCGCGGTGACAGTCGGCCCCGGACTTGAACCCGCGCTCTGGGTCGGGATCAATTGCGCAAAGGCGCTGTCACTTTTGTGGAACGTACCCGTCGTTGCGGTCAATCATATGGAAGGCCACATATTGCTTTCTATGATGGATCTCGGGTTGCAGCGACACGTCGATTTCCCCCTTCTGTCTCTGTTGATCTCCGGCGGACATACCGAACTCGTGCTCTCGCGTGCGTTCGGACTGTACGAACGCATCGGAGAAACGCGCGATGACGCCGCCGGCGAAGCATTCGACAAAGTCGCGCGCTTGCTCGACCTCCCGTACCCGGGTGGCCCCGAGGTAAGCCGCTTGGCCGCCGAAGCGCGCGAACAACGTCTCTCCGGTCACATTGCGTTCACGCGCCCGATGCTACGCGATGAGTCGTATGATTTTTCGTTCTCCGGCCTCAAGACCGCCGTGCGCACCGTAGTCGAACAGCGACGGCCGCTCAGCGACGAGTTGAAGCGAATGATCGCCCGCGAATTTGAAGACACAGTGTCTGACGTACTGGTGCACAAAACACTCCGTGCCGTTGAGGAATTCGGCGCACAGACCGTCGTCGTCGGCGGCGGCGTTTCGGCAAACACACACATTCGCGCACAACTTACCGAGGCGCTCGCACAGGCGGGTAATCCGGCCAACCTGCTCATTCCGCCGCCGGAACTCGCGACTGACAACGCAATCATGATCGCAATCGCGGGATACTTCAAAGCGACGCAGAAAAAATTTACCGAACCTGATTCGTTGGTAGCCACCGGCAATCTCAAGCTCGCATAAAAAAGTAAGCCGCGGTCATGCCGCGGCTTCTCTTTTCAATTCATCGACTCGAGCAAGAACTCGCTCGATGAGGTTTGTCAGATCTTCGTTTGAATATCTGACCGGAATGATCGGGTGCCATTCGTCGCTCGGCGGTATGCCGAGGTGCGGAATGCTCTGCCTTCGCATCCACACGTCACCCTCGCGACGATACTCGATGAGCGCACCATTGGGCACGTCTCCGCTTACCACATTGAACAAGCCGAACTCCCACGCGTTCATACCTCCCATGATCACGCGGTCGAGCACACGGATCACATGCCCATGACACACGGTCAATCGTCGACGACGAATTTCTTCGAACGACGGACGGATGCGTCCGTCGACATCAAGAAACGATTCGCCGTGTTCGGGTCGGAACCGATACGGGTCGTGCTTGTGGCGAATGTGACCGCGCGCTTCGATATGCAGTCGCACCTTACTCGGTGTGAGCGTATTGAGAACGCCGCTGTCTTTTTCACACAGCCGCTCGTCTACTTTCCAGCGCGCTCCTTCAATGCCGAGCAACGCGGCGGTACGCATGGTGCGCAGGAATCCCGACACAACATACTCGTCAAACTGGAACCCGTGTTCGCGAAGCCACAAACCGCTGAGAATGGCCTGTCGCTTTCCCTCCTCGGTCAGATCGTGACACGACGACGGTACTTCAATAGCACTGTCGTATGCCCGCGGGTCTCCTGCTTTGAAATTCTCCTCGGCCTCGTTGTTGTACGCATGGCCATGCCGTAGCGCAGCAAAGTAGTCGCAATGCATCATTTCTCATTCCTTTCTCTTCTCTTTCGAATGTACCGCTCCCTCCTTAAATAGCAACCGCTTTGTATTGTCCAAAATCGGGCAAAAACGGCTCAGTTCTGCTACCATATCCCGATGAACGAGAAAGAGCCCTTCAAGGCACCGGAAGCCTTCCTGAGCCCATATAACCCAGCAGAGCGGGAGCCTGAGGCGCTCGCCCTCTGGGATACAGCAGGCTACGCAAACCCGGACGCCATGATCAAAAAGGGACTGATTCCGGAGGACGCGCCGTCGTTCTCTATTGTGCTTCCCCCACCGAACGTGACCGGGACCCTCCACATCGGACACGCGTCGATGCTTGCGATCGAGGACCTATTGATCCGCTACCGACGTATGCGCGGATACAAGACATTGTGGATTCCGGGCACTGATTCCGCCGCGCTCGCCACACAGGCAAAGGTAGAGGAAATTTTGTACAAGACGGAAAAAAAGACCCGCCACGATCTCGGTCGAGATGGTCTCATGGAACGGATTGATGCATTCGTAGAAGAGAGCAAGAACACAATCATCAACCAAATCAAAAAACTTGGTAGCTCACTCGATTGGAGTCGCTATGCGTACACGATGGATGCGCCGCGATACCGCGCGGTCATGGAAGCGTTCGTGCGAATGTACGATGCGGGTCTCATTTATCGCGGGGATCGCATCGTGAACTGGGATCCAAAATTGCAAACCACAGTCTCCGACGACGAAATCGTCTACGTGGAACAAAAGGACCCGTTCTACCATTTCCAGTACGGACCGTTCGTGATCGGCACCGTGCGCCCCGAAACGAAGTTCGGCGACAAGTATGTAGTCATGCATCCGAACGACGCCCGTTACAAAGACTACACACACGGTCAAAAGCTCACACTCGAATGGATCAACGGCCCGATCGAAGCGACCGTTATCAAGGATGAAGCCGCCGACATGGAATTCGGCTCCGGTGTGATGACAATCACACCCTCGCACTCCGGCATCGATTACGAAATCGCAAAGCGTCACAATCTCGATATCGAGCAGGTTATCGACGAGCGCGGCATACTGCTGCCGATCGCCGGTCAATTCGCAGGTCAACACATCAAAAAAGCACGTCCGATGATCGTCGAACATTTGCAGACAAAGGGACTCATCGTAAAAATCGACGAAGGCTACACGCACAACGTGGCAACCAACGAGCGCGGCGGCGGCGTGATCGAACCGCAGATCAAAAAGCAGTGGTTCATAAATGTGAACAAAGAGTTCGTGCTTCCCCATTCAGAAATACCGGGAATCGAAAGCGGGGCAACCGTCACGCTGAAAGAAATTATGCGCAAGGCGGTGGATCAGGGCGGTGTCAAAATTCTCCCCGACCGCTTCGAGAAAATTTATTTCCATTGGATCGACAATCTTCGCGACTGGAACATCTCGCGACAGATCTGGTTCGGTCACCGTATTCCGGCGTGGTCAAAGGATGGAGAAACAAAAGTGCAGATCGAGTCACCCGGCGAAGGTTGGGAACAAGACCCCGATGTGCTCGATACATGGTTCTCGAGCGGACTCTGGACCATGACCACACTCGGCTGGCCCGATGATACGGCCGATTTCCGTACCTATCATCCGACCAGCGTGCTCGAAACGGGGTATGACATCATTTTCTTCTGGGTGGCGCGCATGATTCTCATGAGCGGATTCCTCGTCGGTCAGGTGCCGTTTAGGCACGTCTACCTGCACGGACTCGTGCGCGACGGTCAGGGTCGCAAGATGTCGAAATCGCTCGGCAACATCATCGACCCCCTGGAAATGGCGGAAAAATACGGCGCCGATGCAACACGCCTTTCGCTCATCTTTGGCGTGCAGATCGGCAACGACCAGAAACTCTCCGAGGACCGCATACGCGGATTCAAGAACTTTGCCAACAAAGTATGGAACATCACGCGCTTCGTCCTCGAAAATACATCCGAACTCGACGAGAACGCGACACTAGTGGAGGCCGATACCGAACTCATCCGCGAGGCGAATCGCATCGCGCAGAACGTGACCGATCACATCGAATCATTCCGACTCGATATTGCGGCAGACACGGTCTATCACTATGTGTGGGACCGTTTCGCCGCGGAGATTCTCGAAGAGTCGAAGCCGATATTCAAAGGCGAGGACGAGACCGCAAAGAAATCCCGCGAACGCGCACTCTACGAGATCCTTACGATATCAATCCGACTATTGCATCCGATGATGCCGTTCGTTACCGAGACCATCTGGCAGCATCTTCCCCACAAGTCGTCCGACCAGCTCATGGTCGCGAAGTGGCCTACTGTACAATAGAGCCATGAACGGCCTCGAAGCCATACTTGCAGCCGCTGCAGGCGGCATTTTGCCTGCACTCGCATGGTTGTGGTTTTGGCGCCGCGAAGATGCAGCGCACCCCGAGCCCCGATCACTCATCGCGCTCGCCTTTTTTGCGGGCATGGTTACGGTAGCAGTCGTGATCCCGATGGAGCGTTTCGTCCAGCCGATCATTCAGGACTTCGTCATGCCGGGCTTCTTTATCGCATCGCAAACACTCGTATTCACCGCGTGGTCGTTCATCGAGGAACTGATGAAATTCTTTGCGGCACGCATCACCGTGCTCAAGCGGCGCGAAGACGACGAGCCGATCGACCCTGTGATCTACATGGTGACGGTTGCACTCGGCTTCGCGGCGGCTGAAAACACACTGTTCCTGCTCTCACCGCTCGGCGGCGAGACGTTCGTCCAGACATTCATCACCGGCAATTTGCGCTTTATCGGCGCAACGCTTTTGCACGTGCTCTCGTCCGCCGTTATCGGCGTCGCTATGGGCCTCTCGTTTTACGCATCCAAACGCATCAAGCGCCGCTATGTCTTCCTTGGAGTTATCCTCGCTTGTGTTTTGCATAGCGCCTTTAACTTTTTTATACTGAATACGGCGGAAGATAGTTTGTTCCGCACATTTTCTTTTGTCTGGCTTGGCGTAATAGCGCTCTTGGCGGTACTTGAATATATAAAGCGCATCCATCCGCAGTGGCGCAGGAACTGATTCGAAACATGATAAAAAAACCTTCTTTTTTCTCGAAAATAACAGGCAGCTCCGACGAGTACGATGATTACTACGCAGACCAGCCGGCTGAACGCCCGGCAGGTTCTGATGAACGACCTCGTCATTTGCAGTTCAACAAAGATCCGGATACCGAGACACACGAAACCGATCCGGGAGGCGAGCTCGCCGTCGATGTATACCAGACCAACGACGCAATCGTCGTAAAGGCCTTGATTGCCGGAGTGCAGCCGTCGACGATCGATATCGCACTCACCCGTGAAATGCTCACGATCTCCGGCTCTCGCACCGACGATAAAGAAGTCGAGGAAGACGGCTACTACCAGCGCGAGTTGTATTGGGGATCTTTTGCCCGAACAATCCTGTTGCCGGAAGAAGTCGACGTAGACATGGCAGAGGCATCCGAAAAACACGGCGTACTCATGATTCGCCTTCCGAAAATCAACAAGAAGCGCCAGACACGCCTCAAGGTGCGGGCACGCTAAGCATAAAAAACAAAAGCGCCGGGGTCTCCGGCGCTTTTTCGTTGTTGATATCAAAGTCCTGCTTCGGTCAGCTTCTTGGCGATACATGCGTACGCGTACCGGTCGCAGTCCGGAAAGGTCAGCGGCTGATCGGCTTCGATGCCGATACCCTGCACCTTCTCCTCCACGACGGGGTCCTGGGTCTTTCGCTTGTTGACGAGGAACCATTCTCCGCACGTCAGCTTCACGCTGAAACGCTGATCAGGGTACGACATTTTCTGCGAACACTGCAGAATCGCCTTGCCGAGCGTTTTGGTACCCAGCGATACACACGAGTCCGGATACCACTCGTAACAAAGCGTTTCGACCATCCATTCGGTTGATGACCCCGTCTCCGCATCGGTGAGGATTCGGATGTCACGACCGGCGAACATGCCCGTGCGGTTCGTCTCAAAATGCGTACCGTACGTGACCTTGCCCCGGGGCTTCAGGTACTGCACGCCCGGTTTCGGCGAGAACATGACGTTCATGACATCGTGCAGAACTTCGACGCTGCCGCCCGGATTACTCCGGCCGTCAATGACGACAGTGCGTGTGCGCGCCACCGTCTCCGGTGCCAGCTTCTCAAGCATGCCGATCAGGTCGTTGCGCGAGCCGATGAATGAGTTGATGTATACGAACAGATACTCGCCCACCGATTCGATCGACGGTGACGCAGTCATCGATGTTCCGCCTATCGGCAGTGCGTCACCGCCGAACACGTGCGAATAGATGTCGAGACACCGCTCACGCCGAAGCGTTTCGTCGGTCTGGTCGCCATACATGGATCCGACCGTGAACGATCGTCCCGCGGTCAATTCCTCCATGCGTGCCGCACAGCGGTCCTTTTCGCTGTCCGACGCGAACCACCATTCGCGGTAGTGCCGAATGAGGTCCTTGAACTTAGTGCTCTCGACATACTCATAGTGATGAGCAATGCGTTCATCCATCGACGATCCTTGCCCAAAGGCAGCCCCGGCCGTGCACAGCACGAGGGCACATGCATACAAGATGCGCATGGTGATCTCCGTTGTTGTGCGCTCCCCACGGAGCGTCGCTATTCGTATCTAAATCTGAAACCCGGATGAAGGCAAGGCCTACGCACGCTCGGTGAGCTCGTGGAGCGCACAGTATTCGCAGTCATCCTTTTTGCATCCCTGCTGCATGAATGTCAGGGTAAATATTTCGCCCGCGACTCGCCTGATCGTTTCTTTCAGCTCCGCAACCGCGGGTGCGTCGTACATGAAATCATGCACGACCGTATTTCCTTTCGTATCAGGCTCGATGAACTCGAGCGATAAACGCGACGGGGCCTGCATCTCGGCACGCTCAAGGAGGATGCAGTAGAAATCGAGCTGCCGCTTGTAATCGCCGGTCGCATTTTTCGTGCCGCCCTCGATCTCGTTTCTGCTTTTATGCTTACCGGTTTTGTAATCAATCACGCGCACGTCCCCGTCACCGCTAAATTCGATCACGTCGATGAGGCCGCGCAGAAGCACCGTATCGAGCGGCGCGGATTCGAGCGGCATGTATACCTCAAATTTTTTCTCGCACAGTACATGGAACTGATACCCGACCTTGTTCCGCTCGTGCCATTCCGTAAGCGCACGCACGCCTTTCGCATGGGCTTCTTCGTACAACACCGGTGTAAATCCCTGCGTATCGACCGATGTTTTCAGAAAGTCGAGCAAAACCGGCAGCGGCTGATATACGCGTGTCGAGGCGCAGACATCGCGGAACAGTCTCAGCGCATTATGCAGCGCATTACCGTACAGCGAGCTCTGCGTGGGCTTTTCGGGTACACGCACCAAGTTGCGGTAGAAATATTTCCACGGACAGTCGAGGTAGTTATTCAGTGCCGTTGCCGATATACCCTGTTCGATGAATGCGTCGCGCAGGAATTCTGCGTCACTCATCGAGTCCTGCGGCAGTGCGCGAACAGCAAACGATGCCTCGGGCCTGATGGAAGACTCAAACGCTTCCGTCTCGCACACGGTAACGAGGTCGGGGTCAATTTCGAGCATGAACTGCGTGATCGTGCTTTCGCGCGTGCGTGTCGCCGACGTTGTACCGTACGAAACCGAAACGTAGTGCTTTGCTCGGGTAAGCGCCACATAAAAGAGACGACGCTCGTCTTCAAGGTCGCTCTCCGGAGCGGCGGCAAGGGTTGAGAGCGGTAGGTTGTTACGCAACGACCGGTTCCCCCAGTGAGCATCGCGCGCATGCACGATGTACACATATTCGTATTCGAGACCTTTGCTGCGATGCGCGGTCACGAGGTGTATCGCGCCCGTCCTTTCTTTCGGCTCGATATCGGGTTCGATCTCGATACCGTACTCTTCGTACAGCCCGATGTCTTCGACAAAGTCTCTGCCGGTGTACAACGTCTTGGTCGCACTCAGCGTTTCGAGGGTCCGGGCGAGCCCGCGGACCGCGCTCAATATGGATACGGCGTCCGTGCGCTTGAGCACGTACGACAAGAGCCCGCTCTCATGCAGTACTCGGTCGAAAAAGTCTCGCGCGTTTTCTTCGTGTCCCATTTTGGATAGTCGACGCAGACTGTCTGAGAATGCGCTCACGGCAGCAGCGTCATGTACACGCGCCTCCTGCAAATATTCACGCGATGCAATCACATCCACATACGGAATGCGGCGTCGGTCGCCGAATATCAGAATCTTGTATACATCATGGGGCGTTATGCCCGACCACGGGAAATGCAGCACATGAGCTAGATACTCGTTGCTGCCGATATGCATACAGAGCCGCAGGTACGTTACCAGCTGCGCGATCACGTGCTCATGGAATATTGTGCTTTTTGAATCGAGCGCGTGCAGGATTCCGTGCAGCGAGAGAGCCCGAGAGATCGCCTTTGCATCCGCATTCGTGCGGTACATGATCGCAATGTCATCCGGCGAAACCCCTTTTGCGATATTCTCCGCAACAGCCGAAACAACCCACGCGATCTCGGTCTCTTCGCTCGAAAACGTGCGCTGCTCCAAGTACGCAAGGTTCGGATTATCGAGTTTACTGACAAGCTTCGGATGCCGTTCCTCGGGAATGGAATCTCGCATTAGGCCGTGTGCCGCATCCAAAAGTGCCGTGCCGGATCGATACGAATCCGTGAGCGGAATAAGTACGGCGTTCGGAAAGAGTTTTTGAAAATGAGAAAAACTGTCGAGCGTCGCCCCCTGAAAGCGGAAAATCGCCTGCTTCTCGTCGCCGACGATGAACAGATTCGGCGACTCGTGATACGAAGCGAGCAACTCCAGCAGCTTGTTCTGCGAGCCGTTTGCATCCTGATGCTCGTCGGCAAGGATATACAGATACTTCTCCTGCACCGTGAGCCTGAACGATTCGTCGGCTTCGAGCGCACGTACCACCTCGCCGATCATGTCGTCGAAGTCGA
The DNA here is from genome assembly GCA_964512835.1 of uncultured Candidatus Saccharibacteria bacterium. GTDB lineage: Bacteria > Patescibacteriota > Minisyncoccia > Phycocordibacterales > UBA2100 > UBA10103. Next base: position 200,301 of record CAZELA010000001.1, on the reverse strand, counting down.
ATTTACGCATCGCAGCAAGCTTCTGTTCGTACCACTCGAACACGAGCCCAAGTTCGTGCTCTTTTCTCAGTCGGTCCATCTGTGTCTGCGCAGCGCCTTTTACCTTTCCCTTGTGTGCACCCTTTTGATGCACTGACTCCGGATCGTTTTCGATCTCCTGCAAAAGACGAGCACTTGTTTCGATGACGTCCTGCGGAGTTCGATGCTCGCGCTTGAGCGTCGAGATAGCGCTTTTTATCGGCTGGACATAAAAGTACGGGTCGCCGAAGGGTTTCAGTTTCGAGAGCGGCAGCTCGGTCAGTGCCTGACGTATATAGAGGATCGATTCAATATCAGTGAGCGCGACCGAACTGATGATCCTCGGAAAATACTCGGGGTGCGAGTGAATCACGTCGTTACAAAATCCGTGGAACGTGTAAATGCCGACTTTGTACGCTGTCGGACCGATCATTTTCAGCAATCGGCGCTTCATCGCGTCGACACCAGCCTCGGTAAACGTGAGCGCAAGCACGCCGTCCGGCGGCGTGTCGGTCGAGCTCAGAATGTTGGCGATACGAAGTGTCAGAATGTGTGTTTTTCCCGTGCCCGGCCCCGCAACAACCATTACCGGTCCCTCGATCGTGTCGACGGCCTTCTTTTGCGCATCGTTCAGCGTTTTGTAGTACCGGGCGAAGACGGCATTCGCTTCGGCACGCGACCGCTTTTCTTTTTTCGGAGGAACGGAGCGCGTTGTCATCGCAGCAGTGTAACACCGCACGATATGCACAGATATCCGACCATTGTCAGGAATGAAACTCGTGGTATGGTACTGAACGGGAAAAAAGTGAAAGGAACCGATGAATGCTGGTAACGATCCAGGCAATGTGTGACCGGATCAGGCGCAGGAGTGTGCGCATCGCGCGCCCCGCCCCGAAAGGAAACATATCGAAGCGTCTCAAACTCTTGGATGAGATGCAGCAGAAGCTCGACTCACTGCTCAAGCAGCATCCGTCTTGGAAAAGCGACACCCTCGTGCGCGTCTTCAAGGCCGAGCTTCGGGAAGCGCGAGACCTCTACGCGGCACGCCGCTATCGCGCTGCACGTAAAAGTCGCGGGCATGCGGCGGCAACGCTGATCTGCATCGAACGCAATATGAACGCCGCGCGACTCAAACAGCGCATTGTCGTGAACTGACACAGTGAACATTTCGGGCCGGAAATCCACAGCGATTTCCGGCCCGCTTCTGTTCATTGCGGAAAAATCGGTTAGGATACACCACGGTCGTTTGACCATCTCCCCTCTACCAAAGAGAAAAGGCACTACACTGATGCTTTTGAAAGCCAAAGACCTTCACATGTTGCCGTCATACTTCATTGCGGCACTGCTGATCGAATTGTTCTCCGCGTCACCGCTGCCGCATGCACTCGGCATCGGACCGCTCGGGCAGGTCGGTCTGTCGGTACTGTTCGTGATCGCATTCATCATCTGGCTGGTCGTCAGCGGGCGCGAGCAACGTATCGAACGGAAGCGTCGTCAGGAGTCGGGACAGTAGTTCTTGTTGCGTATGAATACGCGTACTCGGCTCGGGTGAACCCCGAGCCGTTTTCATTTGACAGAAATTGCGAAATATTTCGATAACATCTTCCTGAAATCCGGGGCTCCGCGGACCGTCTCATACTCAGGATTAGCAGCTAACATTTCTGCGTATGATCTTGTTTCTCATTGTCGGAATGATCGTGGGTGCACTTGCAGTTGATTTTGCCTTTATGAATACCGCGCCGGTCACGGTTGCCGTATTTGCCTGGCAGTTCACTGCCCCGCTCTCGGTCGTGATATTGAGTGCCGTCGCATTCGGTTTGTTCATTGCAGCTCTCGCTATGCTTCCTACGGCAGTGCGCGAGTACCTTGATGCCTTCGCGTACCGACGCGAAGTCAAACGACAGGCCGCATACGAAGCCTCAAATTCGACGAGTTCGCAGGTTTCCGCATAAACCGTCATTCCGCATTCCGGCTCCGCACACGCGGAGCCGTTTGCTATACGCACCCCGAGTGATTGCATTCCCGGCGCCTCGGGCGTAGGATTTTCGCGGGACGAGAGGACCTGCCATGAGGATCACCGATACCGCCGAGACCGCCGTGGTCGCGCTTGCGCTTGCGGGCGCCACAACGGCAAAGTTCATGACCATGATCGACACATCGACTACCGTCGGCGTACTCGCATCACTGGGATGCGGTGTGCTCACGAGCGGGATTATGATGACGGTCGGAATTGCAACCACCATCTACTACCGGAGGGCCACGAAGCCATGAAGAAAGCGCACCGACGCCTCCATGCGACGGGTGCCGTATCACAGATGATCGCCGCGATGAGTGACGCGTACCTGGATGATCCCTGCGATGCGTGCGGTAAATGCTCAGTAGTGCGATACGACAACTGTATCCGCTGCGAATCGTGCGGCCACGAAGAGGTCGCCGCTCAGAAGCAAATGCACTGATAGTTGTGACGAATAACGGCGAGGGCCTTGCGGCCCTCGCCTTTTTATATGACTTGCTTTTTTATACGAATATTGCACAGTACTGGCGGCATGCCTGAAAGGGCCTCTGCTCCTTGAAACGCCCTGAAAGGGGCTCACACCGTCTCTGAAAGGAGATTCCAATGGACGTTCAACACACGGCGCGCGTAAATCGGCTGCTCAACGCACACCCCTATCTTGAAGGACCGAATGCCGATTTGCAGCACGACCTCGTCGTTGCCGCGATCATGGGCAGCATGGCGCACGCGCACGACCGCGCGCGGCTCGTCGTCAGCTTCGAGACGTATTCGATTCTAAAAGAGGAGCAATACCTCGCATCGATCTTCGAAGCGCTGCTCACCGGTCACATCAACGAGCCCGACGCGATCTTCCAGGAGATCGCCAAGAATCAACACGGGTCGCCGCACTTTGCAATGTGGAAGGTCTACCCCGCGCTCATTCTGGCGTACATCCGTACCGCTCTCTGGTGTGATGATCACGCCTCGTCGGATCATGCCGAGTTCGTAAAAATGGCCCCGTGGTACATCGGCGGTCTCGTGCGCGACTATGTTTGCAAGTCCGACGAGGGTATACCGGAATCGCAGTGGGCCTCGAATTGGGTGCTCGGGCGGATCAACAACGATCTCTCCGCGTATCTCGGACCGGTTCCGACCAAGGAAACAATCCGTCGCGCGCGCGAGATCATGCACATGCTCGACCAGTGCGAACAATTCGTTCACCGGCCGGTGCACAAGCTCGTGAGCCAGTTCACGCACCGCGCCTTCAGCATGATCAACATGCGTGCGCAGATCGCGATCCTGAAGCGCGGGTTCGACGAGTACGGCAACGAACTCGCGGTCCCGGAAGAGCCCGTCGCTGCGTAAGCTCATTCGATACGCAGAGTGCCGGATCCCACAGGGGATCCGGCACTTTTTGTTAGACGCCGACCTCCCTTTTCTGACCGCTCCCGACTTTCGAGAACAGCTCCAGAAATTCGAGTGTCGGACACCGTCCGCAAAACGGACGCGATGGAAAATACCGCTCCAGATTCTTGTCCGTTGCCGGGATCTTGCATGCGGCGAGTGCTTTTACGGCATCGTCTTTGTGATAGAGCGGGCGGTCTTCGATGAGTGCCAACCACGCACCGTCCACCATACGACTCACCGCCCACTGGCCTCCCCGCACACGCGGCAGATATACCTCTTCCATTGTCGCCTCCTGTTAAAAGAACAGAGCCCGCTTGTGGCGGGCTCTGTTCCGGAGAATTCTCGTGAATCATCCAAAACACAGCTCGCCAAGCGGGCTTCGAAGGACGACCACAAGAATGTTGTGTCTCATGTATTCTCTATAGCACGACGTCATACTCACGCAATGGGTTGCAATTCGTTCGTACATACGTAGTCTACCGAAAGGAGAAACGCACATGGAAGAGCGTCGGCTCAGTGTTTTTGCCGCAGCGTATCGCATCGCATCCGGCATGATCGCAGGCGCTCTCATTGCGGCGATCCTGCATGTAAGCATCGGCGTGGGAACCAACCAAGGAGGATTCATGCTGGCGACGGGTACGCTCGTTGGCAGTATGGTCGGACTCCTTTCAACATTCGGGCGGGCACCGTGGATCACATTATTGAACTTGTTTCGACAGACCCGATCATCGTCAAAATATCGGCCTTGATCGCAGTTGGCTTCATCGGATGGCTCGGAAGCATGTGGCTTCTGCGCCGACTCATCGGCGATCACTGACGGAGGCGAAAATGAATGACGGAAACGCAGACATTGTGTTCATGATCGCATTCGGACTGACCTTTGTTGCGGTTGTAAGTTGGTCGATGGCCATCTTCTCACGCAATATCGACTCAAAGGTTCCGTTCGTCATCGTCCCGGCACACGTGTTCGTATGCGCGTACCTGCAATGGCTCTTGTTCGACAACCAGCCCGAGAAAATCATCGCACTCCCGCTGATCTCCCTGTTCGTCATCTGGATGTTCCGCGGCATCTTTCGGAAACGGCTCCGCGAGCAGGCCGAAAAGAATGCATCGGCATGATCTTTCAGTCACGACAACGACCCGGCACCAGCCCGGGTCGTTTTGTTATGATGTGTCTATGGCAACCAAAACTTATCACGGCAGCTGTCACTGCGGCGCCATTACCTATCAGGCAGATATCGATCTTTCCAAAGGCACCGGACGGTGCAACTGCACGTACTGCACCAAGATCCGTTCGTGGAAAGTGTTTATACAACCCGCCGCATTCAAACTCCTCTCCGGCGACGATCATGCCACCGGCTACAGCGGTAAGAACCCGACCGCGATCCGTTATTTCTGCAAAACGTGCGGCGTCTATACGCACGAACACGGGGATGCCGAATGGATGGGAGGACCGTTTGTGGGCATATTCCTCAATTCACTCGATGATGCGACGATTGACGAGCTCGTTTCGGGTCCGCTCTCATATGCCGACGGTCGCCACAATAATTGGATGAAAACACCGGCCGACACGCGCATCATGTAGAACGACCCGACGCTTACGCATCGGGTCGGATAGGTTCCTTGTCGGAACTAAAAGAACATCGGTTCAATTCGGCGGCGCGCCGGATAGGTATCTGCTGTTCGCAGACCCTCAGCACGTCAGACCGAACGGTCAGCACGTACCAGAGTTCGCGCGTTCGCCATACCGACTCCGCCTCGGTCATATCTCTCACGAGAAAATGTTCATAGGCGCGCGTGACGAACAACACTTCCGTATGCGGCACCGTGAAATACCGCGCACACTCGGTGCGGAATCCGGCAATGTTTTTGCGCCCTTTGCGTGACTGACGTGGCGGCACATACATTGCAACACCGTTAAGCGAAAGCAGTGCTCCGGCGATCGTTTCTGCGACGGTGCTCATTGAATCTCCCTGCCGTTGACTCGGTGAACGATACACCCGTTAACGGTATGTTCGATGAAACGGGCATCACTGGCGCAGTTTTTTGCTGCGGTGTAGGGTGCACGCAGAACAAGGAGAAGCCATGACCAAGGATACTGTGACCAATCTCGCTGACGCACGTGCGGCCCGCGAACTAGAGGATGCGCTTGCCCAATTTATGAGCACGCCGCCGCTCGAACCGAAATTCGACCTGACCGGAAAAAAGATCGTCTTCGACGGCAGTCTTGCGAGCAACGGCGACGTCCAACACCTGTTCATCGTCCCCTTCGATATTTCGTCCGGGACCGGCGTGCACGTGTGCGGCCTCGTGTTTACCAAGGAGCAGTGGCAGGAACTCAAACGCATCGGTGACGGATTCTTCACCGCTCTCGAACACTCGAAGAACCGGACCAAGGGAGCAACGGAATGATCGACCTCTCGGCGTTGCCGAATACCCCGACACCTGTGGGTGCAAGTTCGCAAACTTCACACATTGCGGAGGCGCTGCGACATGCGCTCGGTGACAATCCCCGATTCGAGTACTACGTGCCGATTCGCGGCGCGCCGCGTTCGGGACGACTGTTCTCTGTCAGGCCGGAGCCGAGCGGCGCATCGATTGCGCTTTCGATGACAGCGGAGCATACCGCGCGCGAACTCGTTCGATATACCGAGGCTGCGCGATACGAACCCACCAACCCGAACAACCGCGATACCAGAAAAGGTTGGGAGATCCGCTCGCTCACAATCGATGGTGCTCCTGCGGCTATCGCGTGGGCGACATGGACCGCCGATTAGCACCAATGTAACGGCCGGGATACTCGCAATCCCGGCCGCTTGCTTTTATAGCCGCCCACCGCCTCGAGGGCTGTAACGGATCGCAGGAGGACCTACCGTGTGCAGCCTCTCAAAGCCCGTATTTGCGCCCAGAATGTGGTCTATTGAGTGAATCTGAGTCCGAGACCGCGTGGGCGCGACACCCTTCCGTTCGGCACTTGACACACGGTGTTTTTATATGCATTGTATACGCGGTTTTGAGGGTCACCCGACCCTCTGGAAATGGAGCGAAAGCATGATCGATTTTCTGCTGTCCGTCAGCGTCAAAGGCAAGCACAGCTACCTGTATCGCGTGACCCAGTGGCCCGTCCTTCCGGCCGTCGGCCACAACTGGGGTCTCACGGTGGGCCTCTGCACGATCGTCGACATCGACCACCACGAAGACCACGCGGTGCCGCACATCACCCTCGAGATCAACGTGACCGCGGCGCAGTTCGATCTGTTGCGCGCCGACGGCACGTGGGTCGAGAACGATGCGCTGCGTGCGCTCACGGCCGAGAAGAAGCTCGCGGCCTGATCATTCCCTGTTCTCGTGAACACTGCGGCCGGAGCTTCTCCGGCCGCTTTGCTTTTGTGGCGCGTTTGAGTAGTCTGCACGCAGGAAAACGGAGGACCACACGATGAACGGACTCAGGATCCGCGATACCGACAGTGACCGTGCGATCACGCTCAAAGGCGCGATCATGTGCATGCTGCTATTCACCATGATCGGCGGCGCATTCGTGGAATGCATCCCCGGGATCGATCTCGAGCGTGCCTATCGCATGCTCGCCATGCTCGGCTTCTACGCCGGACTGCACACCAACCGTGCGTTCTGGCTCACGCCCTGGGCGTAACAAAACCGCACATTCGTACTATCGGCCGGGATCCGCATGGATCCCGGCGATTTCTTTTAAAAAGGGTGTACGATAGCGGGGTGAAAGCGTTTAGTAGCATCATATTCAAAGTGGGTATCAATCCCTGCGTCGTCCCACCGGACGACGTACTCCGATATGTGTTCAAGCAGGCCAAACGCAACAAAGGCCCAATCCCCGTTCGCGGCACGATAAACGGCGCACAGTACAAACAGACATTGGTGAAATACCTGAATTACTGGAGGCTCTACATCAACGGTCCGATGCTGAAAAATTCAGGCTACAAAGTCGGCAGCGCAGCATCAATCACGATCGAGTTCGATCCGAGTAAACGCACCGAGCGCCCCCACCGAGAGTTCGCCGCCTCACTGCAAAAAAGCGCCAAGGCAACCGCTGCTTTTTTTAAACTCTCACCGTCTCACCAAAAAGAGATTAATCGATATATCAATCACCTGAAATCCGATCTTTCGCGTAAGCGCAACATCACAAAAGTCATGCAGTTTCTCCGCGGCGAAAAGCCCGACGGCCTGCACGCGCTACTGCGTGTCCCGAAAGCGTAGCTATGGAATACCGCGTGCAGGTAAAAGCGGGAGCCCGCAACGATCGCATCGAACGCACCGGAAACACGTTTGCAGTATCGGTTCGCGCAAAAGCCGCCGGCGGCATGGCAAATGCTTCGGTGATTGCACTCATTGCCCGCGAGCTCGGCATCCCGCCGAAAAAACTGCGAATCGTCCGAGGCCTGCGCGGCGCCGCAAAGACTGTAGAGACCCAGGCGTAACGACAGGACCGCTGTACGGACGGCAGTGCCGTATTTGACATATTGGTATATTCATGGTAATATACCACGAGTACCAAACCCTTCCCAACCTGAGAGGCCGACATGGATTTCTCCCTCGCTGACTTCCATCTCCTGCTGACGTTCGTCACGAGCATTGCCGCCACCTTCATGACCCACGACTCGCGCATCCGCGAGGAGGTGTTCGGCGTCCGACTCTCGCAGTCGTGCGTGATCACGATCGGCGCGTTCGCGATCCTGAACGCCCCGATCTTCAACGAAGCGTACTTCCACTTCTCGGGAATTCCCGGACTCGTGGTCGTCTCGGTGCTCGTGTGCACGATCTTCGTGTACGTTCCGCACCGGCTGACTGACATGTTGTGCGATCGGTTCCTGTTCAAGGGCATCGCGATCGAAGAAGTCTGATACCGGAGGGAATCGATCTTTCATCGGCGGCCGAGTCTACGACTCGGCCGCTTCCCTTTTGACACATGAACAACCGCGCGTAGGATAGATTGAGAACGACAAGGAGGACACAATGCGGCGCATTCTTGGAGTGCTTGTACTACTATCCGGTATCGTTTCGGCCCGGGCCGACGAATTTCTGCCGTGCTCGCACAACAGGCTGATCAACGAGCATCACAGCGAATTCCGCGATGAACGAGTTCGCGGTATCGTATCGGCTTTTGTATCGCGCGCCACCCGCCCCGAATTCCACATCAGCCATTCTCAGGTTGAAGTGTGCGTGTACGACAAATTTCTCCCGAGCCTGGTCATCACAAAGACCGAGCGCGGTCCGGAATACAAATTGTTATTCCCGGCGTACATGGCACGTCTTTCCGAAATGGAGATCGTGGGCATTGTGGCACACGAGATCGGTCACATACCGCTCTTGGCATCGACGGCGACACACATCCTGCTCGAAGAGATCACGGATCGACAGGCGGCAAAGTGGGTCGGTGCCGAAACGGTAACGGTCGGCCTCTACGCACTCATGCGGCATCTGGAATGGTTCCCTGAACACGACCAGCCGCGCGTAGCGGAGGAGCTGACACATCGTATTCGCAAGTTGAGAGAACTCACCGTCTCTCGGCGGTAAACAAGGCCGGGATCCTCCGAGGGATTCCGGCCGTTGCTTTTATAAGATGCTGGCGTAGGATTCCCGTCAGTCAGATCCGGGAGGAAGCAATGACACTGATCGTGCACGATGTTTTGTTCGTGGGTATGCACAAACCTTCGTACGGCGAGGCCGTCAATGCGGCAGAACAGTGGGCGTCAGCGAATCTGCCGCCACGGGAATCGCTCACGTATTTTGATACGTCGTTTCTGCAGGCTGCGCAGCTTGCGGAGAAGTTGCCGAACCTGACCGCGATCTATATCGCCAACGAGGTCGGGATGCGTCGCGACGTCGCACACGCAGCGTGTCGGAGCCTGATGGAGCGGCTGAAAAATCGCTCCGAAAAGCCGGTCATCGTGGTCAGCGGCGACATGCTGGACGTGATCGACGATTTCAATGCCGGCGGCTATATCGTCGAGCTGAAGTCTGAAGACGGGACGATCGAAGAAGCACTCCAAACGCACATTCTGTGAACACGAACGAGCGGCTCCCCTACGGGCGCCGCTCGTTGCTTTTTGTACCCCTACATGTAAGGTATGCGCGGACAAACAGGGAGCGATTCCATGCCGACTGACAGACAGATACTGAACGCCGTCGCATCGCAGATGCGCGGTCGACTGACCAAGGCGCGTCCCGTCTCACGGACACGCAGTCGCAAAAAAAGGCTTAAGCCGAATAATGCGATGGGCATACAGGGAATTCGGCGAGCCTGCTATTTCCTGCCCGACAATGACGACATACCTTTGCAAACGAGCGCACTGCTTGTCGGCATGGTCGTCGGCCATTCGCTCGGCACCCGCGAGCTCACCGAGCCGCAGCTCAAACACATGATCGAAGTCGCGAAGCGCTAGTGCGCGAGGAGAACCGTATGTCCGTCGCAATCTCTGCCTTCATGGCATTCACGATCCTCTCGTTCGTACTCGGTGTCTGCAGCTTCTTCATTCGCGGATTCGCGCTACCGAAAGCATTCTACTCACCGTTCGTCACGTGGCTCGTATCACTGGGGGCTGCTGTTCCCTTGTTCGAGCCAGTCGGGCTTACGATCGGCATCCCAGCCGCACAAGCTACAAGTGTCGGATCGATCGTGGTGGTGATGTTTTTGTTCGCGGTCTACATGCTCGGCGATTACGCCGCGCATCGCGAACATTCCTCGCCGCTGCGGCGTTGGCTCCCCTGATCGCTCAGTACTCTACAAAGGCCGGAATTCTCTGTGGAATTCTGGCTTTTCATTTTTGTCGGGCTCGCGTAGGATGCCCTCGGGTAAAAACGGAGGAACGGATGGCAAAGAAACTGGAAGATTGGCGCGGCTCGATCATCGTGATCTTTCACCGCGGTACGCCCGCGACAAAGATCCGTGAACTAGTCGCAGCCGAGGGCTGCAAACTGCTGCAGGATTTCGACGGGACGCACCACGTGAATGTGGTCACCGTGACTCCGGGCGAGGACGAGGCAAAAGTCGCCGCGTTCCAAAAACTTCCCGAGGTCAAAAGCGCACACTTGAACGATGATGGCGTGGCACTCTAATCGCAACCGAATACAACAGGAGCACGAGGATGACACAGGGTTCCGAAGCGTGGCGCGGCAGGATCATCGTGGTTTTCAACAACGATGTATCCCAACAGACCATCCAGGACATCGTCGCGGCACAGGGCTGCGAATTCGAAAGCGGCTTCACCGGAGTGCGCCGCGTGAATGTGCTCAAAGTCACGCCGGGTGAGGACGAGGCCAAGGTGGCCGCGTTTGCGGCGTTGCCCGAGGTCAAGACCGCAACGCTCAACAACGGCCGGATGGTCGCACTGGAGAGGAATCACCAATGACGCGCCGACAAATAATGGTTGCTGCGATCGTGATCTGCATCGAGGTCATTATCCCGATCTCGGTTTTCGGCTACATGCTGTACAACGGCATCACGATTTCATTCGCGTCGTTCATGGACATCATCGTGTCTGTGCACGAATATCCGATCATTCCGATCGCGAGCGCACTGATGGCGTTCGGCTTCAAAACGAGCCTCGCATTCGAGATCGCAAAGATTCTACTGATGATCTGCGAACTCGCAGTCGTGGCAGCGGTCGTGTGGCTAGTCGCGCCGATCTATCGCGAAGGTCGCAAGATCCTCGCCGACGAGTGGGCCAAGGAGTAGCACATGTCCGCCCGCAAACCGGATTACCGTATGAACGACCGCTATCGTGTGCTGATGGCGGAGCGATGGCTCAAATTCTTTTCGCGCTGCGATCCGTGGCCCGAAGACGAAGTACGCCTCGCTGTGCTTGCTGAGCGACGACTCATTGATGCCGCTCGGGCGCAGAGTCATCGGCGCGGCATGCGATCGCTCTACTACGCCGGCATCCACCTCGTGAAGCTCGGACTCCTCACGAGTCGCGACGCCGAGCAGTGGCTGGCACCTGAGCACTGATCTTTCTCGACATCAAACGCCGGGATTCCCCTGTGGAATTCCGGCTTTATTTTTTGGGCGAACGGCGTAGGATACGAATCTGACATTTGCACAGTGAGGAATAGTAATGACGGTTAAGTTGAAATTCACTCAGCAAGAACACGACGGCACGCGTCGCATCTGCTGCGAGATCAAGAGCTTCGAGTTCATGTGCACACTACTGCGACCACGGGAACAGCTTTGTGCCTGTCGCAAGGCAGAATCCAATGCGACGCTCACGGTTGTCGAGGACGGAGAACAGTTCAAGCAGCTGATCGAAGACCCGAGGCACGCGTACGAATTTTATGCAGTACATCAAGACGCACTGAGCTGACGCGCGCAACGACTGCTCCGCCGCAGATTCCCTACCACGGGTCTCATCAACACAAACGGCCGGAATCCCCTTGGATTCCGGCTCTTTTGCTAGGTATTGACTCAATGTGTAAAATATTGCACTGTATAGACCGCACAAACAAACGAGGGTACGACGATGGCAGACTCCCCACTCCCCGGTGCCGAAACGTTTTTCGAGTTCCTGAAGGCGCGGTATGGCACAGCAGTGCTTACCGTGACCGGTCCGGTCGTTGGCGATCGTAGCTACAACATAGACTACGCAAAGGCGTGGACCATTCTCGCCGACGGCGTCGAGATCGGAAAATACCGCACCTTTGGTCCGAAGCCCGGCACGATCGGGATCATCAAGGAATATCACGGCTACATGCCCGGCTACGATCGCGGGCTGGAAGAAGAAGACGGTCGGTACCGCATCAGCCTCAACTTTTCGAACGCGCGATTTGAGGCTGCACCATTTCCCGGAGTGGGACACATCGTCCAAACGGGTTGGCAGCGGCAGGACGGTCACGACACAATCCCGTTCCCATAACAGCACATTCGATGTCGACAGCCGGGATTCCATGCGATCCCGGCTTTTGATTTTGTATGGGATTGGCGTAGGATGCAGGCCGGAAAAATAGGGAGACTACCCATGGACCTGAACGCACGCGCTATCCGCTTTGCCGCCCATGCCACACTCGCCTATACGAGCCGCATTGCGATACTGCAGCCGAAGAAACTGGTGAACAATCCGCGAGCGCCCGGCATGGCACCGTTCGACCCGATCGAGATCGCCTGCGATGCGGTGTATGAGCTTGAGCAGATCGGCACAATGCTCGACGACGGCAAGCTTGCCCAGGCATTCTACAAGCTCGTGGCCGCGCAGACAGCACTCTGGTGCACACGCGTCGTGAGCTCGGATGTGATCGACGAGATCAACACCCAGGCCATCGCAGAATCGAAAGCCGCGTCCTAATAATCCTCAGACTGCAAAGTAGGGCCGGAATCCGCTCGCGGATTCCGGCCCTTACATTTGAAAATCGAAGCACGAGCGTATAGGATAGCCGAGGCATGAACAGCATGTCAGTTTCAGAAGGACTACAAATGTCGGTACATTCTAGTTTGCGTAGGACCGCCCGTGTTGTTTCCAACGCGACCGCAGGTCAAGCCAAAAGCGCATCGCGCAAACGCGCGCGGCAACAGGCCAACAAGGAAGCACTCGCGGCGAGAGCCGCATCCGTCGGCCTCACGGTCGAACAGTACGTGCGGACCAATGTGATCACGCTCATGACCCCGCCGCGCCAGCAGTTCAGTGCAGCAAGCACGACGCCGGCGCCGAGCACGGGCAAGGCAGCGGGTATCCGCCGCGCAGGCTAAGCCCTGCGACTGACCACTGCGCAAATAAGATCAGCCGGAATTCCCTCGCGGAATTCCGGCTGCTTTCTTTTTTGACATTTGTCCACAGGTATAGGTAAAAATGTTTTCGATTTGATGCAGTACGATACGCAACTGGTCTGAAAGACCAATCCCGTCAACAACAGAGGAGCCAATTCCTGTAATGAACGTGCCTCTCCAAAAGACTTTACCCTCCCTGAGCGTTATCTACCTTTCGACACTCGTCTACGTAATGACATCCCGGTGGTATCCGTTTACGTTCTACATCCATTGGGGTGTGTCTTTTGTAATGTCGGCTCTCGCCGCACTTGCACTGATTGCGTGGGGCGGTATGCGATTGGTACATCGCGTTTTGGAATGACGGGTATTGCGTCGTAGTTCTTTCCTTGTGGCCGGGTCCCTTAGCGGGGACCCGGCCGTTTTGTATGTATCTACTCGCCTTTGATTTTTATAAAACGAGCGTAGGATGCAAATAGAGACAAAAGGAGCAGGCAATGACCTCAGTTCTGATCGAGCTCGCGCTGATTACGATTGGGTTTGTAGCAATGGCCACGGGACTCATGCCCATCGCAGTTCCCCGCGACGGCGTGTTCCCCAACTGGGGCCGCGCACAAAACCTCGGCGCCGTCGCATTCTTCGTCGGCATCGCGGTGATCATGATCGGATTCGGACTTCTCGTATGTTCGACCTCGGCGCGCGCGCAAGCCGTTACCCCATGGCAGCCGCCGGCGGGCATGGTATTTGATACCAAGGACGGCAAGTGTACGCCGACCCGCGATCAAGGTCCGTACATCCAGGGCTGCTACTTTGGCAAAGCCGAGAACCCGACCGAGCACGTGGGCCTCGCGTTTTTCCGCAAGTGCGGACCGTATCGGCAAATGATGCCGTTCCTGGTGGCCGACTTCGACACAAACGAGCTTTCGTTTTACTCGGATCCGAGCAAGCCGACAGCACGCGTGTACAAGGTGGAAATCAAGGATGGTCAGGTCGACCCCGACCCGTGGTACAACCAGTTGCCGCCGGTCATCGGCCCCTGCTGGATACCCGCAGGCCGCGACATCTGATCTGCTCCTACCCAACGACAAGGGCCGGAATCCCCTGGATTCCGGCCCTTTTGTTTTGCACTGGCACAAAATATTTTTCGGGCGTAGGATGGCCGCGGCTCAAAAAGGGACACCGCCATGGCACATATCCGTAAACTGCGCCGGGACGACATCGCCGCTGCGTGCGCTATCGTCGCCAAGAACTATTCCCCGCACTACGCCGCACTCGCACGCCGCGAGCTCGAGGCCATGTTTACCGGCTCGAGCGTCGTTCGACCCACGTACTTTGCAGTGGTCGAGAAGGGGCGATTGCTCGGCTTTGCGGGGTACATCGTATCGTGGATGGATTATTCCGTCGGCAACGTATTCTGGGTCAACGTCGATCCCGCATTCCAGCGGCGCGGCATCGGCAAGATGCTGCTCGAGAAAATCATCGCGCACGCCCGAACCAATCCCGATATGGACGTGCTGCTGCTCACGGCAAAAATACCGGAATACTACCGACGCAACTTTGGCTTCCGCACCCTATCGCAATTCGGCGAGACACAGGATCACCTGATGGAGCTGCAGCTCGCGCGATAGCTACGACAGTCCTGCACATGCTTGAGGCCGGAATCGCTAGATTCCGGTCTTTCCTTTGTTTCAATGTATTTGACACAATTGGTTTGAGTTGTATTATGTTTGCGGCACACAGGGCAACAACGGAGGGCACCATGCGCGAGTGGCTGATCACTGCAACTATCACCCGACAGTCTGCGACCACGTCGGTCGTCGGATTCTATTGTGACGGCGCGCTCGTCGGCACCGTTTCGTGTGACGATCACACGATCCACGACCGGGCCGACTTCGCGTTCCGCGAGTTCACCAAGGACCCGGCCAACTGGCTGACGTTCGATCCCGAACTGGACCAGGCGCTCGAGACCTACCGTCGCGAGACGAATCCCGAGATCGACTACCGCGATATGACCTATCGCTTCATCTCGAACGGATTCGCCAACTGGAACGAACCCTGGCGGTTCACCACCGACAAGAGCGACATCAAGATCCCCAAGGTCTCGCTCGTCGCCTGATCTGTACACGTCGGCACCAGTCGACAACGAAGGCCGGAATCCTCCGCGGATTCCGGCCTTTTGATTTTTGGCGATACCCGCGTAGGATTCGGACTGGCTTTCATCGAGGGAGATATGGGATGACGAAGTCACTGTTGGAATTCGTATCGATTTTGCAGCTATCGCCGAGCGCGATCGCACAAACAGTCGGTAACGGCTGGACCGCCGACGACGTTGTGCGCGTTACGAACGAAATCTGCGCAAACGGGGGCATTACCATGCCGGCCGTCCCCTCGCGCACGTACGGCGCACTTCCGCCCGATCAACCCGAGTTCAGCCCCTCACAAATCATGAGCGGGTAACCCCCCGTTTCTGCCGGAATTCCGCAAGGAGTTCCGGCCTTTTGATTTTTGGCAGGACACACGTAGGATGCGGCAGGAAATCCAACCAACGGAGGCACCATGACGACTGAGCAATCCGTGCAATTGCCCGGGTATATCCTCACGGTAAGCCGTGACGGACGAAGCGGCGTGATCCGACTCGACGAAGCCTATAGCAATATGCGAATGGCGGTCGTGAGTCCGGATACACGGGGACGAATCCCCATCATGAACACGACGCGCGACGGCAAGCTCCCGAAGAACATTCGCGTGTGCGTGCTCGCGGTCGAAGTCGGCTCCGAAGCACTGCGCGCAATCGAGATCCGCGCGGAGTAACGTGCCCCGCTGCTCAAAAAATAGGCCGGAATCCCCTGCGGATTCCGGCCTTTCTGATACCCTTCCAAATCTGCTTTTTCGGGCGTAGGATTCAGACGTATGAGTATTTCACCCCAGAATGCCGCTGACATTCAGAGTTTATACGCCCTTGCAATGGCGGACCCATTTAAGACAGCGGTAGTCCTCCTGATGGTTCTTGCCGTAGCTGCGATACTCATTGGTTGCAAGACAATTATTGTTGAAGCCGCGCGGAATGTCACAAACCGCCTTCTCCCAGCAACCACACCTACGCCCGCAGCTAAGAATAAAGACGTGGTTAACATTTTGGTGATTGACGACCAGCATCGCAGTTTTAGTCTCGGTAAAATTCTCTCCGACAAAGACAAATATCCCTGGATAAGCTATGCATCCGTCGCAGATCTTGACTCCATGACGCAGCAATCCCTTGTTGATGCGGATCTTGTATTTGTAGATATTAATAACGTGGGAAAGAAGCTTACGCCAATCACCCAAGGTTTGGGTCTAGCTGAAGAAATATTGAATCGTTACCCAAAAAAAACAGTTGTTCTGTATTCATCTGACATTAAACAGGACATGACTCATCCCGTACTGAGCCGAGTTGCAGGTCGGCTATACAAGGAGGACGAGCCGCGTAATTTCATAAAGTATGCAGAGGACCTTAGACGAAAACTCGACTAAAGACCCGGCTCTTTTTTACACCGTTTTTACTTCTGACGGTGAAATCGTCGCGTCTAATTGTCCCTATTTCGATCTGCGTGAGGAAATGAAACTTTTGGAAGTGGGTCAGGGTTCAAAAAAGCTCTACGGTATCAATCGCCGTTATCAAAGAATTCAGAAGGACGCCCTTCACATCAGCATGGTTAGCAATAGCACTGATCTGGAGCGCAGCGCGAACGTATTCAGGTTGCATACGAACGTATGCGTAAGCTTGGTTAAGGACATTGCTGCCATTCGAACAGATATTCTTGAGAGCGCCTTACATGACCTACCGGACCTCCACGGCAAAAATATCCAACAAATCTTTCAGCTTATTTCAGATGATGATTTAAAGGGCACCCCGACGGAACAACGCGACCGACTAACCAAAATATTTGCCGCGCGACCTGAGGAGGTTCGAAGCGGTGTATTGAACCTTATACGCAATAACAAAATAATCAGCTCTCATTTCAAATTGATCCGCTTGTTGAACGATCAGCAGCACATAGCATCATTTGGACATGAATCCATTCATCCGATCATACAAGGATTACTTTACATCCACTATGGTCTTTTTGAAGAGGATGAGATTCAGATTACCCATTCAGAGTGCTACGAGGGTGTAAATATCGACTACGAATTGTTTGTAGGCGGGCTGATGCCCATTTTTCATAATCTCTATAAATACGCCGCGCGTCCATCTAAAATCTATATTGATTATTTTCTTGAGGAATCCAACTTGAAGGTTCAGATGCGAACCAAGAGTCTCGGCGTAGAACCGGGCGAAGAGGATTTAATATTTCGCAAAGGCTATTCCGGAATGAGAGCGGTTTCGATGGGTCGGCAAGGAAATGGGCTTGGCATGTATCATGCCCGGAAACTTCTGAACGCTACAAACGTGGCTGTCCACTTTGAACCGGGTCGATTATCAAGCGAGAGTGAATATGCGGACAATCGAATTATCTTAACTTTTCCGCGTTTGTAAAAAAACCGGGCCTGTGGCCCGGTTTTTGTTTCCCTATTTAGTAGCTTCGCAGCTGCTTCGCTCGCTCGTGGAATCGGATTCGTTCGAGTGCCTTCGCCTCGATCTGGCGGATTCGTTCGCGGGTGACGCCAAATTCTCGGCCCACCTCTTCGAGTGTGTAGCAAATGCCGTCGTCGGTCAGTCCGTTTCGCATCTCCAGGATCTTGCGCTCCTTCGGCGACAATTCGTCGAGGATACCCATCATCTGTTCAGAGAGGATTCGGCGCGATGCGTCCTGATCCGGAGCTGCGATCGTGTCGTCGGCAATAAACGAGCCGAGCGTTGATCGCTCATCGTCGTCTTCACCCACCGGCGATTCAAGCGATACGGTGTCCTGGTTGATCTTCTGGATGGTGTAGATCTTGTCGACTTCGATACCCATTTCTGCGGCAATTTCTTCCGGGAGCGGGTCGCGGCCCAGGTGCTGCGAGAGTTCGCGCACCTTCTGCTTGTACTTGGCGATAGTTTCCACCATGTGCACCGGGATTCGGATGGTGCGGGACTGGTCGGCGAGTGCACGGGTGATGGCCTGGCGGATCCACCATGTAGCGTAGGTCGAAAACTTAAAGCCCTTCGAGTAGTCGAATTTGTCGACTGCCTTAAAGAGGCCCAGGTTTCCTTCCTGAATGAGGTCGAGCAGGGTCAGATCCGGCGATCGGTTCACATACTTTTTCGCAATAGAAACAACGAGGCGCAGGTTGGAGCGCGCCAAAATAGAGCGAGCCTCGTCGTCGCCGACCAGGATTCGCTTTGCGAGGTCTTTCTCCTGCTCACCATTAAGGAGCGGATACTGACCGATCTCGCGGAGGTACATCTGCACGGAATCGTACGATGCATCAGAGCGGCGGTTCTGGAGTTTCTTGGATGCGAGGATGGAATCAGCGCTCGTGTCTTCGAGCATGCCGCCGCCTTCGAGCACGTCGATGCCGGCAGTCGAAAATCGCTCGTACATGTCTTCGAGCAACGTCATGTCATCCTCGACGGTCGGAAATTCGCGGAGGATTTCGTCAAACGTAATGTATCCGCGTTCGCGGCCGAGCTTGATGAGCGATTCTACCTTTGCGGCAGACTTGCCCTTCATTTCAAACTTCGCACCCGCAAGCACCTGCTTTTTTACCTTGCCGCCTTTTACCTCCGGTACCGGAGCCGTCTTTTTTGCAGCACGCGGCGCAGAGCGTTGTGCACGCGAGGTAGCGCTGGAGCGGCTCGTCTTTGTGGAGCGCTTCACCACCTTCTTTGTCTTGGTGGCCTTTGCAGCACGCGTCGTCGCCTTGGTCGCCTTCTTTACCGTCTTCTTCTTAGATGTAGCCATGAGAAGTTTGTTTATTTGAATACTGATAATTTTTTACTGAAAATATGATGAATACGTTCCTATATATACAAACGTATCGAAACAGCCCCTCTTTCAGGAAGCTGCTTTTTTCAAATGGCTAGGCTTATGTACTTACCTACCTATGCCTAACATCCCTATCTTATACCTGTGCGGAAACCTGCGCAAGTCGCTCCCGCAGCTTGTTGAGGATCTCAAACGACTTTTCCACGGCAGCGTCGTCCTTGCGGGCCTCGGCATCCCTGATTTCCACCGTAAGCGCAGCGATTTCTGCCTGGAGTCGCTGGCGCAAAAGCGCGTTCACGATCTGCGCCGCCTCGCGATCCAGCTGGCTCACGGTGCGAAACATCTCCGCCGCCAGAAACCGCATGGCTTCTTGGTCTGCCTGCGGCATACCGCGCAGGTCATTGAGTACCGATTCTCCGAGTGCGTCGCGCAGATCCATTTCAAAACGATTCGTATCAATCGCGCGCGCCGGCATACTCTCCTGCCACACCAAAAGCGCAAACGCCTGACGCACTTTGTCGGACAATTGCGTGCGATCCGCGACCGGCATCTCGGTATGCGTCGCATCGGGCACGCGTGCACCTGCGTGCGCAGGCACGCGCGGCACGTTGTTAAACGTATCCATCACGGCACCCTCCGATACATTGAGTCGGCGAGCGATTTCGCGCACGTATTGCTCGCGCGCGATCGGTGATTGCACGTCGGCCAGGTACGGCAATACCACCGCTTCTACATTGCGGCGAAACTTGTCGCGCTCCGGTGCGTGCGTGTACAGCACGTCGAGCAAAAACGTAATGATGTCCTTGCTGTCGCGAATCGCGGCGCGCCAAGCCTCCACGCCTTCTTTCAATATCAGATCCGCAGGGTCGCTCCCCGCCGGTAGCTGTGCGACTTTTACATTCATTCCGCCCTGGAGTGCCACACGTGCCGCCTTGCCCGCCGCCTTGATACCTGCCTGGTCCGCATCGAGTGCGATCACCAGATTCTCGGTCATGCGCTTGATGAGCGTCACGTGCTCGGGCGTAAATGCAGTGCCTGATACCGCAACAGTGTTGCCCCATCCCGCTTCGTGCGACATCAAGAGATCCATCTGTCCTTCTACAAGGATCGCAAAATTATGTTTGCGAATACTCTGCTTGGCCTTGTCGAATCCGTAGAGAATGCGCGATTTGTGGAACAGCGGCGTCTCCGGCGAGTTGAGATATTTCGGGGCCTCGGGCGACGCCTTGTCGCCGAATATGCGGCCCGAGAATCCGACGATGCGCCCCGCAGGGTCGCCGATGGGGAACATGATGCGGTTGCGAAACTTGTCGGTCAGTCCCCCGCGCTCACTCTTTTTGGCGAGACCGGCCTCCACTATTTCGTTGTCGTTGAACTTTTTCGACTTAAAAAACTCCGACGCTGCGCTCCACGAATCCCCCGCCCAACCGACGCGGAACTGATTGATCGTGCCGTCGGTGAGCCCGCGGTCTTTCAGGTATTTGGTGGCCTCGTCGGTCAGGCGCGATGTATAGAAAATGGTCGCAGCTTCGAGGAGCTCAAACATGCGGTCGCGCGCGTCTTTCTGCTCTGGCTTTTCGTACTCAATCTCTACCCCCGCCTTTTCGGCGAGCACCTTGAGTGCTCCTTTGAAATCGAGCCCTTCGATCTTTTCGATAAACGAAAATATGTCGCCGCCTTCGCCGCAGCCGAAGCAGTGATACGTACCGCGTTCGGGAGATACGTGGAAGCTGGGCGTGCGCTCCGCATGGAACGGGCAGCGGGCACGGGTGCTCGCGCCCGCACGCTCCAGCTTTACGTACTGCGAGACCACGTCGACGATCGATAGTCGGTCTTTGATTTGCTGTACGGTGTCAGAGGCCATAGGTAGAGCCATTATGCCCTTCCCGATATAGAAAAGCGAAACTCCGGATTCGTTGCCGAATCCGGAGCTGTACTGTTCATCCGCGTGCAATCAGGAACGCAAAACCGATGGCACCGATCGAGACCGACATGCCGAGCCTGATGTTGTTCACCGAGTCGCCGCCGACGTATCCGGCCACGAGTACGACGACCATTGCACCGAGCGCAATGACCCTGTTCGAGCCGCCGTGACCGTGGTCTCCTGGTGATGCTGCCATACCGTGCCCCCTTAGGTTTTCGGTACCAGATTCGCGAACCGTTTCCGGACCTCGTCGAGCACCGATTGCGCCTGCGCGATCTCCGCGCCGGCCTTCGAGATCGGTATCGTCGTGCCGGGATGCTGCGGAATGCCGTCGGTCGTATCGTGCACACCGAGCATATAGAACGCCTCGCTCCGCTCCGGATACACGAACACCGTGTAGACGGTGACGCCGGAGTAGTGCGTAAAGCGCTTGATGCACGAGCATGCCGCACTGTAGTCGACATGCACGTTGCGCAGCGCCAGCGTTGATGCGTGCACCGATTCGGTGCCGCGCGCATCATCGCGCACGTACGAGACCGTCGAATAGAATCCGTCGGGCCGGACGATACGCACCGATGTGGGCGTGATCTCGGTTGCGCTCTGCACCACACGCGGGAGAGCATACCCGGTTGCGATGAACCCGAGTGCGATCACGATAGCAATGACTCGTTTGGACGATAGAAATGGCGGCACGTAGATCCTCCTCAGTGATGTTTTGGCCGGCGTTACGATACAACATTTTCCACAATATGTAAATGCCGAGTGGCGTGACCACTCGGCATTCGTACCTACTCCTTCGGCGGCAGACCCTGCGCTGCGCGGTCCATGCCGCGCAACAACGCGCCCGCCATAGCCTCCATTTCGGCGAGCGACGATGCGAGGAGCACTGCTACCTGCGCCGGACTCATTCGCTCGAGTCGCCGCATAAGCGGATCGTTGCCGTACTGCGCCTGGATCAGGATAAAGCGTTGAATGTTCGGATATCCATTCCACTTTTCGCGGATCGCGTCGACGTCGATCATCACGCCGCATCCTTGATCTTCAGCTCGGCGAAGGCGTTTTCCAGCAGTCGCGGCGCGAGCTGCTGCAAGGCCGTCGCTTCTGCAGCCGACACCTCGCCGACGCCTGAGCGCGGCAGAGAGTCGACGTCGATGCCTCGGATCGAGGCGAGCAGCGTCTTCACGAGGTCGATGGTCCGCCCCCTGCACTGCTTACTGGCACGGTCGAGCAACAACTGGGTCGATGCATCCAACTTTCCTGACTTAGTCATTGTCCGTCTCCTGTTCCTGGTTGACCGCAGCAACAATACAAAGCCGCGCTCTAAACGTCAAAAGGCCGGGCAGCAAAACGCTGACCGGCTCTTTTACCATTTCACGCGTCATGCGTGATAGCAACTTCGCGACCTCCGGGATAGCGGACCCGCATATGCCATTCGCCGAGGCCCTGCGCATCGTCAATGGCAAAGCTCCGAATGATGGTGACGTCCCTGAACTCGGTATGCATCAGCGTGCGCACCCGTGCGAGCGCCTGCGCAACCGTTTCTTTTTCGCTCCGGGCTTCCGACAGCACGTCTTCGACCCGGCGAAAAATCGCCACCGACTTCCGTTCGTCACAGGTACGCATTTCCACTTCATGACTCGATCCGGCGACCATCATGGTTTCTCTCCCGTCAGTTTTTTGCGTGTTGTACCTCTCTCATCAAAGCACGGGTATACAAAAACAAAAGCGGGATGACTGCGCATCCCGCTTCTCGTTTCACTGACTGCTGGGGGCAAATCCGCACCGCTCCCACTCAGGCTCTTTGGGTGCAGGCGCGATACCGTGCTTGCCGATCTGTGCGTCCCGCACATCGAGGTACTTCGTCTCGACGCGATCCTCGAAGTCGGATGCCATTCGGCTGCAGTGCGCGAGCTGCTCGATGGCCCGACGGTCATCGTTTTGCCACGAGACGCCCATGCAATACATGCGAACGCTCGGATCATTCAAGCCGAACGTGAACAAAAAGCTGCCGACGTGGCGGGTGAACATGATCGCACTGTACAGTGCGTCACCTTCCTCGAACGGCTGCGCGCCGCGAAACTCCTCCATCGCTTCCGCGATCTGTGTGAGTGCCGCGTGTTCGCCGCCATGAATGAGCGGATGGAACGCGCGATATACGCGCTCCATGTCGATCAACGACGGCAAATCTGCCGTTACCTGCTGCCACCCGTGCAAGGGCGGCATGTTGTCGCCCGATTGTTTCGGGAGCGAACCGATGACTTCGCGTATTGCTTCGCCGATCTCGCTTGGCTTCTTGATCATCCTGATACCTCCGTATCCTTGGCACCTTGTATCACAAACAAAAAACCGGCGCGACCGACTACAAAATCAAAAGGCCATGCGCGACGGCATGGCCTCAAGATCAATTGTTGTTCCTCAACCCCGCAGTCGCCGCAGCGACTGCCGCACCAGGTGCCGCGGACCATACGATCCGACAGCACATGCCCTCGAGCTGTTGTTGCTCGGAGCACCGGGCGGATTCCTGGGAGCGGGCGGAGTCGTTGCCGACTTCGTCTGCTCCTCGGCCTTCGGAGCCAGGGCCGCACGCATCGTCTGTGCAATGTCGGTCAGCTTCTGGGCGGCGATCAGGGTGACCACCGCGCGCATCGGCATCTGGGTCGGGCGCAGCAGCGTCTTCGTGCCGCACTTCGACACCGACACCACCTGATACGCCTTGCCGTCCTTGATCACGATGGTCATGGTCGCTTCCTCCCCAATGGATGGATTAACGTTGAGAATTCGGGCTGTTTGGCATGTTAACACATATATACCCTCTTGTCAAGCAGGACAGTACTCACGCTCCCCTAACAAAAACGACCCCTTCGCGGGGTCGTTTTTGTTGCGGCCATGAGTATTAGGCGCGCATTGTTTCGGAAACGTTCGCCTCCGGAACTTCTGTCGGCTGCATGGCGGCAAACTTTGCCTCCATGTCCTGGATGTAGCCGTGCTTCTTCGAGCCCTTGAAGCCCGTACCTGCCGGGATCAAGCGGCCGATGATCACGTTCTCCTTGAGACCGATGAGTCGGTCGATCGCACCGGATACCGCAGCTTCTGCAAGCTTGCGCGGTGTGTTCTGGAACGAAATCGCCGAGAGGAACGAAGCGCGGGTGAGCGAGACTTCGGTGATACCGAGCAAGAGCGACTTTGCCTTTGCCGGTTCCCCGTCGACCTCCTTCTGCACCTTGTTGATGCGCTCGAGTTCGAAGTCGGTGATGATTTCTCCTGCCGAAACTCCTGTGTCGCCCGAGTTCGAAACCTGCACGCGGCTGAACATCTGCTTCACGATGATCTCGAGGTGCTTGCGCGCCGTCGATACGCCCTGCAATTCGTAGATGCGTGTGATCTCGTTGATGATGTACTGCTGTGCGATTTCCTTGCCGCCCAAGAGGAAGAGTTCTTCCAAGTCCGCTGAGCCGTCCGTGAGGAACTGACCCTTCTGCACCTGGTCACCCACCTTTACGTGGATGGTTCGGAGCGGGTGGATGCGGTACTCGGTCTCCTTCTTTACACCCTTCGCCGTCTTTGCGGTCGATGCAGTGTCCGGAAGGATCACGATCACGGTTTCCTGGCCGTCCTTGATGAGGTCTGTGACGACGCCGGAAACGCGCGAGATAGCAGCCGGCAATTTCGGAATGCGGCACTCGAAGACTTCTTCAACACGCGGGAGACCCATCGTGATGTCGCCGCCTGCGGTTGCAACGCCTCCGGTGTGGAACGTACGCATCGTGAGCTGTGTACCCGGCTCGCCGATAGCCTGTGCGGCGATAACGCCGACAGCCTCGCCCACGTCGATGAGTTCACCGTTGGTGAGATCGACGCCGTAGCACTTCTGGCACACGCCTCGTGCGACTTTGCATGTCATCGGAGAGCGGACCAGGATTTCCTGAATACCACTGTTTTCAATGATGACCGCTTCGTCACGAGTGATCATGTGATTGCGCTTGAACACGACCGTATCGCCGTCCATAGCATCCTCCGCGAGTACGCGTCCTGCTGCTCGGTCGCCGAATGATCCGCCGATGTTCTCCTTGCCCGGTCGCGGGATGAGCACACCTTCGCGCTGACCGCAGTCTGCTTCGAGCACGACCACGTCGTGAGCTACGTCGAAGAGTCGTCGGGTCAGGTAGCCTGCGCGCGCCGTGTTAAGCGCGGTGTCGGCAAGACCCTTACGTGCACCGTGTGTAGAGATGAAGTACTCGATCGGCGTGAGTCCTTCCTTGAGGCTCGATGTAATCGGGAATTCGATGATCTCGCCGCGCGGGTTGGTGATGAGACCCTTCATGCCCACCATCTGGTGGAGCTGCACCACGGAACCTCGTGCGCCGGATGTGATCATGTCGTGCACCGGACCCTGTTTGTCGAGCGCTTCGACGACATGCTTTCGCAGTTCGTTCGAGGTCTTCGCCCAGATGTCGATGGTTGCACGGCGTCGCTCGGTTTCGGTGAGCAAGCCGTTGTTGTAGTTGTCGAGCTCACGCGCAGCCTGTTCGAGTCCGTCCTTCACCATTCCCTCCTTCACGGACGGAATGACGACGTCGGAGATCGACCAGGTAATGCCCGCCTGCGTCGCGTAGCGGAATCCGAACTTCTTGATCGAGTCGAGAATCTTCGGGATGCCGTCGAGCGAGTAGTGCGCAACGAGATTGTGCACGAGTGCGCCCATGCGCTTGTTCGTGATCTCCTCGTTCATGTACGGGAAGTCAGACGGCAATACAGAGTTGAAGAGGAGTCGACCGACGGTCGTCTCAAACACCTTGCCCTCGTACTGCGCGTACTTCGGAGAATCAGACGGAAGCACCTTTACCTTTGCACGCATATCGATCGCGCCGAAGTCGAACGCGGTGATCGCGGAGTTGGTCGTCGGGAATGCCTTGCCTTCGCCCTTGAGTCCGTCTACGGACTTGGTCATCCAGTAGCAGCCGAGCACGATGTCGAGCAGCTTGGAAGCGACAACCACGTCGCCGGAACCCGGCTTGAGGATGTTCTTGTTCGCAGACATCATCATCTTTGCTTCGAGCTGTGCAGCTTCGGAAAGCGGTACGTGAACTGCCATTGCGTCGCCGTCGAAGTCTGCGTTGTACGCAGGGCATACGAGCGGGTGTACCTGGATAGCATTGCCTTCGATGAGGACCGGGCGGAATGCCTGGATCGACTGGCGGTGGAGCGTCGGTGCACGGTTCAAGAGCACGTACTTGTTCTGGATCGCCTCTTCGAGGATCGGCCAGACTTCCGGTGCTTCGTCTTCGATGAGACGACCTGCACCGCGGATGTTGTATGCGAGTTCGCGTGCAAGGAGTCCCTGAATAACGAACGGTCGGAAGAGTTCGAGCACCATGTGCTTCGGAAGACCGCACTGGTCGAGTGCCAGGTCCGGACCGACAACGATGACGGAGCGGCCCGAGTAGTCGACACGCTTACCGAGCAGGTTCTGTCGGAGGTAGCCGTGCTTACCCTTCAGGTAATCAGCGAGCGACTTGAGAGCGCGGCGTCGGCCCCCGAGGATGCCGAGTACGCCTGCGCCGCGGCGCATGGAGTTGTCGAGCAATGCGTCGACTGCTTCCTGCAAGATTCGCTTTTCGTTGCGAAGGATGACTTCCGGTGCGTGGATCGCGAGCAATCGCTTCAAGCGGTTGTTTCGGTTGATCACGCGGCGGTACAAGTCGTTGAGGTCCGACGATGCATGACGACCGCCTTCAAGGGCGACCATCGGGCGGAGTGCCGGCGGCACGACCGGGAGTCGTGTCTGGAACATCCATTCCGGACGAACGCCTGCGCGGTTGAGCGCTTCTGCAAGACCAAGTCGCTTTCGCACCTTGTCCTTTTCTGCGGCACCTGCCTTCTCGTACTGCTCCTTCAATTTGACGATGAGCTTGTCGAGGTCGATCTGCTTCAAGATCTGGTAGAGCGCTTCTGCACCGATTGCAGCGCGGAACATGGCGCCGTACTTCACGGCAAACAAGTGATACGCAGCTTCGTCGAGCACTACGCCTTCTTTGATCGATTCGATCTCCTTCTTGGCCTTGGTGGCCTTTTCTTTGAGTTCAGTTTTTACATCCGCATTCGCTGCAGCCTTGTTCTTCTGCTGGAACTCCTGTTCGAGGTCCTTCAAGAGCTGGGTGCGAACGTCTTCGTCTACCTTGGTCACGATGTAACCGGCGAAGTAGACCACCTTCTCAACTTCTGCGGCCGAAAGACCGAGCATGAGCGCGATGCGCGACGGAATGCCGCGGAGGAACCAGATGTGTGCAACCGGCGTAGCGAGGTCGATGTGACCCATGCGCTCGCGGCGTACGATAGCGCGCGTGATTTCTACACCGCACTTTTCGCACACGATGCCGCGGAAGCGGATACCGCGATATTTACCGCAGTAGCATTCGTAATCCTTTTCAGGACCGAAGACGCGCTCATCGAAGAGGCCGTTCTTTTCCGGTCGCTGGGTTCGGTAGTTGATGGTTTCCGGCTTTGTGATTTCGCCGTACGACCACTCTGCAACGCGGTCAGGAGAAGCGAGTCGCATTGCGACGGCTTCGAACGATGCGGGGATGATGTCCTTTTTCTTTTGGAGTGACATAGATGTGAGTGATTATCGGGCGATTAAAGTTCCGGCTTCGATTCCAGGAAGTCGATGTCGATACCAAGACCACGCAAGTGTCGGACCAAGACATTGAACGTAGCAGGTGTGTTTGTTTCTTCGATGCGCTTGCCGGATACGATCGCG
This sequence comes from uncultured Candidatus Saccharibacteria bacterium, assembly GCA_964512835.1. GTDB lineage: Bacteria > Patescibacteriota > Minisyncoccia > Phycocordibacterales > UBA2100 > UBA10103. Next base: position 172,590 of record CAZELA010000001.1, on the reverse strand, counting down.
TCGAACGCGGCAGAGCGGCCCAAGATGTCGTCTGATTTGATGGTGAGAATTTCTCGGAGCGAGTATGCCGCGCCGTAACCGAGGAATGCCCACACTTCCATTTCTCCCACACGCTGACCGCCGTTCTGGGCTTTGCCTCCGAGCGGCTGCTGCGTGGTAAGGCTGTATGGACCGATGGATCGCATGTGGATCTTGTCTTCCACCATGTGGTGCAGCTTGAGCATGTACATCACGCCGACCATGACGTCCTGCGCGAATGCTTCGCCGGTGCGGCCATCGAACAATGTTCGCTTACCGTTTTCCGGTACGCCTGCTGCTGCGAGTTCCGAGCGGATTTCTGCTTCGGTTGCGCCGGCAAAAGACGGAACGATCGCCTGGTAGCCGAGCATTTCTGCTGCGAGACCGAGGTGCGTTTCGAGAATCTGTCCGAGGTTCATACGGGACGGAACGCCGAGCGGAGTCAAGATGATGTCTACCGGATTACCGTCCTTGTCGAACGGCATGTCCTCTTCCGGCAAGATGCGGGAGATAACACCCTTGTTGCCGTGACGACCGGCGAGCTTGTCGCCCACCGAGATCGTGCGGAGCTGTGCGACTTCGATGTGCACGCGCTTGATCACGCCCGATTCGAGCTGATCGCCCGTTTCGCGGCTGAAAATCTTTACGCCGATGACTCGGCCGCGCTTGCCGCCTTCCATGCGGAGCGATGTGTCCTTCACGTCTTTGGCCTTTTCGCCGAAGATCGCGTGGAGCAATCGCTCTTCCGGAGTGAGCTGCGTCTCGCCCTTCGGCGTGACCTTACCGACAAGAATGTCGCCCGGGCGCACTTCTGCACCGATGCGGACCACACCGTCTTCGTCGAGATTACGGAGTTTGAATTCAGATACGTTCGGGATGTCGTGTGTCGTGACCTCCGGACCAAGCTTGGTGTCGCGCACGACGCACACGAACTCCTCCATGTGGATCGAGGTAAAGCGAGCCTCCTTGGCGAGCTTTTCAGAGATAACGATTGCGTCTTCGAAGTTTGCACCGAACCACGGGAGGAAGGCTACGCGGACATTCTGTCCGATCGCCATCTGACCGTTCACCGATGTAGAGGTGTCTGCAAGCAAACCACCCTTCTTGACCGCGTCGCCGACGGATACCGCCGGTCGCTGGTGGAAGGTGGTAAAGCCGTTCGTTCGCATAAAGTTTACGAGCGGGTATTCCTTGGTCTTGCCGTCTGCGTTCTTTACCTTGATGAGCGCTGCGTCGACATACGTCACTTCGCCCGCCTCCTCAGAAAGAATGAGTCGTCCGGAGTCGCGTGCGGCGATCGATTCGATGCCGGTGCCGACGACCGGTGCATCCGGGACCACGAGCGGAACAGCCTGTTTCTGCATGTTCGAACCCATGAGTGCACGGTTCGCGTCGTCGTTTTCAACGAACGGAATGAGCGATGTCGCAACGGAAAACGGCTGGTTGGTCGCTACTTCCATAAAGTCGACTTCCGTCGGCTTTACGAGCGTCGGCTTACCTTGCATGCGCACTTCGGCCATCTTGACCGTAAGCTTGCCGTTGTCGTCGCGCGGCGTGGCTGCGTGCGCAATCGCGTACTGCTCTTCTTCGAGCGCGTTCAAGTAGTGAATGTCTTTGGTGATGACACCCTTCTCTACCTTTGCGTACGGCGTTTCGATGATGCCGAACTCGTTCGGTCGGGCATAGAGTGACATGTGGAGCACGAGTCCGATGTTCTTACCTTCCGGTGTGTGGATCGGGCAGACACGTCCGTAGTGCGACGAGTGTACGTCGCGCACTTCGAGACCTGCTCGTTCGGATGTAAGACCGCCGCGACCGAGGGTCGAGAGTGTGCGGAGGTGTTCGATCTCGTCGAGCGTGTTGTACTGCTGCATGAGCTGCGAGAGCTGGTCGGTCGTGAAGAATTCGCGGATCGCGGCCTGGAACGGTCGCGGGTTTACGAACGAGACCGGTGCAGTCGTCTCCGGATCAACCATCGCCATGCGGTCCTGGATGTTGCGCTTCATGCGAGAGAGCCCCACGCGCATGCGCTGTTCGAGCAATTCGCCGGCAAAGCGAACGCGTCGGAATCCGAGGTGGTCGATATCGTCTGCTTCTGCATGCGGGTTGGCATTCAATTCCGCGATGTGCGTGACGATGCGAACCACATCCTCGAGAGTGAGGGTCTGGTTCTGCACATCCTTTTCGGACGTACCCAAACCGAAACGTCGGTTGAAGTGGAATCGGCCAACACGCGAGAAGTCGTAGCGCTCGGCAGAGAGAATCGAGTTGACGTGGTCACGAGCATTATCCGGTGTAGCGATATCACCGTCGCGGAGGCGGCGGTAGATTTCTACGTATGCCTCTTCGGTGGTGTGCGCATGATCAAGCGCGAGGGTTGCGGCCATCGCGTCTTTTGCCGCCGTCTTTTCGAACTTTGCGGTGATCTCCTTTTCGGTCTTGAGGCCGAGTACGCGCAAGAGTGAGGTAACCGGGAAGCGGCGCTTTCGGTCAACCTTTACGTACATTGCGCCGTCTGCATCGGATTCGATTTCGATCCATACACCGCGTGCAGGAATGATCTTGGCTGCGAAGTAGTTCTTTCCCTTGTACGGGATCGATTCGAAGAACACGCCGTATGAGCGTGCGAGCTGCGGAACAACGATGCGTTCCACGCCGTTGATGATGAACGTGCCGTGCGCGGTCATCCACGGGAAATCGGCCAGGAAAATCTCCTGTTCCTTTTTCTCGCCGGTCGTCTTGTTCTTGAGGCGAACTACCATCGAGAGCGGACTCTCGTAGGTCTTCATAAAACGCTTTGCGTACTGTTCATCCCATCGGAGCTCACCGAACGAGAACTTTACGAGTTCGAGTTCGAACTTTTTGCCCGAGTGATCGGAGATCGGAGAGAACTCCTTGAACACGCGCTCTGCTCCGCCGTCGACGAACTGGCGGAAGGAATCGATCTGAGATTCCACAAGGCTCGGAAGCTTCACGAGGGGCTCTCGGAAGCGGCCGAAATACTTCTGCGGACGAACCGCGTTCTTCGCTTTTGCCATGCGATTTTTGACACACGACGCAGCTGCGTGAGCAGCCGAACCGTATGTGACTATCTGCACACCTTTATAAAATGAGACGCTTCGACAGAATCGAAACGCCTGTTGTCGCCGTTAGGCGACTGTAAGACTGCAAATTTACCCGTAGCCGCAACACAATCGGGAGCAAATGTGTGCGTAATATAGTCGGATTCCGGTGACCTGTCAAATTAAGGCTCTATGAAGCCCATATTGGGGGCTTTTGGGGCGATTTTGGACCCTGTATCCGCCTAGAGACTGTACAGCACGTGGCTGGTCTGTCGCATTCTCACAAGATGAAAAGGCCTGGAATTCAAGGTTCCAGGCCCCCATTACGCAGAACTATTTCGAAGTCTACGACTTCTTCGGCAGCGGATGCATCCGCTGCGACACCCCCGGCGATCCCTGGCGGAATCGCCCGGCCGGTTGTCCGGCAAGTGCTGCCGGACTCAGCGGATCCAGCGTGCCCCCACCCCCCTTGTGGCCGAACGGCCACGTGGATGTCGGAATGTCGCTGCATCTCACCACTTTGGGAGTTTCCGTTCCCGTCTCATCAGTCATCGCAAATAACCCCATGCGAAGAGACCGTACTGCGATACCGCACCACAGCTTAAGTCTGCCAAAACACTACGCCCGCTTTGCGCAGAGGTCAATTGAGATATTCACCTCATTTGTCACCGGGCTGTTTTCCCTGCTTCCACTTATCCATTTCGGCGTGATTACCGCTCAGAAGCACAGACGGAACTTTGTATTTCTTTTTCTTCCACTCCAATACCTCGGGTCGGGTGTAGACCTCGGGCGCAGATACTCGCGAGCGCTCAAGCGATTCGGCCTTGCCGAGCACGCCGGGAATGAATCGCGCGATTGCATCGATCATGGTCGCCGCCGGCAATTCGCCGCCGGTGAGCACATACGGGCCCACAGTCACCTTTTTTGCTTTCAGAATTTTCTGCACACGTGCGTCAATTCCTTCGTAGCGACCGCAGATAAAAATAATGTCTTTTTTCTTCGACAATTTCTGCGCCATTGGTTCATCGAACTGTTCCCCGTCGGTCGCAAAGAACACAATCTCGGGCTTCTTGCCCTTGGCACACTTTTTCTGCGCCTTCTCTACTGCGCGGAGCATTGCATCCGGTTCAAGCACCATGCCCGGGCCCCCGCCGTACGGACGGCGGTCCACGCGACCGTAGCGGTCACGGGTAACGTCCTTGGGATCGTAGTACGAGACCTTGATCTTCTTGTCCTTCACCGCGCGTCCCAAAATAGAGCTGTTCAAATACGGCTCGATGCTCTCGGCAAACAACGTGACGATATGAAAATGGGTAGGTTTTTGAGTTTTGGCTGAGGCCATGCGGCCACCTTACTGTAGGCCCATGAAATAAACAACGATGCCTCGGTGTATTACAGGTATGGCAAAGAAGTTTCGGCGACTTCAGCACATTTCAACAATCCCGATTCTCGCGGCGATGCTGCTATCGGCAAACCCCGCAGCAGCAATACGGAATCCGATTGACGACATGTCGCTTTCCGACAACGGTGCAGACATCACCATCCCCATGGACACCCCGGACAGTCGCCTTCGCAACAAATAAAAAGCACCGCCGTTCGGCGGTGCTTTCGGAGACGTTCCCTATTTCGTCAGGTTGATGAACGGGAGCGTAGCGTTCGGAATCATCTGAGTCGGCAACACGCCGTTCCACTTTTCGATCGCGGCTCGCTCCACCTCGAGCTGCTGAAGCTGAATGTATTTCTCGTTGTTCGCCGCTTCGGACTTTACGCGGATCGCCTGTGCCTGGTACTGCGCCGCGGCAAGGTTGTTCTTTTCGGCGAGCGCGTTCTGTTCTGCCGTTACCTTTGCTTCGATCGCCGCATTGAACGTGGGCGAGAAGTTGAAGTTCACGATCGACACAGCCGTTACCTCTATGTCGTTGGTCGACAAGCGATTCGAAAGGAGCGACTGAATTTCTTCGGTCACGATAGCGCGCTTGGTAAGCAACTCCTCCGCCGTATAGCGTGCAGTTACCGCTTTCACGACTTCCTGTACTGCCGGGTCGATGATGCGAGTCTTGTATTCCGGACCGACTTTTACATAGAGTTCGCCCACCTTCTGCGGGTCCACATTGTGGTTCACCGCCACAACAGCGTTTACGGTCTGCAGGTCCTTCGATGCTGCTGATGCGTCGGTCTGCTCTTTCTGCGTACGAACGTCGAACACACTCACGCGTTCGATGATGGGTGTGACCCAGTTGATACCCGGATCCACGGTGCGCACGTATGCGCCGAGGCGCGTTACCACACCGCGCTCACCCGCATTGATGATGGTGAACGGGAAAAACGCGTATCCAAGAACAACAATGATAAGGAGCGCAATAGCCTGCGCGATGCGACGGGTCGGAATCTGCGGATTCATATATATGAAATAAGTTCCTCTAAAGGACCCTGAGTATAGACCTTGTACCTACCCTGTCGAGCAATTAAAAACACCGCCCGATTTTTACTTCGGGCGGTGTTTTTGTTTTGAGGCTTGATTACATTCGACCCTCTTTGAGGTCGTTGATCACGTCGTCTACGGTCGTGTCTCGCTGGTAGCTACCTGCGGACGCTCCCGGATCTTCCGGCGTGTCTGATTCGTCGTCAGAGCTTGCCATGTCGCGCCCGTTACCGCGCTCGCTTCCTTCCGGCTCCTCGATCTTGAGGTTCACGCGGGCGTCGTACTTCATGCCGACCACGCGCAGGATGGTGCGGATCGCCTTGGCGGTTGCACCCGAGCGTCCGATCACCTTGCCCATGTCGTCCTTGTGGACCGAAAGCGTCAACAGCACTCCCATCTCGTCGACAACACGGGTGATTTTTACATCTTCCGCATGATCTACGAGCGCCTTGATCACGTAGTCCAAAAATTGCTGGTCGCGTTCCATATCAGTCGTACAGTCGTTAGAGGTAATTACCTACAGAGTAACGCTCGGAGAGCGTCGGGTCAAAACCCTTGTGTGGTTAAGCGGCCGGAGTTTCCTCAGCTGCTGCTTCCGGTGCTGCTTCTTCAGCGGCTGCCGGTGCTGCTGCCTTCGGTTCCTCCTTTACCTCCTCTGCCGGCTTCTCCGGCTCTACAAACTTCGGAAGTACGTTGATCTTCTTGGCATTCAAGATACCAAGGCTGACCAACATATTGTGCACGGTGTCCGACGGCTGTGCGCCGACTGACATCCAGTACTTCACACGATCGGCATCGATCGCGCGCTCCTTTGAGCGGGGATTATAGGTACCTACCTTCTCGACTATATTGCCGGTCTTCGGTCCTTCGGTGTGTTCCACCACGATAATGCGGTATGACGGCATGTTAATGCGGCCCACTCGCTGCATACGAATTTTCAACATGGCAGGACTTTAGCAAAGTTGGCATCGACCGTCAAATCGTGGTCCAATCTTGCCCTTTCGGCCTCCATCCGCCCTTCATTTGCACCACAGCCGATTCATGATTGAGTGAAGGTCGAAAGGAGGTGGTAAAGGTGCACAGACCCCGCGCGAGCATTATGCTCCGCGGCACGTTCACTCACGACGAGTACCGGCAACTCTGCGATGCGCTTGAGCGGATCGGCGCAATCTACAACTCCATGTGTGTTGTAGAAGCGGCGATCACGCTCGCGAGTGCATACCTGCACACGTGTAAGCAGAAAGCCGACATTGAGGGTGTGGTAACGAGCATCCTCGGTGAAAAAATTTCCGAATGTACCGTCGACGTGGAGGAGCGACATGCCGCGAACAGCCGATGATCCTTGGGACCGGAGCGAACACAGATTCGTCCGGTCCTTTTCTTTTGAAATACGCAGCGATGCGACTCTCCGCGTGCGGTATTATGGGGTCGTGAGCTTAGAGCGAAAGAAGAAGGACATAAAGGAAAAGAAGGCCCGCCTCAAAGACGCGGCTCGCGCTGCCGTATTCGGTACAGGCATTCTGTTGGGTGCGACAGACGGCGAGATCGCCCGCCGCACAACCGAAGCCGCGCAGGAACTCAAAGACGCAGACATACACAAAACACATTCATTTCCCGATTGGCGCCGCTCAAAGAACATCGAAGACCGACGTGCGACTAATGTGGGTGAAGCCGGCCATGCATACGAGAACCCAAAGCAGGCATTTGCCCCATCGCAGGAAGACGTGAATTCCGATCTCGCGTACGAGGCCGGAATCGGCGACATCGCTCCGATAGAGGTCATGCGCGCCCGCAAAGCCGAACGCGAAGCCCTTGCCGCGGCTTTAGCTAAAAAAGCAAACGAGGCATGGGCGCGCGAAGTCGAAAAGCGTAAGCGCGAACGACCCTCATCCTAAAAAACAAAGAAGGCCGGTGAATCTCACCGGCCTTCGTTCCTTTTACACCTCGATCGGACCGAGCAACTGAATGATCTCGCCGGCAGCCTCTTCAACCGCGCGACGTGTCATATCGACGGTACGCCATTCGGGGTGATCCGCATGCAAACGCTCGATCATCCGCACCTCTTCTTGAATGAGTCGCGGGTTCACGTACGGTGAGCTTTCGTCTAGGCCGAGTTTTTTCAGTCGCTGCATACGAATACTACGGAGTCTTTCCGGCTGGATGCGAAGCAGGAACACACGATTCGGCTCCACGAGCGAAAGCTGTTCGGGAGGCGGGACCTCCGTAACAAGCGGAATATTCGCCGCCCGCAATCCGTGATCCGCAAGCATGTGCATGAGCGGCGTTTTCCCGCTCCGCGAGAGCCCGAGCAAGACCACATCGGCGAGCGGCAGATCTTCGGGCCGCTGCCCGTCGTCGTGTTTTTGCGCAAATGCAAGCGCCTCGATGCGGGTAAAGTACTGCTTATCGAGCACACGGCCGGGCTTGTGCGACGGTTCCATCTGCAGCCACTGTCCCACGATCTGCATCGGACCGCCGATTACATCAACCGCAAACACTCCGAAATGTTCCGCACTCTCTTTCGCCGCCTCTCTCATTCGATCTTTCACGAACGAATAAAAAACAAGCGCTTTCGCGTCGGCTGCCTGTGCAAACACCGGCGCCACCATTTCCGTCGTACGAACATGTGCCACGCGCTGCACTCGAACATGAACGGAGCTGAACTGCTCCAAGCACGCTTCTGCCAAGTGATGGCCTGTCTCACCCGATGAGTCCGAAATGACCCACACAACTCTTCCCGAGTTCATGCGATGTTCTCCCTGTTTCCTACCGAGAGACTACCTGTTCTTTGAACTACTTTGCAACCTTGGTCGCCTCTTCAAATTTAACTGAAAGAAGTTTCGATACGCCGTCGCTTCCCATCGTGACGCCGTAGAGCTCACCCGCAGCCGCCATAGTTGCGCGGTTGTGCGTGATGACAATCAGCTGCGACTTCTGACCCAATTCGCGGATCATGTCGGCGTAGCGCTTGCTGTTCGCCTCGTCGAGTGCAGCATCGGTTTCGTCCAGGATCAAAAACGGCGGCGGATTCACCTGCGACATCGCAAAGATCATCGCGATCGATGTGAGCGCGCGCTCACCGCCGGAGAGCACTTCGAGTCCGTGTACTTTTTTGCGCGGCAAATGCACTGATACCGTAAGTCCCGCATAGATCTCCTCTTCTTCGGGAACAGTATCCTCGAGTTCTTCGTCGTCATCGAGGTCCTTGCGCGAGGCGCGCTTCGGTTTCTCCACCATAAACTTCGCTTCCCCGCCGTTGAACAGCTTTGCAAAAAAGGTGTTGAGTGCCACGTTGATGTCCTTGAGTCCGTCGTGGAACCGCGCGTCGATGGTTTTTTCCAGTTCGACAATGATGTCTTTGAGGGATTCTGCACTCTTTTCCAGATCAGCGAGCTCGCGCGTCAGAAATTCGTCACGCTCTTTGGTCTGCGTAAATTCTTTGACGATCGCGTCGCCGTTGCCGATACCGCTCTCTTCGATCTTGATCTTCAGTCGTTCGATCTCGCGGCGGCGCTTTTCTTGCACGTTTCGCTCTTCGGAAAGCGCACCGTCCGGTATCGAATTTTTGTCCCACGCGTGGACCGCCGCACCGATCAGCGCGATACCTTCGCGCACTTCTTCTTCAAAGCGCTGGCGCAGCCCCGAAAGCTGTCCGCGTGCCGCATTTGCAGAATCGAGCATCTGGCGCACTTCGCGCACCTTGCCCTGCAATTCCACAGATTCACGTTCAGCGGCAAACGACGCTTCGCGGCTCTGTGCAATACCGGCCCGCGCCATTTCGATATCGGTTGTCAGATGTGCTTCTTCTTCATTGACCTGCTTCAGCGACGCTGACAATCGTTCGATCTGCTGCTGTACCTCCTGATTTGTTTCGGGGGCGGTGCCGGAGAGTCCTTCGACGAATGCCTTGATTCGGCCGCGCACGTCGGTAATGACCGTGCGCATCGTCGACACATCACCCGAGCGCTCAGCACCCGAGAGCGAGTCGTCTACCTCGTGCACAAACTGACGCACGTGCGGCACCGGCACGATGCTCTCTACCGTGATGTTGGTTGCTTCAAGCGCCCCTTCGGCACGGCCGAGTTCACGCGTGATCTCTTCGCGACGGCGGCGCGTCTCCTGCACACGCTGCGTGAGTTCCTGTACGCGACGCTGCAATTCCTGTGCGGCATCGTCTCCCGCGCGTCCGCTTTTGCCCGATGCCTCACGCAAACGCTCGTTGAGCGCCTTCAGCTCATGTTCGTGTGCCCGCGCGTCTTCTAACAGCCGCGCGTCTTCCTGGGTAAGATACGCGTGCTCTCGAGAAAGGTAGTCCGCGAGCTTTGCGGCAAGCTCTTCTTTCATTTCGCGCGCCTTCTCGATCTTTTCTACCTGCACACGCAAAAAGTTGAGGTGCGGTGCAATCTCGCGGCGCAGTGAACGCGTCTTATCAATATTGATGCCTGTTTCCTCGAGCTTGCGTTCGCTTTCGGCTTTTTTGTGCTGGTAGAGCTTGAGGCCGAGCGCATCTTCCACCATTTCGCGACGTTCGCGCGGCGATGCATTCAAGATACGATCTGCTTCTCCCTGCGAGATAATCTGATAGCCCGAGCCGCCGATGTTCGCACCTGCAAGAAGGCGGATAACATCTTTCAAGCGGACCGCGGTGCCGTTCATCAGATATTCGTTCTGACCGTCGCGGTACACAATGCGTTCAATCGCAACTTCTTTAAAATCGATATCCAACAGTCGAGTGGAATTGTCGAACGTGACTTTGACGCCCGCACGATTTCCGCGCGGAAGCGTTGGCGAACCGCCCCAAATAAGATCCTCGCCCTTTTTCGAGCGCATACTCTTCATCGATTGTTCGCCCAAGACGAACCGAAATGCTTCGGCCACGTTAGATTTACCGCTGCCGTTTGGTCCGACGATACTCGCGATGGACGACGTAAAAACAAGCTCGGACTTTTTGCCGAACGATTTAAAACCCGCGAGTTCGATGGACTTCAGATACATATCCTATGTTCCGCTCATTGTAACAAAGCAAAACGCCCGCAAGCCTGGGCTTACGGGACGTTTCAAAGAGCTGATAGAAGCGCGATTCAGACCTTCGGCAGGTAGCAGGTGATGCTGTTGCCGGTGAGCGTGTACCTGCCTTTCCGCTCGGTGCACCAGCGAAACGCATGGATCGCGGGCTTCATCGAGTGACCGTCCATGAATACCGGCGGAAGGTCCTTGTTACCGGCCTCGGTCCAGGTACAAGTCGGCGTAGTCTGATTCCAGGCGCGTTCCCCGGCGACGCCGCCGTATGCACGGCACGACGCACTCGGCTGATTCAATGCAGAGAACGCATACGCGACCCACGCAGTGGCGAGCACCGCCGCGAACAATCCGACGATCTTAGCAATTCTCATCATTTTTCTCCTCCGGGTCAGAATATCGGTGAACGCTTGAAAATGCCGTCACGGTAGTGCGTGATCATGGTCACGATCGCCACGGGCATTCCGTGAGCGATCAGCAACATGCCCCACCACTGTTCGGTAGTCATGCCGGTGACGATCTTGAGCCCATAATCGTTGATGGCAAGGCCGCCAATCGTGACGGCGAGCGCCGAGAGGTCGAACGTTGTCTTGTTCACCGTCGCGATCGCAACGAAATACAATGCAAACCCGACCTGAAACAGCCCGAGCGGCGAGACATCGCGCGGTGCGAACACCGCCACAAGGCCGCTGAACAAGAGCCCTAGAAACAATAGGTACGCCGTGGCGATTACCTCGCCGAGATAGTCCTTACTTATCGGTGACATGACTCCTCCTCAGTTAGCTACATCCGATACACTTTCGGCACTCTGCCACCGCTAGCCCGGAATCACAAGGAAGTGCTCGCAGACCCACGCGGGCATGCAGCTACGTTTTATGTCACCCGAATCCACCACTCGCAGCGAGCGTATAGGTACTTTTTTGAGGCTCGCGAGCGCGACGGCCCGAGCGAGTCATATAGAAGCGAGTGAATCCGTATTATTTTTGGGGCTTTCGAGTTTGGCGAAACGAGAACGGAGAAATTTCCCAGCAGGGAAATTTCGTACCCAAAAAATAATACGGGTCGCGAGCGCCCTACCACCCCTTTGCAGCAATCGCCTTTTCCGCCGCTGCCTGCTCACTCTCCTGCTTGGAACGTCCTTCGCCGATAGCAACGCGCTCAGCACCGAGACGCACACCCGTTACGAACACTTTGTTGTGATCAGGCCCGGTCTGACTTACAACCTCGTAGATGGGTGTAATGCCCAGCTTTTCTTGTGAAAGCTCCTGCAGTTTGCTTTTTGCGTCCTGCCACAACTTTTGCTCAACCACAGCATCGGCTTTATGGAACAGTTGTTTCGAAATAAAGTCGCGCGAGGCTGGATAACCTGCATCGAGATGGATCGCACCGATCACCGCCTCAAACGCATTGGCAAGAATAATCTGTCGTGCACGCCCGGTATCGCGCGATTCTCCTTTACTGAGAAGCAAAAAATCATTCATCCCAAGCGACTGTGCCGCGTCGGAAATGGATACCGTATTTACGAGCGCCGCTCGAAACGCAGTCAGCTCCCCTTCCGGTTTGTCCGGATATTTATTGAACAAAAATTCAGTAACGACCAGTTCCAAAATAGCGTCGCCCAAAAATTCGAGTCGTTCGTTATGTTCGCGACCGCTGCCGCGATGCTCGTTGAGATAGGAGCGGTGCGTAAACGCCTGCTCAAGCAGTTCTTTCCGGCGAAATGTGTAGCCGATTCTCGCTTCAAAGGGTGCGAAATCCATACGCACCCTACTTCTTTCCTTCGCGGATCTTTGCGAGCGCCTTGATCGCCGGAATGACGATCTTCGTCAGCGAGTCATCGTAAAAGTTAAGGTCGCCCACAGCTGCAAGCGGAAACCACTGTGCATCGTCGAGGCCTCCTGATGGCCCGAGCTTAATATCCGTGAAGGGTGATTTCGCAAGGAAGTACGTGACGCGTTTTTTCTTTTTGCCGCCCTGGATCTTGGAGTCATTGGCGATGTATTCATTGACGCCGATCTCTTCGACAATTTCGATATCCAATCCCATTTCTTCTTTGATCTCGCGAATCGCTCCCTGCTGCACGTCTTCACCGGCTTCCACCTTGCCTTTCGAGATGGTCCAGTGACCGAAAATGTCGTGAACGAATGCGAGATAGTATTCTCCGTCTTGTTCCGCAAATACAACCGCTCCCGCAAGCTCTTCGAGCGGCATCTTCGCGGTATTCATCGGTGCTTTGCGCGACCCGCCTTCGTTTTTACCCGGTTCACCGAGTTCCACATACACCGCGCCGAGCACACCGTTTACGAAGCGGCCCGATGAAGCACTGCCGAATGCCTTTGCAAGCTCGATCGCTTCATTGATCGCTACTTTTGCCGGCACCTGTGTGCGGTCTGCAAATAACAGCTCAGTCAGACCGATGCGTAAAATATTTCTATCAATCGCCGCAATTTTCTCGAGCGGCCACTCCGGTGCGGCACGCACGATAACATCGTCAATCTCGCCCTGCTTCGCGCAGGCCGTCTGGAGGAGGTTCTTCATAAACGGCATGTCGGACTCTCGCGCACCGAACTCCTTGGCATAGTCTGCCAATCGTCCGAAACAATCATCCATAGACAACTGCCCGCCCGCGGAGTCGCGTTCAAAGAGCACTTGAAGTGCTACTGATCGTGCGAGATGTCTATTTGCCATAAGCGAAGGAACTGGACACCTCACTAGTGTACACGCAAAAACATAAACAGCGTATGAATGGACCGAAAACTGTGGATTTAAAAGAACAGACCGGCTTTCGCCGGTCTGTTCTTGTTTGTTATTTGGTTGCTTCGGTCGCCTTGTCTTCCTTGATCTGACCGCTTGCACGGAGCTCCTGCTCCTTGCGCTTGTCTCGGCGCTGCTGTCGCTTTGCGCGAGCCACGACATCTATGATCATTTTGCCGCGGTACATGCCGGTCTCAGGATCAACGCGGTGTCGCAGGTGCGTATTGCCCTGCTTGTCCGCGGTGACGCGGGAGGTTGTGAGCCCATGATGAGAACGCCGCTTGGCGGTCTGGGATCGGTTACGACGCATTCGTACTACCATAGTGCGGCCGATTATACAGATAATCAGCCCTTTTGCAACACGGTCGCGATGCAGGGGCGCCGGGAGTCGCGCGGGGCTATTCCTCGGACGAAACGGCCTCTCGGGCAGATCCCGTGAGCCGGGTGCAGAACGACGCCCGGTGCAGTACCGACAATCCCGACCGTGCGATCGCTTTACGGTGCGCGAGCGTCCCATAGCCCTTGTGCTCATTGAATTGATATTCGGAAAAACTCTCCGGCAAGCTCTCCATCAGGCGGTCGCGCGTTACCTTTGCGATGATCGACGCAAACGATATTGCCGGGACTGTTTCGTCGCCGCGGATAAACGAGCGCTGCTGCCACATATCAGGCACGCGCAGGCCCGCATCGAGCAATACTTCCGCCTTGTCATGACCGATACCCAGTCGCGAAAGCGCAACGGCCGCCGCCTCGTGCGCAGCGTTCACGATACCGATGGAATCAATGACCGGGGCATCAACGAACGCGGCCGCATGTTTCAGGCGGCCGTGAGTGATGATGTATTCGTAGAGTATCTCTCGCTGCTGCGCCGAGAGCTGTTTTGAGTCCCGGAGCCGCGGTTCACCCCGCGCCGTTACGAGGGCATACGCGACCCGCCAATCAAGATCCAAGGGCATCATGACCGCCCCGACACAAACCGGCCCGGCAAGTGCGCCGCGACCCGCTTCGTCGATGCCGATCACGTATCTCATTACCAACTAATAATAGCAAAGGCCGCGCAAGTGCGCGGCCCCGAACAGTGCATAAATAGGCACGAACTTCATGTGGACAGGCGGTGTCCCAGGGTGGCAATGCCCTGCAAAACGAGGCCGCCGACCATCATGATCCCGAACACGACTGCCGTGCAGACAAGGCCGCACAACGCGACCAGCTTGTAGGTGCCCTCCTTACGAAGGTGACGCACTTTGTTGAGCATCGAGTGTCCTCCCGTTACGAGTTTCTGTGTGTCGTAATTCCGTTACCACTCTAGGCCGACCCGTGTACGCAGTCAATATATAGAAGGACCGCCCTTTTGAGCGGTCCTGCGTGTGTCGTTTAGGCGGCACGTTCCTTTTCGAGCGGCTTCATGTATTCGTCGGCCGCTTCCTCGGCGAGTTTCCGGATGCGCTCCGGCGCCCGCTCGAGCCAGCATTGTGCAGTCACTTTCTGCAGATCGATCTTGTAGTACCAGCAGTACACAAGGTCGACCGACACAATAGTTGCCATCTTTCGCAGTATCGAACCGTACAGTTCATCGAACGAGCCGATGAGGCCCGGCGCAACGTGATTGCGCAGTCGCACCAGGAAGTAGAGATAATCTTTTTCAACCTCGTCCTTCGGCGTTTCCTTGTACTCGTCGACTGCTCGATCAAGGTACTCGTACATCGCGTACATCCGCCGACGCTCCGCATAGGCGGCATCAGTGCGCACCCACACCTCGCGCTTACCGCGCATCACAAGCGCCGCGAGAAACAAGTCGATAAATCCGTCGATGGACGGCGCCTCATACACTGTAGACATCCGGTTATCCTCCGTTTCCTGATACCACTCTACCGCCGTACCGTTTTGTTACAATGCCCCGCATGAGCGAGCGCGATTTCGTACACCTCCATACGCATTCGCACTATTCTCTCCTAGAGGCCATCCCGAAGATCGAAGATCTGGTCGCTGCAGCCAAAGCGGACGGCCAAACATCCCTTGCACTTACGGACGCCGGCAACATGTATGCGGCAATCGAGTTTTACAAAGAGTGTAAATCCGCGGGCATAAAACCGATCCTTGGCGTCGACTTCTTTGTCGCGCCGCGCAGTCGCCACGACAAAGAGCACCGTATCGACGACAAGACATCTCGCCTGGTTCTCCTCGCGAAGAACGAGACGGGGTACAAAAATCTCCTGAAAGTGGTTTCCCGGGCGTATATCGAAGGATTTTATTATCGTCCTCGTCTCGATCGCGAGCTTATCAACGAATACAAAGAAGGCCTGATCGCAATCCTCCCGAGCTTCGGCGGCGAACATGCAAAAGCTTTGAAAGACGGTGTCGACGACCGCGCTCGCGAATCGCTCGACTGGTACAAGAAAACATTCGGATCCGATTGCTATGCCGAAATAACCCGGCACCATGAAATTGAAGGACACGAGGAGCGGATGCAGCGGATCATTTCGTTCGCCCGGGACGCAGACATACCGCTCGTAGCCGCCCACGATACCTACTACCTCACGCAGTCGGATGCCATTGCACGCGAACTTGTCACCAAGATCAGAAGCGGCGGAACGCTCAACCGCGATTTTGAAGGCACGGCGAACGATTTTTCATTCATCTCGCGCGCAAAAGCCATCGATCTTTTCAAGGACTTACCGGAGGCCCTCGACAACGCCATGAAGATCGCCGAAGAATGCAATGTGGAGCTCGTTTTGGGTAAGTGGCTCTTTCCCGATTTCAAACTGCCGAATAACGCAAACGCCGACGACGTGCTCCGCGAACTGACCTATGCGGGATTTGAAAAGCGCGGCGTAGAGAAAAACGATGCGACGCTCACCCGTGTGGATTACGAGCTATCCGTCATCAAGAACAAGGGCTATTCACCGTACTTCCTCGTCGTATCCGATCTGCTCCGTCACGCTAAAGAGAACGGTATTCTGACGAACATCCGAGGCTCAGTCGCCGGATCGCTCGTTACCTATCTCTCCGGGATCACCAACGTGAATCCCCTCGAATACGGTCTGCCGTTCGAGCGATTCCTTAACCCTGAGCGACCGTCTGCACCGGATATCGACATGGATTATGCCGATAACCGACGCGACGACATGATCGATTACGTGCGCGAAAAATACGGCGATGACCACGTGGCGCAGATCGGCACGTTCGGCACCATGATGGCGCGCGCGGCGGTACGCGACGTAGCACGCGCACTCGGTCACCCCTATGCGCTCGGTGATGCAATTGCAAAAATCATTCCGTTCGGCAAACAGGGATTTCCCGTAACCATCAAAGGTTCGCTCGAAGAGGTGCCTGAATTGGCAGAACTCTACAAACGCGACGCCGATGCGCGCGAAGTGCTTGATCTTGCGGTAAAGGTAGAGGGTAACGCGCGTCACGTCGGTGTGCACGCCGCAGGCGTCGTCATCGCACCGACACCGGTAACCGACTTCGTACCGATTCAACCCGACCCGAAAGGCGGCAAGAAAATCACACAGTACGACATGCACGCGGTCGAAGACGCGGGTCTATTGAAGTTCGACTTCCTTGGACTCACGAACCTCTCGATCCTCGCCGACGCCGTCGCGCGTGTAAAAGAACGCCTCGGGATCGACATTGATCTCGATAACTTTCCGCTCGACGACAAAAAAACATTCGAGATGCTCTCGCGCGGCGAAACACTCGGTGTATTCCAACTCGCTGGCGGCGGCATGACCGCATACCTCGTAGACCTCAAACCGACGGTGATCCACGACATCAACGCGATGGTTGCACTCTACCGCCCGGGACCGATGAACTTCATCCCGCAGTACATCGAGCGCAAAAAGAACCCGGCGCTCGTCAGCTATCTGGATCCGAGAATGGAAGCAATCCTCAAGAATTCCTACGGCGTCATTACGTATCAGGACGACGTGCTCCAGATTGCAATCGATCTGGCGGGGTACTCATGGCTCGAGGCCGACAAGTTCCGCAAAGCGATGGGTAAAAAAGTCCCCGCGGAAATGGCCGCACAAAAAGAAAAGTTTCAAAAAGGCTGTCTGGAACGCGGCATGAAGCCGGCGGTCGTACAAACACTCTGGGAACAGATCGAAACGTTTGCCGCGTACGGTTTCAATAAGGCGCATGCGGCTTCCTACGGCAACCTCGCGTACAAGACTGCGTATATGAAGGCGAATTACCCCGTCGACTACATGGCTGCAGTACTCACCGCGGATGCGGGTGATACCGAAAAGATTTCCGAGGTTGTGAACGAATGTAAGCGCATGGGTATTCAGATTCTGCCGCCGTCAGTCAATGAAAGCCGCGGCAACTTTACGGTCGTCGACGAAAGCACGATCCGATTTGGTCTCTATTCGATCAAGAACTTCGGCACTGGAGTCGGCGACTCTATCCGCGCCGATCGCGAGAAAAAAGGACCGTTTGAAGATATTTCGGACTTTGTCTCGCGCATCGCAGACAAAAACCTCAACAAAAAATCGATGGAGTCGCTTATTCAGTCCGGCGCGCTCGACGAGCTCAGTGAACGCGGTCAGCTGCTCACGAATATCGAACGTCTGCTCGAGTTCCACCGCGAACTCAACAAAGCCCCCGTTGATCAGGGTAATTTGTTCGGCGGTCTCGCCGCAGCACCCGCACTCGCAAAACTCAAGCTCGATCCCTCGCCCGCTGCAAACCAGGACACAAAGCTCGCGTGGGAAAAGGAGCTGCTCGGTCTCTACATCTCCGGCCACCCGCTCGATAAGCACAAAGCAAAACTCGCGAACGCAAAGAATTCGATCAAACATGCAAAGGAACACCTAAAGAACGTCGAGACCGTGATCGCCGGATATGTAGAAACGGTGCAGACTATTCTCACCAAAAAGGGCGAGAAAATGGCATTCCTCAAGATATCGGACCTATCCGACTCGATCGAGGTCGTGATATTTCCCAATCTCCTCAAGGAAAACGAAAAACTCATCGTCTCCGGGAACTGCATCATGCTCAAAGGCAAGATATCGGAGCGAAACGGAGAGGACAGCTTTGTTGCCGAGAAAGCGAAGGCGCTCTAGCGCCGGCCGCTTTTTTGTGTTTAAAAGAGAACGGGCGTAACCAGGAGTTATCTGTAGTGACGAATGAAATCCACCGGCACGTCTTCGGGCGGTGCATGAAGGCAATCCTTACGGTTCACGGGAGGGGCGCCGACAACGCGACCGACGAAGAACAGGAGTCTATCCGTGTCGCGTGCACCACACTGCGCGATTATCTGCGCGAACTATTGAACACCGACCCTCCCACCAAAACGGTCGAGGTACTTCGCGCGGCACTACGCGAGATGCACCCGGATGTTCCGTATGCACACGCGCTCCTGATTGTTCGTGACGTCGCCGACGTGGTCGTCACGCTCGAGCGTCTCCTCGTGAACAAATCGAGATCCGACGAGATCAAGATCTTGGAAGCACATTCGTTCTGTATGCACCTTGCGGAACCCGGACCGGAGACCGGTAACGGACCGAGATGACTCATCGCGGCGGGACACGCTCCCGCCGCGATTTTCACATAAAAGTATTGACATCGTCTGCACAGGATTTAAGGTACACGCACGTACCGATGGGGTGCGCGTACACAAGGACAAAACTGATGACAAAAGCAGATGTGCCGGAAGTCGCTTTGACACCGGAAACATTCGCGAAGGCCGGAGAAGTCCTCAAGAAACTGAATGACGGAGAGTCGCCCGATCTCGCCCCGTGCGGAGAGGTCGCGCGCATTCTCAAACGCATCAGGGACCGCGAGAACTTTGAACGACTGGAAGACAGTGCCAGAGAAAAGCTGCGCATCGCGGCGGGGACGGTGAATCCCCGATTCTCCCGCAATGACAGCATGCTCCTGAACTTTCTCTCAGAAGCGTTCGGCGCAACGAATCGGCCGCACCATGCGGAGCCGGACCGTCGCGGTCGAATCGGAACTTTTCTCGAGAACGTTGCGGCCGCGTAAGTGCCGCTACTCACCGACCGCGCCTCCCAAGGCGCGGTTCTGTTGTATGTGTCATTGACTTCACGAGTGCGGGCGTTATCATTCCGCTATCGGTGAACGTCTCGGCCACCAACCGGGAGCACACTGCGCCATCAGGCCCAAGCCGATACTGAATGAGTCCCACTGCCCTGCAGAGGGAAAAGCTCGGTGGAACCGCGGTTTTACTTGAATCGCCCGAGTGAGTACACGAACGATCGTGTGTTCACTCGGGCGTTTTTATTTACCTTATTTTTTTCTATGGCACACATCGAACACATTCGACACACGCTCGCTCACCTGCTCGCACAGTCGGTGCTGGAGCAGTTTCCGAACGCGATCCTTACGCTCGGCCCGGCGATCGACAACGGTTTCTACTACGACATCGATTTCGGCGACGACAAAGTCACCGAGGATCACCTGAAAGGATTCCAGAAAACCATGCGCAAATCGCTGAGCAAGTGGACCGAGTTCACCCACGAGGAAGTCTCGAAAGACGAAGCCCTCAAGCGCTTCGAGGGCAACCCCTACAAGACTGAACTCATCAATGAGATCGCAGAGCGCGGCGAGAAGATCACACTCTACACGTGCGGCGGGTTCACCGACCTGTGCCGCGGCGGCCACGCGGAAAACCCGTCCAAAGAGATCAGCGCGGACGCATTCAAGCTCGATCGACTCGCGGGCGCATACTGGCGCGGCGATGAGAAAAATAAAATGCTCACCCGCATCTACGGACTCGCGTTCAATACGGCCGAGGAACTCGACACCTACATCATACAGCGCGAAGAAGCGATCAAGCGCGACCACCGCAAAGTGGGCGTCGAACAGGATCTGTTCACCTTTTCGGACCTCGTCGGCTCCGGTATGCCGCTCTATACGCCACGAGGAAACATAATCCGAAATGCAATCATCAACTACTCGCGTGAGCAGAACGCGAAGCTCGGCTTCGGTGAAGTACACACCCCGAACGTGAACAAAGCCGAGCTGTTCAAACTCTCCGGCCACTACGACGCGTATAAGGAAGACATGATGACCGTGCGTTCGCAGTACGTGGACGACGAAATGTTCCTGAAGCCCATGAACTGCCCGCAGCACACACAGATCTATGCGTCGCGTCCGCGCAGTTACCGCGACCTGCCGCTGCGCTACGCAGACTTCGCGAACCTCTATCGCGATGAGCGTCCGGGACAGCTCTCGGGACTCACTCGCCTTCGCTCGTTCGCACAGGACGACGGCCACATCTTTTGCCGCGAAGACCAGGTAGAGGGCGAACTGTTGAACGTGCTCGCAATCATCAAGGAAACCCTGAACACATACGGCGTCGGCTACTGGATCCGCTTGTCACTTCGCGACCCGAACAACAAGGAAAAATATTTGGGTTCGGACGAGGCGTGGGAGCAGTCGCAATCGCAGCTGCGCGACATTCTTGAAAAGAGCGACGTGGAGTTCAAAGCAGTCGAAGGCGAAGCGGCGTTCTACGGACCGAAGCTCGACATCATGGCAGTGGATGCGCTCGGCCGCGAGTGGCAGATCTCGACGATCCAGGTGGATCGCACCATGCCGGGACGATTCGAACTGGAATACCAGGGCGAAGACGGCACGAAGAAAACGCCGGTCATGATCCACCGCGCACTTATCGGCTCCCCGGACCGGTTTATGGGAATCCTCATCGAACACTACGCAGGCGCGTTCCCGCTCTGGATGGCGCCCACACAGGTGCGCGTGCTCCCCGTTTCTGAAAAACACACCGATTACGCCGCTGGTGTTGTCGACACACTATTGCAAAGCGGCATCCGTGCCGAACTCGACTATGCAGACAGCCTCGGTAAGCGCATCCGCAACGTAAAACTCCACAAGGTGCCGTACTACATCGTCGTGGGCGACGAAGAAGTGAACGGCAACACCGTAACCATCGAGAATCGTTCCGGTGACAAGCAAACCGAAACGATCGGGCCGTTCATCGAGAAATTGAAGAACGATATCGCATCGCGACGTCTCTAGCATTTGCAGAGACGCAAAACGAGAACGACCCGCCTTTCGGCGGGTCGTTTCGTTTCACTTTTTGGAGCTGCGCGAGGCGGCGGACTTGGAGTCTATCGTGTTACGCGCGTGCGATGACGAGTCGCGGGGTTCCGTCTTCCGAGTGCATGACCGACATGACATCTCGGGTCTTCATTTCCTGCATCGCAGGGAGGAAGCTCATTGCGTCTACGGTCGGAGCTGCGACCTCTTCGGTCTCAACTGCTTCCGGAGTAATCACTTCCTCGGTCTCCTGTTCAGAGACGACGAAGTGATTCTGTCGGCCTGCCTGCGCAGTCAGGCGGTTCATTGCACCTGCGAGAGCAAGTGCGCCTCCCTTGTAGTAGACGAGCAAGTAACCACCTGCTGCTGCGACCGAGAGGAGCGCGAGCCAGTACATCGCCTGTGCCATCGGGCTCAGTGCGAGACCCGTGTACGGGATCTGCGTGAGCGAGACAGACGGTGTGATCGGAGCCTGCGGGATGTACGTCGGGGTGTACGGCTGGGTATTGCACGTGTAGGTGCCGCCCTGACCGGTAACCGTGAGCGAGTACATCTGATTCGCGAAGCCGGTAACAACTCGAGTGCCGTTCGGAGCTACAGAACCCACCTGCGTAATGTACGCGGACTGTGCATTCGTCGAGGACCATACGAGCGTTGCCTGTGCCGTGTATGCACCCGCATTCTGCAAGGTGATCACACAGTACGGTGCCGGCTGGGTGTACACGATCGGCTGCTGCGGTACGACCGGAGTAAGCATGGTCGTGTTGTAGCTGTCCTTGATCGTGGTGTTGAACGAACCGTTGATCGAGTTGTCGATGATCGAGTTATCGATCCACATGTTCGTGTTAGTCACGCTTGATCCGCCGCAGGTCGTGCAGGTCGGAGTCGGGACTGGATGATTGCAGGTTGTGCAGACCGGAGTCGGAACAGGCTTCGGGTAGCTCTGTGAGTGGCAGGTCGTGCAGCCGCCGGTGCTGATGCTCGGCATGCTGTACCCACCGCCGGTGGTGTAGCCACCGCCGTACGAACCACCTCCGTAGCTGCCGCCCGACATGATCGGGTTGCCTGCTGCGTACTGATCCATGTACGAGCTTACGTACGAATCAGTCTGATAGGTACCAGGGTTGTACGAATCAGTTTCGTAGTAACCAGGATTGTAGGAGTCAGTCTCATAATACCCAGGGTTGTACGAATCCTTTTCATAGTAGCCCGGATTGTACGAGTCAGTCTCCCAGTAACCGGTCGAGGCATCGTACCAGCCGCCATTCGGTGAACCGGCGTCATACCAACCGCTGTTCTGTGAGCCAGCGTCGTAGAAATCGCCGCTGTACGAACCCGCGTCGTAGAAACCGCCATTGTTGTACGAACCGGCATCGTACCAGTCGGAACCGGAGTACGAACCCGCGTCGTAGAAACCACCGCCGCCGAATGAGCCGGCGTCGTACCAGCCGCCTCCGTCGAAGGAACCTCCGTCGAAGTCAGCTGCGTGAACAGTCGTGGCAAATGCACCCAATGAAAGCACTGTTGCACTTACGGCGACCAAGAAGGCAAAGAGCATGTTTTTCGATACATTTGTCATAACTTTTTTGTTTAACGTCTTCTAAATCTCCAATAAAAAGTGAATAATTTTCGACCCGTTTATATTACCACACGATTCCTAGTTTGTCAAGCAATTCTTATAGAAAATGCGGGGGGCAAAAGTACACGACTTTGCCCTCCCGCACAATGGTTTCGGCCGTTGGTCAAATCAGTCGACCGGACTGATGGTGATGGTCGCGACCTCACGGCCGTGAGCATTCGACCTCCCCCAGACACCCTTGAGTTCGGTGCCCGAGGTGAGCTCGACGCCCACATTCGGTTTAGACGCGATCGCCTGTTTCGGCAGGCCGATCCACGATTCCCCGTGAATCAGATCATCATTCCCCGGCACTTTGACGTACCGGACCTGGACGAACGTCTGATTCTTCAGCACAGACCCATTTCCGAAGCTGCACTGATGGACCTGTTTGACGTGTCCGAGTTTGTCGAATGCCACGCGAACGAGGCCGTCGACAAGGAAGCGCAGGGTCGATTCCTTCGTGTCATCCGACACGCGATCGTCCTGTGCCGCAGCGAACACGATCCGCACAGGTTCGTATCCACTGGGCAACGGGCCCCGCTTTGATTGCTCGACGCATGCGGCGTTCACCATGGAGGTGAGGCTGAACAGCGCAAGAGCAACGACGCAAAGAACATTTTTGATCGCACGCATTGATTGCTCCCTTGTGTGCTATCCGACCCTCACTGGGGTCTCTGTGTGCACGTTGTACGCGGACACAGAGATCTCAACGAGAAGTGTGGTGGGGTGTGTCGTTGCCGACACACCCCTCCGGTAGTGAAAGATCAGATGGCGTCGCACTTCGTGATGCCGGCCGAGTTGAACATCAAGTGCGCTTGCTTCAGCACCTGGTAGTTGTTCGCATCCGCCGGATTCAGACGATAGTGCACACCTTCCTTGAGGCCGAGCGCGTTGTAGCAGTCCTTGCGGGCCTTGTGCCACTGCGCGATCTCCTGGCGAGCTTCCTCGGCGCGGTCGACCTTGGGGGCCGGCGCAGCGGGAGCAGCGGGAGCAGCGGGAGCAGCTTGGGCGTTCGCCTTCGCGATCGCGGGCGGCACCTGCTGCTGAGGAGCAGCGACCTCGACACGTCCCGGATTGTAGCTCTTGGGCGCCTGAGCGTAGACCGAGGTCGTGGCGAGAGCGAGCACGAGGGCAAGGGCGATACGAATCTGCATGGTATTCCTCCGATGGTTGCCATTTCGGGTAGATCACGGATGTGATTACCTTCCTCTGCCATATTAACATATTTACCCCTTTTGTCAAGGGCTACAAAAGAAACAGACGGCTATCGCTAGCCGTCTGCATGTCCCCGCAATTGTTTCGATTTGAGGACGAAAGATCACTTAGCGCGGGGGCGGACCAGGCCGCCACCGAGCCGCATCGCACTGACAGGTTTCGGGGTCCTGGATGTAATTCCATCCCCTGGTCTGATCGCACGGGGCGCAGACGCTGACCGTCTTGTGCGGCACTGCAGAGTAGATCTGCTGTGCCGAAGGCGGGGGCGGCGGGGGTGCCACGGGGCGAACCACGGCTGTGCGGCCGTAGTGCCCAGCTGCCACGCGACGGTCGTAGTGTGCGCCGGTCGCGAAAACCGGGATCACGCGACGGCCCTGAACACCATGGCCGTGACCACGACGCTGACCGGTCATGCACATCGGATGGTTATATGCACCGATGCGCCGACATTGGTCCTCGTAGACAGTCTGGGCATGCGGAACGCCCTGGCGAAGAGCCATGGTACCGCCGGTGCCGACACCGGCTCCGTATTGCGCGGACGCCGTGCCGAGCGATGCGAATGCGAAGAACGCAATCGCACAGAGAGCAACGATAAGCCTGTTCATTGGCCACTCCTCTTTCTGTAATTGTGTGATGTGAAGCGGAAAGCACCGAATGGTACCTCCCTTCTAATGAGAATATTACCATATTTACCCTTTTTGTCAAGGGCTACAAAAGAAACAGACGGCTATCGCTAGCCGTCTGCATGTCCCCGCAATTGTTTCGATTTGAGGACGAAAGATCACTTAGCGCGGGGGCGGACCAGGCCGCCACCGAGCCGCATCGCACTGACAGGTTTCGGGGTCCTGGATGTAATTCCATCCCCTGGTCTGATCGCACGGGGCGCAGGTACTGGTCGTGCGATGGAACGTACGATCCCAGATCTCCTGTGCCGTCGGTTGACGAGGCGCATTGTTGTTTCCGAGCCGCGAGATGTTGCCGCCCGTGCCACCGCGAGGGCTCGGACCGACATCGCCGCTTTGGTACGCGCGCAGACGATCCTTCAGATCGTCGATCACGCGCTGCTGTTCATTGGCGCGGAAGCCGACAGGATCGGTGAACCGATCCCAGGCGGTCGTGAACCAATTGAACAACAGGAACGCAATCAGGATCACCCCGATCCACCAGAGGGCCTTTTTTACCCCCTCGGGCGGACCGCTGCCGTGATGTCCGTGGTCGTCGGCCTTCGCAGACATATTCTGACCTCCATTTCGTTGATATGCCCTGCCGTCCTCGAAGCCGCGCATACGCGCATCTTCGTGCGAGGAAGGCTGTTGGTTGGAAACTACCGGAGCAGCTGCATGCACGGGCCGAGGTGGCACGACATACGGCTGCGGTGTGACGATCGGGATACGCCATCGCGATCCCGGTGATACCGGAGCGGCCATTACGCCTCCCATGTTTGTGTGACTGTAAAACCCTCTCCTGTACGGAAAGAGACCGCAGATAAAGTATCATATAAAATCACTTTTGTCAAATAGAAAACCGGCGGCACATCGCTGTGCCGCCGGGTCGAAAGAGCTCGTCGTAGAGCCGTATTTAGTGGGTCTCCGGCGCCGGACCGGTCTGCTGCTCGATCAGCTCGGGCTGCACGCGACGAAGCGTGCCGTCGGGCTGCTGCACGAAGTGCTGCGGTTCCCAGATGATCTCGAGCGGCATGACGCGCTTGCGCGAGACCCCCTGCCCGATGATGACATCATCGATGAACGCATTGCTCGCGCCGCCGCCATGCCCAAACACACGCGACCGACGCCAGTGATTCCAGAACACGTCCCATGCCGAGAGGATGAGATACGTGCCGGCGGTCACCAGTGTCAGCGTGGTGTACGGCGTGATCCAGAGCCGCATGGTCTCCAAGATCCAACGGACCGCCGGGAACCACGACATGATCGCGATGAATGCGATCGCGAACGGAAGCACGGAGCCGATGAGATCCAGCCACGCGTAGAAGAGCGTGTCCGGACGTTCGAGCGAGACCTTGACCTGGTAGTGATAGACGATCATCGCCATGATCGGGATGTACGTCTCCGGGCCGACCGACGCGTCACCGATGGCGAACGTCGGCGGGATCCAGTTGCCGGTCAGGATCGAGAAGATGAGCAAGCTCACCAACAGGGTCGAAAAGAATCCGACCCACGCGACGAAGTGACTCTCCTTCCCCACCATCGGGTGAATGTGGACCGGCTGTGCAGCCGAAGCTTCGGGTGCAGTCATGGTTTCATTCCTTTCTGTACGTTCAGGTTGAAGTTGCGATTCCGAGTTCGCCGATCGCCATTGCAGTATCGCGTGCATCACTCCGGTCAGAAACCCGAGTGCCGCAAGCAGTACACCGGTCTCTTGATACACCGTGCTCATGAGCACGATACCGAGCGACCATAGAGCGAGCGTGAAAGCGGCAAGCGCCGCGGCGATGTCCGCCATGGTGCCCTCCGCAGGTTTGTTCGTACTACGACTATACCGATCCTCCGATCGGATGCCGGCAATATTAATTCATAAAAATACGGCTCTGTCAAGCCTCGGAATCACCCTTTCGCCCCGCCATGAGTTCTTCGGCGGATTGCTCGATGGCGCTCACGAGTGCCTCGCGCAAAAACGCGTCTTTCAAATCCTGCGAGAAATTCGGGAACACTTCTTCAAAAAACACGCGCGCCGCCTCATCATCCCCCGGCGGTACGGTCGCTTCGAATTTCTGTACGATTTCCTTGATGTCGTTTTCGTCCATACTTAGTGAGCCTTCACCTGCTTCTTTTGCTCTCCGAACAGTGACTCCATAAGAACCGCCTTCAGCTGCGCGTAGAGCCCCGCTTCTTTGTGTTCGCGTCGCTTAACGACCTCTTCCGGCTCCCACTTGCGCTTAAAGTCTGCGCGCTCCGCCGCAGTCCACTTGTCCCAGCCCCGGTCGCCGATCTTTGCCTTCATTTTGTCGCGGTCGAAATATTTCTGCAGGTTCGCCGCAGAAAATTCGTCTTTCATTTCTTTTGCGGGCGGTAGCATCTCCACCGTCTTCGTACCGGTCGCAGCCTCCTTCTGAATGGCGGTTTGTATATCCGCATCGCGAAGCCGCGTTTCAAAAATCTCAGCCATGTCGAATTGCTCTTCACCCCGACTCATCGCTGTGAATCGTCCACTACCCAGATGCTGGAGGCGCGAGGCCGCAAGCGCGAGCCGATCAAAGGTTCCGAGATCTTCAACCGCGATACGAAACACGTCGTCTTTCAAAAATGCGGCTGTTTTCTCGACGCCGTACATGACCGCGATCGAGTTCACAAATTCATTCTGATAAATGAGCTTTTTCGTGAATTCCGGCGTGAACATCTCGCTCAACACTTCGGCACGTTTGTACTGATACGTGAACTCATACTGCGAATACTCCTGCAGTTGCCGCTGTGCATCATCAAACGGTTGCCCCGCCTCGACTGTGGCTTTGAGCGAATTATCGTATTCGATCGCTTTCATAAAGCGGTCGTAGAGGACCTTTTTCTTATCGTCCGTTCGTATCTCCTCCATCGAAAACGGCACGAGATCTTTATATTTCGCAGAATCGTGCGCCATCCAGATGCGATCAATCCGACCGTTAGCCGTGTATCTGTTTGCAAAGCCAGGGGGCGGATTCATGATTCGCAATCGCTCTGCCGGAGTCATAGTGCGGTAATCAATACCGAACTGTTTGCCCGTCAGTTTCTCGCGTCGTGCAAGACTCGTATCGAACTGTTTCAAATCGCCTGCACGGAGACGTTTGCGGTACCGCTGGTACAAACTGTTTGCATTGCCGCCCACCGCGATCACCGCTTCGATGTTGCGTATCGCTTCGACGGTCATTTGTGCAAATTCCGTATCATTGCGGACAGCGTTGATCCCATGATCCGGCGGCGCAGGGTTTTCGGGCAGTCGCGACTCTAATCCCTGGAGCTCCGTATCAAACCGCTCGCGTAGCGCTTCGCTCGTCTGCGCGTTCGCGACCTCGTCCTGCGCAAAAACTGCGTTCGTGTCATCTATGATGCCGTGGAGCCGGAGGTTATCGAACCGGGCGTTGTAGTAATCCTTGTCCAACGCTAACTCAGCCGCAACCTTCGCCGCATTCTCTGCTTGAGCGTCCTGCTCAGCCTGCACGCGTGCCGCGGCCTTCGCGGCATCGAATGCATCTTTTGCCTTTTTCTTTGCACGATCCTCAAGATCCCGCTTGGAGAGTCTATCGGCCTCTGCTTTTTCTATATCGGTAAAGACCTCGTCGTCAGTCTTCGGCACAAGCGGATTCGCAGCCGATTCTTCGGCATCGAGCTCCGCTATCGCATCGCGCTCCGCACGCTGCATCGCGCGCTTACGCGCGGTCTTATCTTTGTGCTTCTGCTTCGTTTCGTCGTACAGCTGGTCCACAGTCTGTGCACCCGCGCCCGCTGCTCCCCCTGCCGCACCACCGGCGGGTCCTGCAGCCGAACCTGCCGCTCGCGCTGCATCGCGCTTGTCTTTCAGCAATTGATCAATACCCTGCCGAATTGCTTCGAGGTCGCCGTCGTCCTCCGCGGCAACGATCTCTTCCACCAGGTTCGTACGCAAGTCGGTAGAAATATCGACGAGGTTATTGACGAGCGTATGGAGGTCGGCGCGTTTCTGCTCAATCTCATTTGCGTCGGTAACCGGCAACTCCTCGGTACCGATACGCCCGGAAAATTCCGGATAACCTTCCTGCGGCGGAGTGCCCGGTTCATCGTTCTGTCGGTCACGCTCCATTTCTGCGGCATCGTCGAGAACGACCACTTCGCCCGTTTTTGTGCGATACCAAAGCAGCCCCGCATTCGTTTTCAGTAATCGAACTTTCTCCCAGCTTTGTTTGGGTTCCTGAGGGCCCTCTGCGGACATGCATTCATGATAGCTTACAAAAAATAGAAAACGCGCGGCAGTTCACACTGCCGCGCGCGGGTCATAGACCCAGTTGAAAGATCAGGCTGCCGAAGCGAGCTTGGCGTCGATTTCCGCCTTCGTGCGTTCCGCCGCGAGCGCCGCCGACCAGTCCTTGAGGAAGCGACGCTTCCAGACCGCGGCGTCCTTGTCGGTGTACTTGGTGATGACGAGCTCTTCGCCCTTCTTCACTTCGACGACGTAGAACGCGTCGAAGTGACGCACCAGCACGATCGCGCTGTCGCCGGGCGAGTACTCGATCTCCCACGTACGCACGGACCAGAGCGGGACGTCGTTGTTGTTGACGACGGTCGCGTGATCCTCGAGCACGAGGTTGGCCGAGAACTTCGCCTTCGCCTCGACGATCGCCTCGCCTTCCGGCGCAGTTTCGTCGACGACCAACTTCTTCTTGGCCCTGGCGACAGTCTTGCTGCCCGAGTAGTTGATCGATCCATGCTCCAGCCCGAAGATGAGCTGGTACATTTCCTCGGTCATCTTCTCGAACAGGCCGGTCCAGATCTCGACGTTCACCGTGTTGTTGCCGAGATACTTCACGAGGCTGGCCTCGCCGTTCTGCTGCGACTGGAACGATGCCCAGTCGATGAACGTCTTGGCGACGCGCTGGTGATGCGGCTTCTTGAGCTCCTCCGGCGTGTAGAACTTCCGGATCGGCACGAGCTGCGTGTCGTTGCTCGCAACGACCGGGATGACCTTGGAGTTGGGATCGAGGATCGCGTGATTACCCGATCCCGACACCACCTGGTTGGGTCCCATCACCGCACCGTACTTGAACGAGCCGTCGTCGGTCCCGGCGATCGTGCCGCGAACGTACGTCAGCGAGCGGAACAGGGTCTGATTGGCGGTTTTGCCGATACCCTGCGTCCTGCCGGGCTGAAAGCGGAAGTTGTTGCCGCTTTTCTTGCCGGCGTGGATCTTGCCGCGTGCGATGACTTCGATTGCCATGGGATAACTCCTGTTTGGCATGGACCCGACCGGAATTGGCGGGACGGTTGATTAACCGCTAATATACTATCACATTTGACGCATTTGTCAAATGATTCTCTAACCCCCTTTTCATGAAAATAGCAAATAAATAAGCGCCGCTTTGTCTGCGGCGCTTATTCGTAAAAGTGCGTGATCGACCCTAGCGGTCCTGCTGGATGATCGGCTTCTGGGCGGCGTTGTTGATGGCGAGGAACCCGGAGCCGAGCGCATCGATGAGTGTGCCGATCCACGGCAGCACGAACCAATATGGCAAGGTGCCAAGTGTCGCCCAGCGTACGCCGATGCCCGTCAGCACGATAGCAAAGAAGGTGCTGATGAGTCCGTCAGCCTGGAGTTGGCCGACCGATGTCTTGCGACTGACCGCAAACCACATCTCGTAGCCGAGCCAAACACCGACGGAGGCAAGTGATGCCAGGAGTCCCCACGCGACTTCGTGCGGCACGTTGCCGTCGAATGTAATGTTGACTCGTAGCGCCGGGAAGAGGTAGTACGCACCTCCCATGATGACAAACGGAATCACCCACGAGACCGCACCAATGACGGTGCGGCACCCGCGAAAGAATAGCTTCACCTTCCCCGGTTGAGCCGAGGTATCCGGATCGGGCATGATTGCCCCCTTTCTGCTTGTTGACCCGCCGTAAGCAATACATCGCTTACGTGGATGCGTCAAACGTTTTGCTTAGTAGCTGATGTAGTAGACACCAGTCACCTGATCGTATGCGTAGTGCGCGGTGTTCATGTACGCGTAGCCCATGCCACCCACAGTCTCCGTGTACTGATTCTGCTGCGGGTAGTACGAGTTATACATGTAGCCGGTGTAGTCCTGCATGTACGTAGGCGTTTCGTTGTAGTAGTTCGGATACGAATACTGTGCGTAGTTTGGTGTACCGTACTTCGTTCCCTTCGGGTGTGATGTTGCGCTCGAGTATCCGGTCGGAACCGATGAGCCGGTTGCCATGGAGTATCCGGTCGGGTACGAAACACCGACCGCATACGATGTGCCGACACGGCCGGCAGAGACACCAGTTGTGTACGACGTGCCCACCGGGCCGGCAGACATACCGGTCGGATAGGAGTAGCCGGTCTGATAGGACGATCCCGTTGAATACGAATCCCCTGTGTCATACGAGACTCCGGTCGCATAGGAACTGCCGGTGAATGCAGAGCCGCCGTAGTAGCACGGTACCCCGGTCTGAGCCGAGACACCGGTCCGGTACGAGCCACCCGTCGGATACGATGCGGCATCTGCAATTGCAGGAAGTGCGAGCGCGAAAACGGTTACGAATGCGATGGTGAGATTTTTCATATATTTTTTTAAACGTAATTACAGGTCGACGGTGCCGATAAAGTCTGCTTCTAAGATGAAGCGTGCGCTTTTGCCCGTGAGCGTGTCGCACGTGACGAGTGTGAGCTTTGTGCCGTGGAGCGGAGACAGGTCGATCGTTGCATCATTTGCATCCGCCTTTCGGACCGATGTCACGCTGTAGAGATACTTTTGACCGTCGTCTCCCACGAGCGTGATGGTGTCACCCTTTACGAGCTCAGGCACACGATTGAACGCCTTGTACATCTGGTTGTGTACGACGGGAAGATGCGACGAGTGAGCAAAGATGATGACGTTTCCCCGCTCGTTAAGCTTTGCGGAATCGACGTATCGAGCCGGACCTTTCTGCAACAGCGTATCGAGCGCAGAGAGATCGCGGGTCGACGGATTCTGTACCGGAAGATTCATATCGATCGCCGGGATCAGGATCTTCGTCGGCTTCGAAAGCGCCGCTGAGTGCTGCTGCTCTACGACGGGAGTCGGTGCCGACACCGCTTCGCCGAGCTCAGGCAGATTTGAAACCGAGACTGACTGATCGAATTCGCTCCAATCACCATCCGGAGAATTCGACTGTGAATCCGATACTGCCATGTGTTCTGACTGAGTACCGTCGATGTAGTCGGGCACGAGACCGATGGAGTCGGCAACGGAAAGGGTGAGCACAAACAGAATCACCGTCACCGAGAGGTACACGGCGAACGGGGGCTTATTTCCTGTCTCTTTGGGGTGAAAACCCTTATTCATAGCCATATTATAAGCCATTACGACACATTTGTCAAGGCTGTCAAGCAGACGATCCGCTCAAAGCAAAAGCCGCTTCCCTTTTCGGAAAGCGGCAGGTTTGCCTAGAGTCGCGAGGTTTGCAGGATGCCCGCTTCGACAAGCATGTTCCGTGCACCGCCCCGTGAGTACAGAATCAAGTATGCACCGGAGATTGATGCAAGAACGATGAGACTCATGAGGATCACGTTGCCGGTCGTCGAACCCGTTCCCGTGTACGGGATGTTTGAAACGGGAATGCTCGGCGGGTAGTACGTGATCGGCGGATAAATCGTCGGAGGCTGCGGCGGGTAGTAGGTCGGCGGATTATACGGCGGCTGATAGTTCAACTGCACCGTCGTCTGGCAGGTTGCCTGCTGGCCCTGATTGTTCCACACGGTGAGTGTGTACGTCGTCGTCTGGTACGGCGATACGTTCGTCGAGCCGTTCACACCGACCGTTCCGAACGATGAGAGCTGCGCGTTGATCGCATTCTGCGACGACCAGAACAGCGTTGAGCTCTGACCGTGCGAAACGAATGTCGGGTTTGCGGTCAGTGTGCAGTACGGAGCCTGCGGCGTGAGGCAGTTCGGGTAGGTTCCCGTTGAACCTGCAGGACACAAGATCTGGACGCAGTTCGGGTAGGTTCCGTAGGTTCCTGCGGGGCACTGCTGCGAGTAACAATTCGGGTACGTCCCGGTGGTTCCCGACGGACACTGCTGCGTGTAGCAGTTCGGATAGGTTCCGTACGTCCCTGCCGGACACTGCTGCGTGTAGCAGTTCGGGTACGTGCCGGTTGACCCGGCCGGGCACAGGATTTGGATGCAGTTCGGGTACGTGCCGTATGTTCCTGCCGGACATTGGATCGAGACGCAATTAGGATACGTTCCCGTTGTACCCGACGGACACTGGATAGAAACACAATTCGGATACGTTCCCGTCGTTCCCGCCGGGCATTGGATCGTCGTGCAGTTCGGATAGGTACCGGTGGTTCCCGCCGGGCACTGAATGGTCGTGCAGTTCGGGTACGTGCCTGTCGTTCCTGCCGGGCATTCGTTGATAACCTGCTTGTTTTTGAATACAACCGTCACGCACTGCGAACCAGCAAGCACATTTACGATGCCGCCCTGCGGCGTCGTGGAAATAAGTGCCCATCCGGCAACCGGAGTTTCCGTTACGGTGTGTGCACCGACCGAGACGCCGGTGAATCGTGCGTTACCGGCAGAGTTGTTGAACACGGTCTGCGTTCCCCCATCGAGCTTAAACGAGAACTGTGCAACCGGCATGATCGGAAGACCGAGCGTGTTGTACGTTTCCTTCAGCACGTCGATGCATCCCGTGTTTGGTGTGCAATTCGGATACGTTCCCGTTGTACCTGCAGGGCATGTGATCGTCGTGCAGTTCGGGTAGGTTCCCGTCGTTCCCGCCGGGCATTGGATCGTCGTGCAGTTCGGATAGGTACCGGTGGTTCCCGCCGGGCACTGAATGGTCGTGCAGTTCGGGTACGTGCCGGTTGTTCCTTCAGGACAATGCAGCGTCGTGCAATTCGGGTAGGTGCCGGTTGTTCCCGCCGGACACTGAATGGTTGTGCAGTTCGGGTACGTGCCGGTTGTTCCTGCCGGGCATGTCTGCGGAATGCAGATGGGATACACACCGGTCGTTCCCGCCGGACACTGCGGGTAGCAGAAGCCGCCGCAGCCACAGCCTGAACAACCGCCGCCGTCGCCGCCGCCGCTGTCTCCTCCACCACCTGAGTCACCGCCGCCGCCCGAGTCGCCGCCTCCGCCGGAATCCCCTCCGCCGCCGGAATCCCCTCCGCCGCCGCTGTCTCCTCCACCACCTGAGTCACCACCGCCGCCCGAGTCGCCGCCTCCGCCGTCTGCGCGCGCGGTAAAAAGTTTCGCGATGCCATGCGAATCATTCATAGAAAACTGCGCATTCGCGCGCATCACAAGCAACATCGCAAATCCGAAGAGCACGAGCGCGATGAACGCCGTGCCGAGTGTCTGCAAAAATGAAAATCCGATTCCCTTCGTGCGGGATTGAGCTGCCATAACAGGGTGCGGTACTACTGAAATTAAATAAATGAGAGCGAACGCTTGTCCGGTCGTAGACTACGTCCGGTTTGATGAAGGCCGCATGAGAGGGCCTCATCACGTTTCCGGGGCAACGATACGCCCTTACGCCCTCGGGGACAACTTGCTTTAAAAAGCAGCTTATGGTGTAGTCCCGACACGTCTATGGAAGCACAGCCTACGAAACAGGAAATCTACCGAATGTCGGTCGGTCGATGGTTCGACCCGATCGTTTCCGTCGGCATCATCAATGCGGTGTTTCTGGCCCTCTACCGGACAGGAACGTCAGATGTCTACATCGCACTCATAATCGCACTGCTGACATGCGCCTACCTCTTCACCTCCGAGATCATGCGGGCGCCGTGGAAGGTCGCCGATCGGCCGAAGCGCACTCATACAGAGGTTCTCGAATCGACCGTCACCAAATTCCTCGGAGTGCTCGTCGGTATCGGATTCATCTTTTTTCTCGTGTGGCTATTCCCTGCGTACGATAACCAAACGAACCTCCGTCGCCTCTTCGAAGCGAT
Organism: uncultured Candidatus Saccharibacteria bacterium; assembly: GCA_964512835.1. GTDB lineage: Bacteria > Patescibacteriota > Minisyncoccia > Phycocordibacterales > UBA2100 > UBA10103. Next base: position 137,832 of record CAZELA010000001.1, on the reverse strand, counting down.
TGTTCCGACACTCACGTTCGTTATACCGGCGTCGTTCATTCTGATCTACGTGACCGAATATATCCTCGGCGAAAAGCGCGACGGCACATTCCAGATCGGATTGTTGGCACGCCTGCGCGTGCGCGAGATCGAATGGAAAATATTCTTTGACGGCGTTCGTGAATGGCTCTTGCGATGCTTTTTCCTGCTGATCAACTTCTACGCGATCGTATGGTACATCCATTACCTTCGCGCATTCGGTTTGCCCGATATCTCCGGCGACTTCGTCACGTTCGTCTCACGCCTTGATCTTGCGATCTTCGGCATGATCGTCGGATCAATCTTGCCGGGCTACATTTTTGCGTCGCGCTTGATCGGCACCGAACTCAAAAAGGTCGACCGCACGTGGTTTGCGTGGGCGATCAACCTCTCCTGCTATCCGCCGATCAACAATGCGCTCTTCGGCGGATGGGTGCGCTACGTTCCCGCGTCGGAAACCGATGCGATCTACAACGGCACTCCGGCGTGGGCATATCACACACTGTCGCAACCGATGATCCTTTTTGCCGTCGCGGCGCTCATCATTTTCTTCGCAATCATCCACTTATGGGGCGAAGCGATCGTGGGTATCCGCGCAGCAAACATCTCGATGCGCGGCATCATCACAACGGGACCGTTCGCGTTCACCAGACATCCCATCTATGTATCAAAATGTTTTCAGTGGGCGCTCCTGTACTTCCCCGTACTGAACGCGGTAGGTGTCGTGAATCCGATCCAGTCAGGCATTTTGTTCTTGCTCGTATGCGCGATCTACGTGGGTCGTGCACTCGGCGAAGAACGACTACTCTCGACTGATGCAAACTATGTAAAGTACGCTCTCTATATGGACAATCACAGCATGTTCGCGTGGGTGGGGCGACGGTTTCCGATCATGTCGTACAAATGGCGATACGACTATTGGACAAAGAACAACATGCTGCAGAACTAGACTGCACCAGCATAAAAAGATCGGCGGCAACACACGAGTGTTGCCGCCTTTTTTGTATCCGCATCCGCGGAATGAACTACTGGAACCGCACGACGTACTGCGCACCCGTCGCCTTGCCCCGATATCCGAGGTTCGGATGCCCCGCGGGTCGACAGACCTGGATGACCTGCGACCGGTAGCTGTGGGTCCAGATCCGCTCGTCCTTACTCGAGAGCGACCAGGACTTGGTCTGACAGGCAGCCCAGTCTGCATCCGCCATACGCAGCGTCTGACAGACGAGAGCGGGGCGAGGCGGCGGCGGCGAGTACTGCCGCACCGCGGGACGCGGCCTGTAGCAGTTGCAGCCGGGGTACCCGCCGGCAGACGCATCGGTCGCGAGCACGAGGAACGTGCCGAGACCGAGGAGTGCAGTGAGTAAACGCTTCATCGGATCCTCCTCTGTTCGACCTGCCACATTCGACAGTGTCGCTACGGGCGACGCTACCGTCGCACAGGTGAAGTGTCAATGAACCACTCATGCGTCGCTCTAATACTTGACAATGCGGTATTAGATGTTACAATTGCGGCCTCATAGATTTTTACTAATTTTTGAGGTTAACTCTTCACTTACAAAAGATATATGGCAGATGCAGCACCGGAAATTCGACCGAAAGGACCCGCACGTAAGCCGGGTGTGGTTGCGAACATTCTCGCGATCATCGGATTCGTCATTTTGATCATCATCGTGATCTGGGGTCTGCTCCATATCATCAACCTCTCTACCCCGTGGTTCTCGGGCATGTTCTCTTCAAAAAAGGAGATTTCCGTGAGCGCGCCATCCACCGCAACGGCGTCACAGCCGTTCACGGTGTCGTGGAAGTACAACACCTCAAGCCGCGGTACGTACGCAGTCTTGTACCAGTGCGTGACCGGACTCAAAATCTCGGTCGACGGTAACCCGATCCCCTGCGGCGCCGCATACACACTCGGTAACGCAACAGGCTCCGCATCGATCCTCCCGACGCTCACCGGTACAACGTCGGTCCAAAGTCAGATCTCGGTCCTCTTTATTCCGAGCGCGGCCGGCACCACGGGACCTGAAGCGACCGGCAACACCGCGGTAAAAATCGTAAAGGGCGCACCGGTTGTTACGCAGCCGACTCCTGTTGAAGAATCCCCGGCACCCCATGAAGAAACTCCGGTCGTCACGAAGCCGAAGCCGACCACGTCGAATACCGGATCCTCGAGCCCGAAACCGGTAACGCCCGCAGACCTTTCGGTCCGTGTCGTTGCAGTGGGTGTGATCGATCCGTACACCGGCGCATTCGTATCGCGCCCGGCATACTCACCGTCTGACGTATCTGCCGTGCAGTTCGACATTCAGAACGTCGGCGGCACCGCATCCGGTTCGTACACGTTTGAAGCGAACATCCCGACGTCACAGCCGTACGTGTTCAGCTCACAACTGCAACCGTCGCTTGGCGCAGGAGCGCATGTGATCAACACGCTTCGCTTCACACCCGCAGTCGACGGAACATTCTCCGTCACTGTCCGAGCCTACGACAACAATCAGTCGAACAATACGGCGAGCCGTTGGGTGACCGGCGCATACAATCCCTACCCGAGCTACCCGCAGTACCCGTACCAGTACTAGGATCGGTACGAACTACAAAACAGGCCACCGCAGGGTGGCCTGTTTGTTTATGCGGTCCGGTTGAATTGTGCGAACGACTCGCGTACGAACTCAGGTCCGTAGAATATCGCAAAGTCTTTATCGGGTCCCTGCTTTACTGCGTGGATGAATCCGGCGAACACTTTTATGCCGTCCTTGACCATGAATACCGGTGCGCCGGACATGCCCGCGCTCGGCTTCTCGACGCCCGGCGCTTCGATCGCTTCGCCGCGCGGAATCTCCACAATGAAAGATCGATAGAGTCGCTCCTTGAAATAGTCATCGGCTTTACCGAACGCAACATCTACCCATTCACGCGTAAGTCGCACTGCCCCGCCCGAATACATTTTGCAGCCGACCGCACCCTCCTTCATAGCCGTCGCGTCCTTGTCGATACCGACGATCGACACGAATGCGCCGTCGACATCTGCGTCTGTTATCGACGGGCAATCGCGGATCACCTGTTCCGGTCGTGCCTCGAACTCGGGAGCCATCCGCTGAATATAAATATCGGCTTTCTTTTTCGAGTCTTGCCGACCCATAGCGAAGTCGTATACGTGGTGGGCGGTGACGAATATATTCTTTGCGCCCCAAAAAAATCCGTTGCCGTAGCCGACGGTCGGCGGCATATAGCGCTCGGGACCGGCGGATGCGGGGATACACACGCTGACGTGCTTTCCTTCCCGGTTCTTGCCGTACGCATATTGTACGCAGTGCTGCATGAGTTCCCTCGTGCAGTCATAGGAGGTACCGATCACCTCCTTCGGATCAAAACGCTTGAGTGTGCGCATCATGGTACCGATGAGCGGACCTTTGCCTGAACGGGCATCGCGAAGCTCCGGTGTCGCAAGGTCGCGCTTGAAATGTGCCATTGTCTCGCTGATGAATTTCTCGTTCTTTCTGATTGGGTCGAGTGACGCCGCGACCGCTTCGGTACTCGATAGCACCGTCGGCATCGCAGCGACGGCAGCAGTCGCACCGAGACCGAACAACAGTGAGCGCCTCCCCTGATCAACAATCTCTTCTTCGATGAGCGGTTCCGGCGTGGGCGCAGTCAAAGATTCTTCTGCTTTCAGAAGTTCTTCGCGTTTTTTCTTTTTGAAAAATTCGAGGGCATTCCGCACAGCCCTCAGTATATCGCCTCGCTCGATGTCGAGTGTAGCTGATTTAGTGAGACTGGGGGTGGGCCCTGGTCGCAAGGCCCGAGCGCGTCGGCGTCATTGAAAAACAGGACGTTAGTCCTGTTTTTCGGATCTTACAAAATCGCAGCAGCGATTTATGCGTGACTGGGACTGGACTAAATATCGAGCGTAGCTTCCTTGGCGTGGCTTTGGATAAAGCTCTTACGTGCCGGTACGTCGGTACCCATGAGCATGTCGAACACGATGTCCGCTTCGACAGCGTCTTCAATACGCACTTGTTTGAGAATGCGCCGCGTCGGATCCATGGTGGTCTCCCACAATTCTTCCGAGTTCATTTCGCCGAGACCCTTGTATCGCTGTACTGATACCTTGTTCGCCTTTTTCTTTGCGACTTCCGGCGTTTCTTCCGCGCCCTCTTCGGGCTCCTCGCCGCCTTCTTCGGCTTCGATCGGGGTCTCTACGCCCGCGTATTTGATGCGCTCTGCATCAGAATATGCGTAGTGCACTTCCTTACCCTTTTTTATCTTAAAGAGCGGCGGCTGTGCGATGTACAGGAATCCGCCGTCAACGACCGGTCGGAAATGTCGATACATGAGCGTCAGCAATAGCGTACGGATGTGCGCTCCGTCGACGTCTGCATCCGTTGCGATGATGATCTTGTGGTAGCGGAGTTTCGAGAGATCAAAGATGTCGCCGATTGCGGTACCCATGGCAACGACCAGGTTCTTGATCTGTTCGGATGCAAGCATTTTATCAAGACGAGCGCGTTCGATGTTGAGGATCTTTCCGCGAAGCGGAAGCACCGCCTGTGTGCGGCGATCCCGACCCATCTTGGCCGTGCCGCCTGCGGAATCTCCCTCTACGATGAATATCTCTGATTCCTCTGCTGATTTGCTTTGGCAGTCAGCGAGCTTGCCCGGCAATGTCATGCCGTCGAGCGCCCCCTTTCGCAGGATCGAATCCTTGGCGGCTTTGGCGGCTTTGCGAGCCTTCATCGCGAGCGTGATTTTGCCGATGATCGCGCGCGCCTCATCCGGATGCTCTTCGAGGAATGTGTTGAACGCTTCGCCGAACACGGCTTCGGTCGCGCCGCGCGCTTCCATTGAGCCGAGCTTGCCCTTGGTCTGGCCCTCGAACTGGATTTCCGCGAGCTTCACGGAGACAACCGCGGTCAACCCTTCGAGCACGTCGTCGCCGGTGAAGTTGTCTGAGTCTTTGCCGCCGCCGTTCTTCGCATTCAGCGTTCGCGTGAGCGCGGTTTTGAAACCGGTGATGTGTGTACCGCCTTCTGCGGTGTAGATGTTGTTGGCGAATGCGGAAATACGACTGGAAATGTCGTCGACGTACTGCAGCGCCACTTCCACCTGCACCCCGTCCTGCTCCTTTTCGACGTAGAAAATGGTCTTGTGAACCGCTTCGAGGTGATGGTTTTGGAATCCGACGAGCGAGCGCAAACCTCCTTCGAAATAGAACGAGAACGACGGGGCATCGAGTCCGAGGTCGCGCAGATAAATAGTGTCTTCGTGTTTTACCTTGCCTGCCTGGCGCAGGTCGTACATTGCGATGCGCAGCCCTTTGACGAGGTATGCCTGCTGTCGCATGTGCGAGACGATACGATCCCAGTTGTATTCAACACTCGGAAAGATCGACGGGTCGGCCTGAAATACGGTGATGGTGCCGTGGAACTTGGACTTGCCGATCTGTTTTACTTTTGCGACTGCTTTGCCGCCGTTCTTGTATTCCTGCACATGCTGACCGCCGTCGCGGTGAACCTCGACGCGCGCATACGTAGAAAGTGCGTTCACGACTGATGCACCGACGCCGTGCAGACCGCCGGATACTTTGTAACCTTCGCCGCCGAACTTACCGCCGGCGTGCAATGTGGTCATGATCGTTTCGAGTGCCGAAACTTTTGTTTTCGGATGGATGTCGACGGGAATACCGCGGCCGTTGTCGACGACACGGACCATGTTGTCCGGTAACAATGCAATCTCGATGTCGTTGGCAAAGCCACCCATCGCTTCGTCGCGAGAGTTATCAAAAATTTCCCAAATCAGGTGATGCAAACCATCGGGACCGGTGGTACCGATGTACATGCCCGGTCGTCGTCGGACTGCTTCCAACCCTTCCAAAACGGTAATGTCACTTGCTCCGTACGAGCTGGTTTTTCCTTTCTTTTCAGCCATATTTTTGTCGTTTGAGTATACCAAAATTCGGCGTGCTTGCCTATCGGTTTTTTGGGGGTTTTGAGACGTATGAGCGCTTCATTTACAGATACCGATTTTTGTTGCATAAAATGAAACCGTGCAGTAGAATGCCCGCGGCAACATACCTCGTACATACGGGAGCGGACGATGGCGTATCGCCTTTTGACGGCACTGACCATGCTCATCCTCACCTACTGTTGTGCCCAGGCACAGGTGGTCGTCGCCGGTGACCGCGGCGGCCAGATCGGAACGTATATGGAAAAGTTCAAGGAGATGCGTGCTCAGAATCTATTGGTCGTCGTGGACGGCCTCTGCGCATCGGCGTGCACCATTCTCCTCGGCTCAATTCCGCGTGACCGCATCTGCGTGACACCGAAGGCCGACTTTGCCTTTCACGCAGCGTGGGACCCGGGACCGAACGGGACGGCACTCACCAACTCCGAAGCAACGAATCTGCTCTTCAGCCTGTACCCGAGCGACGTGCAACAGTGGATCCGCCGGAACGGCGGATTGACGCCGACGCTCATCAATCTCAAGGGCAGACAGCTCACCGAGATGTTCGCTCCATGCGGACGGTCGTACCCGACATACGCGACCGCACAACCGCGCTGACCTTTCAGAAACGAAGCTCCTGCACGAAACCGTGCAGGAGCTTTCTTTTTTCAGGACGAAGGTTGGATCGAACGCACCAATATCTCGCCTGCTTTTTCACGACGCAGCGATGCGCTCGGCGAAAGTTTGAAGAGACGCGGACAGCCGCATTCGGCGCTGTAGTTGGGCATGCCGGTCAATTCACCCTGCTGTTCGTAGAACACGAATGCCTCGCGTAGGAATTTCGTATCCGCCATCGGATCCCCGGGGAAAAATCCTCGGCCGTACACGCTATGGCACATCGCGGTGACATGACACGGTGAGGTAAATGAGTCCGTCGGCACGAGCCCGAGACACCGCGAAATGAACACACGAGACCCCACCATAAACACCAGCGCGAGAACAACGACCAAACTTACGACAACAACCACGATGCCGAGCAGCAGCGTTATGCTATCCATCCGGACCTCCATCAGTACCTATCGGCACTATGCGCAAACGGCCACCCCGACGCAAGCAACAGGAGTATCAGCGGATCTCGAACCCGTGTTCAGTAAGCGCCGCAGTGAGCGGCGTCATAATCGCCGCAACTTCGTCGTCGGTCAACGTTTTATCAAACGACTGAAAGATAAGTCGGAATGCGAGCGATGTCTTGTCGCCCTTTACGAACGTGTCGAACAAATCAATCCGCGTAAGTAGCGGACCGCCGATTTCAGCCATGATCCCGAATACTGTTTCGGGGGTCGTGCCGGTCGGCACCCACATTGCAATATCGCGTGAGATGAACGGATATTTCGAGAACGCTTTGTACTGCTCGAGTCGGGAGCGCTCACCGACAACCGGCTCATCCGGTTTCGGAACATCGGAAAGCGCGTACTCCTTGACCTCGCCTTTTTCCTCGACAGCGGCAACTCGAATCTCTTCTCCGGCCGCGCTCCACACCGTGCCGATCTCGAACAGTTTTACTTTTTTGAGACCGAGCGAATCCTTGATGCGGGCATTGCGCGTGAGCGCATCGGCAAGCGAATCCTTTATGTTACTGCGCATGAAAGGCCGGTCGCCGCCGACTTTATTGAGCACTGCGCGTTCGCCTTTGTCCGCAAAGACCGATGTATACACCTCGGAATAACCGTCCCGTATCATCTGTTCGCGCGTGTATTCGATGCGCTGGAATGTGTCGTTTGCTGCCGCCGCGTTCGGGATCGCAGGAAGTTCCGATGCCGTTACCTTGTCGTATCCGATGATGCGACCGATCTCCTCTATGAGGTCTTCGGGGATCGTCAGGTCGAGGCGCTCGAAGCGCGGCGTGACGGTAAAAGTGTCGCTCTGCGTCATATGGGCGAGATCCAATCGGACGAGCGCTTTCTCCATCTCGCTTGCGGGAAATTGCGTGCCAAGGACGGAATTCACTTTTGCTGCAGTCACAGAGACCGGATTGATCGCCTGCGGCGCGAGATACACGTCGGTGAAGCCGACGAGTTCGCCGCCGGCGAGCAATCGGATCATGTCGACGACTGCCTGCATACCGTAGCCTGCAAGTTCCGGCGAGATTACCTGCTCGTAACGCGACGAAGCATCGGTGCGAAGCTTGAGCGCTGCCGCCGTCTTGCGTACGGATACGCCGTCGAAATTCGCCGACTCAATGATGATGTCGGTCGTTGTTTCGTCGACACCGGCAGGCAGTCCGCCCTTTACACCGGCAATGCCGATTGCAGCATCTGCGTGCACCTCGGCGATCACAAGCATGCTTTCGCTCAACGTATATTCTTTGTGATCAAGCGCTGTAATTTTTTCGCCTGCACGTGCGCGACGCACCTGAATGCCGTACTCCCCGCCCACTGATGAGAGCTTGCTCGCGTCGAATGCGTGCAACGGTTGCCCCAGATTGAACATAACGAAATTCGTCGCATCGACCACGTTATTGATCGAGCGCTGGCCGATCGCTTCGAGCATTTGTACGAGCCATGCGGGCGACGGGCCGACTTTGACGCCCTTGATATGGCCGGCTACATATCGCGCGCAGAGCGAAGGTTCTGAAATAACGACGGAGACCCTGCTTGTCGTCGGCGAGAGTGTCGGCTTGATCTTCAGTTGATCGGCCTTCATCGGCATCTCGAGGATCGCCGAGAGTTCTTTGGCAATGCCGCGATGACATAGGCAATCATGTCCGCGATTCGGTGTGACTTTTACATCGAGTACGAAATCATCACCGTGCTGCTCGACACCGTCGATCTCGAAGGCGTGGAACGTGAGTGCAGTAGAAAGTGTCTCCGCATCCGGGAGCGGTTGTTCAAAATGCTGCTGCAACCAATTGCGGGAGATTTTCATAGCTAAAATTGGTTGATGAACCGGAGGTCTGCTGAGTGCATCAGGCGTACGTCGTCGATCCCCCATCGAAGCATAGCCAAGCGGTCGAGCCCCATACCGAAGGCGAATCCCTGATGTTTGTCGGCATCTACTCCTGCCGCTTTGAGCACATTCGGGTGCACCATGCCGGCCCCCATCATTTCGATCCACTTACCGCGCAATTTTTCCGGAACGTGTTCGCCGTTGATACGCGCATCGACTTCGACGCCTGGTTCAACAAACGGGAAAAAGCTCGGGCGGAATCGGACTTCGACATCGGCTCCCTGAAAAAGCTCCGTGTAAAAGCGATCGATGGTGCCCTTAAGCTGTGCGAGCGAAACATCGGGACCGACCGCAAGTCCTTCGAGCTGGAAGAATTCCGCTTCGTGCGTCATGTCGGTTGCTTCGTTGCGGAACACCTTGCCCGGCACGATCACGCGGTACGGCGGCTGCACACCGGCTTTCATCTGCGCCTCCATGTAGCGTACCTGCACCGGCGATGTTTGCGTGCGAAGCACGTAGCCGGGTTCGTCTTTGACGAAGAACGTGTCCTGCATGTCTCGCGCCGGATGATCCTTGGGCACATTGAGTGCATCAAAGTTGTACCACTCACTCTCCAAGAGCGGACCCTCGGCCATCGTGAATCCCATCGCCCCAAAAATGCGATTTGCTTCGCGAATCAGATGCGATATCGGGTGCAGATGGCCTGTATCCATTCGGGCTAGTATACCCCGCGCATGAACACTGTAAGCGCCACAGGGGGTAGAAATTTGGCCAAAATTTGGTATAATACTGAACTATGTTCGGCGAAGGCGTAATGTACGTCCTTTTATTCTTTTCCCTCTATTTTGAGGTTTTTTTGCTTGTTGCCTACCTTGAAAAACGGTTCACCCGAATCGAGCCGGTCGTCATGATGGAGGGTGAACTCCCGACGGTCGCCGTTGTGGTGCCCTGCTTCAACGAAGAGAACACCGTGCAGCTCACCATGAACTCGCTGCTCAAGCTCGACTACCCCGACGACAAGCTCCAGATCATCGTCGTCGACGACGGATCAACCGACAACACGTGGAAAAATCTCCAGGCATATGCGAACAATCCGCGCGTGCGTCTGTTCCACAAGGAAAACGGCGGCAAGCACACTGCGATGAACTTTGCCCTCGAGCACACAAACGCCGATCTGATCGGATGCCTCGATGCCGACTCGGTTGTCGAGCCCGACGCGCTGAAGCGCATCGTGCCGATCTTTTTGAACCGTAAAATCGCCGCCGTCACGCCGGGAATTCATGTACGAACACCGGAAACAATGCTGCAGCACATGCAGAATGTGGAATACCGGCTCTCGATATTCAACCGGTGGATTTTTGCCGCACTCGGTTCCGTGTTCATCACACCCGGTCCGTTCTCATTCTTCCGATCATCCGTATTGCACGAGCTTGGAGGCTGGAAGTACGCACACTCCACCGAAGACATGGAGCTCGCACTCCGCATTCAGCTTGCCGGTCACTTGATCGCGAATGCTCCGAAGGCGGTCGTGCACACTGCAACGCCACGAACATTGCGTAAGTTGTTCCATCAGCGCGTGCGGTGGACGTACGGCTGGCTGCGCAATGCGATGGACTACTGGTACATGATCGGCAATCATCGCTACGGAAATCTAGGGCTGATCGTATTGCCGACCGCAATCATTTCGATTTTTACCGGTATCTATTTCTTTACCCGCATCGCGTTTTACGCGCTGAGGGGCTTATACCGATTGATCGAACGTGTGTATTACGGCGGTGTCCACTTCGGAAGTCCGTCGTTTGAGCTGTTTTATGTAAATACAAGCGCGATCTGGTTTTTGGTATGGGTATCGGTTGCGATGATCCTCGTGCTTATCTCAATCGGATCGTTCATCGGTACCGGCCATAAGGCGCCGCCTAAGTCCACGCCGATATTCCTGTTGTTCTACAGCTTTCTCGTACCGTTTTGGTTAGGCACAGCTGTCGTTCGCGCTGCGCTGAAAACTGGCGTAAAGTGGCGCTAAATCGAATAGAATAGTCTCTATGGAAGATCCTGTCGTAAACACGCGCACCGCCCGACTTTCGAGCTACATCGTAGCCTTTTTGATCACCGCATTTATTTTTGCGACGGCGGTCTACGCGTCGAACTATTTCAATAATCGCCGTGTCGTTGATATCCAGGCGACACAAGATAAGATCTCGATCGACATCCTATCGCTCGAAACACAGTTCGACCTGCTGGCCGAGCATTCATGCAAAGACATTTCCGAGAATTCGGTACTGTCGACCGAAATCCAGCCGCTCGCACAGCGACTCTCCTATCTGGAATCACAGTCGCAGGTAAACCAGGATGAACTGATGGGCCTCAAGCGCTACTACACCCTGCTCCAGATCAAAGACCTGCTGCTCATGCAAAAAGTGGCCGACAAGTGCAAGCTGAAGCCGGTGTTCATCCTATACTTCTATTCCAACGCCGGTGACTGCAAAGAGTGCGAGCAGCAGGGCTATGTGCTGACCGGTCTCGCACAGAAGTACCCGACACTGCGAATCTACTCGTTTGACTACAACCTCACTAACTCGGCACTCCGCACCCTCGTCGACATCAATAACATCCGCGACGAAATGCCTGCACTCGTGATTAACAACGAGGTCTATTACGGACTGCACACGATGGACGACATCGAGCAGGTGCTGCCGGAACTCTCGACACTCAAACAATCGACGAGCACCGCAGCGACGACGACAACGAAGAAGAAATAGTTACGCGGAGAGAAAGTCTTTGATTTCCAAGAGGTGGCGATGGGCCACCTCTTTGCCATGTGCGTGAAGCGCACGGATCGCATCGCCGTTCGTGTAATCAAGGATATTTTCCGGAATTGGTTCGCTCGCGTAGATGTGGAATACACCGTTCTCAATCCCCGTCTTTCCTCGTTCGGTATGGATAATGATTTTCTTTTCGCACTCCGAAAGCGCCTGGATGGGATCAACTTCGAGCAGCGCTCCCTCGAGGATCAGATGATGCCCGACTCGATAGTGACTGATATACGGATACAGCGACGACGAACCCATAATGAACCGCGCGAGTCGCTCGCGACTCATATCGGTTTCTTCGTCGATCGTTATTTGTTCAATGCCGAGCAGCCATCGTGCAAGCGGCAGCAGATTGATGCGGAGGCCATATCGCACAAGTAGAAAAAAGGATGCAGTCAGGCTCTTGAGTACGGGATACGTGGGATTAGTTGCGGCGCCATATATCGCAAAGCTCCCGAACGGCAGATGTGTGCGGTATTCGTGCACGAGCGCGTGTACAGCACCGCCGTAAATGCGATCCTGCGGAAAATGCGGGCGCTTGAACCAGTAGAAATTCTTTTTGTTCGCGTCGAGCCGTCCCGTAAAATCCTCGAGTATAGGTGTGTGCAGCCCCGCAAAATGCGCGAGGATGATAGGCGCTGCCGAGCTGAAGCCCGCCAGATAGTCGAGCGATATACCCACGCGCGACAATTCCGAAAGCACGCCGTTCACAAAAAAGACTTTGTTGCCCCCTGCCTCGAGGAATGCTCCGGTTCGCATCGGAATATTCTAGCCTGCAAAACGCAGAGTATCCTGTGTTGCTTTCAGAGAGCAGCCTTACGTACCACCGAGCGCGATAAGATTCCGTAACACGATTGCGTATCCGGCAGCGTCGTCAAGCGCATTGTGTGTGTGCTCCGGCATGCCCTGCGTGAGCTCCGGCGGCCAGTTGGTGCGCTTGGCTTCATCGAACGTAAAGTTGTATCTGGCCGCGACATACGACTTGAGGTCGAGCGCGCGGATGCTGTTGTTTGAACTGCGGAAGGGATTGCCCGGTGCAAACCGCGCGAGGTACCACGTGGTAAATACGTAATCGAGACTGGTCGGATTTGCGACAAATATCGCTTCGCGGCCGTGGCCTTGGACCCAGTCATAAAAATCTTTCATGACGGTTTCGGGCGGCTCGGGGTCGGTGGTCGCCTCTTTCCACGCCTCGGGAAATTCGCTCCAAAACTCCATCGTTTGCGGGAACGTGGTCGCACCCGGCAATACCGCGAGCTTGCGATAAAACCGCGATACTTCTGAAGTTTCGGTCGTGGCGACCGCCGCAATACTGAGCATGGAATGCAGGCCGACATCGGGGCCGTCGGCCTCGATGTCAACCACAATGAATATCTGCGAATCCGAGATCATACGTGGAATACTACGCCCCTTCGACTCGCGAGTACATAAAAACCGCATCCCCTATGCCGCGCCACCCTGCGAGCGCTTCTGTGCGGCGAGGAGTATAGAAGCACCCACGTACAACAGTACAAACGAGCCGGCGATAAAGTACATACCGATCGTGAGCGCCTGCGCATCGACATCGACCGACGAAATAACGGCAAGGAGCGCAAAGCCGGCCACCATGCGCCACGCCCAGAGCGAGAAATCGCGGAAAATCATCGTGGGATAAAAGTCGCTTTCGTGATGCCCGACGGAACCGAGTGTTTGCAGATCGATCACGTGCTCCGACACACGCAACAGCGGCTGCGCGATGTTGGTGCCGAATGCGTACACAATGAGCATCAGGACCGAGAGTGCATGCCCGAGGAGAATACTGAGGATCATGATCACGCCTGCGCAGATACCGAGTATGTGCAGCCGATTCCCCGAGTGACGATGCGCACCGACGAGTAAGAGCGCAGCCGCACCCACGATAGCAAAGACGGTATTAAAACTACCGACATGTAGCGTAGTGCCGAGCACGGTAATGAGTACGAGCGGCAGGAGTGATTCCTGGAGAATGTGCGAGGCGGCTCCCCCGAACAGGTAGAGCTGTGCAGCCCGATTACGGGAATCGGAGACAAAGTGCGCGACATCCACTCCCCGTATCGGGGCCGGTCGGTAATCCGACAGTGAGTCAAAAAAGAAAAATCCCAATATGAATATAAACGGCGTTGCGAGGAACAGAAGGACGAGCTCGGACCAACCGAGTACGTGAGCTGTGTAAATGAGCGCCGTTGCAACAGCAGGACCGACGAGAAAAATGATCTGCGTACCCGCAGAAAGGTACGTAGAATACACGTCGCGTTCGTGATCGTGCGTTTCGACCAATTCATACGTATGAATCGTGAGCCAAAAGAATCCCGCGCCCGTGCCTATCATGGTCATTGCTGACGCCGCGCCCGGAATATCCCCCGCTCCGGCAAGCATAACGATGCCCACGCTCGTGAACAAAAAGCTGAGGAGGAACCCGTAGCGAGAACTGATACCGAGGCGCGCAGCGACCGCACCGTACCCGCAGAAACTGAGCATCAGTCCGGTAAAGCTGAGCATCGAGGTAACGATATTGAACGAGACGCTGCTGAACGTTTGATATACGTAGATCTGGGTGAACACGCCGATCACAGCGGTAGCGAACATGTAGATCCAATAGAGGTACACGAGTGCCCGCACCTGCGGACGAAGCGCACGGAACTGTGTCAGCGACAGCATCATGATGCCGCTCATCGTAACACCCGTATACAACAAAAAGCCGGGTGCGAACCCGGCTTTTGAAACAGTTGAAAGATCAGACCTTGACCGTGCCGGTCGTGCGCAGGACCACGTGGCACGTGGCGTGAATCGCGTCATACAGATCGCTCGCGCCTTGGACCGTGAGCTTCACGATCACCATCTCCTGCGTTTGCATGATCTCGACGATCTCGATGCCCTGGGCTCGCAAATAATCGACGAGCAACGCGCCGTCGCCCGGCGCAAGATCGTGGATCTTTTTGCCGCGACGGAACGAGACTGCGTATTCGCGCGGTTCGTTCGGATCGGCCGGACGCCAGGTCTCGATCATCGCCTGCAAAATGCGACCCGCGTGATCCTCCTTGGGACCATACGTGGTGTCGAAGTTCGGCGGCATCGGATTGCGGATGAGCACTGGCTCGACTTCCGCACGAACGGCGTCCTCCTTCAGCAAATGCGTCGCCTTGCGGGCATACATCTCGCGATCTGCCGGCTCGAACTCGATGTTGAGCGAATGCAGGAAGAATGTGAGCGCTTCGTACGTTCGACTCTTGAGTTCCATGAGGTTCTCGAAGTCCGTGAACGGATACTCACCCGGGTCCACCGTGAGGACCGGGTTGCCGAGCTGCCGGCTCAGCGCCGGCTGCATGAAGAAGCCCGGATGGAATCCAAGCGCCTCCTCCTTGAACCGCTGGCCCTTGGGCCGGGTGTTGTCGTACGAGAACACCTTGCCGCATCGCGTCTCCACGAAAGCTCGGGAGCCGTTGTTCAGGTACGCGGCTACTGATTTCGACGGTGGTTCGTTATGGAGAATGTTCCTGCCTGGCACGTCTGCCTCCTTTGTTGAGCGGAGTGCAAAGTAACATAGGGATTAGACTGTGTCACCAGCAACAAGCACCATGTCCATTTCGGGAATGGCCGTGCCGCTTTTCATTTTGAACCGGTCATCGGTATAGCGGTGGCCGGAGTCCACGAATCCAAGCTTTGTATAGAAACCGATAGCGTCAGTGTTGTAGGTGGCAACGCCAACAACGATGTCTTTGTTGGGGTCAAAGAATCGCTTCACCTCGTTCCATAGTAGTCTGCCGATTCCCTGCCCCTGATATTCAGGCAACACATAGATCGCGTTCAAGCGACCAACGTCATCATTCTTGGTTGCCACACAAACGCCAACGACTTTGTCGTCGTCGGTCGCTACGATGAATTTTTGATTGGGGTCGTTCTTCTCAATCTCCGCACGCCGTCTTGCAAGCCGCTCCGGTGCATTGCGATCTTTCCAACGGTCTTGGATGTCTTCGACCGTGATGCCCGCCTCGGCATTCGGATACGTAGTGAGCCATGTACGGTAAAACACCTCCTGCACTTCTTCGACTTGCTCGGGGCGGGTGTTCTCGATCTTGATGGACATGGTGGAAGTATAGCGGGGAAACTACAGTTTCCCCGGCCTCTTCAGGACTCGGCGCAGCTCACTAAGTATTTTCGCCTCTTAACGGGCCGAAAATACTAAGTGGCTCCTGCCCTGGCTCGCCCGTCGCAGAGCGACATGGCTCCGCCTTTCGAGTCCGGACGGACAGTGCGCAGGCACTGTCCTGAAGCGTGCTCAAAATAAAAACACCGGCCACTGGCCGGGTTTTTATTTGGAGCCGCTTCCCGGACTCGAACCGGGGACCTTCGCTTTACAAAAGCGTTGCTCTACCAACTGAGCTAAAGCGGCTTATAACAAATACGTAGCTACTCGTCCGCAGACTCGCCTCCCGTATTTGTTTGTTTGAAATTCTGCACCTGATTCAGGAATTCACTCTTCGGTTCACGGCGCTGAAAGCTCCCCTTCGATGACACAAAGTCCGCAAAGCGGTGCGCCTGTGCCTCGAGCGATCGCGCAAGCGATGCTGCGCCGAGCGCGCCTTTGTGTGCGGTGCGCATCGACATATGGGCAACTTCCGGCGGAAGCTTTTCCAACTGCGTGCGGCCGTGCACGAGCGCGTCTTTCAGATTAAGTGCCGCGTTGTCGGCCAGGTGTCGCGGGCGTGCGCCGAAGCGTGCGCCGCGTCGCTCTTCTACCATGCGCAGCACGAAGAGCCCGATGATGAGCACAAGCGACACGAAGAACGCTGCGGTCGCGAGCACCATATCGTTATTTGACCGAGAAGCGTGCGAATCGGGTCACTTCTACCTTTTCGCCGAACTTCTGTACTGCCTGATCGATGAGCTCGCGGATGGTTACATCACCATTCTTTACGAACGGCTGCTCCATGAGCGCGCGCTCTGCGATGTATGCATCGAGCTTGCCCTGGATCGCGATGTCGCGCTTTGCCTCCGGCACGTTTGCCGCTTCGGATGCAAATACTTCGCGTGCTGCCTTGATCGAATCCTCGGTCACGTCGTCCTTGGACTTGTAAATCGGCTTCATCGCGGCCACGTGCATGGCGATGTCGTATGCGAGCTTTACGAATTCCTCGTTCTTCGAAACGAAGTCGGTTTCGCACGAAAGCACAACAGCGCCCACTACCTGACCGCCTGCATGCACGTATGCCGATGCAACACCCGCACCAAGCTCACGGTCGCCTTTCTTTGCGGCGATAGCAGCCGATGTCTTGCGGAGGATGACCTTCGCCTTCTCCACGTCGCCCCCCGCTTCTTCGAGCGCCTTTTTCACCTGCATCACCGAGATGCCGGTCTCGTCACGGAGTGCCTTGATAAGTTCTGTTGTGATCTCTGCCATATGGATTCGTATTATACGTTATTAACTATTTCTAAGAAAAAAGCGGCCACACGCCGCTTCCCCTACGCGGCTGTACCGCCACTTACGCTGTTGTCTTCGCCGGAGCGCGCTTGCCTTCGGATACCGCAGCAGCGACTTCTTCCGCAAAGAGACGAATGGAACGGACCGATGTGTCGTTGGCCGGGATCGGATACTGCACGAGCGAGAAGTCGCAGTCAGATGATGCAAGACCGACAACCGGAATACCGAGCTGGTTTGCCTCCTTCACTGCAGTGTCTTCGTGTCGGGAGTCGACAACAAAGAGTGCACCCGGGAGGTCGCTCATGGAAATGAGTCCGCCGAATCGTGCGGTCAACTCATCGATCTCGCGATCGATCATGAGGCGCTCGCGCTTGGTGTACTTTTCGAGCTCGCCGCTCTCTCGCTCCTTGGTGAGGCGCTCAAGGCGCTCCAATCGCTTGCGGATGTTCTTGAAGTTCGTGAGCGTGCCACCGATCCAGCGACCTGCCACAAACGGCATGCCGACCTGCTCTGCGAGCGATCGCACAACGGAAATTGCTTCGTTCTTGCCGCCGACAAAGAGGATCTGGCGGCCGGTGCCTGCGAGCGAGGCTACGAATGCCTTCGCGGTCTCGAGGCGCTGCTCGGTCAATTCGAGGTCAAAGATATCGGTTCGGTCTTTAGTAGAGAAAATGTACGGTGCTGCTGTCGGGTGTCGGCGTGCGCGAGGGAAACCGAAGTGTGCTCCGGCTTCAAAGAGTGTCTTGATATCGCTTGCTGACATAGATTACAAATGAAATGCCGCGTCTGCGGCGTGGATGGATACTACTACACCTAATCCTCGTCTGCAACCGTCCCGTCTCCCCCGTCTGCCGCGGCCAATGCCTCAAGGATCGGGCCCAGCCGGCCTTCCATGATTGCCTCCAAATTCGACCAGTTCTGCTTGATGCGGTGGTCGGTCACACGATCCTGCGGGAAGTTGTAGGTACGGATCTTTTCCGAGCGGTCGCCGGTGCCTACCTGCGCCTTGCGGTCAGCCGCTCGTTCTCGAGCCTCTTGTTCGTCCTGCAACAGCTGCAATCGGCTTGTGAGGAGCTGGAGCGCTTTTTCATAGTTCGCATTCTGAGAGCGCTCAGATGTGCAGCGCACGTCGAGTCCGGTCGGCTTGTGAATGAGTCGCACCGCGGTTTCTACTTTGTTTACGTTCTGACCGCCCGCACCGCCCGAGCGCGATGTCTCGCGTTCAAGATCCGACGGGTTAATGACAATCTTCGTGCGCTTGTAAATCGGCATGATCGCAACCGACGCGGTGGACGTGTGGATGCGCCCTGCCTTTTCTGTGGTCGGTACACGCTGCACGCGATGCACGCCTGTCTCCCACTGCAATTCCTTGAACACATCGAGACCTTTGATCTCGAACTGGGCTTCCTTGTAGCCGCCGCCCGCACTGCGCGATTCGTCGAGCATGCGGTGCTTCCATCCCTTGGATTCTGCATAGCGCAGGTATGCGCGCGCAAGCTCTTCCGCAAAGAGCGCCGCCTCGTCTCCGCCGACGCCGGAACGGACTTCCAGCACGATTTCATTCGGCCATTCGCGTTCGTTATCCGATGCCACAATATCGCTCATCTGCTTCATCAGTGCCTCTTTCTGAGACTCGATCTCTTGGATTTCCTTTTCGGCAAGCTCCTTCATCGAGGGATCGACTTCGACCAGCTCCTCGGCGTCCTTTTCGGCCTGCGTGAGACGGTTCCATTCCACCACCATGTACGAAACACGCGGGTCATCCGCGTATTCTTTCGGGTCAAAAGGTTTGTCTGCCATAGCGTTGTAGTAAGTAAAACATACAGCAGAGGCCCGCGAAGCGGGCCTCTGCTCATATAGGGTCGTTATTTCTTCTTAGCGAGTCGCTGCTTGAACTTCTCGACGCGTCCTGCGGTGTCGATCGTCTTGGACTGGCCGGTGTAGAACGGGTGCGAAGCGGATGAGATTTCTACCTGGAAGACCGGGTATTCCTTACCGTCTTCCCACTTGTCGGTTTTGGAGGTCTCGATTGTGGATCCGATCAAAAAACGCTTCCCCGAGGTTACGTCCTCGAAGATGACCATGCGATATTCTTCCGGGTGCAGATCCTTTTTCATGTCGCGGCACTGTAACATAGCGACGCTTTCAGGGCAAATCCTGGCCATGCAACGCCTTGACCCGGGACCGATTTATACGCAGTATCCGCACAGATTGATAGACATCAGATAGCAACCCGGGGGTTCCGATGGATAGGCTCATTCGCGTGACGAAGATCGCAGCACTCAGTGTCGTGAGCGTCATATTCGGACTGTGGTTCTGGCTCGACTTCATCGACATTGCGTCGATGCCGTTCCGCGGCGATCTGTGGCAGGTCGACGAAGTCCACGAGACCAAGAACGCACGGTCGCAGTCGCTCGAAAAGGTCGAGCTCGTGTCGTCGCTCACGTATGCGCCGAGTATTCGCTGCCATATGACGAGCGCCATCACCGATATCGGTGGCGTCGTGGCAGTGAGCTACTCATATGAGCTCGAGGCACCGTCGTTCTTTACGAACTTCCTCTACCGGAGGGCGCTCGACGGCTGCATGGACGCGGCCTCAATCAAACTCCGCGAAATGGCGGATGCCGAGGACGAGGAGCTCGAAAAGAAACAAGGGGAGAAGGACGACGGCAAGATCTGAACACCTGGAAAACAGGGAAGTCACAAGGGGAGTCGCATCACCGCGGCTCCCCTTCTTTTTTTACATTTTTTATGCGCTATTTACCGAGGAGCACGTTGATGTCCGCCTGATACTGGTCGCGGTATTTCATGACCCCGTCGCCGTAGAAGGCGTACGACGGCTTGCTCCAGTTCCCGCCTGCAAAGTATCGGAGCGCTGCTCTGCGTTCCGATTCGCGCGTTCCCTGATCCGCGCCGTTATCCGCCATGAGCATCGCGGTCGCAAAAATTGCAGTGCGCGCCTGCCACGGGTTTGGCGGGTTATCGCCCGTCGCCGCTGCAAGCCTCGCCTTATACAAAACCCAGGTCGACGGAATGAACTGCGCGGGTCCCATTGCCCCGCCGTATCCGACCGACTGCGGACATGACACGACTTGTGAGGCAGGATCGATACCAAGTTCTGCGGTTATAGCCATGAACGGATCAACGTCGCGGTCGGGCTTCATCACCCCGCGAATGAGTGTGCCGGAATTTTTGCCGATGCCGTCCCCCTTGTTGGGCGTATTTGTTACGAGACACTTCCCTACGTTCTCGCCCAAATTTGTCTCCTGACGCAACACGCCGAGCGTAAGCGCGGCATTTACGCCCGTCTTTGCCTCGGCTTCTTTTGCATACTGATATGCCGTACCGAAGGGGATTGCCCCGCCGTCGCGCAGACCGAACAGCGCGTTCTTGATCTGTGTCGCGGTACGCACCTGTTCAGCGATGATTTTTTGGTAGGTCGACTCCTTGCCCTTGGCGGCGCTTACGAGCGTTTTCTTTTCGGATTCGGTCGACTGTAGATCCTTCTTTTGGAGCTGTTGCAGCTGCAGCATATCGGCCTCTTCGCGCTTCTTGTCTTCCAGTGCGGATTTACGGGCGGCGAGATCCGATCGTGTTACGGCAATTTCTTTGAACGACGAATCCAGCTCCATCTGGATTCGTTCGAAGTCGTCGATATCTTCGAACAGGTCCGTGAGCGACTGGCCGAGCGCAAGCTCGACAAGCGTCATGTCGTCGATCTCGCGGGTCCGACGCAAAATCTGCGCAAGCGACTGCTGACCTGCAACGACCTTACTATCAAGGTTTCCGATGCCGGCCTTCAGATCACCGACATCGCCGTTGATTTTTTTGATGGCAAGATCGCGCTGCTTGATACCAAGCTGCGCCGCCTGGATCTTTGCGTTAAGCACGGCCACATCGCGCTCGAGCGACGTGCGCTCGCGCTGCGTGACCGTGAGGTCGCTTTTATTCTTTTCGATCTGAGCCTCCACTTCGGCGAGCTGACGCTCGAGTGCGGCGCGCTCTTCGTTCGACAGGGCGTATACGGACTGCCCGAATACCATAAAAATCCCGATCAGTGCAGCGAGCACAGCGAACACACTCTGTTTCGTTACGAACCGTAGTCGCATATCCGTCTTTCGATTATACCAAGACGGTCCGCTGCCGTTCATCTTTCCCCGTGAATGAAAAAAGGACCGCGCCGCGGTCCTTTTTTGATCTGTAATTTGGATTACTCAGCCTGAGCCTCTTCCTTCTTCTCCTCGCCTTCGACGATCGGATTCGGGACTTCGCCTTCTGTCGTGGTCGGCTCCGGTTCGTCCTCGTGCGACGTGACCGATGCAACGATCTCGTCTGCCGGGGTTTTCAATGATGCGCTCGGCGGGAGCTTGATGTCGCCTGCGGTGATGTGCGCACCGATATCGGCAAGTACCGAGAGGTCGACGTCGAGAGCATGGGGGAGTTCTGCGGCCGATACCTCGATCTCGACTTCGTGCAGCGCCTTGGAGATCACATGACCGAGCTTTTCAGCCGGCGCCTCGCCCACGAAGTGGAGCGGTACGGAGATCTCGATCTTCTTACCCTTTTCGAGGGCGTAAAAGTCCGCGTGCAGGATTTCGCCCGTTACTGGGTGGATTTGTACGTCTTTGATGAGCGTATCAATGCCTTCACCGGCTCCTTCGAGCTTGATGATGGTGGTTTCGCCCGCCTCCTTCCATACGGAAGCAAGCTTGCGGGCATTGATCACAACGGATGTAGCCTCTTCTTTCGGTCCATAAAAAACAGCCGGCGCAAAACCGCGCGATCGGATGTCTGCTGCGCTCTCGTTTGAGTCGCGCTTCTCTACGTTCAACGTCATGATCATATCGCCGCGAAGTATACGGATTTATTCCGATTTTGCAACAGAACGCCCGGTCAGAGTCCGACCGGGCGTTTGGCGAGTGCAAACATAAGCATCGAAAGGGCGTGCATCTCGACCATAACAAGGTTGTACCAGACACAGTCGATCGTGTAGATCTCGGTGCGTTCGATACGGCCGTACTGCAATGCAGAAAGCGCGTTGTTCAGGATAAGGCCGTGCAAAACGAGAAAGAGAGCGGATACGTCTGTTTCTCCCTCGCAGAGACGGAATCCCGCGAGCACGAACATGAACGCGGTCACGATAAACCAGGCCGAATGATGCGGCGCGGAGAAAAAGGGGGCTTGCGAGCGCATCTGCGCCTCCTGTTATTGACCTGCAAACAGCCGGATCTTTTGTACCAGAAAGTCTTTCATGTGGGAAACCGCCGGCGAAACAAACTTATACGGCGTTGTTTCGTCGGGATTATGTGCGAGCGACTGCACCAGACCCTCGCGGTATGCCAAACGCAGCTCAGTGTTGATATGAATTATCGCAATACCGTTTTTTACACTGTTGATGAATTCCTCATTCGAGTTCCCCGATCCGCCGTGCAAAACGAGCGGCTTCCCGACCGCCGCGGAAATTTCCGCGATACGACTGATCGAGAGCTTCGGGTCACCGCCTTTGACCATCCCATGCACGTTACCGACAGCCGGCGCGAGCATGTCAGCGCCCGTCTGTTCCATAAACGCCTTTGCCTCGTCCACCTTGGTCATGAGCTCCTCGGTAACCTGTGCGCCTTCCGGCAACGCATCCAATACCTTGCTCGATGAACCGATGTAGCCCAGTTCACCTTCGATGATGACGTCGCGTCCGCTTGCGCGGGCATAGGCGACTGAATCCTTGGCAAATTGCACATTCTGGTCGAAGGGGAGTTTGGCCCCGTCGACGACCACCGAATCCACACCCGCATCGATTGCGGCACGGACTTTGTCTATAGAGTAGGTGTGATCAGCATTCAGATACAAGGGGAGTCCGGCCTTCTGATATTCGGTCACGAGCGCGCGTGCGTGCGCAAGCGGAAAGTAATCGCGCTCGCCTTCGGATAATCCGATGATGACCGGCATGCCGGTTTCGTGCGCCGCATCAGCTATCGCTTTGATCTGATTTGAATCCGAAATATTAAAGTGACCGATTGCTATGCCTTTTTCTCGGGCTTCCGAGACTGTCTCTCTGAGTGTCTTCATGCCCCGATTTTACCACGCTACAAAGTGTCAAAACGACCAAAACACGGCTCTCCTGCTTCATAATTCGCGTATTGACTTATCCACAGTTTGTGGTACTATTGCAGTCGGACAATAGTGTCCTCCGATTTGTAACCAGTACGGAGAAGACTGATGCGTATCCTTGGATATCTGAAGGCTATCCCTTCCCTCGCCCGTCGTGTTTCGGTCAGCAAGGCGTCCTCTGCCTTCACCGGCTCACTCTGTATCGCGCTGCTGTGTTTCAGCTTCACGATGACGAGTAAGCGCGAAAAGCTGGAGTATGTGCTCGGCGAAAATATTTACCACGAAGGTCGTGGTGAGTCCGTCGACAGTCAGCGAAAGATCGCGCTCATCACGCTCGCGCGTGCGGCCGATCAGGACAAGCAATGGCCGAAGTCGGTCATCGCAACCATCGCGCAGGATCGTGCGTTTAGCTGGGTACTCGATCACAAGATCGCGACCAAGCGCGGCGAAAAAGAAAAGTGGGAAACCGCTCTTCAGATCGCACGTTCTATCGTGAACGATCCGGACAACTCGCTCGTCATGCCGAAAGGTTGGCAGTGCGTTCGGTACTACAAGCGGACCGATAACAAGGGTGTCAGCGAAAAGAGTCAGAAATGGTTCGACCGCGCGCTCGTGCCCGTCGGCACATTCGGGTCGCATACTGCGTATCGCGACAAAAAAGGATGCGTTACCCCGATGCGGACCAGCGTCTGAACGGGTACGGCTACACAGAATGTGGATGCCGAAAAGTTCTTTACAAAAACCGAGACAGAAAGTCTCGGTTTTGTAATTTACGGGCGCCATATACGGTATAATTCGCTCATGAAATATGACATTCTCGCGCTCGGCGACACCGTCGTCGACGCATTTATCCGATTGAAGGACGCGCGAGTTACCTGCGATATCAACAACGAGAACTGCATGATCTCCATGCGGTTCGGCGACAAGATCCCCTTTGAATTCGCCGAGGTCATTTACGGAGTCGGCAATTCAGCCAACGCCGCCGTCGCGTGCGCACGCTTGGGAGTGAATTCCGGATTGCGCACCTACGTGGGCAACGACGAAGACGGCGAGCGCTGCATAAAGGCACTCGAGAAAAACGGTGTGCATACGGAACTGATCGTCAAGCAGGACGGCAAGATCACGAACTACCACTACGTATTGTGGTTCGAATCCGAACGCACGATTCTCATCAAGCACGAGGTGTTCGACTACGCGATGCCGCAGCTCGACGAAGAGCCCGCATGGATCTACCTCTCGTCGATGGCCGACGGCACGCTTCCCTACCACCAGGAACTCGGCAAGTATCTTGCTGCGCACCCGAATGTAAAAGTCGCGTTCCAGCCGGGCACATTCCAAATGAAAATGGGCACCGAGGCCCTCGCGGAAATTTACGGCCACACCGAGATATTTTTCTGCAACAAAGAAGAGTCGCAGCGTATCCTCAAGACGGAAACGCACGACATCAAGGAACTTCTCAACGGTCTCGCCGCACTCGGACCGAAACTTGTAGTCATAACCGACGGTCGCGAAGGCAGCTATGCCCGTGAACGAGACGGTGCCATGTGGCACGCACCGATGTATCCGGACCCGAAGCCGCCGCTTGAGCGAACCGGCGCGGGCGACGCGAGTGCGTCGACCTGCGTCGCGTATCTCAACAAAGGTATGAATCTCGAAGAGTCATTACTTCGCGGCCAGATCAATTCTGCGTCTGTTGTACAGGAAATCGGTGCACAAAAAGGACTGCTGACTCCCGAGCAGATCGAAGAGTGGTACGCAAAGCGCCCCGCGGACTTCAAGGCATCACCGCTTGCTTAATGAACATCGGTATTGCTGAGCTATGAGCGCAGCCATACACTACCCTGCATGATGATGTCGTCCCCGATAGCGGTCGGCGATCCCGACGCGGATAATCGCGTTGTTATTCTCCACGGTTATACGGGCTCCCCCGATGAGTTCAGGGATTTTGCGAAGGATCTTGCAACACGACTGAATGCGTACGTGACAGCGCCGCTCTTGCCAGGACACGGAACCGCTATCGACGATCTTCTCCCCTTGTCGTTCGACGATATCTATTCCGCAGCGCAGGCGCATGTGCGCGAGGCGTACCAAAGCGGCAAACCGCTCACGCTGATCGGTCATAGTTTCGGCGGATACTTGGCGCTATTGTGTGCCGCAGAATTCCCTCCGAAAGCCGTCGTGATAACCGTTATGCCGTATCACATGCGATTCCCGTTCAATCTGCCGCTCATGTCCTACCTACTTAGACTGAAAAGGACCTGGGAGAAAAAACTGTCTGAGAAAGAAATGAACGAACGCGTCGGAAAGTTTTATTATCAACATATGCCCGGCAAGGCGCTGTGGCTTCTGCTTGAGGGTAAGCAGCGCGTGCACGAGATTTTGCATACGATCAAAGCCCCGGTACTTACGGTGCACGGCAACTCGGATTCGCTTGCATGGCCTGACAGCGGCAATGCGATTCTGGAGCAGACCGCACGGAATCCGCGCAACAAAGCCGTTATACTGGATAACAAAAGTCACGGCATCTTTTACGGCGAGGGCCGCGCTGATGTACAGGCGCTCATCCTGCAATTTCTGGAAACAGAACTCATACAAAAGAAAGAGACCGCTACACCGTAGCGGTCTCGATCAAAGAGCGTGAGTCAGATCACTTTGCGTAGCAGAAGAACCTGCCGTCACCCGGGTTCGGAGCGTTGCTCTTCGGCACCTCCTTGTATTCGGATGACTCGAATTTCTCGACGATTTCCTTCGAGGGCGACCAGGTGATCCGCTTCTTGCGCACATATTGTGTTGCGCACGAAAGTGCCGGATCCGAAAGGACAGCGGCCTGCATCGCGACGAGGCGGTCAGCCAAGGCGTACGCTTCGGTGATTTGCCCGTCGCTCGCCTCTTTCATCACGAAGCGACTGCTCGTCGGGAGTAACGGTCCGCCGCCTTTGTGATTCAACGGCAGCATCGTGAGTGAATTTTTCACGATGGTCGGGATATCTACGTTGAACTTCTTGCGATAGTTCAAGACAGCCCAACCGACACCTTCCTGTACGCGGATCGGTTCCGATGTCAGCATCGCATCGCGAATGATGGCGGTCGCGAGATACGTCCGCTCATCATCCCTCAGCTTCTGCACGGTCTCGATACGCTTTTCGTCGACGGTCTTCTTGTGCTTGAAGGCATCCTCCCACCACATGAATCCAACGATCGCGAGCGCCGCGACCGATCCGATAGCGGCGACCGCAAATGCGATCGGCCACTTGAACGACACGAGCAGCCGGTGGAATGGTTCCCACATCGCCAAGATGACGAGCCAGGTATTTTGAATCCATTTCTGCATTCGGTAACCCCCGTTGTTGATGGATGAAACTCGATAGTTAACCTGTCGCTATTATACCACTTATACAACGCTGTGTCCATAGTAAAATACGGCTCTGTAGAGCCGTATTTTACGTGTTTGAGTTGACTTATTTATTGCTCCCCACCAACCACAATTACAGCGGTCGTGCTGGCGATTCCGCCCGGACCGGTGCACGTAAGCACGAGATTCAATGTGAACTGCAGCGGCTCAATGCGTGCAGCGCCGAGTGTTGCCTTGGGTCCGTCCCATCCGTCGCTTGCCTGACAACTGGTCGCGTTCTGTGAGATCCATGTAACGGCGGACGACCCGCCAACAGGCGCCTCAGGAGGAAGCACCGACATAAAAACTGACACCGGCGGATAGAACGGATCGAACGAAACCGACGTTGAGGCCATACCGGTCGTAGATGTTGCAGTCGACGATGCGGACAATATCGCACTGGTGGACGACGCAATGAACGGGCGCGCAGGCGGACCGATGATGAGCTGCGCGGATTCTTGTCCCGGCTCAGTCGGCATCTCATTTAACACGACTCGTGTACGCGGGCCCACATTCCCGACCGGCGGCAGCGAATGCTCCGTCTGGAACGCTATCACCGCTGTTTTTGTGAGAATGCCGTAGTAGCCTGTCGCCTCACCAAAAAGAAATCCCTGAGCGATAAGGAGTGTCTGCAAACGGGACACGTCTTCGCCGCGGGAACCGATCGTGAGGTCGCGACTGAACATTTTTTTCACGGGTGTCGTGGTTGCGGTCGTCGTTGCTGTGGTCGTTGCGGGGGCAGCGGGAGCCCTGAGCGCCTCCAGCTGCACCATGAGAAGCTCTACAGTCCCCTTCAATCCTGATACCTGCGGGTCTACCTGGGGAGCATTGCCGTCGATACCGAATACAAACATCGGACCGAGGACCGGCTGATTTGTCGGTGTAGGAACCGCTGTTGAGTACGAGACCGGCTTCGGCGCGGGTTTCGGCGCTGTGGTGGAAGCCGTCGATGTAGAAACAACTCGGACCGGCGTCGTACCGTCGAGTGTGCGTAACAGATCCGCGATGATCTCGTCGGATGTTTGCGCCCCGGCGGTGAGCGGCAGCACAACAAGCATGATCAAAAGTACTGAGCAGACTGAACGGATCAGATTCATATTCGTGAAATAACTTTCTTTGCAGCTTCGATAATGTGCGCAGCGTCCATATTGTAATGGGTGTACAGCTCGTCCGGTGTACCGGACTGTCCGAACTTGTCCTGCACGCCGATGAATTCCATCGGAACCGGTGTCGTGCGTGCGAGCGCTTCGGCTATGGCACTACCCATTCCTCCGGTCGTCTGATGCTCTTCTATAGTGACGGCAGCACCGGCACGCGACGCCTCGCGAGCAATGGTCTCCACATCAAGCGGCTTAATCGTATGAACATTGGTCACGCTGGCCGGAATACCCTCCTGTTCGAGCGCGGACGCGGCAACAAGTGCGGCATGCACGAGCGGACCGGTCGCAAACAGTGCAACCTTCGGTGCATCGTGCGATATGAGCACGTTTGCTTTCCCGATCACAAACGGCGTTTCTGCGGTCGTGATCGCGGGCGTTTTCTCGCGACCGAAACGCATATAGACAGGCTTTCCTACCGTAGCAGCCGCAATGGTTGCCTTTCGTGCCTCTTCGACGTCACACGCGGAGATCACAATCATATTCGGTAGCGCTCGCATAATCGCTATATCTTCGAGCATCTGGTGGGTTGCACCATCGGGACCGACGGAAATGCCTGCATGCATGCCGCATACAACCGCATGCACATCATTGAGTGCGATCGTGGTGCGGATTTGTTCCCAGTTACGTCCGGGAGAAAATGCGGCATACGAAGTAAAGAACGGGATCTTTCCGTAATTCGCCATTCCTGCCGCAACGGTCGCGAGATTCTGCTCTGCAACGCCGATCTCTATGAACCGCTTCGGAAATTCTTTTTGAAACCATTCAGCCCGCGTGGATTCCGCGAGGTCTGCGGATAACACAACAACGCGCTCATCGGCGCGCCCCGCCTCAACGACCCCCTTCCCGAAGCCGTCGCGGGTGGCACCCTTTTCGGTTACGGCGGCCCAGTCATCACGTATGTGCATGTCGGGATTCAGCATAGATATTCGTAAGTATACCGCGAATCACTCGACAGGCTGTGGAAGCGGCTTACCCTTTGAATTTTCGCCACGGGCGTAGGCATCACAATATGCAGCGTCGTCTCTCGGAAGCCCTTCGCACATCGAAAGCGCGGCGTCATGGAGCTGCGGATTCGCGTAGTTGGTGACCCACGCGGCATAGGTGACGCACGATACATATTGCGCAGCATTGCCCCCAGCCGCCAGTTTGCAGTCTGCTCGAGTACGGGCGGGATCATAACGCTCCCCGTCGGAGAGCTGCTGTCCCGCTCGTTCAAAGCAATCAAGGATATACTCGTGCGGATCTTCTCTGCAGAGTTCGCCTAAACGCTCAGCAATATCAGAACGCGGAAGTTTCTGTTGCGTCAATACAACATTCCACCACTGTGCGAGCCACGTATAACAGGCCTTCTTATATTCGTCGGGCAGTGATGTGCACGGCGCATGCCACTCACCATGAGTGACTGCACGCGCACTTACTTCGGGCCCCAGCGTCGTGTATAAGTTGTATTCCATGAACACGCCGCCGACACAACCGTTGATCGGATCCTTGTAGAACGACGATTTACAGATATCGAGCGCAGTATGCAGCGCAGGCGGTGTGTATCCGTAGTACGAAAGCAGACCGTGCCCGATCGCGTGCTCACATTGATGTGCCCGGTGGCTGTCGAAGGCGCATCCCTTTTCGTACTCTGCCGCCAGCGGATCGACCCCATGTTCTGCAATGATCCACTTGAATACTTCGTGCAAACACCCGTATGCGAATTCCGATCCGCACACGTTCATCGAGGCGGTCCCCGCATGCTTATAGAGCGCTTCGCCGAAGACATGCGCATTGAGATGCCACAATTTCGGCTTGGTCGCCTCCATGTCCGCAACCATCTCTTTGTAGGCCGCCTCCGGCCCCACCCGCTCGATACGCGCGGACCAAAATTCTTCCTTTTGAGCAATCTTCCATGTGTCGTCGAACGACGGTACATGCAGGTATGTGCCACCGATCAGTACCGCTGCAAAAATTGCTACAGCGCCCGCTGCCAGATACACCGCCCGCATACCGGAAACGAGGCGGGATAGACGCTGCATGTTCATAAAACCCTCCTACTGATGCTCACCCGCCATCTGGCCGCCGAAGGTCCGTAGTTCCTGCAAAAATCGTGCTGCCTCGTCTTTGCTCGGCGGTTTGCCGTGCCAGCGGTAGTCTCCCTCAATCTCTTTGACGCCTTTTCCGGGGATTGTATGGGCAATGATAACGGTCGGTTTCTCAAATATTGCCTGCGCCTCGTGACACGCCGCTATAAACTGCGGAATATTGTGCCCGTCCACTTCGAGTACATGCCATCCGAACGCTCTGTATTTATCCGCGAACGGTTCGAGCGGCATAATGTCTTCGGTCATGCCGTCGATCTGGATATTATTGCGGTCGATGATACCGGTCAGATTGGACAGGCGATTCTTGCCGGCGAACATCATTGCCTCCCACAGATTTCCTTCGTTGTGCTCCCCGTCCGACATCGCACAGAAAATACGGAACTTTTTGTCGTCCATACGCGCGGCGTATGCCATGCCCGCTGCCTGTGACAACCCGCTACCGAGCGGACCTGATGTTGTTTCAACTCCCGGCAACATGTGACGCTCGGGATGACCCTGGAGTCGTGAGCCGAATTTTCGCAGCGTGAGACACTCCTCGACGGGAAAATATCCCGCGTGAGCCATCGTGGCATACCGAATGGGCGTGATGTGCCCGTTGGAGAGCAGTAGCCGGTCGCGGTCTGCCCAGTTCGGATTTTTCGGATCGTGTTTGAGTACCCGGAAATAGAGCGCCGTAAATATGTCGGCCATGCCAAGCGGACCGGCGGTATGACCGGATCCTGCAGCAAGCAACATTTCGATGACCGTCTGACGGATCTGATTCGCCTTCAGGGTCAGATCCCGGACCTCGGCGTCTGTAAGCGGTTCCATCGCACAAGTATAGCGCGCGGTTGGCGGCTACATGCCCATTTCGATGGTGACAGGCGCACACCCTTTCATAGCGCGAGCGTGGATAGCAGCGTATGCGGCTGCCGGGTCTTCTGCCTTCGAGATCGCTGAACCGACACACAGACGATTGGCGCCCGCGCGAGTCAGCATTTCCACGTTGTTCTCGGCAACTCCGCCGTCAACGGACACCATCATATCGGGATACGTTGCGTGAAGCTCTTCGATACGGGAATAGATGCTTTCGTCGAACGGTTGACCCTGTGCGCCCACTTTTGCAATCGACATCAGCTGCACGACGTCGATCATGTCCGCATACTGGTCGATCTCGGATAGCGGTGTATCAAGCAACAGTGATATACCGACCTCGCTTGCACCCGCGGCTTTCCACTCCGCGAACATCGTCTTCGCGTCGTCGACCCCGTTGAAGGTCTCGATGTGCGGCAAAATGCGGATGCAACCGATCTTTGCAAAGAGCGTGCCCAACGGACGCGGATCATTCACCATCAAATGTGCCTCGTATCGAATCTTGTCGGCATGCGGGAGCTTCGTTCCGGAAGCAGCCATCTCCTCGAGGCCAGTCCACTGCCCTTCCAAATATGGCCATGATGTGACCGGCGCAAATACTCCGTCTGCCGCGTCGAGCTGTATCTCCGGCGCGAAGCCCATGGCAGCGGCAGTGCGCTTTTCAAGTTCGGCAAGGTCGGGCGGGCAGGTGTTCGTGGGTAACACGTGCGGGTCGCAAAGGTATTTCATATGCCGGTATTTCCCTGCAGTGTATCCAGAATTCCGATCCTACGCACGTGCCGCTCATCACCCGTAAACGGCGCTTCGAGCCACGCTTTCACTGCCCGTTTTGCATCATTCTCCGACAAAAATCGTGCACCGAGCGACAACACGTTTGAGTCATTGTGTCCGCGGATCGATGCAAGCATATCCAGCGACAAACCGCCGTTATCGGTTTGCATACCTGTAGGACCGTAATAGACGGCGGCGCGTACTTCGTTAAAACGATTGGCCGCCATTGCCTCACCCTGGCCGGACGCACCCAGAATGATGCCGCGACATTCGATGCCGTCGTGAATATCACGCACAATCATGCGGCACGCACCCGCAATAATGTCCGGATAGTCGTCGTTCGGATCTTTTTCGAACGCGCCGCAGTCTTCGACATCATGACCGAGTTCGCCGCGCACGTAATTCATCAAGACGTTCTTGAGATCGAATCCGGCATGGTCTGCCGCGAAATAAATTTTCATTCTATTTTCGTGAAGCTATAGAAACCGCGTGCTCGACGAGCGTGTGCGTATACCCCATTTCATTGTCGTACCAGGCAAGCACCTTCACGAGCATACCGTCGACGACTCGTGTCATCGCAAGATCAGCAATTGAACCGTACGGAAGCCCGAGGATGTCGGACGATACCAACGGCTCTTCAGAGACAGCAAACACTCGTTTCCAGCGGTCGGACGCGGCAGCCGCTTTGAGGGCATTGTTTACTTCTTCAACGGTTGTTGCGCGTTTCGGGACGAATGTTACGTCCACCATTGAACCGGCAATGACCGGTACACGGATCGATATACCATCGAACTTACCCGCAAGCTGGGGATATGCGAGTGCGGTCGCTTTTGCTGCCCCGGTCGAGGACGGTGCAAGGTTATGCGCCCCCGCGCGACCGCGGCGAAAGTCGTCTGCTGCAGGAGCGTCGACGATTGATTGTGTGGCGGTATATGCGTGCGTTGTATTCAGGAGCGCTCGCTCGATACCGATCGCTTCGTCGAGTACACCGATGAGCGGCGATGCTGCGTTCGTTGTGCATGATGCATTCGATGTAACGGACGAACCGCCGAAGTGATCTTCGTTCGCCCCGATGAGGATCGTGTCGGCACCCTGCCCCTTTGCAGGCGCAGAAATAATCACATGCTTGGCTCCGGCATCAACGTGTGCCTTCGCCTTTTCACCGTCGGTAAAGAATCCGGTCGATTCGATAACAATATCGACGTTCATGTCTTTCCACGGAAGTTTTGCGGGATCGCGTTCAGCAAGGACCGGAATCTTTTTTCCGTCGACGATAATCGCGCCGGGTTCCGATGACACGGTGAACGGCGCTTTGCCGTACACGCTGTCGTATTTGAGGAGATACGCGAGATTTTCAGGGGTAGTAAGGTCATTAATAGCGACGATCTCGATCTCTCCCCGTCCGTACGAAGACCGAAGAAAGCACCGTCCGATGCGGCCAAAGCCGTTGATTGCCACGCGAGCCATATACTGAAAGTGTAGCATCCTCGGGGCGAGCGGCCTGTGTACAGCTTTGCCCAAGTGTAGTTTGCCGCCTACAATAAGGCCCACAGTATATAGATATGCGATACCGAGCGTATTTCAGCCTGACGGCGCGAGTTGTGATTGCCGGTGCGCTATACCCCCTCCGGGCTAAGTGTTTGAGTACGGCATTTTTTCCCCAAATGCCTCGAGGTTAAACCTCGAGGCTAGTGGTACGATTCTCGCATGGCTAATCGTATTCCGATCGAAGTTGGTGAGTGGTATCACTGTTTTAATCGTGGTGCCGACAAGCGAAAAGTGTTCATGGACACACGGGACTATGAACGATTCATGCTGCAGATGTACCTTGGCAATCTGCCGAAGAAATTCCTACCTTCCAACCTCTACTCGCCTTCGCTCCCCCGCCTGCTTAATAGTGATCGGCATTCAGCATTTGTCCCGCTTGTAGAGATCGGGGCGTACTGCCTTATGCCGAATCATGTGCATTTTGTATTGAAAGAGGTTGAGCAAGGCGGGATAGCTACGTTTATGCAGAAAGTATTTACCGGCTATACGATGTACTTCAATAAGAAGAACGAACGTTCCGGAGCGCTGTTTGCCGGCTCGTATAAGTCGAAACACCTATCGACGGACAGATACTTCAAGCACGCGATCAACTACGTGCATATGAATCCTGTTGAGCTGTATGAACCGAACTGGAAACAGGGCGCGGGCAATGTAGGCAAGATCGAAGAGAAGCTACGTTCGTATAAATATTCAAGCCTTCCTGATCATATCGGAATTGAACGGATTGAACGTAGGCTTTTGGGCAACGAAGTGTTTGCTCTATTTGATGCCCCGACCTCGCTCTCGACGATGCTTTTTGAAGCCCAGGCATACTATCGGGAGAGCGCTTCAGCTGAGTAGAGCAACATGCAGCTTTCGAGCGACCATGCTAGCATTCGCGCATGAATCGCTGGTTCCTGGTAGCCATTACGGCCGCGCTGTCGGCATCATTAACCGGACTGCTCCTCTTCTGGCAAAAGGAGACCCCCATGGCACGGGAGAATTCAAAGTGCACCGGCAAATTCGAGCTTATTCGCCCGGATTTCAACTGCGACGAGTACACACAGAGCACAGACATTCTCACAACATTGCGGTCGGCTCTCGAAAAGGATGTAAAGCAGTACGAACTGAATCGGGACGCAACGCGTATATCTGTATGGGTGCGTGACCTGACGACACTGCAATGGATGGGTGTCAATGAGAAGGAGGAATACGCGCCCGCCAGTCTTTTTAAGGTACCTGTTATGATTGCGATCTTCAAATACGCGGAGATCGAGCCCAGTATATTGGATCAAAAAATAGTATTCAGCGAGAACAGTTTGGTGTCCGAAAACGACCGTGTTGAGCCCGAGTACCGCCTCGTTGCGGGCCAGGAATACACAATGGAGCAGGTCATAGAGCAGATGATCAAATACTCGGATAACGATGCGTATGCCCTGCTCGTAAATCGCCTCTCTGATGAATTTCTATTGAATGTGTACGCCGACCTCGGCATGGCGGTGCGCCCGGGTATGTCTATGGGTGATCAGATAGTGAACGCGCGCTCGTACGCAAACATTTTCCGCTCTCTGTACCAAAGCTCCTACCTGACCCCCCTCTACTCGCAGAAGGCGCTTGAGATCCTAGCAGATACAGCGATCTCTACCGGTGCGCGGTCAGGCATTCCGCAGACGGTGAAAATGGCACACAAATTCGGCGTTCGCCGCGAATTAAGCCCGGATGGCACAGTCGTTTCGCTGAAGTTCCACGACTGTGGCATCGTGTATGCCCCGTCACGTCCGTTCCTCTTTTGTATATTGACGGAAGGAACTAGCGAAGACCGACTGCAGACGATCATCGAATCGCTGGCGGCAAAGATATTCTCATCATTCTCACGGTAATCCGGGCATTGTCAGTACTGGTCACGAGTGTTCCGTTATCACGGCTATAGACCCTGTTCACCGCCAGCTTCCGCGCCACCGAACGAAGGTGCATTTACGATGACGGTACGGGTAGCGGTGCCTACATTGCCGGAAGTATCGGTCGAAGTGTAGGTAATGGTGTGTTCGCCGGCAGCAGATGTGTCGAGCTGAATAAGCTCAGAATCCATCTGCGGTCCCCCGTCGAGCGACGCCATAACAGGCAGCGTATACGTGCCATTATCGAGCGCAGTTGCCCCTAGATCTGAATAGGTATCACCGACACTGATGAGCGCGGGATTCGCACCAACAACCGAAATTACAGGGGCTTCTGTATCGGGCGTGCTCGTTGCCGCATCACCACCCCCTGTGTCACCGCTTCCGGATCCGCCACTACTCCCCGTGCCTCCTGTAGCAGCACCGGCGCTCGCAGCCTGCACCATGTTGAGGAATTGTGCCTTGGTTACGCAGACATCTTCGACGCAGAGCTCCTTGGTTTCGACACGGTTCGCAAAGATCTTGTCTGCGAAGAAGTCTTTGACAATCGCAACCTTTGCGGTGATTTGACCGAAGACAACTGCACCAAGATCACCCACAGTAGCCTCGGTGGTGCTTGCCAAGTAGGTCATCGCATCAGTGAGATCTGCGAACGCTACGTCCGCCATCGATGACACGTTCATGTTGAACGACGGGCTAAGTGCAATCAGAATCTCAGCTTGGCAATGCTGCATCGAAATGTCGATGAATCCGCATGTCGTATTCGGCTGTAGCGGATCGTAGGCTTCGAGCGCTCGTCCCACTATTTGACCGGGGCGGGTAGCCTTCATTCCGAGACCTACTATCGTGCCTGATGTAATAGGATCGCCCACTGCAATTGCCCCGTTTTCGTCGGACACACTCACACGAACTCGCCCTGCAGTAGCGACTCGAACTGTCGACTTATACTGTGTTCCAAGCGTAACCTGTGAACTCATCGTGAGAACGCCCATCAATTTTTGGTCGTAAGCATGATCCGTGATCTTTACGGTCGTCGTCGCCGAGTCGTCGATTGATATCAGCTTGCCGTACGATTTCCCTATTTCCTCTCCATTGTCGGCGAAGTATGCGGTGGATATATCGGCGCCGTTCACCCATTCGTAGTTTTCGGCTGGCTCACCCGATCCCGACCCAGGTGAACTCTCACCTGAGAACTCACCGGGTGGATCGTCCACCCATACACGTATCTGACTGAGGCCAAGTTTTGCCACGTTAGGAGTCATTCGGAGGCCACCTGACTTTATCGCGTTCGCGATGGACATATGCGGTGCAAGATCCGCGGACGGAATGTTTGTTGTTATTCGCGCAACCACATTACCATTTATAAGGAAGCGTGCCTCCGAGGGCGTCACTTCGACGCGCATTCGCCGCGCCGCTGAAAGCCCCGTGACATTCGTCGTTGACGCGAATCCGGTATCAACGGGAGTGGTTCGGTTCCCTCCATTTCGTACCAGGGCAAACCAGTTCGCGTTAGTCGTCGAAGCAACGAAACCGACGAACGTGCTGGGTTCAGAGCCGATAGTGGGTCCGGAGCTATACTGCCCGTTGAAACCGATCAGCAGCATCGACGATGTTGCATTGGTCATGTCGGGTCGAACAACCGCCTCGATAACAGGACTCGACGTCGCCGCAGCAATCGGTACAACTGATCGCACCGAAGCTCCCGCGCCTGAAGTTCCTGATGCACCAGTGGAGAGTATGACTTGTCCCGGATTCCACGCCTGGCCCGCAGCGGGCGCGATCGTTGTACCGCCCGTAGTACCGGTGATAGTGAATGCGAACGGACCGCAGAAGTTAAGTGTATTCGCCGTGAGCGCTGCTACCTGTGACATCACGGGGAAATCACAGGAGGCATATTTCCAGGTGCTGTAGATACGCCCTGCGACGGTCAACTGATCAAGAATGCCCGCCGATCCCCATCCGGTCGAGGTGCCAATCGCGACGCGCGCGAAGTCGAGAGCGCCAGTGGTCGTCGCAAAGGCGTAGATAATCGGTGATTGACCGCCGTTATTCCACGTCGATGACGTCGCAACCACGAAGAGCGGGCTATATTCGTTGCTCGCAGCATTACTGATGACCGACAACTTTGCCCACGGCGAGCTTGTACCGATACCAACATTGCCGTTGCTCATGACACTGAACATTGACGCAGTCGCTGTGCCTGCAGTGTTCGTGGATGACGCGATTTCGAACACGGTTCCCACAGAACCATAGTTGTTCTGAATCGAGATGTCTGCGAATGGCGTTGACGTACCGATACCAAGGAGACCTGCCGCATTGAATACTGTGGAGAGGATGCCTGAGCTGTTGTACATGTGCAGGATATCCGAGGTCTGACCACTCGCCGCAAGAAGCGCGAGTGTCGTCGTTGCTGTCGCGCCGGATGTGACGGTGAGCTGCGCATAGGGCGTCGATGTTGCTGCACCCATTGCCACGAGTACCGACGAGGTCGCCTGAATGATCTTGCTATTCGACGCTACCCAGCCGCCGCCGGCAGAAGCACCGGAGATCGTTACTGCGCCGCACGATACGACACCGCCGGTTGACTGGAGCGCACTGCCGCCACTGCACGTGCCAACACTCGATAGCGTGAGGGCGCTTGTATATACATTCGTTGCAGAGACATTCGTTGTGGATGCGCTTCCCACGTTCAAGATTCCGGCGATCGTCGTAGAACCGGTGTTGCTGATCGAGAACAATGTAGTGGTTGAGTTCGAAGTCGATGATGAAATCTGGAAGAGCGTCTGGAGCGTATCGCCATTATTGATCGCGATACCGAACTTAGCGGTCGGCGACGTCGTCCCGATACCGATGGTGCCGGATGTCGGCAATGCAAACGCTGATGAAGTGGCAGGCAATGTACCCATCACGAGCCCCCCGATATTGAGCTGATTATTTGCACTGCCGTTAGCAAAGTACGTATTGTTGCCGATGCCAATGTTGCCGCTGCCGCCTAGCAAATTACCTGCGAGAAACGGACTCGAAGCATTGTTACTTCCGAGGATGATGTTCGAGTAGCCTGAAGTGATCGTTGCACCGGCCTGGTAGCCGATAAGCGTGTTGTAGTCGGCTCCGCTCAAGAAGTTTGCGCCGGCGTTGTATCCGAGCACGGTATAGCCCTCCGCATCATAGTTTGAACACCCGCCGGAGAAGTTGCCGCAGGCAGCATTTGCGCCAATTGCCACTGTATTCGTCGCAGAGAGGTTGCTCTGAGACGCCTGATATCCTATCGCGACATTGTTGCCGCCGGTTACGCTTTTCTGTAGTGAGCCGCCGCCTGCAGACGTATTATTTGCGCCTGTCGTGTTCGAGAGCATTCCTTGATAACCGACGGCGGTGTTAACGGTGCCTGTCGTATTTGCCTTCAAAGCACCGGCGCCGATTCCGGTATTCTGCACACCTGTGTTATTGCCCGACAACGCCTGATAGCCGAAGGCTGATGTATTATTCGCGGCACTACTTGTTGTGGCATTTTGGCCTCCTGCCGCATATCCGAAGAACGTCCCGAGATTTGTACTGGAAGCGTAACCGAGAAGAATTCCTCCCATCTTAAACCCGCCCGCTGAGGCAGACGTGTCGATGAAACCGCCCGTGTAGCTGTTCGATGTAGTGGTGGCGCTGCCAAAAATGGTGAGGCCGGTACCGGCGCCACCTGCGCCGATCGTAGACGATGCTATCGAGAGGATACCGCCCTGCAGTACCGAGAGGCCGGTTGTGGTAGCACCACCAGAGACCGTGAGTCCTGTTCCTGTACCTCCCGCACCGATAGTGCTCGACGCTGCCGCCAGCAGTCCGCCATTGAACTGCTGACGATTGGTAAACACGTTGAAGTCGGCGAGCAATGTAGACGATGCACTGCTACCGCTACCCAAGCATGTGCCGTTCACCGCGAAGCAGCCTGCGGTGATATTGAATCCGTTGGCCGCAGTAGTGGAGCCGGTGTTGCTGATCGTGAACAGTGCGCTGTTCGTGGTGCCGCCGGCAATCGTCGACGACGAGATGGAGAACAGGTTCGTGGTGGTTGCACCGTAGTTCTTCTGGATCGAGAGCGCCGAGAGCGGGCTCGTGGTACCGATGCCGATATTACCGTTGTAGAGCGCGTTCAAGAACGGCGCGCTCGATGATGCGCTGCGCACCGAGAAGATCGAGAAGCCTTGACTTGCTGTCGTGGTCGCGTTACCAGCTGAAGCAGTAAGACTCAGCGTGCCGTTCACATTCAAACCATTGCCCACCGTGAGGCCCGTGAGGAACTTACCGTTGTCTGCTACGAGATCCTTTCGCAGCACCAAGTGTCCGGCCTCGAGCACACCAGCTTCGAGCTGCTGGATGTAGGCTCCACCGAGATCCCAGATTTCGAAGTTGCGCGTCGCGTTACTGCTCACGGTGTACGCATAGCGCCCCGACACTGCGAGGTTCTGACCCGATCCGCCAAAGAGCGACTGCTGCGTGACGCGATACGGAGCCGTTGTGCTGGACACATCCCATACTTCAAGCGCGTTTGTAGAATTTGCACCACCAAGGACGTATGCATAGCGACCTGCCGCCTTTACCTGCACCGTGAGCATGTTCGTTACAGGCGAACTCATGCGCACAGGAGACACAGGATTCGAGATATCCCAAATTTCAAACGTTGGGGAGAACGAGTTAGCGAGGTACGCGTACCTACCCTGCACATCGACTGTGTAGTAATCGACAGTCGTAGCGGATGCCGAGACGCGGGCGGGCGATGACGGATTTGAAATGTCCCAGATCTCGAAGTTGTTCGAGGTATTGTAGCCGACGAAATATGCATACTTACCCACTACCTTCACGTCGTGCGGAGTTGAAGCAAGTGATCCTTGGCCGACGCGTACCGGATTGTCCGCATCACTGACATCCCAGATCTCGAAGTTATTTGCGATGTTCGAGCCTCCATTGAAATCAGCCAAGTATACGTAGTTCCCCTGGGTGGCAATCCCCACAACAGCAGCATTTGTGGTCTTTGTTGCAAGCAAGATCGGTGAGCGCGGATTCGAGATATCCCACACCTGGAGGCCATTTGCTGCGGTAGTACCCGACGTGTATGCGTAGTTGCCCTGCACGGCAATTCCCTGAAGATTGTTGCTCGTGCTCGTTTGAGACATGCGAACCGGATTTTCCGGATTCGATACATCCCAGATCTCGAACGCTGCGCCCGCGTTGATTGGAATATATGCATATCGGCCCTGGACCACGATATCGAACGCTGCCTGTGACAATGTGGTCGATGCAATACGCTGAATTGTGCTGCTGCCTGCCGACGGGAAGATCGAGAACTGTGCAATCGACGACGTAGCGGTGGTGCCACCGATGCCGACCTGGCCCCTGTTATTTACGCTGAAAATGTTTGCCGTTGACGAGGCGATCAAGAGTGCGTTTGCATTTGTTTCGGTGCTGGTAAGGCTAAGTGCGAGTTTTGCAAACGGCGTCGTCGAGCCGACACTCAGCAGACCGCCGAAGTAGGCATTGCCGGTGGTTGTGGCTCCACCAAAGATAGTGAGCCCCGTTGTTGCACCACCTGCACCGATAGTTGATGACGCAAGTGAGAAGATACCTCCCTGAAGAATTGAGAGTCCCGTCGTCGTCGCACCACCTGAGATCGTAAGGCCTCCGATTGCAGAGCCGTTGCCGATAGTGGTGGACGCGAACGAGAGGAGTCCGCCGTTAAATTGCTGGCTGTTTGTGAAGGTATTGAAGTCTGCGAGGAGTGTCGATGACGCAGAGCTACCACCAATCGAGAGACAGGTGCCGTTGACTGCGTAGCAGCCCGCGGTAATGTTTACGCCGTTTGCAATGGTGGTGGAGCCGGTGTTGCCGATGGAGAAGATGGATGTGTTGGTAGTACCCGCGGCGTTTGTTGATGAAGCAATGGAGAAGAGATTTGTGGTAGTAGCACCAAAGTTTTTCTGAAGAGATAGTGCAGACAGCGGCGAACTTGTGCCGATGCCGATGTTCCCGACCGAGAGTGTGGTGCCCGTGTTTGTATGGCCCGTTCCGAAGATTGTATTACCGATATTAAGCTGGCCATTGGCGGTCGCTGACGGGAGTCCGATGTTGTTTCCGATGAGGATGTTTTGCGATCCGCTGGTGATGTTGTTTACACCAGTCGACGATGTTGCGGTGCCAATCACGATGTTGTTGCTGCCGTTGGTTATCCCATAGCCCGCTTGATATCCAATCAATGTGTTGAAGTCGGAGCTCGTGGCGAAGCTAAAGCCCGCCTGATATCCAATTACTGTGCCGCCCTGGTTGAAGTACGACACCGGTCCTGCGGCAGCATTTGAACCGATTGCGATGGTACTCGTAGCCGAACGGTTGTTGTCTGACGCACCAAATCCGAGCGCAACGTTGTTATTTCCGGTTACGCTTGCGCTGAGCGCCGCAGAACCCATCGAGAGGTTCGAGCTTCCGGACACGTTCGAGAACATGTTGAAGTTACCGATCGCCTGGTTATCAAAACCGTTTACGTTGTTCTGCAATGTCTGCGCGCCCAATGCGAAGTTGTATGACCCGATCGTATTCCCGAGTAGCGCTGCAGATCCCAACCCTACGTTGGAAACACCGGTGGTGTTAGCCGCGAGCACAGATGTACCGATGGCGACGTTACCGCCACCGCTCAAACTGCTGCCACTGAGCGCCTCGTAGCCGATTGCAACGTTGTCCGACGTCGAGGTGGCAAACTGAAGTGCCTGATATCCGAGCGCAGTGTTTTGGAAGCCCTTTGTGATATTGCTGCCTGAATCAAGGCCGAGGAATGTATTCCCGCCGGATGTATTTGCAACTGACGATGTAGTACCAGAGAGGAACGCGCGGCCGCCCAAACTAAAGATGGTCGAAGACGCGCTGAGAAGTGGGTTCAAACCGATGATGCCGCCGAAGTACGCATTCCCTGTTGTGGTCGCACCACCGGAGATGGTGAGTCCATCCGTCGCAGTGCCGTTACCGATTGTGCTGGACGCGAACGAGAGAAGTCCGCCCTTAAATTGCTGACTGTTTGTGAATGTATTGAAGTCTGCGAGGAGTGTAGAGGATGCGGAGCTGCCTCCCGCCGTGAGACACGTGCCGTTTACTGCGTAGCAGCCGGAAGTGATGTTGAAGCCTACATTTGATGTCGATGTTGCTGAGCCTGCGATGTTCAAGCCAGAGAGTGTGGTGGTACCAAAGCCTGTGGATGAGACAGAGAGGAATGATGTGTTGGTGCTACCTGCAACGTTCGTGGAGGATGCGATTGAGAAGAGTGTCGCGCTCGTGCCTCCGAACTGATTGAAGATCGAGAATTTTGCGGTCGGTGTTGATGTGCCGAGTCCGAGGCTACCTGCA
This sequence comes from uncultured Candidatus Saccharibacteria bacterium, assembly GCA_964512835.1. Classification (GTDB taxonomy): domain Bacteria; phylum Patescibacteriota; class Minisyncoccia; order Phycocordibacterales; family UBA2100; genus UBA10103. Next base: position 95,510 of record CAZELA010000001.1, on the reverse strand, counting down.
GACGTGAGGCGAAGCCACTCGTTGAGTCCGTTTGCAGAGTTCTTGGTGAAGAACGCGAGATCGGAGGTCGGTGAAGTCGTGGATACATTGGTGAGTACGGATGCGATGCGTGCGGTTGATGTTGCAGTGGTGGTGGAGTTTACGCAATTCGCAAGCGAGCAGAGTGTTGTGTCATTGAAGAGCAATCCGGTGCCAGTGCCCGCGACGGAAGTGGATGTGGAGTAGTGCGTGACTGACAAGACATCCGAAATGCCAGCTGTGTTGGAATCGATGCCGGTTGCTGAGAGTGCTGTCGAGGATGCAGCATTCGGGTTCGATGAGGTTGCGCTGTAGTTGTAGGTGAGGAACGTACCGGTACCGCCTACGTTGAGCGAACGGCCGACTATGAGCGATCCCCATAACGTTGCATCCATCGCCTGAATTCCGTTGCGCACCGCGAGCGTACCTGTTTCGAGACCACCGGTTTCAAGTTGCTGAATGTAGGCGCCGCCGAGGTCGAAGGTGACGAGTGAGCTGTTGCCACCGCTTGCAACGTATGCGTATCTGCCCTGAACTGTGATAGCGCGAGGACCACTGAGACCTGTCGTCACCGTCGAGACCTGTACAGGAACAGTAGGATTAGAGATATCGAAGGTAACGAGGGCGTTGTTGTTGCCGCTCGCAACATATGCATATCGGCCTTGGACACTCGCCGCACGCGGGCCGTTGAGATTGCCGGTGATGCTAGAGACTTGTACCGGTGACACGGGATTCGAAACGTCGAAAATAACGAGCGCATTGTTGCCATTGCTCACGACATAAGCATATCGGCCTTGCACTGAAACTGTGTAGTACGGGGTATTGAGACCTGTTGTGATGCTTGAGACGAATATCGGTGAAACTGGATTGGAGATGTCGAAGATGACGAGTGCGCTGTTTCCACCACTGTTTACATAGGCATATCGGCCTTGAACCGTGACTGATCGCGGATTACTGAGCCCACTTGTAATGCTCGCGATTTGTACCGGAGCGGCAGGGTTGGAAATGTCGAAGATAACGAGAGCGTTGTTTGAGAAGCTCGAAACATATAAATAGCGTCCTTGGATAGCGGCGGCGGTTGGAACGCTTAGACCGGTTGTGATACTCGCGATTTGTACCGGAGCGGCAGGGTTGGAAATGTCGTACGTGACGATAGCGTTATTGCCGTTATTCACAACGTATGCGTATCGGCCTTGGGCAGATACGAATACTGGGCTGCTGATCCCTGCGGTCACACTTGATACTTGCACCGGTGTGGCAGGATTGGAGACATCGAAGGTAACGAGCGTGTTGTTGCCATTGTTCGCGACGTATGCATATCGACCTTGGACGGAAACGGAATACGGGGTATTGAGACCAGTGGAAATGGTACTTGCGAACTGTATTGTTGTCGCACCCGCCATTACGGCGAACTGACCTGTTGTCGAACCGACATTCGTGCCCACAGTCACACGACCGACGTTATCAATTGCAAAATGATTGACCGTACTGTTTGATGTCGAGGAAGAAATAACGAACAGGTTGTTACCCGGGTAGTTGGTGCCGTTGTTTGCAGAAAGGGCGAAGAGTGAGAACGGTGACGTGGTACCCACTCCGATATTTCCGCCGAAGTACGCGTTCCCCGTTGTTGTTGCACCTCCGGAGATCGTGAGGCCACTTATTGCTGTGCCACCGCCCACGGTCGAGCTTGCGAACGCCGTGAAGCCGTTGGTGAAGACCGGTGTTTGTGTGAGCTGGTATGCAACCGATGTTGTCGAGAATGCGAGACCGTTTGCTGCAAAGGCAGAGGCGGAGGTCGTGGAGAAGAAGAATCCTTTGTTGTAGGTCGTGAGATCGGCGAGTGTCGAGGTGGTGGAGTATGCAAGACCGAGTGACGAGAAGTACGAGGCGGAGGTCGTGGAGAACGTGCCGTCTGCGCCCGTGCTCAAGCACGTGCCGTTGATTGCAAAGCAGCCGGCGGTGATGTTGAAGCCGTTGGCCGCAGTCGTTGAGCCGGTGTTTCCGATGGAGAAAAGCGTGGTGGTTGCGTTTGCGGTTGATGATGAGATTTGGAAGGCTGTGGTAAGCGTTCCGCCGTTGTTGAGCGCAATGCCGAATCGCGCGGTCGGCGACGTGGTGCCGATGCCGATGGTACCCGTTGTTGGGAGCTTCCAGCCGGTTGTGGTAGCCGGGAGCGTACCGAGGATAAGGTTCCCGATGTTGAGGTGGAGATTCGAAGAAGCAGTCGGGAAGAAAATATTACTACCGATCCCTATGTTCTCATATCCGGTTGTTAGGTTACTCGCAGTTTCTGACGCACCAAGCAAGATATTACGAGCTCCACCTGTAATCGCCGACCCTGCACCGAAGCCCAACAACGTATTGAAATCAGAACCTGTGGCAAAGCTTGCTCCTGCGAGGGCACCAAATGCCACGGATCCTTGTGAAGTATGGGCGCCCGTACCGACACCCGCGCGATATCCGATGTACGTTGTACTGCTTGCTGCTGAGTTGTTGCCGCCTGCTGCGCGACCAACCGCAACAGATGAACTTGAGTTTGCCGAAGCATACAGCGCCTGATAACCGACTGCCACGTTACTACCGCCAGCAGACATCGAATTAGCTGCGGAGTTTCCAAGAACCGTGTTGAACGATCCGGTAGTAATGCCTGTTACCCCTCCGTTGAAACTGACTACAACGTTATCTCCACCCGTTGTAATTGCCCCGCCCGCATTAAAGCCGACTCCAATGTTATTTGAACCGGTAGTTACCACACCGAGCGCTTCGTTACCTACAGCAACATTAAAATCACCGGTTGTATTGTATTCCAGTGCCCGGAAGCCGAACGCGGCGTTCGCCACACCACCAGCGGCTAGTCTATTCAAAGCGTTGTACCCAAAGGCAGTCGTGTAGTTTATGGCGCTACTCGTCGCGGCACCGCCGGCACCCGCGCCGAGGAGCGTTGACCCAACGGACGTATTCGTGGTCAGGAAGTAATTTCCATCAATTTTGATACCCCCAGTCGTACTGTTCAGATGAAGGAATCCTCCGACATTTGAGTCCCCTGTCGTTGTCGCCCCTCCGTTAATAGTGAGTCCTCCTGTTGCCGTGCCGTTACCAATCGTTGAGCTTGCAAACGCGGTGAAGCCGTTCGTCATCGCCGGTGTCTGCGTGAGCAGGTACGCAACCGATGTCGTTGAGTGACCTAATCCTACGGATGACCAGTAGTTATTCGATGTTGTCGAGAACGCGAGACCCTGCGCTGCCCAGAAGTTCGCGCTGGTTGTCGAGTAGAAGTTGTTCTGGTTTTTCCAGTAGTCCGTGGAGGTGGTCGAGAATGCGAGGCCGTTGGATGCGAAGAATGATGCGGAGCTCGTGGAGAAGAAGTTGTTCTGCGTCTTCCAGTAATCAGACGAGGTGGTGGAGAACGCGAGACCCTGCCCTGCTGCGATGACGAGCGACGATGTCGAGAGTCGGCTATTGAATGAGGTCCAGTCGGTGGATGCGAGGTAGCCGTTCTGCCCTGCTCCGTTTGCCTGCGTGATGGTGAGCTGGCCGCCGGTGAATGAGAGCGGTCCGGAGAACGTGGTTGCCTGTACCTGGCCTGATGCAGAGGTGTTGAGGAGTGCGTTGGTGGTGTTGGAGACAAACAGCAGCGAGGTGGATGCGATACCGGTGGAGAGCGAGGTTGTGGTTGCTCCGGTTGCGGTGATGTTCTGGAAGGAGTTGGTGCCGGTGAAGGTGTTGGTCTTGTAGGCAGTGACGACGGTTGATGACGAGTTCTGGTAGTAGTTTTCTGAGGTGGTGGAGAATCCGGTCGAGGTGGTGGAGTTGAGGAAATAGTTTGCGGAGGTGGTGCTGAAGCCAAGACCGACTGAGCTCCAGTAGTTATTTGATGTTGTCGAGAATCCGAGACCGTTTGCTGCGAAGGCAGATGCGGAGGTTGTCGAGAAGAAGTAGCCCTTGTCGAAGAGACCGAGGGTTGTGGTCGAGAGCCGACTATTAAAGGAGGTCCAGTCGGTGGACGAGAGGTAGCCGTTCTGAGTTCCGTTCGCGACCTGGATCGAGAGTGCACCGCCGGAGAACTGGAGCGGGCTCGAGATAGTGGCAGCGACAACGCCACCGGTGGCACCGGTTGAGAGAATGCTGTTTTGGATATTGGAGACCGTCAGGTTAGACGTGGATGCAGTACCGATACCGGTCACGTTGTTCCCTGCTGCCGTGAGTGCACCACCGAGGGTGATGCCGCCGTTTGCGGTGAGTGTACCGGAGAACGTGCCCGTGCCGCCCGTGAGGGATCCGACGGTTGCAGTGTTGGTGAAGAGATTGCTCGAGGATGCAGTGGTAGCAAAGAACGTGGTCGAGGTGGCATTACCCAAGATGACAGGCTGTGTCAGCTGGTATGCGACTGATGTGGTGGAGTGGCCGAGGCCGAGGGATGACCAGTAGTTGGATGATGTGGTCGAGAATCCGAGACCGACAGCGCTCCAGTAGTTGGCCGATGTGGTGGAGTACGCACGACCGGTGGATGCCCAGAAGTCGGAGGATGTAGTGGAGAATGCATTGCCCGTGTTCTGGCTCAGGAAGTAGTTGGCTGATGTCGTCGAGAATCCGGTCGAGGTGGTGGAGTTGAGGAAGTAGTTTGCGGAGGTGGTGCTGAAGCCAAGACCGACTGAGCTCCAGAAGTTGTTGGAGGTGGTGGAGAAGAAGTTGTTCTGTGTCTTCCAGTAGTCGGTCGATGTGGTTGAGAACGCAAGACCGAGTGACGAGAAGTACGAAGCTGATGTGGTAGAGAACGTGCCGTCTCCCGCACTTAGGCACGTACCGTTTACAGCGAAGCAGCCGGCCGTGATGTTTACACCATTTGCAATCGTGGTGGAGCCGGTATTCGAGACGGTGAAGAGCGTGGTTGTTGCGGTTCCAGAAGATGATGCGATAGCGAACGGCGTGTTGTTGAATCCTGTCGCAGTCGACGACGCGAAGACAGTGAGAAGTGCGAATGGTGACGACGTACCCCCCACACCAACGTTACCGAGAACGTTGCCGAGCAAGATACTACCATTGGATCCGCCTCCAAGACTTTTCGCACCCGCGTTCAAAATGACATTTCCTCCAGAAGCCACACCATTAAGACTTGTGGTTGCACCTGAACCTGCCGTGACTGAGAAGTTCCCTCCTCGCGCTGTCGCAGAAGTACTCGTTGCGAACCCACCGATGAAGTTGAAATCTCCACCGGCCGAAGTAGACGATCCTCCGTAAAAGTTAAAGGAGCCGGCGATCGCGCCAAAGTCTGCAGAACCCGTTGTTAAGTTGATGCTTCCACCCGGATCGTTACCCGTTAATCCAGTGCCTGCTGTCAGCGAAATATTTTGTGTAGATACGGTCAACTGTGACGGATTCAAATACTGGTTTGCGATTGAACCGCCTCCGCTCTGGCCCGCTTTAAGCGTGATTGTTCCTCCGTTTCCTGCAAGACCAAGCCCAGTCTGACCACCATTGCCGCCCACGAGCGAAATACCGCCGCCCACGCCCCCCGGCGAACCGCCGGCACCATTGCCACCTTGGACGTACAGCGCGAGCGGTGCGCTGGCACCGGTAACGGTTGCAGTTGTTCCAGCGATAGAGAGACGTGCAGACGGCGTACTTGTATTTATACCGACATCGCCTGAGCTTAGAACTGTCAGATACTGGCTACCCGTTGCCCCAGTCGCACTCGTTGATGATCCGATTTCAAACAGTGACGTATTGGTATTTCCATACTTCTGCATGATGCTCAGCAGCGCGTTTGGCGTACTCGAACCTATACTGAGCAGTCCGTTGAAGTAGGCATTGCTTGTCGTTGTTGCTCGTCCGCTGACCGTAAGACCTCCGGTCGCGGTACCGTTGCCGATGGTAGATGAAGCAAAGGCAGTGAACCCATTTGTCATCACCGGAATCTGAGTCAATTGGTACGCGACTGATGTCGTGGAGTGACCGAGGCCTACAGAGCTCCAGAAGTTCGCGGAGGTGGTGGAGAATGCGAGGCCGTTGGCTGCGAATGCGGAGGCAGAGGTTGTCGAGAAGAAGTTGTTCTGGGTTTTCCAGTAGTCAGAGGATGTGGTTGAGAACGCGAGGCCAAGTGACGAGAAGTACGAGGCGGAGGTTGTAGAGAATCCGGTGAGGCTCTTGGTGGTGAGCCAGTAGTCGGAGGATGTGGTAGAGAACGCGAGGCCGTTGGCTGCGAAGGCAGAGGCAGAGGTGGTGGAGAAGAAGTAGCCCTTGTCGAAGAGACCGAGGGTTGTGGTCGAGAGCCGACTATTAAAGGAGGTCCAGTCGGTGGACGAGAGGTAGCCGTTCTGAGTTCCGTTCGCGACCTGGATCGAGAGTGCACCGCCGGAGAACTGGAGCGGGCTCGAGATAGTGGCAGCGACAACGCCACCGGTGGCACCGGTTGAGAGAATGCTGTTTTGGATATTGGAGACCGTCAGGTTAGACGTGGATGCAGTACCGATACCGGTCACGTTGTTCCCTGCTGCCGTGAGTGCACCACCGAGGGTGATGCCGCCGTTTGCGGTGAGTGTACCGGAGAACGTGCCCGTGCCGCCCGTGAGGGATCCGACGGTTGCAGTGTTGGTGAAGAGATTGCTCGAGGATGCAGTGGTAGCAAAGAACGTGGTCGAGGTGGCATTACCCAAGATGACAGGCTGTGTCAGCTGGTATGCGACTGATGTGGTGGAGTGGCCGAGGCCGAGGGATGACCAGTAGTTGGATGATGTGGTCGAGAATCCGAGACCGACAGCGCTCCAGTAGTTGGCCGATGTGGTGGAGTACGCACGACCGGTCGATGCCCAGAAGTCGGAGGAGGTGGTGGAGAATGCGAGGCCGTTTGCTGCAAAGGCGGAGGCTGATGTTGTGGAGAAGAAGAAGCCTTTGTTGTAGGTCGTGAGATCTGCAAGCGTCGAGGTGGTGGAGTATGCAAGACCGAGGGATGCGAAGTAGGCAGCGGAGGTTGTAGAGAATCCGGTGAGGCTCTTGGTGGTGAGCCAGTAGTCAGAGGATGTGGTGGAGAATGCGAGGCCGTTGGATGCGAAGAATGATGCGGAGCTCGTGGAGAAGAAGTTGTTCTGGGACTTGTAGTAGTTCTCGGATGTTGTGCTGAAGCCAAGACCTGCCGACGACCAGAAGTTTGCACTTGTGGTACTGAATGCGTTGCCCTGGTTCTGGCTCAAGAAGTAGTTGGCCGATGTCGTGGAGAATCCGGTCGAGGTGGTGGAGTTGAGGAAGTAGTTTGCGGAGGTGGTGCTGAATCCAAGACCGACAGACGACCAGTAGTTATTTGATGTTGTGGAGAATCCAAGACCGTTGGCTGCGAAGGCAGAGGCAGAGGTGGTGGAGAAGAAGAATCCTTTGTTGTAGGTCGTGAGATCTGCGAGTGTCGAGGTGGTGGAGTATGCAAGACCGAGGGACGAGAAGTACGAAGCGGATGTGGTGGAGAAGGTGCCGTCGTTTGCGAGCGGCACACAGGTGCCGTTCACCGAGAAGCATCCCGCCGCGATACTCAAGCCATTCGATAGGCTTGATGTCGCGCCGCCGGTTTGCGTCAATGTGCCGCTCACCCGCAAATTCGATGTGTACAGCGAATTTGCACTGACGGCAGTGGTGGATGCATACGTGAACTGAGACGCATTAACCGTGTCATACGCAATGAATGCTGTCGCGGTTGTTGTGCCGCCCACATCGAGCGTCGTACTCGGGTTTGACTGACCGATACCCACATTACCGTCCGGATTCAGACGGATACGCTCAGCGTTACCGGCAAGCAACACAAACGGCATATTCGAAGTCGATCCGATGAAGGCGGTGTCCGGGTACACAGATTCGTTCGAATTACCCCACCCGAAAACTGCCGACTTTGTCCCGGCACTATTGAAGAGCTCAAATCCTGTTACACCGAACGAATGGGTATTCTGCAGCTTAACGAGTGACTGGCCCGCATTTCGACTCGCAACAACTTCAAGCGGATACGTGGGCGCTGCCGTACCGATACCCAAGAATCCCTTGTTTGTGAATGTCAGCTGCTCCGTAGCAACACCGCCGGTGCTCGACGAAATCTGGAACAGATTGATGTTGCTGTCGCCGTCATTACCCACGATCGCAAACTTTGCACCCGGCGTTGATGTTCCGAGACCAAAATTCCCCGCTGCAGTAAACGCGGAGTTGATCGATCCGCTCGGGCCATAGATATCAAGTATATTTGCCGTTTGTCCCGACGCAGCAACAAGAGCAAGCGTTGTTGTCGCGGCACCACCCGACATAACCGTGAGCTTTGCGTACGGCGATGAGGACGCGCCAACAACGACCATATCGGTCGTGGTCGATAGCGATACGCGACCCGTGTTGTTCGTTGTCCAGCCGCCGGCGGTGGAAGAACCTCCGATGGAGATCGCTCCGCAGACCACATGTCCGGACCCGTCAGTTTGCAATGCCGATGCACCAGTACACGCTATTGCGGTGTCGAGCGTGAGCGTGCTGTTGAGTCGGGTTGTACCGACAACGGTCAAAGCGCCTGTTGTCGTTGCGCCGCCGGAGATTGTTAAGCCTCCGATCGCCGTCCCGTTACCGATCGTAGTAGAGGCGACAGACAGGAACCCGGAGGAGAATATCGGGAGGCCGGAGAACGTCGGGTTGCCGGAGAACGTCGGCGAGCCGGTGAACGTCCCCGACAGAGAACCGCCCGCGAGCGTGGCGCTGTTGATCGCTGCTGATACGAAACTTGCGGACTGCGCGTTCAGATTGGTGCTCGATGCGATCGTTGCAAAGAAATTCGTTGTGGTCGCATTACCGAGCACGATCAGGTCACCACCAATTCGCTGACTACCCGTTGTCGTTGCGCCGCCGAATATTGTAAGTCCGCTCCCCTGAGCGCCGCCGCCGATTGTTGAAGAAGCAACCGAATAAATACCTGCGGTGAATCCGATCAGGGTCGACGTGGAATTGCTTGGGGTCGTGCCGTATGTATTCGGCGTAAAGTCGAAGCCTACGTTTGTTGCCTGGTTCGTTCCCACACACGTACCATTGATAGCAAAGCACCCTGCTGCAATGTTGATTCCATTCGCTCCGGTTGTCGTACCAACGAGCGTCAGTGAACCGATTGTCGATGAACCAAAACGGCTGCTGTTGGAGTAGAAGTTGGTGGTGGATGCGGTGGTAGCGAAGAACGTGGTCGAGGTGGCATTACCCAAGATGACAGGCTGTGTGAGCTGGTATGCGACCGATGTGGTGGAGTGGCCGAGACCGAGGGATGACCAGTAGTTGGATGATGTGGTCGAGAATCCGAGACCGACAGATGACCAGTAGTTCGCGGATGTCGTGGAGTACGCACGACCGGTGGATGCCCAGAAGTCAGCGGAGGTGGTGGAGAACGCGAGACCGTTGGCTGCGAATGCTGAGGCAGAGGTTGTCGAGAAGAAGAAGCCTTTGTTGTAGGTCGTGAGATCTGCGAGGGTCGAGGTGGTGGAGTATGCAAGACCGAGGGATGCGAAGTAGGCAGCGGAGGTTGTCGAGAATCCGGTGAGACTCTTAGTGGTGAGCCAGTAGTCGGAGGATGTGGTGGAGAATGCGAGGCCGTTTGCTGCAAAGGCAGAGGCGGAGGTTGTCGAGAAGAAGTTGTTCTGCGTCTTCCAGTAATCAGATGATGTGGTGGAGAATGCCAGACCCTGCCCTGCTGCGATGACGAGCGACGATGTCGAGAGACGACTATTAAAGGAGGTCCAGTCGGTGGATGCGAGGTAGCCGTTCTGCCCTGCTCCGTTTGCCTGCGTGATGGTGAGCTGGCCGCCGGTGAATGAGAGCGGTCCGGAGAACGTGGTTGCCTGTACCTGGCCTGATGCAGAGGTGTTGAGGAGTGCGTTGGTGGTGTTGGAGACAAACAGCAGCGAGGTGGATGCGATACCGGTGGAGAGCGAGGTTGTGGTTGCTCCGGTTGCGGTGATGTTCTGGAAGGAGTTGGTGCCGGTGAAGGTGTTGGTCGTGTAGGTCTTCGGGATCGTCGTTGAGCCCGCGATGTACGAATTCACACGGGCATCGGTGTAGTACTTGTTGTTTGTGCCTTCAGTGAGCGCATCAGTGGTTGTAGCGCCGAGCAATGCAATGAATGACGACGTGGCACGGGCAGATGTGTAGTACAGGTTGCTTCCTTCGGCGAGATTCGTCGTGGACTTTGTTGCGAGCCACGCATCAGACGATGTGGTTGCCCAGCGGCTCTGTGTTCCCTCCCAATAATTCACCGATGTCGTGGAGAAGAAGAATCCTTTGTCGTAGGTCGAGAGGTTGTAGGCGAAGGAGGTGGTGGAGTGGCCGAGACCGACTGCAGACCATGCACTTGCACTCGTGGTGGAGAAGAAGTTGCGCTGGGTCTGCCAGAAGTCTGCGGACGTGGTGGAGAAGGCAGAGAGTGATTTGGTCGAGAGCCAGAAGTCGCTGGAGGTTGTGGAGTATGCGAGACCGGTGGATGCGAAGTACGAAGCAGAGGTGGTCGAGAAGAAGTTGTTCTGTGACTTGTAGTAATCCGCACTCGTCGTCGAGAACGCATTTCCCTGATTCTGTGACAGGAAGTACGCGGCGGATGTGGTCGCCCAGCGGCTCTGTGTTCCCTCCCAATAATTCACCGATGTCGTGGAGAAGAAGAATCCTTTGTCGTAGGTCGAGAGGTTGTAGGCGAATGACGAGGACGAGTGGAAGTTGTTCTGCGTCTTCCAGTAGTCAGCGGAGGTGGTGGAGAACGCGCTGATGTTCTGCTGGGTGAGCCAGTAGTCTGCGCTCGAGGTGGCAAAGAAGAACGTCTTGTTCACGCCGTTGAGGTAGGTCTGCACGCGACCGTCGGTGTAGAAGAGATTGGATCCTTCGACAAGGTTGGTGGTGCTGATGCCGAGGGACGAGGTGGAAACTTGCGCCCAGGTATTGCCTGCACCGCCGATGAGGAGGCCGTTCTGTGAGACCGTGCCGATGCCGGTACCGCCGCGGCTGCCGGCGAGTGTGCCGGTCCACGTGGGGCTAAAGGTATGGGTGTCACCGGAGGAAACGATGGTGAGACCGATGTTGGTGTCGGATGTTGTGGCGAAGGTCTGTGCGGAGCCGGTCTGTACGCTCGAGAACTGTGCACCGAGAGCGGTGATGCCGCCGCCTGCACCGGCATCAGCTCCGCACTGGAACTGACGGGTGGTGGCGTTCCACAAGAGCTTGTCGGAGCTGCCGGAGCACGAGGTGAGACCGGCGCCGGCGAAGGTGCCGACGTACATGACGGACGTGGTGGCGTTGGTGGCGTAGCTGTTGGTGGTGCTTGCGGTGGAGGCGAAGAACCAGGTGGAGGTGGCCTGCGTCGCCGTTACATTCTGGAAGCTGTTGGTGCCGGTGAAGGTGTTGTTTGCAAATGTCTTTGCAATCGATGACGAGGCCTGTGCGTAGTATTCGGCGCTCGTCGTAGAGAACGCGCTGATGTTCTTGGTCGAGAGCCAGTAGTCAGACGATGTGGTTGCCCAGCGGCTCTGCGTTCCCTCCCAATAATTCACGGATGTCGTGGAGAAGAAGAATCCTTTGTCGTAGGTGGAGAGGTTGTAGGCGAAGGAGGTGGTGGAGTGGCCGAGACCGACTGCAGACCATGCACTTGCACTCGTGGTGGAGAAGAAGTTGCGCTGGGTCTGCCAGAAGTCTGCAGAGGTGGTGGAGAAGGCAGAGAGTGATTTGGTCGAGAGCCAGAAGTCTGCAGAGGTGGTGGAGTATGCGAGACCATTTGCAGCGAAGGCTGATGCGGAGGTGGTGGAGAAGAAATTATTCTGTGACTTGTAGTAATCCGCACTCGTCGTCGAGAACGACGAGTCATTCTGCGCAAGGAAGTACGACGCGGATGTCGTCGAGAATGCGAGACCGACGGATGAGAAGAAGGATGCTGAGGTGGTGGAGAATGCGGCACCGGTGTTCTGTGCAAGGAAGTTCTGGGCCGACGTGGTCGAGAAGAAGTAGCCCTTGTCCTTGGTGGCGAGCCACGCATCAGACGATGTGGTTGCCCAGCGGCTCTGCGTTCCCTCCCAGTAGTTCACTGATGTCGTGGAGAAGAACGAGCCCTTGTCGTAGGTCGAGAGGTGGAAGGCTGCGGAGGTTGTCGAGAATGCGAGACCCTGGTTGAGCGAGAGGTATGCGTCGGCGGAGGTGGTGGAGAATGCGAGACCGTTGGAGACGAAGTATGCGATTGATGTGGTTGAGAACGCATTGCCCTGGTTGAGGGTGAGGAACGCGGATGCGCTTGTGGTGGAGAAGAAGTTGTTCTGCGTCTTCCAGTAGTCAGCAGATGTCGTGGAGTAGAAGTTGGTCTGGGTCTTCCAGTAGTCGGTGGACGTCGTTGCCCATCGTGCCTGGGTGGAGTCCCAGAATGCGACCGATGTCGTGGAGAAGGCTTGGCCCTGGTTGACGGTGAGTGCACCGCCTACGTTCTGGAGGCCGTTACCGGTGAGTGATGAGAAGTACGAGGTACCGCCGATGCCGAGGAGGTTGGTGTTGAAGGAGGTGGAGGTGGCGTTCGCGAGCGTGGTCGATCCGGTAAATGTGTTTCCGCCGGTAAATGTGTTATTGGCAAACGTCTTCGGAATCGACGATGATCCTGCAATAAAGCCGTTTACGAGCGCATTGGAGTAGTAGCGATTCGTAACCCCTTCGGTAAGCTGATCGGTCGTCTTGGTAGCAAGCCACGCGTCGGTAGACGTCGTAGCCCAGCGGAACTGTGTCGAATCCCAATACGCGACCGAGGTCGTCGAAAAGAACGAACCGAGGCTGTATGTCGAAAGATCGTAGGCAAACGATGTCGTCGAATGAAAGTTATTCTGCGTTTTCCAGTAATCAGCCGATGTGGTAGAGAATGCCGTGATGTTCTTCGTTGTAAGCCAGTAGTCACTCGAGGTGGTCGAGAACGCGAGTCCGACCGACGAGAAATACTGTGTACTTGTCGTCGAGAAGCCGCTGCTTCCGGAATCGAGATCCGTACCGCAGGTGAACTGGCGCGTAGCCGCGTTGTACAACAGCTTCTCCCCTACACCCGAGCACGATGCGAGACCCGCACCTGAAACTGTGCCGGAGATATTCAGATTCGTCGTCGTCGAGTTCGTCGCCACCAAATTCGTGATGGTGGTTGCGGATGATACAAGCGTGTCGATGATCGCGGAATTAAATCGTGCAATCGACGAAAAGAGATTCGTCGACGTTGCATTAACCGCAATCATGTTCGTTGACGTTGCGACCGTTGTGGAAACACCCGTGGCCGCAACCACACCTGTCGCCGTATTAAACGTAAATGATGCCGCGCCGTTGAATACACCCCCGTCGTTGAACTGCACTTGTCCCGCAGAGCCGCCCGGGTTGCCGGCGCCACCGGCACCCAAGCATGTACCGTTCACCGTGATGCAGCCTCCGGTGACTGCGATCCCCCCCGAGAAGGTCGTGGTCCCATTACCCGTTACGCTGAGCGAGCCGAGTGTAGTCGTGCCTGAAAGCGATGCGTTTGAGATTGTCGCGTTGCTGATGGTCGTGTTCGATATCGTTCCACCGCTAAACGTCGAACCGCTGATGTCGACACCGTTGAGCACGTCGATGCGATTCGTTTGTGCAATTACGTTGTAGTTCTGAGCAATCGCCGTTGAATTAGCACTTGTAAGGCCGAAGAGTCTTGCAGAGAGCGCATTTTCGAGCGCCTGCAATCGAGCGGTAAGCGCCTCCTCTGTTATACCGCCCGCTATAACAACGCGCTCCCTTTCAACTACCCGTTCGCGAATGGGATTTGTAATGACCGTCGTCTGCGCAGGAGCCCCGGTGCCCACGGCCACCGGCTCTCGAACCGGAGATTCGCTCGTGCCGGGAGTGACTCGCCCCTGCGGAACGACCTGCACCGCAACAGTTCCTCGGTTCATGTGCGGCGTTGCCGGCGTGCCGTACACGTATCCCGGAAACGCGACCGCGAAAACGAAATTATTAATCGACGCATTAATACCGCGCGCCAACTTCTCTGCAAACGAAGGAACAGAACCGGAAAGCGAGGACGCGACGGCAGCGGGGTTTACATCAGCAAACGAAACGGACAAGCGCGGATTCGAAACGAATGCGCTTAACTGTTCAACTCCCAGCGAAATATTGTTCGCCGAATCTTTCACCGTGGTAAACGCAACCCGTGCGTATGTGGGATCCACGAGCGAGTACGTGCCGAACGTGAGAACGAATGCGAGTGTGAGCGCAAAAGCTTTATGCACGAGTTCACTAAACGGCGTGGCAGCGTAGATGGGCGCGTGTGCAGCGGATGCCTGGATCGAAGTGCGGACCACTTCAAGCGATGCGCCGGCAGGAATCCGAATACCGTCCATCGTTTTTTCGACAACCCGTGTACCGTGCGCTATCGCCGTCTCTGCCGACTTTTGTGTTATAGCGTTCGCCTTTTCAAAAACCGTTCTTGCATCAGCCACACTCGGCAACGAAGCGATCGTGGCTGCCGTGAAGGCCGCGGTCGCCTTAACCACCGGGCTGGCCTTCTGCTCCGTGGGAGGCAAGATTGCAGGCGCTGATTCAGGCGTATGAGCATTTCTGTATTCTTGAGATCTCTGGGCTGCAAGATCCAATCGTCGCTGCGCGCGCGCATGTTCTTGAGACACTAAAAAAGATTTGAGCGAGTTCTCATCTACATACCAATTGCGTCCGATACGACGTCCGTTAACTTTTTTCGTTCTGCACAGAATCCCGATGTAGTCACGCTTAAAACCAAACGTTGCGGCAGCGTCAGCTGCCGCAACGAATTTGATGCCTTCGAAATAATGTTCTTCGGACATGAACGATTTCGCGCGAACGAATTTACTAGTATTTTACTAGCTATTTCGGACATCGGACACGTATCGGACACACACGAGTGGATAAGTTCATCAATCAAATATTTTTCTTTTCTTCTCGTCAAACCGTACTTCGATTACAAAGCGGAACGTGTCCCATAGCTGTTATGGAACGATCAAATCCGAACTTCCCACTTTTGGGTATAGGTTCTTCTGTCGAGCATCCGATTGACGGCATTTTTTAAAGCCGTGAACGCGAACGAGAGTTCCTTAGGACGCACTGAATTCGTAACGGGATACACGTCTTTCAACTGAGCCGCCATAGCCTGTTCCCGAGCACCTGTAGACCCCCCCCTGTATTTGCAGTAGTTCTAGCAGTAGTTTTTGAACGGACCGGACTCTTTTCCTGATCGCGGCCCCCATCGATATCCCAAGCCACCCTTCACGTGACCAGTATTAAAAACGCCCGCAGCGCTTTCCGTTGCGAGCCTAATATACGGCTTATTTATTAGTTATTTCGTTTATCCGAACAATGTTTACTGACCTCTTTCGTAGATGAGTTCGGGTGATACGAGATCTTCTATAATGTCACCAAGATACCCTGTTGCTTCTACGGCTGACGCCGTCATTGCAGATACAGCACCCGAATCCCGAATCGTGGCAAATGATGCAGTCCCTCGCGTTGCAGTGATGCCGACTGATAGCATCAAAATGATGGTTAGGACACCTATGGAAATCGGCATGAGTCGTTTCGAGCGCTTTTTTGACTCATGCTGGGTTATAAATGCCGGCCTCGTAGTAACTGCGGAGACACGGCTTTGTATCGTCTCAGGTGCGTCGTAAGCTCTAGGCACGTCGCCAGAAGGCCGAACTTCCGAGAAATTACTGACCGGATAGTGAATCTCGGGTTTCTTCTCCGGGATCATCGGCATAAGAGCGGAACTTTCCTGCATATAGGTGACTTTCGGCAACGAAATCATCTGGGTTTCCCTTGTTGGGTTCGGCGCATGCGCGTATGAACCAGTCTTTAGACCGACCGACTCGGCTTGAACCGCGGCAAGCAGCGCGTCTTTCTCCGCCTTATGCTTCACGAGCGCCGCACTGTCGACGTACCAACGGTTTCCGATCTGTCGAGACGGAATTTTGCCTCCGCGGGCCAGCTGCCCTACATAATCCTGATTATAGCCGCTCAATTTCGATGCTCGGGATGCCGATATGTACTCTTTTCCTTCGAAACTCAACGCGGAGTCCGCCTCTTTGGATCCCACGCTTACCGGTGGTTGCGCTTTGGCGATCTCCGCATTCTTTTCGTAGCCCCGTAGAGACTCGAGGGATACGTACCACAGGCCGCCGACGCGCTCCGCGTCAATCTGGTGACCTCGTGCCAGCTGCCCGATGTAGTCGCGGGCATAACCTGTCGATTCAGCCGCTTTTTTTGAGGAGACGTAGGTTTTTCCATTCAGGAAGAGTTCGTCTGACATCGCGCCAGTATATACCCTTCGGTACAGGCAAAACTCTCGCGCATCCGAGATACGCTGTGGATATGGGGATTACTTCATGGAGTCGCTCAGAAGCGCTCTCAGGGTCTCGGGATTCCCTGCACCACGCAAGACACGCATACATTGTCCAAGCAAGAATTCGAGGGCCGCACCCTTACCGGCCTTAAAGTCAGCTACGACCGTCGGGTTGGCATTCAAAACATCAGAAACCACTTTTTTGAGTGATTCTGCGTCTTCTGAAACGAGAAGCCCTTGCTCTTTTGCATACACCTCCGGGTCTACCCCCTCCGTCGCCATTTTGAGCAGTATATCTTTGGCAACTCGCGAACTGATCGAACCCTTCTTTGCAAGAGTGACAAGAGCGCGAAAATGGTCGGCTGAAACAGGCAAAATATCCATTGATTTCGTATCTCGGTCTTCGATATCTCGGACGATTTTTACCAGGTCGTTTGCGATATAGTTTGCCGCAAGCAGAGCGGCATCGGAATCCATACTATTTGAGACCGCATCAAAAAAGTCACCGAATCGGGGGTCACGCACGAACGCATCAGCGTCATCTACCTTTATCGAAGCACCGGTGTAGCGCAGACGCCTTTCAGATGGCATCTCGCCCATATCCGCGCGTAATGCTTCCTGCGAGAACTCCGGGATCTCCGAGAGCTTGAGCGAAGGCAAATCGGGATCGGGAAAGTACCGGTAGTCCGCACTGCCCTCCTTGGTCCGCTGTGGGAAGGTTGCCTGCTTGGCGTCATCCCACCCCAGCGTCTGCTTTTCGATCGTTCCCCCGGCCCGAACAAGTGCCGTCTGTCGCTTTATCTCATACGCGACGGCACGCTCCATCGCCTTGAAGGAGTTCAGATTTTTGATCTCCACATACCCCGCGCTTCGAGTTCCTTTCGGTGCGACAGACACATTCGCTTCTACCCGCATCTCGCCTCGCTCCATGTTCGCATCACTCGCACCCAAGTAGCGCAGCATGAGCTGTAGCTCACGGGCAAAAGCACCGGCTTGTTCCGCCGACTTTATAACCGGCTCTGTTACAAGTTCCATGAGCGGGACACCGGCACGATTGTAATCGATACGCGTCGTACCGGTTGCATCATCGTGTTCCGAACTCGCGGTATCCTCCTCGAGGTGCACGCGTGTGATCTCTACATCCAAGAGCTTACCGCCGGATACCAATGGATATTCAAACTGGCTCAACTGGTAACCCTTTGGCAGGTCCGGATAAAAATAGTTCTTACGATCAAACTCCGTGTAGTCGGCAAGACGTGATCCGAGCGCGATCCCCACGCGAAGAACCTGTCTGACCGCCTCCTTGTTGATTACAGGAAGTGTTCCAGGGTGCGCGAGACAGACCGGGCAAATATGAGTATTAGCCGCTGCATTGAACGGGTCGTTCCGTGACGAGCAAAACATTTTTGTCGTCGTCTTCAGTTCTGCGTGTATTTCGAGCCCGATCGTTGCCTCAAATTCTTCCATCGCCGAACTGTACCAGATGCTTCCCCCGCACTCCACAACCCCGGCTCCCGGCTCGAACGAGGCACCCATCGCACGGCGCCCGCCTTCTACCCTACTCCCACACGTATCGCGTACGCCTCGCAAGGCGAGTGTTCAGGACTACCTGCAGATCAAAAGCGACGGTCTGCTGACCGCCGCTCACCAAACTAAGTATCTAGTAGATTGCCGAGATACATCTTCCTATCCGAGATATCGCACAATATATGGCGAGCTCGGATGCCGAGATACGGCTTTATTCCTTGATTCTCCACTCACCCGACGCGATGAGCGGCTCCGCTTTCTTGAACTTCATCTCACGATCCTCGGTGCCGTTTGTAATGACCACCTTATCGTTTCGTTCGTAGTCTCGCTTTTGAACCGGTGCCGACGAGGCCGTGATGGACTGTGCTGCCTTGTGGATAACCTGAGCAGCGGCCACGGGATTTTGCACCGCTTCACTGATCGAGACCAGATTCGCAACAACGCCTTCAACCTGAGACCGGTACGACTCTTCCATGGATTGAAACAGTTTCAGGCCCTCCCGTTTGTACTCAACCAGCGGGTCGCGCTGGCCGTATGCGCGAAGGTTCACACTGCTGCGTAGGTACTCCATAGCTTCGAGGTGCTCAACCCACAAATAGTCGATCCCCTGTAAAAGCATGCGACGTACATTCGGGTAAAAGACGTCGCCGGACATCGACTTTCTTTCTTCTATCGCCTTGAGCTTTGCTTCGTCACTGGCGACCGAGAGCATAAGTTCGGCATCAACGGCTTCGTCGCCGCCGGTAAGTAGCTCGCGTCGTCGTGCATATACACTTTGTCGCTGAATATTGAGAATGTCGTCGTATGCGAGAACGTGCTTACGAGCATCGAAATTCAATTCTTCGATGCGAGACTGTGCTTTTTCCAACGAACGAGTAATCATCGAATTGTAGATCGGTTCGTCCTCCGGAATCTTGAATGTACCCATGACGCGCTTGATCATGTCTGACGCAAATACTTTCATCAGAGAATCTTCGAGCGAAACAAAAAACTGCGTGGTACCAGGATCACCCTGTCGGCCTGCGCGGCCACGAAGCTGATTGTCGATACGACGTGCCTCGTGACGCTCAGTGCCAAGGACAAACAATCCTCCGGCCTGTTTAACAGCTTCGAAGGCGTCTGCCCCACCGGGGTTCCCGCCGAGCTTGATGTCTACGCCGCGGCCGGCCATGTTGGTGGCAATGGTGACGCCCCCCTTTCGTCCCGCCTGCGCGATGATCTCACCTTCCCGCTCGTGATTCTTTGCGTTGAGTATTTCGTGCGGGATACCCTCCTGCTTGAAGTACGCACTCAGCAACTCGTTCTTCTCTACCGAAACGGTGCCGACGAGTACAGGCTGCCCCGCTTCGTGGAGCTCACGAACGCGCCGCGCGATTGCTTTGAATTTGCCCTGTTCGGTCTGGAAAATGAGATCATCAAGATCGATTCGCTGCACTGCTCTGTTCGTGGGAACGGCAACCGTATTCAATCCATAGACTTTGTAAAACTCTTCGGACGACGTCGCGGCCGTACCGGTCATGCCCGCTAGTTTTTCGTACAGACGAAAATAGTTTTGGAACGTTATCGATGCGAACGTTCGGGATTCAGCCTGAACCGGTACCCCTTCTTTGGACTCGATAGCCTGGTGCAAACCGTCGCTCCAGCGGCGACCCGGCTGCATTCGGCCTGTGAATTCGTCGACGATCATGACGGTCCCATCGCGGACAACGTAGTCTTTGTCGCGTTCGTAGAGCGCACGAGCCCGCACAGCAGTTTCGAGGTGATGTACGAACTTAATGCCGGCATCCGTATATATATTGTCTATGCCAAGGGCACGCTCCGCCTTTTCGATACCTTCGTCGGTGAGCTGGATCTGCTTGTGCTTGAGGTCGACACTGTAGTCAGCTTCCGGAGTCATTGAGCGCGCAATTTCGGTGAACTTACCGTAGAGGGCCTCGGCGTCTCCTACCGGCGCAGAGATGATAAGCGGTGTACGGGCCTCATCGATCAAAATCGAGTCTATTTCGTCGACAATCGCAAAATGATATCCGCCTTCGCGCGGGATGCGCTGGCGGAGGTGTCCTGACTCGTATTCAAGGTTGTCGCGCAAGTAGTCAAAACCGAACTCATTATTAGTACCGTACGTAATATCCGCAGCGTATGCCTCGCGTCGCGTACAGGGCCGCAGGAATTCTTTTTCTACCTTGAAACTGTCGATCTCGTGATCCGCACCTGCGGCCCCCTCTGCGGCTTGCGCAAGGGAGGCGTCGTAGAGGAACGACGCTTCGTGATTGATGATGCCGACCGTCAGTCCGAGCGCGCCATAAATCTGACCCATCCATCCGCCGTCGCGTCTCGAAAGATAATCATTGACCGTAATCACATGCACGCCTTTCCCGGTTAGTGCGTTGAGGTACGCGGGTAGTGTAGCGACAAGGGTTTTTCCCTCTCCGGTGCGCATTTCAGCGATATCGCCGTTATGCAAGATCATGCCGCCGATAAGTTGCACGTCAAAGTGACGCTGATTCAATACGCGCCGTGAGGCCTCGCGAACGGTAGCGAACGCCTCGGGCGCAAGTTCATCCAGCGTGCCCCCCTTGCTGAGACGCGCCTTGAACTCAGCGGTCTTTGCCTTGAGTGCTTCATCGGAGAGAGCCTTGAGCCCCTCTTCGAAAACAAGCGCCTTTGCGACGACCGGCTCGGCCCGCCGTAAAGCGGCAGCGTTTTCGTCACCAAATAAACCCTTCCAGAAAGCCATAAGTGCCCATCCTACCCCAAAAAGCCCCCAAAATACATGAAGCGGCGCAGTACGAAGCCCGAGCGGAAAGGATTGTAAAACACAGCCACGATGCTACGCTTACCCCAGCTTCGATAAAGGACGCAGCGCGGAGGGCGGCGGCACTCACATAAGACTTTCACTTTTTGGAGCTCGCACCCGCCTTCCGCCCTGCGTCCTTTTCTTTTGGAAAAAAAAGGGGGGGGCGGGTGCGAGCTCGCTCGCCCTATCCCTTGTTCGCTTCGCTCACAACCGGGATTTTGCTTCGCAAACCGGATGAAAGACTCCCCGTCTTTCATCCTTCCGCCCTGCGTCTTTTTGTATTGGCACATGGTGTCAATATAAAAAGACCCATACGAGTGCGCTGCGTGCTCCAAAAATGAAAGGGTTCGGGAAAACAACAGTTTTCACGTGGAGGAAAGTAGCGTCGTAATCGACGCGTTGAAAACCGCGCGTTTTCAAAACAAATGCACGCATTTGTTTTTTGGTTCTCGCTTTTTTTGAAAAAAAATTCGTTTGAGAAAGTTTTCAAACATTTTCTTCAGATTTTTTACATGACGAGTTATCCACACTTATATGCGCAATGCGTAGCGAGCGCACACATGAGTGTAATAATTATTTAAACGCTCTTGCGTTTCGCGCGCGAAGCGATGGTCGACATTTAATACCATTGAATACTCTCAACCGAGAAAAAATACCATGGCAAAAAAGAAGAAGACAGCAAAGAAGGCCAAGAAGGCTAAGAAGCGAGCATAGTTCTCGCTTCCCGATACGATCTTCGGATCAGATCGGTTTGCAAAAACAGCTTCCACTCGGAAGCTGTTTTTAATTTGTGATCAAAGGAGCGTCTTTTTAGAACTGTATTTGCAAGGCCCGACAGAACGTGACAGATGCAAGTCATGGGCAACGCGCATTCCGAGATGTACTGAACGTACATTGAGGAATTCGCGTGGGCGCCCATAACGGTGCAGATGACATGTTATCTTGGGCCGGAAACGAAATACCGCCCTTTCGGGCGGTACATTCGTCTTTCAACTTTGGAAGCATCACACATTGTGACACTCACACGCGCAGTATAGCGCCGTGATGTTCGCGTGCAACTAGTTGACCGCGGCACCGGACTGGATCTTTTGAATGATCTCGGTGACCTGTCCGCTCACTTCCGGGTGCGCCTTGACCGCATCCTGCAAGGTCGATATAGCTCGCGCCTTGTCGCCCTGTTGGTAGTAGACGGCTGCGAGCGTGAAGAATCCCTGCACGTCTTCGGGGTGTTTTGCGATGTACGCATTCCATATCGGCGCGATGCGTGCATAGTCCTTGATTGAGACAAGGCTCGCGAGAATGCGCTGATCGGCTGCCTGACCGGTCGGTATGATCGGCGCAAGAATAGCGTCCGCCTGCGCAGCGCGGCTATTTCGGATCAGCACCGCAGCATACACAATGCGAGGATCGGTCAGGTTCTCGTCGAGTTCGAACGCCTGTTTGTACAAATCGATGGAACGCTCTGTCTGACCCTGCAGCTCCGCATTCTGTGCGCGCTCGTACATGATCGACTGTTTCTTCGGGGAAAGTTCCTGTGCCTTTTCGAGCGCGATCTGTCCGTTCTTGTAATCCTGGAAGGAATCGTACAACACACCAAGGAACAACGGGAATCGTGCATCCATCGGAGATTCCGCGGCCTGAATCGTCATCTGTTCGGTCGCAAGATTGTAGAATTGTTGTTTAACCTCGTTCGGAATATTCGCTTGCGCGATCTGCGACGAACCCTGCGCCAACTGCTCGCGAGCCTCCTGGCTCCCGAACGTACCGTAGAATATCGCCTTCTCGAACCCTTCGAATGTCGCCTGCAGATTACCTTGCGTAGCGAGTGCTGAAAGAAGGGCCCGGTTTGCCGCCATCGGACGACCGTTCACGCCCCATGCGACACCCCAAACCAGTATGACCGCCGCAATGGCGACAAACGGTAGCGCACTTTCGGAAAGTGTACCGAATGACATGACCGGCTTCGTCTTTTCGAACTGCGTGTGACGGTAGATAACAAACGCGAGTACGGTCCCAAAGAGGATGTAACTCGTCACGTTGTCGAATACGAAGAAATTGTGGATGAAGTACCCGGCGAGCAACCCCGTAATAAGCGCACGTTCGGCGACAGTGAAGGCTCCGCTGCGCCAGATCACAAAGAGCGTTGCGGCAAAGATCGAGAGGTACGCGATAAGTCCCACAAATCCTCCGGCAACCAGCCAGTCAAAGATTATGTTGTGGACGCGGTCGAACCACGGTTCCTGCCCGTGCATGCGCGGATCATAGTATTTGTCGAATACGATCGCGTAGTTCTCCTGGCCCCAGCCGAATATCGGGCGCTCTTGTACGCCCTTCCATGCCATGCCCCAGTTATAGAATCGCGCCTTTACGGTGTTATCGGTCGTCGATATGGTTGCCATACGCTGCAGGAAGCCGATCTTCTTCACGAACGATGCGTCACGGATGAGCCAAAAACCGCCGATGAGCACAAGGATCGCAACGACACCTGCCGCCGCTGCTCGCCACGCTGTCTTGGAGTGATTCGCCTGCAGAAGGACCAGTACGGCTGCAAGCAGTGCGCCGCCTATAAGCCCAAGGATCGTACCTCGGGTCGCAGTCGCGAGCAGCATGAATGTGTCGCCGATGATGATCGCACCGTAAACGAACGATACCGTCATGCGCTTGCCCGGACCGCGCTCCACCCATGCCTGTGCCCACAACATAGCTGCGATGAAGACATGGAACAGCATGTAGACAGCGAAATAGATCGGATTTCCGAAGGTTGCGTCGATACGAGCACCAAGGCCACCGGCACCGCCCTGACCAAGCGCCGTAACGCCCGCGATCTGGAGCAGGCCGTAGATCGTCAGGTACACCGACACTCCCAGCGAGGTCCACATGAGCCATCGCCAGATTCGTTCGGTGCGCATAACGGATGCCGCAACGATCACATACATCAAGAGATGGATGAGCGTAACCCATCCGTCCATGCGCTCATAATTACTCCAAAGACTTTTGGACGGATACGCACCGAAAAGATCCGAGATCAGGATCGCAAATGTAAAAACACTCAGTGCAATCAATACCAGAGAGCGTCTCGGCCGGTATTCTCGGGCCACGAACATGAGCGCGAGTGTGGCACCAAACCCGACCTCGGTAATGATACGGAACGCAAAATTCTTACCCGTGATGAACGGGAAAAAGAGTGACGATGCAACAATAAGGCAGATAAACGGGAGGGCAAACACTGACGCGATCGCAACTCCTCGGAGGATCTTTTCAAGGGTCATAATGGTGCCCAGTGTATCACGCACCCACCCCCTTGCGGTCAGAGCTTTTTAATGGCGGAGCGCGGCGTACCACGCTTCGGATATGCTGTTTTGAGCACCTCTATGACCCTGATGCCACTTTCAATATTGATCGGCGAGTCTGAGTATTTCACCCGCTTATGCAGAATATCGTCGATGTGGAGCATCTCTCGGTAAAAGTCATCCGGCCTTTTTTTGTCGAAAACCCGAACCTGCTCGCTCTCGTCCCGCAACGTCTTCCATTTGACGACATCGCCGCGGGGATCGCCGCCGCAATACCACTCAATGTACCCGCTCTCTCCCTGGATCCGAGCCCATTTGCGTGTCGGTTTCGTTACGACGTCCTGAATAACACGACCCACCTTCTTTTTGTCGGTCATGAATGTGAATGAGGCGATTGCGTCGTATTCGGTCGCGCCGCTCTTCTTCATATCGTATACAGCACTGACCTCTTTCCACGTGCCGAGCCCGGCAACACGGGCAAGATACT
Organism: uncultured Candidatus Saccharibacteria bacterium; assembly: GCA_964512835.1. GTDB lineage: Bacteria > Patescibacteriota > Minisyncoccia > Phycocordibacterales > UBA2100 > UBA10103. The sequence continues at coordinate 71,064 of CAZELA010000001.1, read as the reverse complement.
GCCACAAATGCAGCGCGTGTGAATGCTCACCGGACGCACCCCCTCCGCGACCGATATATCCGAGATACGTATCTTTCGGTCCCGAGAGCCACGGGTGCGCCTTGAAAATACCTTCCCAGTGTTCACGAAATTCAACATCGAGCGTGAGGATTTCGCCGACCGGCTTCTTATCGAGCATTGAGACGATGAACTGAACCGACTCTGCAACACCGTGATCATAACCGACGAGCAGTATTGTCTTTTGTTTCTTTGCGAGCGTAATAAGTTTTTTAAGATCTTTTGCGTCAGGTCCGCAGAGCGGCTTTTCAAGCAGCATAAGTTTCGGCTTTTCCTTGAGCGCCGCGAGCGCCACCTGAATGCGCACATTCGGCGGTGTACCCAGCATGACGATGTCGTACTCACCTTTCGGCTCAGAGCCCGCGACATATTGCCTGATCGTCTCGTCCCACGCGCCGTAGCGGGTCGGGTAGATGTCCTGCTTCATGCGATCGAGCGCTTTCTGATCCCTGTCAACGACAGTCACGTCCCACCCCATACGACGCGATGCCTGAGTTAAATGATTACCGATAGAACCTGCTCCGTAGACTTTTACATGCATAAGAATCAAAAAAAAATTAGTTGTACTGTTTTATACCATGCGCTCAAATCCGCCGCGCTTTGATATCCCGAACTCAGAGACGGATCCAAGCACCGTGAACTCGGAGCCGGTCTTCCAACCGTTCAGGTCTGTTGCGATACCGATGAATTCGCAACCGGCCATCTCGGCAGCTGCGCGATCACCCTCGCCGTCGCCGATAAACACCAAGTCACTCGCCGTTACTCCCTCGGCACGCGCGATGTCGTGGAGACGATCGGCCTTTGAACTCCCGTCACTCGACCCGCGAACCCCCTTGAACAGATCCGCGATGCCGAGCGAGCGCAGCGTTTCTTTGAGCGGCTCGTCAGGGGTGTTCGAGTTGATGTAGAGCGGACCGCCTTTCCCCGCACGCTCGAGCATGGCCCGCACGTTTGGCTCGACCGTGAACGCTGCGAGCTTGTTCCGGACCACATCGCCGAATCGCTCCGCATATTTCGTGACATCGGACTCGATATCGGTCTTGCCGATACGAGCGCATATAGACCGGATGATGTCGTAGCGGTTACCGCGCGCGTTCGAAAACTCCTCGCGCGCGAGTCGTATCGCCTCTTCCGGTACATCTTCGCCGAATTCACTGAACATCCAACGATACCCGTTCTGCTTAATCTCCTCTGAAGGGATAAGCACCCCGTCGAAATCAAATACGACAACCTTCATGGTTAGTCGAAATGGTGGCGACCCCAATTTGAGAGTTTTGTCTTGCGTGCTTCGCGCGGCAAGTTACTGATGGCGGTATCCTCGTAGAACGAATCATTGTTGAAGTGCGTCGACGAGACCTCTTCGAATATAACGCCCGTGTCGGTCCAGAAGCGGTGCTTCACGCCGCGTTGCACGACGGCAACATCGCCCGGATGCAACGTCATTCGGCGGCCCTCAAGCTCCAACTCCATCACACCGGAGAGCACATGGAACGCCTCTTCCTTTTGCAGGTGGTGATGATACGGGTGTTCCTGCCCGGGAAGCTGCACGATGATCTTCTTGCAGTACTCGCGGTTAATGACATCGATGATGACGGCTCCGACCTTGCGGAAGTTTTCGAGTCCGTAGTGATGCGAGAGGTCGATCGAAAAATCGACCGGGAGCGCAATGCCTGCCTTGTTGAGCATCGCTTTTACTTCGTGGATCGGGTGATACACGAGATCCTGCGCGGTCGGTGTGAAATCCCTTGTTGCGTGCGCTATCGCTTCGTCGATCTTGTACGCCTTGTCGGAAACGACCATTCCCTCTTTGAATTCACCGCTGGAGAGCTGGCCTTCGCGGTACGGGAATGCAAAATACACGTCTGAACGCTTGAGCGACTGACCCTTCTTGATCGCTTTCTTTGCAAAGACTCCACGCTTGAGGGACGCGAGATCCGCATCTTCTTTAGGATCGGATTCCCATGTTGCAGGGCCTTCGGCGTCTCGTGCGACTTTCCATGCCTCTATCCAACGGTCGATCTGTTCCGGAGTCGAGGAATACGCATTGAGCGAAATCGTCTTCGTCGGAACCCCCACATGTCGCTCGAAAATCCGCGCACCCTTACCATAGGCGATCTGAATAGCCGCCATGTTGTCCGGTTCTTCGTGGGTCGAGAATCCGATCATGATACCGGGATAACGCTCGCGGAGGATCTCGATGTGTCCGAGGTTCAATTTATTGTTCGGCGTCGGGTAAATTGCGACGCAGTGCATCAGCGCAAAGTGTACATACCGGTGATCGAGGAACGAGACCAAGCGGTCGATCTCTTCAATCGTCATTCCACCCACCGACACAATCATCGGTTTACCGGCAGCTGCGGCTTTCTCCAAAAGCGGCCAATCCTTCGCGGAGCACGATGCGATCTTCAAAATATCGACGTTCAACTCTTTAACGGTTTCAACAGAGGCCTCGTCAAACGGAGTTGCCATCGTCACGAGCCCGGCCTTTCGGGTGGCATCGACGAGTACTTTGAAATCCTTTCGCGTGAGTTTCGTGGAGAGGAAGCGCGGCACGTGCTTATTGTCGGTCTTCTTTATGTCTGCCGGATGAATAAACGTATCCAGATCGCGAAACTGGAGTTTGATGCAGGCTTTCACGCCGTGCTTTTTAACAACTTTCGAGAACTGGTCGATGATCTTAAGGCCGTGATCAACGGAGCCCTGATGGTTATTCGCCATCTCCAGGGTAAAAAGGTCGGTAAAGTCGAACTTGCCGCTTGAAGTAGTCATGTGCAAATTGTGCCGTGGATGCACAATTCGTCAACTATACAAATCAACAAATCGTTGCCTTATATACCCCTCTCTGCCTCTCCCTTGAACGTAAGATATTTCTCAGCCATTTCAAAGTCCATCGGGGAATCGATATTGACCGAATCTTCCGGAGACATAAAGAAAAATCCGAGGCGCTTTCCCGACGTCGATTTAAGTTCGCGCACCGTTTTAGTACGCATAATATCCATGGCGCCCGTGTGCATGTGGACTTTCGGGAACAGCTGTCGCGGCAGATTCTGCGGCTCGTCAAATCCGGTAAATGCTTTCGGGAGGAACGGTTCGAGCGTTGTGCCGTCCTGCGCGATCTTCCAGAATTTGTACGGATGCTTCGGTGCTTCGACGATCGGGCGAACCGCATCGAGCGATTCGTCATTCAAGAGCACCTCGATCCCCTCGTCGATATGCGCAGCTGTACGCAGCGGCGATGTCGGCGGCAAACGAAGCACAACATCCGGCACATATCCTTCGGTCTCCTGAAGATGATCGAGCGCGTGGGTCAGGAATTCTACATCGGTTGAGAGGTCCCCCGAGATCTCGGTCGGTCGAATGAACGGCACCTCAGCACCGTGTTCTCGCGCAATAGCGGCAATTCCCTCGTCGTCGGTCGAGACAATGGTGCGTGTGATGTGTTTTGAACCCTTTGCAGCATCGATAGTCCACGCAATGAGCGGTCGACCGTTAAGCGGTTTGATGTTCTTGCCCGGTATACCCTTGGAGCCCCCTCGGGCCGGAATGATGGCCAAAATTTCCATGCCGCGCATTGTACATCGTCTTTTTGCACGTGTCTTGTCAGAATGGCAATAGTGTGTCATAAGTCTCCGAGTTCAAAGTCACAGCCCGGGAGGCCGAAATGGCTCAACAGGACCGCACCAAAGCCCCTACGCTCTTGTGTGTCGCCCACGACACGACCCCGTCAAAGGCGCTGCGCATGCTGATAAGCCATGCGGCCGAAAGCGGGTTCAGCACCGATTTCATCCTTCTCGACGGAGGCTCGATCCTCGGACCAAGCCTCTTCGGACTCGAGGAAAAAGTGAAGAACGCAGACGTCGTTGTGATCGGCATGTCATCCGAACAGAACGCCGGCGTCGAAATCGACGCCGCTCGATTCTGTCTCACACACCGTAAGCGGTTCGGCTTCTTCGCCGACGCACACGGCGCATACCGGCGGGATCACTTTGCCGAGTTTCGCCTCAAGGCGAACTTCGTGCTGGTGGTCAGCGAGGATGAGATGATTGCTGCAACGACGACGTTCCCTGCCGCGCAGGTGACCGCTACGGGAAATCCGCAGTGGGCAACGTACTTTGAACCGAAGGACCGTGATCAGGCGCGAGCACTCGTGCACGCAAACGAACGACAGTACGTCGTGTTTGCTCCGGGCACGAAAGACCCCGATCACAACATCACCGTGTGGAAAGCCACGATCCGCGCTGCCGGCCTGCATTGGGAGAATCGACTCGTCGTTCTCTCCCGCCACCCCGGCGACAAGGCGGAGCAGGAGCGGTACGCGCACCTCACGACGATTGCCGAAGCACACCACGTGCAGCTGTACTGGTACGACGGAACGGGTGATGATTTGCTACCCGGCGTCGATCTTGTGATCAACGGCACGTCATTGCGTGTGCACGCGCTTGCGCAATTGATACCTGTGATCGACTACTTCGAAGACTCGTCGCAGGACTGGCTGAAGAAGGACACCGGGAGCTGGTTCGGCTATTTCTACGACTCCGGCGCAGTGCTCGATATCTACAACGAGACATGGGTGGAGCTCGCGACGGCAATGCTCATCATTGCGGACAATCCGACCATACTGCGCTCACATCAATCGACAGCGGTGAGGCGCATGTCTGCACAGGAATCGCTCGCCGCAATGCTCGGCGCCGTATTCGCACACGAGCACAGTGCTCGTGTGGCATGATCTTTCGACTCATACGGCTCCGCCTTGCGCGGAGCCGATCTTTTTTACCCCACCAACTGGAGTATGGTCCCTACAACTCGCTCTGCCGCTTTGCCGTCAATCCTGAACAGCATGTCTTTTTTCAACGATTCCCTCTCGGCTCGCTTATATTCGGGATCATCCAGGAATGTATTGATCGCCGCGACAAGCCCATCGTGATCCGTAACGAGCGGCGCGGCGCCCGTATCTGTCACATGCGTGTAATGCTCGCGCTCATAGATGCGCGCCACGGAATCCCAGTACGGCACCTGTTCATCACCGTCATATCCGATCAGGATCACCGGCGTATCGTTCGCGGATGCATCCAAAGTAAGCGTGGATTCTGTATTGATTACGACGTCGCTGTATTTCATCGTGTCGGCCAGATGGCGAATATCCGCGTCGGTGAACGTCCACGCAAAGGTCCCCGAGACTCCGACATCAATCGCAAATTCCTTCGTGGCAGAGAGGTGCGTACCGGGTCGATTGAAAACAAAATGCTTCAGTTTCAAACCTTCTGCCGCATCGGGATACTTCGGATGGAAACGTGCGAGGACCTGGACCGGTTTTCGGATCGCGCCGTTTTCGATACGACGGTCAAGCTCTGCCATGATCTGTTTCGTGTACGGCGTTTTCCAGTCGCCGGGAACCGCGATACACACGAGCTTCTTCGCGGGATCCAAGCCGAGCCGTGCAAAAAAATCCTCGCGCGTCGAAAATAGCTCTGCGTGTGCGTACGCATCGAACTGCGGGAAACCCGTCACAACGACGTGGGCAGGCGGGTAATCACCCAGCTCAATCGCTTCCTGACGGTTGAATTCGTTGAATACCAGAAGCCTGTCAGCTTTGACTCTCGTGAACGCTTTTGTCGTCAACACATCCCAACTCTTGGCCGTTGCGACCGTTTTCACGCTGCGGCGCTTCGCCTGACGCAATAGTCGGCAGTCCTCCGGAGAGAACATTCCCGGCGCAAAGAGTATGTCGGGTCGGTACTTTTCGAATAAAGCGCTTGCATACGTGTCAGGCATAGCGCCATAGAGCATTCGTAAACATTCACGCCACACACGGAACTGTCCCAGAAAACCGAGCGCCCGCCCAAAGAGATAACGCGATCGGGGCCACCCTCGCGCAAGATACATGTGCCGCCGAATCTCCGCGGCACGCGTCGGGAGCGTATTCCACCCGACAAAGTACCAAAACCGCTCCGCGGCCGTTGTCGCAACGGGGAGCGATTCCACGAATACACTCCCCTCCTCGAATTCCCTTTTATAGTACGCGAGACGATCGTCACCGCGGATCAGTAGAACAATCCGATGTCCCGATGCTTTCAACAACGGAAACGTACCGGTACGCAACACATTCTTTTCAGTGTCGCCGTCATACACGGAGAGAAATATCGTCTTCATCGGTTACAGGGTAATCCGATATGAAAGGAAAAGCCATGCGAAATTCGCGATAATCGCGAGCCCGACAAAAATGTATTGAGCGCGCGGGCTCCATGACCTCATTTCAATGAGAGCGACGATCAGATACGGAATCGCAACCACGTACAGTAACCGCGATGATATATACCCCCACACATATCCGATGAGCGGAACAGGCAGCGCAGTCCATAGGAATCTTTTATGCGGTCCGTCCATATCCTGCATTCGTCGAAGTCCCCCGGGTACCGCAAGCCACGCGATACCAATAAGTGCCGCGGTACTTTTGACGATATTTTTCAGCGTGAACTCGTATGAAAAACCGGTCGCGCCTCCGAGGCGGTACCAGGTAAGAAACGTGAAATCGAATGTTCTTAGAACGTAGAGTTGTAGCGGGACGGTGATAGCGCCGATGAGCAGGGTGTATATCGCGATGTAAACCGTCTTCCGACGTAGCGAAAGCTCGGGATGGAACAAGATCACGAAACCGAACACAATGCCTGAAACGACACTGTATTCCTTCCACATGAATCCGACCGCGATCGTGCAAATGTTAACGAGGAACAGTTTATGCGAAGCGTTTCGAGAGAACCGTAGCGTGAAATACAGGGAGAGTACATAAAAAAAGAGCGCCCCTGTCTCGGTATACACATCAATCCCGTACTTCAGCACGGGATAACTCAGTGCTGAAAGCAGGACAAAGTACACAGCGTAGGTCCGTTCGCGAAAAAATTCATACGCAAGCAGATACAGTGCGATCACCAACGCCCCGTAAAAAACCAAAGATTGCAGCAGGAGCGCTGACGGAAAACTCATATATTCGCTGAGGACTGCAACAGTGAGCGGTGCAAGCGGCTTCAACAGACGCTGCGGTATGGTCATTGGCGTGCTTGGTTCCACGGGCTCACCCTTTAAATACATCGCGGTCTGCACGTACGTTTCGTAGTCACCACTGCGGGTCGTACCCACCGTGCCGAGTTTCAGGAATGCGACACTAAAACAGAGGAGCAATAGGGTTCCCAGGACGAACGCGTGTGAGCGGATTGTGTGCATATACGTCTCTGTAGCGATCGTAGTATGTCTATATTTGCCGACGTGAGCAAGCCGGTACACGCTATACGAACGGGCCAAATTTGATATCTTCAGGCTCTCATATGAGCTTTGTCGACATCAGGTTTCTTGTCTTTCTTCCGGTCGTCACGGCGGTGTATTACCTGTTGCCGGAACGCTTCCGGTGGCTCTTTCTCCTTGTATCGAGCTACGTCTTCTACATGGCATGGAAGCCCGAATACGGTGTACTCCTCCTCTGTATAACAGCGATCGACTATGCATGCGCGCTGCGGATCGCCGACAATACCGACAAAAATATACGGCGCGCATGGCTCTTAGTGAGCTTCGCAGCCAACCTTGGGATCCTTTTCTTTTTTAAATACTTCAACTTCGTACTCGGCTCCTACGGCGCGATTGCGCATGCACTTGGATCCGGCGCGACCGTCCCGGTCTTGGATGTGCTGTTACCGATCGGTATCTCCTTCCATGTCTTTCAGAGCCTGAGCTACACCATCGAGGTCTATCGCGGGTCGGTCCGACCGACTACACATTTCGGTAAACTCGCACTGTACGTGAGCTTTTTTCCGCAGCTTGTGGCGGGACCGATCGAACGCCCGACACACCTCCTTAACGAAATCCTCGAGGGTCGACGTTTTGATCTTGACCGGGCACGAAGAGGAACAAAACTGATCCTGTGGGGATTCTTCAAGAAACTGGTCATTGCAGATAATCTTGCACCCGCAGTCAACGCCGCCTTTGCGGCACCCGATCAATTCTCCGGCCCCTCTCTCATGATCGCCGCAGCGATGTTCTCGTATCAGATCTATTGCGACTTCTCCGGCTATACCGACATCGCACGCGGCGTGGCCACCTTGTTCGGATACGAGCTCGTACTTAACTTCAACCGCCCGTACGCGTCCCGTTCAGTCGCTGAGTTTTGGCGTCGCTGGCACATCTCGCTATCAAGCTGGTTCAGAGATTACGTCTATATCCCGCTCGGCGGCAGTCGCGTCTCATCGTCACGCCGCTTCGGCAACCTTTTGGTGACGTTTCTGCTGAGCGGTCTGTGGCACGGCGCAGCGTGGACGTTTGTAATCTGGGGAGCACTGAACGCGCTCTATATGATTATCTCGGATATAACGCGACCATCGCGCTCCCGAATCACGCAGTTCGTGTTCCGCGGTCCGCTGGAGCGTCTGCACGTCGCCTGGCAGATCATCTGCACCTTTTCGATCATCTCGGTGACGTGGGTATTTTTCCGCGCGACGGACCTCGCGAGCGCGCTGTATATGATCGGCCGGTTCGGAACCGGACTCGGATCGTTCGCATCTGATCTCCTGAGCCTCTCGGGCATCAAACATGCAATCTTGTTCGACACATCGCTGTCTGTTCTACAGGGGGTGCCGATCGCACTCGTCGGTATCGTGATACTCGAGACAATCGACTACATGCGCGCGCACGGCATACTGCCGCGCATCATGGGCCGCTTGCCCAGAACAGCCCGCCTATTCGCATACAGTGCAGCTACGGTCTTTGTCCTCGTATGCGGACAGTTTGCAACGTCAGTTCCCTTCATCTATTTCCAGTTCTGAACATTGATATGACCGAGCGCGAAACATTCTTCAAATATTGTGTAGATATAGCAATCTGCGTTTTGATCGTAGCCGCGCTTATTGCCGTCATACTTATTGCAAGCAAAGACGATGATGCATACGGCGCCGCACAGATCATAAAAGAGAAGCGTCTGAACGACGCTCCGCACCCCCGGGCCGTATTCATCGGCGGTTCAGGTCTCGCGTTCGGTCTCGATTCGCAATTGATCGACGAGGAAACCGACCTACATCCCGTTAACCTCGGCCTCTACGCCGGATACCGTATCGACTATCTGCTTTCGCAGGCGCACGGCGGACTGAACTCGGGCGACACAACGGTCATCATCCCGGAATACGATATTCTGACCGCGTCGCCCTCAGCGTCGGGTTTTCTTGTACTCGAAGCTGCCCAGGCCAATCCCGCGGGATTGCGCTATGCATTCTCGAATACTCATTCACTCGTCGCGGTCGTGCGTGAGTTCCCCACGTGGCTCTCAACGCGCGTCGTCAGCATGGTCGGCAGGTATATCGTTCGACCTTTCACAGGAAGGTCCGATACCCTGTATCACCGCGTATACCGTAAGAGCGGATTTAATACGTTCGGTGATGATCGCGCGTCCGACAACGAAACGTACCGATTGCCCCGCAGCGAACTCAGCACAAGCTCCGCTCAGACACTATTGCTTCCGCTCAATGAAACAACGCTTGCCCGCATAGCGGCCTTTATACAAACCGAGGAGCAGCGCGGGGTGCACGTGTATATTTCTTGGCCGGCACTCCCGGAAACACTTGCGCGCCTCGCCGCTCATGACCTCGTGCGATCCGAGGCCCGGATGCATGAGCTGTTCGGTACGCACATACTCGGATCGCAATCCGACTTCGTGTACAGCGACGACTCGTTCTTTGATACGGTCAATCACCTCGCACCTGCGGCACGTGAAGAGCGCACGCGGACAATCATTCGACTTCTTGAAGGGCGGAATTAGACCCGCTTTTTCGCCACGATGTAGAGCGAAACGCCGAACGGGAGGAACGACAGGATCGAATTCTCGATGCGCATCCATAGCGTGAGAATCGGATCAAGAAAACGCGGAATGGATGAAAGGTTGTTTTTTAGCGCGGCATCACTTTTGCGATACAGACGAGCTGTGATCCACACCGGGACAAAGAACAAGCGGTTCCAGTAGCCGATTGTTTGGACATGAAAACCGTTCTCACTGAACAGCGAGAACAGCTCGTCTCGGGAATATCGTCGAAGATGGTGGCTATGGTCATCGTTCCCGTGCCAGAGGAATCGGAACGCGGGCACCGTCGCGAGCACGATCCCGTCCCCGGAAAGAAGACGTCTCAATTCTTGTACCGCTGCCCTGTCGTCTACATGCTCGAGCACGTCAGTCGCAAGCACAAATGTGAACGAGCCATCGGGAAGCGGTATAGATTCAGCGCCTGCGCGCAGGAGCGTGTCATACCCGCGCGTCGAGGCGTGATGCAGCGCCTCCTCAGACGGGTCGATACCGGTTATGCGGTCAGCATGTGCCTGTAGGACGGACGCGTGCGCGCCCGTGCCGCATCCGAGATCAAGTGCAGAGCCGCGTGACGGCACGTATGTTTTCATCAGCCGCTCAACGAGCAGGCGCCTGGATGTGTACCACCAGTTGGAGGCGTCGAGCTCTGCTATCTCGTGATATTGATGTACGTCCATACTTATACGTTCCACGTATTGTGCCACATTTGAAACACCATGAGCGTCCATATTTTTTTTCGGTGATCTGCCCTGCCTGACTCATGTTCCGCGACAAGTCGGCGCACGACTGTCTGCTCGAATACGCCGGAACGCACGATGGCCTCATCAGAAAGGAGTTCGTGCATGAGCCTGTTCATATCGGTGCGCAGCCACCTCGCAAGTGGAATACCGAAACCTTTTTTGAGACGATCAATCACCGCGTCGGGAAGCTTACCGCGCATCAGCGCCTTGAGCAGTCGTTTGCCCGTCATCCCCCGATATTTGTAGGCATACGGCAAGCTCATAACGTACTCCGCTAACGCCGTGTCCAAAAAAGGCGTACGAACTTCAAGCGCATGCATCATGCTCGCACGGTCCACTTTTACGAGCACCTCGTCCATCATGTATGTGCGTGCATACGACCAGAGCAAGCGGTTCAGGTGATCATCGCGATTCGTCGCGCCGTCAAAATATTCCCGCAGTCGCATGAACGGATCTCCGCCCGATTGAGCCCTCATGAGCGCGGTGCGCTCTGCATCGCTTGTGAACGCACCAAGCCAGCGCTGGTGACGCTCGTGTTCCTCGGCCCCGGCGCCCGAAACAAAGCGTTTTAAACGGAAATCAATACTCATGTTCGTGTCGCCGGCCGGAAGCGCGCGGACAAGCGGCTCGATCAGACCGCTGCGGATCGGCTTCGGGATGCGTGTGTATGCACCGACGAGCGCTTCGGCCTGAAAGGTCGGGTACCCGGCGAACAGTTCATCACCGCCATCGCCGCCGAGCGCGACCGTCACATGTGCACGTGTAAAACCGGAAAGGAGTGATGTCGGCAATATCGAGGCGTCTGCCATCGGCTCATCAAGATATCCCAATACCTCGGGTATGATCTCGACGCATTTCGCAGACGAGAATATCTCCTCCGTATGCGACGTACCGAGTGACTTCGCCACTTCCCGCGCATACGTCGATTCGTCAAAATCCGGATCCTCAAACCCGATTGAGAATGTCCGTACATCGCCGTGACGCTTCGCATAGTACGCGACCGCTGAACTATCAATTCCGCCGGAAAGGAACACGCCAAGCGGCACGTCACTCACGAGTCGCTTTGCGACGGCCGCATCAAAAAGCACATCCGTGGTCTCGAGTGCTTTCGCGAACGAATCCTCGGACCGGCTCTGTGGAGGCATCCAATATGTTTTGATGACGGGCTCGACTCCCTTTTTATAGGTGAGGTAGGAAGCAGCTTCCAATTTGCTGACACCTTTGAATATCGAGAACGGTGTAGGCACATATTCGTACGCCAGATACATATCAAGCGAAACCGGGTCGACTACTTTTTTGAAGGATGGGTGCCGCATGAGCGCCTTGAGCTCGGAGCCAAACAAAAGCGTTCCGTCAAAAATCGCCCAGTAGAGGGGCTTTTTTCCAAATCGGTCGCGGACAAGATACATCTCGTCGCGCTTCGCATCGTAGAGGGCAAACGCAAACATGCCGTCAAGTTTTGCGAAGCCTGCGGTACCATATGATTCGTATGCCGCCAAGATCACTTCGGTGTCGCTCTCTGTCCGGAACACATATCCGGCGGAACTCTCGATCTCGCGACGCAATTCTTTGTAGTTATAGATCTCCCCGTTGAATGAGATCACGGTTTCGCCGCTACTACTTTTCATCGGCTGATGACCGTTCGTTGAGAGATCGATCACCGCTAGGCGTGTATGTGCGAGCCCGATTCCTCCCCCGCTCCAGACGCCATGGTCATCGGGACCGCGTTTGGAGAGCGCGTCGCACATGCGCGCAAGCGTTTGCTCATCGCCCGACCCGAGAAACCCTGCGATCCCACACATATCGGGATTAGAAATTTATCTTTTCGGCGATACGGTACGTCGATTTACCTTGCGATTCGTAGTACGTTCGCGTGACCATTTCCGCGATGATGCCCATCAAAACAAATTGGACGCCCACTATGAAAAACAGTGCCGAAAGCAGCGGCAACGGCGTAAGAATAAACGAGACACCATAACCGAATTTTAATATCAGTGCCCCCATGAACGCGGCACCGGCAACGAAAATACTGATGAATCCTGCGATGCCGAAAAAATGCATCGGGCGCGAAAAGTATGTAGTCAGGAATTTTACGACAAGCAGGTCCAGAATCACTTTGAAGGTCCTCCAAATAGTGTATTTCGATGAGCCGACGGTACGGGGATGGTGCGAGACTTCGACTTCAGTGACACGACCGCCATTCCACGCCGCATAGGCCGGAATGAAGCGATGCATTTCACCATACAACCGCACGCCGTCGAGTACGTCGCGGCGATACGCCTTTAACGAGCATCCGTAGTCGCTGATAGCGACTCCGGTTACCTGTGCGATCAGCTTATTCGCGATCTTCGACGGTACGGTGCGAAGCGAGTCATCCTGTCGGTTCTTGCGCCATCCGGAGACGACATCGTAGCCTTCTGCAAGTTTCGCCACGAGCATCGGGATGTCAGCCGGATCATTCTGTAGGTCCGCATCCATCGGGATAATCACGTCGCCCGTCGCGTGCTCAAAGCCGGCTGCCATCGCAGCAGTCTGACCGAAATTCCTTCCGAAACGGATCACCCGCACAGAGGAATCCGACGCGGCGATCGAGCGCAACTCCTCGATGCTCGCATCCCTTGAGCCGTCGTCCACATACAGAACTTCGGTGTTGCCGAGTTTCGGTACGACAGCTGCGATCCGCTCGTGGAGTCGCACAAGATTACCCGCTTCGTTATAGACCGGTATGACAATTGAGTATTTCATGGGCTAACCTTCCAACGCATCCAGCCTATCATGAGCCGTCTCCAGAGCGCGAACATGGTGAACAATGCCGGCGCATACAGCACGGGATTAATCGGATATCGATACCTGCCGTTTATTCCCGCTCCATTCGAAAAGCAGAGTGTCACCATGTATAACGCAGTCAATAGAAACAATAGGCCGAAGATCCGCTTTTCGCCGCCACACCATATCCACCAGCCTGATCCCACAAAGAAGCACAGGCTGATGACTATCCAGAATACGCGACCCATAAGCGGCACAATAAGTCCGAGACCACCCGCAGCCGATATCTTTTCAAACGCGACGACAGGACCATCCTGCATCAGAATTTGGATCGGAGCGATGCCGTAGGTAAACGTCGGCATCCATCCCCAGTATTGAAGGTAGTAGGCCCACGCGTCGTTAGTAAAGAATGCTATGAAAACCGTCGCGGCAGCTTTTAACGTCGGTAGCGGATTCTCGCGCATGATCGCAAGACCCTCCGTTAGAAATGCGCCGTTCAATTTCGGATACTGTTGGAGGTCCTCGACGGCTATATTGTGACGCGCCGCAAAATCAGCATTAAGTTTCATTTTTTCCACGTACCACTCGGTACCGTTCTTATACGAGAGTATCGTTGCGCCGAGGTCGGAGTAGACATTCTGATATCCGCCGGTCGATACACTCGCGCTTCCGAGGACCGAATAATTTCTGATCAGCCACGGGGACAACACGATGAGAAACGGTATTGTCGCGAGGATTACTCCGCGGAACCACATCCGAGGCGCGTCAATAAAAAGAACGAGTGCGATTATCAAAAGCGGCATAAATTCCGCTATGGGTCGTATGAGCGCCGCAACCCCGAAAAGCGCCGATGACAGACCAAGCATGGCCCACCCTCTGCGCTGCACATACCGCATCAATGCGAGTATGGCAGCGAGGTACACGAGCGAAAAAACAGTCTCCGTCAAAAGCGACATATTTATGAACACCGAGTAGGGTTCAAAGGCGGACAAGATTGCCGCACCGAGGGCAAGCTTTTCGCTCCCCGTCGAAACGAGTGCTATGCGATATGCGATTATGATGATCCCGAGCGCCATCACGATCTGAATCACAACGTAGGGAATCAGTGTTCCGAAAGCTATCTTCACACCAAGGAATATGAACGGCAGTCCCGGAGTTCTCATTCCGCTCGGGATATACGGGGATGCTACAGACTCGGTATATCCGTGACCGGCTGACAGATTCTCAACGTATCGCAGGTATCCAACGGTGTCTCCGAGATAAAATGCCTTCTCTTCCCCCAACGGAAGGAGGGCAAAAAATAGCGCAAGACGGACGAGGAGCGCTGCAGCGAGTACGGCAATCAGGGCTCTGTTGGTCATGTCGAAGATCGCGTGCCGGCGAAGACGAGATTGTAGCCCTTATCCGTAGCCGTTCTGTTGTACAAGCGCGGGAAGACTACCCGATTGAACCACACGCCGAGCGCCTCAAGAGTCCATATCCGGTTTTGAATGAACCGCTCCACGAACCAGAGCGCGGGTGTATGTCGCTCCTGGCCATATACATCACTCTGCGAAACAAATGCCTTAAAAAGATCGCGTAGCGATGCCTCGGTGAAATGTTGATAGTGAGCCGCTGACTTGGGCCGAACGACCGAAGGTACCGACACAATAATCTTGCCTCCCCTTTTCGTCACGCGAACGAGTTCGGCGATAGCATGCGGAACCTGATCCGGAGGAAGATGCTCGATCACCTGGAATGAAAACGACACGTCAAATGTTTCATCAGCAAACGGCAGTGCAGTGATTGATGCGACCTGAAAATCGGCGGTCGGCAGGATGTCCCGCGCAAATGCTATTGCGCGCTCAGAATAGTCGATACCCGACACTACGGCACCCTCGCGCACCATTTTTTCCGAATACCATCCGTCGCCGCATCCTGCGTCGAGCACGCGGGAACCTTTCAGATCACCCGCGCAACTGAGCGCCAGCGACCACAGACCGTTCTTTTGTCGGACGTGTCGCGTATGGTCGCCCTTCAGCCAGTTGTACGGAAGTGCAAACCTCCGTTCCATGACCTGCTGTTCATTAGAAAGACCGGTTGTCATGGTGAAGGTGGTGTATGGGCTCGACCGGAACGTGATCCCTTACGATTTGATGAGGTAATACTTTCCCGACGGGTGTCGTTTGATTTCATACGGCATGTCGCGGAAAAATTCGTCTACCGCCTTTTTTGCGCCGGGCCACGCGGCCTCATTGTACTCGTCGAACAATACGACACCGTTCTTCGCGACTTTTGGGAAGAGCGCTCGCAAGACATCCATGTACGATTGGTACAGGTCGGCATCAACATGCAAAAGCGCAATCGGTGTGCCGTCGTATCTGCCGAGCGACTCATTGAAGAACCCCTTCACGAGTCGTACGTTTTTTTCAATCCACTGCTCACCGATACCGGCGACCGTGAGCACATTCCGTATCCGGGCAATATTGATACCGTCGGACCACTCGCCTTTCTGCGGATTTCTTTCACCGGCATCTTCCGGAGCCGGCTCAGGAAAACCTTCAAATGAGTCAAATCCCCAGAGCAGTCGGGACTTGCCCTCCTTCTGAATCAGGTACGACAGATACAGGAATGACCTACCTTTTCCCACGCCACATTCAACGACCGATCCCTGAACGCCGTCGACGAGCTTGAAGACATCGGCGTAGTACAGAATATTGTTGAGCTGACGTGTGTTGATGACGATCTGTCCCGGCTGCACGCGTCCGATACCGAAGCGCTCCATTGCGCGTTTAATGAGGTTTTTCATGGTTCGGGCAATTATGAATTCTTTTTCGCGCGAGTAAAGGCTCCGAGCTTGCCCAACAATCCCTTCATGACCGTGGAAGCGGCCTCACGCTCGTAGGCGTCTGACCTGAACAGCACCGACCAGGAAAGCGAGTATGTGGGGAGCAGCTTTTGCAGCCGTATATGGCGCTCGATGCTGTTGATGTAGGTCGTCAGATTCAATTCGATCGCACTTCCGAGACTCCCGAAAAAATAAACCGAGACCGGCAATGAAACACACATCAGCACGGCTTTAAACACATTCGACATGAACAATGACTGCTGTTCCTTGAACGCATTGAAGACCGGTGTATAGACACTGACAATACCGTTCGGAACAATCGAGAACAACATAATGTATACGAGCGGGATCGCCTCAATATAGTTCGGGAAGAACATGCGGACGACGGCATTACTGATTATGAGCGCGAGCACAAGGAACCCGACGGTTACCGCTATCTGAATCTTTACCGATGCGCGCACCATCCGCACGAGCTGATCGCGCTTATCAATATAATGCGGGATCACCGGGGCGATTACCGAAGAGAGCGGCACTAGCGACGTAATATTGTTCATGACACCGTACGCGAACGCGAACAGTCCGACCGCCTCCGTACCCAAGAGCGCCTTAATACCCCACAATCTCGCATTCTGCGTCAGTGTTCCGATATACGAGGATGCGATGCTCCACTTTCGATGTTCCCGAACGAGATTCCAGAAAAATATACCGCTCTCTGACTCGGCATCCGCAAAGTGCCGGTACGCGGAAATGGTGCGCGGCAGGTACAGGAGAACGACCAACAGCTGTGACAACACGATGGAATACATGAGTCCGTGGATGCCGGTGTGCATCTGCACAAGCAGCACGAGCATGAGAATCATCTTAAATGCCTCCTCGAACACGTTGTAGAATGACTGTTCGAAATACCGAAGCATTACGGTCGATAGCGTGATCGTAATCGTACGCATCGGTGAGATCAGGAACAGGAACGACGCGATGTGGAGGAACTGCGCCGCGTACGGGTTACCGGCCCATGTTGCGATCGGTGCAGATTCGAAAAAAAGCACGGCCCATGCCAGAAATCCAAGCGCAAGGTTAAGAAAAAAATACTGTGTAAATATCTGTTTCATCGCCGCGAGATTCTCACGGCCACGTTCTACGGAGAGGTCCGCGATAATGGTTGTAACGAGTCCCGGCAACAATAGAATCCCCACGGTCGAAATGATCGAGAGGACAAGCTCATTGAACCCGTACTCGTACACGGTCAGGTTCCGCAGAATGATAAAAATGTTCGCTATGGTGAGTATCTTGCCCACCAGAATAGCCCCGGAGGTCCATGCAACGCCTTTGCCGACCGTTTTTACAACGCTCATAACGTCGCGTCAGTATAGCCGAAATGCCGGAGGATCCGCGCCGATCGCACGTCCCACGTGAAGTTCTGTACCTTACTGAACGCTGCTTCGGCGCGTAGCGATGCATTCGGGTCATTCAGGGCGAGCCGTAGTGCGGCGCTGAGTGCAGACGGATCATCCGGCGTGAACAAGTACGCACTGTCGTCGCTCAGTACTTCCCTGATCGAAGGGAGATCAGAAGCAACAATAGGCCGCTTGCTGGCCATATATTCAAACAGCTTCATGGGCGACGTGTAGTGCACCGATATCGGCTCTGAGGCGGAGTTCGGTATCGCGAGCACGTCTGCAGCAGACTGCCACAGTCCGACTTCGTGATGAGGAACGCTCCCGCGCACATCGATATTCTGTATTTCCTTCCATTGCTCGCGTCGCCTCCTCACGTCACCGTCTGTTCCTCCGACATAGATAAACAGGACGTCCGGCAAACTCCGTGCCGCCGCCGCCAACGTATCGACACCCTTCCAGTCATACAAATGGCCGGTATAGACCACGATACTCCGACCCGCTTCCAGTCCAAGCTGCTGTCTCGCATCGAGACCGGAAACGGATGAGAACATATTCAGATTAACGCCGCTCCGGGAGACCACGATACGCTCAGAAGCGATGCCAAATACTGATCCGAGCTGACGGGCGGTCCAGTCCGTTATCGGTGCAAATAACTGCACGCGCCTGAAGAACCGACCGTAGAGCCTGTGATTTCGTTCGGGGAAAATATGAACCTCATAGACCGTATGCGAAGACCGTAGCGATGCAAACCACAGTGGTATCGGCTCGTTGCAAAGTATGACGTCATCCCGTGAACCCCTAAGCCACAACCATACCAGCGTACTGATCGAGAAAAAGAACAGGTTGCACACATTAGCAAGACTCCAGAGTATAGGAATATCGAAGAGATCGACCGTCGGCAGGTACACTGTTCGAAACACATCGCTCGAATAGTGTCCGCGACGGAGGCGGCGGGGTGCGATGACGATCGTCTCAATGCCGGCTGCGGCGAAGGACGCTGCGCTTTCCCGGACAAACAAGGCATCAGCTTTTTCGCCGCCTAACCGCCCGGCGAAAAGAATGATCATGCGTCCTGACATGACGCGATTGTATACGTAAAAAGGCCGGTTACCACCCCGACGTGACCGACCTGCACTTCAGTAACGTTTTATGACCGTCGCCGGCACCCCACCTACAACTGTTCTCGCCTCGACGTCTTTCGTAACTACAGCACCTGCAGCCACGACCGCATCTTCGCCAATCGTCACCCCGGGGTTAATGATCGCTCCTGAACATATCCAGGCACCGTCCTTGATCACAACGGGCGCCTTTGAGTGACCTCTCTCACCTCGAGGTTGCTCATAATTCAGTCCGCCGGTATTGATAATGACTCCGGGCGAGATGCTGACGTGACTGCCGATCGTAATATGATCGCGCGCATTCAAAATAACGAGGTCATTGATCGATACATGCGAACCGACATGCACATGCTCCGAGGGAAACGCAGAAATGCGACCGTATATTTTCAGATCGGTCCCGCACGAGCCGAACCGACGCATCCAATACATACGCCGTACGGTCGTCTGTAAACGCTTGAGCACACCCGTGATCATGGGGGCAGTATCGCATTTCATAGTCCGTAGTGCACGAACGGGACAACGGGTATGATGTTGTGACCATGACGCTGCGCGAACGAATCGCCCGCATCCGCCCCGAGTGGCTCGTTGCTCTACTTCTCATAACAGTATCGGTATACGCGTTTCAGACACTCACAACCAAGCCCCGATTGTCGTTCGACGAAGGATTTATGATCGAGGAGGCACGGAATCTTGCCTCCTACGGCGTGCTCGATGTCGTGACCGCGCCGCATACGTTCTCGGAACGTCCGCATATCGCCAACAGTTCCGGTATCACGGTGTCGCTTCCGCTCGCGGCACTGTTCTTTGTATCAGGATTCGATGTCGCAACTGCGCGTGCGTATTCGATCGTATGGATGCTTGCATGCATTGTTGCCGCCTACATGTTCGTCAGACGACAATTCGGACCATGGTATGGGGTAGCTGCCGCGTACCTCCTCGCATCTCTTCCTCCGTTTCATAACAATGGGCGGATGGTGATGGGCGACATCGCCGGTATGACCCTTATGTTCCTCACGCTCATGACTATCCGCGTGTACCCGTTTCTCTCCGGCATACTACTCGGCCTCTGTATGGTGAGTCGGCCGTCCGTGTATGTATTTACTTCGTTCGCCGTTGCCGTCGCACTCGTCGTCGAGCACCGGCGCTCCGTCCTTACACCGCTACTAAAAACCGCTTTCGGTGCGGCGATCCCTGTCGTGATGGAGTTATGCGTGTACCTGCCCGGACCCCTGAGCGCGACGTGGTGGCACGATACCGTACTATTCTTTACGAAACCGACATTCGGTCTCGCCTCTTCACAAAGCGGAAATATTCTTTCAAATCTGTCGAATCTGTTCCGCGAGACGACGTTGATCTATCTCGTTATTCTCACGGGTATCGTTCTGCTCGCATGGATGCTTCGGACAGGCATGCAAAAAGACCGTTTCATCGGGACATTCGTGCTGACATACGGAACGCTCGGCTTTTTGTACTTCTTGCGCTCACCGGGATGGTTTAAATACCTTTTACCGCTCCAGCTCTGGCTTGCTACATTAGTTCCCGCCGCGATCGATGCGATTGCCGCATATGTACGAACGATACGCATTGGCTGGGCACTTCCCGGCCTGCGTGTGGTAGGCGGTGTCGCGATCGCAGTATTGATAATCCTGCAGAGCATCCACCTTATCTATTACGCAGATATATATGAGAGCGATGACGCACAAGTCGTGGCTGCGCGATTGCAGCATAGCGTGCAGCCGTCAGAGACGATCGCATTCATCCACGCGCCGCAGGTATCAATGTTCTTTGATGCGTCACAAAAATACAGTTTTTTCGTGGTGAACGAGTCCCTCTCGGTGGGAAACAATCCGCTCGATTTCGGATCGGCGGAACTACCGGACTTCATCGTTATGCCGTCCGAGGGATTGGAAGGATTTAGTGCCGCGTTCGACGCGCCCCACATGCAGCGTTTGAGGGACGAATATCGTCCGATGCTGTCATACGGACGATTCGATGTTTACGGACTTATCCCGTGATGCGATCCATAAACTCCACCATCGTACTCCTGATGTGATCGAGTTGTTTTGCGGTGAGTCCGTGGTGGCAGCCGATCAATACACCGTTATCCATAATGTGATCCGACTCCGGGTATCCCTCGGGCATTTCGATATGCTCGATCCCCTTGAACGCAGGCTGGCGAAGGATGTTGCCGGTGAAAATCGGCCGGGTCTGGATATTGTGCTCCTCGAGCCAGGTCACCAGTTCAAGTCGGGTGAACGGCGCATCCTTCATAATAGTGAGCGGAAATGCGAGCCAACTGGTCTTCACATTTTTCGCCTGCTTCGGCAACACGAAGTAGTCTTCGTATTTCGAGAAAAATTTGAGAAGGGCTGCAAAGTTTGACCGCCGGGCTTTCTCAAAGGTCTTCAGTTTCTTGATCTGCTCGAGACCGAATGCGGCGACAATGTCCGTTGTTCTCAGGTTGTATCCGATCTGGGAAAAGATGAATTTGGAATCATACGGCTTGCCCTCAACGCGGGATTCGTACCGAATATGAATATCTTCGGACTCGTTCAGGGCGGACTGGCGACCCCAGCCGGAAAGCACGCGAGCCTCTTTGTAATCCTCGTCGGTATTCACGCAGATCATACCGCCCTGCCCTGCGGCCGTAATGATATGCGACGCATAGAAACTGGTGGTCGAGATGTCAGTGTAGAGACCCGTCGGTTTCCCGTCGATCGTGGGACCGAGCGTATCGCATGAATCTTCGATCAACAGCAGCTTGTGCTTCTTTGCAATCTTCTGTAAACGGACATAGTCCGGAATATTTCCCAGGAGCGACGGAATCATCAGCGCACGAGTCTTAGATGTGATCATGCGCTCAACCTGATCAACATTCACCGTGTACATCCCCGGCTCAACGTCAACGAATACCGGTATCAGACGGTTCTGGACTATCGGCGCAACGGTCGTTGAGAAGGTAAGCGCCGGAGTAATCACCTCGGAACCTTCCGGAAGATGAGCGATCGCAAACGCGAGCAAGTTCGCGGACGACCCGGAATTCACCAGGAGCCCGTGATTCTTGCCGAATAGTTTCGCGACTTTGGATTCGAACTTCGCCGCATATGCACCCGCCACGATCTGGGGTGTCTTCAGAACGCTATTCACCGCCTTTCGCTCCTCATTCCCGAAAACTGCATGCGCGTACGGGACACGCGGATACGGATTCTTTTTTGCCATAGTCGGGAAACAATACCACGGTCAGGACGCCCCGAAAATATCCGCGTTCGCCCGGTACCATTCGACCGTGATTCTCAGCGCTTCCGACAGCGCCACTTCGGGCTCCCATGAAAGCAGTCTCTTCGCTTTGTCTATATTCATGAAAAAACGCATGGTGTCGTTGATCCGATACGGCTCTGCGCCGAAATGGACGGCGATCGGGTTTCCCATCGCCTCGTTCAAAGACTCGACGAACCCGCGCACTGTCATACCGATACCTGATCCGACATTGATGATCTCGCCGTCGGTCCGGTCGCTGAGTGCAGCGCGCAGCGACGCCTCCGCGACATCATCCACAAATATGAAGTCCCGCTCCTGCTCCCCTGCATTCATATTAAAATCTGTGCCGCTGAGCGCCGCACGTATGAAGTTCGGCACGAGCATTCCGACACGCTTGCCCGGTCCGAACGTCGCTGCCGGACGCACGACGCACACCTTCATATCTGAGATCTTTGAAAGCAGCAGTGCTTCGTGTGTGGCCATTGTTTTCCCCAACGAATACGCGGAAATCGGTGACTCACGCATCGTCTCGACGAACGGCGCTTCGTTTGATCCGTACTCTTCGATCGTCCCGAATTGGACGAATTTTTTTACGCCGGAGATCTCTGCTGCCCGCAAAACATTGCGTGCAATACCGTAGGTACCCTCAATAATATCGTCGATATGCGCACGGTCGCGACTCATATCGATACGGGCAGCAGTATTGAACACAATGTCCGGCGAAAAGGCCCGCAGCATCGCCTCTGTCTGCGCGACATCCGTGAGATCCGCGTCAGTACGGCGGGCCGCATGAACCACAGCACCATCTCCGGAGAGACGTGCGACGAGCGCCCGACCGATCAGACCGTCGGCCCCCGTAACAAGGACTTTCTTATTTTCGTACCGCTTTTCGCGATTGCTTTTTGACATCACGGATCTTCGACTTGAGCGTCGATTCTATGTATTTCCGATACCACGGAATGGTTTTTCGGATGCCTGCGACAAAGTCATGTGTCGGCCTCCACCCGAGTAGGCGCTCGGCCTTATCATATGCCGCGTACTGGTGACGGATCTCCATGCCGTGCGTCTGAACAACTTTCGGCTTGATGCTCTTTTTCATCTCGCGCGACATGATCTTGATCGCCTCAGCGACGGACAGCGGCTGATTCGTTGAAAAATTGAATGCCTCTCCGTACATGGATTCGTCCATCTGCTCTGCGAGCATTCGGTATGCCTCGGCAGCATCTTCGACGAACAGGTAATCGCGCAGCGAGCTTCCCGTGTCGCGGATTACGGGCGGTTTGTTTGTGTGGAGCTGGTATATGGTGCGCGGGATCAAGCGGTTCATTTTCATGTCGCCCGGCCCGTAGAGGTTGGCGCACCGCGTAATGCATACCGGCGTGCCGAAGGTCTTATGAAATGTCTGCGTGATCATATCAGCAGCAGCTTTCGAGACTTCATACGGGTACGCCGCTTTCAGACTGTGAGAATGTTCAGCATACGGCAGCTGATCATGATGACCGTAGGCTTTATCTGACGAGGCGACGATGATTCGTTCGACGCGAGGATTTCGTTTGCAGGCCTCAAGAATATTCCACGTGCCTTGCATATTGATCTCGAACGTCTCCAGAGGATCATCGATGGCCTGGTCCACGATCGCCTGTGCCGCAAGATGGTAGACGACATCAATATTGTGCCACCGCAGCATCTCGTCCATTAATGCGAGATTTCGGATGTCTCCCCGGACGACGGTCGCCTTTTTTGCGAGCTCCGCGTCAAAAATACCGCCCGGATTTTCCTCGTAGACGAGAACCACAGGTTTCGCACCATGCTCGATGAGTGTCTTTGTGAGGTGACCTCCCAAAAATCCGTTGCCACCGGTTATGAAAACGTTCTTATTGCGCCAAAAGTTTGCCATGACGTTCGCGTCGGTACCAAGATAGCATGTTGCCCAGAAATTCAAACACATGTTTCAGACGCACGTTCGAGGACCCTTTGAGCCGGGGCTGATACTCGATTCCCATTTCCGCGACGGTAAATCCGAGCCGTTCGGCCTTTATGACCATTTCCGCATCGATGAACCAGTCCAGCGATTCGAGCTGTGCCGCCTCAAGATATTTGCGGATGAATACTTTCGGTGTCGCGTTCAGGTCGGTCGAGCGGAGACCGAACAGCATCTTGAACAGGGCGTTGTATACCCTACTGATAATCACGCGCTTCAAGCCGTCATTCAAACGGTGCATTCGGATCGCTTTGTAAAAGTCGACACCGCTGCTATCGCGCGACTCCAGCATACGGACGAGATCTTCCGGCTTTTCCTGATTATCAGCCCGTATGATACCGATCACGTCGCCGCTCGCCGCACGCAACCCTGTAAGCACCGCTCTCCCGTATCCCATGATCGGTTCAGGCACAACCCGGAGCCGCGGCATGGTCTTCTGGAAGTCCGCAATGACGTCACGGGTACGGTCGTTCGATGCATTGTCGACAATAATGATCTCGCTTTCTTCGCTACGCGATGCGAGCGCCCGCGCAAGATTCGGAATGAGTATTACGAGATTTTCCGCCTCGTTGTGCGCGGGAATAACGATCGAAGAGCGCACAGACGACTGAGACATCCGCACATGATACCCCGACTCGTTTGAACGGCAATAATACGGTATGGTTTGTACCATGTCTCGCGAGACCATACGCGCATCGGTAGGCATTTTGACGCTCAACAGCGCCGCCGACCTTCCTCGTGCATTGAAAAGTGTCGCTGATTTTTCCGACAAATTCATATGCGACGGTAATTCGACCGACGGAACGCAGGAAGTCGCCCGATCACTCGGTGCACGTGTCACGAAACAGATCGAGACCGACGAGCCGATGCAACGAATTACGGACTTCGGCGTGGCGCGTACCACGTGCGTAAACCATTCGCTTGAACAGTGGCACTTCCGACTGGACTCCGATGAATTCCTCTCGCCGGAGGCGATCGAAGAGATACGCGCGATCGTCGCCGATCCCGACCCGAAATACCGGATTTACAAGATTCCCCGCAAATATATCTGGCGAGGCGAGATTATCGACGACACGATCACGTATCCCAATCGTCAGATCCGATTTTTCCGACGCGATGCGATCGGCGGTTACACCAAAATGACGCACGAGCGCGTTGTCGTCAACGAGGGTGAGCCGGTCGGCATTATGAAAAACGTCATGTACGTACCCATGTTCGACACATACGAGGATTTTGACGGCAAGCGTCTGAAGCGAGCACTGGACTGGGACGAACGCCACTACCGCAATTCGATAACGCCACGAAAATGGGCGTACGCGGTCCTGCACACAAGCGCTCAGCTCGCGCTCTTCACACTCCGATTCCTTCGTGTCCGACTGATCTCGCGGGGAAACAAACTACCCGTATCGTACGAGCTGTGGAGATTCAAATATCTGATCGTTACTACGTGGCTCGCAACGCGTGTCATGTTCGCAAAACTCTTCAGCATCCCCCACACCGCATGAGAACACTCATACACCGTATCCGCCTACTCGTGCAGTGGCTCGCTCGCACCTACCAGCTGCTATCCAACTGGCCGCTGCTTTTTCTGCAGAAGTTCCGTATCCGCATTTTTAGCGGCGATACGCATCTGCGCATGCGCTCCGGACCGGTTTATATCGCTTCGAATCAGGGATGGGGCATCGACGACCTTACAGCGGTTTGGGTCGACAAAGTCTACGGCGATCCCGCGGCACTCTCCGGTGATTCCCCCGTCATTTTGGATGTCGGTGCTCACATCGGCACCTACGCGATCTACGCCGCCCTCCGAAAGCCCGGAGCGCACATCTACGCATTTGAGTTCAACCACGAAGTTTTTCAATATTTGGAAAAAAGCGTTGCGGCAAACGATTTGTCAGATCGCATTACCTGTATAGAAAAAGGTGTAGCCGGTACCGCGGGCGAACGACAGACATACGAGGACACGCACGGCGGCGTATCGAGCTCGCTCTTCGATCGCGAAAATCGCGGCCTCATCGTGGGAGCAGTTGTTCCCTGTGTCACATTGTCCGACTTTTTCAATGAATATGCGGTCACAAAATGTGATGTTCTGAAAATGAACTGCGAGGGAGCCGAATACGAGATTCTCGGGAGTCTCAGTAACGATGAGTTCAAGCGTATCGATGCAATACTCCTGCAGTGGCATCGCGTCGACGGTCACGAGCCGGAAGAGCTGGATCGCCTACTGGTCGCTCAAGGCTACCGCGTATCACGCGCACCTGCGCCGTATAAATTCATTTACGCCCACCGCACCTAGCCAAGCATCGGCATGAGCTGTTGAGCGAGTTTTGCAAGCGAATGATCTTCGTGAATATATCGACGCGAGACGGTCGTAACGCGTTCGCGTACATCAGCCGGGAGATCAAGGGCATTCCGTATCGCGCGGGCCGCAGCCTCGGATGTTTCGTCCGTCACAAAGATCTCCGGTGGAAGTACCGGCCGCACCGCATCATTCATGGCAACGACTACGGCCCCCGCAGACATTGCTTCACCGATAGTCTTATCGAAACTACCGGACGGCGTGAGGTTCACGTACAAATCGTAGCGCGTAAAAAGTTTTGCCGCCTCATCGTTACTCACTGCCTCGTGGACGGTTATCACGCCTTCCAGTGCGAGCACGGCCGCCTGATTTCGTACGTCATGTGCATACATCGACTTCGGATCGGTCGGTGAACCGTATATCGCCGCCGTGAACGTAACACCCGCTTCGTAGAGCTGCGTAAGTGCACCTATGAATACGTGTACATTCTTTACCGGATCGAGGCGTCCGAGGAAGAGTATCGATCGCGGTACCGGCGACTCACGAGGAGCGAACGCATCGGTATCGATACCTATCGGCATGATGACCGCGTTGTTCGCCTTCGCCACATACGCAGCCGGCGACGTGTAGCACACGTGGTCCGCGATCGCACACGCGATACGTGTCCGCCACGACCCGATTTTATGGTTTCGCCAGAGGACCAGTTTCTTTCCGAGAAGTTTCCAGATCAAGCCGCCGAGCAATACGTACTCCTGATTCATGTGCACAAAGACAGCATCATATTCACCCCGGAGGGACCACAGGTACGTGTAGAACCGGCTCATGTATTTCATACGCGAGCGGCCGCCTTCTTTACCGAGCGAATGTACGACAACGTTTTGAGGCAACGCGTGACTACCCTCTTTGAGACAGATCACGTGCACGTGCTCTGCCTGTGCCGCAAGCGTTTCGATCCAGCGGTGAAAAAAACCGAGTACCGGATCATCCTGATCGACCGCCTGTGTGACGATCAGGAGACGCATACTATTTTTTCGGGGCCCGGGCGGACTTTTTCAGTTTGTGAATACCCTTACCGTATACACCCTCCAACAACGGCATGTCTTTGTTCGTTCCGACGAGCAGCATGATGTTCTTCTTCTCCGCGGCCTTCAGAAAGGCGACTCCTTCTTTTTTCCCGACGGTCTGTTTGTAGAGTTTCGCGAAAGCGGCAAAATCCTTGATGAAGCACGCCCCTCCTGCCCCACGTCCGCTTTTATGCACGGGATTCGAATAGCGGTTCGATATCATCGGGTCTGCTATCACTGCCGGATAGATGTTCTTCCAGTCTGCGCCGACGCTCTTAGCAAGATCATAGAGCGCATTGAACGTGACTACCTGCATGAATCCGCTGATGTTGTGTGCGTACTTAATCATCTCCGCCTCTTCACTGGAGCAGATGTGGGAGAACGGCGCATTCGGCAATACGCGATGCACGGCTTCCGCAGCATCACGGAATTTCTTTCCGTTGCCCGGCACACCGATGATGTTTGAGAACGGTTCGTCCGCATCCTGCTGCGCGGAGGCAACACTCAAAAATTCAGGTGAGCAGAGTACGGCGATCTTCGGGAATTTCTTTTGCAGCAGTTTTGTCGTACCGGGCAAAAGAGTCGACTTTACGACGGCGGTCTTACCGGGACCGACGAGTCTCAGTCCTGCTTCAACGATGGAATAATCAAATCCCTTGGGTGTAGTCGGGGTCGGCACAGCAACGAATACGATGTCGCACGCTGCAATCGCCTCTTTATTCTGAATATATTTTGGTTCGAGCGAGTATCGCACCACAGAGAAGCCGCGCTTCTCGAAATTGTTTGCATAGCTTCCTCCTACGTATCCCTGCCCGACGAATCCGATCAGCGGTCCTTTTTTCGAATGTGCATGTGCCATAGGGCGCAATTATGGCGTATTTGAGCCACGTCCGCAATTTGATGAGCGAGGCACTTTGACACCCGCTTTCAGGCGTGACATAACCCTGGAGGAAGCTGGAGAAACTGAACATGCTGCATTCCACAGTCGTGGTAGGACTCGCATTCGACATCATTCGAGACAGTTCCCGATCGAGCGGTTTTGCGCCGGCAGAAGAACACCTCGGTTCGTTTGAACCACAGTACGCACACGCGCGTCTTGAGGGATTTGCAGCGATGCTCCGCCTCGGATTCACCGACCGCCTCGTTATTCCAGGCAAAGACGAGCGTCGTCTGAAGCACGAACATATCCTGCTCGACGGCAAGCGCTCGCCTATTTGGCAAGGATATGCGATCCGAGAAATGCTCATTAAGGATCTCGGCTGTGATGCGCGCCATATCAAGTGGCTACAGTCCACAGGGACTACAAATGACGCCGCTATCGCTGCGCGCAATTTCCTGCGGGATAACGATATTCCGTTGTGTGAGGGATCGTTCGAATTCGTAACGAGCTGGTACCACTGCACGCGATCTGCATGTATCTCGATGCGCATGGCAGGTGTGCCACCGCATATCTTGCCGGCTGAATCGTTCACGCTCGCACTCGCGGAAACGGAAGGCGCGCGTTCTCAGGCCGAAGATCGTTTACGATCGTTCGGCGGCCACTATCTCGATTCGCGTGTCATCGCTGAAATCCGTGGAATATCCGACCATCTGCTTGGTCGGTACGAGTCGAAAAAAACCGGATGGTGATCTTTCATAGACCGCTCGAACGAGCGGTCTATTTGCTTTTTACACTCGCAATATCGTCACAGTAGAGGCGCACATACTCATCCACGGACGGGTAGGGATAATTTGTGAGCGCTGCGCTCTTCGGACCGTTCGCGAACCACTGTTTGAGCGCAGACGCGAACTCCTGAGGTGCAGCAATGATTGCCCCGCTCTGCCGTGCGATACCTACGTCGGTCGAGAGAACCGGTTTGTGCGCGGCGAGCGCTTCGATGATTACCTGGCCGTAGCCTTCGTATACCGACGGTACGAGCAGTATGTCGCAGAGCGCATAATACGGGGCCGGGTCCTTGAACCCCTCGAAGAATACGCGCGCATCGAGTCCCAGTTTTGTGACAAGTCGCTCGAGCGCAGTGTACTCGCTTCCTTCGCCGAGAATGATCAGGCACGCGTCCTCCGGAGCGCTTTCTTTGAACGCATTGATCGCAAGCGCGACATTCTTCTCGGGTTCCAGTCTCGACACCACGAGCGCTTTGTACGGGAAATTGAGGAACTGCTGCGACGTCGTCATATCCGGCTTGGCGGTCGCGAAGCGTGAGAGATCGACGAATATCGGCAGTACCGACACATCGATCTTTGCGCCGTACGTCTTTTTGATCGACGCAGCGACGGCGTCCGATACGACGCGCACGCGTTTCGCGCGCTTGATCACGAAGCCCGCGATCATGACCCGGATCCTGTTCAAGAGCGAATGCGCCGCGTATTCCGGTGCGAGAAAGTCCGTATGAACCTGAACGTGCAACGGTGCTTTGTGTTTGCGAGCGATACGCCATGCAATAAATCCGGTTTCGAACGGATCCTGGGACGAAACGATATCGACGTGCTGTACCGACGTACCGATCGCAAGCGCATCGGAGAAACGCGAGATCTTCCCCGCTGAGTTCGTCGGGTAGACCGTCACATTCCCGTCGGTCACGTCGCTCTGTCCCGTCGGGCCGCACATGAGCACTACATGCATCGCTTTAAAATAGCGCCCGTATGAAAAGATCCTTTTGCGCACCGGAGATTCGGGAGAGAGTACGGCAAGCTCTGTTCCTATCGTGAGGACCGTATACGGATGAGCTGCTGCACTCGCGGGTGAGGGAGAAGTCGGAGCTGATTGCCCTTGTGCGGAATCAATCTCATAATGCGCCAAATGAAGCGCTTCCTCCTTCGCGTGTTTCGCCTCCTCGATCGGTGCGGCGTCCCTGCTTTGTTCCGTTTCGGACATAGGCATTCACTTACGATCGTACTGTATCACGGTGTGGCCCCGAGTGAGGAAATAGGCATATACAACTACCGAGGCAAGTTCATCACACCATCCGCCTTTGAACATCACCTGCAGTACTTCAAAAAGAACCATGTGGTACTTCCCCTCGAAGATGCGGTCCGCATGCTCGATGACGGTTCGTTGCCCGACTATGCGCTTGCGATCACCTTCGACGACGGCTATCGCAATTTCTATACCCATGCATATCCGCTTTTGCAGCGATACAACATGAGCGCCACGATGTTTCTGGCGACCGATTTCGTGTGTCGAAAGGTTCCGCTCTGGGTTGATCGCCTCGAATACGCGACCGGAAAGCAAGAAGGCACGTATGCGGAAAAGATCGCCCTCGACGCACGGACGCGCGCCGCGCTCAAAACAATACCGGCGGCAAAGCGCGAACACGACCTTCGGAACATTGAACAGGCCGTCTTTTCGCCGTTCAACAACTTTAACGATGAGCGGTCGGTATACGCACCCCTCTCGCGAGAGGAAATACTGGAACTACAGGATGCCGGCATGTCATTCGGTGCGCATACAAAAACACATCCGATCCTGTCGACCCAGTCACAAGCGGAACAATTCGAAGAGATCAACGGTTCCAAAAAAGATCTTGAAGCACTCGGGGTCCGTGTATCGCCCGTATTCGCCTACCCGAACGGCCAGGCACAGGACTGGAACGACACGACAGAGGCCCTGCTCACGCAGCTTGATTTCTCTCATGCGGTCACGACCTTTGAGGGCGCAAATACCGCCGCTGTCCCTCGCCTACGGCTCCGCCGTTACGTACTCGACGCCACCGAAGATATGGCAGTATTTGCCAATGTGGTCAGCGGCGTGCGATTATTCCTGAAATCACTCCTATGACATCTGATATGCGAACCGAAGTTACCTATTTCAATGACCTGAGCAAAACGTACCTCGGGTGGTACAGCGATGAAACACCGGAAGGCTATTCATTCCGCGTGCGCCGGGAAAAAGTATTCGCGATGCTTCCCGCGAGCGGCGACGGGCTGAAGATTCTCGATCTCGCATGCGGACCGGGCATCATGATCAAAGGGCTTCGTGCACGGAACTACACGGTAACTGCGATTGATGCCGCACCGGACATGGTGGAGCTCGCCAAGAAAGAAATGCCGAACGACCCGCTGGTGAAATGCGAGGTGGGTGACGCGTACGCACTTTCGGTACCCGACGGAGCATTCAACATCGTCACCGCGATGGGCCTGATTGAATACCTCGACGATGAGCCGAAGTATCTGAAAGAAATGAACCGAATCATCACCCCCGGCGGAACCGCCATCATCACGTATCCCAATGTGTGGAGCCCGTGGCGGATCTGGAATCGCCTGCTTCGATTCATTGCACACCGCGGCAAGAAGCCGCTTTTACTGCACCGCGAATACACCGTGAAGCGCACGCTTGAACAGTTCCGCGCACACGGCTTTGAACCGACGCGTGTCGTGTATTACAACTTCAAACTCATTCCGTTCCCGCTCGACCGTTACCTTCCCCGTTTTACGGTATGGACATCCAAAGTATTCGAATACCTAGACCGTACACCGTTGAAATTCCTCGGAACCGCCTTTATCGTCGAGGCAAAGAAGCGCGCGTAACAAGCCCGACGAACTCGCGCGCAATATCGTCGAAGGTGTGTACTTCGGCGAAGTGTTTCAGACGGTCGGCGTACATCTCGTACGTTTTCGGTTCGGCAAGCGCCATGACACCCCGAGTCATGTCCTCATCCGAGAGCGGGTCCACAATAACTCCGAAGTCCTTGAATCGTTCCGCATAACCGGAATATTTTGTGAGTATAAACGGTTTGCCGCAGCGAATGGCCTCGATGATGTAGTTCGGTGTTACGTCTGATATCGACGGGAGCACAACGGCGTAACATTCCTGCATGCGATGCATCAATTCTTCATGCGGAATGAGACCCTCTTCAAGTTCGATGTCCGGATGCAAATTCTTTGCCTTTATGAATGCGCGACGGAACGCGTCGTTATTTTTGAGGGCGATCGGTCGCGTGTAAAAAAGAAAATTCTTTTTCGAGTACGGGAGCGTTTCGAGCTTTTGTTCGATCGGGTTCTCAATAATCGCGGTACGTGACATATCCAGCCCGTAGACATCGCGCCAGAGGTCGCGTATCCACGCACTTGAGAACGCGAGCGTTACCCGTGGTATGACCCATTTCTGAATCCGAAAAATAAGACGCTCCTTTGAGCCCCATCGGTCTTGAGCGGTATAGATCTCGGGCAGCGGAACAAGGTCCTGAGTGCGTTCCGTGTAGGTCTCCCAAATAAAATCGCCACCCACTCGTACGATGACTTTGACGCGAGTGAACACCGCCGCGATTACCGCCGGAAGGCCTACCGAATACGTATCAAACGCTATGATCGCGTCTGCTCCGAACGAGTACCGGATGAGCTTCAGCGCATAGGCGGCATGGCGAAGACCGGACGGCCATGACTTGAGTGAACCGTAGAGTACGACACGAACGTCGTGCCCCTGAACCGAGAGGGTCTCAGAAAGCTGTTTGGCATAGAGGGCCGGCCCGCCCACTTCCGGGGGAAAGATCCCCGTTGCGATAACGATCTTCTGTGTATTCATGTGCGTGACACCATAGCTCAAAGGGTGATGGCGCGCCACGAGCGGACGCGCCATCTGAAAAAACCTTGGGGAGATCAATCCGATCTGCCGGCGGGTGCAGCCATCGACATGATGAACTGCAGATACCAGTTGATCGGGAGAGCAATATTCAAAAACTCTCCCCAAAACCGCGCGATATCCTGCATGCCGAAATTCGGCGGATGTGTAAGCCTGCTATCCACCTCGGGCAATACGGCGCTGACTGTGGACATTCAGACTCCTCCTTCCTGTTAGCAGCACGAGACATCGTGCCTATCTGTAACGTACCACTCCTGTGCCGACGCGCCAGTCCCCTTATCCCCTAAGGGCTGCTGCGCGTTTTTCGTCGCGCTTGAGGCGTGCCTCGCGGATTGCTCCGAACTGCACGACGTCGGCCGCCCGCACACGCGGAAACGCAATGCGAACGCACATCTCGATTGCATCCCACGTCGTGCGATAAAACGGTGCGACAGCTTCGGTATACAGAACGCATCCGAGACCCGCTGTGGCAATCAGAAATTCCCTGTTGGCCGTGAGCGATTGCTGCCCCGCCGCGAGGAACGTATCGAGTGCATGCATGGGAGTCCTCCCTCTGTGAACTCTCTGTAGTCAATCGTCTTTCTCTTGGTCGCGCAAGTTCGCTTACGGTATGAGCGAAGCGAACACGAGCTCTTTTTGCATACGCGCGATACCTTTCCAGTCGTATTTGGCAGCTACGAGTTCTTTCGCGTTTGCAACTACTTCCGAGACAAGTTCGGGATGATCAATGAATCGTTGCACAGCGCGTGCAATGGACTGCGGATCTCGCACCTCGCAAAAAAGCCCTGTCGGCGCCTTATCGGGATCACGTTCCGGATCGTACAAAAAGTCGGGTATGCCGCCGACCGGGGTTGCAACCACCGGTATGCCGGCGGCAAACGCCTCAACGAACGCTACTCCGAATCCCTCGATGATCGATGGTCGCACGAAAATGTCGGACACTTTGTAGTATGCGGGCAATTCGCCATGGTCGACATGGCCGACGAACATCACTCGTTCGGCTACCCCCTCCGAGTGCGCGATAGCTTCAAGCTTTGCCTTATCGTCCCCGCTTCCGGCGACAACGAGCTTCACGTTCTGCGGCAGATGAGCAAGCGCGCGGATAGTATCCTCGACACCACGCGAAAGTACGAGACGACTCGCGGTGAACAGGTATATGTCACCCATTTTCTTGCCGAGTTTATTCTTGAGATCCAGTATCGTCTCGTCAGAAACAGGTGCAGCGAACTTGGCGACATCGACGCCGTTCGGTATCACGTGGACCGGCGCGTGTACCCCGAGTAGACTCACTTCTTTCTGTAGGAACGTTGAGATGACCTTGATCACATTCGCCGCACGATACACGCGCTCGTAGAGCGGCCAGATCAAACGGAGGATCGGTTGACGGTCTTTCATGTCATTGAATGCGCGACCGTCCTGTAATTCAAGTACATGCGGAACATCGGGATGAAACAGCTTGAATAGCATGCCTGCGAATCCCGCATGATTCGCCATCATGGACCATGTGGCACTGTATCGGTGCTCACGATGTAGCACGTGCGCAGTGAACGCCGCTGTTATGGGAAACAGAATCTTTGCGAGTCGGAGCATGAACGGCATATTGCGGTCCGACACGCTCGGTTTAAAGACCGACGGACCGAGGCGATGGACTGTTATGTTTCCTTTTTCCTCGACGCGCGGGAGCGACGAATCGAACCGCAGCGTGATCATATGGAATTCGTATTCAGGTAGGCGGTCGGTAATTTCTTTTATCGCCACTTCCGCGCCGCCGACATACGGATGGTATGTGAGCGAAAAAATAAGAATACGCTTCATTCCGAGCATCGTACCCCACTCCTCCAAAAGAAAAAGCGGCACGGATGTGTTTCCGTGCCGCAGGTGGCCTTTCGGCAAAGATCGTTGAGTAGGCGGCCGCAACCGTCTACTTGCACTCCGTGATCGGATACTGCTGCGGCGAGCTCGAGACGCCGATGAAGACCTTCTGGCCCTGCTTGCAGCGCGCGACGCAACGGCCGACCTCGGCGGAGCACGCGGCGACATAGGAAGCCGACGAAGGCTGGCCACGCGCCCAGGCCTTGCACTCGTTGCCCTGCTGGCTGCAGGAGACGGCGAACGCGGACGACGAGACAGACAGAGCGGCAGCCATGACGGCCGCAGCGATGAAGTGCTTCATAGGGATCCTCCCGGTTTGATGACGCATCCTCTATCGGATGCGAGCAGGGATCTGCTGCCACAGAACGTACCATCATTTACGAGGTACGTCAATGCCCTTTTAGAGCTGCGTTGTGCGATGTTTTAGACCCTCGATATATTCCTGTACCGTTGACTCGGCCCGCCAGCCGAACTCTTTCTCCGCTCGCGTCGTGTCACAAATAGAGTCCATGCGGTTTCCTGCGCGCTCAGGCAGCATCGTGATCTCACCGCCGAACATCTGTGCGATCTCGAGCACCGTATGCGATTCGTGAGAGCCCAGTCCGTAGTCGTCTCCTTGTCCGCCTTCCCCGACGAGCAATAACCCACGTGCGATATCGCCCGCAAATGTAAAGTTTCTTTTTTGTGTTCCCGGCGCAGTCACGGTGATCGGCTTTCCCTCGAAAAATTGTGTTTTGAATCGCCCGATGACCGAGGCATACGGACCGGTCGCAAGCTCCTGTTCGCCGTAGGCGTTATAGAAATACGTGATCGCGTACGGAAGCTTGAACCAGTTACCGTAATTGCGCGCGAGCTCAGTATTACTCGCCTTCATCCATGCGTACGGACTCTGATCACGACCCATTCCGCCGTCGGCAAATTTCGTACTTGATCCGGCATAGACAAGCTTGCACCCGCGCTTGCGCCAGTATTCAAAGACACAGTGTGTTCCATGCACATTGCTCTGCCAGACGAGCTCCAGGTCGTCGAAACTCTGTTCGACGCGGGAGTATTCGCCAAGGTGAATAATCAGCGACGGATTCTCATGACCAAGCAGTGCTTCGATGTCTTTTGTGTGCCCTTCCACATACTCCGCACCAGGTACGTGATTATCTTTTGAGCCGATGAAGTAGTTGTCGATTGATACGACACGATAGCCCTTTGCGAGCAAAAGCTTGATGAGATGCGTGCCAATGAGTCCGGCTCCGCCGGTTACAAGTACTGTTTTCTGGTCAGCCATATTACGAGAGCGTACACCGCCTACTCGCTTTCCTCAATGTGCCATTCTTCGCGTTTTGAGCGAGAAATCATCATCGCCGCAGCACCGGACGAAACCGCAAGCGCACCGGCGGCAAACCACCACGGGGACACAGAGAGCTCCCCTGCCGCAGCGGTCTCTGCACGTACGGTATCGGTCGGTGTCGCATTTACGACAGAAAGCGGATCATTCGCATCGGAAACCGATGCGGCAGCTGCGGCATTCGTTTTTTTCGTCGTCTTGCTCGCTGTCGTTTTTGTCGACGATACTTTTGTTTTCACCGGGGTCACGGCTTTTGTGATCACGGGTTTCGCGACCGTCGAAGCCTTTGCGTTTTCATGCCCGGGCGTGGGCGCAGCATGCACCCACATTGTTCCGGTCCACTGTAATGATTCCCCGTCCCCGGCACCGCCGGACGATTCAAAATAGTCCACTTTCACGAGAGCGCCCTTCGGGGTACTGAGACCCACGGTGCCGTTCGTGTTATGCAGACTCATCGTCGTGTCGATGACCTGCGGACGATTCGGAAACAGCGTATGGAACGTCGTCGCGTCGGATGCGAGCACCACGTACGCCCCCGGCGTGATAGTCATTGTGCCCACACCACCGTTCTTCGGCGGCGCGTTCAATACGTGCGCGGACTTGTCAGTGAATTTCACCGCAGAGAGATCCGCCAGGTATGGGCCCTCGTTGTAGATCTCTACCCATTCCACCTTCGTATCCGCCCCAATGGGGTTGTACATGATCTCCGTGATCAGGAGATCCGCATGTGCAGCAAACGGCATGAACCCGACAATCGCTGAAATCGCAAAAATAGCGGGAGCGCACCTATTCGGCTTCATGCCGCGATTATAGATCATCAGAGCCGCGGTCGGTACCATTGAGAACGCGCTGCAATTCACGATGCGAAACCTCGCCATGATGCACATGACTGTGGTCTGCCCGCTCACGCTCATGGTGTGCGGATGACGTATGGTTGGGTGTATGAACTTGATTTGACGCGGTGTGTGAGGTGTCTTTTTTCTGCGGCGAAGGCCTCTCATTCTGCTGCACCGACGTGTCGCGAGACGCTCCCTGCTGCGGGGGCTGCATACGGCGTGCGTTTTTTTCGCGCATGAGATCAAGCGGAGAACGAGCCGGTGATCCGTGACGCTCCACCCTCGCCTGTTCGATCGCCTCCTTCAGTGCATTGCGGTGTGCGACCGCCTCCGCCTCGCGTTTACTATTCAGATCCGGTCTTGGTGAGTGCTCGCGCGGTTTGATCGGCGAGGGTCTTACACTGCCGCGCTCCGGTCGCGCGCTCTGTATTTCTTTCAATTTGTCCTGCAGTGACGGTCGTGCAACCGGTGCAGGCGACGGAGCAGGTGTATGCGCAGGCGGTGCTGTTAGGATGCGCGTTTCCACCGCAGTCGGAGCACTCTCTACGCGGGTAGGAGCAGTCGTATGTGTCGGAGCTGCGGCAGGTGCAGGTGCGGGTGCGGGCGCAGGGGTAGCCGCATGTACCTGTGCTACCGCAGAAGCGAATTTTTCCCGCGGAGTGGTGCCTCCTTGCGGCGCAGCATTCCATCCGTTGGATGAACGCGGTCCTCCCGGACGGTCTCCCTTTTTCTCCTTCGGGGGCGCGACAAATTCCGATTGTTTTCGATTGATCTCATCAACGACATCCTGGCGCACGCGCCCGTACTGCGCGCGCGACGCCATAACCGCGTCATTGCGATATGAAATTGCAGGTGCCTCGATCGGAGCGATCGTCTCCGCACTAAACGGCGGCGACCCGACGCCGTCAATCATGAGCGTGAGATAGATCTGACCGATACCGAGCCCCACGAGATCTTCCGGCAAAAAAGTAGGCTGGAATACCGTTTCCAGTACTTCCGCATCAAACGGTCCCACACGGAAACAAATGAGCGTGCCGACGTTGCCGAAGACCGCATCGCGCACCTCTTCTTCCATTTGCTCGATGTATTGGTTCGCAAGCGTGAGCGCAAGTTTGTATTTTCGTGACTCCGAAAGAATGTCGGCGAAGGCCTTGTTCATCATCGACTGGAATTCGTCGACATAAAAATAAAATCGCGGCAGTTTTGCCATGCGCGAGGCGGGTTCTTCTGCGCGCGACATTGCAGCCAGATAGATCTTGACCGTGAGCATCGATCCCAAGAGCGCAGCATTCGTTTCGCCCATGCGACCCTTTGAAAGATTGACGATGAATATCTTTTTTTCGTCCATCAGTTTGCGCAGATCGAACGATGACGTCGACTGACCGACAATGTGTCGTATGAGCGGATTAGCGAGGAACTGTCCGATCTTGTTCTGAATGGCGGGTGTCGCTTCGGCGGTGTAGCGGTCGGTAAAGCTCGCGAACTCTTCCGTCCAGAACGCCTTAACGATGGGGTCGGTCACCTTTTCGATGACCGCTTCGCGGTACGTCTTGTTCGTAAGCATGCGGTTCACGTCGAGCAGTGACGCCCCCGGGTATTCCAAGAGCGCGAGCATCACGTTTTGCAGAATGTACGACATACGCGCGCTCCACTGGTCCTCCCAAATGCGCTCAAACGCACCCATAAGGCCGGAGACAATGAGATGTCGCTTGTCATACCCGACGTCTTCCATGACATTGAAGCCCATCGGGTGATCGATATCGAACGGCGCAAAATACACCACATCTTTGATACGTTCCTGCGGAACGAAATCCAGGAGTTTTTCTGCCGTGGAACCGTGCGGATCGATGAATGCGATGCCTTCCCCGTTCTGAATATCCTGGATAGCCAGGTTCTCGAGCATCGTCGATTTACCCATACCCGTCTTTCCGATCACGTACATATGTTTGCCGCGATCGACTGCACGAATACCGAACATCTCGCGCTTACCGCGCGTATGTGTTGTCGCAAAGTACGTTATGCGACGGTCGTCGTCGGCGTGATCCATGCGCGCAGCGTGAGCCTCGTGCCCGTGATCATCATGATGAGAATGATCGGCCATGCGCGAAGTATACCCCTCCGCGCGAATTTCAGGAATGAAGCCCCAAAAAAGATCCGCCGCCGAATCACTTCGGCGGCGTCTTGTGCTGTTCGAGCGATACGACCGATCCCTCGCCTAATGATCGTACGAAATCGGCGTAGTCGTGCGCTTCCGGATTCCCCGTCATGGGCACGAAGGGCCGGCGCGGCTTTACTGCGGCCGAATCGAATGGCACGACCACAGTCGGAATTTGTTTTTCACTCATGGCTGCTCCTCCTCTTTCCGCCTCCATGCTACGCAGCCCGCATCTCGCGGTCAAACCCTTATTGGTACTGAATATACATCGGCTGCGGCGTAAGCTCGAGCAGCTGCTTAGGCGTCAGCATGCCCGACGACGGCGGGAGCAGGTCGTTCTTATAGAACAGCTTAAAGCCGGTGAACTGCACGGGCTCTGGTGCCACGATGTGGGTGTAGGTGCCGATCTTCTTTTCGGGTCCGCCCCAGCCGTCCATGTCGATGACGATCTGTACTTCGGGTAACGGCTTGATCAGTGAAGATCGAGTCAACATCTCGCGTGTAAAACGGTGCACGACGAGCACCTTCGGCGGCAGGTCGTTATCTCGGACAAGTTTTGCCAGATAGTTCGCTGCAAAGTTCACATCGGCCGCATCGAATGTGCCGATCACGGTACCGGGGCGTGCACCGGTTTTCATCGAGAACTCGGGATCGATGCCGAGGTGTACGTTCGGCTTCTTCAGATATTCCTCGTACATCGGCAACTCTTTGGCGAGCGTGCTCAACGACACCTGGAAGTCGATGAACACGATGCCATGCACGCGATCAGCCAGTTCGAGCGCTTTGTCGATCTGACTGTCCGGCATGCGCGCCATATACAGACCCTCTTTGCCCTTTTCGAGCTGTGCAGTCTCGACGATGTAGTGGATGGCAGGCACAACCGGAGTTTTGGGGTCGGCGGCTTCCCACACGGCGACTTCGTGGCGAAGCTTATCGAGCATCTCCGCTTCCGGGTACTGACCGAGCACTCCCATACCCTTTGAATAGAAATTGCCGTAATACGCAATGATCCGCTTGAACGGAAGTATCGCGCCCGCGTTCGGATAGGCGGCTTTGACCGGCCACAACGGCGGTGACGACGTACCAAAATCATTCTTGAGGAACATATTGTAGTACATGCTCGATGTTGCGACGTGCGAGATCGCCAGCATCTTTTTGTCATATGCGTCGGTATCAAGGACCGGTCGCGTATTCACGCGAGAAACGGGTGTGGATGTCGCACCGCGCGAGAACGCGACCGGCTTCGCGCTGAAGAAGAACGTCGTTGATACAAGGAGGATGAGCGCAAGAATGCCGACACCGGTGAGAGCTCCAAGCACGATCGGTGAAAGGTTCGGTTCGACGAGCTGCTTTTTCGCCATGCTAGTCCTCGCGTGTCGATTCTACGTAGACGGAACCGCGATCACGCCGTCGGGGCGCGCGTCTGCGCACGACGATACCCAACGAGATCACAAGCACTCCCAAGATTACAAAAAA
The DNA here is from genome assembly GCA_964512835.1 of uncultured Candidatus Saccharibacteria bacterium. Taxonomy (GTDB): domain Bacteria; phylum Patescibacteriota; class Minisyncoccia; order Phycocordibacterales; family UBA2100; genus UBA10103. The sequence continues at coordinate 30,469 of CAZELA010000001.1, read as the reverse complement.
GACGGTGTCCCATGAGTTCGGAAAACCAAGGAACGGGAGTACGGCGACGAGTACGCCGCAGAACATGATGAGCGAATCGAGGGTCATGCGCAGGAGTATACCAATCAACGTGCGCCGCGCGAAATATGAAGATGATTAAGCCATTTTTCCGCCGTCTGTGTAAAATCCTGACTCAGTACAGGCGTAGCCATTGCCGCGTCCTTCATTCAGGACACCCGCAGATCCCCGCTCCGGTTTGTGATCTTTTTTCAACGAGATCCTCGTATCAGCGACCGGTTTCTACGATCACAACGAACTCTCCGCGCACACCCTTCTTTTTCTCCAAAATAGTTGCAACCTCATGCGGTGATCCTTGTAGAACCTCCTCATGCATTTTTGTCAGCTCTCGTCCTATCGTGACGCGCGCCTTCGGCATCGTCTTTCCGATCTCGCTCAGTAATTTAATGATGCGATGCGGCGACTCATACAACACGACAGGGATCTTGCTTTTTGACATGTCGCCGATTGCAGTCTGTCGCCCTTTCTTGTGCGGGAGAAACCCGATGAATGTAAACTGTGTCGCATCAACACCGGCAATTGAGAGCAGTGCAGTCAGCGCGCTCGGGCCGGGTATCGCATCAATCACGGCGAGCGGCGCGTGTTCGCGGATGAACGCAACGAGGCGCGACCCCGGGTCGGATATGCCCGGCGTGCCTGCGTCAGTGACGAGTGCGACGTGTTCACCCTCCTCGAGTCGCTCAGCTATCTCCTTACCCTTCTTTCCCTCTGTCGCCGCATCGAGTCGCTGGAGCGACGTTCGCAAGCCGTAATGGGCAAGCAATTTGGATACCACGCGGGTATCCTCGGCATAGATCACATTCGCCTCTTTCAGATTCCAAAGCGCACGAAACGTTATATCGCCCATGTTCCCGATGGGTGTTGCGACGACCGAAAGTCTCCCGTTCGGATTCGGATTCTCTATGAGCGCATCTGCCCCCTCATTCATACGAGTGACGCTACCATGCGCGCCCGCGCTACGCGAGGCTCTGCACGAGTGCCGCTACAATCTCCTTTCCGACGGTCGAAACGTCGTCGCGGCCCGCTATATCGGTCGCCGTTAAGAAACGACCGTACTCTCCCTCAAGAACCGTGACGCGCTGCTCAAAATCTGCACCGACCTCCTCTATATAGACATCAAATAGTTTTCCGTTCGCATCCGATGTGAATTGCTGCGGGAACAAACGCAGCGCTGTCGGTGTATAGACAAGTTCCTCGGTAATCTCCCGCAAAACGGCAGTATGCGAGTCCTCACCCGCTTCTATCTGTCCGCCGAACATCGAGAATATATTCGGATGCGTCGGCGCATTCCCGTCGCGTTTTTGGAAAAAGAATTCTCTGCCCTCCGCGCAGGCGCGATACGGAATGTATACGGCAACTTCGGCGATCTGTTTCATACGTGATTGTGCAAAAATACCGATGCAGGGCTCCGTTTTAGTCCGCGATCTGTTCCGCTATTTTATAAATATCACCCGCACCCATCGTGATGATTACGCTATTCTCGTCCTCTTCGAGCAGGCGTTCACGGATCACATCGAACGACGCCAGTGACTCGACATCACCTCCGAGATCCCGCGCACGGTCGGCGAGAATGTCGCTTGAAATATCCGGATCCGGCGCTTCCCGTGCGGCATAGATCGGTGCAATGTACGCCCGATCCGCGCGCGCAAGCACGAGCGCAAAATCTTCGAAGAACGATTTTGTTCTGCTGTATAAGTGCGGATGAAACGCGACAACGATGCGCTTACCGGGAAATTTTTCACGGGCTGCGACGATGGTTTTATCGATTGCCGTCGGATGATGCGCGTAGTCGTCATATACCTGCGCACCGCGCGGCGTCTCGCCGCGATACTCGAATCGACGCCACGAACCCTGAAAATCGGCGAGCGCTTCGTCAATCACGCTTTCTTCCAGATCCGGGAACGCGACTTTAGCTGCGGTCTTTGCGGCACGCGCATTCATTTTGTTGAACTCACCGATCTGGTTGAGCTTCGGAACCGGAGTCTGAGTGTAATCGATTACGGTAGCGACCGCAGCATCAAGTACGTTGGCTATGATCGGATCGCTCAGATCGGTGATGATCGCGCCGTCGTGCGGTACCGCCTTCACCGCCTCGCGGAATGTCTCCTGCAAAGCTTCAATCGTGGGGAAATAATCCGTGTGATCCAATTCCATGTTGGTGATCACGAGGATCTTCGGCGAGAGTTGTAACAGATGCCCGCGGTACTCGCACGCCTCGACCACAAACAGCTCCGGGTCGCCGGCGAGAAAATTAGAATTGAAATCGCGCACGATCGACCCGACAATCGCCGTCGGCTCCTTACCCGCATGAGCGAGTATCTTCGTGAGCATGCCGGTTGTTGTCGTTTTGCCATGCGTGCCCGCGATAGCGATCGTTCTGCTTTTCTTTGTAACCTCGCCGAGCGCCTCAAAATACGATAGCTGCGGTACATTCGCCTTTTCTGCATACAAGCGTGTCTGGTGGTCTTTTGGGATCGCATCACTATATATAAGGAGCTGCGCATCAAAATGCTCCGTGTGACCGATCGTCACGTCGACACCCGCAGCCTCCAATAGTTCTGTTGTGGGTGACGTGTCCCGATCCTCACCGGTCACCGTGTGACCGGCCTGCATCAGATATTGCGCGAGCGCCGACATGCCGATGCCGCCGATACCCACCATATGTACAGACTGAGGAATCTTCATCGGTCCAGTATACCGCCTCGGAGCTCCGCGGCTTCAACGAAGCCTTTACTTAGGTCCATTTTTATTGTATGGTCGCGGCGGTCTATAGAGAGTTCACAACAAGGAAAGGACGACCGGTGAAAAGGATTTTTGGGGATGGTCCCGACGAAAAGATCGTTGCGTACCTGGTGGAAATGGCTTCGGTCTCCCACCAAGCCGCAATAACGCTCTCGGAGTCAAAAGGCAAGAATCTCAGTCATGTCTCGACGCTCGAATCGACAAGCGACGGGCTCGAGCACGGAATCCATGTGGTGCTCGCGGAAGCGTTCACGCTGCGGTTCTTCGAGAAGCGCGACGTGGAGCACCTTGCCCGCGAACTCGACTCGGTGATCGACGGCATGCAGAGCGTCGCGAAGGATGTAACCGTCTGCGGCCCCCTTTTCAAGGACGGCCTGCCGTCGGAATGCGTGCAGATCCTCGATATCGTGTGCGGCATGACGAAGACGCTCAGCGATCTCACCGTCATGATGCAGACGCGTCACATGGAGATCGCGAAGGTCATGGACCTCGCGCACACGCTCGACCGAGCGGAATCAGTCGCGGATCGCATTCGCCTCGAATTCCGCGAAAAAGTATTCGCCGAGTACTACCCGAACGGAAACGCAATCGCCTACCAGGAGATCACGCGCCTCATCGCCCACCTCGAAGAGATTACCGACCGTGCCAACCGCACGGGCGAGATGATCGTTTCGATCGCGAGGAAGTGAAGCATGGATCCATCAGTCCTCTTGTGGATCGTCATTGCACTGGTGCTGACCGCGGAGTTCATCAACGGTTGGACCGATGCACCGAATGCGATCGCAACAATCGTGGTGACCGGCGCAATGCGGATCCAGTTAGCGATCGGCGGCGCCGTCGTCATGAACGCGGCCGGCACATTGTGCGGGACTGCGGTTGCGGCAACCATCGGCAAAGGCATCGTCACGTCGGGCTCAGTCACGCTCCCGACGATCGGCGCTGCAATGGTATCGATCATCGCATGGGGCGGCTTCGCCGCATCCCGCGGATGGCCGGTCAGTAAATCCCACGCGCTGCTCGCGGGCATCGCCGGTGCGGCAATCGCCAAGGACGGCTTCGGCGCGCTCACGCTCGCCGGATGGTACAAGGTCGCCGAAGGTATGGGCGGATCGCTTATCGCAGGATCCATTGTTGCCCTGGTGCTCGGCACCCTCTTGCTCGAAGCACTTGTGCGGCTGCCGCCGTCACCGACGAAAAAGGTCGTCGACTACGGGCACTGCGTGACCGCGATGGCGATGGCGTTCGTGCATGGGATGAACGACGGACAGAAGTTCATCGGCATCTTCGCGCTGGTCTATCAGATCGGTCATAACTCGAACGAGTTTGTGATCCACTGGTGGATGACAATCGCATGCTCGCTCACGATGGGTGCAGGAACCGCCTTCGGCGGCTACCGCATCATCAACACCGTGGGCAAGAAGCTCGGCGACATCAGTTCGTGGCAAGGTCTTGCTGCAACCACATCCGCCTCGCTCGTGATCCTGATCGCATCGCTCAAGGGTATTCCGCTTTCAACGACGCACACCATCACGGCATCGGTCGCGGGTGCGAATTCCGCAAAAGGATTCCACCGCGTCCGCTGGTACGTGATGGGAAACATATTGAAAGCATGGGTGCTCACGTTTCCGAGCTGTGCGCTCATCTCGTTCTGTGCGGCATCGCTGGTGCTCGCCATCTTGAAGTAACTCCTGCGTTGTTCAATGCGTCGCCCCCGGCTTGCCGGGGGCGATTTCTTATTACGCACGCCTTCACATGGATTTGACTTATGGTCAAAAATGTGGTAGACATGACGCGGTTTGTTCTATGACAGGACAGACACTCATCAGGCCAAGGAGCATCTTAGATGACCGGAATTGCAGCGACTGCTACGGCAATGCCCGCGCTCGCAGCCTTGAAGGCGCAAGCGACCTACGGCGCATTTGCGGCGAATTCCCCAGTCACCACGGGGATCGAATCGATCCTCCCCCAATTCATCAAGGACAAAGGCTACGAGACGGGCGTCGTGCTCGAACTCGCGCGGCGGAATAGGTTCGGTAAATTGGTGGGCACATTGTTGCTTCGGTCGCCGCTGACCGAACTCGACGCGGGTCAGTCCGCGACGATCTGGAACTACTTCGGATCGCGCGCCGCAGCGCTCGAGCCGGGTCACGCGAGCCTTCGCCCCTACAAGGGCGATGTTGCCGACAGCGTGCTCGCCGATCGCCTGACGACGACGCTCAACGGTCCCCGCGTGTTCATGGGTCAGGGTGCCACCGGCCTCGCCTCGTTCAGCAATCTGCGCGTGGACGACGACTACGGCAGCGTTCCGATCGCGATCCTGGGAGCAGGGCCCGCCGGCATCATCGCCGCGCGGTCACTCAACCAGATCGGATTCCACAACGTCACGCTGTTCGACGAACGCGAGCCGTACGGGATCTGGTCGCAACCGCACGTCTACCGCGGCACGCGGAATAACCCGCGCGACGTGGAGTTCGCCGATCTCGGCAGGCTCCGCGCAGCGCCGGGCGGCGGCGAAGACGTGCAGGGATTCCTGCGCCGGCTTCTCTCCGACAATCCGCACAAGCGTTCTGTGGTGCGCGTGGAACCGGGCGATCTGCGGCACAAGCTGCATTTCGGCAAGGATCATGCTGACAAGACCTACCCGATCGTCATCAACGCGCTCGGGCTCGGCAAGCCGTCCCCCGTCTCGGATCCTGATCGCATGGTCGGCAATCCCGGGCGCGCGATCCCCAAGCGTTGGCAACAGCCGCGCTTCGAGCGTCGCGATGTTGCCGGCAAGCGCTTCGTGTTCATCGGACTCGGCAACTCGACGGCGGAAATGCTCCGGCAGATGCACCGGTTCCAGGACCAGGGTGTGGACGTCGACTATGTCGTCTTCACACACTATCCCCGCGATTCGGTGCACAGCCCCTCGGACACGGTGGTCGCCGGCAGCAAGGCGTTCCGCATGTTCCGCGACATCAGCAAGCCGCAACTGACCTCGTTTCAGGGCGACCTGCCGGATTCGCGAAATGACTACTATCGCGCACTGCTCGGCGGCAAGATCGTCTCCGACGTGCGCAAGTGGGAAGTGAGCAAAGACGGCAAGAAGATCGCCGCCTTCAACAAGAAAGGCGCGTCGCTCGCCGAAGTCGAGTTCAGCGACATCTACCTGCTCACCGGCTACCAGCATTCGCTGGAGTCCTACGCGAGCATGGGATGCACCTATGACAAGACGCTGCACTGCGCGCTGCACGACTACGACGGCGAGATCACCCGCACCAAGGGTGCGCTCGGCGCCGATCGACTGTATCGCGGCTACTTCGGATTCGGCGCGGTGCTCGATGCACCGCACAATCCGAATACCGTGGTGATCCCCGGTATGGCCTACCGTGTCACCGATCTCATGTTCGGCGTCGTGATGCGGGCCGGCGAATACCTCGCCGCCAAGAAGTAGATCTGTTCAACTGTCTGTCAAAGACTCAAAGCCGCCGGTTTTCCGGCGGCTTCTTTTTTTATGTAACAGACTCGACTGTATATGTTTTACCCGGGAACAGCCGCTCAATAAGCGTCGCGAACTGTTCAGTCGGAGCACTGGAGAGGAATGTTGTTTTCCCATCCCCCACTTCGCGGGGCCAGAACTGCTTTTCTACGCGCGCGGCGACGGCATGCGCCGGATCGAACAATTTTATATCGGCACTCAGCACATTCTTAAATTGTGCGATGGCGAACGGATAGTGCGTGCAGGCAAGCACGAGTACATCGAATGAACCTCGGTCGACATCCCTGAACGCTTCACGGATCGACGTCTCGATATCGGTTTCCGTTTTTCCGAATTCAATCGCTCCCGCAAGACCCGGTACCGGTATCGCCTGAATGTCTTTCCCGATCATCCGGAACGCGTTCTGATAAATTCCGGAAAGAATGGTCGCAGGTGTCGCACACAGCGCGACTCGTGCGTCAGACCCTCGGAACACACTGACCGTCGGTCCGACCATCTCGATTAACTGACCCGGCTGCAGATCAAACACGTCGAGAATCGAAACAGCGAGCGACGCAGACACGCTATTGCACGCGCTCACAATATTGGTGGCACCGCGCTCCTGTAAAAGTCGGATCGATGCGACGGTGAGCGCACTCAACTCCTCTCGCGACTTTTCCCCGTACGGAGCGTTCCCGGTGTCACCGAAATAGATCACGTCTGCGCTCGGGAGGTTCTGACGAATGGCGTGCAGCACGGTCAATCCGCCGACACCTGAATCAAAGATTCCGATCATACACCGCTAGTAGGTCTTGTATTCGGTGGCGAGGAATTTCTTGAGGCGCTTGAGACCCTCTTCGATCTTGGCCTCATCGAGCGCGTAGCTGAAGCGCAACCGACTCGCGTCCCCAAACCACGTTCCGTCGTAGGTGATCATGCTGTAGTTGTAATACAGGTCGTGCATGACCCGTGAAGCATTCTTAAATTTCGGAAACACATAAAACGCGCCTTCCGGTTTCCAGAGATCAAGACCGAGCTCCTGCATACCCTGATAGATTTTGTCGCGGCGCTTTTCCCATACCGGCACGTGCGACGCAACATATGTCGATCGCTCAGACATCGCAGCAAGGCCCATCGCCTGGGACACGACCGATGTATTCATCGATGTGTGCGATTTCATGTCGACAACTTTCGACACGAGCTCACGATCAAGCGTATGCAAATAACCGAGGCGATGACCGCACATGGCATAGGTCTTCGAGAATGAGTTGATTGTCACGACACGCTTACCTTTCAATAAGTAGTTCTCGCGCTCGTACATAAGATCCTTGTACACCTCGTCTGATAGGACATACACGCCGAGGTTGTTGCACATTTCTTCGACACGACGGAGTGTGTCGACCTCTTGCACCGTACCAGTCGGGTTCGACGGCGAGTTGATCATGACCGCGCGCGCTCCTTGAATCGCCTTTTCAAACGTATCGAGATTGATCTTTCCTTTTTCGAGATCGTAGTAAACCGGCGTCATACCCGCGAGCGTCACATTGTGCGGATACGAGTAGTAGTACGGTCGCGGGAGCGCAACGCGGCCGCCCGGAACCGATATTGCACGAAGCACCAGGTCAATCGCTTCGGATGCACCGTTCGTGATTACGATCTCTTCCGCAATTGCACTCGGATATTCTTTGGCGATCGCTGCACGCAGATTCTCTTCGCCCTGCACCATGCCGTATTTAAAGCCCCGGAAACTCTCCATGACCGCAAACGCAGAAGGCGGCGGCGGAAGGTCCGGCTGACCCGAGCCGAACGAAATGAGGTCGCCGCCGGAGGCACCTTTTCCGATGAAAAACGCAGGGCTTGCGATCTCGGGCGTATCCATCGTCCGAGTGTACCGCATTTCATTTAGTTCTGCCCTTCTATACGCGGTCGTACGAGCGACAAAAAGTGATCGTTACGCTCGTACTCATTCACGTAGGAACTAAACGAAGCAAACGCGGGAGAAAACAGGACCGCATCCCCGAACTCGGCTAATTCAAACGCGGAATCGACTGCTGTTTCGAGTGTCTGAAAAACCATCGGGTCTCCGATGAGCGGCTTCAGGCGATCCGTTCCGTTCCCGGCGAGCAGATACACCCCCTTGCATGTGCGCTGAATTTCAGCGGCCAATGTTTCAAGCGGCAGATTTTTATCCGCACCGCCGGCGATAAGAATAGTGTTTCGTAAGCCCTGATCCAACGACCGAAGGGCCGCGACGGTCGCCTCCGGCGTCGTCGCATTATTGTCATTGAATACGCGTACACCGTCTGCAAGACCTAAGTACTGCAGACGACCTTCAACTCCTTCAAAACTTTCGAGTCCGTCGCGGATCACGTCGATCGTGAGACCGAGCCGCAGAAGCGCTGCGGCGGCGAATGAGCCGTTTATACGATTGTGTTCGCCGAGAATCTTGAGTTGCCAGTCAGGGGAAAGATCACCGGGGATCGTCGGCTCGCTCACCGTATGAGCGGCACGAACCCTGTCCGCTATATCAGTACCGATAAAGAGCGCGTCCCCCGGCTTTTGATGCGTAAAGATCTGCGCCTTATCGGCAAAATACGCATCCATATCCGGATAGTAATTCTGATGATCCGGCATCAGATTCGTAAAAATAGATATATTCGGACTGATGCCAAGATCGCCGAATCCCTGCAGTTGCCACGAATCGAGTTCGAGGACTGCAATATCGCCCGACTGCACGTCGTCGAGCATTGCGAGCGTAGAAATGCCGCGCACATTGCCGCCCAAATGCGCCCGTTTCCCCGCATGCATGAGCGCGTGGTAGATCATGTGCGATACGGTGGACTTACCCCGCGTGCCGGTCACACCGACGACGGTCACACCGTTCTCCATGGCAAATTTCGCAAACAGCGCAGTAGACATCGCAACCTGAACTCCTGCCTCGTGTGCCTCGGCTATATATGGCGAATCCAGTCGGACACCCGCTGCTTTGATCACCAGATCCGTATTCGTGAAATCAGATGCGATATGGCCGCCCAAGTGGTACGTAATGTTCGGATATGTCTTCAGCTGCGCGAGTGACGTGGCGAGTTTCGTCTCATCTTTCACATCAGTCACCGTCACCTGCGCTCCGCATTCCGATAGGAACGCCGCGTCACCCACGCCGCGACCTAACAGGCCAAGCCCCATTACGGTAACGCGCTTGCCTCGCACATATGCCTTAAAGGAATCAGCCGCGCTCATATATGTCCCCTACTGTAGCAGATACCGAAAAGGAAAAGCCCGGATCGCTCCGGGCTTTTGTAGCCTTGAAAGAACAACGAGCTTAGGCGGCCGCCACGCGAATCCCGCGTGCGGCGAGCGCGTCGGTCATCTGCGACATCGCTGCGCGCATCAAGTCCATTTCGTTCATGGCCTCTTCGATGCCGGCGCGCTCCTTCTGGTGCTCGTGGAAGGCCACTTCGAGTTCCAGCACGCCGAGCTTGAGCTCGTCGTCGGGAAGATCACTCGAGAGCAGGCGCAGCTTGCTCCGTTCGACGACCTCGCGGATGAACGCCGGACTCTTCTTGTGCATGTTCGAGACAAGCCGCCGGAGCGACTCGCCCTTGTCCAAGAGATCGCCGCAGAACACCCGCACGAGCTTTTCGATCGCCGCAGCATCCGGTTCGTCGATGCGGATGATCGCGTCGGTTCGACCGGGGCGCAGGAACGCCGGGTGGATGAGTTCGATGTTGTTGGTCGTCCACACCGTGATGATGTCGACCTTCTTGCTCTCCACGCCGTCGATCGTGTTCAGCACACGATCCATTTCCTTGGTGCGCTTGCCGAAGACGACGCGATCGATGTCTTCACCGAAGACGAGCGCCGGCGAATACTGCCGAGCAAAGTTCAGCGCCTCGGGCGCCTCGGCGGCGTTTTCGATGTAGATGAACGTCCGGCCCTTCGCAACGCACTCCTGCGCGGTATTGGCCGCCATCAGCGTCTTGCCGCAGCCGTACGTTCCCCGCAACATCGCACCGCGACGCTTCGGGATCTTCAGCTTCGCCGCGCGTTCTGGATACCGGATGAGCGCGAGCAGGTTCACGTCGATCTCCGTCTGCGTGTTCTCCGAGAAGATGGGCTTCTCGATGCTCGAGAGATCCATGAACTCAGGCGGCTCGACCTCGATCTCGCCGTCTTCGTTCCGGAAACGCATCTTGATCGCCTTGCCGCGATAGATGCTCTGCGTCTGCGAGATCTCCCGCGTCCGCTGCGCCAGCTTCTTGATGGCGTCGGCGTACTTTGCCTTGACCGATGCGACCAGCTTGAAGCCGATCATGCCGCGGATCATCACCTGGGCTGTGCGCAGTTCTCCTTCGACATCCGCGAGGCGAAAATAGCCCCACGGAACCTGGAGCATCTCCTCGGTCGACGTCGGCACCGCAATCAGCTGCGGCGGGATGGGACCGTCCATGGTCTCCTTCGTGAACGGAATCATGCCGCCATGCAGTTCATCGATCGCGAGCTTCAACGCGTACGCCGCCTCGTAGGGAAACCGCTCGATGGTCTCCTCGATCTCGGTGAACTTTTCACCGGCCTTCTCGAAATCCGTTTCGGCCTTCAGCAGATTAATGACCTGATCATTGGTCATGTTCTTCGGGATGACAATCTTGTCGGACCCGTTCTTGACTATCTGTGGACGCATTGCATGCTCCTTTGCGCAAGGTTCCCTGTTGAAACCGCCATGACCCTACCGAAAGTCAACGGTCGCGTCAACGTGCTTGGGATTCCGCGAGTCGCTTGAGCGCCACAATATACGCGGCGGTGCGGAGCGATACATTCTTTTCCTTGGCAACGGCGAGAACCGCGTCGACCGCTGCGCGCATGAGATCAGACAATTTTTTGAATACGTCGTCCTTACTCCACGACTCGTTATGTATATTTTGATACCACTCGAAGTACGAAACTGCTACACCGCCGGAATTCGCAAGAATATCCGGGATCACGACAACTTTCATCTGTTCAAGTATCTCGTCGGCTTCCGTGGTTGTCGGCCCGTTCGCCATCTCCAATACAATTGAGGCTTTGATCGAGCGCGCGTTCTCATCAGTTATTGAATTCTCAAGTGCGGCAGGAACCAAAATATCCACCGGCAACGACACAATCTCATCGATTGATATATCTTTTACCGACGTCGACTCAATGGAGCCTTTCAATGTGCCGTGTGTTTCCTTGTGGCCGCGGACCGCGTTGATGCTTTGAATACCCTCGGGATCATAGACGCCACTTTTCGAGTCCGTGAGCGCAACGACCTTAAAATTACTGCCTGCCATGTAGTCCGCGAGGTACCCGCCGACATTTCCCATACCCTGGATTGCGGCAGACATCTTCTCTGTGTGTCCTGTTTTCTCCAGGTATTCCTGCAGCGCATAGAAACCGCCGAGGCCCGTTGCCTCTGTGCGACCGAGCGACCCGCCGTGTTCAAGCGACTTGCCTGTAATCACCGCCGGCTCGTCCTTGCCCGTTATCTGAGCGTATTCGTGGCGGATCCAGTGCATGATTGTGCCGTTGGTGTTCACGTCGGGCGCAGGCACATCTTTATCAGGACCGATGTGGGGTGCCAGTTCGCGAGTGAATGCACGTGTCAGTCGCTCGAGTTCGTGCATCGATAGCTGTTTCGGATCGACGCGAATGCCGCCTTTTCCGCCGCCGAACGGGACATTAATAACCGCATTCTTCATCGTCATCCAAAATGCGAGCGCCTTCACTTCGTCCATATCGACGTTGGGGTGGTACCGCAATCCTCCCTTGTACGGACCGCGGATATTATTGTGCTGCACGCGGTAGCCCTGGAACGTTTCGGTACGACCGTCATCCATCTTCACCGGAATCGAGACCTCAATAATATTGTCGGGCTTCTGGAGCCGCTCAAGTAACTCGCTCGAAATATCCACGTGCTGCGCGGCATCACTGAGCTGCTTTTGTGCGCGATTCCAGGGATTCAGATCGGATGTAGTAGACATAGTTGTCGCATTGTATACCCGTTTTTGATGATGCATACATGAGCACGGGTGCGCGTCTTCATACGATTAATTGACATATACGTCTATTGTTTCGTAAGACTCGCACAGCTCAATGTGCGACATATCCCATGGTCTGAAAGTAAGCCATTTTTACCGCGACCATACAATTAGAACGATTTATCCACAGTACTTTTTACGGTTTGTCCGAACGAACGGGTACAGAATGAGAGTCGCTTCCAACAGATGCATCCCGTCTTTCCTCTGTAATTTCTCTCTACAGAGGTATGGGGATGTGTTTTGGCTCGAGAGATAGTGTAACCCCGGGAATGGTTCCCTGCCCGGTGTTTTCACGACCCCCTCATGAGCCCCTTGGCTGGGTAGCGTGCGCTCTTTTCCGACACATTCGGAAAGAGATTACCAAATAGCGGACAGTTCTTATGATGATGACGTCGATATCAATTACAAAGCGAGACGGTTCAAAAGAAGTCTTTAATGCAGACAAGATCAACCGATCGATCGAACGAGCGGCCGAAGGTCTATCAGATCCGATTTCGATGGTGACGCAGATTGCGACGGAAACGCGACTCACCCTCTACGATGGGATCACTACCGATGAAATGGACTTGGCGACCATCAACGCTGCAGTTCAGAACATCAAAGAAGACATCGAATACGACAAGGTGGCTGTCCGCCTACTCCTCAAGACCGTATACCGACGCGTCGTCGGTGAATACAACGACGACAAGGCCGAACTTGCCGCAAAGCACGCTGCGCAGTTCCCCATCCACATCAAAACCCAGATCGAAGCCGGGCTCCTCGAAGAGCGCATGGTCACTAAGTTTGACCTCAATGTGCTTGGAAACGCACTCAAGATCGAACGCGATGAGCTCTTGAACTACGCAGGACTCTCGAGTCTCTTGGACCGATACTCGATGCGAGATATCAATCAGAAGCGCATCGAGACACCGCAGTATTTCTGGATGCGCGTGGCCATGGGACTCTCCTACAACGAAAAAAATCCGACGGCAGCGGCGATCCGTTTCTACGAAAAGATGTCGCAGCTTCTCTATGTGGCTGGCGGCTCGACCAACCTGGGCGCAGGCACCAACCGACCGGCGCTTTCCAACTGCTTCCTGCTCGAGATGCACGACGACATGGATCACATCGCGAAGTCTGTCGCCGATGTATTGAAAATCTCCAAGGCATCCGGCGGTATCGGCGTTTCGATCACGAAACTCCGCGCAACCGGCTCCCCGCTCAAATCATCGAATACTGTCTCCAGCGGTCCGACACCGTTTGCAAAGATCATGGATACGGCGATCCGCGCCGTACAGCGCGGCGGCAAGAAGCTCGGCGCACTCTGCTTCTATATGGAGAACTGGCACTATGACTTCCCTGAGTTCATCGACTGGAAACACAATGCCGGCGACGACTACCTTCGCATGCGTACCGCGAACACCGCAGTGTTCATCTCGGACGAATTTATGAAGCGTGTCGAGCGCGGTGACGACTGGTACATGTTTGATCCGAAAGAAGTACCGGACCTCAACGAGCTCTACGGCGAAGCGTTCTCGAAGCGCTACGCTGAATACATCGAGATGGCGAAGCGCGGCGAGCTCCGCATGTTCAAGAAGGTCCCGGCTACCGAGCAGTTCCACCACATTTTGACCGCGCTCCAGTCGACTTCACACCCGTGGCTCACGTGGAAGGATCCGATCAACCTTCGTGCCCTCAACAACAACACCGGCACCATCCACATGTCGAATCTCTGCACGGAGATCACGCTGCCGCAGGACCGAAACAACATCGCGGTGTGCAACCTTGCCTCACTCAATATCGCAGGCCACATCGAAGGCAAGCAGATTAATTGGGCAAAGCTCGAGGACACTGTCCGCACAGCTATCCGCCACCTCGACAACCTCATCGATATCAACACACTCCCGATCGAAGAAGCAGCACGGTCCGACAACAACAACCGTGCCGTCGGCTTGGGCGTCATGGGCTTCTCGGATGCGCTCGAACAGCTCTCGATGAGCTACGAATCCCCGCACGCATGGGACTTTGCTGATCGCGTGTTCGAATTCATCAGCTACATGGCGATCGACGAGAGCGCAACGCTCGCGGCAGAACGCGGCAGCTACGCGAACTTCCAGGGCTCCGGCTGGTCACAGGGCATGGTGCCGGTGGATTCCATCGAACGCATGGAAAAAGATCGCGGTATGACAATCGACCTTCCGAAGATCACCAAGCAGAAGCGTCTCGACTGGGACAAGCTGCGCGCCCGTGTGAAAAAGGGCATGCGCAACGCAACACTCATGGCCGTTGCCCCGAATGCAAACATCGGTCTCGTTGCCGGCACAACACCCGGCATCGATCCGCGCTTCGCACAGGTATTCGCCCGCAACAAAATCTCGGGCAAGTACCTCGACCTCAACCACAACCTCGTCAAAGACCTCAAGAACATGGGTCTCTGGGACGAAATGAAAGAAAAGATCATCGAAGCACAGGGCGACATTTCGAACATCGAAGGACTCCCCCAGTACTTCAAAGAGATCTACAAAACCGCGTTCACGACCAATCCGTACGCGTACATCGAAGTCGCTGCCCGCGCTCAGAAGTGGGTCGATCAGGCGCTCTCCCGAAACATGTACCTCGAAAGCCGCGACATGGGTGACATGAAGCAGGTCTACATGACCGCATGGAAGAAGGGCCTGAAAACGACCTACTACCTCCACATGAAGCCGCGTCACACAGCCGAACAGTCGACGACCAACGTGAACAAAGCAGAAATGACCGGTAAGCGCGGATTCGGATCGATCAAGCTCGCTGCCGCAGGTATTCCGGCAGACGCAACGCCCTCGCCGATCGAATTCACACCGGCGCCGTTAACCGTTACCTCGCAGACTCCCGCAGCGGAACCGGTCCACGTACCGACAACGCCGACTCGAGGATTCGGTGCAGTTAGTGCAGCAGCCGCACACGAAGTCGAAGCGGTCGCAAAGACCGAACCGATTGCGACAACCCCGACACCGGTTCAGGCGCAGACAACGCACGGCTTCGGATCAGTGGCCGCTGCCGCAGCGCCTGCAGCAATCGCCCCGATGGGATTCGCTACCTTGAATAATCCGTCGCCGGTCGCATCTGCCCCAGCGCCTACACCCGCACCGATTACTGCCGCCGCCCCCGCTCCCGTATCAAGTCCGAAAGTCTACGATATGCCGGACGACGGAGCGGATAGCCCGAATGTTTGTATTGCGTGTCAATAGGAATCGTGTCCGTATCCGAGTAGGATACGGAAACGAAAAATTATCAAAAGTTAGTGCGCACTTCATATATGCTCTTAGGTAAAGCATCGCCAGACGATTACAACTTGCATCCCTCGCAGTATCCGTGGGCATACGACCTGTATAACCAGGCTGTTCGCAACACGTGGTTCCCGCACGAGATCGCTCTCAAGGAAGATCTTGATGACTGGGCAAAAATGACCGACGACGAACGCCATGCCGTGGAGTTCCTCGTATCCTTCTTTAATCCCGCAGAGCTCGTGGTCAACCGATCACTCGCGCTCGGCGTCTACCCGCACCTGAAATCCGCCGAATGCCACCTGTATCTCGCTAAACAGATGTGGGAGGAAGCGAATCACTGCGTAGCGTTCGAGTATGTGCTGCAGACATTTCCGCTTGATCGAGAAAAGGTATTTGCACTGCACACACAGGTGCCTTCGATGACCGCAAAAGAAGCGTTCATCAACAAGTACATGAAGCGAATGACCGAGGACACGATGGATGTCTCGACACTCGACGGCAAACGCGATTTCGTCCGCAACCTGGTTGCAACAAACGTAGTGATGGAAGGCGTCTGGTTCTACTCGGGCTTCATGGTCGCACTCTCCTTCCGCCAGCGAAACCAGCTCCGCAACTTGGGCTCGATGATTAACTGGGTGTTGCGCGACGAATCACTCCACCTGAAGTTCGGCATCAATCTTATTCATGGCATCCTCGAAGAAAATCCCGAACTTGTGACGGCGGAATTCGCCGAGGAGATCCGAAATATCGTGATTGAAGGCGTGGATCTCGAGACCCGCTTCAATGCAGACCTCTTCCCTCGCGGAATCCTCGGCTTGAACGCGGATTACGTGAATCAGTACGTGCAGTACGTAGCTGACCGACGCTTGGTCGAGCTCGGCATGGAAAAGCACTACAACGCATCGAATCCTGCAAAGTGGATGTCGACTGCGACCGACGTATTCGAACTGGTGAACTTCTTCGAATCTCAGAACACCAACTACGAGGTGAACTCCGGCGACAGCGAGAAAAAGAAGGTTGCATAAATACTATTCAGCCAAACAAAAAAGGACGCCTCGACGAGGCGTCCTTTTGCATTGATTGGAATGATCAGGCCTTGATGGGCAGACAACATCGATGCATACCGGCCGCGCGCTTCGCGAAGTCCATGATCGTGATGGTTCGCAGCCTCCATGCGCGATACGAGTCCCGAAGGTGTATCGCATAGAGATACCAGGTGCGTTGCCGCACGAACAGCATCAACTCGTCGCGGATGCCGCAATACGACCGGTACACTTTCGCGATCCAACGGATCTGGAGCAGACGCTCCGCATAGGCGATCACGAACATGTTGCCGATACCGACAGCCGCGGCCTTGAACAATATGAAGGCGACGATACCGACAGGCCAGTAGTGCATGAACAACCAGATCTCGATGTATTTCGCCCCGGCTGAGAGCACGATCAGAATCGCTCCCACGGGCACGAGCCACCACAGTGAGCGCTCTTTCAGCCACGGCGCGATCTTGTCGAGATGCAGTTTGGCCAGGATCGGGGCAAAGAAGGCCGTCAGGCCGTCATGGACCCATCCGAGGGCCATGCCGGCGAATACAGCCCACATCATGAGCCAGATACCCGCTCGCTTAACGAGGCGTACTGGGGTCGGATTACGCATCAGTCCCTCCTTTTGGGCTTCCCTCCGTAACACTGCTCCTAACCCGAAACCAGGTCAAGGATAAACAGGTCGTCTGCTGCAGAGCTCTACAGGGCCATAAAAAACGCATTTTTGGAGAGCTGTCTAGACCGCCTGCGTATGGCGGATGTCGTCCGGCGCCCAAATCTCCACCTTCTCTGCGGGGTCCGGCAAACCGATGTTGTCGAGAATGATCTTTGCGACAGCAGCCGGTTCCATCGACTGGTCGTAATCTTCGTGCTTGTCCTCGCCGAACAGTCCTGTTTTCATACGGTAGGGGTAGGCACCGAGCACTGCGATCTTTGAGTCTTTGAGCTCGTCCCGCACCGCCTGCGTGAATCCCTCGGCTGCGAATTTAGATGCCGAATATGCGGCCCCCAATGCCTTCCCCTTGAGCGAGCGGACCGACAGCGTGTTCTGGATGACACCACCCTTTTCCTGCATATGCTTGATCGCTTCGATCATGCCGTATGCAACACCAAAATAATTAACGTCCATCAAAAGCTTTGCGCGATTCATGTCGGCCTCCTGCGCTTTAACATACGGCATCCATATACCCGCGTTATTGATCCAGAGGTCGATCTTGCCGAACTCTTCCATAGCCGCCCGTCCGAGATTCTCAACCTGATCGCGCTCGGTAACGTTGCAGTGCATAGTCGGCATGTCGAGTTCGATCCCGAGGTCCTGCAGATCGACGCCGTCGATATCGGATATAAGCACCTGTGCGCCGCGTGCCACAAGTTCGCGGGCAAGTGCTGCGCCGAGTCCTCGCGCGCCGCCCGTCAGTACTACCGAAGCCCCTTTGAATTCCATTCGGCAGAGAATAGCAAATACAGTGCGCCTGCGATAGCACCCGCGGTGCAGATCACGGCGAGTATGTGTATGAAGGTCGCGACAGCGTTTGTATGCATGAAAAGCCCGCTATGGATGAGCATGTAATTCCAATCGTGTATCGCATCTCCCCCGCCGAGCAGCTCCAGTTCCATGCGCTGTGCGTCTGCCGCATACACGTACACATTAACGAGACTCTGCCCTCCCCACATTGCTGCAATCATGGCCGATATATGTTGCCTGCTTTTCCAGAAATAGGCGGCGACACCGAATGGAATCAACAGTTGCATCAGTGTGCCGCCTGCGACAGCAAGGAATTCGATGCCAAGTATGCCGAATATGGTGTGCCCCGCTTCGTGAAATATAAGGTTTACACCGTCGATAAAATGCCACGCCGCCGGTGTGGCAAGACAATATAGAAAATAGAGAGACGCCGCCGCAATTCCGGCGATTGCATACTGCTTATGGGCCGGCTTCTGCATTGAGTGGGCATGGGGAGACTCGAACTCCCACTCCTTTCGGAATACGCTTCTGAGACGTACGCGTATACCAATTCCGCCACATGCCCACTCAAGGCATAAGAACTCGCGCATTATAATGCCCCGCGTCGCTATAGCAACGCGGGGCGTCTTCAAAGATCAGCGGGTCTACGCTGCCCAGTCAACCGCGATCGTGTCATACCACTTACTTCCGTCCATGCACGCAAAGCAGAAGTTTTCGTGATCTTCAACGACCGTCTTGAGTGCACCCAGCGAAAGGTACTGCAGACTATCGGCGTCAATGTGCGCTCGAATCTCCTCGAGCGTCTTGTTGTTGGCGATCAGCTCTTCGTAGGTCTTCGTATTGATGCCGAGCCGGCAGGGGTGCTTGAACGGGGGCGATGCGATGCGAACATGCACTTCCCTCGCCCCCATCCGCCTGAGTACCCCGATTACATTGATGAGCGTTGTACCGCGGACGATGGAGTCGTCGATCAAAACCACGATCTTGCCGGCGACGTCGTCGGCCGAGAATGTGAACTTGTTCGAGACCTCAAGATCGCGCATCGCCTGCGTGGCCGCGATAAAGGTGCGCCCCACATAGTGATGCCGGTTGATCGCCGGGTAATGTTCGCCCGAGCGACCGCTTTCGCCGTATCCGCGCGCAATGTAGTTCGAGCTATCCGGAATCCCGACGACGATTTCGCCGCTCGGAACGCCGAATTCTTCTTCGAGCTGCCTTCCCAACCTGACGCGGAAACGGCCGACATTTCGTCCGAAAATCTTACTCGACGGATGACCGTAGTACACGAGCTCAAAGACACACTGTCGCAACGACGGGTTCGCGTACCGCGTTACCGTCATTTCGCCGTGCTCGGGAAACGTCACCATCGTACCGGGCTCGACTTCGCCCACGTACTGCGCATCCAGACTCGGAAAAGCACACGTTTCGGACGATACAAAGTACGTCGTACCCGACTTCCCGATCGAGAGCGGATGATTGCCGTGCGGATCGCGCACCGCGATCATCCTGTCGGGCAACAAGACGAGCAGCTCGTAGCTACCGCGGAGCATCCGAAGCACATTCTTGATTGCGTGGATAATGTCGTGCGATTTCTCCCGCTCGATCAGACGCAGAATGAACTCGGTGTCGGTCGTTGTCGTTCGCTCATTCGGTGAGACATGACGCTCGAGCTCGGGAACGTTGGTCAGATTGCCGTTGTGGGCAATCGCGATCTGCGTGCCGTGGAAATGACCCACGATCGGCTGCACGTTGTCGTACTTCTTGGCGTCGCCGTCCGCACCGGACGTGGCATACCGTATATGACCGATGGCCGACATACCGTGCAGGCGATCGAGCATATCCGCGTCAAAGACGTTGCGCACGATGCCATTGCCTCGCTCGCGGAAGAGATACCTGCCGTTCGATGACACGATACCGGCAGCATCCACCGCGCGATGCTGATTGTGATGAAGTCCGATTGCGGCGAGTTCCGCCGCCTTCTTACCCCGGATGACTCCGACGAGTCCGCACATGTATACCCCCGTTCTGTTCTACAGTTTCAATGATCCTGCCCCGACTATAGGCAAAAAGCGCGCATCCCGCCACCTCGGTATAATGCCGACATGAAAATGAATAAACGGCAGTTCCTGGAATCTCTGCATGATGTCTACACCCGCATTGCCCGTACGAAGCACGGCGTGGGCGTGGTCGCGGTGCGACCCATTCCCAAAGGGACCGACCCCTTCAAAAATTGCGACCCCTTCGGGGACGTTATCGAGCTTCCCGCTGCAGAGTTCGAGGCGTCCGACGCGCCGGAACCTGCAAAGCAAATTGTCCGCGATTTCTGCGCACTTCAGGATGGCGTATATTTTGTTCCCACGTACGGCATCGACGCACTCGATAAGTCGTTCTTTGTGAACCACTCACGAACACCAAATTTAATCGCCATGGACGACGGCGAATACTTTGTCGCAGCACGCGACATAAAAACCGGCGAGGAACTCACTGCTGATTACCGTGAGTACCACGAAACGACGTCGTTCAAGACATAAAAACTCCCCGCCGTATCCGGCGGGGAGTCGCTATATCGTTACCGGGAGATATTGGTAGTCTTCGGGAACAATCACTCGTCCGCGCAACAGTCGAATGCGACGATTCAGAACGAGCTCCAACAACCGCGGCTGCATGCGATGCTCCTCCGCGTTCACGGCAGCTCTGATGTCGTCGGCACTCATCCCGCGCAAAAGAGGTACGCGTACTTCCGCAAATACCGGACCACGATCGTACGAATCATCGACGAAATGCATCGTAAAGCCCGAACAGTCGATGAATCCTTCATCGAGTGCCTGCTTCACGGCTTGGTGAATGTGGTGCTTATACATTCCTTTGCCCCCAAAACGACCGTTGAGCTGACTTAAAAGCGCCGGATG
This sequence comes from uncultured Candidatus Saccharibacteria bacterium, assembly GCA_964512835.1. Lineage (GTDB taxonomy): Bacteria > Patescibacteriota > Minisyncoccia > Phycocordibacterales > UBA2100 > UBA10103. The sequence continues at coordinate 9,492 of CAZELA010000001.1, read as the reverse complement.
AATATTGACCGTCTTTTCGAGCAGTAACCCCTTGATGAGCCGCATCCACCCGGAACTTGAATACCAGGGATCTCGTGCGCCGAAATACGGGGCGATATTCCTGTAACCCTCTTCCGTACATGCCTCATTCGGGAGGTGCATGAACGGTATCGACAATCTGCGTGCCCGTTCCTCGACGCCTCCTCCGCGAATATTGCTTACAACGCCCACCACTTTGCCGCGACGCCGCGCATGATTGAAATATTCGACGTGTTTCTCAAAACCTGTACCCCCTCCCGATCTTTCTCCGGTCGCAAGCACGATGATCTCTTGTCGCATGGTCATCCTCTCTGCTCAGATGCCACTATAGCAAAGCGAGCTATTCCTCCACCGCTTCAATGTCGGCGCCGAGCGCCTTAAGACGTTCGTGGAGATTTTCATATCCCCGGTTGATAGGATACACGTTATAGAGCATCGATTCCCCCGCAGCGGCGAGCATGCCGATCAGGATCAAAGTCGCAGGGCGTAGCGCGGGCGGGGCTTCGATGTGTGCCGGGCGCAATTTCGTCGGACCTTTTACGAGTGCGCGGTGCTGATCAAGGAGTTCAATATCAGCGCCAAGATGGTTCATTTCCAGGTAATAGTGAGCTCGTCCATCGTAGACCCAGTCATGAATGAGTGTGTGGCCTTTTGCCTGCGTAGCCACCGGCACAAAAAAAGGCAGGTTGTCCATGTTGATTCCCGGATACGGTCGTGCGTGTATCTTTTCAGGTGCCGCTACCAATTCGGACGGATAGACCGTAATGTCCCGTAAAACGGTGTGACCGTTTTCGGATGCGTAGCGCTCGCCGAATTCGTATTTGAGACCCATTTGTCCGAGCGTATACATTTCAAGTTCAAGGAAGTCGATCGGGCAGCGAGTGATCGTGAGCTGCGACTTGGTCGTCGCGGCAAGCGCAATAAAAAACATTGATTCAATGGGGTCCTCGCTCGGATGGCCGTGTATCTCCCCGCTGATCTCTGAGAGACCGTGTACGATCAGTGTTGACGTACCGATACCGTCGATCGTTACGCCGCAGTGCTGCAGGAACACACAGAGGTCCTGCACCATGTAGTTGGCACTTGCGAATTTGATGGTCGTAACACCGGGAACTTTTGCCGCAGCCATAAGTACGTTTTCGGTACCCGTGTCTGATGCTTCACCCATGATGATTTCGCCCGGCGTGAATTCGTGGACTTCGACATGGTAGGAGTGGGCCTCTTCGTTGCCGGATACCTCGATGCCAAGTTTTGCGAGCGCATCAATGTGCGCACCGAGTGAGCGCTTACCCAGATTGCATCCTTTCGGTGCAGGCAGATCGAATGATTTGAACAGATGCGCGAGCGGCGCGATGAACATTGCAATCGAGCGCGTGCGCGATGCCGCCTCGTGATTGATCTTCGAGAGATCGATCTGTGCAGGCGGTGTAATACGCATGTCCCCGCTTTCATCCCAGACTATCTTCACGCCGATGGATTCCATTACTTCCAAGAGTCGCTTCACCTCTTCGATTCGAGGCATGCGCTTCAGTACCGTCTCCCCCGTATTAAGGAGTGATGCGGCGAGCATGGCAACAGCCGCATTCTTCGAGATATTCGTCTGTACGGTGCCCGAAAGGACCTTCCCGCCGTGCACCCTGTAATTCATCCGCCCATTATACGGTTTTAGCGCGGTTTTACGACCCATAGCAAAAGGGCCGCGAGCAAGCGCTCGCGACCCCTTTTAAGAAGTGCTAATCGATCAGGTCTTCCAGCCAGTCCAGATTTCTGGCCCGGATAGCTTCGTACAAGGTCCGGTAGCCGGGCGGCGGCGGATTCTGGAGCAAGTGTTGAAATGCGACGCGCATTTCAGTCCCATCGCTCCCCACATACCTCTCCGCATCGGGCGACAATTTTCCGACTGCGCCCTTCTGCGCACTCGCATACCCGATACGCCTCGTCCCGTCGGCGGGGACATTGCCGAGCATCTCCCCCGGACCGCCGTTGCGAAACGGACTCACGCCGATGTGGATCAACTGACCTCGGAGGGTATTGAACCGCCCGTACATGTTGATCTGCTGTGCACCCGCCGCAGTCGCCGCAATAATTATGCGGAGCTGTACCTCGAGCGGGTTGTCCGAAAGCTTCTCGCGTTCCGAACACGAGCCGGCGGGCGGACACGGTCGTAACACCACGGCACCGTCTGCAGCAAGACCGATCATATGATCGCTGTTCGTGTCGCCGTGCACGTTTCCGTTCGCGGAAAGATCGCGGCTCAGCATATGCAACCGCAACTCCAGTCCGCGCTTTTCAAGTTCCCGAGAGAACCGCTGGAGCGTGTCGATGAGTACCTTACGCGGGCCATACGTGACCTGCATACGTCCAGCACCAAGATATTCCGCCTCGGTGTCCCCGAGCATGTAGAGCGTGTCGGATACGAACTGCGGATATGAACCCCACGAAGAATCCCACCGCGAAGACGGCGATTCTTCGAGCTGCACGACGGTCGTCCGTGCGGTAGCGGGCACGAATTTCTCCGGGATGCCCCGCGCCGTCGCATATTCCCTGGTGGCGATCTCGAACGCCCCGGAGAGAATCTTCTTGTCCTGAGCATGCACGGCCCACGGTCCCGCGAGCATTAGCACGCACGCGAGCAGTATCAATCTGATCATTCTGCACCTCAAAGAGCCTGTGAAAACGGCGCCCATCCTAGCACGGCAGCTCCGATATAAAAACGCGCCGCAGATTGCCTGCGGCGCGTGTTCACGAACCCAGCTTTACATCACTCGTCGTCATCTTCTTCCAGCGTATAACTCACATCCCCTGCACCGCACGTGAAGCAGCACGAAGTGCAGCTATTGCGGTCGTTGGCGCCGACGCCCCAGTACTCCGACCGGTCGCCGGCAACCCACGCGCCGTAGCAGATCTTCTCGCCGGTTGCGCACGACAGGTTGTAGGTGTGCCGCGCGTAGTCGTTGAGCACCCATGCCGCGGATGACTTCGGACCCGGCCACGACCTGTCGTACGTCTGCGAGAAGAATCGCAAATAGACCTTGTAGTCGGCGTTCGACTTGATGGTGACGATTTGCTCGTCGGCGGCCGCCGATGAGGGGGCGAGCATCGAGATCGCGAGCAAAAGAGAGACAACGAATAACCCGATTCGTGATTTCATTTCCATTCTCCAAAGAGCATTCGCCCTCGCACAACACGTGACGAGGCGTGCACATGATACCGCACAGCGAATAATTCTGAACTAGACCGTAGTACGAAATGTGGCCTGAACACAAAAAGAAAAAGCGCCGCGGGAAATCCCGCGGCGCGGTCTCGCCTACACAGGCCGATGGCCTAGTAGGTGTAGATGGTCTGGCAACCGCCGTAGCCGGCGTCACGCGCCTTGCTGAGGGCGCCGGCCTCAGCGTAACCGAGCCTGGAGGCGCCCATGAAGACAGCCGGGCCTTGGCACCGCACGATGACGACATCGAAGTCCGGCACGACGCTGATGGTGCTGGCGCAGGTGCGGGCCGTCACACGCTCGCATTCGACTCGCGCGTCCTGACGAGCACCTTCCTCGGTGCGGAAGATGTCCGACCTGAACACGCGACCCTGCGGGGTCGACGCGAATGCGATCCAGGCGCCGACGCCGCCGCTATTGTTCGAGGCAGGACGGGCGATACGCGACGTCGTGACTTCGTCCGCCGCTGAGGCAGGCGCCGCAAACGCAATCGCTGCGGCAGCCGCCGCGATCAGCATCGTGATGCTCTTTTTCATCTCAAAGATCCTTCTTCAGTTGTGATTACAGTTCTGCAGAACCGCACATCAGTGCAGCGCGAGCCACAATATCAGGCTGTATGCCGTACGCAAGAGGAAATACACATACTTTACGAACGATTGGATATGTGGTGTTACGCTACGCTCCGGCAGTGGCATCACTGCGCGATATCTGCTACTATCGTGCAACTTGCGCTCGTAGCTCCGGTGGATGATACAGAGTTCGAGGTTGGTTTTGAGTCAGTACCCATATGCGCTCGTAGTTCAGTGGTAGAACGCTGTCCTGATAAGACAGAGGTCGAAAGTTCGATTCTTTCCGGGCGCACAAATACAGATAAACCGGCCGGGGGCCGGTTTTCTGATTTGTGCGAGACGGAGGCGCGTAGGCGCCGAGTCGGGGTCGCGCAACTTTTCAGCAGAAAAGTATGCGTGACCACAAAGTGCGGGCCGCAGCGATGTCGCCCAAGCTTGGGCGACCGCGAGGCGGGGCCTGCGACCGAAGCGAGCGGCGGCGAGCTGAGAGTTGTGGGCCACTTGTGCGAGGCGGAGCGTTGTGAGCCCAGTAGGGCGAATCCCGAGCCGGGGTCGCGAAAAATCCGTTGCGACGGCGACGGATTTATTTGTGACCACAAAGCCATGGCGCAAAAAATATCCCTGACCACAAGTACTCCCCGTAGAAAGAGCCGGGGTCTTGCGAGCCCGGCTCTCCGTATGTTGGACCAAAGATCGGTCAGATCGCCCTGTTCGGAACGAAGCGGCCCCACACCGGGTACGACGCCACGAATCCGATGAACGCGATCATCTTCAGAGCAACGCCGGTCACCCTGAGGCCGTGCAGTAAACCCCGGTTCCGTTCGCGCATGCGCCCGGACCCGTCGTAATACATCGACATGGCCGTTTCTCCCAGCGCGGACAAAAAAGTCCGTGCCGCATAAGTATATACTGCGGTGATGATGTTTGTGTATCGCGCCGTGATCAATGCCATTCCCTATTTGCTTACGCCCGTATGGATGCGTCCCGGCTTCAAATATTCCAAAGATGACCTCCGCGCAGACGCGATCGCGGGACTCACCGTCGCGATCATCCAGATACCGCAGGCAATGGCGTTCGCGCTTATTGCGGGACTACCGGCAGTGTACGGATTGTATGCATCGCTCCCCGGTGCGGTGGCATCACTCTGGGGTTCGTCGCGACTCATGTCGACCGGACCGGTGGCAATGGTCAGCCTTCTTACCTTTACGTCACTTGTCTCCCTCGCTGAGCCGGGCAGCGCAGAATTCATTTGGCTGGCAGCTACCCTCGCGTTCCTGACCGGTGTCATGTATACCCTCCTCGGCTTCTTCCGCATGGGTCAGATGATCCACCTTGTACCCCATTCAGTAATTGCGGGGTTCTCGAGCGCCGCTGCAATTTTGATCGTCGTATCCCAGCTGCCGAACCTGTTCGGTGTGACCGTCCCGCAGTCGGACGTCGCACTGGTGAACATGTTGAATTTCATCACGTCGCTGCCGCATATACACATGCTAACGGTTTTGGTTGGCGCGGCTGCGATAGCACTGCTGTATTTTACGAAGTCTCTCCCCCGGTCATTTCCGAGCGCCTTGTCTGTTCTGTTGATCGGTCTCTTGGCGACCTATGTGTTCAATCTGCACACCCACGGTGTCGCGATTGTCGGCGCAGTCCCATCGGGATTGCCCGGTTTTCTGTTTCCTTCGCTTGACGTCGCATCGGTAACCCAGCTGTTGCCCAAAGCCGCTGTACTCGCCGTCGTTGCATTCGTCGCCACACACGCAAACGCTGCCACGCTTGCCCGCCGAACACGCGAAACACTGGATACCGATCAGGAACTGGTCGGACAAGGCTTGGCAAACATCGTCGCGGGATTTTTTCAGGGGTATCCGATCGCGGGATCGTTTACACGCAGCGCAATTAACAGCGAAGCGGGAGCGCGTTCGGGTTTTTCTTCAGTCGTCAGCATGGCGGTTACGGTCATCGCCGTCCTGTTTTTGACGCCGATACTCTTTTATTTGCCGAAAGCGGCGCTCGCGGCTGTTGTCGTGTTATCGGCGGTATCGCTCGTCGATTACAAGCGCATTCTTGCGATCTATCAGGTGTCACGTTCGGACGGGATCGTCGCCTTCTTTACCTTCGGACTCGTGTTTGTGGTTAAGCCGGAAATGGCGCTTTTGACCGGCATGGTCGTCGCGCTCGTACTCTTCGTGCGACAGACGGTTTGGGGGGCTCATATTGCCGAGGTCGGCATCGATCTGGACCGCAAGGTGCTGCTTACGGGATCCGACGATCACCCGGTACATTACTTCTCCGGAGTCGCCATCATTCGTGTATCCATTTCGCTCTACTACGCAAATGCAGATCATGTACTGCGGCAAGTAGACGCTCTCATTCAATCGCACGAACTCCGCATGAATCACCGCGTCCGCGACGTCGTGCTCGACATGTCGGGAGTGAACTTTATCGACATCAGCGGGATGGAAGTCCTGGATGAGTACATCCATCGCGTGGAGCGTCGCAATGTCCGCGTATCAATGATCTACGTACGTACCAAAGTCTACGAGATCCTCAAAAATACCGAGTATTTCGACCATCGCACGATCTTTTACGACACGGGCGAGATGCGTCGGCACCTGCAACTCGTGTAGCTACTTCAACACGATCGATTCAATAACGTTCTTTTCCAACGAGTGTGTCTCGTCGGCCAGATCCGCATTCCAATATTTGAACTGCAGTGTGTAGTAGGTCGGCCCATGACCGAAAACTAAATAGTCATCAATGACAAGTGCCGTTGATCCGTCGTTATACGGCCAATACGTGGCGAATCGCACCATGTTCGAGCGACTATCACCGAAGTCCGGCCCGCGCTCGACGGAAGTTTGCAAAATACCCCGACTTTCAGTTGCGTATATCACCTGCACATTCCGCTGCACACGCCAAAATGCCGTGTTCTGATTTTCTGCAGTAGAACCCGGGAGGTCGGCGTACGATCCCCCGTTGAGTTGCGAATAGGTCTGCCCGTCTTCGGACCATGCAAATGCGAGTATGTTCGTACTCGTCGATGTGTAGACCGACCATCCGTCAGGAAAGGTGACCGAAATGCCGTACCGTGAATTCCGATACTGCGTGCCTACCACTTCCGCGTCCCCGTCCTCGTGTACTAACGCCTCAGCAGCAGGCTCATCCGTAGCCGAATAGATGTCGCGTTCCTCCAGCGGGTACGGTGCAGGGCTGGGCACGGTGAATTGCCAGTATGTGGCTATCGCCGACACACCCAGCACCATCGTGCAGAGTACGATAAAACGCAGCCCCGCGTCGGTGCGATTTTGCAAGAATCGTATGATCCGTGACTTGCGCTTGATCGCGCGAATATGGGATATGGAAAAATCAACGAATGCATGTACGCCGCGAATCATCGTGTCAATAATGATCGATCCGATCCCCAGCAACGACCACGCAAACAAAAGAACCGAACCGAATACTAATACCACATAGACGGTGGCGGCGGATATACCGGTCACCGCCTGGACCGCTCGCATAAGCGCCCAGACATCGATCATAAAAAAGAGCGCGATGAACGTGCGGAGCGCACCGGCTAGCGCAATGCGTCCGGTTGTCGATCGAGAACCGTAGATCGCCCACCGCATCACATGCAGAAAGAGAAGGATCAGCGCGAGCAGTATGATGAGGCCGATGAAACCGTTGAGAAACCTGTTGGCATCGGCGAGCACCTGCATTAATTCCGGTGAAAACGCCTGCACGGCCCCTTGGACCGAAGCGCCGTCTATAGCTGTATTGTCGTGCACCGCTTCATTATAGGTGTACGCATGACTATTTCCGTCCTGCCTGTATATAAACCGGTATACGCACCCCCTCAAGGGTATACAAGCCAGCTCAGGGCTGTATGATACGGATATTGCTAGAACAATAATTATGCTCATCAGAAATGAACATCCGAAGTGCGAAGCCGCGGACTCGTGAGGTAGCTCACTCCGTTTCTTCCAAACAGCGTAGTGTGTCCCGTAGTCAGCCGAAAAAGATTTCGGTTCCGTCAACGGTGAAGATAAATACGTTTATCAGCAAACACTCCCCCTCCACCCCGTTTCTCGTCGTCGATCTCGAGGTCGTCGCCGCGAAATATGCCGACATGCGCCGCACCATGCCCCGCGGTGATATTTTTTATGCGGTGAAGGCAAACCCGGCACCTGAGGTGCTTTCGCTTCTCGCGGGCCTGGGTTCGAACTTCGATGTGGCGAGTCCTGGCGAGATCGATCTCGTGCTTGCGGCCGGAGCTACCCCGGAGCGAATCTCGTACGGCAATACGATCAAAAAGGAAGCCGATATCGCGTACGCATATGCAAAAGGCGTACGACTGTTCGCATTTGATTCGGAGAACGAATTGCAGAAACTTTCTCGCTCCGCACCGAATGCACATGTGTTCTGCCGGATTCTCACGACCTGTGACGGTGCTGATTGGCCGCTCTCGCGCAAGTTCGGATGCGAACTTGATATGGCGAGCACGCTTTTGAAAATGGCGCGTGACCTCAAACTGCAGCCACGAGGCGTGTCGTTCCACGTTGGGTCACAGCAAACCCGACTTGATCAATGGGATCGCCCACTGGAGCAGGCAGCGCAACTCTTTCGAGAACTTCGAGACAGCGGTATCACGCTCGATCTCGTGAATATCGGCGGCGGACTTCCGGCCCAATACCGCGACAAGATCGAATCGATCGATTCTTACGCAGCCGCGATCCGAGCGGCATTCTCCAAATATTTCGGCGATGACTCCCCTCGCATCATCATCGAACCCGGACGATCGCTTGTCGGTGACAGCGGCATACTCGAAGCTGAAGTCGTCTTGGTATCCAAAAAGTCGTCCGGAGAGGACGTGCGCTGGGTCTACCTTGATGTAGGTAAGTTCGGCGGTCTTGCAGAAACACTCGACGAAGCAATCAAGTACAAGATCGAGGTCGTCGGGCGCAAAGGCGCAACCGGTCCGGTCATTATTGCCGGCCCGTCGTGCGATTCCGCAGATATCCTCTACGAGAAGTTCCGCTATGAGCTGCCGCTGTCACTAAAGGCCGGCGACCGTGTCCGCATTCATACAACCGGCGCATACACGACGACGTACTCGTCCGTCGGCTTCAACGGCTTCGAACCGCTCAAGACCCACTGCATTTAACGAGTAGGTACCCGTCAAACAGAAAACGCCGCTCATTGAGCGGCGTTTTCTGTAACATCGGACATTTGAATAGACAAAGCTTTTTTGAACACACTCGCAAGAACAAAATCAAAACAGTGATACACACTCTTTTGTTTCGTCCAAACAACCAGTCTTTCCCGGTCGGTCATGTATCAGTTAAGGATGAATACAATTTCCTGTTGAGTGCTCGATCGAGACACTCAAATCGACTATCAGCGTACTAGGTCAAAAGACCGTTCCACGTCCAATTTTGGAATGAATCCACGAGCAGCTTCCGCTACCCGTGCCTTGTTACGACTTACTCTTTGTCATTGAGTTTGCCTTAGATCATTTCAAGAATGAGCTTCGGGCACTCCCAACTTCCCTGAGTTGACGGGCGGTGAGTACAAGGCTTGAGAACGTATTCACCGCGGTGTGGCTGACCCGCGATTACTAGCGATTCCAGCTTCATGGGGTCGAGTTGCAGACCCCAATCCGAACTGAGGCATCTTTTAGGGATTTGCTCCACGTTG